>NZ_JAINRE010000009.1 GCF_020400595.1 Streptomyces naphthomycinicus | reverse complement strand
TCCGGCGGCTCCGGCGGCTCCGGCGGCTCCGGCGGCTCCGGCGGCATGGTGCTGCTGATCGTCGAGACCGCGGCGGACCGGGGTGCCCGTAGGGAACGGGCGGAACGGGCGGAACGGGCGGAACGGGCGGAACGGGTGGAACGGGCCGAGCAGTCGGAGCGGGTGGAGCGGGCCGCTTACACGAGCGCTCTGGAAAGTCTCGCCGAACGTCTGACACTCGTCGCGGAGATCACCGACGTGCTCGGTCAGACCCTGGAGGTGGACGAGGCCCTCGCCCGGCTGAGCCGGCTCCTGGTTCCCCGCCTTGCCGACTGGGCCGCGGTGGACCTGCGGGTCGGCTCCCGTCAGGTGCACCGAGTGGCGGTGACCGGCCCCGAGGGCCGTGACGCCGGGCAGGAGGACCGGCGTGGTCTTCTGCCCCCGGCCGGGGAGGCGGCCCACTCGGCCTTGGTCCAGGTACTGAACGGAGGCGGTCCCGTCCTACAGGACCGGGCGGACCTGGACGCACTGCCCGACTCCCCGCTGGCCACCGCCCACAGCGCCTTTCTCGGGGCGATCGGCGCGGCATCCGTCATCACGGTGCCGCTGGGCAGCAGACGGCGGGTCACCGGTGCGCTGACCCTGGTCCGCACCGACCCGGCACGGCCCTTCGGCACCGGCGACCTGGACGTGGTGAGCGACATCGGCCGCAGGGTCGGCCTGGTCATCGACAACGCCCGCCGGTTCGGCCGGCAGCGCGCGGTCGCCGAGGCCATGCAGCGCAACCTCCTGCCTCCGCTGCCCGAGCACGGCCGGATGCAGCTGGCCGCCCGGTACCAGCCCGCTCCGGCAGGCTCGCAGGTGGGTGGCGACTGGTACGACGCGTTCCCGCTGCGGGACGGCACGCTCGCCCTCGTCATCGGTGACGTCGTGGGCCACGATCTGACCGCCGCGGCCGGGATGGCGCAGCTGCACGGCATCCTGCGCTCGCTCGCCTGGGACCGCTCCGGGCCGACCGGTGCCGTCGTGGACCGCCTCGACGACGCCATGCACGCCATCACCACCGTGCGGATGGCCACCCTCGTCCTCGCCCGGGTGGAAGGTCCGGACACCGGCCCCTGGACACTGCACTGGACCAGTGCCGGGCATCCGCCGCCCCTGCTGCTGACGCCCGACGGCAACGCGCAGTACCTCGAAGCCGGGCAGGGGCTGCTCCTCGGAGCCCGCCTGAGCGGCGGCGTCCGGCGGCCGAGCGCCGCCCACGCCCTGCCGCCGGGGTCCACGCTCCTGCTCTACACCGACGGCCTGATCGAGATTCCCGGCAGCGACCTGGACAGCGGGCTCGGCCGGCTGCGCCGCCATGCCCTCGCCCTCGCCCATGAACCACTGGACACCCTGTGCGACCAGCTGTCGGCCCGGATGCCGCCCGGCAGCACCGACGACATCGCCCTTCTCGCCCTCCGCCTGCCCGGACCCCCGGCCGGAACCGAGGCGTGACCCATGGCGGGGCAGCTGCGCTGCTCGGCCGAGTCGAAACAGCGCCGGACCCGGCTCCGTCTCACCCTCGACGCCGCGGGCGCCGCGGAACCCGCCCGGTCCTGGCTCGCGACCAGCGAATCGACGGAGAGGGACCGGGCACACGCCGATGAGGTGTGCGGGCGTCCGCCTGATGGAGGAGCCGGAGGAGGGACAGGGGGCACCAGGGGGCAGAGCTGGAGGACGGACAGGAGGGACACGGGACGGGGGAGGAACAGCCGGCCGGCTGATCGACCCGCTCTTCCCCGACCGGGGATAGCCTGACCGTACCGAGGGCTTTTCGCGCAGCGCGACCAGCGGTGCCGTTCCCGGCGAGTGACCAAACGGGAGTCGTCCCACGACTCCCATGACGGGACCGCACGATGGAACCCAGAAGGCCGACCGAAAGCGCGTCCGGCGCCGACGCGCACACCTACCGCATGCCCCTGCCCCGCCTGACCCTCACCCCGGACGTCAGCCACGGTCCGCTGGACGGAGTCTGGTGGCCGCGCTGCGCTGTACTGGAACTCGAACTTCCGTCGCTGGCCGACTTGTTGGAGCCCGACCCGGACGCCGCGATACGGGTCACCGTCGACCCCGTCGAATGGCCCGACGCCCCGCACACGGTCATGGCGCCCGGCCGGGTGATCACCGTGGAACCGGCCGGACCCGGAAGCGAGGCGCACGTCATCACCCTGGACTGCGAAACCGTGGGGCGCTGGGCGCTTCTGGTCGTCCCGCCCGGGGAGCAGGCCGGAACAGCGGCCCGGCTGCTGGCCGCCGCCCCCGAGAACCCGCCGGGCGCCGCACGGGCGGCGGCGCCCGCCGAACCGGGTCGTCCGACGGGCGCGACAGGGGAAGCGACATGAGGCACGGGTTCTCGGGCCCCCGCGGCAGGGACGACCGGGCGGCCCAGGACTCCCGGGACGGACGAACGGCGGCTCGTCGGGGCGCGCCCGGGAGCACATCTGTCGCGGCGGGACCACATGTCCGCGCCCGCCGGAGTTAGGGTTGTCGCACGAGGCAGATGGCGCCGGAGGCGGATGGCGCCGAATCCTTCGCAGCACGGGTGCCACGCACGCCCGGGTTCCTCGCCGCGCCCCCGAAACGAAGGTGCCATGCCCGCTGAGAACGCCGCTGTCGGCGGCAACCTCGACGATGACGACTATCCCGCCTACACCATGGGCCGGGCGGCCGATGTCCTCGGTACCACCCCCGCCTTCCTCCGGGCCGTCGGCGAGTCCGGCTTGATCACTCCGCTGCGTTCGGAAGGCGGTCACCGCCGGTACTCGCGCCGCCAGTTGCGCATCGCCGCCCGCGCCCGGGAGCTGGTCGGCCAGGGCACCCCCGTCGAGGCCGCCTGCCGCATCATCACCCTGGAGAACCAGCTCGACGACGCCCTGCGGCTGAACCGGGAGATACGCCGGAAGCTGGATGAGCGTGGGGCGGATATCTAGTCTCGCCGGTACAGAAATGCGCACACGGTGGGAGGGCGATTTCCGGATGGCCCAGAAATCGCATGGCCGCCGTCAGCCGTCCTGTGTTAGCGTGATAGCAGTTGCAGTTTTGATTGCCAGAGATTTTATTCTTTGCAGAGCTTTCCGGATCCTCCCGGAGGGGTAATCATCGCGGCGACTCGGCTCCGCAAAGTGCGGAGTCCGGCACTGCCCCTCAAGGGAGATTCAATATGGCATCTGGCACCGTGAAGTGGTTCAACGCGGAAAAGGGCTTCGGCTTCATCGAGCAGGACGGTGGCGGCGCTGACGTGTTCGCCCACTACTCGAACATCGCCACCAGCGGCTTCCGCGAGCTTCAGGAAGGCCAGAAGGTTACCTTCGACGTCACGCAGGGCCAGAAGGGCCCGCAGGCCGAGAACATCGTTCCCGCCTGACACCGACGCGAACGGTCGCGAGCCACTGGTTCGCGCACCATGTGGCTGGGGCCCGCACTCTTGGGGTGCGGGCCCCAGCCCATTTTTTTCCACTCCCGCAAGGCCGACGAGGAACGTAAGGAACGTCAACCCGTCTTCAGATTTCACTCGGCTCATTCCTGTGATTCCCCCCTCAAGGAATTCCTCGATACGTGCCGCATCGAGGAAGGCTCCATCGTGGACCACGCCCGTTCCGCTCCATCCCAGGGCTCCGGTGGTGCCGGCCGCTCCCGGACCCAGAAACCATCCCGCCGAAATTCCGGTCCGGCCCCCCGGCAGAAGAACGGCCGACGGGCACGCTCCACCGCGCACCGACAGGAGTTCGCCCTGCCGGTCACCCTCACCGAACCGCTGCCCCCGGTCGAGACGTTCGCCGGACCGGACATGCCCGCACGACTGCTGGCCGCGCTTCGCGCCGAGGGCGTGACCGTTCCCTTCCCGATCCAGGCGGCCACCCTGCCGAACGCGCTGGCGGGCCGGGACGTCCTGGGCCGGGGGCGGACGGGTTCGGGCAAGACGCTCGCCTTCGGTCTGCCTCTGCTGGCCCGCCTGGACGGGCGGCGGGCCCAGCCCAAGCAGCCGCTCGCCCTCGTCCTCGTCCCCACCCGGGAACTGGCCCGGCAGGTCACCGACGCGCTCACCCCCTACGCCCGCGCCCTGCGACTGCGGCTCCTCACCGTGGTGGGCGGCATGTCGATCGGCCGGCAGGCGAGCGCCCTGCGCGGCGGCGCCGAAGTCGTCGTCGCCACACCCGGCCGCCTCAAGGACCTCATCGAGCGGGGTGCCTGCCGGCTGGACCAAGTCGCCGTCACCGTCCTGGACGAGGCCGACCAGATGGCCGACATGGGCTTCATGCCGCAGGTGACCGCACTGCTCGACCAAGTCCCCTCCGGCGGGCAGCGGTTGCTGTTCTCCGCCACGCTGGACCGCAACATCGACCTGCTGGTGCGCCGTTACCTCCATGACCCCGTGGTGCACTCGGTCGACCCGTCCGCGGGAGCCGTCACCACGATGGAGCACCATGTGCTGCACGTGCGCGATGCCGACAAGGAGACCGCGGCGACCGAGATCGCCGCCCGCGACGGACGCGTGCTCATGTTCCTGGACACCAAGCACGCGGCGGACCGGCTCGCCCGGCACCTGCTGTCCGTCGGGGTGCGCGCCTCGGCCCTGCACGGCGGCAAGTCCCAGCAGCAGCGGAACCGGACGCTCGCCCAGTTCAAGGACGGCCAGGTCACGGCTCTGGTGGCGACCAACGTCGCCGCCCGCGGCATCCACGTCTCGGGCCTCGACCTCGTCGTGAACGTGGACCCTCCCGGTGACCACAAGGACTACCTGCACCGCGGCGGCCGTACGGCGCGTGCCGGCGAGTCCGGCACCGTCGTCACCCTCGTCCTGCCGCACCAGCGCCGCGCGGTGGACCGTCTGATGACCGACGCCGGCATCGCTCCGAACACCGCCCGGATCCGTCCCGGCGAGGCCGAGCTGCGGCACATCACCGGCGCCCGGACCCCCTCCGGCGTGCCCGTCACCCTCGCCGAGCCGGTCGACGGACGACGCGAGGGCAAGGGATCCGCCGGCCGGAACCGCAGGGGCGCAGCCGCCGGTCGCGGCGGCAGCGGCCGGCCCGCCGCCCGAGCCCGCCGCTCCGCCCCGAGGAACACCCCGTAGCCCCCCGTACGGGGATGCGCTCCCAGCAGTCAGGCAGATCCGTCGCCCGTCCCGCCCGCCCCGACGAAGAGGAGAAGCCCTTGACGCGGTTTCCGTCCCGAGCACAGCAGGCCGACAGCGCCGACGACACCGGTCTGACCGCCCGCGACGCCATGCACGCTCCCGGGCCGCAGGTCGACGACCACATGACGGTCGACGTGGCGCTGTCCGTGCTCATCGGCGCCCGTGTCCCGCACCTGCTCCTCCAGGACGAGGACGGGCGATGCGCGGGACTGGTCACCCGGGCCCAGCTCGCCGCACACCGCGGCGGCTCGTGGTACAGCGACCGGACCCGGCTGCGGGACATCCCGCTGGACCGCGGACCGTTCACCTCGTCCCTCGCCGCACTCGGCGCGGCGGAGGACGCGATGCGGGGCCGGACGCTGGACGTGTCGCCCGTGGTCGACGAACACGGCTACGCCCTGGGCGTCCTCGTCCTCACCCCCTGACCGCTCCGAACAGCGTCCATGCGCTGTGCCATCGCCCGTTCCCCCTTCGGCTCCTTGCCCCCCCGGGCCGTGCCTTCTCTTGTCTCCCCGCGGATACTGGTGCGAACTGCCGTGACTCCTGGGGGACATGTGAACCGCACCAAGCTCGCGGGACCCGTTCTCGCCGCCGCGCTCCTGGCCTCGGTCACCGCCTGCGGCGCGTCGTCCGAGCCGGACACCTCCGCAAGCACCCCGGCGGGCCCGGGGGCCGCCGGGGCGCGTCGTCCGGCGGATGCCACGCCCGTCACCGCCACCATGCCCGACGTCATCGGGGGCAACGCGGGGCGCGCGTACGAGCAGATGGGCTCCGAACTCGACATGACCTTCAAGGACGCGAGCGGGCAGGGCCGTCCCGTGGACGACCCCGCCGTATGGAAGATCTGCGGCTCCCGGCCCGGCCCGAACCAGCAGATCACCGCATACCCGGTCACCTTCGACGTGGTGAAGGTGTCGGAGAGTTGCAAGGACACGGCGGCGAAGTGACGGTCCGCGGACGCCCGCGGCCGTGTCAGGAGAGGCTGTAGGTGACCACGGCGCGGGCGGGGACGCGGAAGTGTTCGTTGGTGAGGGGGGAGCGCTCGACCGTGACACTGACGCCGGACCGGGTGGCGGCGGTGGGGCGGTAGGTCCAGACGGGACCGCGCAGGGAAGAGCCGCACAGGCCGTCCGGGAGATCGATCTCGTCGTCGGCGACGCCTTTGCCGCCGTACTTCTCGTCGAAGAGGGGTTCGCCTTCGGGGAGGACCCCGGCACGGTGAAGGTAGTCCGGCATCCGGTTGCTCACGAAGGTGACGGCGGCACTGCCGTTCCGGGTGAAGTAGTGGACGTCGGAGGCGCCGGCCGGTATCGACGCGCCCCCGGCGCGGATCACGTCCGGCAACCGCGTGTCGCTCCCCTCGCACGCCCGGGCGTCGCCGAACGGGTGGAACAGTTCGTCCCGGAACAGCCAGACGGTCCCGCCGGCCAGTACGGCCAGGACGACGACCGCCGCCCCCAGGCACGACAGCCTGCGTCCGGAATCACTCATGAAGGCCCCCTCGGTCCGCCGCGCACGCGGCACGCGGAGCATAGGCCCGTGATCACCACCTGCGCGCGGACCGGTCCGTCACCCTCGCCGTTCAGGTCGCGCGACGCGTCCGGGCCGTCGGGCCGTCGTCATCCGGTCCGGTTGCCGGTCTGGGTGCTGGTCTGGGGGGCGCACGCCGTGGCGCCGGTGGTGGCCGGGCGGGCCGGGAGGGGTTGCAGGGGGGTGCAGACGGGTGTGGCGACCCCGATCAGCTCGGCCAGGCCGGTGCCGCCGGTGGGCGGGACGAGCTTGGACCAGTTGTTGGCCAGCCAGACGTTGCCGGACTGGTCGAGCTGGACGGCGGTGAGGTGCTGGACGGACTTGCTGCGGTAGCCCTCGGGCGGTGACAGCACGGAGCCGGTGGCGGAGCCGGGCGGACACGCGCTGGTGTCCGCGCCGCACAGCACGGAGACGGAGGGGGCGCCGAAGCCGGCGACCCAGACGCGGTCGGAACCGTCGATGGCCACGGACCAGGGAGCGATGGCCGTGGGCAGCCTGTGGACGCCGGTGACCTTTCCGTCGGGCCCGAGTTCGGTGACCGAGTTGCTGACGAAGTCGGGCACCCAGACGTTGTTCTTCGAGTCGACGGCGAGTCCGAGGGGCCAGTCGAACGAGGGGTCCTTGATCGGTGAGAAGGAGGTCGGCTTGAAGTCGGGTCCGATGACCGTGACGCTGCCGCCCACATGCCCCTGGGACACGCGCGTGTCGAGGAGCTTCGCCCCGTTGAGGCGGGCGTTGGAGACCCAGGCCCGGCCGTAGCCGTCGATCTGGAGGGAGAACGGGTGGTCGAGGCCGCCGCCGGTGATGGTGATCGCCTTGGACGGGTCGCCGTGCGGGTAGACGACCACGTTCCCCTTGCCGCGGTTGCCCTTGAGGCCGTAGAAGTTCGCTATCCAGACGTTGCCCCTCTGGTCGACGGCGGTGCCCTGGGGGTGGTTCAGGCCGCCGTCCTTGAAGCCCGTGCCGGGTGACAGCGGCTTTCCGGCCGACGAGTACTTCGCCATGGCGTCGCCGGCGTAGCTCGGCACCCAGACGGACCCCTGGTGGTCGATGGCGATGCCCCAGGCGCCGGCCTTCATGCCGCCGCCGCTGATGGGGCTGTTCAGGGGCGGGGCGCCCACCGGGTCCTGCACGGTGACGTAGGGGCTGGGCTTGCGCGTGCCGGGGAGCCAGTTGTTGGAGGCCCAGACGTTGCCCTTGGCGTCGACGGCCATCCGGCCGGGGGCGTAGACCTCGGGGGCGGCGTAGTGCAGGACCAGGACCCAGGCCGTGGGCGCGGCGGTGAGCGCGGGGCGGTAGGTGTGCGCCTGCCCGGCCAGCGCGTACAGCTTGCCGGTGGCCAGCCGCGGGTCGTGGGCGAGGTTGGACACCGCCTGGGCGGTGTCCGCCGGAGCGCTGCCGCGCGGCGGTGTCGCCAGGCGCAGCAGGTCCTGGCATCGTCCGGGGTCCGCTCCCGGTGCGCACAGGGAGACGAGGTTGGCCAGGGTGCCGAGGGTGGCCAGGGTGTCGTTCTTGTCGCCGTTGTTCCGGTCCGTGACGACCTTGCCGGGCTTTCCCGTCGCCGGGTCGGCGAGGCTGTACGACGTGGCCGCGGCGTTCTCCAGGCCGGGGCTCGGTCCGGAGATGCCCTGCGCTCCGGTGAACTGGGCCAGGGCGTAGGCGGTGGCGACGGTGGTGAACTCGTTCACGGTGACCGTGGATTCGGAGCGCTGCGGCACGCCTCCGTCCGGGCCGACCCCCACGACGGAACGCAGCCGCAGGGAGCGGTCCGCGGCGGGCGCGGCTTCGACGTACAGCACGGAGCCCGTGGGCCCGCCGGCCCGGACGTCGAAGGAGCCGTTCGCGTCGGTCGTGGCCTCCCCCAGTCGCCGGACACCTTGCCGGTCTCCGGCGAAGAGCGTGACGGTGGCGTCGGCCAGCGGCTTTCCCGCGCTCGTGACCGTCCCGTGCAGCGGGGCGGGGGTGTCCGCGGGCGTCGTCGCGGACGGTGTGGCCAGAGCGAGTGCCATGGTGGCCGACGCGGCCAGGGCGGTGCCGGTGAAGGCCGGGGAGTGCGTGGTCCGCCGCGCGTACGAGCCGGGGGACGACGTTCTGCGGATGCCTGTGACGGGGAACAAGGCGGGAGACCTTTCGTCAGGGCAGCACGGTGCAGAATCCCCGCGCACACGGCGGGGCCTGACGCGCCGACGGTGGTGATGCCGGACGGTCGTGGGGGGGCCGGTGGTGTCGGCGACCGGCGCGTGTTCCCCGCATGATGAGCGGTGTCACGGTCCCGCACGGTCTCGGCGCGAGCGTTCTATCCCTGGGCGCTGTCCGGTTCGCGGAGCGTGAACCAGCCGACCTTGTGGCCGGCCAGCCAGATCAGCCCCAGGTACAGGTCCGGGTCGACCTGGCGGAGCTCGTCCCGCACCACCCCGAACACCAGGGACGTGTGGGAGTAGTCGATGACGATGCACTCCTGGTCGTCCAGGCGACTGGGGCCGGGTCCCACCGTGGCGACGATGGACAGGATGTCCAGCGGTGTGAGCCGGTTGCTGAGGTAGCCCTCCGGGCTGAAGACCTTGCCCCGCCACAGGAACCGGTTCACCACGCCGGCGAGCACCCAGGCCCCCGCGCGGCCGGCCGCGGGGAGAATGGCCACGCCCTCCATCGGGCCCTGGGGGGTCTTGCCCGCCGGACTGTTGCGGAACAGCTCCTCGATCTGCTTGTCGTCGGTCCTGAGCAGCTCGGATTCGGTAGGCATCACGGACTTCCTTCTGTGACCGTCGCCGGGCCCGCGCGAGCACGTCCCCCGGGCACGGTTGCCGGAGGGGCGGACGTGAAGGCGGTGCGGGACCCGTCGGCGGCCGTCCGTCGCGTCCGGGCGCCGCCGAGGCCGCGCGCCGGTCCGGCGGAGGCCGCCCCCGGGAACCCGTGGCCTGTGCTCGGCGACTCAGCGCGACGAACCGTGCCGGGGCGTGCGCGCCGTGCGGCGTGACGTCCCGAGGCGACCGGTCCGGCGCTTGATCGTCTGGTGGATTTCCATCCGCTGTCGTCTCCATCGTGACCCCTCCCGGCACGGTTCACCACCGCTGGCGAGCCGCCGCGCGCGGCGGCTCGCCAGGGGGCCGGGTCCCGGCGGGCGCCGGGGCGGAACAGGCCGGGAACTCCGGCGGCGCGGCTACGCCCAGCAGCCGTTGACCGTGGCCGCGAGGCCGTCCAGGGCGTCCTTGGTGGCGTCCGGGGCGGCCGTGGAGTCGTTCTCGACGAAGGAGAAGACCTTCCAGCGCCCGTCCTGGGCCTTCGTGAGTCCGCTGAGCGCGAGGGCGCCGGTGAGGGTGCCCGTCTTGGCCCGTACTCTCCCGACGGCACACCGGGAGTCCGCGGTGTCGAAGCGGCCCCACTCGGGTCCGAGGGTGCTGCCCGCCTCGCCCGCCACGGGCAGTCCGTCCACGACGTACATCAGGGTGTCGCCGTACCGCGGGTCGGCGGCGACGTCGAGGATGCCGGCGATGGTCCGCGCCGGGATGCGGTTCGCGCGCGAGAGACCGCTGCCGTCGTGGATCACGAAGCCGTCCAGGGACACGCCGTAGCGGGTGAGCACCTCGCGTACGACCGCGGTGCCGTCCTGGAAGGTGGCCGGCCGGCCGGCGGCGAGCGCGGTCGTCCTCAGCAGGGTCTCGGCGACGTCGTTGTCACTCACCTTGAGCATGTGCCGCACGATGACGGACAGCTTGTCGGACTGGTGCCGGGCCACGGGTACGTCCGCGGTGCCGGCGACACCGCGCGTGACCTTTCCGGTGACGGTGATGCCCTGATCCGTCAGGAGCTTCGCGAAGGACTCTCCGGCGTCCAGGGAGGTGTCCGTGACATGACTGCCGTCCACCGACAACGCCCGTACCGGGGCGATGGTGTCCGGGTAGTAGCCGGTGTTCCAGCCGGTGGCGAGCGTTGGCTCGGGGAACAGGCTGTCGTCGACCCGGACCTTCACGGAGGTGAGACCCGCGTGGCGCAGCCCCGCGACCGCCGTCCCGGCGAGCGCGGAGAGGTCGCCGGTGGTCAGCGAGCGGTCCCCTCCTCCCACCAGGGTCAGGGTGCCGTCCCCGAAGACGACCTTCGTGGTGAACCGGTGGTCGGGGCCGAGGACCGTCAACGCGGTGACGGCGGTGCCGAGTTTGGTGTTGGACGCGGGCATCAGGGCGGTGCTCGCGTCGTGCCCCCAGACGGTTCTGCCGGAGTCGGCGTCGACGACGACACCGCTGAGCCTGGTGCCCAGCCGGGTGTCCCGGACGCGCTCGTTCAGCTTCTGCGCGATCTTCCGTTCGGCGGGATCGAGCGCGGCGGTCCTGGTCACGGCCTTGTCCGCCGCGAACGCCGACGGGGCGGCCAGGATCGCCCCGGCGATCGGGGCGGTCAGGGCGACGACGGCCGCCCGGCGGAGCGAGGGAGCGGGCGTTCTGGTCTTGCGGTGCCGTCCGCTGACGGGGGCGGCGAAGGGGGAGCTGGGCATGCGGGAGCCTCGGTGCGCGGTGCGGGGACGGGGACGTTGCGGGGAGATCTCGGTCCGTGGGGATCTCGGTCCGTGGGGATCTCGGTCCGTGGGGATCTCGGTCCGTGGGGATCTCGGTCCGTGGGGATCTCGGTCCGTGGGGATCTCGGCAGAAGTTAACTGTGAGTTGTTGGTTCGTGATGGCTGTTCGGTAAAAAGACCGGCCCCCGGTCCCCGCCGGATCCGTGCGGGGCTCCGGCGGGGCGAGGGGTGGCGTCGGTTCAGCTCCGCTCGAAGAACTCCACCTCGGCCATGGCCACCTGACGGCCCGGGGTCAGGCCGGTGACCGAGCGCAGGACCAGGCGGACCGTCTTCACGTCGCTGATTCCGGTGGGAATCGTCTGCGGGCCGGGTTTGTCGCTGAGGGTGAGCTGCTTGTGGTGCCGCTCGCCGTCCTCTGCCGTGATCTCCAGGTCCAGCTGGAGCGCGCGTGCCTCACGGGCGTAGTCCTGCGGGGACTTGGACGCGCCATTGGTGATGATCATGTCGACCAGCCGGAACGGCTTGCGGAAGGTGTAGGTGATCGAGGCGCCCGGCTCGGTGCCCCAGTAGCGGTTGCTCAGCCCGTCCGTGGTGTTCGTCGCCGGGTGCCGGGGGTCCTCGGCGGTCGCCTCGACGCTCACGGGGGTCACGGCCTTGGGCTTGCCCAGCTTGTCCCGGGTGTCCTCGATCAGGGCACGACCGGCCGGCAGGAGCAGGAAGCCGCCCACGCACAGGGCCGCCACCACGGCCAGGATCACCAGGAGCCGCACCCCCCGGCCGGAACTGGCCCGCACCCGGCGGCGCAGCGGCCAGACGGTCCGCCACCAGGGCAGCGGAGCGGGTTTCCCGGCGGGGTTCAGGGGGGTCGCGCAGCGTCGGCAGAACCGGCGTCCCGGGGGGTTGGCCGTACCGCAGGAGGGGCACGGCACCCCCGCCACCTCGTCCGGCACCGCCGCGGGCCGTACGACGGGGCGCGGGGCCACCGGCTTGGCGGGGAGGACGGGCAGCACGGGCTCCGGCGCCGGTGCCCGGGGGGTGGGGGCGGCCGGGCGGGCGGGGGCGGCCGGGCGGCGGGCGGGAGCGGGGGGCTCGGCGCGGCTCTCGCCGGGCGCGGGCGCGTCCGGCGGGACAGGGGTCCGCTCAGGAGCGGGGGTCTGCGCGGGCGGGGGAACGGGTGGCTGCGGAGGCGTGGGAGCCTGCGTGGGAGCGGGTGCCCGCGTGGGCGTGGGTGCCTGCGTGGGCGTAGGAGCCTGCGTGGGCGTAGGAGTCTGCGCGGGCTTGGGAGCCTGCACCGGAGCCGGGTCCCGCGTAGGGGCTGGGTGCGGTGGGTCGGGGTCCGGGGTGGCGGGGTCCGGGGTGGCGGGGTCCGGGGTGGCGGGGTCCGGTGGGGGCGGGGGATCCGTGGGGGTGTTCGGGGTCGGTCGGGTGTCCGACCAGCCCAGGTACGCCCCGCAGTTGCCACAGAAGTCGTCCGTGGGGCCGTTCGACGCCCCGCACGAGGGACAGGCGCGCATGACGTCACCTCCCTTCGCCGGCGGGCGGGCCGGGCAGGACCTCCACCCGGCAGACGGTGTGCGCCGGGCACATGGCCCGTACGATCTCGTGGACCCTGTCCGGGTCCACCCGCCCCCCGGGATCCGGCCACACCCGGACCAGGGGCCCGGTGGCGGGCTCCGGCGGCAGGCCGGCGCCCGGGGTGCTCGACCACACCGCGCCGCCGTCCCCGGTCACCTCGGCATGCACACCGAGCGCGAGCCGCAGGCCGTCGACCAGACCGCGCCTGGTACCACGCCACCGGTGCAGCTCCACCGCGCGGACGACCGCCTCGCGGCGCACCTCCTCGGACCACCGCGGGTCGCCGGCGGCACCCACCCACGACGCCAGCCAGGCCAGGAAGTCGGGCGGTGCCACCCGGGGGTCGAGATAGGCGGTCAGGGTGTCGAGCGTCAGGAACACGGGGGCGAGGACGGTGTCGAGACCGGCGGTGAACCGCTGCGCGAAATCGTCGTCGGCGTACAGGGCCGGCAGCTGTTCGCCGATCGGATACCTGCTGGGCAGGCCGGGTACGGCGGCACGGCTCATCACCACACCTCCGGCCCGGCGGGCGTGACGACCACCTGGTGCTGGTAGGAGAAGACCAGCGCGCCCGGCGTCACGTCGATACGGTCCGTCGGCGCGCCGCGCCGGCCGGTGATCGGGTCGGCGGGAAACAGCCGGATGTCCTCCACGAGCGCCTTGCCGGCGGCGCGTTGCAGCACTCCGAACACCTCCCCGTACTGCACCGGCCGCCCGAACGGCCACCCGGTGCCGTCCGGTCCGCCGTGCAGCGGGTTGAGGTGCCGGAACAGCGCGGCGAGCGCCGCGTCGCGCACCCGGTCGAGGTCGGCGGGCGCCGCCGCGAGCCGGGCCACCACGGTGACGCCCTGGTAGACCGGGGGTTCCACCACCAGACGGGTGCCGATCAGCCGCCGCTCGTCGAGGCTCGCGGTGATCGCCCGGAGCACCTGGTCGGAGGGGATCAGCTGCTCGAAACGGAGCCGGTCGTCACCCTCGTCGGCCACCGCGTCCGGCACCACCAGCACCCGCACCGCGCCGTCCGTGGCGGGCAGGCACCGGACCCGGCGCACCGAGGGCGCCGCCTGGCGGCTGATGATCTCGTAGTCCTCGGCGGTCACCGCACGCTCCTGCATCCGCAGTGCCTCCGGTGCCCGCAGCTTGGCGTTCTCGACGGTCTCGCCGGCGACACCGCCGCGCGCCGCCTCCCGGTTGCCGACCCGGGCGACGTACGGGACGGAGCTGCGCAGCACGGAGATCGCGCCGCGGGCCACGTTGCCGGCCGGGCCGCCGCCGGTGCGGTAGCGGGCCACCCGTACCTGGGCGCCCTTGGGCGGCACGGCGCCGCACTGCCGCAGCGTGCCGTCCGGCTCGCGCAGCGCCGGCGGGAAGGCGAACTCGCCGGTGGTGGCGTCCACCCGGACGTGCCGGTCGGCGGGTCCGGAGCGGCCGAAGTGCTCGACCACGTCCCAGCGCTGCCATCCGTCGGCCGAGGACACCTCCACCACGGGCGGCTCGCCGTCGAGGAGCACGGGCGGGCGGCCGAGCCGGAACGTCTGGCCCGCGACGCCCTCCGAGGTGCCGAGCGGCACATCGGTCACGGTCTCGGCGTGTTCCACGGACATGGTGCCGCCCACGGTGAACACCGCCGCCTCCCGGACCGTCGGGGACTCCGAGTAGAACGGCTGGCCCGGCTCGGGCTCGGTGACGCGGCAGCGCAGCCAGCCGGCCCGCGTCCCGCCGATCACCGACGCCGTGTGCCCGGCCGGTACGTGCACGACGACCTCGCCGGGCCGGTTCAGCCCGCCGGTGGTGTCCGTGCCGGTCTCGCACTCCCGCCAGCCGCCGCCGTCCCACGCCTCCCACACGAGCGGGGGCTGGCGCGGGTCCACGCCGACGCCCTCCACGCGGCTGTCCAGGCGCACCGCGACGATGCACCGGGGCACCGCCGTCGGCAGGCCGAACAGCAGCGCGTCCCCCGGTTCCGGCGCGGCCTGGAAGCAGGGGATGTCGCGGCCTTCGGCGAGCGTCCCGGTCCGGTCGGTCTGCTCACCGCCATGGTGGGCGGTCACCAGGCGCGTCAACTCGCTGGGCAGGATGTTCAGATGGTCCGTGGTGGTGAACACCACGGCCTCGTCGGCCTCGCCGGGCGCGGTCGTCACTTCGGTGCCCGGGAGCAGCGCCACCGTGTCGGACTGCGGCGCCGACAGCCAGAAGTCGACGTCGGCCGTGGCCGCGGCCGGCGGGAACAGGCGGATGCCCAGCAGGTCGAGGAAAGCGGTGTAGTTCTTGTCCGGGACCCGGTTCAGCCGGTACAGCAGCTGGTCCACGAGATAGGCGAACGTCTCGATCAGGGTGACGCCCGGGTCGGAGACGTTGTGGTCGGTCCACTCCGGGGCGCGCTGCTGCACGTACCGTTTCGCCTCGTCGACGAGTTGCTGGAACCGCCGGTCGTCCAGGTTCGGGGAGGGCAGGGCCATCAGTCCGCGACCACTTCCTCGGCCCCCTCCTCGGAGGGGATCGTGTAGAAGGGGAAGACCAGGTTGCGCCGGTCGTTGGTGGAGCGCACCGTGTAGTGCACGTCGATGTAGAGGGTTCCGTCCTCCACGGCGTCGAAGGCGACGACCACGTCGTTCACCGTGACGCGCGGCTCCCACCGTTCGAGGGCCTCGCGCACCTGCTGCGCGATGCGTCCGGCGGTGGCGCCGTCGCCGGGGGCGAAGACGTAGTCGTGGATGCCGCAGCCGAACTCGGGGCGCATGGGGCGTTCGCCGGGCGCGGTGCCGAGCACCAGGCGGATCGCCTCCTCGATCTCCCGCTCCCGTTCGACCAGGGCGATCCCGCCGGTCGGTCCGACCCGCATCGGGAACGCCCAGCCGCGCCCGATGAACCGCTCGCTCATCACAAGCCTCCGATCAGGACGTTCGGGGCGCCGGTCAGGATCGTCGCGCCGCACGCCGTCTTGTCGCGTGCCCGCGCGGCCGGCAGTCCGCCGATGAGGACCTTGCCCGTGGTGAGCCCGGCCGGGTTGGGCACGATCACGTTGGCCGGGCCCGTGGCCGCGTGCGGCGGCACCGGGCAGGTGTGCAGGCTGCCGATGACGGCGGCGGGCTTGCCGCCGATCAGCACGCGGGCCACGGCCGCGGCGGCGCCGGGCGGCGGGGTGGCGATCACGCCGCCGTGGTCGGTGGGGTCACCGCTACGGGCTGCGGCCGGCATGGCTTGCTCCTCGGGAAGTCGCGGAAGTCGGAGAAGGGGGGCGGGATCAGGGGGCGGAGGTCAGGGGCGGAGGTCAGGAGTCAGGGGTCAGGGGGTCAGGGGTCAGTTGATATGGATCTCCCTGGCCTTGAGGACGCCCAGCCGGCCGCCGTCGACGGTGACCTCCGAGCTGCCGTTGACGCGCACCGAACGGCCGCCGATCTTCACGTCGACCCGGCCCTGGATGTCCACGTTGCGGCCCGACACGCTCACGTCGCCCCGTCCCGCGTCCAGGGTGATGCCCTTCCTGTCGAGCGCGACGGAGGTGAGGGGCTTTCGGCCCTTGGCGTACACCGTCAGCTCGATCCGGTCCTGCCGGTCGTCGAGGAACACTTCGAGCCGCTCGTCCGCGGTCATCAGCCGTACCCCGGAACGCCCCGGCGCCCTCGCGTCCAGCAGCTCCACCCGGTGCCCCGAACGGGACACGATGGAGCGGCGGTTGACCCTTCCCGTGGTCTCGTCGATCAGCGGGACGTCGTGGCGCGAGGGGGTGTCCACGCCGTTGTAGAGCCCTCCGATGACGTACGGGCTGTCCAGCAGGCCCTGTTCGAAGCCCACCAGGACCTCGTCGTTGACCTCGGGGCTCACCACGCCTCCGCCGCCCTTGCCGCCCCACTGCACGGTGCGCACCCAGTCGGTGGTGTACGTGTCGTCCAGCCAGGGGAACTTCAGCTTCACGCCGCCGCTCTCCGCGCCACCCGGCTCCCGTACGTCCGTGACCACGCCGATCGCCAGTCCCGGCATGCGCGGCCCGCGGCTCGGCGCGTTGGCGCCGGTCACCAGGCCCGTCAGCGAGCGGTCCGGGCTGGCGCTCACCCACACCGTCGTCCGGTAGCCGCCGTGCGGTTCCAGGACGTGCTGCACGGCCGTCGCCGTGTACTTGCCCGAGAACGCCTGCCCCACGTTGCCGAGCGCCACCGGCTTGCCCGCCCGCAGGCGCGGGTTGCCCTCGGCCACCGCTTCCAGCTCTCCGAAACCCGCGCTGACCTGGGCGGCCGTGGCGTCCGCGACCGCCGTCGTCTCCGCCAGGGTGCGGTACGGGGTGTCCGTGACGGTCAGCTTCGCCGTCTTCCCGAACCGGGCGGCGAACGCCGGGCTCAGGCCCGGCACCACCGTGTCGCTGTCGACCGACGGCTGCCGGGCCACCAGTGGCTGTTTCGTGGTGACGTCCCAGCCGCGCACCTCGACCTGTGACGCGCCGTCCGCGGTCGACAGCGAGGCCCGTAGCGCCAGCAGGTTCCGCCCGTACTCCAGCACCATCGGGTTCCGGGTGGCCGGGGTCGACGGCGCGGGTGCCCCGGACGCCTTCGCCGGCCGGGTGAACTGGAGCAGCCCCTGGTCGTCGACGCGGACCTGCGCGCCGCTCTCGGCCGCCAGGTACTGGAGGAAGTCCCAGTCGGAGACGTTCGCCTGCGAGAGCTGCCGGTAGGTGACCGGCGCGGCCTCCACGGTCCCGCAGTCCAGCCCGGCCCCGGCGGCCACCTTGCGGACGATCGCCTCCGCCGTCATGTTCCGGAACGCCACCACCTTCCGGCCCCGCTGGAGGCGGTGCGCCCGGGAGTAGGCGCGCACCACCGTGAACGAGCCCGTACGGTCCCGGTCCACCTCCAGACCCGTCACCTCGCCGTTGAACAGCCGCTTGCGGGCCTGTCCGGACACGGTCACCACCGACACCCTGAGCGGGGTGCCGATGGTGATGCCGGTCGCCCTCAGGAACTCGTGGTCGGGGTCGCGGAAGGTGAGCTGTGCCGCGTCCGGCAGGCCCACGCTCTCGTCCACCACACAGCTCACCAGCTGGGCGGCCCAGATCCGCGGGAGTTCCGCGGGCGTCTCGACGACGGGATCCGCCGCGAACGACCGGCCGCCCCGTGCCTCGGGTGTGGTCACCGCTCCTCCTCACCGCCCGCGTCCCGCAGCCCCGGCACCACCAGTTCGGTGCCGGGCTGGAGCGCCATCGGGTCGTCGATTCCGTTCGCCTCCGCGATGACCCGCCAGGCCGTCGCGTCGCCGTACTCCCGCCAGGCCAGCAGGGCCAGGCTGTCGCCCGCCACCACCGTGTGCGTACTGCGGGCGGTACGCGCGCCGGACGTGGGGTTCTGGCCCGCCGGGTCGACGCTCGCCTCCTCGATCGACAGCGCGCAGGTGGCCCGCAGGGGGCTGCCGTCCACGTCGAACAGGGTGTACGTGACCGAGAGACTGGACAGGACCCCGTCGAACGAGGTCGTCCGCGCGGTGCCCCACTCGAACCGGACCCACGGGCTGGCCGGCTTCTTCCGGTCCAGGCTGAGCGGGCTCGGCACGCACGCCTTCATCAGCGTCTCCACCGCCAGCTGCACGGAGTCGTCGTGAGTGGCGGTGGCGTCCAGGAACACCTCCAGGCTCAGCTCGCGCGGACCGCTGCCGACGAACTCGGGCAGCGCCGACTGCCCCGCCATCCGGGACGGGGTGCGCCGCCACTCGGTGGTCTTGCGCAGCTCCAGGGTGGAGGGGTTGAACTGCAGGTCGAGCTGCGCGATGGTGCCGCCGGGCTTCGCGCCGACGGAAGAGGGGGGCTCCTTCAGGGTCAGCTGGGCCCTGGCCCGGCTGGAGCGGACCGCTGGGGACATGCCGGGACCTCTTTTCGTGAGCGGGGCGTGTGGACGGGGGCGGGGGGTGTGGACGGGGGCGGGGGCGGAACGGGACGGTCGGTGGTGCCGGTGCCGGTGCCGGTGCCGGTGCCGGTGCCGGTGCCGGTGCCGGTGCCGGTGCCGGTGCCGGTGCCGGTGCCGGTGCCGGTGACGGTCAGGACGGGCGCAGGCCCTCGTGGGCGATCTCCAGGGTCTCCACCGCCGGCACGGAACTGGCGGGGTCGAAGGAGGGCCCCTGCCAGCGCACCGGGACGATCCCGAACACCTGCCAGCTGATGATCCGGGTGAGGTCCGGTTTCAGCGCCACGATCTCGCCGTCCTTGGGTTCCACCCGCCTCAGCGTCTCGTCGAGCCAGCGGCCGATCTTCGCCGTGTCGGCGGTGACCGGCCGGGTGAGCGTGATGTTCGACCAGGTCACGCGTCCGGGGAGCTGCCAGGTGAAGCCGTTGTTGCCGCCCTCGGCGTAGCTCTCCATCTCGACCTCGGCGCCCATGCCCGAGCAAGTGTGGAAGGCGCCCAGGTCGTTGCCGCCGATCGCGAGCCGGAAGAACACGCTCGTCGCGAAGATGCTGTCCGTCATCCGTTCCCTGACCTCATCCGTTCCCTGACCTCATCCGTTGCCCGGCCTCATCCGTTGCCCGGCCTCATCCGTTGCCCGGCCTCATCCGTTGCCCGGCCCTTTCCGTCCCGTGGCTTCAGCGGCGTCCGTCGTGGGGGCGGCCCGTACGGTCCCGGCCGCGCCGCAGTTCGGCACGGAGCAGCCGGGCCACCGGGTCGAGCAGACGGCGCGCCAGGTCGTCCAGGTCGAGACCGGGATCGTGCGGCTGGCCGGCGTGCCGCGCCGGGCCCTTGCCGCCGGCGGACCTGGTGGTGGTCGTGGACGCCGGCCCCGGTTGGCTGCGCGCCGGTACCGCCTTGGCGGACGTGTCCGGGAGTACGGCGTCACCCGCGCCGGATCCGGTGCGCTGCACGGAGGCCGCCGTCCCGCCGGTCGCACCGCCCGGCCCGGCGTTCCTCCGCCGGACCACGGGCACGGGTACCGGCGGTACCGGCGCCGACGTGCCCGGCGGGCGGTCCGCGAGCGGCGGCGCCTGCGGGGCGGTCACCGGCAGGGGCCTCGCCGGGGCGGCGGACGGGGTGAACGCCCCGGGCCCGGGTGTCTCCGGGCGGGGCGGCGCGGGACGGACGACCGGGACGCGCTGGACGGGGGCCGCGTCGCCGCCGGTCCGTCCGGCGGGGCCCCGGGGTCCGGGGTGACCGGCCACGGACCGCTGCACGCCCGGTGTCACCGGGGCGCCCCCGGACCCGCCCGCCGCCTGCCGTACGGGGCCGGGAACGGGCAAGGCGGAAGCGGCCCGACGACCGGCCGCAGCGCCGGAGCCGAAGCCGGAGCCGAAGCCGGAGCCCGGCGAGGCACCGGAACCGGACGCGGGCGTGGCGCCGGGGCGGGAGCCGCCCGGTGTCCCGGAGCGGGACGCGGGCGAGGCGCCCGGGTGGGCGGAGGCCGGCTGTCCCGGGGCGGGGCGGGCGGCGGCCGGTGTACCGGGCCAGCGCGCCGCCACGACGGGAGGGCCGCCGGAGCGGACGGCGGCGGGCGCCGCCGCCCCTTCCGGGGGCCGGGTGTTCAGGGAGAGCGGCCGCGCGGCGAGCAGGGAGAGGGTGCGGGGGGCCGCCGGGGCGGAGTGCGCCGGGGAACGGGTCACGGTGAGAGGGCGCGCGCCGGCCGGGCCGGAGGACCGTCCGCCCGAGGCCCCCGGAATGCCGCCGGCCACGGAGCGGGCGACGACGACCGGAAGGGTTCCGGCCGAACCCCGGGCCCGCCGCCCGCCGGAACCGAGGGGCGCGGTACCGGAGCCGACGGACGCGCCGCCGGGGCCGGTGGATGCGCCGCCGGGGCCGATGGGCGCGCCACCGGGGCCGATGGGCGCGGGGCTGGGGGCGGTGGGCGCAGGGCTGGGGGCGGTGGGGGTGGTTGCGCGGCCGGTGGACGCGGGGCCGGATCCGGTGGAGGTGGTTGCGCGGCCGGATCGTCGCGCGTCGCTTGGGGCGCCTGCCTCGCCTGCGGCGGCTGCCGGTGCGGGACCCTGGGCCACGGTGGCCGGGGACGGTGTCACCAGCGGCGTGGCGGGGCCGTCCCCATGGTGCGCGGGGGTGGGCTGTGCGGCGCTCCCGTCGGCGGAGGTGGTCGCGAGGCGGCGCTGGACATCGCCCGCCCCCAGCAAGGGAGCGTCCGCGCCCTTCCCTCCCGTCGCGGACGGCGCGGCGCCGGCGGACGCCCGGCCGAGGTCCGAGTCGGCGGACGCGGACTCGGCGGACATCCGGCCGAGGTCCGGGTCGGAGGACGCGGACTCGGCGGACATCCGGCCGCGATCCGTCGGCGGCGGCGCCGGAACGGCTCCGGATCCCCCGTCCTGTCGTGCCGGGACGGGACGGCCGTCCGGGCCCGGTGCGGTGCGGGGAGCACGGGCGCCGGACGTGGTGGCGCCGGGCAGGCCGGCACTCGGCGGCAGCGCGGACAGCGGCGCGCCCAGGCCACCGCGCGCACGTGCGCCCGAGCGGGCGGAGGGCCTGTGCGAAGTGTCGGCCGACGCGGCGGAATCGGCCGACGCGGCGGAGCCGGACGAGGCGGTACGGCCGGACGAGGCGGTACGGCCGGACGAGGCGGTACGGCCGGACGAGGCGGTGGAGTCCGGCGGTGCGGTACGGCCGGTCGGCGCCGCGAAGCCTGGCGCTGCGGTACGGCCGGTCGGAGTGCCGTGGGCCGTTCCCTTCGCCGCGCCCTCGGACGGAGCCGAGGTGCCCGCCGTGCCGTCCGCTCGGCGCTGGACGACGGGGAGGGCCGGACCGGACGGGGTACCGGCGCCGGAAGCGGAACGCGGGACCTGGGCACTGTCCGCCAACGGGGTCGCCGTGGGCGGCAGTTCGCTCAGTGGAGCGCCCAGCGGCGCGCGGGTGGGCGCGCTCTGTCCGAGGTCGGCCGGGCGCTCACTCGCCGCGGCCGGAGCGGTCGCGGTGGCGGGCCGGCCGGGTGCGCCGGTGCCGTCGCCGGGGGCCGGGGTGGTGGCGGGCCGCAGGGCGGTGACGCGGCGCGTGGCACCGGCCGGACGACGGGCGACGGTCAGGGAGGGGCCCGCCGGACGGAGCTGGACGGCAGGGAGGGGCGCGCCGGTGCCGGAGGCCCGGGGAGCCTCCGGCCGCCCTCCGTCTCCGGCGGGCCGTGAGCCGGTCTCCCCCGGCGCGGTGCGCCGTTCGTCCGGCCCGGAAGGCGTACGTCCCGGGGTGCCGCCCGAAGACCCTGAGCCCCGACCGGAGTCCGGTCGCCCGGGGTCCGGCCCGGGTCGGCCGGGTCGCGGATCCGGGGCGAGGCCGCCGGGAGCGGGCCGGGGCACGGCTCGGTCGGCGACCGGGCCCGGGACCACCGACACGCGCCGTACCACCGCGATTTCGGGCAGGGCCGGCCGACGGTCGGAGTCGGCGGGAGCCACGACCGGGCCGGTACCGGGCCGAGCCGAGCGCTGCACGGAAGGAGCCGGGGAGGACAGTACGGCGGGAGAGTCGGCGGACGTGAGGCCACGACTGAGCGGAGCGTCGTCCGGACGCCCGGGACGCCCCGAACCGCCCTGCGCGTCGGCGCTGCCGCCACCGGGACGCACCACCACGGGGTCCGGCCCGGAACCCGCGCCCACCGCTCCGGTACCGCCGGAGCCGCCGCGGGTCGGCCGTACGACCGACGACGCCGGTCCGGACGGAACGGAACCGGTCGGCGCCGAGCCGGTCGGCACCGAACCGGATGAAGCGGACCCGCGCGAAGCCGACCCGTGCGAAGCAGAACCACGCGAAGCCGAACCGGATGAAGCGGAACCGGCCGAGGCAGCACCGGCCGAGGCAGCACCCGACGAAGCGGAACCGGCCGAGGCAGCACCCGACGAAGCAGCACCGGATGTGGCGGAACCGGCAGCCGCCGCGCCCGTCGGCCGCTCGCCGGGAGGCGTTCGGCGGGAGATCCGGGGCGGCCCGGACGGTGACGGCCGGGCCGGGCCGCCCGAGGACCCGGCATCCCGCGCGCCGCCGCCCGCCGCACCGCCCTGCGGCCCGTCCGCTCCCTGCGGCCGCAGCGCGCGGAGCAGCAGCGGCCCACCGGCACTCCGGCCGGTGCGCGGGGCTGCGGCGGGGCGGGCGACGCCGCGCACCAGGCCGGGCGGGGCGGTGGGCAGCAGCGCATGACCGAGACCGGCGTCGAACGACGGGTTCTGCCAGGCGGCGAGGCCCGCCCGGAAGGCGAGGCCGTCGCTGACGCCGAGCGGGGCGCGGGAGACGGTGAGTTGCGGTGCCGGAGTACGGCGCCAGCCGCCGTCCCAGTCGCGGGGCACACCGCCGCCCGGGGCACCGGACACATCACCGGCCGGGGCACCGGGCACATCACCGGCCGGGGCACCGGACACGCCGGAGACCGGGGTGCCGGACCCGCCCCGGTCCGGGCCCTGGCCGGACGGACCGGCTACCGCGGTGCCGGCGCCTCCCGCGCGCCGCGGATCGTCCGCGGCGGACGGACCGGTGACCGTGGCTCCCGTCCGCCGCCCACCGTCCGCGGCGGACGCTCCGGCGGCCCGGCGGCGCAGCCTGTCCCGCCATGCCATGCGCTCAACCGCCTTCGTTCACACGCGTGTTGATGCGAGTGATCTCGGTCACCCACTGCCGGCGTTCGTCATGGGTCAGGTCGAGGATCTCCTCGCGGGGCCAGTGGAAGTGATAGGCGATGTACGCGATCTCCTCCCGGAGCCGGGGAAGGGCGTACGTCACGATTCCCCCAGGCGCCCACCCGAGAGGTCGACCTCGAAGCCGCCCTCGCAGTGCGGACAGGTCACCGCGGCGCGGGTGTGGCCCTCGCTGTTGACGCGGCGGTAGAAGTCCTGGAGGAAGGCGACGTCGGTGGCGTACATCCGTTCCACGATCCCGGCGTGCACGTCGGTGATGGCGCCGATCCGGGTGATCACCTGGCTGAGCAGCACCACGCTCAGGTACGCCGGGTTCTCCTTGACCCGCAGGTCGATCTGGGGCCGCAGCTCGTCCCGGGCCGTCGCCAGGCGCATCGACCCGTGGCGGTGCACCGTGCCCGCCTCGTCGACGTAGCCGCGCGGCAGCTCGAACTCGAACTCGGTGCGCAGACCGCCCTCCTCCCGTGGCGGCGGGGCGGCGACGGGAGGTGCCGCCGCCGGCTCCTGCTGCTGCTCCGGGGCGGGCTCCGTGAGCTGGAGGATCTCGTCCAGGTTGCCCGCCGTCACCGTACGGCGTTTCATTCGACGACGATCTCCTCGAACACGATCGTGACGGACTCGGTGGCCGCGGCCGACTCTCCCGCCCGCAGGGACGGGCCCTCCCACCGGGAGGCCCAGCCCTGCATCAGCTGGATACGGCGGACCGTGTTGCCCTCGGTGTCCTTGATCTCGATGGTGAGGTTCTGGCGCGCGGCGTTCACGGCGCCGTTGTTCAGGGTCTCCTTGATCCAGCTGGTGAACTCGCTGCTCTGGTCGAGTCCCCGGGTGATCGTGATCTCGCCCGCCTGCCGCCCGCCGGGCTGCTTGCGGATGATCTGCTTGCCCTCCGCGGTCACCTGCTTGACCTCGACGACGTCTTCCTCGACGGTCAGCCCGCTGATCTCCTGGATCGACTCGACCAGGTAGCCGCCGAGCTGCACGCCGAAGACGTGGGTGGAAAGAGCATCGCCCGTTGCCATGACTGTCTGTCACCTTCCGTTGCTGACCCGCGGGTCACTCGTCTCACTCGTCGATGAGGCTGGTGCTGTCGGAGAACTGGGCCAGCCGGAACACCACGAACTCCGCGGGCTTGACCGGCGAGACGCCGATCTCGCAGACGACCCGGCCCTGGTCGATGGACTCCTGCGGGTTGTTGTCGCGGTCGCACTTCACGTAGAACGCCTCGTCGGCGGTGCGCCCGAACAGCGCGCCCCGGCGCCACTCCTCGGTGAGGAACGCCGTGACGTTGCGCCGGATGCTCGACCAGAGCCGGTCGTCGTTCGGTTCGAAGACCACCCACTGGGTGCCCAGGAGGATGGATTCCTCCAGGTAGTTGAAGAGGCGGCGCACGTTCAGGTAGCGCCAGGCCGGGTCGGAGGAGAGGGTGCGGGCGCCCCACACCCGGATGCCCCGGCCGGGGAAGGCCCGTACGCAGTTGACGCCGATCGGGTTCAGCAGGTCCTGCTCGCCCTTGCTGAGCCGGAGCTCCAGGTCCACCGCGCCGCGGATCACCTCGTTGGCGGGCGCCTTGTGCACACCGCGCTCGGCGTCGCTGCGCGCCCACACGCCGGCGATGTGACCGCTCGGCGGGACGGTGGTGTTGCGGCCGGCGGCCGGGTCGAAGACCCGCACCCACGGGTAGTAGAGGGCGGCGTAGCGGGAGTCGTAGCCCGCCTCGTCGTTGCGCCAGGTCCGCACCTGCTGGGCGGTGAGCCCGGGCGGGGTGTCCAGGACGGCGACGCGGTCGCCCATCTGCTCGCAGTGCGAGATCACGGCGAGCTGCACGGTGCGCACGCCCTCGGCGTCGATGTCGCCGCGCTGGTAGGCGCTCATCAGGTCCGGCACCGCGACCATGGTGATCTCGTCGATGGTCTCCAGGCCGCCGAACCCGGTGCGGGCCCCGGCGTCACCGACGTACTCGGCCGGGTCGAGGCGCGACACCGCGCCGGAGCCGGGGGCGGAGGCGGCGGGCGCGGCCGGGGTGTCGGCCAGCGCCGCGGTCTGGTTGGCGGGCCTGCTCTGGGCGGCGCCCTGCTGCTCGGCGACCTCGATCAGCCGGGACGCACGGACCTGGGTGACCAGGTACCCCTTGACGTTCCTGCGGGTGGAGGCCTCGTACGTCTCCGCCACCTGGTCGCCCTGGCGGACCAGGACCTTGAAGCGGTCCTCCGGCGGGTTCTCGCCGTCCGCGTCGGCGATCTCCACCGACACACCGGAGACACCCGGCCGGGCCGTGACCAGGAAGCCGCCCAGCTCCACGGGCTGCGCCGCCCTGGGTTCCGGTCGCCGGTCGCCGCCGGCCGCCGGGGCGGAGGCGTCCCCGGCGGAGCCGCCGATGCGCACCACGTACGCGGCGCCGCCGCCGTTGGAGAAGTACCCGTAGACCGCGTGGGCCAGGTACGTGCCCTCGGTGAACCCGCCGAACAGCTGGGTGTACTGGTCCCAGCTGGTGACCAGTGTCGGCGTGTGGAACGGGCCGTTCCCGGCGAACCCGACGAACGCGGCGACGGCGGTGCCGACCCCTTCGATCGGGCGGGCACCGGACTGCACCTCCTCCACGTACACGCCCGGGGTGAGGTACGTCGGCATGCTCGCTCCTTCGGGTCCTTGCGGCTCGGTCACCTGTGTCCAGGCCGAGTCTGCGCGGCGCCCCCCGGCGGGCGACAGGGACGCGGGGACCCGACCGGGGGCAGGAACGCTGCCTTTCCCTGCTCACGCCGACCGTCCGCCCGCCACCCCGGCTTGCCCTCGCCGTGCCCCTGCGGACCTGGACGCCCCCCGCGCCCGCACGATCCCCTGGGGGCCGGAGCAGGGGTGTGCCGACGAGGGGGCAGCAGATGCGGACGTCCAGGTCGCGCGCCGGACAGACCGGGCACGAGGAGCCGGCACACCGCTCGTCCGCCGGCCGGAAGGCCCCCTCGGGCGGCGGCGCCGCCGTACCGCCCCCGCTCACCGCCGACGTGCTCCGCACGGCGCAGGGCGGCGCGGGCAACACCGTGGCGGCCGGCATGATCGCCCGCCGTGTCCGCCCCACGTCCGCGCCGGCGCTCCACGAGGACCACGACCACGAGCACGACCATGAGCACGACCATGAGCACGACCACGAGCACGAGGCCAAGCGGCAGGCCGCCGACGACGTGAACTCCGTGGTGCGGTCCGCGGGCAGCCCGCTGCCGGCCAAGCTCCAGCGGGAGATGGAGGACGGCTTCGGCGGCGAGGACTTCTCCGACGTCGTCGTCCACACCGGCACCGCCGCCCGGCGGTCCGCCGACGCGGTCGGGGCCGAGGCGTACACCACGGACACCAACCACATCGTGTTCCGCAGCACGATCGGCAAGAAGACCCTCGCGCACGAGCTGGAGCACGTCCGGCAGCAGCGCGCGGGCTCGGTGGCCGGCACCGACAACGGCGGCGGTCTGCGCATCAGCGACCCCTCCGATCCGTTCGAGAAATCGGCCGAGCACAAGGCGGACGAGGTGATGCGGGGCGGGGCGGACGTTCAGCGCGTGCCCGCCGGGAAGACGGACCGGGGCGTGCGGGGCGGGGCGGAGATCCAGCGCATGCCCAGCAAGAAGGGGCAGAAGAAGAAGCAGCAGGAACAGCAGCCCGCCGCGGAGTCGTCCGCCTCCGTGAAGAGCGAGTTCGAGAAGATAGTCGAATACTTCGAAGGGAAGAGCGAGGAATTCAGGAAGAAGGAGCCGAACGAGAAGGAGGACATCCTCGCGGAGCTCGGGATCACGCCCGAGCACGAAGCCTTCACTCTCGAAGAAGTCAAGGGCGACGCCGAGTTGCTGGCGGCCTTCTCCGCGGAGGTGGAGACGTCGAAGCACGCGTCCGGGTACTCGGGGACGGGCGGCGGCGCCAGTGACTGGGCGGCGAGCGCGGTGACCTCGGCACACAAGCAGATGCGCAAGGAGTATCCGTTCTGGGGCGAGAACACCAGCCTCCACCACAAGATCTCCCGCAGCGACCTCGACGGCATCCTCGCGGAGGCCGAGGGGGCCCAGGCGGAAGCGGCACCGCTCTTCGGATTCCTGAACGAGATACGGACGGTCCTCGGCTCGACCGCCGGGAACAAGAAGGCCCTGCACAACATGCCCGGCAATCTGGAGATGGGACCGGCGAGCGACACGCGGCGGGGCGACCCGTCCAGCGGGACCGACTTCAACTACACGCCCGAGGGTGCGCTCACACCGCGGTCGAGCGAGCTGAACGACGCGCTGCGCCTGGCGAAGTCGAGGCCGGTCGACTGGTCGGCCGTCGCGGACAAGCTGCGGGCGGCGCAGCACATCCACGAGCAGAAGTACGGAGGCGCGATCCTCTCCCCGCCCGAGCTGGAACGATGGGAGAAGGTCGGCGCCAAGTGGAAGAAGGCGTCCGACTGAGGCGCCCGGGGCCGGGCGGCGCGCTGAGGCGCCCGGGGCGGGGCGGCGCGCCGCTCACGCGCCGGCGGCGTCCGCCGTGTACGGCCCGAACTCGCTCTCCAGGAGCAGCCGTCCGAGCTTGCGGTACTCCTGGGCGACCGCCGTCACCACCTGCCGCATGGTGAGCGGCTCCCCGGACTCCGCGGCGAGGTAGGCGGCCGTCACCGCGCAGGCCCGGATCGAGCCGCCGGCCAGTTCGAAGCGGTCCGCGCAGAAGCCGAGGTCCAGGTCGCCGGCGCGCGGCAGACGCTTCCCGAGGCACCGGTCCCACAGGGCCAGCCGCTGGCCGGCGTCGGGCACCGGGAAGTCCGCCACCACGTCCAGACGGCGCGTGAACGCCTCGTCCAGGTTGGCCCGCAGGTTGGTGGTCAGGACCGCGATCCCGTCGAACGACTCCATGCGCTGGAGGAGGTACGCCGACTCGATGTTGGCGTGCCGGTCGTGCGCGTCCTTCACCTCCGAGCGCTTGCCGAAGATGGCGTCGGCCTCGTCGAAGAGCAGCACGGCGTTGACCGCCGACGCCTCGGTGAAGATCCGCTCCAGGTTCTTCTCGGTCTCGCCCACGTATTTGTCGACGACCGTGGACAGGTCCACCACGTACAGGTCCATGCCCAGGTCCGCCGCGACGACCTCGGCGGACATGGTCTTGCCGGTGCCCGACTCGCCCGCGAACAGCGCGATCACACCGCGTCCCCGACCGCCGCCGGGCCGCATCCCCCACTGTCCGAGCACCTGCTCGCGGTGGCGGGCCCGCAGCGCGAGTTCGCGCAGCCGCCGGTGGGTGAGCGGCGGCAGCACCAGGTCGTCCCAGCCGACGCCCGGCTCCACCCGGCGGGCGAGCCGGTCGAGCCCCGCGCCGTTCTGGGCGCGTACGGCGGTGCGCAGATCGTCGGCGCGGACCGGACGGCCCTGGAGGGCGGCCGTGCGCACGGCCACGTCGGCGGCGCGGCGCAACTGCCCGGAGTCCAGGCGGTGTGCGGCCACCGCCCGGGCGAGCGCCTCGGCGTCGCCGGGCACGGAGCCGTCGCCGGCGGCCCGCTCCAGGGCGTGCCGCCAGCGCCCGGCCTGCCGCTCGGGCGAAGGCGCCGGCACGGTCAGGACGACGGGGGTGTCGGCGGCCCAGGCCGGGTCCCAGCCGACGGTGCCGTGGGTCAGCAGCGGGATGCCGCGCAGCGCCGTGCACAACTCCCGGAGGGTCCGGGCCCGTTCGGCGGGTTCCCCGGGGAGCGCCTCCAGCGGGCCGAGGACGGCTCCGGCACCGGTCAGGCGGGCTTCGCGGGCGGCCACCCGTGCCAGCTCCGGTACGTCCCCGGAGCGCCGGGTGAGGGCCGCCGCGTCCAGGACGAGCGGGCGCAGTCCGGCCGCGCGCAGGGCCGCGGTGGCCAGGCCCTCGGCGTCGCCGCCCCGGCCGCGCAAGTGGACGAGGCCGGTGCCGGTGCCGGCCGCGGCCGCCGTCCGGTGGACCTCCGCGGTCTCGGCGGTCGGGTCCTCGTGGGCCTCGCCGAGCACGCCGGCGAGCCGGGCGTCGGGGCGGGTGTCGCCCAGGAGGTGCGCGGTGACCCGGTCGGGGACGACCAGGACCCGGGACAGCGGCGGCCGGTCCGGTTCGGTGACCTCCAGCAGGCCGCCCGCGACCAGCGGCGCTCCGGGGGCGAGCCGGAACCGGCCGGGGGCCGCCCCGGCGAGCCCGCACAGCTCCAGGGCGAGCCCGACCGTGGGGCGGCGGCGTGTCAGGTCGTCGTTGAGGTAGCCGTAGAGCCGCTCGAACCGCGCGTCCAGATCGGGTGCCACCGCGACCAGGAGCAGGTCGAGGTCGAGCGGCGACAGCCCGAAGCGCCCGGCGAGACCGTCGAGGACGGAGCCGGGCGGCGGCTGCCGGGGTTCCCCGCGGGGCACGTCGAGCCCGCCCGGCTCGTCCAGGATGCGTACCGCCGCCTCGGGGGTGAGGTACTGGCCCCGGTAGGGGTCGTCGGGATCGGGATCGGCGGCCCGCCGCGCGGCCACCGCGTGCCGCACCCGCTCCTCGACCACCCGGAGCCGCGTCCACAGGTACTCCGCACCGGGGCCCGCCGCGTCCGCCGAGACGGGCGCCGTGCCCGGCCGGACCGGCCGGACGCCGGGCCGGGCACCGGGCCGGGTCCCGGGGGCGGCGGCGGATCCGGCACCGGGGTGATCGGCCGGAGACGGCTCGGTGCCGGAGGCGGCGGCAGGACCGGCACCAGGGTGATCGGCCGAAACCGGGTCGGGGCCGGAGGCGGTGGCAGGACCGGCACCAGGGTGATCGGCCGGGGACGAGTCGGGGCCGGAGGCGGCGGCAGGACCGGCGCCAGCGTGATCGGTCGAAACCGGGTCGGTGGCGGAGGCGGTGGTGCGGGTCATGGGTTGCGGTCTCCCCGATGGCGGCGGCGGGCGGGCGCGGGGCCCCGTTCCCGGGGGGCGGCGAAGCCCTGGGAGCCGGGGTCGCTCGTCTCCGTGTAGCGCAGCCGGCGCCCCGGCTCCGCCTGCCCGCCCTCGCGCCGGGCGGAGCGCACGACGAGCCCTTCGGTAACCGGCGGCGCGACGGCCGTGACCGCCCCGGCGAGCGGCGCCCGTACCCGCACCGCGAGGGACGCCTTCAGCTCCCCGCCGAGCGCCGACCACACATCGGCGGCCCCCGGCACGTCGGTTCCCGTCCCGCCGACGTCCAGTGCCACGGTCAGGCCCAGCTCGGCGAGCGTGCCGGTGAGCAGCCGCGCGGGCAGTGTGTCGGCGGCCACCAGGCAGGCGAGCGTCTGGGAGAGCAGCCGGTGCTCGTCCTGCGGGCGGCTCGCCCAGGCCGTGACCAGGTACGTCAGGTCGAACCAGCGGGGCGGGGTGCGCCGCGCCACGAGGTGTCCGTCCGCGTCGTACACCTCCCCGGCGCCGCTGCCGCGCCGGACGGCGTCCTCCCGGATGTCGTACAGGAAGACGCAGACCGTCGGGGAACTGCGCCGCGCGGCCCAGTCCCGGGTGGGCGCGTCGAAGGCCACCTCGACGCCCGACGCCTCCAGGCCGGACTCGCCGAGCAGCCGGCGCAGCCCCTCGTCGACCTCGTGGATCACCGGCGGGTCACCTCGTCGGGTGGCTGCACGCTGCCGCTGACCACGAGGAAGTCGGTCTTCACCGGCGAGAATCCGGGCCCCCTGGCGATGATGACGCGCGGCCCGGTCTGGTCCTTGGCGAGGATGAGCAGCTGGCCGATGAAGGTGCCGTCCGGCTTCGGGACGGTCGGCGCCGCCGCCGCGGTGATCCCCGGTTTCCAGGTGAACCGCACCGGCGCTCCCGGCGGGAAGTCCTTGCCGCGCACGGAGGTGACGAAGCCGGGCTTGCCGATGTCCGGCACCGCGACGATGCGCGGCTGGAGGATGCGCAGCCGCTGCCGGGCGGTGTTGTCGCTGCGGTCGGCGTCCGTCCCGGTGGTGGTGAGGGTGCCGGTGACACGGCCGGTCATGGCCTTGTCGGGGCTGAGCACGACCCGCAGGACCGTACGCGCGCCCGGCTCCAGGTCCGGCAGGGCGCACACCCAGGAGCTGTCGCAGCCCGGCGGCGGTCCGTTGTCCGGGATGCCCGGGGGCAGCCCGATGCGCAGTCGCAGTCCGGTCGCCAGCGCGTTGCGGCCGTTGCGGACGGTGTACGTCACCACGACCCGCCCGCCGACGTAGCCGGGGTTCGGCTGGGCGGTGACGCGCACCCCGGGACCGGCCGCGGGCGCCGGCGGCTCCGGCGGCACGGTGGGCGGCGGCGTCGGAGTCGGGGTCGGGGTCGGCGTGGGGGTGGGGGTGGGAGTAGGGGTGGGCGGCGGGGCCGTGCGCACCGGCACCACGGTCCGGCCCGCGTTGTCGTTGGGCCGCGGGTCGAGGACCGTGCCGGTGACCGACCAGTCGACCGGTGCGTCGCCGGGGGTGACGCCCGTGAAGGTGACGTCCACGGGCACGGTCGTGCCGGGCGGCACCACTCCGACGTCGCACTGGAGGGAGGTGGCGTCGCAGCTGCCCCCGCGCCAGGTGATCCGGGTGACGCGCACGCCGGGCGGCGGGGCGATGGTGAGCCGGGTGCCGGGGGAGGCCGCGGGGCCGTTGTCGACGATGTCGACGCGGACCGTGGCGGAGTCGCCCACGGTCACTTTCGGGACGGTGCCGGGCGCCCGGACGGCGAGGTCCACGGACTGCTGGACGCTGGGTTCCTTGTGCCGGCCCGGGAGATCGTTGGTGAGCTTCGTGAGCCTGCCGGACGCGACGTCCAGCAGCTTGAGCTTCTCGGGGCTGTTGGCCGCGCGGTCGGGGCGGGCGCTGATCACGAGTCCCTTGCCGTCGGCCGTCCAGGCGGCGTCGCGCGGCTGGAACGGTCCGGTGGCCTCCGGCAGTTCCCGGCGGCAGGCGTCGGGGACGCCGCGGGCGGCGGCGGGCATCAGCACCCGGCAGCCGGCACCGGACAGGGACGTCAGGAGGATGCCGTTGTGCTCGTCGATCCGGCCGGCGCCGTTCTTGCGGTTGAAGGCGATGCTCCGCCCGTCCGGGGAGAACGCGGGGCTGTCGTCGATGACCCGGCAGTCCCCCGGGCAGATCGCGGCGCTCAGATCGTTCTGCCGGTCCAGGTCGTTCACGGGCACGGTCCAGATGTGCTTGTTGCCGCCGCCCCCGCCGATCACCTGGTTGCGGGTGAAGGCCAGGGTGGTGCCGTCGGAGGACCAGGCGGGCTGGGCGTCCTGGCCCTGGAGCTGCCCGGCCGGCGGGGTGATCTCGCCGGTGATCTCACCGGTGGCCAGGTCGGCGACGAGGATGCGGCTGGCTCCCGCGGCGTCGCCCACGCCGCCCGGCGAGATCCGGGTGAAGGCGATGTGCTTGCCGTCCGGGGAGAGCGCGGGGTCGGTGTCCCAGTCCTTGGGGCCGCGTCCCGCGAGCGGCAGGGCCGCCTCGTTCAGGCCGTCGGCGTCCGCGATCCAGATCCGCTCGATCCGGCCGCCGTCCTCCTTCCTGAAGCGGGTCAGCACGATCCGGCGGCCGTCCGGCGTGTAGGTCTGCCGCTCGGTCCACGGGTCGTAGCCGGACCGGGGCCGGAACAGCGGGTCCTTCGCCGGGTCGGTGTTGGTGTCGGCCTCCGGGTCCTCCCGCAGGATCTCCAGCCCCAGGTCGCGGGGGTCGGCTCCGTCCATGCGGACGTCCTGGAGCGTCACCACGTGCGGACCGGCCGCCGAGGTGCGTTCCACCACCACCCGGCCGCCGTCCAGCGGGCCGAGCCAGGTGGGCGAGAGGACCTCCCGGTCCTCGTTCAGCTCCAGCCTGGGCGTCCCGTCGGAGTGCGCGGTCGTGCGGAACACATGGTCCCAGTCGCCCTCGCACTCACAGGTGATCTCGGGGCTGAGGAACAGCACGTCCTGCCCGTCGGGCAGCCACGCCGCCCCGTGGGCGCGCCACCGCGCCCGGTCGCCCCCGAACAGCGGACCGTCGGTGGTCCCGCCGGTCCCGTCGGTCAGCCGCAGCCGGGGCCCGTCCGCTCCGGTGGCGGTGTACGCGATGAGGTCCCGGTGGGCGTCGTCGTCGACCGGGTTCCACACCGGTTCGGTGCCGGTGCCGTTCGCGGGGCTGGTGACCCGGGTGGCGGGGCCGCCGGCCAGCGGCCGTACGTAGATCTGCCGGCCGGCCGCGGGGTCGCTGTCGCTGGAGTACGCCAGGCGCCGCCCGTCCGGGGAGACCGTCGGGCAGTCCTCGTCGTCGGGGGTGTCGGTCAGCCGGGTCAGTCCGGTGCCGTCGGTCCGCACCTGCCACAGGTCGCGCTGTTTCCCGCCGTCCCGGCCGCCGGGGCCGGCCGAGTCGAAGACCACGGCCCCGCCGTCCGGTGTGAGCCGGGGGTGTGCCGCGTCCATGCCTCTGGTGAGGCGGCGTACGGAACCGTCGGCGGACCTCAGGTAGATCTGCGGCTTCGGCTCGTCGCGGCGGCTCGCGAAGACCAGCTGGTCGCCCAGAGCGGACGGCTGGACGTCGAAGTGGGCCGGTCCCTCGCCGAACAGCGGTTTGTCGGAGGTGGTCGAGTCGACCTCGCCGAGACTGCGGTGCCGGGTGCCGGCGTACGCGACCCGGGTGCCCGCGGTGTCGGCCACTCGTGGCGAGGACGGCGGGGACTCGGGGCCGCTCTGCCGGGCGGCCCCGGTCGCTCCGAGCAGCGGGACCAGCAGCAGCGCGGTCGCGGCGAGCCGTCCCGGGCGGTACCGTCCGCCGGGGCCAGCGGTTCCCATCACGGTCCCCCTCGCAGTCTGGTGCGGCATCCGGATGTGCCCCCGCCACCCTGCCTCCCTCGCGCGCGGCACGGCAGGGCCGTGGGGCCCTGCCGGGGGGAAGCGCGCGGTGCGCTTTCGGGCAGTTCCCGTTCCCGGCCGGGCCGCGGCCGGGTCCGTCAGATCAGCCCGTTGCGCAGCGCGTAGCCGACCGCGTGGGCCCGGTTGCGCAGTTGCAGCCGTGTGATGATCTCGTGCAGGACGTTCTTGACGGTGCGTTCGGAGTACGCGGTCTTGCGGGCGATCTCGGCGGTGTCCAGGCCCTCCGACACCATGCGCAGCATGTCCGCTTCCCGTGTCGTCAGCGTGGACAGCGAAAGGGCCCCCGGATCGAGCGCCGAGCGCTGGAGGCTGCCCACGTGGCTGAGCAGCTTGCCGAGCAGGTCGCCGGGCAGCACGCCCTCGCCGTTGGCTATGGCGAGGACCAGCCGCAGCAGTTGGTCCTGGTCGGCTTCGGCGCGCCGCAGCACCGCCGCCACACCGCACTCGATGACGCGTTGCAGCGAGCCGGAGCCCAGGGTGGCGACCACCAGGCCCGTCCGGGTGGCGGTGTTGTGCCGCAGCCGGTGCAGCAGGGCGGTCACGTCGTCGTCGACGTGGTCCACGACCACCAGCGAGACCTGTGCCTCCTCCGCGTCGGCGTCGGCGAGCAGGTCGATCTCGGGACGCTGGCGTAATTGCTGGACGACGCCTAGGCGTAGCACCGGGTCGGCGGCGTAGACGGCCAGGGTCACGCGGTCGTGGCGGGCGAGGCGGGAAGTCCTCTGCATGGTCCAGGCCGGATCGGGCACACGTGGGGTGGTGGCGGGCACGGCCGTTCCGGTCTTCTCCGCGCTGGGCATAAGGGGTACCTCGCAAGGGTCGAGTGGTGGGAGTCGGCGGCGGGGGCGGGCGCCCGAGGGCGGCGCTCCCGAGCCGACGGGCCGTCTCAACAGCAGATGCGCGGAAGAGACTTGTGGTTGGCCGACGGGGCACCGCGGCTGCCCGGACATTGCCCTCGCGCTTCTCGTCGCGCCCGTGGGCCACGTCCTAGCGTGCTGGTGTGACGCCTTCTGCAGCCTCTTCCAGTTCCGGTGCGACCGGCCTCGACATGGCGGAAGTGACCGTTGCGCCGGGGGACATCGCCACGACCAGTCTGACCGTCCGCAACGACAGCGACATCGTCGAGGCGTACAGCCTGGAGGTCATCGGGGACTGCGCCTCCTGGACCACCGTGGAGCCCGCGCGGGTCTCCCTCTATCCCGGCACGTCCGAGACGGTGACGGTCCGGCTGGAGCCACCGCGTTCTCCGGAGGTCCGGGCCGGTGACGTGCCCCTCGCCGTGCGGATCCTGCCGGCCGAGCACCCCGAGTCGGTGCGGGTGCCGGAGACCACGGTGCACATCGGTGAGTTCCACGAGCTGCACGCCGAACTGGCCCCGCGCCGCCGGCGCGGCTGGCTGCGCGGACGTTATCGGCTGGCCGTGCGCAACCAGGGCAATTCGCCGGTGACGGTGGGCTTCACCGCCGGGCAGGCGGGCGAGGAGCTGCGGTTCGCGTTCAGTCCGGCGGAGCGGAAACTGGAGCCCGGCGAGTCGGCGGAGACCGGCCTGCGCGTGCGCACGGGCAAGCCGGTGTGGTTCGGCGCCCCCGTGGTGTGGCCGTTCACCGTGGACGCCGCCGAATCCGGCGAGCGGGAGGACCCCCGGCGGGAGGAGTCCGCCGCCCGGGTGCCGCTGGACGCCGAGTTCGTCCAGATCCCGGTCTTTCCCAAGTGGCTGCTCGCGGTGCTCGCGGCATTGCTCGCGCTGTTGCTGGCCTGGTTCACGCTGGTGCGTCCCGCGGTGCGCAGCGCGGCCAAGGAAGCGGCCACCGAGGCGGTCCAGCCGCGTCCCACGCCCGCCGGGGAGCAGGGAGAGGCAGGACAGACTCCGGGCGCCGGCAAGGGCGCCGGTCCGAGCACCGGGCCCGGCGGCAAGGGCAAGGGCGCGCCGAACGGCTCGGACGGCGGCGACGGCACGGACGGCGACGGCGGATCGGCGGGCGGTGGCCGGCAGAGCTCGGAGACCATCGACGTGCAGACGTCCGGCGGGGAGACCAAGACGGGTACCTTCCGGGTGCCGGAGGGCAGTGTCTTCCAGGTCACGGATGTCGTGGTCGCCAACTTCCAGGGCGACGAGGGGCTGCTGACGTTCACGTTCGGCGACCGCAAGATCACGACGATCGCGATGGAGACCTTCCGCAACCAGGACTATCACTGGGTGACCCCCATCAAGATCCCCGAGAACGACACCGTGACCGTCGAGGTGACCTGCGCGAAGCCCGGTACACCGGCGTCCGGTCGGCGGGCGGAGGGGTGCCACGAGGTCTTGAACGTGAGTGGTGTGCTCAGTCGTATCTCTCGGTGACTCCAGCCTCACCGTTCGAGCATTGTCGATCGATGTTGGGTGTATCTGCCAAGCTTTCGCTCGCGCTCCGACCGGAAAACATCAGCATGGGGCCGAAAAGCGGTACCCGTGGCGGTCGGAGCCGCGATACGGCAGCGGCCGGCACCGGTGCCTGACCGGGTCCGGTGAGTGAACGGCGTCGGCCTGCCCCCAGCGGTGTTATCAAGGGTGTATGGAGGTATTTTCCGGGCGGCCTCGGAGCCCGGAACGTCATCCGTCCGCCGGACGCCCGCACCGGCGCCGGGATTCCCTGCTGGACCCGCGCAGTGTGGCCGGGCAGGTGTTCCTTCTCCAGGTCGTCATCGTCCTGCTGCTGGTCCTGGCCGCGGTGGTGGCCACGGTGCTCCAGACGTCGCGGGACGCGGTGCGGCAGGGGCGCAGTGAGTCGGTCGTCGCGGCCCAGTCGTTCGCGAACGCGCCCGGTACGGCCGAGGCGCTGAAGAGCCGGGATCCCACGGCGGTGCTCCAGCCGCAGACCGAGAAGGCGCGCAAGCGCGCGGGTGTGGACTTCATCGTCGTCATGAACACCCAGGGGATCCGCTACACGTATCCCTATCCGCGGGAGATCGGGAAGAAGTTCGTCGGCACCATCGGACCGGCGCTCCTGGGCCGTACCGTCGTCGAACAGGCCGGCGGGCCGCCGCTGCCCGCGGGCAAGGGGACGGCCGTGCAGGCGGTGGTCCCGGTGACCGACGCGCGCGGCAAGGTGGTCGGCCTGGTCTCCGCCGGCATCACGGTCCGCAACGTGGCGGCGCTGTGGCTCCCGCAGCTGCCGTTCATCCTGGTCAGCGGCGCGGCCGCGCTGGCGCTGGCCATGGCGGGGACGACCCTGGCGGCCCGTCGGCTGCGCCGGCAGACGCGCGGCCTGGGCCCGGTGGAGCTGGCGCGGCTGTACGAGCACCACGACGCGGTCCTGCACGCGGTGCGCGAAGGAGTGCTGATCACCGGCGCCGACGGACGGCTGCTGCTGGCCAACGACGAGGCGACGCGGCTGCTCGGGCTGCCGGCGGACGCGCAGGGGCGCCCGGTGACCGAGCTGGGGCTGCCGGAAGCGATGACGCGGCTGCTGTCGTCGCCGGACGCGGTCTCCGACGAGGTGCATCACGCCGGGGACCGGCTGCTGGCGGTGAACAAGCGGCCGACGTACCCCGGGGCCGACCGGGGAGGCAGCGTGCTGACCCTGCGCGACACCACCGAGCTGGCGGCGGTCTCCGGCCGGGCCGAGGTCGCGCGGGAACGGCTGAAGGTGCTGTACGAGGCGGGGGTGGGTATCGGGACGACGCTGGACGTGGAGCGTACGGCCCAGGAACTGGCCGACGTCGCGGCGCCGCAGTTCGCCGACCTGGTGACGGTGGACCTGCTCGACGCGGTGCTGCGGGGCTGGGAGCCCACGGCGGAGGGCTGGCGGCAGCTGCGGCGGGCGGCGATCGGCGGCGCGCGGCAGGCGATGCCGGTGTATCCGCTGGGCGAAGCGATCGCGCTGTCGGCCCGGACCCCGCAGATGCGGACGCTTCAGGAGGGCCGGGGCCTGCTGGAGCCGGACCTGCGGCAGGCGGCCGGCTGGCGGGAACAGGATCCCGAGCGCGCCCGCAAGGCCCTGGAGAGCGGATTGCGCTCGCTGGTGACCGTGCCGCTGCGGGCGCGGAACGTCCCCCTGGGCGTGGCGAACTTCTACCGGACGGTGGACTCCCCCCCGTTCGGGCCGGAGGATCTCGCCTTCGCGGAGGAACTGGCCGCGCGGGCGGCGGTGGCCCTCGACAACGCCCGCCGGTTCACCCGCGAGCACGCGATGGCGGTGGCCCTCCAGCGCAGCCTGCTGCCGCGGTCGCAGCCGGAGCAGGACGCGCTGGAGGTGGCCTGGCGGTACGTGCCCGCGGAGGCGGGGGTGGGCGGGGACTGGTTCGACGTCATCCCCCTGCCGGGCGCCCGGGTGGCCCTGGTGATGGGGGACGTCGTGGGGCACGGGCTGCACGCGGCGGCGACGATGGGCCGGCTGCGCACGGCGGTGCACAACTTCTCCACCCTGGACCTGCCCGTGGACGAGGTGCTCGGCAACCTGGACGACATGGTCGTCCGCATGGACAACGAGGAGAGCGCGGGCGACGGCGCGCTGAACCGCGCGGAGGAGGGCGTGACCGGAGCGACCTGTCTGTACGCGGTCTACGACCCGGTGGCGGGAGTCTGCACGATGGCCCGCGCCGGCCATCCGGAGCCCGTGGTGGTGCACCCCGACGGCACGGTCGTCTGTCCCGGCGTGCCGGCCTCGGCACCGCTCGGTCTGGGCGGCCACCCCTTCGAGACCGCCGAGGTGTCCTTGCCGGAAGGCTCGCAACTGGTGCTGTACACCGACGGCCTCGTGGAGGACCGCACCCACGACATCGACGTGGGCATGGAGCGGCTGCGCCGGGCGCTGGACGGTTGCGGGGACCTGCCTCCGGAGGAGACGTGCCGGACGGTGATCGACGCGCTGAAGCCGTCGCCCTCCTGCGACGACATCGCGCTGCTGACGGCCCGTACCCGGATCTTCCCGCCCTCGCGCGTGGCCGAGTGGGACGTGCCGCCGGACCCGGCGCTGGTGCCCTCGGTACGGGCGCACTGCCGGCGGACGCTGCGGGAATGGGGGCTGGAGGAGTACGGCTTCGCCACGGAACTGATCGTCAGCGAGCTGGTCACCAACGCGATCCGGTACGGCTCGCCGCCGGTCGCGGTGCGGCTGCTGTACGGCCGCTGCCTGATCTGCGAGGTGTCGGACGGCAGCGGCACCTCGCCGCGCCTGCGCCGGGCGGCGACCACCGACGAGGGCGGACGGGGGCTGTTCCTGGTGGCGCAGTTCGCCCAGCGCTGGGGGACGCGGTACACGCCCCGCGGCAAGGTCATCTGGGCGGAGCAGCACCTCGGTGACGGGGCGCCCGCCATCACGGGTCCCATGCCGGTCGACTTCCTTCTCGACCAGTTCGACGACCTGGACGCGTGATCCGGCGGTGTGCCGGCCGTCGGTCAGGGCCGGGCGCGGGCCAGGAGGAGGGCGACGTCGTCGCCCGGCGGGGGCCGGAGCGTCTCCAGCACCCGGTCGCACGTCTCCTCCGGGTCCCGGTCGGCCGTCGCGGTCAGGGCGTCGCGGAGGATGCCGAGGCGGGCGTCGATCGGGTCGCCGCGTGTCTCGACCAGACCGTCGGTGTAGAGAGCGAGCCGGTCGCCGGGACGGAAGGCGAAGGACGTCGTCTCGAAGGCACACTCGCCGACGCCCAGCGGCACCCCCGAGGGGACGTCGAGCAGCTCGGCCGGCCGGCCGGCGCGGACCAGGGCGGGCGGCAGATGACCGGCCACGCTGATGCGGCACTCGCCCCGCTCGGGGTCGTGGCGGCAGTAGACGCAGGTGGCGATGGTGTGCTCGACGTCCTCGGTCAGGCGGTCGAGGTGGCGGAGCACCTCCGCCGGGTCGAGGTCCAGCTCGGCGAAGGCACGGGTGGCGCTGCGCAGCTGGCCCATGCCGGCGGCGGCGTTGATGCCGCTGCCCATGACGTCCCCGACGACCAGGGCGGTCTTGTCGCCGGGCAGGCGCATGGCGTCGAACCAGTCCCCGCCGATCTCGCTGACGGCTCCGGCCGGCAGATAGCGGCTGGCGATCTCCAGTCCGGGCAGCCGGGACGGCAGCTCGGGGAGGAGGCGGCGCTGGAGGGTGAGGGCGGTGTCGCGCACGCTCTGGTACCAGCGGGCGTTGTCGATGCAGGTGGCGGCGCGGCCGGCCAGCTCGCAGGCGAGAAGCGAGTCGTCCTCGTCGAACGGGGCGGGTGTGCCGGCGCGTTCCAGGCTGAGTGCTCCCAGGATCTCTCCGCGGGCCAGGAGCGGCACCGCGAGGTAGGAGTGCACGCCGGTCGCCTCCAGCAGCGAGGCGCCCTCGCTGGTGCGGGCGATGTGCCGCAGGTCGCCGCGGGTGGTCTCGGCCACCAGCACCGGACGGCGGGTGCGGACGCAGCGGGTGAGCAGGCGGTCGCTGTCGTAGCTGGCGATTCCGCCGGGCGGATCGGCCGCCGCCCGCGCCGTCTCGCAGGCGGGTGCCCCGGCGACGGCGGCGATCCGGAAGCGGGCCGGGCCGGTGTCCGAGGGGGTGCGTCCGCGCAGCACGCTGTCGAGCACGTGCACCGAGGCCACGTCGGCCAGGTCCGGTACGACGACACCGGCCAGCTCGTGCGCCGTCCGCTCCACGTCGAGGGTCGTCCCGATGGAGGCGGAGGCGTGGGCGATCAGGGCCAGGCGGTTGCGGGCCGCCGTCGCCGCCAGGGCGGCCTCGTGGCGTTCGGTGATGTCGATGACGGACGTGGCCAGACCGATCACCCGGCCGGTGGCGTCGTCCAGCCGGTGGTACGACACGGACCAGGCGTGCTCGCGGTGCGGATCGGCGTGGGTGCGGCCGACGACGTACCGGTCGGACACCGGCTGCCCGCTCTCCAGGACCTGCCGCATACGGGCTTCGACGGCCCCGGAGTCCAGGAAGGTCAGCACCTCGCGGACGCGCCTTCCCAGATGGTCGGCGGCGGGCAGGCCGTGGATGCGTTCCAGGGCCGGGTTCACGGTCACGTAGCGCAGCTCGGGGTCGAGGATGGCCAGCCCGATCGGGGACTGGGAGACCAGACGGGCGGAGAGGGCCACCCCCCGCTCGACCCGGGCCACCGTCGCCTGGTCCACGGCCAGCCCCAGGGCGTAGGTGTCCCCGAGGTCGTCGAGCAGCCGCATGTTGCGGAACTCCACCAGCCGTGTGCTGCCGTCCTTGTGCCGGACCGGGAAGGCCCCGGCCCAGTCGGCGCCGGACTCCATGACCTCGGCGAACAGCTCGATCACCTGGTCGAAGTGCTCCGGGTGGACCAGCAGCCGCGCCCCGAACCGCCCCAGCGCCTCCTGCGCGCTGTAGCCGAACAGATCCTCCGCCTGGGGGCTCCAGAACACCACGCGCCCGTTCGTGTCCAGCACCACCGCGGCGACGCTCAGCAGATCGAGCAGTCCGGTGGGCGAGGAACCGGCACCGGGCAGGGGCCGGCCCGGGGTGCCGGATCGCGAGGGGCCCGTCCTGCCCATAGGCCGTTCTCCTCTCCCCCTCGGTGGGGGCGCGCGCCGCGTCGGCGGCCCACTGCCTGCTTTCCCGTCCTCCGCCCGGACGCCTGATCCCTACCACGCGTATACCCAGAAACCGGTCTTGTCCGGCCTGGTGTGGGGGGCTCCCCCACCGGGGGGCGGCGGGCGGGAGGCTCAGGCCGTGAAGAAGCGCTTGTCCAGCGCGATGCTCTCCAGTTCGGCCATGCTCAGCACCGGCCGGGGCCGGGTCACCGGCGCGCTCTCGGCGTACGAGTTGACCGACCGGGCCGCCACCCGGCGGCCGTCCGGGTAGAGGACGTCGACCAGCCACACCTGGGCCTCGCCGCCCTTCTCCGAGGGCCCCTGGACCTTCTTGACGCGGGTGCCGTCGGAAAGCTCGGTGGCCTCGCAGTGACCCCGGACACCCGCGCAGCCCATGTGCCCGGCCAGGTCGTCGGTCATGCCGTACTGCGCGTCGACCTCGACCATGCTCCTGCCCCGGCCGTCGTCGTGGACCAGCTGGACCAGGCCGTCGCCGGCGTTCAGGCCGGAGGTCTTCCCGCCCCCGGGCAGATGCGAGGCGACCACCTCGTTGATGCGTGCGCCGGACACGTGCTTCCGGCCGGTGGAGGGGGTGCCGGCGGGGGCTCCCTCCGGGGCCGGCAGCGCGTCGGCCGCCTCCTTCCACGCCGGGCTGCGCACGATCGAGGTCAGCTGGGCGAGGGACAGCTGGGGGTCGGCCGCGCCGGACGATCCCTTCTCGTCGCCGCCGCCGAACTCCTGTGCCGTCAGCTGCACCCCGTCGGCGGTGGTGAGCACCACGTACCAGCGCTTCTGCCCGGTGTCGCTGCTGGGGTAGGTGAAGGACTCCGTGGTGTCGAGCACCGCTCCGCCGGGGAGTTTCCGGGTGGTGCACTTGTCGTACGGGCGCACCTCCACCGGCAGGCAGCCGCTCTGGCCCCGCTGCTCGCCGGGGGCGCCGGGCTCCAGGCGGGCGAGGGTGATGTCGATACCGGAGGAGCCCTTCGGGGTGGAGTAGGTGAGCTTGGCCGTCGGCCACACGACGGGCGGGCCGGCCTGGGACGCCCGGCCCGTGGCCGCGGAGACGGTACCGCCGGACGGCAGCAGGCTCTTGAGCGTGCGGATCATGTCCTCGCCGCTGACCGGCGAGGGCACCCGGGAGGAGGGCTGCCCGCTGGAGCCGCCCGGGGCGCCGGCCCGCAGCTGGTCCGGGGCGCCGGCGCCGTGGCCGCCGAAGGCGCCCATGGCCGTCAGCGTGCCCCCCACGGCGGCCACCGCGACGGCCGTGCCGGCGATGCGGGTGGCGGCGAGGAGCCGCATCCGGCGGCCCCGGGCGACGGACCGCCGTACCAGGTCGGCGGAGTGGGGCGGGAACGCGTCGGCGGCGCTGCCCAGGGTGCGGGTCATCAGGGGCTCGAAGTCCTCGTCGAGAGGCATGGCCGGTCTCCGTTCTGCGGGGATGGGCGGGCGTTCCGGGGAGTGACGGGGCGTGACAGGGCGCACCTTGAGCGGTCCGGGGCCGGGTGGTCCGGCGCCGGGCGACCCGAGGCGGGGCGGCGGGGGTGCCGGGGCGGCGGGGAGGCGTCAGGGCCTGCCGTCATGCCGCCAGGTCGGCCAGGTCGGCGCCGAGCAGGGCGCGCAGCCGGTGCAGCGCGCGCACGCTCCGGGTGCGGACGGCTCCCGGGGACAGCCTGAGGACCTGGGAGGTCTCCTCCACCGAGCGGTCCTCCCAGTAGCGGAGCACCAGCACCGCACGGTCCTTGGCCGCCAGCCGGGCCAGGCCGTCCAGCAGGGCCATCCGCAGTTCCGCGTCCGGCGCCGGCCCCGCCGTGTCGGGCAGCCGGTCGCTGGGGCGCTCGGCGGAACTGCGGCGGCGGCGCTGGGAGATGTAGGTGCGCACCAGCACGGTGTTGGCATAGGCCACCGGGGAGTCCGCGCGGCTGATCCGCCGCCAGGAGCGGTACATCTTGGCGAGCGTCTCCTGGACCAGGTCCTCGGCGAGATGCCAGTCGCCGGTGAGCAGGCAGGCCGTCCGGAACAGGGGCCCGCTGCGGGCGGCGGCGAACTCCAGGTAGTCCGCGGGTGCTTGCCTCACCGGTGTGTCCCTTCGTGGTCGTACGTCATCCCTTACACGCCGTGGGGGTGCCCGCGCGTTACACCCCGGGGTGAGCGGATCCGCGACCGTGCTCGCCGGGGCGCCGACGCGAAGGCCCCGGACCGGTCGTGGTCCGGGGCCTTCGGCACCCACTGCGGGACAACACACGTGTCACCGACGGGCGGACGGGCGGTCAGGGCTCATGGCCCGTGCGCCGGAACGCCGTTCGGTGCCTCACGCGACCTGGTGCTAGCGGCAGTCCGAGCCCATGTCGGTGTACTGCGCGCCCGGATTGCCCTCGCCGTTGAGCAGGTTGCCGCCCAGACCGTTGAGGATGCCGACCTCGCCGAGGATGTCGATGTTCATGTCGTGGGAATCGCATCCGCCGCCACCGCCGCGCATGCTCTGCGCGGCCTGGGCGGTGGCGGGAGAGGCACCCGCGAATCCGATGCTGCCGATGACGGCGGCCGCGACGGCGGCCTGCTGAAGTCTGCGCATTTCTCCTCCTTGGACCGAGTGGAGCGCATGCCCGAAAGATCCACTAAGCGCTCATTTGGGAGGCTAGAACGACCTTGCGCGGGGCGCCCATCGGGGAAGCCATCCGAGGACACGCCGAGACCCGACGGGGCGGGATCCGGGCGGCGGTTGCTGCATCGGCGTCACCCGTGTCACCGGGTCGGGGGACTCAACAGGCCGGACAGCGTGGGCAGGTGTGGAATCGCTCCTGTGTGACCCGGTGACTTACCCCGTCACCACGACCTGGTGACTCTCCTCGTCACCACGGCTGACAGGAGGACCGATGACGAACCTCACGCTGAAGCGCCTGGCGGGCGTCACCGCGGCGGTGGCCGCGGGCGCGGCGGCCCTGATAGGCCCGGCCGCCGGCACCGCCGGTGCCGCCCAGGGGGCGCACTGCGACCGTGCCGCACGGGACATGTGGAGCGAGGGCCCCGGCACCGACGTGATCGCTCAGGGGTGCAGCATCCCGGACGACGACCACCGCTGGTACCGGATCAGGGTGGGCACCCTCGTGCAGACCTACTACAAGACGGAGTATCTGGACGGAGGGGTGGCGCGGACCAGGACCGTGCACGACCGGAGCGTCAGATGCCTGGGCCACATCGCCGAGAAGAAGACGGTGCACTGGTTCGGCTGCGTGCCCTCCTGACCGTGCCGGCGGCCGGCCTCGCCGCGGTCCCGTCCGTGGCATCGCCGGAGAACGCCCGCGGAACGACCGCCGCCCTCGCTCTCGGCAGCAGAGCGGGAGCGGCGGCGTGCGCGGACCCCGCCGCCCCCGTCCGTTGCTCCGTCCAGGTGTATCCGTCATCCGGACGGCCGCGCGTCGGCCGCTCAGGGGCCCGCTGCCGCTCTCGCGCGGCGAGGATGGCGGGTGACGGGCGTCATGCCGAGGGCGGACGGCGAGCATCGGGAGACGGACGACTTGTGAGCATCCTCAACGAACCCCAGGGCGGCGCCGAGGCGGCCGAGGACTCGTACGAGAACGAGTTGCCGGTCAGGCGCAAAGAGCCCGGCAACGTGGTGGTGAAGTGGCTGACCACCACCGACCACAAGACGATCGGCACGCTGTACCTGTCGACGTCGTTCGCGTTCTTCCTGTTCGGCGGCCTGATGGCGCTGATCATGCGCGCCGAGCTGGCCCGGCCGGGCATTCAGATGATCTCCAACGAGCAGTACAACCAGCTGTTCACGATGCACGGCACCGTGATGCTGCTGATGTTCGCCACCCCGCTGTTCGCCGGGTTCACGAACTGGATCATGCCGCTCCAGATCGGCGCGCCCGACGTGGCGTTCCCGCGGCTGAACATGTTCGCCTACTGGCTGTACCTGTTCGGCTCGCTCATCGCGGTGGGCGGCTTCCTCACCCCGGACGGCGCGGCGGACTTCGGCTGGTTCGCCTACTCCCCGCTGTCCGACGTGATCCGCTCGCCGGGCATCGGCTCCGACATGTGGATCATGGGTCTGGCCTTCTCCGGCTTCGGCACCATCCTCGGCGCGGTCAACTTCATCACCACGATCATCTGCATGCGCGCCCCCGGCATGACCATGTTCCGCATGCCGATCTTCGTGTGGAACGTGCTGCTGACCGGTGTCCTGGTCCTGCTGGCCTTCCCGTGTCTGGCCGCGGCGCTGTTCGCACTGGAGGTGGACCGTCAGTTCGGCGCCCATGTGTACGACGCCGCCAACGGCGGCCCCCTGCTGTGGCAGCACCTCTTCTGGTTCTTCGGCCATCCCGAGGTCTACATCATCGCGCTGCCGTTCTTCGGGATCGTCACCGAGATCATCCCGGTCTTCGCGCGCAAACCGATCTTCGGCTACATGGGCCTGGTCGCCGCGACCATCGCGATCGCCGGTCTGTCGGTGACCGTGTGGGCGCACCACATGTACGTCACCGGCGGTGTGCTGCTGCCGTTCTTCTCCTTCATGACGTTCCTGATCGCCGTGCCCACCGGGGTGAAGTTCTTCAACTGGATCGGCACGATGTGGAAGGGAAGTCTCTCCTTCGAGACGCCGATGCTGTGGTCGGCCGGCTTCCTCGTGACGTTCCTCTTCGGTGGTCTGACCGGTGTCATCCTGGCCTCGCCGCCGATGGACTTCCACGTCTCCGACTCGTACTTCGTGGTGGCCCACTTCCACTACGTGGTGTTCGGCACGGTCGTCTTCGCGATGTTCGCCGGCTTCCACTTCTGGTGGCCCAAGTTCACCGGCAAGCTGCTGGACGAGCGGCTCGGGAAGATCACCTTCTGGACGCTGTTCGTCGGCTTCCACGGCACCTTCCTGGTCCAGCACTGGCTGGGTGCCGAGGGCATGCCGCGCCGGTACGCCGACTATCTGGCGACCGACGGCTTCACGGCCCTCAACACGATCTCGACGATCAGCTCGTTCCTGCTCGGCCTGTCGATGCTGCCGTTCCTGTACAACGTGTGGAAGACGGCCCGGTACGGCAGGCCGGTCGCCGTGGACGACCCGTGGGGCTACGGGCGCTCGCTGGAGTGGGCGACCTCCTGCCCGCCGCCGCGGCACAACTTCGTCACCCTGCCCCGCATCCGCAGCGAGTCCCCGGCCTTCGACCTGCACCACCCGGACATCGCGATGCGGGAGCACGAGGGCCCCCTCACGGCGTCGAGCGGCCGAGGCCCGGAGTGACCGCCCTGCCCCAGCGGGGGGCCGGAGCGGACGGCGACCTCGGCAACGAGGTGGAGGGCTATCTGCTGTGGCAGGCCAGGGTCGCCGAGGCCGAGCGGCGCGCACGGGAGTTCACCGGCTCCCTGGACTGGCTGACGACGGCACAGCGCGAGGAGATCGAGCGCCGGTACGTCGCCGACAGTCTGCGCCGGGCCCGCGCGGACCTCGAACGTATCGCGGCCCGCTGCGTGTCGCTGCGGGCCGAGTACGAGAACCGCTACGCCCTGGTGCGGCGGCGCCTGGTGGGCGTCGTGCTCGCGGTGTGCGCCGGCTGCGCCACGCTGGCCACGCTGCTGCTGGTCCTGTGACCCGCCCGCTTCACCGCACCCGCCAGGTGAGCGAGTTGCCCGTCTGGGCGCGCGCCGCCGGGTCGCGCAGGGCGGCCGTGCGGTCGGTCACGGTCGCGGTGATCCGGTGGCCGTGGCCCCGGACACCCAGCGCGTGCGGGGTCACCGCACGGACGCCGGCCGCCCACGGGACCTCCCGGCCGTCGACGGACCAGGTGAGGCGGAGGTCGGCGAGGCCGGTCAGCGGGGCGAGGCGCACGGTGACCGGCCGGTTCCCGCGGACCGGTGCCGAGGTGGGGACGGGGGAGGTCAGCGCGTCCGCGTCGGCGTAGAAACCGGCGATCATCGCCTCGCGTCCGACGACGTTGAACTCGGTCGAGGCCAGGGTGCGCATGAGGGACGTGTCGGTGGGGCGGTGGATGCCGGTCTCGTAGTAGCCGCCCCCCTCGTAGGTGCCGACGACCGATCCGGTCGGGTCCGGCACGCCGGCCCAGCGGTGCCACTTGGCGGCGGCCGGGTCGCGGTGGAGGGTGAGGTTGGCCGCGGCGGGCTCCTCGGCATAGGGATAGGCGCCGTAGCCGGCGTACTGGTACTCGTCGGCCAGTCCGCCTATGGAGTGGCCCAGTTCATGGGCGCCTATGAGGTACGACCGGTCGTTGTCGGAGGACATCGTCGCCACGCCGTGGAAGGGCGTGCCCGGGGGCAGGTCGGCGGCGGAGTAGCCGGCGCCGCCGTATTTGGCGGAGTGGGCGACGACGAAGACGATGTCCGCGTCCGGCGCCAGAGCGGCGTACCGGGTGACGGCGCCGGTGTCGACGCACAGCAGGCGTTCGAGTCCGTCGCAGAAGAAGGCGGAGCCCAGCGCGGTGTCCTTCACGTCGTCGGCCGCCGGGTCGCCGGAGACACCCGACTCGGGGGAGACGACGCCGACCAGCCAGATGTTGAACAGACCCCGGTAGCTGCGGTACGGCTCGACACCGAAGATCGCGTCCAGTTTCTCCTCGGCGTCCGCGGCGAACTCGTCCTGTTCGCCGGCGGTGTAGCCGTCGCCCATCACCACCAGGTCGAGCCGCCCGGACACCGGTCCGGTGCGCTGGAGCGGCCGGACGGCCGGACGGGTGCCGGACGCGGCCGGGGTACGGGCGCCGGGGCGGACCGCCCGGCTGTCCGCCGGGGTGGCCGCCGGGGAGTCCGCCGGGACGGTCACCTGGCGGGGCTCGGCCGCGGGGCCGGGGAAGTACTCGACGCGCTGGGTGTGCTCCGGCGGGGCGGCCGCCGCGGCCTGCCCCGGGATTCCGCCCGCCGTCGCCGCCAGGGCGGCCAGGGCGGCCGCGGCGGCGGTGATCCAGCGGGCACGCGTTCTTGCGCGGTGCGGCACGGCAACCTCGCTCAAGTGTCGAGTTAAGTGGACTTAACAGCGCGCTTAACCTAGGAGCGGTGCCGCCAAAGGGCAAGGGGTCAGCGGAAGTTGGCCGCCGTGAGGCGCAGCCAGAGGTCCAGCTCCGGGGCCTCCGCCTTGTAGCTGCGCCGGCCGGGGCGCGCCGCTTCGTACCGCGCGATCAGTTCGCCCGCCGCCCGCATCGTCCAGCGGGGCGGTTCGTCCTCGATCACCCTGTCCCAGGGGTACGACGACCTGGCGTCGTGCAGCGTCCGCAGCGGCAGCCCGCGGCACGCCTGCCAGCAGATCAGCTCCGGCGCGTACTCGATCAGATGCCCGTGCGCCTGACGGGACTTCTTCGGCACCGCCGCCAGGGCCCGGCGCGCGGCGGTCCACGCCTCGACGGCGCGCACCACCCCGACCGGCGTCATCCGGCCGTGGAAGAGGCACTCGGCGATGGTCCGCAGGCGCCGCATGCCGTCGATGCACTCGGGCCCGATGACATGCAGCGCCTCAGCGGACGAAGACATCAGTTTCACGCCTTCTCAACGCGTGAGACCGCGGGGTGTGACGGTCCGTCACGAGTGCGCGGCGGCACCCGCTTTCCCGTGCCGGGCCGCACTGCCGGCCAGCCACTTCGACCAGCTGACGTTCCAGTCGCCGTAGCCGTTGCCCGCCTCCACGGTGTCCTTGGAACCGGTGACGGTGATGACGTCGCCGGGGATGACCCGCTGGTAGAAGCGTTCGGCGGTGCCGTCGGTGGCCAGGCCGACACAGCCGTGGGTGACGTTGGACCGGCCGGCGTAGGTGTTCGCGTTCGGGTTCTGGTGGACGTAGGTGCCGGACACGGTGATGTGCACGGCCCAGGCGTAGTAGCCGTGGTAGGCGTCGCCGAGACCGACGGTCCGGGAGTCCATGTACACCTTGGGCTGCTTGTCCATCACCACCATGGTCCCGTTCCAGGTGTCCAGGCCGGGCCGGCCCGCGGTGACCGGGATACGGGTGGTGGGCCGGCCGTCCTCGGTGACGGTCATCGTGTGGCTGCGCACGTCGACGGTCGCGGTCAGCGACCGGCCGACCGAGAAGTGCCGTACGGCGTGGCTGCCCAGGCGCAGCGTGACGCGGGTGCCGGGCTTCCAGTACGCCGGCGGCCGGTAGTCGACGCGCTGCCCGTCGTTCAGGTTGCGGTCCTTCACCCAGCTCCAGGAGCCCGTGACGGCCGGCTCGGTGCCGACGCCGAGCCAGTGCTCGACCGCCGCCCGCTGCTCCTCGGGGACCGGGCGCGGGAAGGTGACGGATATCGGCATGCCGACGCCGACGGTGGCGCCCTCGCCGACATTGACCCGGGCCCCGGCGAGGGCGGCCGGCTCGGGGACGGCGGGCGCCGTCCGGCCGGGCGCGGCACCGGGCCGGTGCGTGCCCTTGGCGGCCGGGCCGGTGGGCTTCGTCGCGGCCGACGAGGTGGTGGCCGCGCAGCCGGTCGCCGTGAGGACGAGCGCGCAGGCCGCCGCGAGGGCGCCGAGGCCGCCGAGGACACCGCGCCGGCGTGCGGGGCGGGCGGGGCGCGGGGCCGGGCCGGCGGGCGTGCGGCGGGCCGGGCCGCCGGGTGCGCGCTCGGTGAAGTCGTGCGTGAACACGGAAGTTTCCCCCTGATGTGTGTACGGACATCGTCTGTACGCACCGCGGCGGGCGCGGGTTGCATCCGGTTCCGGCGAAATTCCGCGCGCCGGCCGCGCGGGAGCGGGCGGTCCGCGGCGGGCCGTAGGATCGCTTCTCCGGGGACGGGGACACGGGCGGGGGGCCGATGACCGAGGAGGAGTTCGACGCCTTCTACGCGGCCGCCTTCCCCCGGCTGGTGGGGCAGCTGTACGCCTTCACCGGCGACCACGCCGAGGCCCAGGACGTGGTGCAGGAGGCGTTCGTGCGGGCCTGGGACCGGCGGGCGTCGTTCGACGCGGCCGAGGCGCCGGAGGCGTGGCTGCGCACGGTCGCCACCCGGCTCGCCGTCAGCCGCTTCCGGCGGGCCAGACGCTGGCTGGAACTCGTCCGCAAGGACACTCCGCCGGACCGGACGCCGGGGCCCGGCCCCGAACACGTCGCCCTGGTCGCCGCCCTGCGCGAACTCCCCGCGGCACAGCGGCTGGCCGTGGTGCTGTACCACGTCTGCGATCTGAGCGTGGAGCAGATCGCCGCGGAGACGGGCTCCCCCGCCGGGACGGTCAAGGCACGGCTGGCCCGTGGCCGCGCGGCGCTCGCCCGCCATCTGTCGCCCGAGGAGGCTGAGACCATGACCGGGACGAAGGAGGCCACGCATGCCTCATGACCCCTCGGGCCCCACCGTGCCCGAGGAGCGGTCCGGCCGGCTGACCGCGGCGCTGCGCGAGGTGGCCGCCGAGGGCCGGCGCTCCGCCCCGGTGCCGGGCGCCGCCGTGCGGCGCCGGGCCGTGACGCGCCGCCGCACCCGGCGGGCCGCACTGGCCGGCGCGGGCCTCGTCGTCGCGGGCACGGCCGTCCTCGCCGGGACGGCCCTGCTGGCCCCCGCCGACCGGCCGGCGCGCCCGCCCGCGGCGACCGCCTCCACCACCGCCCCGGCGCCGCCCCCGTCCCCCGACGACGGCACCGCCGTGCGGGACATCAGCGTCGACCTGACCGCGCTGGAGCTCCACGCGGGCGGACGGACGTTCTCCGTCTCCGCTCCCGGCATGAACCAGCCGTTCCGCGGTGACACGGTCGGCCGGGTCACCGAGCGCATGCGCAGCGTGCGGTTCAGTTCCTCGCCGACGGGTGTGGTGGAGCGGCACGACTGGGTGCTGGCCTTCGTCGGCCGGCGCGGCGAACAGCACTTCGTCTACGGCGCCGGCGGCACGGCCGACGTGCCCGGCCGCCGCCCGTCCACCCTGGGCCTGATCGGCCTGCGCACCGCCGACGCCCGCTGGCTGTACGAGCACACCGCCGTCGGCGCCAAGATCGTGATCACCGGCGACGGAAGCTGACGCCCGGCGGGCGAGCGGGTCCCGCGGCGCCCGGACGGCCTGGGCGGGCGCCGCCTCGGCGGTGACGTGCCGGGCGGCGCCCTCGGTTCCGGCCGAGCCGGCCGTCAGGACGTCAGCCGGTGAAGAGGAAGTACTTCCAGCTGCCGTACGTCGTCGAGTTCACGTTGTCGCCCGACTTGGTGTCGACGTAGGAGGAGCGGATCCGGAAGCGGACGTTGGTCGGCGGGGTGCCGGTGAGTTCCAGGGTGTCCTTGCCGCCGGAGCCGAGGGCGAGGTACTCGGAGTGGGTGGCACGCCAGGCGCCCTGGGAGTAAAGCTCCACCTCCGCGCGGTACTTGCGGCCCTTGTACGCCGTCATGGTGGTGTCGTAGACCGGGTCCTTGGACTTGCGGAAGTAGCGGTACGTCTGGTTCCACGCCTTCTTGGACGTGTAGAAGCCGCTGAGCGCGGACGACACCCTCACGCGGGTACCGACCGTGCTGGTGGCCGTGGCGGGCGTGTAGCGGGTGTCCCCGGCGAACTTCGCCGTGAGCTTGGTGTCCCGGGTCAGGGTGAGGGTGACGGACAGGTTGCCGGAGGAGTCGACCGTGCCGGACTTGACCAGCTTCTCCGGCTTGTCGCCGCCGTAGGGGTCGGCGTACAGGTCGACCTTGCGGTTCTTGTACGTCGTGCCCAGGTGCGCCGTGAACTTCACCGCGCTGTCGTACGCGTACACCTTGCCGCCGTTGTTCAGCGACAGGGCGGCCGTGCTGGGCGAGACGTTCACGGTGCCGGTGGCGGTGGCACCGGCGTGGTGGGCGTCGCCCGCGTACGTGACGGTGTACGTGACCTTGCCGCGGGCCTGCGGGGTGTCGGCGAAGGTGTACGAGCCGTCGGCGCCGACCGTGGCCGTGCCGAGCGTCCTGCCGGCCGGGGACTCGGCGTCGGTGCGGGTCACGGAGACCGTGGTGCCGGCCGGGAGCGCGGCGGACGACGTCAGTGTGCCGGTGACCGAGAGGGACTTGGCGCGGGGCGCGGTGGCCGGGACGGTCGCCGTGAGGGTGGTGTCCGCCTTGGCCGGGTCGGTGAGCACCCGCAGGGAGTACACGTCGGAGTCGTTGTACGACACCGCGAACAGCCTGCTCGCGTCCGGTGCCCAGGCCAGGCCCGACGCCGCGAGGGTGTCGGAGCCGCTGCTGGTGCCGGTGTTCGGGAAGTCGTACTCCCGCACCGGGGTGGAGCCGCCGGGCACGAAGACGTGGACGTCCGGGTCGTACCAGGAGAAGGTGCCCGCGGCGACCGCGCCGTCCGGGGCGATGTCGACCGCGTTCGGGTACGGGTTGGTGGGGTAGCTGCCGTCCTCGGACAGGTCCGCGAGCTTGAAGACCTCGTGCTTGTAGGGCGCGCCGCTGGCCGTGACGACGTCCTTGCCGTCCGGCGTGACGGCGAGGTCGGTCAGGTTGCTGCTGTCGCCCGGGTCGAAGACGTACGCGGTGCGGTTCGCGGCGCCCGACGACACGTCGTACACGGCGAGTTCGGCCGGGCTCTGCCCCGGCGCGCCCGCGACGAGCGTGCCCGGGGCGCCGGCCGAGGAGCCGAGCACCGGGGCGCTGTACCAGGTGCGGGTGGTGTCCTGCTTGAGGGTCACCACCGGGTCGGCGCCGCTCAGGTCGAGCGAGCCGATGTTGCCGTCGCCGGAGGCGCCGTAGCCGAACCAGAGCCGGCCGCCGGTGAGGGCCGGGTACTCGGGTCCGGTGCCGTCGCCCGTGGGGTACCGGTGGGCCTCGGTGGCCGTCGCGGTGTCGATGGCGACGATCGCGTCGGCCTTCTGCACGGCCGCGTACAGCGTGTTCGAGTCGGCGGACAGTTCCAGGCCCCGGACGCCGGGGAGCGAGTCGACGGTGCCGACGACGGTGCCGCTGTAGTCGGTCACGACGACCTTGCCGCCGGCCGGGTCGCTGATGAACACCCGGTGGTGGACGCCGTCCACGACGACGTCGCCGGTGGAAGTGATGGGAAGTACGGCGCTGGAGTCGGCCAGCGCGGGCGCGGCCGAGGTGACCGCGAGCGCGGCCGAGCTGAAGAGGACCGCGAGCGCCGTCGCGGCCGGAAGAGTGCGTATACGCACGGTGGTTTCGAACCCCCGCAAACGGAAGGAGCCCCTACGGAATCAGGGGATGGCGGGAGCGTAGGCGACGGGGGTGACAGCAGGGGCACAGGGCGGTCAACGATGATCAAAAACCGAACCGGTTCCCGGCCGGTCAGCACTTGTCGACGGGGGCCACGCTCACCGCGTCGCGCTGCCAGCCGAGATGCCGCACCGTCGCACCCCCCGGGCCCCCCTTCCCGTCCTCCCCGTCCTTCCCGCCCGAGGGCTCGATCCTGAGCGTGACACCGGTGCCGTCGGCGGCCAGGAGTTGCCCGCACAGCGACTCCCGGGGGGTGTGCACCCGGACCGTCCGCGCCGGCTCGTCCGGCCCCGGCGCCACCCAGGTCAGCAGGATGCCCGCGGCGGTGGCCAGGACGCCGAGGACGGTCGCCCGTCGGGTACCGCGGATCCGCGACGCGATCCGGCCCCGCTCGGTCTCCTCCCAGTCCAGCAGCTTCGCGGCGGTGGCGTTCTTCAGCACCTCACCGGGTTTGCCGTGGGCCGCCAGTACGGCGAGGTAGGCGGCCAGGAGCAGCAGGACCAGGCCGGCCGCCATCAGCCCGAAGACCCACAGCTTGTAGGAGCCGGGGAGCTCGGCGACGTTCTCCCGGCCCTTGAGCACCAGCACGGCGGCCAGCAGCCCGGTGGCCACGGTGAGGAAGTTCCGCCAGCCCTCCGCCTGCGCCCGCCCGATCTGGAGCTGCTCCTGCGTCATCACGTCCAGCCGCTGCTGGGCGCGTTCGAGCTCCTCGGGCTCGTACTGGCGCGACGCCGTCACGAGCCGCCGCCCGCCGGACGGACGGCCGTCCACTTGGCTCCGCAGCCGCCGGTCTCCTGCGCGTCCCCGGCGTGGGCCTGGCGGCACTTGCACCGCATGTAGACCTCGCCCGGCACCTCGTCGTCCCGGTGGCGCCTGCCCGGCCCCTTGACCACCGCGCCCGGCATGACGTCCGGCAGCGCGTGCCTGGTCTCGCCCTCGCACTCCGGGCAGACACCGGTGACGACGAGCCGGCCACCGGAGAAGTCCCAGACGAACCCGGTCTGGTCCGGCAGATACTTGGACTCGTAGGCCTTGGGCCGGTGCGGAGCGGTGGGCGACACGTCAGATCCTCTCGTCGGGCGGCAGCCGGAAGGCGAACAGGGGCGCGTAGTCCGCGAGCCGGGCCCGGACGTCGTCGACCGTCGACTCCGTCTCCTCCGCGGCCAGCCGGAGATGATCCGCGGAGACGTCCCCGGCGAGCACGGGCTCCCGCCCCGTGAGCCGGGCGGTGAGCAGGACGACGTCCCGCCAGTCCGGGACGCGGTCGCAGTCGGGCTCGGGGAACCGGATCTCCAGCCCGATCAGGGTGAACGGCTCCAGCCGCCGGTACGTCTCCCGCAGCCCCCCGCCGAGCCGCCCGGCCGCGACGACCAGGGCGAGCGGGGTCAGCGTCCAGGACTGCTCCAGGGGCTCCTGGAGCAGCGCGTGCTCGGCGGCCAGGTCCCGCTCCCGGGGCTCCGCCGGCGGGACGAAGTCCGGGGGGACGGGGACGGTGGGGGCACCGAGGGAACGGTAGGCGTTCAGCCGGGCGGCGGCGGTGGGGAGGTCGGTCTCGGTGGCCTCCGCGAAGCCGACGAGGTCGTCCAGTGCTATCCGCTCCCGCCAGAATCCGGCGGAGCAGAGGATGTTCCGCACCGTGCGGTCCGGTTTCAGTCCGGCGACCTCCTCGGGAAGCTCCGGCACCTCGACCCCGTAGGCGGCCATCTGGCTGCGCATCGTCTCCGCGGTGCTCCGCAGGCTCTGGCCCAGGTCCGCGGCGATCGCCACCAGAGAGGCGGGCTCCACCCGGTCGTCCTCCCCCACGTTCGCCGGGTCGGTGTATCCGTCGCGCAGCCCGGGCACCGGGAAGCCGTGCCGCCATATGCTCCGGAACCGGCCGGGGCGGGGCTCGGCCAGCAGGACCCGGACCGCCTCGACGGCCCGCGTCTCCACCAGGCCCGCGTCCGCCAGCGTCTCGACCGCGACGAGGTGCTGGTGCGGAAGGACACGGCCCTTCACATCCTCGATCGTCGCCAGCACGTCCCAGGTGGAGAGCGGCACCACGCCCTGGTCGCCCCCTTCACCGATCGTGCCCGGGACGAGCATCTCCAGCGGGAGCTCCTCGCACCAGGCGGGCGGCCGGAACCAGGCGAGCGAGGCCGGGTCCGCGACCTCCACGCCCAGCGGGCCTCCCCACTCGGCCAGCCACGCCGCCGTGTCCCCGACGGTTTCCCCGCGCCGGGCCGCCAGCCGGACCAGGTGCGGCAGACCGATGGGTTCCGGGGTGAAGAAGGGCGGCTGCGCGTCGAGGTCACGGCTGAGGGCCTCAAGCTGCGCATCGTTCAGGAGGTACGGCAGATCCGGTCCGGCGAGCCGGTAGCCGAGGGGTGCGAAGCGGCGCACGACCGCCTCGATCTCCGCGGGCGGGATCCCCGTCTGCTGTGCCCGGTAGGCGACGTCCACCGGCCGCACCAGCCCGGTGAACGGCGCGGAGGTGTGGTGCAGGGAACGCTTCCCGTTCGGCTGGTCGTTCAGCAGGATGCGGCGCTCCCGCGCGTCCACGCGGTGGGACGCGAAGCTCCCGAGGTCCGGCGGCCGGGGAATGACCGGATCGAGCCCCGACAGCTGTTCGAGCAGCTCCGCCAGACCGGCCAGCCTCACCTTCTCGGCGGCCGACAGATGCACCAGCGTCCGCCGCACGGCGCTCTGCGCGGCATCGTCCTGCATCGTCGCCTTCAGGCTGAATCGGCTGTACAGCGCTTCGTACAGCGCGGTCGCCAGCGGGCCCGGCACGACGCCGTCCAGGGCGCGGACGTCCGCCACCTCCGGAACCGGCACACCCGTGACGGCGTACCGGCGCAGCCGGCGGGTCACGTCCCGCAGCGAGCGCCCGGTGTCCGCGGCGGCGCGCATCGGCTCCATGAGGGACTTGTCCGGCGCGTCGCGGAACAGCACCGCGTCCAGGGGTTCCGGCACGGGGAGGCCCGCGTGCGTGCCGATCATCTCCTGGGGACGCCTCACACCCAGGGCGCCGGCGCGCCAGGCCTTGAAGAAGCGCATGTCGACGGGAGATCCCCCGAGGTTCTCCTTGAGGACGGCGTCGTCGACCGGCAGGCAGCCGAGTTCGCGCAGTGACAGCGCCTGACGTTCCCGGCCCCAGTCGTCTGTCTGCAACTCGTCCGGGACCTCCACGGGCACGTCGTGCTCCATCATCTGGCCGATGACCTCCAGCGCGAGCCTGGGCCAGGACTCGGTGAGGTTCCACAGCCAGTCCAGCGGGAAGGGCCGCCACGCCTTGCGGACCAGCGCGGGGACGGCCTCCTTGAGATCCTGCTCGACACCGCGCTCGTCGTACCCGAGGAAGCGGTTGCGGTCGACGCTCAGCTCCGGCCGGTGCCGGCGCCGCAGATTCACCACGTACCCGTAAGGGGGCTTGGCGTCCGAGACCAGCAGCCCGTCCGACAGCAGCATGCCCGGCCCCTGCACCCACCAGACGTCCTCGGTGGCCTCGATGCGCTCGCCGCGCAGCGAGGAGTCGCCGTACAGATCGCCCGGCTGCCAGACGGCCGGGTCTCCGCCCAGCTCGGTCGCGGTCACCTCCACCGGCGTGCACCACAGGAACTCGCGCAGCGCCTGGATCAGGGAGGGGCGCTGTTCATCGGTCTTGTCGGGATCGTCGTGCAGATACAGCCGGACCCTGGTGCCACCGCCCGCCAGGTCCAGCGGCTCCCGCCCGAGATGCATCAGCCCGGATCCGGCGGTGACATTGGCCCGGTGGCCGTCGAGGGGGCGTTGGCCGTGCCCGTCGACCGGCCGGGTGGTCACCTCGATCTCCTCGGCCAGCATGAAGTAGCTGAAGACCCCGATGCCGAAACGGCTGTTGAGTTCCGTGGTGACGCCGCGACGGCGCCACCGGCGCATCTCCCGCATACGGGCCGAGGACTGCTCGGAGCGGCGGCCGGCCTGGGCGAACAGGTCCCGCAGTTCCTCGGCGCTCATCCCGACGCCGTTGTCCTCGCACTGGATGTACATCCGGCGGGTGACCGGATCGATGTCCTGGGTGAAGACGATGCTGCACCCGGCGAGCTGTTCCCGCTCGGTCTGACCGTCGGGGCGGCCGGCCAGGTCCGCGTACCGGCGGCGGGCCTGGCGTACCCGGCAGGCGTCGAGGGCGTTCTGGTACAGCTCGCGCACCGCCAGCATCCGGTCCCCGTACAGCTGGGTGCCCATGATGAGCGGCTTCACCTCGTCCTCGGCGAGCCGGAACCGGGGCGGGGGCTTGTCGAAACCGTGGTTGATGGGGATCAGGCCCTCGGTCTTGACCAACTGCGGCAGTCCGAAGAGGAGGTCACCTGAGCGCAGGGTGCTCTGGACGCGCCGTGTCGCCCCCGACTCCGCGGCGATACCGGAGGCGAGCCGGTCCAGGGCCGTGAACAGGGCCGCGCTGCCGCATTTGAACACCAGCCGCCAGTAGGTGCCCGGGGCACGGCCGGGCCCGCCCGCCTCCGCGGGCCAGTGGGAGGTGACGGGGAGGAAGCCGTCGTTGCGGGCGATCTCGGCCTTGATCTGTTCCGGGCGGACCTGCATCGGCTCGCGCGGCCCCAGATGGTCGATGATCACCCCGTCGAGCATGCGCGGGTCGATCGCCAGGCGCCCCGCGAGATGCAGAAGCGTGGCCATCTCACGGGGGCGCCAGCTCCACCGGTCCGCCTCCCCGCACAAGTAGGCGCACAGTCCCGCCTCGGTGTCCCAGGGCGTGCCGTCGGGCGCGCCGGTGTCGGCCGGGGTGCCCGTGCCCAGCTGGGAGACCACCTTGACGACGGCATGCCGCAGCACCCCTCGCTCGTGGGTGCCGAGCGTGAGGCCGGCGGCGCTCTCCGCCGCCCGGACCAGCAGGTCGACGGCGGCGCGCAGACTGTCCAGTTCGGCGTCCCCGCGCTGTTCCCACAGCAGGTCCCAGTCGGCCAGGAAGCGGTGGCGCAGCCAGTACTCCGCGCTGCGGGCATCGTCCTTCTCGCCACGGCGCAACAGCGTCCGGCGGGTGGCCTCGATCTGCCGGTGGGCGCGCCGTACGTCGCCCATGTCCCGTTCGAGATGGGCGGCGAAGCTGTCCTCGGGGAGCTCCCGGTCGTCCGCGCCCTCGGCCGTGCCGTCGCCGTCGACGGTACGCAGTGCCGCCAGGCCGCAGGACAGCGCGGCCTCGCGCAGGAACGGCGCGCCGAGGAGCACTACGGCCTCGACCAGGCTGAGCCGCGCGCCGGCCGCCTCGACGAGGTGGCCGAGCCGCTCGATCAACCGGGGTGGGACGCGTTCGTCGTCCCACGGGTCGGCCTCGGGGTCCCGCTGTCTGCGGATGGCGACGGTCTTCTTGACGACCTCCGCCAGGTGTTCCCTGGCCTTGCCGCGCTGAGCGGGTGTGCCCTCGGTGTACTCCCACAAGCTCGACCGGATGACCGCGTCGGTCCAGGGACCGGAGGACGCCGTCGCATCGCACAGCGGCACGTCGGCGTGGCGGCCGCCCGTCCCGTCGATGCTCAGCCACCGGGGGAGGGCCCTGGGCGGCCTGCTGTACGTGTAGCTCGCCGCGATCTCCTCCGCGCGCAGCTCCACGCGCTGGATCACCTGACCGAAGGTGCGAGCCGAGGACTCCGGCGCCAGGGTCTCGTTCAGAGCCATGGCCAGCACGCTGCCGGCGTCGGCGTGCCCCAGCGCCTCCTCCCCCGGGGCGCAGGCACTCACCAGGACGACGTTGTCCCAGGGGCGGCTCACCTTCATCGCCTCGAAGGTGGCCGGCGGGGTGTCCCCGCTGCTCCGGCAGGCGTCGAAGCAGAGCATCACCGTGGCGCTGGACCGCAGGGGCGCGAGCAGTTCGTCGGGCGCGATCTCGATGAGCCCTTTCGGGCCCAGTGTGCGTTCCCCGTCGGCCCCCCACCGCGCGCGGACGTCGCTGGGCAGGAGGTAGTCGGTCTCGCCGAACCGGACGCCGTGCCCGGAGAAGTAGACGAGTCCTACGTCGCCGTCCTCGCAGGAGTTCAGGAACCGGCCCAGTTCGTCACGGATGTTGTGCTCACCGGTCGCGTCCTCGTCGTCGAGCACCCGCACGTGCTCCGCCGCGTAGCCGCTGCGCAGCAAGGTGGCGCGCAGTGTCGCGACGTCGTTCGCCGCGAAGGCCAGCCCCGGAAAGTCCCCGCTCAGCTCCGGTACCTGGGCCAGCTGCGGATACGCGGGCACCCCGATCAGCAGAGCCCGCCGTCGACCGGCGCTCATCGTCCCCGAACCCCCCTCGCTGCACGCGAGTTGACACTCCGTCACGGCATGGAGGGCGATTATTCCAGAAGACCGGGCCGAACGCGGGCGGACCGGGTGTCCGGGCGGGCCCGGTCTACTCCTCGTCGCTGGTGCGTACCCGTGTCGCCCGGCCCGGTTCGGGGAGGCGGGCCAGTTCGTTGCGTACGAGCAGGACGTCGCCGATGAAGAGGTCGTAGATCAGGATGCCGAGCGTGCCGCCGACCAGGGGGCCGACGATCGGTATCCACCAGTACGCGCTGAAGGAGCCGGCGACGCTCCCCGGGAGGGCCAGGCTGTCCCAGCCCGCCGCGTAGGTGAACAGGCGTGGCCCGAAGTCGCGTGCGGGGTTGATGGCGTAGCCCGCGTTGGCGCCGTAGGACATGCCGATGGCGGCGACGATGAAGCCCACGATCAGGGGGCCGAGGTTGGCCTTCACGGCCTGGTTGCGCAGGTCGAGGACGGCGGCGATGAACATGAGCAGGAAGGCCGTGCCGACGATCTGGTCGATCAGCGGGCCCCAGATTCCGCCGTGGAAGTACGCGGCGGGGAAGGTCGCGAAGATGGAGAAGGTGGCGTTCGTGTGGCCGTTCACCTTCGGCCCCGGCACCGTCTGGTCGTAGGCGTTGATCGCGTTGTGGTAGACGAGGTAGACCAGCGCCGCCCCGGTGAGCGCGCCCACGAACTGCGAGAACCAGTACGGCAGGACCTTCAGCCAGGGGAACCCGCGGCGCACGGCCATCGCCAGGGTCACCGCCGGGTTGAGGTGGGCGCCGCTGACGCCGCCGGCGACGTAGACGCCGAGCATGACGGCCAGGCCCCAGCCCCAGGCGATGAGCAGCCAGTCCCCGGCCGCGAGGAAGATCGTCGTGGTGGTGGCCGCCCGGCCCGAACCGGGCAGTGCGGCGACCGCCATCGCCACCACACCGCAGCCGAACGCGATGAGGACGAGGGTTCCGAGGAACTCCGCCAGGCACTCGCCCAGCAGTCCGCCCCGGCTTCTGAGGCGGGACGGCTTGATGAGCGGAGCGATGTCTACAGCCATGGAGGCCCCCTTGAAGAGAGCAATGCGGCCAACATCACCATATTGGCTCACAAAACCACTCCTCGCAGGGTGACCGTCCGCCACGGTCACGCGGCCCCGCGCGGCCGGCCCCCGCACGGCCGGCCCCCGCACGGCCGGCCCGGCAGGCGAGTCCGCTCCCGGCGGTCAGCTGTCCAGGTCGTCCGCGTAGTGCCGGAACCCGTGGCGGTCCCGGTGCAGGGACCACAGGGTCTCCGCGAGCACGGCCGGGTCCTTGCGCGCGTGCCCGGCCGTGATGGCCCCCGGGATCACCAGCTGCGCGACGTGGATGCCCTCCGGCGCCAGGCGGTCGTGCAGCAGGTGGCCGTAGGCGCTCTCCGCGGCGAAGGCGATGGACGTCCCGGCCCGCTCGGGGTGCGGTACGGCGGCGGAGCCGCCGTTGACGAACAGGATCGTGCCGCGTCCGAGCCGCCGCATGCCGGGCAGCACCTGCTGGACGGCGGCCACCGGACCGTAGACGGAGAACTCGATCGGCCCCACCAGGTCCTGGTGTCCGGTGTCCAGCACGGGCCGCATGAAGTCCCGGTGCGGCACCGGGCTGTACTGGAGCACTTCGACGGTCCCGAGGGTGTCGGCGATCTCGCGCAGCGCGACGGCCAGCTCCTCCGGCCGGCGCACGTCGGCGGTGCAGGCGCGTGCGGTGATCCCCTCGTCCGCGAGGGTGCCGACGATGGCGTCGAGCCGGCCCCGGTCCCGGGCCACGAGCCCCACGCCGAACCCCTCGCGTCCGAACCGCCGCGCGACGGCGGTTCCGAGTCCCGGCCCGGCTCCCACGATGGCGACACTGCTCATGTCCCCCATCCGTACCGCACCGGCCGGTGCGGTACACCGGCCGGGACCGCTCCGGCGGCACCGGTGCCTCGTACCGGCAGGGATCACTCCGGCGCCGGTGCCTGCCGTCCCTTCCGGAGGCGTTCCACCTGTGCGCCGGTGACGGCCCGGACGGCGTACGCCCCGGCGACGGCGGCCCCGACGACGGCCGCGTCACTGGCGAGCAGCGGCCACACCTCGGTGTAGGCGCGGGCGATGATCTCGTCGGTGGAGTCGCGGTACACGATGCCCACCCCGCTGAGCAGGCCGATCAGCCACAGCACCCACCACACCTCGACGGCGACGGGCACCTTGCGCTCCGGCGCCGTACGCCGGAACGCGTCCACGACGATCCCGCGCGGGAACCACAGGTTGACGACGGGGAAGATCCACCCGAGGTACACCCAGATCCCCGCGTACCGGGGCGGCTGCCCCGACAGCGCCTGCGCGTTGTCCCGCACCCGCGACAGCCAGGAGAGGAACAGCAGCGCGCAGAGCACGACGGCGCCGCCGCCCAGGGCGGTGACGAGGTGGTACGAGTCCTCCAGCGCGTTGAGCGCCCGGTGCACGCCCTCCCCTTGGTCCGGTGGCCCCGACGCCGGTTCCCCCGCCAGTGCCAGCCGTACCTCCCAGGCCCCCCGGACGGCCCAGGCGAGCCCCGCGAGCAGCAGTCCCCCGGCGGCCAGTCGCCCCGCCACCTGCACCGGCCGGTACGCGGGCATGTTCCCCCCGGCCTCGTCTCTCTGTTCGATCACCGGCACATCCTGACTCACCCGAACGGCCCACACCCGCTTCCGTACGGCGTGTCGCACGCCCGCGGGCGTGCCGTGCGGGGTGCGGGGCGGAGTGCCGGCCGGCTCCCGGGCGTTCGGGCCGGGGTGCCGGCCGGGCGCCGGGCGTTCGGGCCGGGGTGCCGGCCGGGCGCCGGGCGTTCGGGCCGGGCCGTCCGGCGAGGAGTCAGGCCATCCAGAAGAAGACGGCCGTCATGCGCTTCTCCTCCAGCGTGCGCCCGGCGTAACCGGTCGCGCTGTGCACCAGGTTGGCGTGGTAGAGGAGCAGGCGGTTGTACTTGTGGGGGACCCGGACGTCCTCCTCGAAGTGGTCGGCGGGGACGTACCGCGTGCCGAGGGCCTCCACGAGGTTGTGGTGGGGGGCCTGGACGAGGTTGCCGCCGAGCCGGCCGCCGGGCAGGGACTGGCGGTAGAAGGCGGTGCCGCAGTCCTTGGGGGCGGTGGGGTTGAGGTAGAGCACGGCCGCGTACCGGCACAGGGCGCGGGAGTCGGTGTGCGGGCGGGGCTCGCTCTCGCCCTCGCCGACGACCTGGACGCAGTTGTGGTTGAGGGTGCCGCCGCCGGGCGCCCGCTGCACCCACAGGTCCTTCGCCCCGGTCGCCTTCTTCACGAGCCGCTCGACGCGGGCGAGTTCGGCCGGTTCGAGGCCGGGCATGGTGCGCAGTCCGGGCCAGGTCTCGGAGGTGTGGGGGTATCCCCGGACCCAGTCGTCCTTGGCCAGGCACCGCTTCCGTACGGCGTCCGCGTCGGGCAGGACGTCGTCCAGCACCCAGTAGTCGCGGCCCCTGGTGGGCTTGCGGTAGGGCAGGACGGGGAGCGCGGCCGGCGTGCGGGGCGGGGGCTGTGGGGCCATGCGGCGAATCTAGGACGCCGCCGGCCCGCCTTCTCCCGGCCGCCGGTCAATGTTTCGGCAACCGTGTGTCATGTACACCAACGCATGGCAATCACCGTCCGGCGGGCCGCCGTGCGGAGCGGTCCCGTCCGCCGGGCCGCGGGGCCGTCGCACGGGCGATCCCCGTCCGGCGGGCCGCCATACACAGTTTTTACCTGCGGGGCAGAGACGAATCGCGCCGCCGTCCGTACTGCTGTGTGTCCGATCCGCCCGCGCCGTCAACGCGGGCGGTTCCCCGACCGGGCAGGAGGCACGGTGCGCTTTTCGCGGAACGCGACGGGAACTCTCTTCGTGGGCGGTGCGATGGCCCTGACCCTCGGGGCCCTCGCCTACCCGGGCATGCTCGGCCTGGACAAGGTCTCCACAGCCCAGGACCGCGTCATCGCCAACACCCAGTGGGGGCCGCTCACCGAGCAGGACCGCGACTTCGTGGTGAAGGTGCGGGCGGCCGGGCTGTGGGAGTACCCGCTCGGCCAGATCGGGCTCCAGAAGGGCAGCAGCAAGGGCGTGAAGACCGCGAGCGCTCACCTGGTGGACGGGCACGCCGCACTGGACGCCTCCTGCCGCAAGATCGCCCCGATGCTGAACGTCACGCTGCCCAACCTGGCCAGCCCCCAGCAGCAGGGCTTCGTCAAACAGCTCCAGGGCGAGAGCGGCAAGCAGTTCGACACGGACTTCGCCAACATCCTGCGGATGACCCACGGCTCGATCTTCAACACGATCGCGAAGATCCGGTCCACCACCAAGAACTCGCTGGTGCGCGCCCTCGCCGACCAGGCGAACGACACCGTGCTGGACCACATCACCGTGATGGAGAAGACCGGTCTGGTCGACTTCGACCAGACCATCTTCCAGCAGACCACCCCGCCGAAGCTGCCCAACTCCGACCTGACCCCGCCGCCCCCCGCGGCCGGCCAGCCGGAGATCGTGCTCACCCCGCCGCCGACCGCCACCTCCACCCCCCTGGACCTGAGCGGCGCCGCCGGCGGCGGCACCGCCCCCGGTCCGGGTCCCTCGGGCGGCTAGGCCAGCCACACCGTGGTGTCCGGGGGCAGTACCTTGCCGTCCGGCAGCGGGGTGCTGGCCAGCAGCACCTCGCCGGGCGGGAGCGGCACGGGCCCGGCGCCCAGGTTGGTGACGTTCCGCCAGGTCTCGGTGCGGCCGAAGTCCAGCACACCGGCGGGGGTGCCCGGCGTCCAGACCAGTGTTTCGCCGTCCAGCAGCTTGCGGCGCAGCCGCAGGGCCGTGCGGTACAGCTCCAGGGTGGAGCCCTCGGTCCCGGCCTGCGCCTCGACGGCGTACGACGCGAAGACCGGCGGCTGCGGCAGCCAGCCGGCTCCCGGCCCGAAGCCGTACGACGGTCCGGTCCGGGTCCACGGCAGCGGCACCCGGCAGCCGTCGCGGCCCTTGCGGACGTGGCCGGTCTGCTCCCAGATCGGGTCCTGGAGCACCTCGGCGGGCAGGTCGGCGACCTCGGGGAGGCCCAGTTCCTCGCCCTGGTAGAGGTAGGCCGAGCCGGGCAGCGCCAGCATCAGCAGGGTGGCCGCACGGGCCCGGCGCAGACCGGCCGCCGGGTCGATCGCGGGCGCGGTGCCGCCGGACAGCAGCCAGGCGGCGGGGTCGGTGCCGGGCGGCAGCCGGAGCCGGGAGGCGTGCCGGACGACGTCGTGGTTGGAGAGCACCCAGGTCGCGGAGGCCCCGGCGGACCGGGCCGTGTCCAGTGAACCGGCGATGACCGCACGCAGTTCCGCCGCGTCCCACCCCGCTTCCAGGTACTCGAAGTTGAAGGCCTGGCCGAGTTCGTCGGGGCGGGCGTACAGGGCACGGCGGGCGCCCGGGACCCATGCCTCGGCGACGGCGGTGCGCGGCGGGCTGTAGGCGTCGAAGACCTTGCGCCAGTCGCGGTAGATCTCGTGGACCTCGTCGCGGTCCCAGTAGGGGTGGCTGCCCGGCGCGACCAGCGGCAGGGCGGCCTCGCCGGTCGCGCCGAGGCCGCCGAGGTCCCGCAGCGGCTCGGTGAGGTCCTTGGCCAGACCGTGGGCGACGTCGACCCGGAAGCCGTCGACACCCCGGTCGGCCCAGAACCGCAGGGTGGTGCGGAAGTCGGCCCGCACCTCCTCGTTGCCCCAGTTCAGGTCGGGCTGCTCGGGGGCGAAGAGGTGGAGGTACCACTCGCCGTCCGGGGTGCGCCGCCAGGCGCTGCCGCCGAACACCGACTGCCAGTCGGTCGGCGGGAGTTCGCCGCGCTCGCCGCGGCCCGGCCGGAAGACGTACCGCTCCCGGGCGGCGGATCCGGGGCCGGCGCGCAGCGCCTCCTGGAACCAGGGGTGCAGATGGGAGGTGTGGTTGGGGACGATGTCCACGACGACCTTCAGGCCGAGCCGGTGCGCCTCGGCGACCAGGGCGTCGAAGTCGTCCAGGGTGCCGAGGCGCTCGTCGACTCCGCGGGGGTCGGCGACGTCGTAGCCGCCGTCGGCGAGTTCGGAGGGGTAGAAGGGGCTCAGCCACAGGGCGTCCACGCCGAGCACGGCGAGGTGGTTCAGCCGCTCGGTGACGCCCCTGAGGTCGCCGAGGCCGTCGCCGTCGGCGTCGGCGAAGCTGCGTGGATAGACCTGGTAGATGACGGCCTGGCGCCACCAGTCGGGATTCCTGGACGAAAGGTCTGCCATGGACAGACTCTGTCCACATTGCCGGGAATCGGAAACGTCCGGCCGGGCGACGAACGGCCGTGCGAGTCAGTCTCCGCAGTGCTCCAGCAGTCCCCGCACGTCCGCGTCCACCACCCGGTACCGCACCACGCGTCCCTCCTTCTCCCCCGCCACGACCCCCGCGGCCCGCAGCAGCCGGAGGGCCTGGGAGACGGCGGGGTCGTTCATCCCGGTGGCGATCGCCAGGTCGGAGACGGCGAGCGGGCCGGTGCGGTGCAGGGCGAGCAGCAGCGCGAGCCGGTTGGCGTCGGCCAGCAGGGAGAAGCGCTCGGCCCAGGTGCGCAGGCGGTCCGCGTCGCCGATGGCGGCGATCGCCTCGCACACCCGGTGACCGTCGATGGTCCGACGGTCGGCTCGGTCGGCAGGCACGAGATGCATGGCGTCATCCTCGCAGGCCCCGTTCTGTGATCTTGAATACCTGCGCAGGTGCGCAGCTATGCAGGAAACCGCGTGCCCCTCTACCGTGGGCGGGCCGTGGTGTTCGGGAAGTCGATGCAAGGTCGACGCGGCCCTCGCCACTGTGATCGGGGAGTTCCCGTTCCGTCCGGCACCGCCGGGCCACTGGTCGTACGACCGGGAAGGCAGGGACGGCGGACGCACGACCCGTAAGCCAGGAGACCGGCCACGGCAGCTCACGAAAGATCCACGAGGTGCTGGAGCTGACCGCATGAACCTGCCCGGGACGTCCCTGCCCGAGTCCGAGCCCGCCTCCTTCCGCTGGCGACGGGAGGACACCGTCAAGACGGCGGGACTGATGGCGGTGATCGTCGCTCTGCATGCCGTCGCCTTCGGGATTCTCTTCCTGCTCGTCGCGCCCGGCCACTACAGGGTCGGCGGTGACGTCTTCGGCGTGGGGCTCGGCATCACCGCCTACACCCTCGGCATGCGGCACGCGTTCGACGCCGATCACATCGCCGCGATCGACAACACCACCCGGAAGCTGATGGCCGACGGCAAACGGCCGGTGTCGGTGGGGTTCTGGTTCGCGCTCGGGCACTCCAGCGTGGTGGTGCTGCTGGCACTGCTGATCGCGGGCGGCACCTCCCTCGCCGGGAAGGTGATGAACGAGGGCTCCACCACCCATCAGGTGCTCGGTTTCGTGGGGACGACGATCTCCGGCACGTTCCTCTATCTCATCGCGGCGCTGAACCTGGTCGCCCTGGCGGGCATCCTGAAGGTGTTCCGGGCGATGCGCGCGGGGTCGTACGACGAGCGGGAGCTCGAAGCGCACCTGGACTCGCGCGGGTTCATGAACCGCGTCCTCGGGCGGCTCACCAAATCCGTGTCCCGGCCGGGCCAGATGTACCCGCTGGGCTTCCTCTTCGGCCTGGGCTTCGACACGGCGACCGAGGTCACGCTGATGGTGATGGCGGGCTCGGGCGCGGCGGCCGGTCTGCCCTGGTACGCGATCCTCTGTCTGCCGCTCCTGTTCGCCGCCGGGATGAGCCTGTTCGACACCCTCGACGGCACGTTCATGAACTTCGCTTACCAGTGGGCGTTCGCGAACCCCGTGCGCAAGGTCTTCTACAACCTGGCCATCACCGGGCTGTCCATCGCGGTCGCCTTCTTCATCGGCACGATCGAGCTGGTGGGCGTGCTGCACGAGAAGCTGGACCTGCACGACGGCGTCACCGGCTGGATCGCCGGCCTGGACCTGGACAACGTCGGCTATCTCATCGTCGGCCTGTTCGTGGCAGTGTGGGCGGCGGCCCTGTCGTACTGGCGCTTCGCCCGCGTGGAGGAGCGCTGGGCGGGCGGCGGCCGATGAGTTTCGCCGTGATCGGCGGTCTGAGATCTCGGCTGGTGCGCCCGCGGCGGCGCGGGTGATCGAAGCCGCCGGCCGAAGCTTCTTCCTGTACAGCGAGCACGAGACACCGAGGAACCCACGATGCGTACTCTGATCAGCACCGCTTTCATCTCGCTCGACGGCGTCGTGGAGGCTCCGGGCGGCGAGCCCGGTTACCGCAACTCCGGCTGGACCTTCAAGGACATCGAGTTCCTCCCCGAGGCGTTCGACATCAAGGGCCGCGAGCAGCAGGAGGCCACCGCCATGCTGATGGGCCGGACCAGCTACGAGGCGTTCAGCCCGGTGTGGCCCGGCATGGCGGACTTCGCCGGCTACAAGGTGATGCCGAAGTACGTCGTCTCCACCACCCTCACCGAGGACGACCTGGTGACGAACTGGGGCGAGACCACGATCCTGCGCTCGCTCGACGACGTCGCCGCGCTGAAGGAGACCGAGGGCGGCCCGGTCATCGTCCACGGCAGCGCCTCCCTGAACCAGGCCCTCTCGGACGCCGGCCTGATCGACCGCTACCACCTGCTCGTCTTCCCGCTCCTGCTCGGCGCGGGCAAGCGCCTCTTCAGCGCCACGGACAAGGACGCCCAGAAGCTGAAGCTCGTCGAGCACGAGACCTACGCCAACGGCTTGCAGAAGAACGTCTTCGACGTCGTCCGCTGACCGCGAGCCGGGCTCCCGCACCCGCGGCACGCTCTGGCCGCCCTCGCCCCCGCCGCTCTCTAGCGCGCCACCGTCTCCAGGTACAGCTTCACGTACCGGTCCACGTCCACGGTCAGCGCCACGTCCACCAGGGCCCGTTCTCGGCCGCCCTCGTGGATCTCGGACTCGCCGGGGCGGGGACGGCGGTCGACGACGGTCTGGCCGCGGGACGGGCCGGGGGCGAGGGAGACCTCGACCGGGAGGAGGCGGGTGCCGAGGCCCGCCGGGTCGGCGACCGCGCACACCGCGCCCGCGTCGCCGAGACCGCCCGCCTCCTCGGCCTCCGGTTCCTCGCCCTGGGTGGTCGGCCGGTGGGCGAGGAGCTCGCCGGCCAGGCGGGTGCCGGGCTCGCCGCTGGTGCGCAGCCGGTGCACCTCGGAGCCGGGGACGACGACCTGCCTGAAGACGTCCAGGCCGTACATCGTGATCGGTACTCCGGCGGTGAGCAGGATCGCCGCCGCCTCCGGGTCGTGCCACACGTTGAACTCCGCGACCGGCGTCGCGTTCCCGGTGGCCACGGCCCCGCCCATGAACACGATCCGCTCGATGTGCGAGGTCACCTCGGGGTGGGTGCGCAGCAGCAGGGCGATGTTCGTCAGGGGCGCGGTGGGGACCAGGGTGACCGGGCGCGGGGAGGCGAGGATCTCGCGCCGCAGGAGGGTGACGGCGTCGACGGCGGCGGGCGCCCGGGTGGGGGCGGGCAGGCCCAGGTCGCCCATGCCGTCGGCGCCGTGCACGTGCCGGGCCGAGCGGGCCGGCTCCAGCAGCGGGCGCTCGGCGCCCCGGCCCACCGGGATGTCGGGGGCGCCCGCCTGCTCCAGCACGGTCAGGGTGTTGCGGACCACCCCGTCGACGTCGGTGTTGCCGGCCACGCAGGTCACCGCCCGCAGGTCGAGTCCCGGGTGGCGGACGGCGAACAGCAGGGCCAGGGCGTCGTCGACGCCGGTGTCGCAGTCGATGATCACGGGGATGGGCTGACCGGTCACGGCGGACTCCTTCCGTCGTGCCGACCTTAGATCAGTTCCGGCCGTCCGACCGCTGCCGGTGCCCTGCGGTCGGTGCCGGTGCCGGTTCCGTGCGGTCGGTGCCGGTGCCGTGCGGTCGGTGCCGGTGCCGTGCGACCGGTTCCCGTGCCGTGCGACCGGTGCCGGTGCCGTGCGGTCAGTCCCAGAGGGCCGGGCCGCGTGCCGCCACGCGGGCGGCGATCCGGCGGAGCAGTTCGGGCGCGGGGAGCGCGTCGGGGCGCCGGCCGTCCCGCAGGCGTACGGCGGCCAGTCCGGCGCCGGCCTCCCGCGCGCCGATCACCGCCTGGTACGGCACCAGCCGGGCCGCGCGGATCCTGGCTCCGAGGGTGCCCTCGCGGGGCCCGGCGAGTTCGGCGCGCAGCCCGAGTGCCTCCGCGTCCCGGACCAGCTCCGCCGCCTGCCCCAGCTGTTCCTCGGCGACCGGCAGCACGGCCAGCTGGACGGGGGCCAGCCAGGCCGGGAAGGCGCCGCCGTGGGTCTCGATCAGGTGGGCGACGGCCCGTTCGACGCTGCCGATGACGCTCCGGTGCACCATCACCGGCCGGTGCTTCGCGCCGTCGGCGCCGATGTAGTGCAGACCGAAGCGGGCGGGCTGGTGGAAGTCGATCTGGACGGTGGACAGGGTGGACTCGCGGCCGGCGGGGTCCGCGATCTGCACGTCGATCTTGGGGCCGTAGAACGCGGCCTCGCCCTCGGCCTCCTCGTACGCCACCCCGGCCCCGGCGAGGACCTCCCGCAGCAGTCCGGTCGCCCGCCGCCACAGCTCGGGGGCGGCGACGTACTTGCCGCCGGCGCCCGGCAGGGAGAGGCGGTGGCGTACGGCCTCGATGCCGAGGTCGGCGTAGGCGCGGGCGATCAGTTCCAGGGCGGCGCGGGCCTCGTCCACCGCCTGGTCCGGGGTGCAGAAGATGTGGGCGTCGTTGAGCTGGATGGCGCGTACCCGGGTGAGGCCGCCCAGTACGCCGGAGAGTTCGGCGCGGTACATGGTGCCGAGTTCGGCGATGCGCAGCGGCAGTTCGCGGTGGCTGTGGGAGCGGGAGCGGTAGATCAGGGCGTGGTGGGGGCAGAGGCTGGGGCGCAGGACAGCCTCCTCGGCGCCGAGTCTCATGGGCGGGTACATGTCGTCGCCGTAGTGGTCCCAGTGCCCGGAGGTCTCGTACAGCTCGCGTTTGCCGAGGGCGGGGGAGTACACGTGCCGGTAGCCGGCCCGGCGTTCGGCGTCCCGGATGTACTCCTCCAGGGTGTGCCGGACGACGGCCCCGTCGGGCAGCCAGTACGGCAGTCCGGCGCCCATCAGGGGGTCGGTGTCGAAGAGGCCGAGTTCCCGGCCGAGACGGCGGTGGTCGTGAGCGGACATGGGGGCTCTCCTCGGTGAGGGAGGCGGACGCCCACGGCATGCCGAAGCCCCGGGGCGTTCGCCCCGGGGCTTCGATGCTGGTCAGGTGTCAGCGCGCCGGGACGGTCTCCGGCGTCGTCGTGCTCGACGGGCACTGCTGGGCGCGCTGCATGACCGGGACGGTACCGGGGCCGCACGGCCCGCGCCACGCGTTTTCCGCCGCCGCCCCGCACCCGTACCGATCGGAGCGCTCCGCCGCCGCCCCTCACCCGTACGGACCGGAGCGCTGGTGAGCGGGTCGGGCCGGTGGTGCCGTGAGACCAGGCACCCCGCCGGCCGCACGCAGCCCAGGAGGAACCGATGTTTCCCGCGATACGCACCCGCATATCCCGCCTGCCCCGTGCCGTCCTCCTCCCCCTTCTCGCCACCGGTCTCCTCTCCGGCGGTGCCGTCGCGGCCCTCGGGCTGCGGCACCCCGAGAGCGCGCCGCAGCCCCTGCCCACGATCGACCGGTCGGCGGTCACGCCCAAGAAGCCCTCGGGTCCCGGCGGTGCCTCGCTCAGTGTCGAGCAGGCGGAGGCCGCGCTGATCACCCAGACCGACCTCGGCGCCCCCTGGACCTCCACGCGCGGCGCGGCGACCTGGCGGGACGGGCTGCTGAAGGCGCAGACCTCGGCCGGCGAGTGCCAGCGGCTGCTGGACGCCCTCTACAGCGACGAACTCCTCGGGGCGCCGGGCCGTGTGTCCATCGGCCTGGACGACGCCGACACCGACGCCCAGCTGCGCTACCAGATCGGCGCGCGCCGCCCGGCGGACGTGAACGCCACGCTGGCCTGGCTGCGCACGATGCCGGTGCGGTGCGCGCGGTTCACGGCGACCACGCAGCTGGGGCTGGTGGAGGACGTACGGGTGGTGGAAGCCCCGCTGCCGGAGGTGGGGGACGCCCGGCAGGGCCTGCGCGTCTCCCTGGCCAGTACGGCGTCCGACGGGCAGGAGTACCTGCTCACGCTGGACGTGGCCGCCGTCCGGGTCGGCGAGGACGCGTTCACGCTCACCAACGGCGGTCTCGGCGACGTGCCGAACGACGCGACCCAGGCCGCCGTGCAGATCGGCGCTCTCCGCCTCGCGGACATCCGCAAGCAGGCGCGCGCGCAGGTCTGAGGGTCACAGCGGCGGCTGCGCCGGGGCCGGGCCGAGGGTGGTGGTGCCGGGCGCGGTGCGGTGGCCGAGGCCGGTGCGGTAGGCGTCCAGGGCGGCTTCGACCCGGCCGGTGCGGCGGAGCAGATCGCCGAGGAGGCGGCACAGGTCGGCGAGGTCGCCGGCGGCACCCGCGCGTTCCAGGATGCTGAGGGCGCGGACGTAGTGCTCCTCCGCGGCGTCGGTGTCCCGGGCGTCCTCGGCGATGATGCCCAGCAGGCGGTGCGCGCCGGCGGCGTGGACGGCGCCGCGCTCGGAGGAGAAGTCCCCGAGGACCCCCTCCAGCAGTCCGGCGGCCTCCTCGGACTTGCCCCGGCGGTGCAGGACGTCGGCGAGTTCGACGGCGGCCTGGCTGCGGTACAGGGCGGCCCGGTTCTCGGCGAGCATGGTGTGCGCCTGCCGCAGCTCGGTCTCGGCGCGGTCGAGTTCGCCGTTCTGGGCGCAGACGTAGCCGCGCATCCAGTGGCAGTTGGCCAGTTCGGTGCGCAGTCGCAGCTGGCGGTACAGCTCGGCCGCCTTGGCCAGGGAGGCGTCGGCCTCGGCGACCCGGCCCTCGGCGAGCAGGGTACGGGCCACGGAGCGGTGCATACGGGCGATCAGCGCGGGGTCTTCGGACTGGGGCGCGAGCGCGAGGGCGAACTCGGCGGCCTGCGCGGCGCGGGCATGGGCGCCCATGTCCATGTAGGGCCCTATGACGCTGGCGTAGAGCAGCAGCAGGGCGTCGGGGTCGTGCAGTCCGCCGCGGTTCAGCTCGTCGAGGGCGGACTCCAGCAGGTAGACGGCGTAGCGCAGTTCACCGGCGAGGTAGTGGGCGACGGCCCGGCCGCGGATCGCGGGCACCCGCACCGGCAGCGTCTTCCCGGTCAGCCGCTCCTCGGCCTGCTCGAAGTACTCCCGTGCCTCGCTCAGCCTGCCCGTCTCCAGGGCGCACTCCCCGAGCCCGAGCAGCGCGGCGGCCTGTTCGCACCCCAGTCCGTGGGCCTCCGCCTCGGCCCGCAGCACCGCGTACTGGGCGGCGGCCTCCTCGGCCCGGCCGTCGGCGAGCACCCGCTGGGCCTCGGTGAGCCGCAGCCGCAGGTCGGTGGCGAGGTGGGCGGGGCGGCCGACGGCCAGCTCCTCGAAGGCGACGCCGAGACGGTCCGCGATGTGCCGCAGCGCCTCGTCGGAGGCCCGGACCCGGCCGGCCTCCACGGTGGAGATGTAGGCGGGCGTGTACGCGGGTTCGGCCAGCTGCCGCTGGGTCAGCCCTTTCTGCGCGCGCAGCCGCTGCACCCGTCGTCCGATGACCTCGGGATCGTCCCGCTCGCGCATGGCCGCACGCCCCCCAACTGCCTTGGCACCTCTTGCCGTTAGGCTCCGGAAGCCCCTAGGTTAAACGTCGAATTAAACATGCTTAACAAGCCGCTGTCGTGTTGCGAGGTCGCCGTGTCCGGACGTACATCCGCACCCCACGCACGTCCCACCGCGCTCAGGGCGGTGACGGCTGCCGTGGTCGCCGCGGCGGCCCTGGTCGTCGCGGCGAACGCCGGCCCGGCGCGGGCGGTGCCCCCCGCCCCGTCCGCGCAGGTCACGACGGCGGACCAGGCGCCCTCCCACTGACGGAGGACACCCGGCCCGGCCGGGAAACGGTTACTTGAGGGCGCCGACGAACGCGGCCCAGGCCCGCGGAGCCACGGCGAGGTGGGCCGCGCCGGGGTTCTTGGAGTCACGGACGGCGACGAGGGCGGGGAGACCGGCGACCTCTACGCAGTCACCACCGGTGTTGCCGCTGTACGAGGACTTACGCCACGCGGCGGAGCCGAGCGCGGCGCATTCGACACAGTCACCGCCGTTGCTGCCGCTGTAGCTGGACTTACGCCACGTCGCGCCTTTCAGCTGCCGGCCGGTCTGCATAGCGCTCCTCCATCACGTGGGTGATCAGCTCCGCCGAGTCTCGCACCGAGAGCGCGGCAGCCCGCAGCTGATCGTAATGGAGCCAACCCTCGCTGACGCCTTCCGGATTGGCCGTCATGTGGCCCTGGATGAAGTCCTCGGTATAGACGATGTCCGGGTGGTCGTTGAAGCGCAGAATATTGAACGCGCCGTGCACAGATGGGTGTTCACCCGCCGAATACGGCAGCACCTGAATGTTGACGAGCCGCTGATCGTGGAAGCTCAGCAAGTGAGCGAGCTGTTCCCGCATCACTTCGAGCCCACCCATCGGCCGATACAGCACGGCCTCATCCAGCACGACCCACACCGACGGCGGCCGCTCTCTCCGCAGAAGGCGCTGTCTTTCCAGTCGAGCAGCAACCAGCTCGTCGAGGCGCCCTCCCTTGGACGCGCCGAGCACAGCGCGTGCGTACCTCTCGGTCTGGAGCAGTCCGTACACGACCTGCGCCTGAAACGTAGAGATGTAGGTCGCCTTCGCCTCCATCTCCGCATACGGCTGGAACCAGCCCGGCAACTGGCTCCGCAGAACCAACCCCACCAGCCGTGAGAAGAAGCCGTCCGTCATCAGCGCCGCGTCCGCCCGCTCGGCGAACTCCCGCGTCGGCACCTTCAGCGTCGTCTCGATCTGGCCGATCAGGGAGCCCGTGCAGAAGATGACCGCGCCCAGCTGCTTCTGCGTCAGCCCCGCCGCCTCCCGTTTTCTGCGCAGCTCGGAACCGAAGTAGTCCAGCGGTGAGGCACTGGGGTCGAGTTCGCGGATGTTGACCATGACGTGAGGCACCCCCTGCAATCGGCCTGTAGCAGAGCGTAATCGACCGATGGCGCACGGGTGCCCGGAACAGGGAATCCGGCCCACCCCCTCCCCACATCGCCCGGGGGCCCCGGCGTTGTTGTCCGTGGCATGACCTAGTCTTTGCGCACACTCGTCGCACGAGGCACACACGGCTCGTGCACAGGGGGCTCACACTTCGCCGTGCCCGCTCGGGTACGCGCGCTCTTCATATTCGTTCCGGGGGGTTCGAATCAGCGTGCGCAAGCGCTCTCTCCTTGCCGCCACCGCCCTGGCGGCCCTCATGGGCTCGACGGCCCTCGCCGTGCCGTCGTTCGCCGACACCGACCGGCCCATCCCGCTCTCGGACGCCGGCGACACCGTGGTGGACGGTGTCCACCAGCACATCTTCCTCGCCGACCGGTACAACAACCGGATCGTCGTCACCGACGCGAACGGCAACTACACCGGCACCATCGCCGGCCTGCCCCAGGTCCGGGACCTCGAACTGAGCCCGGACGGCAACACCCTGTACGCGGCGCTCTACGGCGCCGACAAGATCGTCGCGATCGACACCGCGACGCTGAAGCAGACCGCCGAGTACCCGACCGGTCCGGGCACCATCCCGTCCAGCGTCTCGTACGCCGACGGCAAGCTCTGGTTCGGCTACGGCGACCAGTGGGAGTCGGGTCTCGGCGTGGTCGACCTGACCGCCGAGACGCCGACGGTCACCCTCGACCTGGCCGCCGGGCACGACTTCGCCGGCCCGCCCAAGCTGTACGCCGACCCCGACAACCCGGGCACGCTGCTCGCCCTGGACGCGGGCATCAGCTCCGGCCCGATCATCGTGTACGACATCTCCTCGGGCACGCCGGTCATCCGGGTCACCGCGGACAAGGGCGGCTTCTACAAGGACGCGGCGCTCACGCCGGACGGCCAGAACGTCGTGGTCGCCGGTCCCGGCACCCGCGCCCTCACCGAGTACCGGCTCTCCGACCTGGCCGAGGTGCGCACGTACCCGGTCAAGGACCAGCCGGAGACGGTCGGCATCGCCCCGGACGGCACCGTCGCGGCCACCGTCCTGGACACCGACGACATCGGTGACACGTACGTGTTCCCGAACGGTCCCGGCAAGCCCAGCGTCCGCAACGTCTCCCACAACTGGATGCCGTGGGGCGCGCACGCGATCAGCTGGTCGGCGGACGGCTCGAAGCTCTTCGTGCAGACGGACCCGGGCGGGTCCATGAAGCTGCACCGGATCAACGAGCCCCGCAAGTACGAGGCGACGCTGACGGTCAACGCCCCCACGAAGGCGGACCGCGCCAAGTCCCTCAAGGTCACCGGCAAGCTCACCTCCGGGCTGGCGCTGCCGGCGGGCACCCCGCTGAAGGTGACCCGCACGGACCTGGAGTCGCCGAACGGCAAGTCCCTCGGCACCAAGCCGCTCGGCACCGGCGGCGCGTTCAGCTTCACCGACACGCCTCCGTCCGGCGGCCGGGTCACCTACACGGTGGCGTTCGACGGCGACACCGCGCACACGGCAGCCAAGGCGGCCGACACCGTCGACGTCTCCCGCGCCAAGCCGACGCTGACCGTCAACAACAACGGCAAGGTGTACGCGTACGGCAAGGACGTCAAGTTCACCGCGCACCTCGGCAAGACGTACAAGAACCGCACGGTGGAGATCTGGGCCGACCCGTTCGGCTCCGACAAGCCGAACAAGAAGGTGAAGACCGGAAAGGTCAACTCCCACGGCGACCTGTCGGTCACGCTGGACCTGAAGCGGGACACCAAGGTCACCGCGAAGTTCGCGGGCGACTCCCGCTACACGTCGGCGTCCGCCTCCAGCACGGTCGGCGCCCTGGTGAGCGTGTCCACGTCGGTGGGCAACCACTACAAGTCGAAGTCGGCGTGGGGCCACACGTACTACTTCTTCCACAAGTCCAAGGACCCGTTGATCACGACGAAGATGTCGTACTTCCCGGGCCGGGCGCAGAAGTTCGAGTTCGAGGTGTACTACCAGGGCCGCTGGTACCCGGGCGACCCCTCGTACTTCAAGCTGGGCTCCGACGGCGTGTCCCGGGTCCGCATCACCGGCGACCACGGCCAGGACGTCGGCTGGCGCTTCCGGGTCCGCTCGTCGTACGTCAACAGCTCCTCCGGTGACACGGTGAACTCCACGACGCACGGCGCCTGGAAGTACTTCACCTTCACCAGGTAGGCGCTACCGAGCCGCCTGGAGCTGCCGGAGCTGCCGCTGGACGTTCTCCAGCGCGCCGCGCCGGCGGCCGGGCACCCTCAGCCGCAACTCCGCGAGCGCGGGTCCGAGTTCACGGGCCCGCGCCGTGTCCTTGATCCGGGTCCACTGATGGTGGGCCCGGTCCACGGCCGCCTCCACGGCGGGCGCGTCCACCGCCTGCCCCGCGGCCAGCCGCGCCTCGGCCACCGCCAGCCACGCCCGGCAGCTGCGCACCGGGTCCCCCGCGAACATCGCCAGATCCGCCCGCACCTCGGTCCAGTGCAGCGCCTGCTCCGACCCGGCGCCGTGCGCCCGTGCGGCGTCCTCCTCCAGCCGGGCGGCGATCCCGTCGGCCTCGCCGTGCCGCCCGCCCCGCACGGCGGCACTGATGTCCGCGTGCGGATCGGCCGGACGGTGGTCGTCCGGCGCGGGGGCCGGGGCCGGTGCCGCCGGCCGGCTCTGTGCCGGCGGCTGGGTCCGTGCCGGTTCCGGTGCCTGTGCGGGTGTGCCCACCGGTGCCTGCGTCTGGGCGTGGGCCTGGGCGTGGGCCTGGGTCTGGGCCTGGGCTTGGCCCTGGGCCGGGACGGTGGCGGGCATGGCCGGGGGAAAGCCCTCCGTCCCGGGTGCCGCGGCCGGGCCGAAGCCCACCGACGGGGCGAAGCCCGGGACCTGGCCGCCGACGCCGGCCAGCAGCAGGTTGCCCGCCGTCTCCTGGGCGATGCGGGACAGGGTCTGCTGGTGCAGGACGTCCAGGGGCGGACGGTGACCGCTCCTCAGCAGCGTGGCCACCGTCTTCATGTACGCCGGCTCGGCCAGGCCCCGGCGGCCCGTGGGCGGGGCGACGCGGCCGTACACCGTGGTGTGCGGGCCGCAGTCCAGGCCGCGTTCGGTGATGTGCCGCCAGGTCTCGGCGTCCGTGTGGAGGTCGAGGAAGAGGGCGGTGTCCGCGGCCGAGCGCAGCCGCAGTTCCTCCCGGATCCAGTGCCAGGGGAGCGCCGTGTAGCGGAGGGTGGAGGGCGTGGTGCGGGCCAGGGCCAGATGGACCCGGTGCTGACGGCGGTCCAGGTGCAGCTGGCCGGTGAGATACACGGTGAGCGGCCCGGGGGCCGCCGCGGCGGCCCGCAGCCGGGTCAGCACGGCCTGCGGCTCCAGCGGGTCGGCGAGTTCGACGACGTTCGCGGTGTCGGTGCCGGACAGCACGGCGGGGGCGACGGCCGCCAGCACCGGCAGCACCCCGGCCGCGTCCACCAGACGCCCCCGGCCCAGCGGCGAGGCCGCGAGCAACAGCACGGTTCCGGGCATCGTGCCTCCCCCTGTCACTCTGCGAATCCCGTGAACCCTCCGGCCCGGGAACCCCGTGGATCCGCTCTCCAGCCAGCACCGTAGCCGCTGCCGCCGCCGACCGGCGCCTCAGGACCGCAAACGTCCCCGTTCGTGGTCTTCGCCCGGCGCGCCTCCGACACTCCCCGCCCGGCGCACCGCGAAGATCGTGAGGTCGTCGTCCAGCCGTCCCCCGCTGTGCCGCAGCACGCCGTCGCGGACCCGCCGGGCCAGCCGCCGGGGCTCGACGCGACGGGGGTCGGCGCGGACCGCGCGGTCGACCTCGCGGGCCAGCTGATAGAACTCGCCGGTCCGGTCGCGGGCCTCGGTCACCCCGTCCGTGACCAGCAGCAGCGTCTCGTCGGCGGTCAGCGGCACCCGGTGCACGGGCGGCAGGCCGCCCGCCAGGTCGCCGAGGCCGAGCGGCATCCCGTCACCGCTCGGCAGCTCCCGGACCCCCCGCGGGCCGACGGCGAGCGGGGGCTCGTGACCGAAGTTCGTGACCTCGATCGTCTCCGGGGCGTCCGCCGGGAAGGCGATGAGCACGGCGGTGGCGAAGCGGTCGGCGTCGTCCCGGCCGATCGCGGCACGGTGGGCGCGGTGCCGGAGCATCCGGATCTCCAGGCGTTCGGCGACGGTCCCGAGGTCCTTCTCGTGGTAGCCCGCCTCGCGAAAGGTGCCGAGCAGCGCGGCGGCGGTCTCGACCGCGCCGAGCCCCTTGCCCTGCACGTCGCCGACGAGGACCCGGACGCCGTTCGGGCCGGGCTGGATGTCGTAGAAGTCGCCGCCGACCCGGGCGTCGACATCGGCGGCCAGATACACCCCGGCGTGTTCGAGTCCGGCCCAGCGGGGCGGCAGCGGGCGCAGCACGGTGCGCCGGGTGGTCTCGGCGATGTCGCGGATGTGCAGGATCTGCCGTTCCTGGCGCACGCGCACGACGGCGGCCAGGGTGGCCAGGGTGCCGCCGAGGGCGACCAGGAGGAAGTCGCCGAGTCCGGCCTGGTACTGGTCGGGCCAGGCGCTGTCGACGACGAAGTACGTCACCACCGACAGGACGCCGTAGGCGGCCGTCGTCCACACCCCGCAGATCGCGGCGGCGATGCCCGGGACCAGGACGATCCAGGTGATGATCCGGAAGGTTTCGCCGGTGTTGAAGTCCAGCAGGATGATGCCGAGGAGCAGCAGCAGGGGCGGCAGCCACGCGACGCTCCGCCCGTGGACCCGCAGCAGCGGGCTGCCCCGCCCGTACTCCATCTCCGTCACGGCCGGCAGCCCTCCATGGGTGTCAGCCAATCACGGGAGAGAACCGCACGCATCCGGGCACTCGTCCCCTCCTGGACCTTCCCGGTCCCTCCGGACCCGCCTGGCCGACTTGCCAGGCCGTGTCCCCCGGTGTGCCCTGAGAGCGGGGGCCAATCGGGGGCGAGGAGTAAGGAGTGCTCTCATGGCTCAAGCGGCACCCGCGCCCGGCGGGATGTCCCGGCCCGGCCGCACGCCCGAGGTGGAGCGCGGACCGGCCCACGCGCACCCCCGTCCGCCCGACGTCTTCGACGCCCGCACCCACGCGCTGGCACGGATCGGGGTGCCGGTCGTCCTGGGCCTGATCTACGGCTACTGGGTCGCGGCCAACAGCCGCTCCGGCGGCCCGATCACCGGCTGGAACCTGCTGCTCGGCTGGGTCAGCGCGGCGGTGTTCGCCATCCTGTGCATGGCGTTGCTGGCGCTGGCCCCGCGGATGCCGCGGGAGGTGCACGCGCTGCTGTGGAGCGCGTTCGCCGGCTGCGCGTTCGGCTTCATGTACAGCGAGACCGGCGGCAAGTCGCTGCTGCGGTCGGTGCTGATGTCGCTGCTGGTGTCGGCGGCCACCTTCGCCGTGTTCTTCTACCGCTACTACACGCGGGAGGACGCCTTCGGGCGCCGGGTCCGCTGAGCGCCGCGGCGCGGCGACGCACGCGTGGGCTCCGGCCGTCCGGCCGGGGCCCACGCGTTCCCCTGTGTCCCCACTTTCACCCCAGCACCAGGAAACACCCGATCGGGTGAACTCTCCACCGGAGAGCGGAAGCTCGGGTTCCGCCAAGCGGGGGCCCCCGCCGCCCGAATGCAGTCCTCCCGCTCGCGCGCCCGCCCCGGCGGACCTTGCCTGGAAACGTGTCCCCACGCCCCAGGAGCGTCCTGTCGGCCGTACTGCTCACCCTGTCCTGCCTCCTCGTGCCCTTCGGCGCACTGGCGGCCTGGGCGGCGTACGGGCTCGCCGACACGGGCCGCTACGTCACCACGATGGCGCCGCTCGCCGCCGACCCGGCCGTGCGGGAAGCCGTGGTGGACACGGTCGGCGACGGCCTCCTGCGCGCCGTGGACCAGCACCTCGACGTCCGCCGGTTCCGCGGCTCGGTCCGCCCGTTCGTACACGACGCGGTGCGCTCCTTCACCCATACGCAGGCCTTCCGGCTCGCCTGGGACACCGGCAACCGGGTCACCCACGACGCGGTCCTGCGCGCCCTGCGCGACGCGGACGAGCGCACGGTCACCATCGACCTGGCCCCCGTCACCGCCCAGGTCAAACGCCAGCTCACCCACGACCACGTACCGCTCGCCGCGCGCATCCCGGTGGAGCACACCGCGGTCGCCGTACTCCCGGCGGGCCGGCTGACCGCGCTCCGAAAGGGGTTCCACGTGCTCGAAGCAGCCGGTTTCTGGCTGCCGGTGGCGGCCGTCGCCTTCGCCGTCACCGGGATCGCCCTCGCCGTACGCCGGCGCCGGGCCGTCGCCGCCACCGCCCTGGGCACGGCCGCCGGCGGCGCCGTGCTCTTCCTCGCCCTCGCCGTGGGCCGCAGCCTCACCCTGGCCGACCTGCCCGCGGGGGTGTCCCACCCCGCCGCGGCCGCGGTCTACGACGCCCTCACCGCCACCCTGCGCACGGCGGCCTGGCTGCTGCTCTGCCTCGGGCTCGCGGTCGCCCTCCTCACCTGGCTCACCCCCCGGCTGCGCCTGCCCCGTCCCGCGCGAGGGCGGCGAGGGTCGCCAGCGCCCGCGCCAGCTGCGGCTCCGGCACCGACGCGAGCCCGAGCCTGACCGCGTCCGGGGTCCGGCCCGGGTCGACGGAGAAGGCGGTGCCCGGCGTGACGGCGATCCCGTGCGCCCGCGCGGCGGCCGTGAAGGTGTCGGCCCGCCACGGCCGCGGCAGCTCCCACCAGGCGAAATAGGCGGCCGGATCGGACCGTACGGCGAACCCGGCGAGCTTCTCGGCCACCAGCCGCTGCCGCCGCCGCGCGTCCTGCCGCTTGGCGGCCACCAGCCGGTCCACGGTGCCGTCGCCGAGCCAGCGCACCGCCGCCTCCAGCGCGAACCCGCCCGCGCTCCACCCGCCCGACCGCACGGCCCGCGCCACCGCCTCGACCCGGTCCTCCGGCACGACGGCGAAGCCCACGGTGAGACCGGGCGCGACCCGCTTGGACAGACCGTCGACGAGGTGCACCAGCTCCGGCGCGAGCGCGGCCAGCGGTGGCGTGCCGCCGAGGTGCAGGAAGGACCAGATACGGTCCTCCACCACCGGTATCCCCAGGCTGTGGACACAGTCGGCGAGCTGCCGCAGCCGCCCCGCGCTCGTCGTGTGCGAGGTCGGGTTGTGCAGGGCGGGCTGGAGATAGAGGGCGGACAGCGGCGCGCCGCGGTGGGCGGCGGCCACGGCCCGCGGCACGACCCCCTCCGCGTCCGTGGCGAGCGGGACCAGGTGCAGGCCGAGGCGGACCGCGATCTCCTTGACCAGCGGATACGTCAGCGGCTCCACCCCGACCCGGCCGCCGGGGCGGACCAGGGCGGCGAGGCAGGCGGCGATCGCCTGGCGGGCGTTGCCGGTGAACAGCACGCGGTCCGGCCCGGCCCGCAGCCCGCTGCGCGCCAGCAGCGCGGCGACGGCCGCGCGGGCCGCCGGGGTGCCCGCGGCGGCGGCCGGCCGCAGCGCCTGGCCGAGCGCGTCCGGCCGCAGCAGCGGCGCCAGCGCCGGGGCCAGCAGCTCCGACTGACCGGGGGCGGACGGGTAGTTCAGCTCCAGGTTCACCGGCGGGGCGCCGGCCGGCTCGGCCAGGGCGTGCCCCGGCTGCCCGTCCGGCGCGCCGGCCCGCACGAAGGTCCCCCGCCCGACCTCGCCCACCACCAGTCCCCGGCGCACGAGTTCGGAGTACACCCGCCCGGCCGTCGACGGGGCGATGCCGTGCCGGCGCGCGAACGCCCGCTGCGGCGGCAGCCGTTGGCCGGGCAGCAGCCGCCCGCCGGTGATGTCGGCCGCGATCCGGTCGGCGATGCGCCGGTAGTCGTCCACAAGTCCCCCTGTTGTCCCACCCGTTGATTGCACCGAGGGCAAAGATTTTATTGCACCGAGCGGAGGGCCGCCCTAGGGTCGTTGCCATGCCCCCCTTCCTCGCATTCGAGGACAAAGACCCCGGAATCACTTCCCGGGTTCCCCTCGTCCTCGTCCACGGCCACCCCTTCGACCGCACGATGTGGCACCCGCAGCTCACCGAGTTCGCCGCCGCCCGCCGGGTGATCGCCCCCGACCTCCGCGGCTACGGCGCCTCCCCCGTCACCCCCGGCACGGTCCCGCTCTCCCGCCACGCCCAGGACATCACCGGCCTCCTGGACCACCTGGGCGTGGACACCTTCGTCCTCGCCGGCCTCTCCATGGGCGGCCAGATCGTCATGGAGTGCGCCGCCCGCCTAGGCGACCGCGTCCGCGGCCTCGTCCTCGCCGACACCTTCCCCGCCGCCGAGACCCCCGAGGGCCGGCACGGCCGCAACGCCATGGCCGACCGGCTGCTCGCCGAGGGCATGCGGGGCTACGCCGACGAGGTGCTGGAGAAGATGGTCGCCCCGTACGCCGACCCCGAGGTCAAGGCCCATGTGCACCGCATGATGACGGCCACCTCCCCCGAGGGCGCCGCGGCGGCGCTGCGCGGCCGGGCCGAACGCCCCGACTACCGCGCGCTGCTGGCCCGGCTGCCCGTCCCCGCCCTCGTCCTGGTCGGCGCCGACGACACCTACACCCCCGTCGCCGACGCCGAGGCGATGCACGCGGCCCTCCCCGACTCCGCCCTGCACGTCGTCCCGGGCGCCGCCCACCTGCCCAACCTGGAACGGCCCGAGGAGTTCAACCGGGCCCTCGGCGCATTCCTGGCACGGCTCGACGGGTGACCGCAGGCTCACCGTCGCGCCCCGGCGGCGGGGGGCGCTCACCACTCACCACCGCTCACCACACCCCCACCACCATGATCCAGCCATAATGGCCGTATGCCCCGAGAGTTCCCCATCGGCCTCACCCCTCCCGACTGGCTGGTCCGGAACCTCAAATCCGAACAGGCCCCCCTCAACTGGGCCGCCATGGCCCGCGCCGCCCTCGCCATGGCCCTCCCCCTGGCGATCGGCCTCGCCGCCGACCGCCCCGCCTACGGCGCCCTCGCCTCCATGGGCGCCCTCTCCGGCGTCATCGGCGACACCGCCGACGCCTACCGGATGCGCATCCTCAACATCGCCGTCCCCCAGCTCTTCGGCGCGATCGGCGTGACCCTGGGCACCCTGGTGTACGGCCACGGCTGGTACGCGGTGGCCGCCGTCACCGGCGTCGCGCTGATCTCCGGGATGATCTCGACGATCGGCGCGGTCGCCTCCGTCTCCGGTCTCCTGCTGCTCCTCAACTGCGTGGTGGGCGCGGGCCTCCCCCTCCCGTCCCCCTGGTGGCTGGCCCCCGCCCTGATGACCGGCGGCGGCCTGCTGGTCCTCCTCCTGGCCCTGCTGGCCTGGCCGCTGCGCGCCGGCGTCCCCGAACGAGCGGCGGTCGCCGCCACCTACCGCACGGTCGCCGATCTCCTCACCTGCGCCGGCACGGACCGCACCGAGGAGTACGAGGCGGCCCGCCGCACGGTCACCCAGTCCCTCAACCAGTCGTACGACCTGATCCTGGCCCGGCGCGCCCTCCACCACGGCCGCAGCCCCGAACTCACCCGGATGGTCGCCCAGTTGAACGCGATCACCCCGGTGATCGAAGCGGCCCCCGCGGCCCACCTGGCGGCCCGCCCGCTCCCGCCGGAGATCCCCGAGGCACTCCGCCGCCTGGCCCGGGCCGTGGAATCGGACGACACCCCCCTCCCGCCCCTGCGCCTCCCCGTGCCCACCACGGAGACCGGCCGGGCGGTGGACCACGCGCTGCGCCACACGGCCGAGGTCGTCACCGCGCCCGACGTGGACCCCCGGGGCATCGACGACCGCCTCGGCCGGCCCGCCGCGCTCGGCATCCGCACGGCCCGCGCGGCCCGCAACGTCGTACTGTCCGCCAACTCCTGGCGCTACGGCGTACGCCTGGCCGTCTGCATCGGCATCGCCCAGGCCCTGGTCTCCCTCGTCCCCGTCCCCCGCTCCTACTGGGTCGCCCTGACCATCACCTTCGTCCTCAAGCCCGACTTCGGCTCGGTCTTCTCCCGTGCTCTGCTGCGCGCCCTCGGCACGGTGGCCGGCCTGGTGGTGGCGGCGGTGGTCCTGGCCGAGGTCCCCCTGGGCTGGTGGCACGTCCCCGTGCTCTTCCTGCTGGCACCCCTCATCCCGGCGCTCACGCCCCGGGGCTACGGCTTCCAGACGGCGGCCATCACCCCGGTGATCCTGCTCCTCTCCGACATCCTCAACCACCAGGGCACGGCCCTGCTGCTCCCCCGGCTCAACGACTCGCTGCTGGGCTGCGCGATCGCGCTGACCGCCGGTTACCTCCTGTGGCCCGAGAGCTGGCACACCCGCGTGGGCGACCGCCTGGCCGACGCGGTGGCGGACACCGCGGCCTACGTCGATGCGGCCTTCGGTCCCGTCGCGGACCCCTCCGTCCGGGCCCGCATGCGCCGCCGCCTCTACCGGGACCTCTCCGTCATCCGCACGGAATTCCAGCGGGCCCTGACCGAACCGCCGCCGACCGGCCGGCGCGCCGCCGCGTGGTGGCCGCTGGTCGTCGCCGTCGAACGCATCGTGGACGCCACGACGGCGGCCCGCGTCCGCGTCCGGCACGGGGCCGCGCCCCCGTCCAGCGGGGAGATCGCCCAGGTGACCCTGCAACTGCGCGAGCTGTCGGAAGGCGTACGCAGCGCGGAGACCCTCATCGCGGTCCGCACCGACCTCACCGGCCCGGCCGGCAGCGTCCTGGAACCCCTCCGCCAGGAGGTGGCCGCGGCCCGGGCCATCACATCCCCGCACTGACACGGTCCCGAAAAGCGGGGCCGCTAACCTTACGTGTCCGTCCTGGCCAGCGATTGACGGGCTACAACTCACGCGAAGGGTTGCACATGGGCATTCTCACTCTCCTGAGGAACGCATTCGGCCGCTCACGCAAAACACGAGCCACCGAGGTGGAGGGTGCGGACGGGACCCCCACGCAGCCGCCGACCACCGAGCCGACCTCCACCGTCCCCGAACCCCGCCAGTCCTCCCCCGAGGAACACGAACTGGTCTCGGCGGCCTTCGACAACGTCAAGCCCCCCGAGAACGACCCCCGGACCACCCCCCCGACCGAGGCAAACCCCACCCCCGAGGCCGAGGAAGAGCCCAAGGCAGAGGCGGCGGAAGCGGAGGCCGAGGCAAAGGCCCCGGCTGAAGCGGAGGAGGCCGAGGCGGAGGAGAAGCCCGAGGCTCCGGTAGCGGTCCAGGCCGAGGCGGAGGCCCCGGCGGAAGCAGAGCCCAAGGCGGAGGCCCCGGCGGAAGCGGAGGCCAAGGCGGAGGAGAAGCCCGAGGCTCTGGTACCGGTCCAGGCCGAGGCCGAGGAAGAGCCCAAGGAAGAGGCCGAAGCCGAGGCCGAGGTCGAGGTCGAGGAAGAGCCCAAGGCAGAGGCCGAGGCCGAGGCGAGTGCCCCGGCGCCGGTCCCGGCCGAGCCCGTGGCGACGGCTGAGCCGACGCCCACCGAGGCCCCCGAGGACGAGGCCGCGGCTGAGGAGAAGCCTCAGGCGGTGCTCCCGACCGAGACCGAGCAGGCTGACCAGACGCCGACCGAGCCGACACCGGAGCCGGTGACCGCGGAGCCGGAGCCGGTGACCGCGGAGCCGGAAGCGGAAGCGGTGACCCAGGAGGCGGAAGCGGAAGCGGTGCCCGCGGAGACGGACGAGCCCACCGAGCCGCAGGCCGCAGAGCCGCAGATCACGGAGCCGCAGGCCACCGAACCGCAGGCCACGGAGCCGCAGGCCACCGAACCGCAGGCCACCGAACCGCAGGCCACCGAACCGCAGGCCACGGAGCCGCAGGCCGCCGACGGCGAGGACGCCCCGCAGGGGCCACCCGCACTCGACGACGAGACCCGCACGGGTGGTGCGGGTGGGAACACGGTCGCCGAAGGCGAAGCCGAGGCGCCGGCAACCGACCCCGCACCGGAAGCCGAAACGGAAACCGAACCCGAAGCGGAACGCGGAGCGGAAACCGAAGCCGAAACGGAAGCAGAAGCCGAAGCCGAAGCAGAAGCCGAAGCCGAAGCCGAAGCGAGCGTGGACGAGACCGACGGCCCGCAGAACACCGTCGGCGAAGACACACACCCCGCCCTCGCCCTCACCAAGGTCAAGTCCCTCACCCCGGCCCTCGCCACGGCGTACAACGCCGCCACAGCCACCCTCACCAAGACCAGCCTCACCGGCACCCGAGCGAAGCTCTACCTCGTACTGGACCGCTCCGCGAGCATGCGCCCGTACTACAAGGACGGCTCCGCCCAGGCCCTCGCCGACCAGACCCTCGCCCTCGCCGCCCACCTGGACCCCGAGGTCACGGTCCCCGTCGTCTTCTTCTCCACGGAGGTCGACGGCACCACCGACCTCACCCTCACCCCGGACCACGAGACGAAGATCGACGACGTGCACGCCGGCCTCGGCCGCATGGGCCGTACCAGCTACCACGTCGCCGTGGAGGCCGTACTCGCCCACCACGACAAGAACGTCGCCCCCGGCACCCCGGCCCTCGTCGTCTTCCAGACCGACGGCGCCCCGGACGCCAAGACCCCCGCCACCCAGGCCCTCACCGCGGCGGCGGCCTCGCACCCCGGCGTCTTCTTCTCCTTCGTGGCCTTCGGCGAGTACGACAACAAGGCCTTCGACTACCTCCGCAAACTGAAGACCGACAACGCGTCCTTCTTCCACGCGGGCCCCACCCCCCGCGAGCTGACGGACACGGAGCTGTACGAGGGCGTCCTGGCGAACTGGCGCCCGTAGGCACCCGCCGCACCGAGCCCACCGCACCCGCCCACCCCATGCCGTCCGCTTCTCAGCCCGTAAAACGGGAAGCGGGCGGCATACACACGTCGGCTACGATTTCAAGGTTCGTACCACACCCCGACCTGGGAGCAGCCCGCGATGGCTCGACACCTCATCACCAGCGCCCTTCCGTACATCAACGGGATCAAGCACCTGGGCAACATGGTGGGGTCCATGCTCCCGGCGGACGTGTACTCCCGGTACCTCCGCCAGCGCGGCCACGACGTCCTGTACATCTGCGCGACGGACGAGCACGGCACCCCCGCCGAGCTGGCCGCGAAGGAGGCCGGCCTCTCGGTCGCCGACTTCTGCGCCCAGGCGCACGACGCGCAGAAGGCGGTCTACGACGGCTTCGCACTCGCGTTCGACTACTTCGGCCGCAGCTCCTCGCCCGAGAACCGCGAGATCACCCAGCACTTCGCCCGCAAGCTGAACGAGAACGGCTTCATCGAGGAGCGCGCCATCCGGCAGGTGTACAGCCCCGCCGACGGCCGCTTCCTCCCGGACCGCTATGTCGAGGGCACCTGCCCCCACTGCGGCTACGACAAGGCCCGCGGCGACCAGTGCGAGAACTGCACCCGCGTCCTGGACCCCACCGACCTGATCAACCCGCGCTCGGCGATCTCCGGCTCCACCGACCTGGAGGTCCGCGAGACCAAGCACCTCTTCCTCCTCCAGTCCAAGCTGGAGAACGAGGTCCGCGAGTGGGTCGCCCGGCACGACAAGGACTGGCCGCAGCTGGCCTCCTCCATCGCCCACAAGTGGCTGACCGAGGGCCTGCACGACCGGGCGATCACCCGTGACCTGGACTGGGGCGTCCCCGTCCCGGCGGACACCTGGCCGGAGCTGGCGGCCGAGGGCAAGGTCTTCTACGTCTGGTTCGACGCCCCGATCGAGTACATCGGCGCGACGAAGGAGTGGGCCGACCAGGACCCGGACAACCGCGACTGGAAGGCGTGGTGGTACGACGCCGACGAGGCCGTCCGCTACACCGAGTTCATGGCCAAGGACAACGTCCCCTTCCACACCGTGATGTTCCCGGCCACCGAGCTGGGCGTGCGCGAGCCGTGGAAGAAGGTCGACTTCGTCAAGGCGTTCAACTGGCTGACGTACTACGGCGGCAAGTTCTCCACCTCGCAGAAGCGCGGCGTCTTCACCGACCAGGCGCTGGACATCCTGCCCGCCGACTACTGGCGGTACTTCCTGATCGCCAACGCCCCGGAGTCGGACGACTCGTCCTTCACCTGGGAGCACTTCACCGCCACGGTGAACAAGGATCTGGCCGACACCCTCGGCAACTTCGTCAACCGCGTGCTGTCCTTCAGCAAGAAGCGCTTCGGCGAGGAGGTCCCGGCCGGCGGCGAGCCCGGCGAGGCGGAGGCCCGGCTCGGCGAGGAGATCGCGGCGCTCCTCGCGGAGTACGAGTCGCAGATGGAGGCCCTTCAGTTCCGCAAGGCCGCCGCCGCCCTGCGCGCCCTGTGGTCGGCCGGCAACTCCTACCTGGAGGAGAAGGCCCCCTGGCTGGAGATCAAGACCGACAAGGAGGGCGCCGCCCTCACCCTGCGTACGGCGATGAACCTCATCCACCTGTACGCGGTGGTCTCCGAGCCGCTGATCCCGGCCACCTCGGCGGCGATGCGCGGCGCCTTCGCCCTGGCGGACGACACCGCGGCCTGGGTCACCGCCGACGAGGCCAGGTCCCTGACCTCCGTCCCGGTCGGCACCCCGTTCACGGTCCCGCCGGTCCTGTTCGCCAAGCTGACGGACGAGGACCTGGAGACGTACAAGGAGCGCTTCGGCGGCCAGGAAGGCTGACCGACCCCACGCACACAGGCGTCCCGGGCCCGGCCGTCGACCAGGCCCGGGGCGCAACCAGCCGAGCGGTCAGCTCCCCGACGCGTACGCCACGAAGTCCGCCCAGGCCTCCGGGGCGAAGCCCAGACGGGGGCCGTGGTCGTTCTTGGAATCGCGCACATGGATGGTGGCTGGGGTGTTGGCCACCTCGACACAGTCACTCGGGTTGCTGCTGTCGCTGTAGCTGCTCTTGAACCACGCCAGTCCGGAAGCGTCTCCGGTAGAGGCCTTGCGGATCATGTCTCTCCCAGCAGTTGCTCGATGAAGGACAGTGACTCTCGTGCGGTCAGAGCCTCGGCTCGGATGATGCCATAGCGCAGTTCGAGGATCCTCAGCTGCCTTGGATCCGAAACAGGACGACCGCCGAACTCGTCGTCCATGCGCCCGACCGCCGTTCCGTCGTCGAACTTCAGCACTTGGATCCGTCCTCCGGTGCCGGGGTGGTCCCAGCGGTCCATCGGCATCACCTGGATCTCGACGTTCCGTAACTGAGCCAGCTCCAAGAGGTGTTCGAGCTGCTTGCGCATCACCATCTTGCCTCCGACCGGGCGCGACAGCGTCACCTCTTCCTGAACGAAACTGAGCTCAGGAGCCGATGAGCGTTCGAAGATCCCCTTCCGGGCCATGCGTGCGCCCACTGCTCGCTCCAGTTCGTCTTCCGACAGCGATGGGCGCCGCGTCTTCAGCAGCGCCCATGCAAACTCCTCGGTCTGCAGCAGGCCATGCAGGTTGTGATTGGCGTACGAGAGGGCCTCGACCGCCTTGGCCTCCATCTCCGCCAAGTCCCGCACCTTCTTGGGGTACCGGACCTTCGCCACGTCCTCCTTCATCGCCGAGATCAGCCCGCCCGCGCCCAGCACTTCGTCCGCCTGGTCCAGATACTCGGGCCGGGGGATCCGCTTCCCGCCCTCGATCTTGTAGACCATGTCCTCCCCGTACCCCACGGCCACCCCGAAGTCGGCGGCCCGCATCCCCTTCGTCTCGCGCCGCAGTTTCAACTGCCGTCCCACGGTCGCGACGACTGCCACACCCCACTCGTCGTCCGGGTCGACCTCCCAACCCGGCTCGTCCGACTCGCCCTTGAGCCGCCGCTCGCCACCGTTCACGTGCTCCATCCCGCGCCTCTCCGTCGTGCCGTACGGGCCGGTTGAATCACTGCTCACGGTACGCACGCACCACCACGCTCAGTCACGTGAACCAGGAAAACTCCACCCCCTCTCATCACCGGAGCACAGCTCACCGGAGCACAGCGGACCACGCTCCGGTGCGACCGGCGCTCTTCCCCAAGGAACACCGGGAGAAGGAATCCGCACCAAGCCCCACCCCGCCCGCCCGCCCGCGTTGCTGTCGGGCACGCCCACCAGGGTGGTGTTGGCCGGCACCTTGAAGACGCTGTTCTTCGCCTGCTTGCCCTGGGCGGCGGCGGTGCTGCCGTCCGCCGGAAGAATTCTCCGGCCGGTCCGGTCAGACCAGGGCTCCGAGGACGAGTGCCCCGGCCACCGGTGCCGCGTAGACGAGCGGGAAGGGGATGTGCGCGTACACCCGTGCCCGCGCCACGGTGAGCGCGGCACCCAGGAAGTACAGCACCAGCCCGATGCCGGCCAGCACCCCGATCACCGGCACGAACAGGCCGACGACCAGGCCCACGGCACCGGCGGCCTTGGCCAGGCCCAGCCAGGTCCACCACGAGCGCGGCACCCGGTACTCGACCAGTGCCTGCACGATCCACTGCGCCCGCAGCAGCAGCACGGCACCGGAGAAACCGGCCATGAGCGCGGCGAGCAGGGTGACGACGATCTGGGCGGTGCGCATGAGAGGCTCCCGAGGAGTGTTCTGAGGACTTCGGACACCTCTTTGAACCCCTACGTCGCCCAGGTGTGACAGGAAGCCGGAAAAATCTTCCCGTGGACATCGTGGACATCCCCGAACCCCATCTCCGGCTCCTCGCGGACGTCGTCCCGGCGGGCGGCCCGCACGGTCTGGTCCTGGCCGGCGGCTATGCCCTCCAGGCGCACGGACTGCTCCGGCGCCCGCACGGCGACCTCGACTTCGCCACCCAGAGCGCCGAGGCCATGGAGCACATCGCCGCCGCCGTGGGCGCGGCCCTGGAAGCGCGGGGACGGCAGGTGCGGACCGGCGCGGTCACCGCGCTCACCGCGCAGCTGACGGTCACCGACCCGCCCACCGGCACACCCTGCGGGCTCGCCCTGCACAAGGAGGCGTTCTGGCAGCCGCCGGAACTCACCGGGTACGGTCCGGCGCTCTCGCTGGAGGACGCCGTCGGGACGAAGGTCCGTGCGCTGTACGACCGGGGCGCGGCCGTCGACCTCGTCGACGCGCGGGCGGCCGCGGCCCGCTTCTCCCTGCCCGGCCTGGAGGAGCTGGGCCGTCGGCACGCCCACGACCCGTTCGACCTGCCCACTCTCCAGTCCCGGCTGACCGGCACCGACTACTACCCCGACAGCGACTTCCGCCGCCTCGGCCTGGACGAGCCGGAGGTGGCTGCCCTGCGGGCCTGGGCACAGCACTGGTCCGACGACATCGCCGAGCGGCTGCTGGAGGACGGCGCGTCCCCGGACGAGGAGCCCGACCCGGACGAGGAGCCCGACCCGGACGAGGAGCCGGGCCCGGACGGGAAGCCCGGCCCGGACACCGGGGAGCGGTGACCGGGCCGGGCCGGGTGCCGGTCCGGGTCAGCCGCCGTCGTGCGTCTCGTCCGGGGTCACGCCCAGGGTGAGCCGGGCGCGGACCCCGCGGGCGATGTGCTTCCTGTCGTACTTCAGGTACAGCAGGCCGCCCGCGTGCCCGTTGCCGGGGTAGATGGTGTCCTCGTCGAGCGTGGTGCGGGTCGTGGTGTTGCCGGCGTACGGCTCGACGGCCCCCGTGAGCAGCACCGACTTCTCGTCGAAGAACAGCTGCCCGGTGTGGCAGGTGTGGCCGCCCTCGTACCCGGCGTCCGTCCAGACGCCGTCGACGTGCACCTTGACGTGGATGTGCACGCAGCGGCCCTGGTACCAGCCCGGGAAGACCGTCCGGAACGTCACGTACCCGTGCTCGTCGGTGCGCCAGGTGCCGCGCAGATAGCGGGTGTCGTCGGTGGGCTCCTGATGTCCGCCGGGGCCGCCGGGGCCGCCGGTGGGGGGCGTACCCGTGGGCGTACCGGTGGGGGTGCCGGTCGGGGCGGGGCCGCCGCCTCCGCCGGCTCCGCCGCCGCTGCCCGACGCCTCGTACCCGGAGTAGACGCCCAGCGCGTTGCAGTGCCAGATGTCGACCGCCGCGTTCCTCAGCGGCTTGCAGCTCTCGGCGTCGATCACCTTGAGGGTGAGCGTCAGCGGGATGCCGTCCTGGTCCTCGGTGACGTCCCGCCGGATCTTGTCCGCGTCGATGTAGTACGGGCCCTCGACAGTCTCGGAGGTCAGCGTGTAGCAGGTGTCCGCGGTGGTGGTCGCGTCCTCCGCGGCCGCCTCGACGGCCAGGGCGCCGCCCAGGCCCACGGCCACCGCGGTGGCGCCGCCGGCCAGGAGCACCGCACGACGGGTCGGTTCGCGGTCTCTGCCGCTCTGTTCGGGGGTTTGAGTCATGGGCCGGGACCGTAGGGACGGAAGCTGTCACCGGGCCCGGAGACGGCTGTGCGCGCCGATCGTCAAGAGCGGGTCAGGACAAGATCGGCGCGCACGGGCGGGTGTTGCCTACTTCGGCTGCGGCTTCCTGATGCTCAGGTGCAGCTCACGCAGCCGCGCCTCCTCCAGCTCCGTCGGCGCGCCCATCATCAGGTCCTGGGCGTTGCCGTTGAGCGGGAAGGAGATCGTCTCGCGGATGTTGGGCTCGTCCGCGAGGAGCATGACGATACGGTCCACGCCGGGCGCAATACCGCCGTGCGGCGGGGCGCCGAAGCGGAAGGCGCGCAGCATGCCGGCGAACTTCTCCTCGACGGTCTCCCGGTCGTAGCCCGCGATCTCGAACGCCTTGAGCATGATCTCCGGCTCGTGGTTCCGGATCGCGCCGGAGGACAGCTCGACGCCGTTGCAGACGATGTCGTACTGCCAGCCCAGGATGTCCAGCGGGTCCTGGGTCTCCAGCGCCTCCAGGCCGCCCTGCGGCATGGAGAAGGGGTTGTGCGAGAAGTCGATCGCGCCGGTGTCCTCGTCCTTCTCGTACATCGGGAAGTCGACGATCCAGCAGAAGCGGAAGACGTTCTCCTCGAACTGGCCGGCCCGCTTGGCGGCCTCGACGCGGACCGCGCCCATGATCTTCGAGACCTCGTCGAACTCGCCCGCGCCGAAGAACACGGCGTGGCCGGGGGCCAGCGAGAGCCGCTTGGTCAGCTCGGCGACGTTCTCCTCGGTGAGGAACTTCGCGATCGGGCCGGACAGCGCGCCGTCCTCGCCGACGCGGACCCAGGCCAGGCCCTTCGCGCCCAGCGTGATCGCGAACTCGCCGAGCTGGTCGAAGAACTTGCGCGGCTGGTCCTGGACGGACGGAACGGCCAGGGCGCGCACGTGCTTGCCGGCGAACGCCTTGAACTCCGAGCCCTCGAAGACATCGGTGATGTCCACCAGCTCCAGCTTGGCGCGCAGGTCCGGCTTGTCGGAGCCGTACTTGAGCATCGCCTCGCGGAACGGGATCCGCGGGAAGGGGGAGGTGACGTGCCGGCCGTTGCCGAACTCCTCGAACAGCTCGGTCATGAGCTGCTCGATCGGCTGGAAGACGTCCTCCTGCTCGACGAAGCTCATCTCGACGTCGAGCTGGTAGAACTCGCCCGGCGAGCGGTCGGCGCGGGCGTCCTCGTCACGGAAGCAGGGCGCGATCTGGAAGTAGCGGTCGAAGCCGGAGATCATCAGCAGCTGCTTGAACTGCTGCGGCGCCTGGGGCAGGGCGTAGAACTTGCCCGGGTTCAGACGGGAGGGGACCACGAAGTCGCGGGCACCCTCGGGGGAGGTGGCGGACAGGATCGGCGTCGCCATCTCGTTGAAGCCCAGCGCCGTCATCTTGTGGCGGATCGCCGAGATGACCGCCGTACGCAGCATGATGTTGCGGTGCATGCGCTCGCGGCGCAGGTCCAGGAAGCGGTACTCCAGGCGCCGCTCCTCGTTGACCCCGTCCTCCGCGTTGATCGTGAAGGGCAGCGGGGCGGCCGCGCCGAGCAGCTCGACCTCGGCGACCTCGACCTCGATCTCGCCGGTGGGCAGGTCGGGGTTCACGTTCTCGGTTCCACGTGAAACAACCCGGCCGTCGATGCGGACCGTGGACTCCTTGGAGATCTTGTCCAGGGCCTCGTAGGCGGGGGTGCCGGGGCGGGCGACCAGCTGCGTGATGCCGTAGTGGTCGCGCAGATCGATGAAGAGGATGCCGCCCAGGTCGCGCCGATTGTGCAGCCAGCCGCTCAGCCGGACGTCGGTGCCGACGTCAGAGGCGCGGAGCTGGCCGCAGGTGTGGGACCTGTACCGATGCATCGTCGTTCATCGTCCTTCGTGGTGGGGTTCACTCCCGCCGGCTCTGCCGACCGGCGGGGACGGGCACGGGGCCCGGACCCATCAAGGGTACCGGGCACGCCAAGATCGGCTCCCCACCATTACCGCGGGGCGCCACCGGCGCCGGACCTCGGAGGCACCCCCACGCGGGCGCCACCGGCAGCGGACCTCGGAGATACCCACAAACGGGACATCGCCCCCATCGGAACCACCTACAGTGGCACCTATCAATCGGATCTTCCTAAAGTGGGGCAATGCGCACAGGCGAGCCTTTGCCGTCCGTCGGGGAGGTACTCGCCGCCCTCGCGACCGGGCTGTGGCACTGGGACACGGCCGCCGGGCTGGTCACCGTGGACGCGGAGGCGGCGCGGCTGCTCGGGCTGCCCGCGGAGCCGGTCACCCTCACCGAGGCCCAGACCCGGGCCCGGCTGCACCCGGTCGACTGGAACGAGATCACCGGTGTGGTGCGGCTGGCGGTCGCCGAGGGCACCCTCGCCGAGGTGCGCGTCCGGATCATGGACGGGGACGGCAGCATCCTGCGGGTCGTCCGCAGCCGCTCGAAGCCCTCCTACGACCCCGAGCGCCAGGGGTACGAGCTGATCGGCACCCTCCAGGAGGTGACCGAGCCGGCCCCCGGCACACCGGCCGCCCGCAGCGCGGTCACCGGGGACTGGCGGCGCTCCCGGGAGGCGTTCCTGCTGGACGCGGGCCGGGCGCTGGCGGAGGCGCGGTCCACGGCCGAGGTGCTGCGGGTGGCGGGCGGCCTGTCGATGCCGGGGTTCTCCCCGGACGGCCTCGTGGTCTTCGGGGCCGAGGGCGACCGGCTGACCATCACCGGCCAGCACGGACACCAGCCCGGCGACATGAATCCCTTCTCGCACATGCCGCTGGACACCGACTACCCGGCCACCGAGGTGGTCCGCACCGGACGCGCCGTCTACCTGTCCTCCCCGGAGGAGTACAAGGACCGCTACCCGGCCACCTGGCCGCTCGCCCAGGTCTTCGGCCGCCGCTCCTGGGCGTTCCTGCCGCTGACGGTCGCCGGGCGCACGATGGGCGCCTGGATGGCCGCCTTCACCTACCCGGTGGCGTTCACCCCGGACGAGCGCGCCGTCCTCACCACGGTCGCCCGGATGCTCGCCCAGGCGCTGACCCGGGCCGGTGCCGCCGAGTCCGAGCGGGAGCTGACGGACGGCCTGCAACGCTCCATGCTGCCGTCGCTGGGCCCCGAGATCCCGGGGATGCAGGTGGCCGCCCGTTACATCCCGACCGGCGGCGGACTCCAGGTGGGCGGCGACTGGTACGACCTGATCCCGCTGCCCTCCGGCCGGTTCGCGCTGGTCATCGGGGACGTCCAGGGCCACGACGTGCGCGCCGCCGGCCTCATGGGCCAGCTGCGGATCGCGCTGCGCGCCTACGCCGCCGAGGGGCACCGCCCGGACGCCGTCCTCTCCCGCGCCTCCCGTTTCCTGCACGGCATCACCCACGCCCGCGCGGACGACTCCCTGACCGACCCGCGCTTCGCGACCTGCCTGTACGTGGAGGCCGACCCGCCGACCGGCCGGCTGGAGATCGCCCGCGCCGGGCACCCCGACCCGGTGATCCGGATGGCCGACGGCACGGTGATGCTGCGGCCGACGGCGGGCGGGCTGCCGCTGGGCATCGACCCGGACGCCGACTATCCGACGACCCGGTTCACGCTGGAGTCCGACGAGACGCTGATGCTGTGCACCGACGGCCTGATCGAGACCGGCGGGCACGACATGGAGAGCGGCTGGCGCAGGCTGCGCGCGATCCTGGAGAACCACCCGGAGGACGGCGAGGCCGACCTGGAGTCGCTGGCCGACGCGCTGGTGCAGGCGGTGCACGGGCCGTCCTCGCACCACACCACCGGCCCGCTGGCCGACCGCCGCGAGGACGACATCGCGCTGCTGCTGCTGTGCCGGCCGGGCGAGGGCTGCGGCTGCGGCGGCACCGCCGTCACCGTACGGCTCACCGCGCGGCGCACCCTGCTGTCGGTGGCGCAGACCGAGCCGGACCGGATCGCCGAGGCCCGCCGGCACCTGCGCGCGCTGCTGCACGACTGGGGGTCGGCGGACCAGGTCGACTCGGCCGTGCTGCTGGTCTCCGAGATGGTCACCAACGTGCTGGTGCACACCGACGCCGACGCGCTGCTGCTCGCCGAGGTGTTCGGCGAGGGGGCCGGGCGGCGGCTGCGGGTGGAGGTCTTCGACACCGGTGACGACCTGCCGCACCGGCGCCGCCCCGGCGAACTGGCCTCCTCCGGCCGCGGTCTGATGCTGATCGAACTCCTCGCGGACGCGTGGGGGGTGGACCCGCGGGGCGAGGGCAAGAGCATCTGGTTCGAGCTCTACGAGCCCGGCGACCGCTCCGACCCGTCGGAGGCACCGGCGTAGCGCTCCCTCAGCTCCCGTACGACACCGAAGGCCGCCGCCGTCGCCGGGACCGCGAGAAGCATGCCGAGGATGCCCGCCACGGAGGCGCCCGCGGTGATCGCCAGCAGCACCACGGCCGGATGCATCTGCACGGTCCGGCTCTGGATCACCGGCTGGAGCACATGCCCCTCCAGCACCTGCACCGCGAGCACCACCCCGAGCGCCCACAGCGCGATCACGAAGCCCCGGTCGGCGAAGGCGACCAGCACGGCCACCGCGCCGGAGAGGAAGGCGCCGAGGTAGGGGATGTACGCGCCGACGAAGACGAGCGCGCCGAGCCCGACCGCGCCCGGCACCCGCAGCACCAGCAGGCCGACGGTGATGCACACGGCGTCGATGAGGGCGATGAAGGTGGTCCCGCGCATGAACCCCTCCACCGCCGCGAAGGCACGCCGGGCGATGGCCTCCAGGGTGTCGGCGGTGCCGCCGGGCGCGAGGGAGCACAGGGCCGTCATGGCGCGGTGGGAGTCGCGCAGGAAGAAGAAGACGAGCAGCAGCGCGAGCACGGCCATGGCGATGCTCTCGGCGACGACGCTGACGCCGCTGATGACGTTGGACGCGGCCGTCCCGCCGAACTTCCCCAGCAGCTCGCGCGCGTTGGCGGCGAGGTCGTCCAGGCTGGTCCCGGCGGCCCCGAAGTGCCGTGCCACGCCCTTGGCGGCGTGCCGCAGCGAGTCGACGATCTGCCCGCCGTTGTCGACGAGCGCGGCGACGACGATGTACACGGCGCCGCCGACGACGGCCACGACGGCCACACAGGTGAGCCCGGCCGCCACCGACGGCTGCACCCCCGCCCCCACCAGCCGCCGGTACAGCGGCCCCAGCAGCGCGGTGCCGAGCAGGGCGAGCAGCACCGGTGTGACGGCCGTCCGCAGTTCCGCGCACAGCCGCACCCCGACCCAGCCCACCCCGGCGACCAGCAGCAGCACCACGCACCAGGCGGCGAGGCGGCGGACGGAATCGGGCAGCAGACGCACGAGCCCAGCGGATCACGAACTCCGCCGGCCGTCCTGCGGCGGGGGGCCGGGCGGGTGAGTGCCCGCCCTCCGTCCAAAACCGGCTCCCGTGCGCGACGGCACGCCCGCCCGGCCCGTCGGGACGGGCCGGGCGGCCGGCGGCGGGGAGGAGGGGTCAGCTCTGCGGGCCGCTCTCCGTCATGCCGTGCACCGCCGGGACCGTGCCGAGCCGGCCCTTCTGGAAGTCCTCGAACGCCTGCATCAGCTCGTCCTTGGTGTTCATCACGAACGGGCCGTAGTGGGCCATCGGCTCCCGGATCGGCTGCCCGCCGAGGAGGACGACCTCCAGGTCCGGGGTGTGCGAGTCCTGCTTCTCGTCCGCGCGGACGGTCAGCGAGGAGCCGGCGCCGAAGACGGCCGTCTGGCCCAGGTGGATCGGACGGTGCTCCGCGCCCACGCTGCCGCGGCCCGCCATGACGTACGCCAGGCCGTTGAAGTCCTCGCGCCAGGGCAGGGTGATCTCGGCACCCGGCGCCAGGGTCGCGTGGATCATCGTGATCGGCGTGTGCGTGATGCCGGGACCCTGGTGGCCGTCCAGCTCACCGGCGATGACACGCAGCAGCGCGCCGCCGTCGGGGGAGGTGAGCAGCTGGACGTTGCCGCCCCGGATGTCCTGGTAGCGGGGGGCCATCATCTTGTCCTTGGCCGGGAGGTTCACCCACAGCTGGAGGCCGTGGAAGAGCCCGCCGGACATGACCAGGGACTCCGGCGGGGCCTCGATGTGCAGCAGGCCCGAGCCGGCCGTCATCCACTGGGTGTCGCCGTTGGTGATGGTGCCGCCACCGCCCTGCGAGTCCTGGTGGTCGAAGACGCCGTCGATGATGTAGGTGACGGTCTCGAAGCCGCGGTGGGGGTGCCAGGGGGTGCCCTTGGGCTCTCCCGGCGCGTACTCCACCTCGCCCATCTGGTCCATCATGATGAACGGGTCGAGGTGGCGGTAGTTGATCCCCGCGAACGCCCGGCGCACCGGGAAGCCCTCGCCCTCGAAACCGCTCGGAGCGGTCGTGACGGTGAGCACGCGGCGTGCCACGGCGTCGACGGGAGCGGTCACACGGGGCAGCGTCAACGGGTTCTCGACGGTCACTGCAGGCATGGTGGGTACCTCCTTGGTACGCCCACTTTAGTTGAGCGTTGAACTTCCTGCCACCCAGAACGACGAAGACCCGGAGGACATTCCCTCCGGGTCACCTGAACGGCCCCTCGCACGTACGGGGAGATCAGCCGCCGCCGTACATCCGGCGCATCGCGAAGTCCACCATCTGCTCGACCGCCTTGGCGTCGAACACCATCCGGTGCTCGCCCTCCATGTCCAGGACGAAGCCGTAGCCGGTCGGCAGCAGGTCGATCACCTCGGCGCCGGTGATGACGAAGTACTTGGACTCCTTGCCCGCGTACCGGCGCAGCTCCTTCAGCGAGGTGAACATCGGGATCACCGGCTGCTGGGTGTTGTGCAGGGCGAGGAAGCCGGGGGTGTCGCCGCGGGGGCAGTACACCTTCGAGGTGGCGAAGATCTGCTGGAAGTCCTCGGCCGCCATCTGGCCGGTGGTGAACGCACGCACCGCGTCGGCGAGCGAGGGCGGGGACGGCTCCGGGTAGAGCGGCGGCTGCTGGCCGTACCCGCCGACACCGCCCGGCTGCTGCGGCTGGGCGTACTGCTGCTGAGCCGCGCCGCCGTCCATGGGCTGGCCGTATCCGTACATGCGCGCAAGCGTACCGAGCGCGGGGGTCCGGGGGGTCCGGCCGGGGGAGATACCGGGTGGTCACCTTCCCTTCGCCGAACGGCCGGACAGGTGCGCGACCCTGCTCACGTGCAGCGTCCGGGACCCGCGGGAGTAGACCCTTCTCACACTTGGCCGGACAGGGGTTGCTTCTTATTACCGACGGGTAGCATCATCGTAGCTACTTGTTGGTACGTGAACTAGGTGCGAGGAGTCAGTGCCTCGCCGATCTCTCTACGGAGCCGTCGCCATGGGGCACTACAAGTCGAATCTCCGCGACATCGAGTTCAACCTCTTCGAGGTACTGGGGCGCGACAAGGTGTACGGCACCGGCCCGTTCGAGGAGATGGACGTCGAGACCGCCAAGAGCGTCCTGGAGGAGCTGACCCGCCTCTCCGAGAACGAGCTGGCCGAGTCCTTCGCCGACGCCGACCGCAACCCGCCGGTCTTCGACCCGGAGACCAACACCGCGCCGGTCCCCGAGTCCTTCAAGAAGAGCTACCAGGCCTTCATGGACTCCGAGTACTGGCGGCTCGGCCTGCCCGAGGAGATCGGCGGCACCACCTCGCCGCGCTCCCTCATCTGGGCCTACGCCGAGCTGATCCTGGGCGCCAACCCGGCCGTGTGGATGTACTCCTCCGGCCCGGCGTTCGCCGGCATCCTCTTCGAAGAGGGCAACGACCTCCAGAAGCACATCGCCAAGATCGCCACCGAGCGGCAGTGGGGCTCCACCATGGTGCTCACCGAGCCCGACGCGGGCTCGGACGTCGGCGCCGGCCGCACCAAGGCGGTCCAGCAGGAGGACGGCTCCTGGCACATCGAGGGCGTGAAGCGCTTCATCACCTCGGGTGAGCACGACATGTCGGAGAACATCCTCCACTACGTGCTCGCGCGTCCCGAGGGCGCCGGCCCCGGCACCAAGGGCCTGTCCCTCTTCCTCGTCCCGAAGTACGAGTTCGACTTCGAGACCGGCGAGCTGGGCGAGCGCAACGGCGTCTACGCCACCAACGTCGAGCACAAGATGGGCCTGAAGGCCTCCAACACGTGCGAGATGACCTTCGGCGACAGGCACCCCGCCAAGGGCTGGCTGATCGGCGACAAGCACGAGGGCATCCGCCAGATGTTCCGCATCATCGAGTTCGCCCGCATGATGGTCGGCACGAAGGCGATCTCCACGCTGTCCACCGGCTACCTCAACGCGCTGGAGTACGCCAAGGAGCGCGTCCAGGGCCCGGACCTGGCCAACTTCCTGGACAAGACCGCGCCCAAGGTCACCATCACGCACCACCCCGACGTGCGCCGCTCGCTGATCACGCAGAAGGCGTACGCGGAGGGCATGCGCGCCCTCGTGCTCTACACCGCCTCGGTCCAGGACGCGATCCAGGTCAAGGAGGCGACCGGCGAGGACGCCTCCGCCGAGCACGCGCTGAACGACCTGCTGCTGCCGATCGTCAAGGGCTACGGCTCCGAGAAGGGCTACGAGCAGCTCGCCCAGTCGCTCCAGACCTTCGGCGGCTCCGGCTTCCTCCAGGAGTACCCGATCGAGCAGTACATCCGGGACTCCAAGATCGACACCCTGTACGAGGGCACCACCGCGATCCAGGGCCAGGACTTCTTCTTCCGGAAGATCGTCCGCAACCAGGGCGCCGCGCTGAACTCCCTCGCCGAGGACATCAAGAAGTTCCTGGCCCTCGGCACCGGCGGCGAGGACCTGGCCGGCGCCCGCGAGCACCTCGCCAAGGCCGCCGTGGAGCTGGAGGCGATCGTCGGCCTGATGCTGACCGACCTCGCCGCCACCGAGCAGGACACCAAGAACATCTACAAGGTCGGCCTGAACACCAGCCGCCTGCTGCTGGCCTCCGGTGACGTCGTCGTCGGCTACCTGCTCCTCAAGGGCGCCGCCATCGCCGCCGAGAAGCTGGCCACCGCCTCCGCCAAGGACAAGGCGTTCTACACCGGCAAGATCGCCGCGGCGAAGTTCTTCGCGGCGAACGTCCTGCCCGGCGTCACCCTGGCCCGCAAGATCGCCGGCAACGTCGAGCTGGACCTGATGGAGCTGGACGAGGCCGCGTTCTAGGCGACCCGCCCTGGACGTTCCGGACGTCCCCGTCGATTCCTCGCACGGGCCCGCTCTCTTTCCGGGAGCGGGCCCGTGCACGTCGTTAAGGTGAATCCATGAGCGCAGCTTCCCGCTTCGACCGCGGCCACACCGACGACCTGATGTCCTTCCTGGCGGCGAGCCCGTCGCCGTACCACGCCGTGGCGAACACCGCCGAGCGGCTGGAGAAGGCAGGCTTCCGGCAGGTCGCCGAGACGGACGCCTGGGACGGCACCAGCGGCGGCAAGTACGTGCTGCGCGGCGGGGCGATCGTGGCCTGGTACGTGCCCGAGGGCGCCGAACCCCACACTCCGTTCCACATCATCGGCGCGCACACCGACTCCCCGAACCTCCGGGTCAAGCCGCGCCCGGACCACGGGGCGCACGGCTGGCGCCAGGTCGCCGTGGAGATCTACGGCGGCCCGCTGCTCAACTCCTGGCTGGACCGCGACCTGGGCCTGGCCGGCCGGCTCACCCTGCGCGACGGCTCCTCCGTCCTGGTCAACGTGGACCGGCCGCTGCTGCGCGTGCCGCAGCTCGCCATCCACCTGGACCGGTCCGTCAGCGCCGAGGGGCTCAAGCTCGACAAGCAGCGCCATCTCCAGCCGGTGTGGGGCCTCGGCGGCGACGTGCTGGACGGCGACCTCATCTCCTTCCTGGCCCAGGAGGCCGGGCTGGCCCCGGACTCCGTGACCGGCTGGGACCTGATGACGCACCCGGTGGAGGCGCCGGCCTACCTGGGCCGCGACCGGGAGCTGGTCGCCGGCCCCCGCATGGACAACCTGCTCTCCGTGCACGCCGGCACCGCCGCGCTCGTCGCCGCCGCGACCTCCGGCACCCCCCTCACCCGCATCCCGGTGCTCGCCGCCTTCGACCACGAGGAGAACGGCTCCCAGTCGGACACCGGAGCGGACGGCCCGCTCCTCGGATCCGTCCTGGAGCGCTCGGTGTTCGTACGCGGCGGATCGGTCGAGGACCGGGCGCGCGCCTTCGCGGGCACGGTCTGTCTGTCCTCCGACACCGGCCACGCCGTGCACCCCAACTACGCCGAGCGGCACGACCCCACGCACCACCCGCGGGTCAACGGCGGTCCGATCCTCAAGGTGAACGTCAACAACCGTTACGCCACGGACGGTTCGGGCCGCGCGGTGTTCGCCGCGGCCTGCGAGAAGGCGAACGTCCCCTTCCAGACCTTCGTCTCCAACAACTCCATGCCGTGCGGCACCACCATCGGCCCGATCACCGCGGCCCGGCACGGCATCCGCACGGTCGACATCGGCGTCGCGATCCTCTCCATGCACAGCGTCCGCGAACTGTGCGGCGCCGACGACCCGTTCCTGCTGGCGAATGCCCTGACGGCGTTCCTGGAGGGCTAGTCGGGACGTCGCCGGGTACCCGGACGGCACCGGAGATTCCGGAACCGGAAGGGGAGGCGAGGTCTCATGGGGCTCGGCGGGTGCATCATTCTCATCGCCGTGGGGGCCATCCTGACGTTCGCGACCGACTGGCACATGCAGGGCGTCAACCTCACGGTCGTCGGCCTGATCCTGATGGCCGTGGGTCTGATCGGGGTGGCGACGTTCAGCGGCATCGCCCGCCGCCGCCGGGTGGTGGTACCGCCGACGACCCCGGTCGTCGAGGAGGAACCGCACCACCACCACCGCGGCGACGGCTACACCGACGGCTACGGCGTCTGACGCAGGCTGTCCCGCTCGTCCGCCCCCGCCAGCACCAGCGGCAGCCGGTCCGTCCCGCCCGGTGTGAGGCGGAGCGGGACGCCCCAGTCCTGCTGGTGGACGTGGCAGGCGGGGTACTCTCCGCCGGTCTCCGACGAGTCGTCGTCGCAGGCGGCCGCCATCGCCGAGACGTGCAGGACGCCCTCGGTGACGGCCGGGTTCAGCTCCAGCTCGCGGGACAGGTCCGTGTCCGTCCCCTCGCCCTTCAGCAGCAGCTCGGGCGGGGTGGCGGAGACCAGCAGCCGGGTGGCGGGGCCGTAGCGGGTGTCCAGCTTCCGACCGGCCGGGGCCTGGAAGATCACGTCGAGGCGCAGCGCGCCGGGAGCGACCTCGGTCGCCGCACGCCGGGTGCGGTGGGCGACCGGCTCCGCGCGGACCGCCTCCTCGGGCAGCCGCAGCCGGGTCAGGCGGTGCCGCGCCGACTCCACGACCACGATGTCCTCGCCGACGAGGACGGCGTCGCTGGGCTCGCGCAGATCGGTGGCGAGCGTGGTGACCTCGCCGGTGGCGGGGTCGTAGCGGCGCAGGGCGTGGTTGTAGGTGTCGGCGACCGCGACCGAGCCGTCCGGCAGAGCGGTGACGCCCAGCGGATGCTGGAGGAGGGCCTGGCCGGCGGCGCCGTCCCGGTGACCGAAGTCGAACAGGCCCGTGCCGACGGCCGTGCGGACGTGCCCGTCCGGGTCCACCCAGCGCAGGGCGGAGGTCTCGGAGTCGGCGAGCCAGAGCCGGTCCGCGGTGGCGGCGAGGCCGGAGGGCTGCGCGAACCACGCCTCGGCGGCGGGGCCGTCCACCAGCCCCTCGTTGGTGGTGCCCGCCGCCGCGCCGACGGTCCTGGAGGCCGGGTCGTACGTCCACAGCTGGTGGACGCCGGCCATGGCGATCCACACCTTGCCGCCGAAGACCGCCACGTCCCAGGGTGAGGAGAGGTCCACCTCACGGGCCGGGCCGGAGGTCGCCGAGCCCTGCCACCACTGCCTGCCGGTGCCGGCCAGGGTGGTCACCTCGCCGGTCGCCGGGTCCAGGCGGCGCAGGGCGTGGTTGACGGTGTCGGCGACCACCACCGAACCGTCGTCGAGGAGCGCGAGGCCCTGCGGCTCGTTGAAGGACGCCTCCCGGTGGCCGCCGTCGGCGAACCCGCGGCCACCGGAGCCGATGCGCCGCACGACCGTCTCCCCGTCCTCCTCCAGCTCCACCAGCTGGTGCCGGGTGGTGTCGCTGACCAGCAGGTTCCCCGACGGCAGAAGCAGCGCCTTGCCGGGGAACCGCAGGATCGTCGGCTCCGGCTCCGGCGGCACGTAGGGGCCGTCACCGCGGCGCAGGGTGCCCTTCGCCGCGTGCTCGGCCTCCAGCTCCGACACCAGCCGCTCGATGGCGTGCACATGCCCCTCGCCCGCGTGCTGTGCGACGACGTACCCCTCGGGGTCGACCACCACGAGGGTCGGCCAGGCACGCACCGCGTACTGCTTCCAGGTGGCCAGCTCGGGGTCGTCCAGCACCGGGTGCGCCACGCCGTACCGCTCCACGGCGTCCACGACCGCCTCGTGTACGGCCTCGTGCGCGAACTTCGGCGAGTGCACCCCGACCACCACGAGCGTGTCCCGGTGCTTCTCCTCCAGCTCGCGCAGCTCGTCCAGGACGTGCAGGCAGTTGATGCAGCAGAAGGTCCAGAAATCCAGGATCACCACGCGGCCCCGGAGGTCGGCGAGCCTCAGATCCTTGCCGCCGGTGTTGATCCAGCCGCCCTTGCCGACCAGCTCGGGAGTGCGTACTCGGGCGCGTCGGGGTGCGGAGTCGGTCATGGCTCCAAGGGTGCCACCCGGTGCTGGCGGCGAGTTCGGGCCCGTGGACGGCCGGGGCCGGCACCCGGACCCGTGGACGGCCGCGGCCGGCACCCGGACCCGTGGACGGCCGCGGCCGGCACCCGGACCCGTGGACGACCGGGGCCGGCACCCGGACCCGTGGACGACCGGGGCCGGCACCCGGGCCCGTGGACAGCGGAGCCTGCCGGCGGACCCGTTCGACGGCGCGGAAGGCCCGGCCGTCAGTCCTGGTGGATCACGTTCCGGCCGGGGCCGCCGGAGAGGGTGTCGCGGCCGGGGCCGCCGTACAGCCTGTCGTTGCCGCTGTTGCCGTAGAGCCTGTCGTTGCCGCTGTTGCCGTACAGGAGGTCGTCGCCCTTGCCGCCGTACAGGCTGTCGGCGCCGGTTCCGCCGATGAGCGTGTCCTTGCCGTCGTCGCCGGCCAGGTACTGCCCCCCGGCACCGCCGCGCAGTGTGTCGTCACCCTTGCCGCCCTGCACGATGTTGTCGCCGCCGCTCGCGTCGACCGTGTCGTTGCCGTCGCCGCCCCAGGCCAGGCCCAGCTTGCCCACGGTGAGGGTGTCGTTGCCCGCGTCGCCCGAGACGTACGCGCCGTCGAGGCGGCCGGAGTCGGTCGCCCTGTCGTTGCCGGCGCCCAGCGATATCTCGGCGTAGGAGTACACCTGGTCGGTGGCGTTCCGGTACGCGACCGTGTCGTCGCGGTCGCCGAGGTCCATGATCAGGGCGACGTAGGGGTCCTGGCTGTCCACGCTGGTGACCGTGCAGGAGACCTTGGTGTGGTCCGTGGCGACGGGGTAGGCGCAGTCGTGGCCCGCCGTGATCGTGACGACGTCGTCGATCACGTACGTGATGCCCGTGCGGTCCGCGGTGAGCGTCGCGGTGACGACGGCCTTGTTGGCCTGGCCTGCGGCGGCCCGGTAGGTGAGCTGCCAGTCGTACCGGTTGACCTCGGCGGTGGCCGGCGTGCCGGCCGCGGAGGCGCTGCCGGCCAGGGCGAAGGGCGCGGCCAGGGCGGCCGCGCCGACGGCCAGGGCGAGGGCGCGCACGGGCCGGCGGCGGTCGGGGCGAAGGGACATGGTGGACCTCCGAGAGGAACGGGCGGAATGTTCCGCTGACTTCCGCACCGTTCGACTCGGGGACCGGACCGTTGGTTGGCCGGCCCGCCCGGCGAACAGCGAAGTTCACCCGGCGCACACCTGGAGTCCGGCTGGATTCCGGTGGCCGGTCAGGAGAGCGCGTGGCCCGTCGTCGCGTCCACGTGCCCGGGGACGTCCTCGTGCCGGTCGCCGACGGTCAGGGTCCCGGTGGGCTCGAACAGCAGGATCTCGGTCGGCACGGGCGCGTACGGCTTGTGCTCGATGCCGCGCGGGACGGTGAACACCGCTCCCCGGGGCAGGACCACCGTGCGCTCGCCGGCCGGCTCGCGCAGACCGATGTGCAGTTCGCCGGCGAGAACCAGGAAGAACTCGTCGGTGTGCTCGTGCGCGTGCCAGAGGTGCTCGCCCTCCACCTTGGCCACGCGCACGTCGTAGTCGTTGACGGCGGTGACGATGCGGGGGCTCCACCGCTCGGTGAAGGAGGCCAGGGCGTCGTCCAGGGAGATCGGTTCCATAGCTGCATCCTGCGCGTGGCCGGGCCGCCGGACGAGTGCTAGAAATCGCATATGCCGCAACGATCCTCTCACCGTGTCGTGCTGGTGGTCGACGACAACTCCAATCCCTTCGAGATGAGCTGCGCCATCGAGATCTTCGGGCTCCCGCGGCCCGAGCTGGGACGGGAGCTGTACGACTTCCGGCTGTGCGCGGCCGGGCCCCGGACGCGGATGCGGGACGGTTTCTTCACGCTCACCGGGGTGGCCGGGCTGGAGGCCGCGGAGTCGGCCGACACGCTGATCGTGCCGAACCGGCCCGACACCGAGGTGCCCCGCTCGGAACGCGTCCTGGAGGTGGTCCGGCGGGCACACGCGCGGGGCGCCCGGCTCGTCGGCTTCTGCTCGGGCGCGTTCACCCTCGCGGAGGCCGGGCTGCTGGACGGGCGCCGGGCGGCCTGCCACTGGATGTGGGCGGAGGCGTTCCGGGCCCGTTTCCCGCGGGTTCGCCTGGAGGCGGACGTGCTCTTCGTGGACGACGGCGACATCCTCACCGCCTCCGGCAGCGCCTCCGCGCTCGACCTGGGCCTGCATCTCGTACGCCGGGACCACGGTGTGGAGATCGCCAACCACGTCTCCCGGCGGCTGGTCTTCGCCGCGCACCGGGACGGCGGGCAGCGGCAGTTCGTGGAGCGGCCGGTGCCCGCGGTGCCCGACGAGTCCCTCGGGCCGCTGCTGGCCTGGGCGCAGGAACGGCTGGACGAGCCGCTGACCGTGGCGGACCTCGCCGCCCGCGCGGCCGTCTCCCCCGCCACCCTGCACCGCCGCTTCCGCGGCCAGCTGGGGACGACCCCGCTGGCCTGGCTCACCGGGGAGCGCGTGGCGCTGGCGTGCCGGCTGATCGAACGGGGCGAGGAGCGGCTGGACGTCGTGGCGGCGCGCAGCGGCCTGGGCACGGCGGCCAATCTGCGGGCCCGGCTGCGGCGGGAGACGGGGCTGAGCCCGTCGGCGTACCGCAGGCGGTTCGGAGCGCTGCCCGCGGACGGGGCGGCGGGCGCCGGCGCCCCGGTCGCCGGGCGGTCCCGGCCGCGATGAGAGCGGCTCCGGCGGCCGGAAGACGCACCCGTCCGCCCCCGGGTCCGTGACGTTCGGCCGGGGCCGGGGAAGCCTGACCGGTATGAGATTTCTCGTACGCGACCGGATCCTCGGCATCGGTGACGACTGGTGGATCGAGGACGAGCACGGGCGGAAGGTGTTCCTCGTCGACGGCAAGGCGATGCGTCTGCGGGACACCTTCGAGCTGAAGGACGCCCAGGGCCGGGTTCTGATCGACATTCACCAGAAGATGCTCGCCCTGCGCGACACGATGGTGATCGAGCGGGACGGCGAGGCCCTGGCCAGGATCAGGCGCAAGCGGCTCTCCCTGCTGCGCAACCACTACCGGGTCTCGCTGGTGGACGGCACCGAACTGGACGTCAGCGGCAAGATCTTCGACCGGGAGTTCGCCGTGGAGTACGACGGCGAACTCCTCGCGGTGATCTCCCGCCGCCGGCTGACCGTCCGGGACACGTACGGCGTGGACGTCGTACGGGAGGACGCCGATCCGGCGCTGCTGATCGCGGTGGCGGTGTGTGTGATCCACCTCGCCGAGAAGGAGGGCGAGGAGGACTGACGGCGTGGGGCGGGCTGTCGGGGCTGGGGCCGTGCACGGCGTCGCGCGGCAGACGGGAATCGTCGGACAGGACCTAGCCCGGGAGCCGGGGCGGTTCGAGACCCAGGACGCGGTCCTTGAGCGCCGGGAACTGCTCGCGGGTCGCGGCCACCTTCGCCGGGTCGAGGTCGACCGTGAGGATCTCCTCGCCGGGACCCGCCTCCGCCAGCACCTCGCCCCACGGATCCACCACGACCGAGTGACCGGCCTGGGGAACTCCGGCGTGCGTACCGGCCGTTCCGCAGGCGAGCACGAACGCCTGGTTCTCCACCGCCCGTGCCCGGGCCAGCAGCGTCCAGTGCGCGCGTCGCCGCTCGGGCCAGCCCGCCGGGATCACCAGCGTCTCGGCGCCGGCGTCGACCAGTCCGCGGAAGAGTTCGGGGAAACGGAGGTCGTAGCAGGTGGCCACGCCCAGCGTGGTGCCGGGCAGCCGGACGGTCACCAGGTCACGGCCCGCGCCCATCAGCACGGCCTCGCCCTTGTCGAAGCCGAAGCGGTGGATCTTGCGGTAGGCCGCGGCCAGCTCTCCGGAGGGGGAGAAGACGAGAGACGTGTTGTAGAGGGCGCCGTCCCCCGCGGCGGAGCCGTTGCCGGCCGGCGCCCTTTCGGGGATCGATCCGGCGTGCAGCCACACGCCCGCGTCGCTCGCCGCCTCGGCCATCGCCTCGTACGTCGGCCCTCGGAGCGGCTCGGCCTCGCGGCCGAACTCCTCGTAGGCGAAGGCGCCGGTGGTCCACAGCTCGGGCAGTACGACGAGGTCGGCCCCGCTCTGCTCCCGCACCAGCGCGGCCACGCGCCGCCGCCGGGAGCCGACCGGTTCGTCCTCGTCCACGGCGATCTGGATCAGCGAGGCGCGCACACTACCACCGTCCTGGCATTCGAGCCGTCCACACGGGCCTACGATCGTCACACGAAAGCACTGCCGGGGTGCCTTTCAGCAGCGTAACTTAGCCTCTCAAGACGCCCGCCGAAGTGCAGCCGCCGCCCGCTGGCAATGCCGCCACAACCTGCCCGTGTACCGACCGCCGAGGGGTCCCGTTCCGTGAGTCTGCATCCCACCCTCCAGCCCTACGCCGACGCCTGGACGCACTCCATCGAAGCGATATCCGAGATGGTGCAGCCGCTCGTCGAGGGCGAGTGGAACCGGCGGACCCCCTGCCCCGGCTGGTCGGTGCGGGACATCGTGTCCCATGTCATCGGCCTGGACTGCGAGATGCTGGGGGATCCGCGCCCCATCCACTCCCTGCCGCGCGACCTCTTCCACGTCACCACCGAGCACCAGCGCTACATGGAGATGCAGGTCGACGTCCGCCGCCACCACACCTCGCCGGAGATGACGGCCGAGCTGGAGTACACCGTCATCCGCCGCAACCGCCAGCTGCGCAACGAGTCCCGTGACCCCGGCACCACGATGCGCGGCCCGCTGGGCACGGAGATCACGCTGGAACAGGCCTACCGTGCCCGCGCCTTCGACGTGTGGGTGCACGAACAGGACCTGCGCACGGCCCTGGGCCGCCCCGGCAACCTGGACTCGCCGGGCGCGCACATCACCCGGGACGTCCTGCTGGAGGCCCTGCCCAAGGTCGTCGCGGACGGCGCGAACGCCCCGCGCAGCTCGGCGATCGTGTTCGACGTGCACGGTCCGGTCGAGTTCCTGCGCACCGTCCGCGTCGACATCCAGGGCCGCGGCACGGTGGAGACCGCCCCCGCCCTCGGCCCCGCCGCCACCCTCACCCTCGACTGGGAGACCTACGTCCGCCTGGCCTGCGGCCGGGTCGGCCCCGAGGCGGTCGCGGACCGGGTGAAGACGGAGGGCGACCAGGACCTGGCGGCGGCGATCCTGCGCCACTTCGCGGTGACGCAGTAAGGCCGGCGGAGGGCCCGGCCGTCGAGAAGGCGGGCGGGGGGGACCCAGCCGCCGAGAAGGCGGGCGGGGAGGGTGGTCCCGGCCGTCGAGAAGGCGGGCGGGGAGGGTGGTCCCGGCCGTCGAGAAGGCGGGCGGGGACAGCCGGCTCAAGCCGCGGGCACGTGCACCGTCTCCACCCGGCTGGCCACCAACCGCTCACGCTCCCGCTGTGCCGCCCGCCCCCGCAGCCGCAGGATCTGGCTGACGCCGAGCGCCTGGAGGACGAACACCGCCGAGAACGCCACGGTGTAGTCGTCTCCGGTCGCGTCCAGCAGCACGCCGATCGCGAACAGCGTCGTCATGGAGGCGATGAATCCACCCATGTTGGTGATGCCGGACGCGGTTCCCTGTCGCTCGGGCGGGTTGGCCGGCCGCGCGAAGTCGAAGCCCAGCATCGACGCGGGCCCGCACGCGCCGAGCACCGCGCACAGCACCAGCAGCAGCCACATCGGCGCGTGCTCCCCGGGGTACGCGAGCGTCACCGCCCACATCAGCGCCGTCGCGCCTACCGTACCCAGTGCCAGCGGCAGCCGCGCCGCGTGGTGCCGGGCGACGATCTGGCCGTAGACCAGGCCGATCACCATGTTGGACAGGACGACGAGGGTGAGCAGTTCACCGGCCGTGGCGCGGCTGAGGCCCTGCGCCTCGACCAGGAACGGCAGGCCCCACAGCAGCAGGAACACCATCGCCGGGAACTGGGTGGTGAAGTGCACCCACAGCCCCAGGCGGGTGCCCGGCTCCCGCCAGGACGCCGCGATCTGCCGGCGGACGTAGGCCGCGCCCTGGTGCGGGAAGGGCTCCGGCTCCTGTCCCTCGGGGTGGTCCTTCAGGAACAGCAGGGTCAGGACCAGCACGACCGCGCCGGCCAGCGCGCTGCCGGCGAACGCCGGGGTCCAGCCGATGCCGTGCAGCAGCCGGGACAGGACCAGGGTGGAGACCAGGTTGCCCGCCATGCCGACGAGCCCCGCCAGCTGCGCGACCAGCGGCCCGCGCCGGGCGGGGAACCAGCGGGTGCCGAGCCGCAGCACGCTGATGAAGGTCATCGCGTCGCCGCAGCCCAGCAGTGCCCGGGAGGCGAGGGCGGTGCCGTAGGTCGGGGAGAAGGCGAAGCCCAGCTGCCCGGCGGTGAACAGGACGGCCCCGATGCTCAGCACCTTCTTGGTGCCGAGCCGGTCGACCAGGAGGCCGACGGGTATCTGCATGCCGGCGTAGACCAGCAACTGGAGTATGGAGAACGTCGAGAGGGCGGAGGCGTTGACGTGGAAGCGGTCGGCCGCGTCGAGGCCGGCCACGCCCAGCGACGTACGGAAGATGACGGCGACGAAGTAGACGGCCACGCCGATGGACCACACGGCGACGGCCCGGCGGCCGCCCGGCGGGTCGCCCGGGAGGGCGGCGGTGCGCTCCGCGGCGCTCATCGGACCTCACCTCGCGCGAGGTGCGAGAACCAGCTGACATGCCGGTGCACGACCGCGACGGCCGCCTCCGCGTCCCCGGCGCGCAGGGCGCCCAGGATCTCCTCGTGCTCGGCGAGCGTCTTGGCGATCCGGTCGGGGTGCGAGTGCATGACGGCGACGCCCATCCGCAGCTGGCGGTCGCGCAGCTGGTCGTAGAGGCGGGAGAGGATCTCGTTGCCGCCGCTGCGCACGATCTCGGCGTGGAAGCAGCGGTCGGTGACCGCGGCGGCGGCGAGGTCACCGGCGGCGGCCTGCGCCTTCTGCTGCGCCAGCAGCTCGGACAGCCGCTCCAGCAGGCCCGGCGGGGCGGGTACGGCCTTGCGGGCCGCGTGCTCCTCCACCAGCAGCCGGGTCTCCACCACGTCCGCGATCTCCTGCGCGGAGACCGGCAGGACCAGGGCGCCCTTCTTCGGGTAGAGCCGGATGAGGCCCTCGGCCTCCAGTCGCAGCAGGGCCTCCCGGACGGGGGTGCGCGAGACCCCGACGGCCTCGGCCAGCTCGCCCTCGGTCAGCAGCGTGCCGCCCTCGTAGCGGCGGTCGAGGACGCCCTGCTTGACGTGGCTGTACACGCGGTCGGCGGCGGGTGGCGGCTTGAGGGACTGCGGGGCGGGCTGCTCGACGGCCGTTTTCATGGCCACAGGATAGATACAACACGTACGCATATGGCAGTGCCGTCCATCATGCGGACGTGACGAACGCCTCTCGCAGCGCCTGCACAACCTTCTGTGCTACTTACGTGTCACACACATGCGGCCCCTCTCCCGTTGCCACCTCAACTCGGCCGCACTTCAGGGGCATTCAAGACATTCGAGGTATATCACTTTGATTACCGGCATCCAGGGCATCCGCCTCCGCAGAGTCGCGGCCGTCGCCATCACCTCCGGCGCGCTGCTCGCCACCGGTGCCCTCACCGCGGCGCCCGCCCAGGCCGTCGCCACGCCCTCGATCGTGGCCAAGGGCGGATATCTGATGAACAACGCGAACAGCTCCACGCTGTTCGACAAGAAGAAGGACACCCGGCTCGCCACCGGCTCCACCACCAAGATCATGACCGCCAAGGTCGTGCTCGCGCAGTCGAACCTCAACCTCGACTCCACCGTGGTCATCCAGAAGGCGTACAGCGACTACGTCGTCAAGAACAACGCGTCCCAGGCCCACCTCATCGTCGGCGACAAGGTGACCGTGCGTCAGCTGCTGTACGGCCTGATGCTGCCGTCCGGCTGTGACGCCGCCTACGCTCTCGCCGACAAGTACGGTTCCGGCTCCACGCGGGCCGCGCGGGTGAAGAGCTTCATCGGCAAGATGAACACCGCCGCCAAGAACCTGGGTCTGAAGAACACTCACTTCGACTCCTTCGACGGCATCGGCAACGGCAACAACTACTCGACGCCGCGCGACCTGACGAAGATCGCCAGCAGTGCGATGAAGAGTTCCACCTTCCGTACGGTCGTCAAGACGAAGTCGTACACCGCCAAGACGAGGACGAAGTCGGGCGGCACCCGCACGATGGCCGCGTGGAAGAACACCAACGGCCTGCTCAGCAGCTACAGCGGCACCATCGGCGTGAAGACCGGCTCCGGTCCGGAGGCCAAGTACTGCCTGGTCTTCGCCGCGACCCGGAACGGCAAGACGGTCATCGGCACCGTCCTCGCCTCCTCCTCCATCGCCCAGCGCGAGGCGGACGCGAAGAAGCTGCTCAACTACGGCTTCGCCAAGCTCGGCTGACGCCGGTTCAGCTCCGGACAGGCCCGTCGCGGTGAGCGGCGGGCCTTTTCCGTTGCCTCCGGAGCCCGTGATGACATGCATGGTGCTAGTGTCATTAGCACCATGCTGCTGCGACTGGACAAGACCGACACCCGTCCCCTGCACGAGCAGGTGGCGGGGGCGATCCGGCGTGCCATCGCCGAGGGCGAGTGCCGCGCGGGTGACCGGCTGCCCTCGGCCCGCGACCTCTCCACGGCCCTGGACATCAACGTCAACACCGTCCTGCGCGGCCTGCGCGAGCTGCGGGACGAGGGGCTGCTGGAGTTCCGCCGCGGCCGGGGGATCACCGTCACCGAGGGGGCGGCCCGGCGCTCCGGACTTCAGATCAGGGTGCGGGAGCTGGTCGCGGAGGCATCCCGGCTGGGCTACAGCCGCACCGACCTCATCGACATGATCCGGGGGATCTCATGACGCACGGGGACGACGGGAAACACGGGGACGACGGGAAAGCCGGCGGTCAGGGCAAAGCCGGCAGCCAGGGCGAAGGCGGCGATCAAGGGAAAGCCGTTGGTCAGGGCGACGGCGGCGACCCGGGGAAAACCCGCGATCAAGGCGAAGGCGGCGGCTCAGGGCGGGAAGCGCGCCGGGGGCTCGTCGGCTCGGTGGTGACCGTCACCGCGGTCACCGCCGTACTCGCCGGCCTGCCCTGGGCCGCGCACGACCGGCTCCCCGGCCGGCTGGCGACCCACTGGAGCGGCGGTGACGTGCCCGACGGCTCGATGCCGCTGTGGGCCGCCTCCCTGTTCCCGGCGGGCGTCTGGCTGGTGATCGCCCTCGCGCTGACCGTGCGTCCACGCCGCTCCCGGCCGGCCGCGCACCCCTGGCGGGCGATGACACTGGCGCCCACCGGCGTGGTACTCGTCGGCGCGCAGATCTGCGTCGTCCGGGCCAACCTCGACCACGCGGACTGGCACGCGGCCCGCCAGCCGCTGCTCGGAGTGGTGACGCTGCTGTTCGCCGCGGTGGCCGCCGCAGTGGCGGCCTGGCTGCTGACCCCCCGCGGCCCCGCCGCGCCGGCCGCGCCCGCTGCCGCGCCGGCCCTGCCCGAGGACGAACGCCTGGTGTGGTTCTCCCGCGCGGCCAACCCCTGGCTGCAACTGCTGGCGGCGGTGACCGGGCTGATCGCGGCCCTCGCACTGGCGGCCCTGGCCGCCGGCCTGGCGGCACCGGCCGGGCTGTGGCCGGTGTGCGCGGTCTGCGCCGTGACCTCGCTGGCCGGAGCCGTCTGCTCCTCGGTCCGGGCGACGGTGTCGGAGGCGGGTCTGAAGGTGTCGTTCGGCCCGCTCGGCCGGCCCGCCCGCCACTGGCCCCTGGCCGCCATCGAATCCGCCCGCGCCGAACACCGGCTGCCGTCGCAGGTCGGCGGCTGGGGCTACCGCCTCAGCGGCCTCGGTACGACGGTGATGCTCCGCGCCGGCGACTGTCTGGTCGTACGCCCCCGGGGCCGGCGCACCGACTTCGCGGTGAGCGTGGACGACGCCGAGCGGGGCGCGGCCCTGCTCAACGCGCTGAGGGGCGGGAAGGCCTGAGCGGCACGCCCGGACGACGCGTGGTGGTCACTGGTGGCGACGGCCGCCGTCCCCCCGCGCCGTACCGGGCCGGCGGGGCCCGGACCGCGGGAGGACCCGGCGCCGGGGGCGTCGTCAGCGGATGTCGTGCCCGGGGTGGTCCCGGTCGTACGCGTGCCGCGCCTCGGCGATGGCGGCGCGGTGACTCAGGGACCAGTCGGCCAGCGCCTTGACCAGGTGGGTCAGTCCGGCTCCGGTCCCGGTCAGGCGGTAGTCGACCTGGGCCGGGACGGTCGGGTACACGGTGCGCAGCACCAGGCCGTCGCGCTCCAGCCGGCGCACCGTCAGGGTGAGCATGCGCTGGGAGATGCCGTCGACGGCCCGCTGGAGCTCACGGAACCGGCGCGGGCCGCCCGCGAGTTCGACGATCACGAGGACCGACCACTTGTCCCCGATGCGGTCCAGGACGTCGCGGATTCCGCAGTCGGGGTGGTTCTCGGAGCCGCAGGGTTCGAGGTCGGCGGGGGCGGTGGTTACTCCGGTGTGCGTGGGTGACATGGAACTGCCTCCTTGTGGGCGGCGCCGGGGCGATCAAGGATCGAGCGTAGTTACCGACGAGAACCACGACGTACCACGGGGGAACCGCACATGATCCTGGTGACCGGAGCGAACGGAAACCTCGGCGCGGCCACGCTCGCCGCGCTGCGCGCCCGCGGCGCCGCCGCCACCGGCGGCAGCCGTACGCCGGGCGAGGGCATGCGGCGGCTGGACTTCGACGACCACGCCGGCCTCGACCTGACCGGGGTGTCGACCCTGGTACTGGTGTCCGCCGGCTACGCCGAGGACGACCGGGTCGTCGGGCGGCACGCGGCCGTCCTGGACGCCGCCGCCCGGGACGGCGTGGGCCATGTCGTCTACACGAGCCTGACGGGGGCCGGCGACCATCTCGGTTTCGCCCTCGCCCACCGCGCGACCGAGCGGCTCGTACGGGCCGGCGCGGTGCCGTGGACCATCCTGCGCAACGGCCTCTACGCCGAACTCTTCGGCGGGCTGCTGACGTGGACGGCCGACGGCGTGGAGTCCGCGTTCGGCGACGGCGCCCTGGCCGCCGTCACCCGGGCCGACCTCGCCGAGGCCGCGGCGATCGTCGCGGCGGATCCGGCGCGGCACCGCGGGCGCACCCACGAACTCGTCGGTACGCCCCTGACGGCGGCGCGGGTGGCCGGGGAGCTGGGGGTGCGGCACCGGACCGTCGGCCTCGGTGAGTACCGGCGCCGGCTGCTGGAGGAGACGCCGGGGCTGCTGCCCTTCCAGCCGCCCATGCTCGTCTCGATCGCGACCGGCATCCGGCACGGCTTCCTGGACGGCACGCATCCCGGCCTCGCGGACCTTCTGGGCCGCCCGGCCCGGGATCCGCTCCCCACGGCCGTCGCCGCGGCGTCCGCCCGGCGCCATAACCACACAACGGCGGAGTGATACAGCGGAATTGGGATACTTCCCCCGCAATCATGAAGATCAAGCTTTTCCGCTGGCATATTCCTTTTCCTCCGCTCTACGTTCCGCAGCGGAGGTGGTTCAGATGAACGAACCCAGTAGGCGGCAGTCCGGCCCGCGCCGTGCGGCGATCGACATCAACGACCTGGTCTACGCGGTCACCGGGGCCCGGGTCCGCCGGCTGACCATGCCGGACGGGGTCCACTGGTTCCCGGCGGTGGACGTCTGCCGGGAGCTGGGACACAGCAACACCAGCAAGGCCCTTGCCGATCACGTGCCGGACGAACACCGCGACACGCTGGGGAGCGTCAGCGGCGCTCACGGTCTCACGATCCCCCCGGGCCGGAGGTGGCGCCGGGACCTGCAACTGATCGATCTCCAGGGTTTGATCCTCCTCGTCGGGGCCTGCACCAAGCGCACCGCCGCCCCCTTCAAGCAGTGGGTCGCGGAGGTGATCGAGGCCGTCCACCGGGAGGGCTCCTACTCCCTCGGAGAGGCCGAGGTGCAGTCGGCCGAACCGGGCGCGCCGATCGCGTACGCCATGCCCGAGCAGATCGCGGAAGCCGTCGTCCGGCTGGAGGCGCACAGTCTCCAGGCACACGAGGAGCGGGCCGGCGGGCAGCGCGCGTCGATCGAGCTGCACCGGGAGATGCTGGCCGTCCAGCGGGAGACCCTGGCCGTCCACCGGGAGACGCTGGCGACGCAGAAGGCCGCACTCGCCGTGCAGCAGGCCATGGTCCGGGCGATGGAGTGCCTCGCGGACCGGCTCGACGCGCCGGCCGTCGGACGCACCGGGTCCGGCGGCGGGTTCGGGGGGACGCCCGCGGCGGACCGGGGGAGGTAGGAGAGGGGGCGGTCGCGAGCCGAAGTTGCGACCGCCCCCTTCAGACCTCAGAGGCTACCTGCCGGAGTGCCTCACGCCCAGGTGATGAGCCGCTTCGGCTGTTCCAGGACCGCCGCGACGTCCGCGAGCACCTTGGAGCCCAGTTCGCCGTCGACCAGGCGGTGATCGAAGCTCAGGGCCAGGGTGGTGACCTGGCGCGGCTTCACCTTGCCCTTGTGGACCCACGGCTGGAGCTTGATCGCGCCGACCGCGAGGATCGCCGACTCGCCCGGGTTCAGGATCGGGGTGCCCGTGTCGACGCCGAAGACGCCGACGTTGGTGATGGTCACCGTGCCGCCCTGCATCGCCGCGGGGGAGGTCTTGCCCTCGCGGGCCGTCGACACCAGTTCGCCCAGCGCCTCCGCGAGCTGCGGGAGGGTCTTGTCGTGGGCGTCCTTGATGTTCGGGACGATCAGGCCGCGCGGGGTGGCCGCCGCGATGCCCAGGTTGACGTAGTGCTTGAGCACGATCTCCTGGTTCGCCTCGTCCCAGGCCGCGTTGATGTCCGGGTTGCGCTTGATGGCGACCAGCAGGGCCTTGGCGATCAGCAGGAGCGGGTTGACCCGCAGCCCCTGCATGTCCTTGTCCTGCTTCAGCTCCTCGACCAGCTTCATCGTGCGGGTCACGTCCACCGTCACGAACTCGGTGACGTGCGGCGCCGTGAAGGCCGAGCCGATCATCGCCTGCGCGGTGGCCTTGCGCACGCCCTTGACGGGGACGCGGGTCTCGCGCGCGTTGTCGTACGACGTCACGGGCGCCGGGGTCGCGGGAGCGGCGGCCGGGGCGGCGGGGGCGGCCGGGGCGGCGGCCCGGGGCGTGGCCGCCGCGTGGACGTCCTCCCGGGTGATGACCCCGTCCGGACCGGACGGGACGATCGCGCCCAGGTCGACGCCCAGGTCCTTGGCCAGCTTGCGCACCGGGGGCTTGGCCAGCGGCCGGGCCTTGTCGGCGACCGCGCCGGCGTGGCCGTTCAGCTCCGCCTGGATCGCCTGCGCGGGCGCCGGGACGGTGACCTGGGGGCCCTTGCGGGGGCGGCGCTTGGTGGAGGACGTCGCCACGCCGTAGCCGACGAGGACCGGCTGGCGGCCCTGCGTCTTCGGCTCCTCGGCGGGCTGCGCCTTCGGCTGCTCCACGGGCTGCGCGGGTGCCGCCGCCGGCTGCTCGGCGGGCGCCTCGGGCGCGGCGGCGCCGGCCAGCGCCACCGCGATGATGGGCGTGCCCACGTCCACCGTGGTGCCCTCGGGGAAGTGCAGTTCGCGGACCACCCCGTCGTAGGGGATGGGGAGCTCCACAGCCGCCTTGGCGGTCTCCACCTCGCAGACCACCTGGCCGTCGGTGACCGTGTCACCCGGCTGGACGTACCACTTGAGGATCTCGGCCTCGGTGAGTCCCTCGCCCACGTCGGGCATCTTGAACTCGCGTACGGACGCTTCCGTCATCGTCGTCACGACCCTCTCCTCAGTACGCCAGCGAGCGGTCGACGGCGTCGAGCACGCGGTCCAGGTCCGGCAGGTACTCCTCCTCCAGACGCGCCGGCGGGTACGGGGCGTGATAGCCGCCGACCCGGAGCACCGGTGCCTCCAGGTGGTAGAAGCAGCGCTCGGTGATCCGCGCGGCGATCTCCGCGCCGGAGCCGAAGAACACCGGCGCCTCGTGGACCACGACCAGGCGGCGGGTCTTCTCCACCGAGGCCTGGACGGCGTCGAAGTCGAGGGGGCTGACCGAGCGCAGGTCGAGGACCTCCAGGGACTTGCCCTCCTCGGCCGCCGCGGCGGCGACCTCCTGGCAGAGCTTCACCATCGGGCCGTAGGCGGCCAGGGTGAGGTCGGTGCCCTCGCGGACGACCTGCGCCTTGTGCAGCGGGGCGGGGATGGCCTCGAAGTCGACCTCGCCCTTGTCCCAGTAGCGCCGCTTGGGCTCGAAGTAGATCACCGGGTCGTCGCTCTGGATGGCCTGCTGCATCATCCAGTACGCGTCGGAGGCGTTGGAGGGGCTGACGATCTTCAGGCCGGCCACGTGCGCGAACAGCGCCTCGGGGGACTCGGAGTGGTGCTCGACCGCGCCGATGCCGCCGCCGTAGGGGATGCGGACCACGACCGGCATCTTCACCTTGCCCAGCGAGCGGGCGTGCATCTTGGCGAGCTGGGTGACGATCTGGTCGTACGCCGGGAAGACGAAGCCGTCGAACTGGATCTCCACCACCGGGCGGTAGCCGCGCAGGGCCAGGCCGATCGCGGTGCCCACGATGCCGGACTCGGCGAGCGGGGTGTCGATGACCCGGCTCTCGCCGAAGTCCTTCTGGAGTCCGTCCGTCACACGGAAGACGCCGCCGAGCTTGCCGACGTCCTCGCCCATGACGAGGACCTTGGGGTCGGTGTCCAGGGCACGGCGCAGCGACTCGTTGATGGCCTTGGCCATCGCCATCTTCTCGGCCATCTCAGTGACCCCCTTCATCGGCGAACGACGCCTGGTAGGCGGCGAACTGGGCGCGCTCCTCGTCGACGAGCGCGTGCCCGTCCGCGTACACGTTCTCGAAGATGGCGAAGTGGTCCGGGTCGGGCATGGCGCGGACCGCTTCGCGCACTCGCTTGCCCAACGCCTCGGACTCGGCCTCGAGTTCCGAGAAGAATCCCTCGTCCGTGTGGTTCGAGGCCTCCAGGTACCGGCGAAGGCGCAGGATCGGGTCCTTCGCCTCCCAGGCCAGCCGCTCCTCGTCGCCCCGGTAGCGGGTGGGGTCGTCGGAGGTGGTGTGGGCGCCCATGCGGTAGGTGAAGGCCTCCACCAGGGTGGGGCCCTCGCCGTTGCGGGCGCGCTCCAGGGCCCACTTGGTGACCGCGAGGCAGGCCAGCACGTCGTTGCCGTCGACCCGTACGCCGGGGAAGCCGTAGCCCTGGGCGCGCTGGTACAGCGGCACACGGGTCTGCTTCTCGGTCGGCTCGGAGATCGCCCACTGGTTGTTCTGGCAGAAGAACACCACGGGGGCGTTGTAGACCGCGCCGAAGGTGAACGACTCGGCGACGTCTCCCTGGCTGGAGGCGCCGTCGCCGAAGTAGGCGATGACCGCCGAGTCCGCGCCGTCCTTGGCCACGCCCATCGCGTAGCCGGTGGCGTGCAGCGTCTGGGAGCCGATGACGATCGTGTACAGGTGGAAGTTGTTGCCGTTCGGGTCCCAGCCGCCGTTGTTCACGCCGCGGAACATGCCGAGCAGGTTGGTGGGGTCGACGCCGCGGCACCAGGCGACGCCGTGCTCGCGGTAGGTCGGGAAGACGTAGTCGTCCTCGCGGGTGGCCCGGCCGGAGCCGATCTGGGCGGCCTCCTGACCCAGCAGCGACGCCCACAGGCCCAGCTCGCCCTGGCGCTGCAGGGCGGTGGCCTCGGCGTCGAAGCGGCGGGTGAGCACCATGTCGCGGTACAGGCCGCGCAGCTCTTCGGGGGTGATGCCGGCGACGTAGGCGTCGTACTCGGCGTTCTTGACCCGCTTGCCCTCCGGCGTCAGGAGCTGCACGAGCTGGGTGTCGGCGCTCTTCTTCGCGGTGCTGCGGGCGGTGCGGGTGGTGCGCTTGGTGCCGGTGGCTCCGGTCGTGTCGCCGGTGGTGCCGGTCTTGCTGCCGGTGGTGCCGGCTTTGCCTGCGGCGCTGCGTCGCGGCTTGCGCGCGGCACTGCTCTCCACGGTCACGTGTGCTCCTCCGTCGTTCCGGCCCCCGGGGTTGCCGGTAGGCCAGTGCGGCTCACCTGTTTCGACCACCGGGCACGGGGTGGGTGCCACTCGGCCGGGAACAGGCGTGACAGGTGCCCCGGCGAGCGCCCTGCAACCATCACGTTACCCAGTGCCCCACATTTCTGTGAAACCCCGTTTGACCTGCGATTTTGCTTGGATTTCCAAGTAAATCGAGGTGATGTGAAAGCGTGCTGGTCACAGCCTTGCGGCTGTCCGGAGCAACCGCACGTTATCCCGCGCACCCAGGTCACGGGAAGAGTTCCATGTGAGACTGACCTCGTGCGCGAAGACGGAAAAATCAGGGTTTTTCTGCTCGATGACCACGAGATCGTCCGGCGTGGCGTCCACGAGATGCTCTCCGTCGAGCCCTACATCGAGGTGGTCGGCGAGGCCGGCACGGCGGCGGAGGCGCTGGCTCGCATTCCGGCCACCCGGCCCGACGTGGCGGTGCTGGACGTCCGCCTGCCGGACGGCAGCGGCGTCGAGGTGTGCCGGGAGATCCGCTCCGGCGACCGGTCCGTGCGGTGCCTGATGCTGACCTCGTTCGCGGACGACGAGGCCCTGTTCGACGCGATCATGGCGGGCGCCTCCGGATACGTCCTGAAGGCGATCCGCGGCAATGAGCTGCTCCAGGCGGTGCGGGACGTCGCCGCCGGGAAGTCCCTGCTGGACCCGGTCGCCACCGCGCGCGTACTGAAGCGGCTGCACGACGGCGGCGGGGCGCGCGCCGACGAGAAACTCGCGCGGCTCACGGAACAGGAACGCAGAATTCTCGAACTGATCGGCGAAGGACTGACCAATCGCCAGATCGGTGAACGACTGCATCTGGCCGAAAAAACGATCAAGAATTACGTTTCCGGACTGCTCGCCAAACTCGGCATGCAACGACGTTCCCAGGCGGCGGCATATGTCGCCCGCATGCAGGCGGAAAAACCCGGGCAATGACCGAAAGCGACCATCGGCGACTGCCTGTGACAAGCCCCAGCTCACGGGCGCGGCGCTTGCCCTAACATCTGCCGCGTGCCGCGCTCATGTGTACCACCCCCCGTGCCCCACGCGCCCCCTCTGGGCGCCCTGTTACGCCTGTACTCCGCGGGCACCGCCCTCACCTGTGAGCCGGTCGATCAGGGCCTGCTCAACCGCGGCTACCGGCTGTGCACCACACGCGGCCGCTATTTCCTCAAACACCATTTCGACCCGGACACCGCCGACCCCGCCGCCATCGAGCGCCGGCACCGGGCCACGCAGCGCCTCGCCCGCCTCGGCGTCCCGGTCGCCCTGCCGCTCGCGCACCGCGGCGGCCGCACGGTCGCCGTCGTCGGCGGCCACGCCTACGCCCTGCACCCCTGGATCGACGGCGGACACCGCCACGGCGGCCAGCTCACCCGCGGGGAGAGCGCACGCCTCGGGGCGCTCCTGGGCGCCGTACACGCCTGTCTGGAACGCGTGATGCCCCCCAAGGCGCGCACCCGCCCGGCGACCAGCCCCCATCCCGTGGAGAGCGCCGACCCGGCCGACACCTTCGCCCTCATCGACGACCTGCTCGCCCATGTCCGCAGGCACCGCCCCGCCGACGCCTTCGACGAACTCGCCCGGCACCGTCTGCTGGAACGCCGCGCGCTCCTGGAACGGCACACGGACCGGCGCCCGCCCCGCGGCGGCTCGGTCGGCTGGGTGCACGGCGACTTCCATCCGTTCAACCTGCTCTACAAGGACGACGCCCCGGCCGCCATCGTCGACTGGGACCGGCTGGGCGTGCAGCCGCGCGCGGAGGAGGCCGTACGCGCCGCCGTCATCTTCTTCGTACGGCCCGCGGGAACGCTGGACCTGCCCAAGGTGCGCGCCTACGCGCGCGCGTACCGGCGCGCGGCCGGCGCCTCGCCCTCGGAGCTGGCGGCGGCCGTGCACCGGGTGTGGTGGGAGCGGCTCAACGACTTCTGGATGCTGCGCTGGCACTACGAGCGCGGCGACACGCGCGCGGACCGCCAGTTCCCGGCCGCGTCGGCGCTCGCGGTGTGGTGGACGCGCGCGTACGACGCGGTGTGCGACGCGTTCGTGCGGGAAGCGCCCGACGTCACCTCAGGGTGACGCCGTGCCGGGCACCGTGGGTGTCCTTCAACCGGTGGTCTCGCCCGTGCTGCCGTCGGTCGTGGTCCCGCCCTCGGTGGTGGTGCCGTCGGTGGTCCCGCCCTCGGTGGTGGTCCCGTCGGTGGTCCCGCCCTCCGTGGTCCCGTCGGTGGTGCCGCCGCCTTCCGTGTCACCGCCGCTCGTCGGGTCCGTGGGCTGCGACTGCGAGGGCTCCGGGTCCGAGGGCTCGCCGCTCGGAGTGGAACTGGCCGACTGCGACTGGCTGTAGGACGGCGTGGTCGCCGGCGGCCAGTCCGAGCCGGTGCCCGTGTCCGAACCGGTGTCCGAACCGGTCTCCGTGGAGGGGTCGTCGGTCTTCTCGTCGGACGGGGTCGCGGAGGGCGACTTGTCCTTCGTGTCCTTGGAGTGCGTGGTCGTCGGCTTGGTGTCGGTGCCGTTGCCGCCGCCACCGCCGCCGGTGCCCTTCACCGCCAGTGCGACGCCGGCCGCGATCGCGATGACCGCGAGCACGGCGAGGATCCAGAGCTTGCCGCGCCCGCTGCCCCTGTTGCCGTGGCCCTCGAAGCCGCCGTCGTCGCCGTTGCCGTAGCCCGCGGGCAGGATCGGCTGCGGGATCTGCGTGGTGCCGCCCGCGTCCACGGGGTGCGGCATCACGGTCGTCCCGGCGAAGCCGCCGGCCGGGGTGTGCCGGCCGTCGTGCGCCGCCACCGGTCCGGTGTTCCAGGTGCCCGTGTGGCCGCCCTGGTCGTAGAGCATCTGCAAGCCGTACTGGACCAGGCCGCGCATCTCCTCGGCCGTCTGGAACCGGTCGTCGGGCTCCTTGGCGAGGGAGCGCATGACCAGGCCGTCCAGCTCCGGCGGGCAGCCCTCGGAGACCTCGGAGGGCGGGGTCGGGATGTCCTGGACGTGCTGGTAGACCACCGACAGCGGGGTCTCGCCGGTGAAGGGGGGCCGCAGCGAGAGCAGTTCGTACAGCAGGCAGCCGGTCGCGTACAGGTCGGAGCGGTGGTCGACGGCCTTGCCGAGCGCCTGCTCCGGGGAGAGGTACTGCGGGGTGCCCATGACCATGCCGGTCTGCGTCATCGTCGTGGACGCGCCGTGCAGGGCGCGCGCGATGCCGAAGTCCATCACCTTCACCGCACCGCTGTGGGTGATGATGACGTTCGCCGGCTTGATGTCACGGTGCACGATGCCGTGCTGATGCGAGTAGGCCAGGGCCTCCAGCACGCCGGACACGATGATCAGAGCCTGCTCGGGGCCCGGCGCCTCGGCGTTCAGCAGCAGATCGCGGATGGTGCGGCCCTCGACCAGCTCCATCACGATGTACGGCACGGACTGGCCGCCCACGACGTCCTCGCCGGAGTCGTACACGGCGACGATCGCGTGGTGGTTGAGGCCGGCGACCGACTGCGCCTCGCGCGTGAAGCGGGCCTTGGAGGTCGGGTCCTCGGCCAGGTCGGCGCGGAGCAGCTTCACCGCGACCGTACGGCCCAGGCGGACGTCCTCGGCCGCGAACACCTCGGCCATGCCGCCCCGGCCCAGCCGGTGCGTGAGCCGGTACCGGCCGTCGCCGACGAGCCCGCCGTTGCCCCACATCTCCGGCCCGTCTGACATGCCGCCGCCAGTCGCCTCGGGGTCGGACGGGCCCTGAGAGCGCTGCGTCTGTGCCATCAGTCCTCGCCGTCGTTTCTGCCCGCGGTGCGCGCGGTGTTGTCACGGTCTCCGTCGGCCACGCTACAGCCTCCATGGGGGCCACCGGTTCGGAACGAGCACCCGGACCGGCCCACGACGGACCGGTCATGAAACCTCTAGCACGCGCTGTCGTGCAAATTCTGTGCGCTGGTCGTACACCCCCTGTAACGCTTGCGCGACGCTTCTTGCGCGTACGGTCACGGAACGGGCACCGAGCTTGACGTGTCAGTGCCCTCCGGCAGACTTGGCCGGGAATGACACATTCGATCAAGGCCTGTTCGCTGGATGACGGCGCCGGACGGCCAGTGGGGGACGCGGAGAGATGAGCCAGGACGGCGCACACGGCCGGTATGCGGGGCAGGCGCTGGCCCAGGGCCGCTACCAGCTGCGCGACTTGCTGGGCGAGGGCGGCATGGCCTCGGTGCACCTGGCGTACGACGCGGTGCTGGACCGCCAGGTCGCGATCAAGACGCTCCACACCGAACTCGGCCGCGAACAGGCCTTCCGCGAGCGCTTCCGCCGCGAGGCGCAGGCCGTGGCCAAGCTCACGCACACCAACATCGTCTCCGTCTTCGACACGGGCGAGGACGAGTTGAACGGCATGGCGACGCCGTACATCGTCATGGAGTACGTCGAGGGCCGGCCGCTGGGGTCGGTCCTGGAGGAGGACATCCGCCAGTACGGCGCGATGCCCGCCGACAAGGCGCTGAAGGTCACCGCCGACGTGCTCGCCGCGCTGGAGATCAGCCACGAGATGGGGCTGGTCCACCGCGACATCAAGCCCGGCAACGTGATGACGACCAAGCGTGGCGTGGTCAAGGTCATGGACTTCGGCATCGCCCGCGCCATGCAGTCGGGCGTCACCTCCATGACGCAGACCGGCATGGTCGTCGGCACCCCGCAGTACCTCTCGCCCGAGCAGGCCCTCGGCCGGGGCGTGGACGCCCGCTCCGACCTGTACTCGGTCGGCATCATGCTGTTCCAGCTGGTCACCGGGCGACTGCCGTTCGACGCGGACTCGCCGCTGGCGATCGCGTACGCGCATGTGCAGGAGGAGCCGGTGGCGCCCTCCTCGATCAACCGCTCGCTGCCGCCCGCGGTGGACGCGATCGTCGCCCGCGCGCTGAAGAAGAACCCGAACGAGCGCTTCCCGAGCGCCGAGTCCATGCGCGCCGAGTGCCTGCGCATCGCGACCTCCTTCCAGGCGGCCGCGCCGAGCATCGTGCCGGGCGCCGGGCCGGTGCAGAGCGGCTCGGGCGTCGGCTCCGCGGTGTTCCCGCCGGTCGACCGGACGGCTGCGGCACCGCAGGGGCAGGTGCAGATGCCGTACCAGCCGGCCCCGGCCCCCACACCGGCGCCGACGCCGAACCCGTACAGCCAGCCGACCCCGCCTCCGGCCTACGGCTACCCCCAGCAGGGCGGCTACCAGACGCCGCCCGTGGGCTACGGCCCGCAGGGCAGCACCCGGACCCCGTCGCCGTACACGGTCACTCCGCAGCCCGCCGGGCAGTCGGGCGGGCGGCCCGGCGGCACCACGAAGCGGCCGCTGGTGATCGGCTCGGTCGCGGTGGCGGCCATCGTGGTCGTCGGCGTGATCGTCGCCCTGACCCTGAAGAACGCCGGCGACGACCTCAAGGACGCCGACGGCGGCTCCGGCGCCTCGACGTCCGCCTCCCACCGGGCGGGCTACCGCCCGGCGGACACCACCCGGGTCATCGACAAGACGAAGTGCACCGACCCTCAGGAGTCGTACACCGACCCGGACAAGGCCGAGATGCCCGACCTGCGCTACAAGGACATCGACTCCGTGAAGGCGTGTCTGCGGGCCGCGGGCTGGAAGTGGTCCATCAAGCGCGAGGACGACAACACCTGGGGTGACGGGACGGTCATGAACCAGTTCCCCACCGCGGGCACCGATGTCGACCCGAAGAACGTGGGCGACATCGAGCTGCGGGTGTCGACGGGCAATCCTCCGGAGTGACCCGGACCAGGGCCCAGGCCCACCCCGGTCCCCGGCGGCCCGGGACATAGATCGGGCCCGGCGGTCGTCCGCCGGGCCCTTCGTGTGTGATGGCCGCGTGTGTGAGGGGCCCGTGTGTGAGCCCCGTCTGTGAGGGGCCCACCGGGTCGGGCGGGCCCGTCCGCACGGTCCCCTCCCACAGGTACGGCCTACAGGTACGGCCCGCCGGAGCGCCCGCCGAAGGGGGCTTCGTCACCGGCCTCGTGACCGGACGCTCCCGGCGGGAGTGCGCGGCGCATCTGCTCCAGCTGGGCCCGCGCCGCCATCTGCTGGGCGAACAACGTCGTCTGGATCCCGTGGAAGAGGCCCTCCAGCCAGCCCACCAACTGCGCCTGCGCGATCCGCAGTTCCGCGTCGCTGGGGGTGGCGTCGTCGGTGAACGGCAGAGACAGCCGCTCCAGTTCCTCGACCAGCTCGGGGGCGAGGCCGTCCTCCAGCTCCTTCACCGAGCTGGCGTGGATCTCCTTCAGCCGTACCCTGCTCGCCTCGTCGAGAGGGGCCGCGCGCACCTCCTCCAGCAGCTGCTTGATCATGCTGCCGATCCGCATGACCTTGGCCGGCTGCTCCACCTGCTCCGTCACCGGGGTCTCGCGGGAGTCCTCGTCCCCGCCGCCGCCGAGTGCCATCCCGTCCTGACCCACGACAAGGATCTGGGGATTCTCCGGCGACCGTTCGTTCCTCGGCATCTCCATGCCGCCATTCTCTCGCACGCCCTCACCTCACCACCGTGGTGCCCCCTCCGGGGACTGATCCACCGTTTAGACCCGACGGCCCAATATGAAATGCCCTCGTACGCGTCGAATGTGAGGCTTGTGTCCGTTGGTTATTCATCGGTCACGACACCTGGGCTCCGGGGAGGTCACCGACGTGACTCCACGCCTGCGACGCACACACCGCTGCCTCCGGCTGCTGGCGGTCCTCACGACGGCGGCACTGCCGGCGTACGGCGCCGCCCTCGCGTACGGCAGCACCACCGCGTACACCGCCGAGCCGGGACCCGGGCACCAGCCCGGTCACGCGGAGGACCGGCAGGGACCCTCGCCGGACGCGGTCCCCCGGCCCACGGCACCGGCCCGCGGACACCCGGAGCACTCGCATCCGGACCGCGACCACCCGGGCCAGGGGCATGCCGACGCCGATTTCCGCCACCCGGACTCACCGGACGCCGTCCCCATACCGTCCGACTCCGCCTCGGCATCGGTCCACCCCTACCGCCCCATCGTCTCCACCGAGCCGTCCCGGGCGGGCAGCCGGGCCGGTGAGGGGCGGATGCGGCCGGGCCGGCCGGACGGTCCCGCGGCCGAGGTACAGGGCGACGACGACCCGCCGCCCGCCACGCCCGCCGCGCAGCCCGCGGAACCGGAGACCACGCTCATACCCGGCGCCTCCGAGCCCCCGGAGGAGCCCGGTGACGCCGCCACGCCCCCGCCGGATCCCACCGCCGGGCAGGCGGCCCAGCAGAAGGAGGCGTCGGCCGAGCCGGTCCTGCAGATCCTCCCGCTGGGCAGCGGCCTGGTCCTCATAGGCCTCGGCCTCGGCCTGGGCCTCCTGGGCCTGCGCCTGCGCAAGAGCTGACCGGCCCGGCGGCGGCCCCGCCGCTACGGCGCGACCAGCAGCACCTTGCCGATGTGTCCGCTCCCCTCCACCACCCGGTGCGCCTCGGCCGCCTCCGGCATCGGCAGCTCGCGGTCCACGACCGGGCGGACGTGCCCCCCGGCGAGCAGGGGCCACACATGCTCGCGCACGGCGGCGACGATGGCCGCCTTCTCGTCCAGCGGACGGGCACGCAGCGAGGTCGCGCTGATCGCGGCCCGCTTGCTCAGCAGCGTGCCGATGTTCAGCTCGCCCTTCACCCCGCCCTGCATGCCGATGATCGCGAGACGTCCGTTCACGGCGAGGGCCCGGACATTGCGGTCCAGATACTTGGCGCCCATGTTGTCGAGGATGACGTCGGCGCCCGCGCCCCCGGTGGCCTGCTCGATCTCCGCGACGAAGTCCTGCTCGCGGTAGTTGATCAGCACGTCCGCGCCCAGCTCCGCGCACTGGTCCAGCTTCTCCTTCGTGCCGGCGGTCACCGCGACCTTGGCGCCCACGGCCTTGGCCAGCTGGATCGCCATGGTGCCGATGCCGCTGGAGCCGCCGTGCACCAGCAGCGTCTCGCCCGGACGCAGATGGGCGACCATGAACACGTTGGACCAGACCGTGCAGACGACCTCGGGCAGCGCCGCCGCCCGCGTCAGGTCGACGCCCTCGGGCACGGGCAGCAGCTGCCCGGCCGGTACGGCCACCTTCTCGGCATAGCCGCCGCCCGCGAGCAGCGCGCACACCTGGTCGCCGACGGCCCAGCCCGAGACGCCGGGGCCGAGCGCGGCGATCCTGCCGGAGCACTCCAGGCCGGGATAGGGGGAGGCACCGGGCGGCGGGTTGTAGAAGCCCTGCCGCTGCAGGATGTCGGCACGGTTGACGGCGCTGGCCACCACCTCGACCAGCACCTCGCCCTCGCCGGGTACCGGATCGGGGACCTCGTCCCACACCAGCGCCTCGGGACCACCAGGTTCGGGAATCGTGATCGCATGCATGCCGGTGACGCTACTCCTCACCGGTGCCGTCATCCGCGTGGCAGGGGGCGGGTGTCCGAGGTCACCTGGGCGCCGGGGGTGGCGCGGACGATGGTGATGAGCCGGTCCGTCAGCTGGAGCGTGCCGACGGACGGATCGTCGTAACCGAGCACCCGGTGACCGCGGACGACGCTCACCACGAGGTCGTCCGTGTCGCGGGGCTTCCTGCCGACCTCGGCGCGGACCACCGGCCGCTCGACGAGGTCCAGCCCGGTGCCCTGCTGGATGAGGTCCTCCATCACCATGCCGGCGGCAGGGCTGAGCACCGAGAGACCGAGCAGGCGGCCGGCCGCGCTGGCGCTGGTGATGACGGCATCGGCCCCGGACTGCTTGAGGAGCGGGGCGTTCTCCTCCTCGCGTACCGCGGCCACGATCTTGGCGCCGCGGTTGAGCTGGCGGGCCGTGAGGGTGACGAGGACGGCGGTGTCGTCGCGCTGGGGGGCGACGATGATCTGCCGGGCCTTGTGCACCTCGGCCCGTTTGAGCACATCACTGCGGGTGGCGTCGCCTATGACGCCGGCGTAGCCGTCGGCGGTCGCCGCGTCGATCACCTTGGAGCTGGGGTCGACCACGACCACCTGCTCTTTCTTCAGTCCGGTCGCGCAGACGGTCTGGATCGCCGACCGCCCCTTCGTGCCGAAGCCGATGACGACGGTGTGGTCACGCAAGGTGGACCTCCAGCGGTTCAGGCGCCATTCCTCACGGGTGCGCTCGGTGAGGACCTCCAGCGTGGTGCCGACCAGGATGATCAGGAACAGCACGCGCAGGGGCGTGATGACGAGGATGTTGGTGAGCCGCGCGCTGTCGCTGACCGGGGTGATGTCGCCGTAGCCCGTCGTGGAGAGGGTCACGGTCGCGTAGTAGAACGCGTCGAGCAGGTCGACGGAGCCGTTGGCGTTGTCGTGATATCCCTCGCGGTCGGCGTAGACGACGAACGCGGTGGCGACCAGCACCAGCAGGGCCATGACCAGCCGCTTGGCGGCCTGGCGGATCGGGCGCTCCACCACTTTCCTCGGGAGTTTCACCCGATGGGTCACCAGATGCTCGTCCGCGTGGCGGGCGATGGCGTCATGGCCCGGAAGTTTCACGTGAAACACACTCCGATTCCGGCGGTCGCCCAGGGCAGGTCCAGCAGTTCCGTCTCCTCCCCCTGCCGGGCCCCGCCGGGGGGTACGACGGCCAGGGCGTCGGCGGCGGCGACACCGCGGAGCATGGCCGGACCGTTGTAGTGCAGCGGCGTGGCATGGTCACCGCGCAGCACCACGGGGATGAGCCGGGTGTCGTACGGGTGGCCCTGCACCGCCTCCTTCAGCGGCAGCGTGTACGGCTCGGGGGCGGGGTGGGCGGCGAGGGTCCGCAGCAGCGGCTCGGCGAGCGTGAGCAGGCCGGAGACGGCCGCCAGGGGGTTGCCGGGCAGGCCGACGAGGTGCTGGTGGTCCTGGGTGCGGGCCAGCAGCATGGGGTGGCCGGGGCGCACCTTGACGCCGTCGACGAGCAGTTCGGCGCCGACGCGTTCCAGGATCGGGTGGACGTGGTCGACGGGGCCGGCCGCGGTGCCGCCGGTGGTGACGATCAGATCGGCGTCGGAACCGGTGACCGCCCGGCGCAGGGCCCTGGCGTCGTCACCGATCCGGCGGACGGCGACGACGTCGGCGCCGAGGGCCCGCAGCCAGGGCGGCAGCATGGGGCCGAGCGCGTCGCGGATCAGCCCGTCGTGCGGCAGACCCTCGGTCAGCAGCTCGTCGCCGAGGACGAGGACCTCCGCGCGGGGGCGGGGGACGACGGTGACCGTGTCGTAGCCGGCCGCCGCGGCGAGTCCCAGGACGGCGGGGGTGACCAGAGTGCCGACGGGCAGCAGCTGGTCGCCGCTGCGGCACTCCTGGCCGCGGGGGCGGATGTCCTGGCCGTGGTGCAGCGCGGGGGTCCCCCCGCTCGTGCGAAGCCCGGAGTGGGGGAGGGCGGTGTGCAGCCGGCCCTGGGCGTCGATCCGGCCGTGCTCGGTGCGCAGGACGGCGGTGGTGTCGGCGGGGATGCGGGCGCCCGTGGCGATACGGACGGCCTCGCCGTCGGTGAGCGGCTCGGGCTGCGCGTGCCCCGCGAGCACTCCCTCCTCCCGTACCTGCCAGGGGCCGGGCCCGGCGACCGCCCAGCCGTCCATCGCGGAGGTGTCGAAGGAGGGAAGGTCGGTGAGCGCGTCGAGGGGGGTCGCCAGGGCCAGCCCGAGAGCGTCGGTGAGCGGCACCGAGACCGGGGCGCGGCGCTTGACCGAGCGCGCGGCGCGGGCGGCGATCTCTCGCGCCCGGGGCCAGGGGGTGGCCTTGTGCCGCTCGGCGGGCCGCTCGCCGGGCGCCCGTGGAGCCGGTCCGGACACCTGGCCCGTGCGGTCGTCCGTGCTGTCGTTCCGGGTCTCCCGGTGGGCGTCCCTCACCAGCGCCAGGGCCTCCTCGACATCGAGGTCGTCGGTGTCCTCGGCGGGCGCCTCGGCCCGGGTGCCGGGGGCGGTCATCCTGCGTCCGGGGCGCTCGGGCCCCCGCTCTCGTCCTTGCCGCCGCTGTTCTCCTCTTCCCATGCGAGGGCCAGCGCGGCGGCCTTGCGGGCGGCCTCGGCCACCGCCTCGGGACCGCCCTTGCCCTGCGCCGCGGCGTAGCCGACGAGGAAGGTGGTCAGCGGGGCGGCGGGGCGGGCCACACCGTGTGCGGCGTCACGGGCCAGGTCGAGCAGGACGCCGGTGTCGACGTCCAGGTCGATGCCCAGTTCGTCCTTGACTGCGGAGATCCATTCATCCAACACGTGCCCATGCTCCCTGATCCGTGCCCTGGCGTCGGCGATGTCGTCCCAGGTGTCGCAGTCGAAGGACGCGAGCGGATCCGGGACGCGGGTGAGGTGGAGGGCGCCGGTCAGCCGGCGCAGGGGCAGACCGGCGAGGCCGTCGTGCGCGGCGGCGAGCGCGGTCAGCTCACGGCGCAGGGCGTCGGCGCGGTAGGCGGCGACCAGCGGCTGGTCGCGGCCGCCGGCGTCGGTGAGCAGCGCGCAGTCCGCGCCGGTTTCCCGGAGTTCGGTCAGCAGGCGCCGGAGAGTGGCTGCTTCGAGGAAGGGCAGGTCGGCGGAGAGGACGACGACGAGCCCGGCGGTGGTGCGCCGCAGGCCGGCCTCCAGCGCGGCGACCGGGCCGCCGCCGGAGGGCTCCTCGCGGGCCCAGCGCACCGGGCGGGCGGTGGGCCGGGGCCCGGCCACGACGACGGTCGTCCGGGCGCCCGCGCAGGCCGCGAGCACCCGGTCGAGCAGCGCGCGGCCCCCGACCCGGACCGCGGGCTTGTCGGCCCCGCCGAGCCGTCGCGCGGCACCGCCGGCCAGCACGACGGCGTCGTACGGCGGGGGCGTCCCGGGGACGGCGGGCGCGGTGTCGGTCACCCCCCGAGTATGTCCTGCCGGGTCCTCCCCTCGGAGCCGTCGTACGTCACACACCGCGGAGCCGTCGGGCGTCTACACCGCCGGGCCGTCGTGCGCCCACGCCACGGAGCCGTCGTACGGCACCCGCTCGCGGACCGGCTCCGCGGCACGCGGGGCGCACGCCGCTTGCTCACAGGGTGCGCAGCAGCACCGCCGGCTGTTCGACGCAGTCGGCCACATGGCGCAGGAAGCCGCCCGCGGTGCCGCCGTCGCACACCCGGTGGTCGAAGGTGAGCGAGAGCTGGACGACCTGACGGACGGCCAGTTCGCCCTCGTGCACCCACGGCTTGGGGATGATGCGGCCGACACCGAGCATGGCCGCCTCGGGGTGGTTGACGATCGGCGTGGAGCCGTCGACGCCGAAGACGCCGTAGTTGTTCAAGGTGAAGGTTCCGCCGGTGAGTTCCCCGGGGGTGAGCGTTCCCGTGCGGGCGGCCTCGGTGAGCCGGGCGAACTCGGCGCTCAGGGACTCGGCGTCGCGTGCGTGGGCGTCCCGGACGACCGGCACGACCAGTCCGCGTTCGGTCTGGGCGGCGAACCCGAGGTGCACGTGGTCGAGCTGGACCACCTCGCGGGCCTCGGTGTCGACGTAGGAGTTCAGCTCGGGGAACCGGGCCAGGGAGGCCGTGCAGATCCGGGCGAGCAGCGCGAGCAGGGAGATCTTCGGGCCTCCGGCCGCGTTCATCGCGGCCCGCGCGCGCATGAGTTCGGTCGCGTCGGCGTCGACCCAGCAGGTCGCGTCGGGGATCTCCCGGCGGCTGCGGGAGAGCTTGTCGGCGACGGCTCCGCGCACGCCCTTGAGCGGGATCCGGATCCCGCCCTCGGACCGGGGTGCCGCGGGGGTCCGGACGACCGGCTCCGCGGCCGTGCGGTCCGGCGCGGTCCGGGTCCGCAGGGCGTCCTCGACGTCCGCGCGCAGGATGAGCCCGTCCGGCCCCGAGCCGGCCAGCTGCCGCAGGTCGAGGCCGTTGTCACGGGCGAGCCTGCGCACGAGGGGGGAGATCACGGGGACCGGTCCCTCGGCGGACGCGGGCGCGGGCGCCGGGGTGGCGGCGGGCGCGGGGGCGGGCTCGGCCGCGGGCGTCGGCACCGCCGCCGGCGCGGCCACGCGGGCGTGGGACGCCACCTGTGCGCCGTCGCGCCGCCGGGCCGTCCCGTTGGCGGAGGCCGTCCCCGTCCCCGTCCGCACCCGGCGCCGGCGGGCGGCGGGGGCCTCCTGGGTGCCGTAGCCCACCAGGACGTTGCCGGAGCCCTCCGGCTCCGCCGCCGGTTCGCCCACGGCGACCGTCAGGAGCGGGGATCCCACGGGCAGTTCGGTGCCCTCCTCGCCGAAGCGGGCGGTGACCACACCGCCGTACGGGCAGGGCACCTCGACCATCGCCTTGGCCGTCTCCACCTCGACCACTGGCTGGTCGACGGCGACCACGTCGCCGACCTGGACCAGCCAGCGGACGATCTCCGCCTCGGTGAGTCCCTCGCCGAGGTCGGGCAGCTTGAACTCCAGCACCTGAGCCATCAGCCCTCGGCCTCCCACTGCAGCCGGGCCACGGCGTCCAGGATGCGGTCGACGCCGGGCAGGTGGTGCCGCTCCAGCATGGGCGGCGGGTACGGGATGTCGAAGCCGGCCACACGCAGCACCGGCGCCTCCAGGTGGTGGAAGCAGCGCTCGGTGATGCGGGCCGCGATCTCGCCGCCCGGCCCGCCGAACCCGGTGGACTCGTGGACGACGACCGCGCGGCCGGTGCGCCGGACGGCCGCGCAGACCGTCTCGTCGTCGAAGGGCACCAGAGAGCGCAGGTCGACGACCTCCAGGTCCCAGCCCTCGGCCCGGGCGGCCTCGGCGGCCTCCAGGCAGACCGGCACCGAGGGGCCGTAGGTGACGAGGGTGGCGCTGCGGCCGGGCCTGCGGACCACGGCCCGGCCGATGGGCTCGACCTCCGTCGGCCGCTCGGGGTTCCAGGTGTCCTTCGACCAGTACAGCCGCTTGGGTTCCAGGAAGACCACCGGGTCGTCGGAGGCGATGGCCCGGCGCAGCAGTCCGTAGGCGTCGGCGACGGTGGCCGGGGTGACGACGTGGAGGCCCGGCGTGGCCATGTAGTAGGCCTCGGAGGAGTCGCTGTGGTGCTCGACACCGCCGATGCCGCCGCCGTAGGGGACGCGGACGGTGATGGGCAGGGGCATCCTGCCGCGCGTGCGGTTGCGCATCCGGGAGACGTGGCTGATCAGCTGCTCGAACGCGGGGTAGGCGAAGGCGTCGAACTGCATCTCCACGACGGGCCGCAGGCCGTACATCGCCATGCCGACGGCGGTGCCGAGGATGCCGGCCTCGGCGAGCGGGGTGTCGGTGCAGCGGTCCTCGCCGAACTCCTTGGCGAGCCCGTCGGTGACCCGGAAGACGCCGCCGAGAGTGCCGACGTCCTCGCCCATGACGTGCACGGCCGGGTCGGCGGCCATGGCGTCGCGCATCGCGCGCGTGAGGGCCTGCGCCATGGTGGCGGGCTTGACGGCGACGGTGGTCATCGGTCGCCGCCTTCCCGGGCGCCGGGCTCCTCGCCGTGCTCGCCGTGGCCCGTGTCCTCGGCCTCCAGCTCGGCCCGCAGCAGGGCACGCTGCTCGCGCAGCTGGGCGGTGGACTCGGCGTAGACGTGGTCGAAGAGGTCCATGGGGTCCAGCTCGGGGTCCCGGTTCATGCGTTCCCGCAAGGAGGCCGCCATCGTCTCGGCGTCCTGCCGGGCGGCCTCGATGCCGGCCTCGTCCAGCAGTCCGCGCCCGGTCAGTTCGCGTTCCAGCAGCTCGATCGGGTCGTGGGCGCGCCAGGCCGCCACCTCGGCGTCGGCCCGGTACCGGGTGGCGTCGTCGGCGTTGGTGTGGGCGTCGACGCGGTAGGTCACCGCTTCCACGAGGGTGGGGCCGCCGCCCGCGCGGGCGTGCCGTACGGCGTCGGCGAGGACCTCGTGCACGGCCGCCGCGTCGTTGCCGTCGACGAGCCGGCCCGGCATGCCGTACCCGACGGCCTTGTGGGCCAGGGAGGGCGCGGCGGTCTGCTTGGCGAGCGGGACGGAGATGGCGAAGCCGTTGTTCTGTACCAGGAAGACCACCGGTGCCTGCCAGACGGCGGCGAAGTTGAGCGCCTCGTGGAAGTCGCCCTCGCTGGTGCCGCCGTCGCCGACCATGGCGAGCGCGACCACGTCGTCGCCCTTGAGGCGGGCCGCGTGGGCGAGGCCGACGGCGTGCGGCAGCTGGGTGGCCAGCGGGGTGCTCAGGGGGGCCACGCGGTGGGTGTAGGGGTCGTAGCCGTTGTGCCAGTCGCCGCGCAGCAGGGTGAGCGCCTCGCCGGGGTCCACGCCGCGGGCGACGACGGCGAGCGTGTCGCGGTAGCTGGGGAAGAGCCAGTCGCGCTCCTCCAGGGCCAGCGCGGCGGCGACCTCGCAGGCCTCCTGGCCGGTGCTGGACGGGTAGACGGCGAGCCGGCCCTGCTTGGTCAGGGCGGTGGCCTGCGCGTTGTAACGGCGCCCGCGCACCAGCTGGACGTACAGCCGGCGCAGCAGGTCCGGGTCGGCCTTGGCGGCCGTCTCGGTGCCGAGGACGCGGTAGGGCTCGGCGTCGGGCAGCAGCGGCGCGGGGTCCATACGGGGCTGCCAGGCGGGCGGCGGCGATGGCCGGTACGCGCCCCGCTGCTCCAGAACCGTCATGACGGCACCTCCTCGTGGGAGCGGCTACGGGAGGCGTGTCGGCTGTGACCCGCCTCACCTACCGATTGTTCGGTCGCCGGCACATTTTGGCTACAGGCCCCTCCAGGCTGTGGACAAACGGTTCTCCACAGCCTGGAATGAACGCAGGACGTCCACGGCGAGGGAGCGGGGGGACATGGCACCTGAACAAATGGCCGACGGGACACCGGTGGGCGCCGCCCTGCCGCCGCGTCCGCTGGACGCCATCGACCAGGACATCCTGAAGATCCTCCAGGCGGACGGCCGCGCCTCGATACGGTCCGTCGCCGAGCGCGTCCACGTCTCGCGCGCGAACGCCTACGCGCGCATCAACCGGCTGGTCGAGGACGGCGTGATCCGGGGCTTCAGCGCCCGCGTGGACCACGAGCGGGCGGGCCACGGCACCTCCGCGTACATCACGCTGAAAATCGTCCAGAACTCCTGGCGCACGGTCCGCGAGCAGCTCAGACAGCTGCCCGGCGCCTCCCACATCGCCCTGGTGGGCGGTGACTTCGACGTGCTGCTGCTGGTCCACACGCCCGACAACAGGGCGCTGCGCGAACTGGTGCTGACGCGGCTCCAGGCGATCCCCGAGGTGCTCAGCACCCGCACGCTGCTGGTGTTCGAGGAGGAGGACCTGGAGCCGGACGGCTGAGTCAGGCCCGCAGCCCCGAGAAGACCAGCCGGACGACGGCGTCGGCCACCTCCCGGTCGTCCGCGCCCCGCGCGTCCGGCCGGTACCACTCCACGATGGAGTTGATCATTCCGAAGACCAGCCGGGTGGCCAGCCGGACCTCCACGTCGCCGCGCACGTCCCCGTCGGCGGCCGCCGCCTTCAGCAGCTCGGCGACCTGGTGGTCGAAGTCGCGGCGGCGCTCCAGCGCCCACCGCTCGGTCTCGGTGTTGCCCCGCACGCGCAGCAGCAGCGTCACATAGGGCAGCTCGGCTATGAGCACCTCGACCATGCGGTGCACGACGTGCTCCAGCCGGTCGGCGGACCGCCCCGCGCGCGTGTGCTCCTCGTCCAGGATGGCGAACAGGCCCTCCAGGGCGCGGCTGACGGCCCGGCGCAGCAGCTCCTCCTTGCCGCTGACGTGGTGGTAGATCGACGACTTGGAGATGCCGGCCGCCTTGGACAGGTGCTCCATGGAGGTGCCGTCGTAGCCGCGTTCGTTGAAGACCCGCACGGCGACGGAGAGCAGCGTCTCGGGGGTGTAGGTGTCGCGCTTGGCCGTGGTCACTGGGTGCCCTCCCGCTTGTCGATGGCATAGGCGTGGCGGTAGAGCGCGAGGGAGGGCGCGTAGCGTCCGGAGGGGTCGCGCTCGTGCATCTCGTCCAGGACGTCGAAGGCGAACTCGCGGCCCAGCCTGCGGTCCCATTCGAAGGGGCCGAGCGGGTAGTTCACGCCGAGGCGCATCGCGGTGTCGACGTCCTCCTCGGTGGCCACGCCCTTGGCGACGGCGTCGTGGGCGAGGTCGATGATCCGGGCGACCGTGCGGGCGACGATCATGCCGGGGACGTCGCCGATGACGCTGACCTCCTTGCCGAGCGCCTGGAACAGGCCGGTGGCCTCGGCGAGGGTCTGCGGCGAGGTGTCCTGGGCGGCGGACAGGGCGATGCGGGTGGCCGCGCGGTAGTCCAGGGCGAGGTCGAAGTAGACGACGTCCCGGAACTCCGCGGAGGTCTGGCCGTCGGCGAGGACCAGCTGGCCGCCGCTGGGCAGCACCAGGCGGGTGCCGTGGTCCTCGTCCTCCTCGCGCAGCGGGATGCCCGCCTCGCGGATCAGCGCGAGCAGCTCGGCCGCCGGGCCCAGGCGGCCCTCGGCGACGACGTGGGCGGGCGGCCGCTCCTTGTCGGCGGTGTGCGGCTCGGGGCGCTCGGCGCCGTCGGCGTAGTCGTACCAGCCGTGCCCGCTCTTGCGGCCGAGCCGGCCGGACTCCACCAGCCGGCGCTGGGCCAGGGAGGGGGTGAAGCGCAGGTCCTGGAAGAAGGACTGCCACACGGAGTGGGTGACGGACTCGTTGACGTCCTGGCCGATCAGGTCGGTCAGTTCGAAGGCGCCCATCCGGAAGCCGCCGCACTCGCGCAGCACCGCGTCGATGGTCGCCGCGTCGGCCGCCTGCGCCTCGTGGACGGCGAACGCCTCGGCGTAGAAGGGGCGGGCGATGCGGTTGACGATGAAGCCCGGGGTGTCCGCGCAGGCCACCGGGGTCTTGCCCCAGACCCGGGCGGTCTCGTACGCGCGCGTGGCCGACGTGACGTCGGTGGCGAACCCGGAGACCACCTCGACCAGCGGCAGGAGCGGCGCCGGATTGAAGAAGTGCAGGCCGACGAAGCGGCCGGGGTGGCGCAGCGCGCCGCCGACGGCCGTCACCGACAGCGAGGAGGTGTTGGTGGCGAGCAGGCAGTCCTCGGCGACGATCTCCTCCAGCTCGGCGAAGAGCTGCCGTTTGACGTCCAGCCGCTCCAGGACGGCCTCCACGACCAGGGCGCAGTCGGCCAGCTCCGCGAGGCCGTCCGCGGGCTTCAGCCGGGCGCGGGCCGCGTCCCGGTCGGCGCCGGCGAGCCGGCCCTTCTCCACGAGCCGGTCGAGCCGGGCGCCGATCGCTTCGGCCGCGTCCCGGGCCCGCCCGGGGACGGCGTCGTACAGCCGTACGAGATGGCCGGCGACCAGCGCGACCTGGGCGATTCCCTGGCCCATGGTGCCGGTGCCGACGACGGCCACGGGGCTGCTGAGGTCCAGTGCTGTCATGTGCGCGATCCTCCCGCACGGGGTTTTCCACAGATGCGGCGGACCCCCTTGTACCGACCGATCGTTCGGTTACTCTAGCTCTGACCGTCCCATTCCGCTGCTCTTTCTGCCAGGTCCAGAGCTCGACGAAGAGTTCTCCAGACGAGGAGTTGGTCCCGCATGGCCGCCGAACTGACCGCGCACGAGCTGATCGAGAAGCACCGGCCGACGCTCGACCAGGCCCTGGAAGCGATCCGCACCCGCGCGTACTGGTCCCCGCACCCCGAACACCCGAAGGCCTACGGCGAGAACGGCAGCCTGGACGCGGCGGCGGGCAAGGCCGCCTTCGACGCGCTGCTGGGCACGCGCCTCGACCTCGGCCAGCCCGGCACCGACGACTGGGTGGGCGGCGAGGTCTCGCCGTACGGCGTCGAGCTGGGCGTGACGTACCCGCACGCGGACGCCGACGTGCTGCTCGCGGCCATGCGGGCCGGGCAGGGGGCGTGGCGGGACGCCGGCCCGGAGGTCCGTGCGGTGGTCTGTCTGGAGATCCTGAAGCGGATCAGCGACCGGACGCACGAGTTCGCGCACGCGGTCATGCACACCAGCGGCCAGGCGTTCATGATGGCGTTCCAGGCGGGCGGCCCGCACGCCCAGGACCGCGGCCTGGAGGCGGTGGCGTACGCGTACGCGGAGCAGGTCCGCACGCCCGGGGCGGCGGAGTGGACCAAGCCGCAGGGCAAGCGCGACCCGCTCGCCCTCACCAAGCGGTTCACCGCGGTCCCGCGGGGCATCGCCCTCGTCATCGGCTGCAACACCTTCCCGACCTGGAACGGCTACCCGGGCCTGTTCGCCTCCCTGGCCACCGGCAACGCGGTCCTGGTCAAGCCGCACCCGCGCGCGGTGCTGCCGCTCGCCCTGACCGTCCAGGTCGCCCGGGACGTGCTGGCCGCGGCCGGCTTCGACCCGAACCTCGTGGCACTGGCCGCCGAGGGCGCCGGCGAGGGCATCGCCAAGACCCTCGCCACCCGCCCCGAGATCAGGATCATCGACTACACCGGGTCGACGTCCTTCGGCGACTGGCTGGAGGCCAACGCCCGCCAGGCGCAGGTCTACACCGAGAAGGCCGGCGTCAACACGGTGATCGTGCACTCCACCGACGACTACCAGGGCATGCTGTCCAACCTGGCGTTCTCGCTGTCCCTGTACAGCGGCCAGATGTGCACCACCCCGCAGAACCTGCTCATCCCCCGCGACGGCATCACCACCGACCAGGGCCCCAAGACCTTCGACGAGGTCACCGCCGACCTCGCCCGCGCGGTCGACGGCCTCCTCGGCGACGACGCGCGCGCGAACGCCCTGCTGGGCGCGATCGTCAACCCGGACGTCAAGGCCCGTCTGGAGGCGGCGGCCGGTCTCGGCGAAGTCGCCCTCGCGTCCCGCGAGATCACCAACCCCGAGTTCCCGGGCGCGGTCGTGCGCACCCCCGTCGTCGTCAAGCTGGACGGGGCCAAGCCGGACGACGAGGCCGCCTACATGAGCGAGTGCTTCGGCCCGGTCTCCTTCGCGGTCGCCGTCGACTCGGTGACGGACGCGGTGAAGCTGCTGCGGCGCACGGTCCGGGAGAAGGGCGCGATGACGGTCGGCGCGTACACCACGGACGCCGAGACCGAGCGGGCGGTGGAGGAGGTCTGCCTGGAGGAGGCGGCCCAGCTCTCCCTCAACCTGACCGGCGGGGTCTACGTCAACCAGACGGCCGCGTTCTCCGACTTCCACGGCTCGGGCGGCAACCCGGCGGCCAACGCGGCCCTCACCGACGGCGCGTTCGTCGCCAACCGCTTCCGGACGGTGGAGGTCCGGCGGGAGGCGTAGCGGCTCCCGGCCGGCGCCGGCCGGACTCCGGCTTCCCGCGGTCGCACGCGTCCGGCCGCGACCGCGGGCGGCCGCGACCGCTAGAGCGCGTCCTCGCGGGCGCCGGTCGCACTCCAGTGGTACAGCGTCATCGCCACGCTGGTGGCGAGGTTGTAGCTGGAGACCTGGGGACGCATCGGGAGGCGCAGGAGGTGGTCGGCGCGGGCGCGGAGTTCCGGTGACAGGCCGGTGCGTTCCGAGCCGAAGGCCAGCACCGCGTCGTCGGGCAGCTCGGTCCCGCGGATGTCCTCGCCCTCCGGATCGAGCGCGAACAGCGGTCCGGGGGGCAGGTCGGCGATGCCGAGGCGTTCCACGGCGGTCGCGAAGTGCAGCCCCGCACCGCCCCGGACCACGGTGGGATGCCAGGGGTCGAGCGTGCCCGTGGTGACCACCCCGGTCGCCCCGAAACCGGCCGCCAGCCGGATCACGGCACCGGCGTTGCCCAGATTGCGGGGGTTGTCCAGGACCACGACGGGCGCGGTGCGGGGCCTGTGGGCGAGTGCGCGCAGGTTGGCCTCGCGGGACGGCCGTACCGCGAGGGCGGCCACGCCGGTCGGGTGGGGGCGCGGGACGAGGGAGGCGTACGCCTGCTCGGACACCTCCGCCAGGAGGGCGTCCAGCGCCTCGCGGACGTCCCCGGCCAGCTCCTGCGCGAGGCCGAGCGCGGCCACCCGGTCGGTGGTGACCGCGACCGGCACCTCGGCGCCGAAACGCAGCGCGTGCTTCAGGGCGTGGAAGCCGTCGAGCAGCACGGCGTCCTCCGCGTGCGCGCGCCAGCGGCTCAGCGGGTCGCTCATGCCGTGAACCCTACGTGGTCCGCCGTGCTCTCCTCCGAGGAGCGTGGCGGCGGCACCGCACGGGTACCGCGCCGCCCGAGCCGTCCACGCGCGCGTGCCGCCAGGGCGCCGAGCCGGCGCAGGAAGGACGTGGGCAGGAAGACGGCGTCCGCGGTGATCATCGCCAGCGAGAAGAACGGCAGGCCGAGGACGACCGCGATCACCGCGTGCTCGAACATCATCAGCACCAGCAGCACGTTCTTGACCCGCCGGTTGAACAGGGTGAACGGGAAGGCGACCTGCACCATGACCGTGCCGTAGGCCACGACCATCATGATCGTGCCGCTGGAGGACATCAGGTCCGCGAGGCCGGGCCAGGGCGAGAAGTAGTCCAGGTGGAGCGGGTAGTAGACGGCCGTGCCGTCCTGCCAGCGCGAGCCCTGGATCTTGTACCAGCCCGCGGTGGCGTAGATCAGGCAGGCCTCGGCCATGATCACGACCAGGGCGCCGTTGTGCAGGACGTTGGCGATGACGTCCAGCAGGATCCGCGGCTCGTGCCAGGCCGTCCGGCGCCCGACGGCCCACCACAGGCCGAGCGCCGCCCAGGCCGTCCACAGCAGCGCCGGGATCAGCCAGCCGTTGCCGAACCGGCCGGTCAGCGTCGCCGTGCCGAGCGCCAGGCCGAGCACCGCCCACAGCAGCGGACCGACCCGGTCGGCCGGCACCCGCTCGCCACGCGCGCGTGCCGCGGCGCCGCGGGCCGCGCGGCGGGCGTCCAGGGACCACACCTGTCCGCAGCGCGTGAACACCAGGTATATGGCCATCAGGTGCAGCACGTTGTCGCCGCCGTCGCCGACGAAGACGCTGCGGTTCTGCAACGACAGCACGCCCAGCATGAACAGCAGGGAGGCGGTCCGGGTGCGCCAGCCGAGCAGCAGGGCGGCGGCGGCGAGGATGGCCAGCGCGTAGCAGCACTCGAACCAGAGCTGCCCGTCGGACCACAGCAGGGCGGTGAAGGCGTGGTTGTCGTCGGTCAGCTCTTTGGCCAGGTTCCAGCCCCACGGTCCGGCGGGGCCGTACAGCTCCTGCCGGTGCGGGAACTCGCGCAGCAGGAACAGCAGCCAGGTCCCGGCGAAGCCGATACGGATCACGGCGGTCTGGTACGGCCCGAGGGCAGCCTCGGTGACCCGGGCGATGCCGCGTGACAGCGTCAAGGAGAGACGGTTCACCGCACACCTCCCGCGGCCTCGTCGGACGTCAGGGACCACCAGGGCAGCACACGGTAGACGGGCTTGTCGGACACCCGCTCACGGCTCCAGGCCGGCGGCTGCACATTGGTGGTGCTGGAACGGACCTGCACGCGCTGGATCACGCCTTCCCGGCTCGTCGGATCGTCCCGGTACAGGCGCATGACCACGATGCGGCGCACGTACTGCTCGGACAGCGAGCCGCGCATGCCCACGGGACGGTTGTCGCCGGCGTGCGTGGCGGCGAAGAAGTCCCAGGCCCGGCGCAGCTCGTTCTGCTGGGTGTGGCTGGGCACCAGGTTGCCGTCGATGGCGGCGCCGTCCTGGGCGGACAGGTCGGTCCACCCGGTGGTGCGCAGACCGCCGTCCTTCGTCCGCACCTCGGCGCGCACCTGTACGGCGATGTTCTGCTGCAACGGGTTCGGGGCGAACAGTTTCCAGTTCTGTTCGAACTCCGGGTACACCCAGTCCTGGACCGCCTCGCCGTGCTGCTTCGTCACCGTGTTCGCGGGCGCGAGGCTGAGGAACACCATCACCAGGTGCACGCAGGCGCCCACGGCGACCACGCCGAGCGCCAGCGCCGCGCCGATCTGATAGCGCAGGGAGAGCGCGGCGACGCCGGTGCGGGGCGGGGGTGCGGCCCCGGGCGGCGGGAGCGGCTCCGGGAAGTCTTCCGGGAGACGCGTCCCGGCCGACCCGCCGGGAGCCTGCGGCCCCCGCGAGTCCTCGTCGTACGCGTCCATTGCGTCCCGTCCCCCGTTTCGGCTCCGTGCGGCTGGGTCGTCCAGCCCGGTCGTTCGATTCTGTCGTGCGGTTCTGTCGTGCGGTTCTGTCGTGCGGCCGAGTGGTCCGCCCCCGTCGTCCGGCTCGTCCGCCCCGTTCGTTCGGCTCGGCGGCGCGTCGTCGGCACGGGCGCCGCATACCGCACGAGCGTCACGTCCGGACACTCGCACGAAACGGTACTCAGCCCGGGGCATCCGGCGCAGCCCCGGGTACGGGCCAGGAGCGCGTGGCAGAGGCCGCGCGAGGAGTTTTCCACAGCGGTTGACACCCCGCCGCGGCCCGGCACACCATGGATGCGCACGGACCGAACGATCGGTCGGGGCGGATCGATCGGACAGTGTTCACCGCAGAGCCCGAGGTCAGGGGGACCGCATGGCCACAGCAGCCGCGCAACGCACGGCCGGCACGGAAACGGACGGCGCACCGGGAACCGTCGACACGACGGCCTACCAGCACGCCTTCGACGCGGCCGTGGCCGCCGACGAACGCATCGAACCGCGCGACTGGATGCCCGACGCCTACCGCTCGACCCTGATCCGGCAGATCGCCCAGCACGCGCACTCCGAGATCATCGGCATGCAGCCGGAGGCCAACTGGATCACTCGCGCACCCTCCCTGCGCCGCAAGGCGATCCTCATGGCCAAGGTCCAGGACGAGGCCGGCCACGGCCTGTACCTGTACAGCGCGGCCGAGACCCTCGGCACCAGCCGGGACGAGCTGCTCGACAAGCTGCACACCGGCCGCCAGAAGTACTCCTCGATCTTCAACTACCCGACCCTCACCTGGGCCGACGTGGGCGCGATCGGCTGGCTGGTGGACGGCGCCGCGATCACCAACCAGGTCCCCCTGTGCCGCTGCTCCTACGGTCCGTACGCCCGCGCGATGGTCCGTATCTGCAAGGAGGAGTCCTTCCACCAGCGCCAGGGGTACGAGCTGCTGCTGGCCCTCGGCAAGGGCACGCCGGAGCAGCACGCCATGGCCCAGGACGCGGTGAACCGCTGGTGGTGGCCGTCGCTGATGATGTTCGGCCCGCCCGACGACGAGTCCCAGCACTCCGCGCAGTCGATGGAGTGGAAGATCAAGCGCCACTCCAACGACGAGCTGCGCCAGCGCTTCGTGGACATCTGCGTCCCGCAGGCCGAGTCCCTGGGCCTCACCCTCCCCGACCCGGACCTGCGGTGGAACGAGGAGCGGGGGCACCACGACTTCGGTTCGATCGACTGGACGGAGTTCTGGGAGGTCCTCAAGGGCAACGGCCCCTGCAACGAACAGCGGATCACCCAGCGCAAGCGCGCCCACGACGAGGGCGCATGGGTACGGGAAGCGGCCGCGGCCTACGCGGCCAAGCACACCGGCGGCACCGGTGAGACGGGAGCGACGCGAGCATGAGCACCACCGACTGGCCCCTGTGGGAGGTCTTCGTGCGTTCCCGGCGCGGCCTGTCCCACACCCACGCCGGCAGCCTGCACGCGCCCGACGCCGAGCTGGCCCTGCGCAACGCCCGCGACCTGTACACCCGGCGCGGCGAGGGCGTCTCCATCTGGGTCGTCCCGGCCGCCGCGATCACCGCCTCCTCGCCGGACGAGAAGGACCCCTTCTTCGAGCCGGCCGCCGACAAGCCCTACCGGCACCCCACCTTCTACGAGATCCCGGAAGGGGTGAAGCACCTGTGACCGCCACCGGCCCCGCCACCGCCCCGGTGACCGCCGCGCTCGCCCTCGGCGACGACGCCCTGGTGCTCTCCCACCGCCTGGGGGAATGGGCCGGGCACGCCCCCGTCCTGGAGGAGGAGGTCGCCCTCGCCAACATCGCCCTGGACCTGCTCGGCCAGGCCCGGGTGCTGCTCTCGCTGGCCGGCGACGAGGACGAGCTGGCCTATCTGCGCGAGGAACGCGCCTTCCGCAACCTCCAGCTGGTCGAGCAGCCGAACGGCGACTTCGCGCACACCATCGCCCGCCAGCTGTACTTCTCCACCTACCAGCAGCTGCTCTACGCCGAACTGGCGGCCGGCGACGGCCCGTTCGCTCCGCTGGCCGCCAAGGCGGTGAAGGAGGTCGCCTACCACCGCGACCACGCCGAGCAGTGGACGCTGCGGCTCGGCGACGGCACACAGTCCAGCCACGAGCGGACGCAGCGGGCCTGCGACGCGCTGTGGCGGTTCACCGGGGAGATGTTCCAGCCGGTGGAGGGGCTGACCACCGACCCGGCCGCGCTGGAGACCCGTTGGCTGGAGTCCGTCACCGACGTGCTCGGCCGGGCCACGCTGACCGTCCCGGAGGGGCCGCGCTCCGGCGCCTGGACCGCGGGGGCGGGCCGGCAGGGCCTGCACACCGAGTCGTTCGGCCGGATGCTCGCCGAGATGCAGCACCTGCACCGCAGCCACCCGGGGGCGTCATGGTGACCGCCACCGCCCTGGAGACGGAGCTGCTGGAGCTGGCCGGCGCGGTGCCCGACCCCGAGCTGCCCGTGCTCACCCTGCGGGAGCTGGGTGTGCTCCGCGCGGTGCGCCTCCACGGCACCGACACGGTGGAGGTCGACCTGACCCCGACCTACACCGGCTGCCCGGCCGTCGAGGCGATGAGCCTCGACATCGAGCGGGTGCTGCGCGCCCACGGCATGCGCGAGGTCACCGTCCGTACGGTGCTCAGCCCCGCCTGGTCCACCGACGACATCACCCCCGAAGGGCGCGAGAAGCTCCGGGAGTTCGGCATAGCTCCGCCACGCGTGCACCCCGGCACCGGCCCGGTGCCGTTGGCCCTGGGCCCGACCCGCACGCACGACACGGCCGCCGAGGCCGAACCGGTCCGCTGCCCGCACTGCGGCTCGGCCGACACCGAGCTGCTGAGCCGGTTCTCCTCCACCGCGTGCAAGGCGCTGCGCCGCTGCCTGGCCTGCCGTGAACCGTTCGACCACTTCAAGGAGTTGTGATGGCGCGCTTCCACCCGCTCCCGGTGGCCGCGGTCGACCGGCTCACGGACGACTCCGTCGCCCTCACCCTCACCGTCCCGCCCGCACTGCGCGAGGAGTACCGGCACGCGCCCGGCCAGCACCTCGCGCTGCGCCGCCGGGTCGACGGCACGGACATCCGGCGCACCTACTCGATCTGCTCCCCCGCCCCCGACCCGGCCGGTCCGGGCCCCGACACCCTGCGGGTCGGAGTGCGGCTGGTGGAAGGCGGCGCCTTCTCCGCGTACGCGCTGAAGGAGATCAACGCCGGGGACGAGCTGGAGGTGATGACCCCGGCGGGCCGCTTCACGCTGGAGCCGGCGCCGGGCCTGTACGCGGCGGTCGTCGGCGGCAGCGGCATCACCCCGGTGCTGTCGATCGCCGCCACGCTGCTCGCCCGGGAGCCTTCGGCCCGCTTCTGCCTGGTCCGCAGCGATCGTACGGCGGCGTCGACGATGTTCCTGGAGGAGGTCGCCGATCTGAAGGACCGCTATCCGGAGCGGCTTCAGCTGGTGACCGTGCTCTCCCGGGAGGAGCAGCAGGCGGGTCTGCCGTCGGGCCGGCTCGACCGTGAGCGGCTCACCGGCCTCCTGCCCGCGCTGCTGCCGGTGGAACAGGTGGCGGGCTGGTTCCTGTGCGGGCCGTACGGACTGGTGGAGGGGGCGGAACGGGCGCTGCGCGAGCTGGGCGTGGCGCGGGACCGGATCCACCAGGAGATCTTCCACGTGGACGCGGGTCCGGACCGGCCGTCCACGGCGGCGGCACCCGCGCACAGCACGGTCACCGCCCGGCTCGACGGCCGCGGCGGCACCTGGCCGGTGCGGGACGGCGAATCGCTGCTGGACACGGTGCTGCGCAACCGCTCCGACGCGCCCTACGCCTGCAAAGGCGGTGTGTGCGGCACCTGCCGCGCCTTCCTGGTCTCGGGCGAGGTTCGCATGGACCGCAACTTCGCCCTGGAGACGGAGGAAACGGACGCCGGCTACGTCCTGGCGTGCCAGTCGCATCCGCTGACGGAGAAGGTGGAGCTGGACTTCGACCGCTGAGGACGCACGCACACGCACGGAAGAGGTGCGGGAGGGGTGCGGAAGAGCGTGCGGGAGGGGTGCGGGGGAGGCCCGGTGCGGCCGGCCCGCGGGCGGGTCAGCCGTTGCCGGGCCACTTCGGGTCGGCGGTCGCCTCGCGGGCGATGCCGCGCCACCGGGCCTCCCCGCCCGGGAGCGGCCAGGCCCAGGTGGGCCGTCGCGCCGTACGCAGTTCCCGGAGGCGGCGGGCCAGAGCCGGTCCCGCGGTGACGGCACCGTCCGGGACCGCGTCGCCGTGGCGGGCGCGGAGTGCGGCGAAGCGGGCCAGTTCGGCTTCGTAGAGGCGCACCGCCTGCTCGGTGCCCGTGGCCACCTCGTCGCTCGGGGCGGTGCGGTGCAGATGCAGGACCGGGGGCTCGGTCGACTCGGCGATCGCCGCGGCGAGTCGTGCGTGGCCGTCCAGGAGCAGATGGCAGTCCAGGCCGCTGACCCACCACAGCAGCACGGGCGGGAGCGTTCCGTCGCGGGCCTGCTTGCGGTACGCCTTGACCCGGCTGTCGTCGGCACCGGGCATCGGACGCAGGGGCAGGATCTCCCACGAGCCGTTGTGGACGAACCAGTCGATGTAACCGTCCGGATGGCCGGCGACGAGCAGGGAGCTCCAGTATGCGGACCGCGGGCGGCCGTCGTGGTTCGAGCGCAGCAGCCCGCTCGCGCGGGAGAGCAGCCACCGCCCCTCGTGCAGCGGGCTGTGGGGTGAACCGCGCAGGAGTTCCGCGAAGCGGTGCGCCCAGCGGTCCGGGTCGCCGGCCAACGCCCGTCCCGTCTCGGCACGCGAGGGCGGGAGGGGGGAGCGGTAGGCGTCGGTGCGACGGAACTCCACCCCGCAGTGGTCCTCGTCGACGGCGGCGAGCAGCACGGGCTTCGCGCCCTGGGCGAGAAGCAGCCGCCGCCCGGCGCTGAACAGACACAGACCCGGCCGGCGCGGCGACCGCACCTCCAGGCACAAGCCCGTCCAGGTGCCGTCGTCCCCGATGATGTCCGTGCGCCGCATGCCCAGACGATAGAGCGCGCACGCGTACGTCCGCGCGGCCGTTCTCACGCACGCGCACGTCCGCGCGGCCGTTCTCACGCACGCGTACGTCCGCGCGGCCGTTCTCACGCACGCGCACGTCCGCGCGGCCGTTCTCACCCGCCCCCCGGAGCACTCCGCGACCGTTCCCTTCTTCTAGAACTTGTTCTATCTTGACGCACCGTCAGATCCGCATCGGGCTGACCGGACCCGCCAGGAGGACAGTGCCGTGGACTTCACCTTCAGCGAGGAGCAGCGGGCGGCGGCCGAGGCGGCGCGGGGGGTGTTCGCCGGTGTCGCGCCGGACGCGGTGCCCAGTCCGGCGCTCACCACCCGCGCCGTGGCCGAGGGTTTCGACCGGGCGCTGTGGTCCCGCCTCGCCGGCGCGGACCTGCTGAGCCTGCTGCTGGCCGAGGACCACGGCGGAGCGGGCCTGGACGCGATCGCGCTGTGCCTGGTGCTGCGCGAGGCCGGCCGGGTGCTCGCCCGGGTGCCGCTGCTGGAGCACAGCGCCGCCGCGGCCGCCGTGCAGGCCTACGGCGAACCGGAGCGGACCGGCCGGCTGCTGGCCCGGGCGGGCCGCGGTGAGCTGGTGCTGACCGTCGCGGCGCACGGGCGTACCGGCCACGACCCCGCCGAACTGGCCGTCACCGCGAGACGCGAGGAGCGGACCTGGCTGCTGGACGGGGTGCAGACGGCGGTGCCGTGGGCGTACGACGCGGACATGATCCTCGTGCCGGCCCAGGTCGAGGGCACGGCCGGCGACCGGACCGTGCTGGCGCTGCTGCCGCGCGGGGCGGACGGGCTGGAGCTCGCCGAGCAGATCTCCACCAGCGGGGAACGCCTGGCCGAGCTGCGGCTGCGGTCCGTGCGGGTCGGGCCGGACGGGGTGATCGAGACCGAGGGTGCCTGGGAGTGGCTGCACGCGCTGCTGGTGACCGGCACGTGCGCGCTGGCGCTCGGGCTGGGCGAGCGGGTGCTGCGGATGACCGCCGACTACACCGGCACGCGGGAGCAGTTCGGGCATCCGATCGCGACGTTCCAGGCGGTGGCCGTGCAGGCCGCGGACCGGTACATCGACCTGCGCGCCATGGAGGCCACCCTCTGGCAGGCCGCCTGGCGGATCGCCTCGGGGGCGTCGGGGGCGCTGCCCGCCTTCGGGGACGTCGCCGTGGCGAAGATCTGGGCGGCGGAGGGCGTACGACGGGTGGTACAGACGGCGCAGCATCTGCACGGCGGGTTCGGCGCGGACACCGACTACCCGCTGCACCGCTATCACGCCTGGGCCAAGCACCTGGAACTGGCGCTCGGCCCGGCGGCGGCGTACGAGGAGAGGCTCGGCGACCTGCTGGCCGCCCATCCCCTGGGCTGACGAGGGCGGTCCCGGAGGCGCCCTAGAGGACGAAGCCCGGCTGGCCCTCGTCGGTGACGACCGGACGGCCGGCCGTCTGCCAGTACTGCATGCCGCCGTCGACGTTCACCGCGTCGATGCCCTGCTGGACCAGGTACATGGTGACCTGGGCCGAGCGGCCGCCCGAGCGGCAGATGACGTGGACACGGCCGTCCTGCGGGGCGGCCTCGGTCAGCTCGCCGTAGCGGGCCACGAACTCGCTGATGGGAATGTGCAGGGCCGCGGCGGCGTGACCCGCCTGCCACTCGTCGTCCTCGCGGACGTCCAGCAGGAAGTCGCCGTCCTTGAGGTCCGTGACCTGGACCGTGGGCACACCAGCTCCGAAATTCATGGCTCCGACGCTACCCGAAGCCCGGACGGCTCAGTCCTGCCCCAGCAGGGCGGCCAGATCCGTCTCCCGCTGGACGATGTCGGCGCGCAGCCGGGCGGCGATCTCGTCGAGCAGCCCGTCGGGGTCGTCCGGGGCGAGGCGGAGCAGGCCGGCGATCGCACCCTCCTCCAGCTCGCGGGCGACGAGGCCGAGCAGTTCCTTGCGCTGGGAGAGCCAATCGAGGCGGGCGTACAGCTCCTCGGCGGGGCTCGGACGGCGCTCGGGCGGGACGGGCCCGGCCGCCCACTCCACGGCCAGCTCGCCGAGCAGGGTCTCGTCACCCCGGGCATAGGCGGCGTTGACCCGGCTGAGGAACTCCTCGCGCCGCTTGCGCTCCTCGTCCTCCTGGGCCAGGTCGGGGTGTGCCTTGCGGGCCAGGTCGCGGTAGAGCCTGCGGGCCTCCTCGCTGGGCCGCACCCGCTGCGGGGGCCGTACCGCCTGGTCGGTGAGCATGGCGGCGGCTTCCGGGAACAGGCCGTCGCCGTCCATCCAGCCGTTCAGCAGTTCTTCCACGTCCGGGATCGGCAGCAGGCGGCCACGGGCTTCCGTGGCGCGGCGCAGGTCCTCGGGGTCGCCGGTGCGGGCGGCCTTCGCCTCGGCGATCTCCGCGTCCAGCTCCTCGATCCGGGCGTAGAGCGGGCCCAGGCGCTGTTCGTGCAGGCGGGCGAAGTTCTCGACCTCGACGCGGAACGTCTCCACGGCGATCTCGTACTCGATCAGTGCCTGTTCGGCGGCCCGTACGGCCTTTTCCAGCCGTTCCTCGGGGCGCGGTGCCTGCGACTGGTCGGCTTCCGGGGTCGTCATCCGTTCAGCGTAGCCGCTGCGCCGGGCTGGAGCCGGAGCCTGTGCTTCCGGTACCTCGCCGACGGTGGTGGCCCGAGCGAGCCACGCGGACGCCGGTGGCCGGTGGCCGGTGCCCCGTCGATTCCGGTGGCCGGTGCCCCGTCGATTCCGGTGGCCGGTGCCCCGTCGATGATTCCGGTGGCCGGTGCCATAGCGACTCGGGAGGACGGGGCGGTGTCTCGCCGTGGGGCCACCGGTCGTCCGCCGGCCGCGGGCACGTCGTGGCTGGTCGCGCAGTTCCCCGCGCCCCTGGGGAACCGCAGCGCAGCCCGTTCAGCAGTGCCCGGCACCCTCCGGGGAACCGCAGCGCAGCCCGTTCAGCAGTGCCCGGCACCCTCCGGGGAACCGCAATGCGGCCCTCCGAGCAGCACCCAGCGTCCTCCGGGGAACCGCAATGCGGCCCTCCGAGCAGCACCCAGCGTCCTCCGGGGAACCGCAGTGCGGGCCGTTGCGGAGCACCTCCTCCCCCTCCGGGGCCGGAGTGCCCCCGCCCCTCACACTCCCAGCTCGGCCGGTATTCGGCCCGTTCGGATGGCTGTGAGCAGTTCGGTGTGGTCGGACTCGGTGCGGTCGGCGTAGGTGACGGCGAACTCGGCGACGGCCTCGTCCAGCTCCTCGTTCTTGCCGCAGTACCCGGCGATCAGCCGCGGGTCGGCGCCGTGGGAGTGGGCGCGGGCCAGCAGGGCGCCGGTCATGCGGCCGTAGTCGTCCACCTGGTCGGTGGCGAGGGCGGCCGGGTCGACGCTGCCCTTGCGGTTGCGGAACTGACGCACCTGGTACGGGCGGCCGTCCACGGTGGTCCAGCCGAGCAGGATGTCGCTGACGACCTGCATCCGCTGCTGTCCGAGGACCACCCGGCGGCCTTCGTGCGGCACCGGCGGCGTCGCGAAGCCGACCGCGGACAGATGCGGGACGAGCGCGGAGGGGCGCGCCTCCTTCACCTGGAGGACCAGGGGCTCTCCGCGGTGGTCGAGCAGCAGGACGACGTACGACCGGGTGCCGACGCTGCCGGTGCCCACCACCCGGAACGCCACGTCGTGCACGGTGTGCCGGGCGAGCAGGGGGTGGCGGTCCTCGCCGAGCGTGTCGACGTAGGGCTCCAGGGCCGCCGCGACCGCCGCGGCCTCGGCGTCCGGCACGCGGCGCAGCACCGGCGGGGCGGCCACGAACCGGCGTCCGCCGTCCGCCACCGCCTCGGTCGACTTGGCCGCGAAGCGCCCGCTGGTGTTGGACCGGGCCTTCTCCGAGACCCGCTGGAGCGTGCCGAGCAGGTCGTGGGCGTCGGTGTGGGAGACCAGCTCCTCGTCCGCGATGGCGTTCCAGGCGTCGAGGACGGACAGCTTCGCCAGCAGCCGCATCGTGCGGCGGTAGGCACCGGCCGCGTCGCGGGCCGCCGCCCGGCAGGTGTCCTCGTCGGCGCCCGCCTCCCGGCCGGCGAGCACCAGAGAGGCCGCGAGCCGCTTCAGGTCCCACTCCCAGGGGCCGTGCACGGTCTCGTCGAAGTCATTGAGGTCGATGACGAGATCGCCGCGCGCGTCGCCGTACAGACCGAAGTTGGCCGCGTGGGCGTCCCCGCATATCTGGGTGCCGATCCCGGTCAGGGGGGTGCGCGCGAGGTCGTGTGCCATGAGTCCGGCCGAGCCGCGCAGGAAGGCGAATGGTCCGGCCGCCATCCGGCCCACCCGGATCGGGGTCAGCTCGGGGATGCGGCCGGCGTTGGACTCGACGACCGCGCTCACCGCGTCCGGACGGCCGGCGTCCAGGTCGAGCGTGCGATGGGAGGAGCGCGGCACGCTCGTCCGCAGCGCCTTGCCCTCCTCCTTCGGCGAGCCCTGCGCGGGCCACGGGGCGAACCCGCGCACCCGGGGCAGCCGGCGCGTGCCCCGGTCCGCCGCGTCCGTCTCTCCCACACCGGTTCCGGTCACGCGACCGCCTCCCCCGTACTGGCCGCACGCCCGTCGAACGGGCTCCGGCACGAACATCAACTCACGCACATCGACTCGGAGAGACCGTACAACCGGTGGCCGAAACACGTCAGACCCTGTGGACGACTCCGCCGCTGTGGACAACTCCGCCCCGCACACGGTCCTTTTCGCGCCCGATCACGCCGCGGACGCGCCGCGCTCAAGGATCATGTCCCTGACGGCTTCCCGCGTTCAGGAGACCCCTTGAACAAAGAACTTCTGATGTGCGATGCGGAGAACTTCCGCATCGACTACGTCATCAACCCGTACATGCACACGGGCCGACAGCCGGACCGGCCGGCGGCCCTCGCCGAGCACGAGGTCATCGCCAAGACGCATGCCGCAGCCGGCCGCACCGTCAGGTTCATAACGTCGGCGCCCGAATGCCCGGACATGGTCTACACGGCCAACGGCGCCCTCGTCGCGGGCGGCCGTGCCGTCCTCGGCGCCCCACCCGCTCCCCGCCGCCCCGAAATACCCTATGTCCGCGCCTGGTTGACGGAGCAGGGCTACGAGGTCCACGACGCCCCGTACGCCTTCAGCGGCCAGGGCGACGCCCTGGTCTGCGGACCGTTCCTGCTGGCTGGCCACGGGCAGCGCACGGACCGCCGCATGCACGCCGTCCTGGCCGGCCTGTTCGGCTACGAGGTCGTGCCGCTGCGCACGGCGGACGAGCGGTGGTACGACCTGGACCTGGCGGTCGGCGTGATCGACGCGCGGACCGTGGCGTACTGCCCGCAGGCGCTGGAGCCGGAGAGCGCGGCCCGGCTGCGCGGCCTCGGCCTGGACCTGATCGAGGTGACGCCGCAGGAGGCCGCCCTGTTCGCGCTCAACCTGGTCAGCGACGGCACCACGGTCACCATGACCACCGGCACGCCCCGCTTCGCCGCCGAGCTGCGCGCCCGCGGTCTGGAGGTCGCCGAGCTGGACACGACGGAGCTGCGCAAGGGCGGCGGGGGAGTGCGCTGCACGGCCCTCACGCTCGACAACGCGGCTCCGGACGCCCGGACTTGATCAACACACCCCGACACGTGCCCGGCGGCCGTCCGACGACACCGCCAGGCAGGACCGCGGGCGTGCGGTGAGAGCGCGTGGGCCGGATCACCTCGGCCGGCCCACCCGCGCACCACGCGGCCCCCGGGCGGGCCCCACCTTCGTGTGACCCCGGTCACGTGACTCCGGCGGCGCCACCCCCGGATCGCCGAACGCACCGTCAGCAGACTCCCCACCGGAGCCTGAGAGCTTCCTCACACCCCGTCGGAGTGAAATCGCGGTGGCCGGAAAACGACCAAGGGCCCATCGTTTTCACGATGGGCCCTTGGCCTCTGTGTGCGCGAGGGGGGAGTTGAACCCCCACGCCCTTGCGGGCACTGGAACCTGAATCCAGCGCGTCTGCCTATTCCGCCACCCGCGCATTGGGTGTGTCTTCCGTTTCCGACCCTTTCGGGCTGGCCCCTTCCGACATGCAGAACATTAGCACGTCGCACGGGGTGGATTCACATCGCTTCCCGCAGGCCCGGCCGGGCCCTCCCCTCCCCTGGCCTGCCCGCCCCGCCCGTCCCCGCCCCCGGCCCGGCCGCCACGCGGAGCGGCGCCGGAGTCCCCGCGTATCAAGGAGACGCGCTTCACGTATCAACCTCGTACCGGTCCAGGCCGTCTGCCCAGGAGGCGGACCGGGTCCACAGCCGGGTGCGGGACACTGGTCCTGGACCGCCTCTACGATCCATGGCAACAGGACACGCGCCGACCACGGCAGCAGGACACGCGCCAGGAGTTCGAAGGGGAGCCGCTGGGGGAACCGGCTGATTGGCGGGCGCGTAGATACGATCAGTGAGCAGTACCGGCAGTACCCGGCAAGGCAGCGGCACACAGCAGGCAAGACGACGGCAGGGACGGAGGAGGTGCCCCATGGGAGTCCTGAAGAAGTTCGAGCAGCGTCTCGAAGGTCTGGTGAACGGCACCTTCGCCAAGGTCTTCAAGTCCGAGGTCCAGCCCGTGGAGATCGCCGGAGCGCTCCAGCGGGAGTGCGACAACAACGCCACCATCTGGAACCGCGAGCGGACTGTCGTACCCAACGACTTCATCGTGGAACTGAGCGCGCCGGACTACGAGCGCCTCAGCCCCTACTCCGGGCAGCTCGGCGACGAGCTGGCCGGCATGGTGCGCGACTACGCCAAGCAGCAGCGCTACACCTTCATGGGACCGATCAAGGTCAACCTGGAGAAGGCCGAGGACCTGGACACCGGCCTGTACCGGGTGCGCTCGCGCACCCTGGCCTCCTCCAGCAGCCAGCAGGCGCCCCAGGCACCCGCCGGCCGCCCCGGACAGAGCACCCCCGGCGGCTACCCGGCGGCCCCCGCGGGCGCGCCGCCGATGCCGTCCGCGCCGCCGCCCGGCACCCGCCCCGGCGGGTACGGTTACCCGCAGCCCGCCACCCAGCGGCCCGCCGCGGCTCCGATGAGCGGCGCGCGCACCCGCTACTGGATCGAGATCAACGGCACCCGCCACCAGATCTCCCGTGCGACGCTGGTACTGGGCCGCAGCACCGACGCCGACGTGCGGATCGACGACCCCGGCGTCTCCCGCCGGCACTGCGAGATCCGGACCGGAACGCCCTCGACGATCCAGGATCTCGGCTCCACCAACGGCATCGTGGTGGACGGGCAGCACACCACCCGCGCTACGCTCCGCGACGGCTCGCGGATCGTCGTGGGCAGCACCACCGTTATCTATAGGCAAGCCGAAGGGTGAAGCGGGGGCAATGTCAGAGCTGACCCTCACGGTCATGCGGCTGGGTTTCCTGGCCGTACTGTGGCTGTTCGTGATCGTGGCCGTGCAGGTCATCCGGAGCGACCTGTTCGGTACGCGCGTCACTCAGCGCGGCTCGCGTAGGGAGGCCGCCCGGCCGCAGCAGCCGGGCCGCCAGCAGGCCCGGCAGCAGCAGGCCGCGCCACCGCAGCAGCGCGGCCAGCAGGGCGGCGGCGGCCGACGGGGCCGCAACGCCCCCAGCAAGCTGGTCGTGACCGAAGGCACACTCACCGGCACCACCGTCGCGCTCCAGGGCCAGACCATCACCCTGGGCCGGGCGCACGACTCCACGATCGTGCTGGACGACGACTACGCCTCCAGCCGCCATGCCAGGATCTACCCGGACCGCGACGGCCAGTGGATCGTCGAGGACCTCGGCTCCACCAACGGCACCTACCTGGACCGGTCCCGGCTGACGACCCCCACACCGATCCCGCTGGGCGCGCCGATCCGCATCGGCAAGACCGCAATCGAGCTGCGGAAGTAGTACGACAATGAGCGAGCGGAGCGAGCACGCAGCGGCAGGCCGCCACCCGGTCTCCGGCGCGCTCCCAACCGGAGGGTGGGCAGTGTGGCTCGACACGACCGGCTGTACCCGGAGCCGACGGGCGAGGTGCGCATGAGTCTGTCACTGCGCTTTGCCGCCGGATCGCACAAGGGCATGATCCGGGAGGGCAACGAGGACTCCGGTTACGCCGGTCCGCGCCTGCTCGCCATCGCCGACGGCATGGGCGGCCAGGCGGCCGGCGAGGTCGCCTCCTCCGAAGTGATCTCCACCCTGGTCACGCTCGACGACGACGTGCCCGGCTCCGACATCCTCACCTCGCTCGGCACCGCCGTGCAGCGCGCCAACGACCAGCTGCGCGCCATGGTCGAGGAGGACCCCCAGCTCGAAGGCATGGGCACCACCCTGACCGCCCTGCTGTGGACCGGCCAGCGCCTCGGCCTCGTGCACGTCGGCGACTCCCGCGCCTATCTGCTCCGCGACGGGGTGCTCACCCAGATCACGCAGGACCACACCTGGGTGCAGCGGCTGGTGGACGAGGGCCGGATCACCGAGGAAGAGGCCACCACCCACCCGCAGCGCTCCCTGCTGATGCGCGCCCTCGGCAGCGGCGACCACGTCGAACCCGACCTGTCGATCCGCGAGGTCCGGGCCGGCGACCGCTATCTGATCTGCTCCGACGGTCTGTCCGGCGTCGTCTCCCACCAGACGATGGAGGAGACCCTCGCCAGCTACCAGGGCCCGCAGGAGACCGTGCAGGAGCTGATCCAGCTCGCCCTGCGCGGCGGCGGCCCCGACAACATCACCGTGATCGTCGCCGACGTGCTCGACCTGGACACCGGGGACACCCTCGCCGGGCAGCTGTCCGACCAGCCGGTCGTGGTCGGCGCGGTCGCCGAGAACCAGAACCACCTGAACGACAACGGCATCATGCAGACGCCGGCCGGCCGCGCCTCCCACCTGGGCCGCCAGGGTCACGGCGGCGGCGAGTTCGGCCCGCCCGGCTCCGGCGACACCGCCGGCTACGTCCCGGCCGACGGCTTCGGCGACTACGCCGACGACGACTTCACCAAGCCGCGCAAGCAGCGCAGATGGCTGAAGACCTCGCTCTACGGCGCCCTGGCCCTCGCCGTCGTCGGCGGCGGGCTCTACGGCGGCTACCGCTGGACGCAGACGCAGTACTACGTCGGCGCGCAGGGCGAGCACGTCGCGCTGTACCGCGGCATCAGCCAGGACCTGGCCTGGGTGTCGCTGTCGAAGGTGGAGAAGGACCACCCGGAGATCGAACTCAAGTACCTGCCGCCGTACCAGCAGAAGCAGGTGAAGGCCACGATCGCGGAGGGCGGTCTGGGCGCCGCCCAGGCGAAGGTCCAGGAGCTGTCGGTGCAGGCCTCCGCCTGCCGCAAGCAGGTGGAGCGCGAGGCCGCCGCCGACGCCGCGCGGAAGAACGCCAAGAACGGCAAGGGCAAGACCGGCGGCACCAACAGCAGCACCGACAGCACCGGCGGCGCCGACAGCACGAACGGCACCGGAGGCACGGGCGGCACCGGCGGCACTGGCGGCACCACGGGTACCGTCACGCACACCGCCTTCACCACCACCTCCGCCGTCACGCAGGCCTCCCTCGTCACGAAGGCCTCCCCGACCCCGAACCCGTCGGCCTCGAAGACGTCGCCCTCGACGTCCCCTTCGAAGCCGCCGTCCACGACCCCGTCCGCGACCCCCAGCCCCGGCCCCACTCTCTCGGAGGATGAGCAGAAGGTCGTCTCGCTGTGCGGTAAGCAGTAGGCAAGCCGTGAGAGGCCCCGTCACACGATGAGCAGTACTACGAATTCGCCGACGCATCACACGTCCACGATCGGCGCCATCGGAGCACCGAGCCGCCGCAACACCGAGCTGGCCCTCCTGGTCTTCGCCGTGGCCATCCCCGTGTTCGCCTACGCGAACGTGGGCCTGGCCATCAGCGACGAGGTACCGGCCGGGCTGCTGAGCTACGGCCTCGGTCTCGCCCTGCTGGCCGGTGTGGCCCACCTCGCCGTGCGGAAGTTCGCGCCCTACGCGGACCCGCTGCTGCTGCCGCTGGCCACCCTGCTCAACGGGCTCGGGCTGGTCGTCATCTGGCGGCTGGACCAGTCCAAACTGCTCCAGTCGCTGAGAGGCTTCTCCCCGGCCGCCCCCCGCCAGCTGCTGTACACCGCGCTGGCCATCGCCGTGTTCGCCGTCGTGCTGATCTTCCTGAAGGACCACCGGGTTCTCCAGCGCTACACCTACATCTCGATGTTCGGTGCCCTGGTCCTGCTGATCCTGCCGCTGGTGCCGGGCCTCGGGGCCAACATCTACGGCGCCAAGATCTGGATCCGGATCCCCGGTCTGGGCTCCCTCCAGCCCGGCGAGTTCGCGAAGATCGTCCTCGCGGTCTTCTTCGCCGGCTACCTGATGGTGAAGCGCGACGCCCTGGCCCTCGCCAGCCGCCGTTTCATGGGCCTCTACCTGCCGCGCGGCCGTGACCTCGGTCCGATCCTGGTCGTCTGGGCGATCTCGATCCTCATCCTGGTCTTCGAGACCGACCTCGGCACCTCCCTGCTGTTCTTCGGCATGTTCGTGATCATGCTGTACGTCGCCACCGAACGGACCAGCTGGATCGTCTTCGGTCTGCTGATGTCCGCGGTCGGCGCCGTCGGCGTGGCGAGCTTCGAGCCGCACATCCAGACCCGTGTGCAGGCCTGGCTCAACCCGATGCGCGAGTACGAGCTGAGCCGCCAGATCACCCACGACGGCATCCTCCACTCCGACCAGCTCCAGCAGTCCCTGTGGGCGTTCGGCTCCGGCGGCACCCTCGGTACCGGCTGGGGCCAGGGCCACTCGGACCTGATCAAGTTCGCCGCCAACTCCGACTTCGTCCTCGCGACCTTCGGCGAGGAGCTGGGCCTGGCCGGCGTCATGGCGATCCTGCTGATCTACGGCCTGATCGTGGAGCGCGGCGTGCGCACCGCCCTCGCCGCCCGCGACCCGTTCGGCAAGCTGCTCGCCGTCGGCCTGTCCGGCGCCTTCGCCCTCCAGGTCTTCGTGGTGGCCGGCGGTGTCATGGGGCTCATTCCGCTGACCGGTATGACCATGCCGTTCCTGGCCTCCGGCGGTTCCTCCGTGCTGGCCAACTGGGCGCTGATCGCCATCCTCATCCGCATCAGCGACACCGCCCGCCGCCCGGCGCCCACCCCCGCCGCCAACCCCGACGCCGAGATGACCCAGGTGGTCCGCCCGTCATGAACAAACCCCTGCGCCGGATCGCGCTCTTCTGCGGCCTTCTCATGCTGACCCTGCTGATCCGTGACAACTGGCTTCAGTACGTCAAGGCCGACGGACTCAAGGACGACCCGAAGAACCGCCGCGTCACCATCGCCCGCTACGCCACCCCGCGCGGCGACATCATCGTGGACGGCAACCCCATCACCGGGTCCGCCGAGAACGGCAAGACCGGTCTGAACGACCTGAAGTACAAGCGGACGTACAAGAACGGCGCCATGTGGGCGCCGGTCACCGGATACGCCTCACAGGCCTTCGGCGCCACCCAGCTGGAGTCCCTCGAGGACGGCATCCTCACCGGCAACGACGACAAGCTGTTCTTCCGCAAGACCCTGGACATGATCACCGGCAAGGAGCAGCAGGGCGGCAACGTCGTCACCACGCTCAACGCCGCCGCGCAGAAGGCCGCCTACGACGGTCTGAAGGGGCAGGGCGGCAAGGGCGCGGTCGTCGCCCTCGAACCCTCCACCGGCAAGATCCTGGCGCTCGCCTCCTACCCGTCGTACGACCCCTCGTCCTTCGCGGGGAATTCGAACGACGACGCCGCGGCCTGGAAGAAGCTCCAGAAGAAGTACAACCCCAACGACCCGATGCTGAACCGGGCGCTGCGCGAGACCTACCCGCCGGGCTCCACGTTCAAGGTGGTCACGGCCGCCGCGGCGCTGGAGAACGGCAAGTACACCTCGGCCGACGAGAAGACCGACTCGCCGCTGCCGTGGACCATGCCGGGCACCACGACCCAGCTGAAGAACGAGGGCAACATCCCGTGCAAGGACGCGCCCATGCGCGTCGCCCTCCAGTACTCCTGCAACACGGTCTTCGGCAAGATCGGCTCCGACCTCGGCAACGACAAGATGCTGGCCGAGGCCAAGAAGTTCGGCTTCACCTCCGAGCAGTTCACCCCGGTCCGCGCCACCGCCTCGGTCTTCTCCGACGACATGAACCAGTCGCAGACCGCGCTGTCCTCGATCGGCCAGTACAACACCGCCGCCACCCCGCTGCAGATGGCCATGGTGGCCTCGGCGGTCGCCAACGACGGCAAGCTGATGAAGCCGTACATGGTCGACGAGCTGGAGTCCTCCAACCTGGACCCGGTCGCCAAGACCCAGCCGGAGGAGCTGAGCCGGCCGCTGTCGCCGAAGAACGCGCAGATCCTCCAGGACATGATGAAGACGGTGGTCGAGGAGGGCACCGGCAAGAACGCGCGGATCGGCGGCGTCACCGTCGGCGGCAAGACCGGTACCGCCCAGCACGGTGTCGAGAACAGCGAGAACCCCTACGCCTGGTTCATCTCCTACGCCCAGCAGAGCGACGGCAGCTCGCCGGTCGCCGTGGCCGTGGTGATCGAGGACGAGGGCGCCAACCGCGACGACATCTCCGGTGGCGGTCTGGCCGCGCCGATCGCGAGGAACGTCATGAAGGCGGTCATCGACTCCAAGAAGTGACCGCCATCGGCTGCCCGGAAGTGAGGCCGCTCACAGCTCCTTCACATCGTTGCACGTTGCGATACCGGTCCTGTATCGGGTTCCGGGCTTGGCCAGGTCACACAGAGCGAGCCGGGTACGGTAGGCCCGGACGGCAGCCTCCGGCCGCGCGCGCGAGTGCGCGGCCGAGACCGACGGAGAGGGCTGGTAGGTAGCTATGGAAGAGCCGCGTCGCCTCGGCGGCCGGTACGAGCTGGGCCAGGTGCTCGGCCGCGGTGGCATGGCGGAGGTCTACCTCGCCCATGACACCCGGCTCGGCCGCACCGTGGCGGTGAAGACGCTGCGCGCGGATCTCGCGCGTGACCCGTCCTTCCAGGCCCGCTTCCGCCGGGAGGCCCAGTCGGCCGCCTCGCTCAACCATCCCGCGATCGTCGCGGTCTACGACACGGGCGAGGACTACATCGACGGTGTCTCCATCCCGTACATCGTGATGGAGTACGTCGACGGATCCACGCTCCGCGAACTGCTGCACTCCGGCCGCAAGCTGCTGCCCGAGCGCGCGATGGAAATGACCATCGGCATCCTCCAGGGCCTGGAGTACGCGCACCGCAGCGGCATCGTCCACCGCGACATCAAGCCGGCCAACGTCATGCTGACCCGGAACGGCCAGGTCAAGGTGATGGACTTCGGCATCGCCCGCGCCATGGGCGACGCCGGCATGACCATGACGCAGACGGCCGCGGTCATCGGCACGGCCCAGTACCTCTCGCCGGAACAGGCGAAGGGCGAGCAGGTCGACGCCCGGTCGGACCTTTATTCGACGGGTTGCCTCCTGTACGAGCTGCTGACGGTACGGCCGCCCTTCGTGGGCGACTCCCCGGTGGCCGTGGCCTACCAGCACGTCCGCGAGGAGCCCCAGGCCCCGTCGGTCTTCGACCCCGAGATCACGCCCGAGATGGACGCCATCGTCCTCAAGGCGCTGGTCAAGGACCCCGACTACCGCTACCAGTCGGCCGACGAGATGCGCGCCGACATCGAGGCCTGTCTGGACGGCCAGCCGGTCGCGGCCACGGCCGCACTGGGCGCGGTGGGCTACGGCGGCTACCCCGACGGCCAGCCGACGACCGCGATGCGCTCGGACGCGGGCGCGGGAGCGACCACCATGCTCCCTCCGATGAGCCCCGACGAGGGCGGCTACGGCTACGACGACCGCCCGGACCGCCGGCGCCAGCAGAAGAAGTCCAGCACCTCCACGATCCTTCTGGTGGTCGCGGGTGTGCTGGTCCTGGTCGGCGCGATCCTGATCGGCATGTACGCGTTCGGCCCGAAGGACAAGGACCAGTCCTTCAAGGTGCCGAACTTCGTCGGTCACACCTACGCCGAGGCCCAGAAGATGGCGGAGAACCGCGATCTGACGCTGGCCTCCCCCACCCGCAAGGAGTGCGCCAACCAGCCGAAGGGCAACGTCTGCTCCCAGAACCCCCCGCAGGGCACGGACGTCAACAAGGGCGACACGGTCACCCTGGTGGTGTCCAAGGGCGCGCCGAAGGTCGCGGTGCCCAGCGTCCTCGGGCAGAGCTTCACCGACGCCAAGGCGACGCTGGAGGGTGACAAGTACCAGTTCAACGTCGAGAAGACGGAAAAGATCTCGACGGAGGAACCGGGCACGGTCCTGGAGCAGAACCCGGACCTCGGCAAGGAGGTCGAGAAGGGCACCACGATCACGCTCACGGTCGCCAAGGCCGAGGAGAAGATCACCGTCCCCGACGTCACCGGCAAGTCCTGTGACGAGGCGAAGGCCGAACTGCAGGCGAAGGGCCTGGTGCCGTCCTGCAGCGACACCCCGGTCACCGACCCCGCCCAGGACGGCAAGGTGCAGAGCACCAACCCGGCGGCGGGCCAGCAGGTCGTCAAGAACACGACCGTGTCGATCAACGTCGGCAAGGCGCAGCAGCAGCAGAAGACGCAGGTCCCGGACGTCCGTGGCCGCACGGTCGCCGTGGCCCGGCAGATGCTGAACGCCGCGGGCTTCACGAACATCCAGTTCGCCCAGGGCAGCGACGGCGGCGACAACGCGATCGTCGCCGACCAGGACCCGAAGCAGAACCAGCAGGTCGACGACCCGGCCGCCACCACGATCACCCTGACGACCGTGGGCTTCGGCAACAACAACGGCGGCGGCAACAACGACGGCGGCGGCTTCTTCGGTGGTGCCAACGGCTGACGCCCGTCCGCACGCACGAGTGGGCCCCTGCCGGAACCGTCCGGCAGGGGCCCACTTCGTCGTACGTGCCGCGGGTCCGCGGAGCCTCCCGGCCCGGGGCACGTGATCGCGTCCCGGGGGTCCTCGAAGGACCCCCGTCAGTCCCGCAGTTCCTTCGGCGGGGTCCGCTCGCTGTCGACCTTCTCCACGCGGACCAGTTCGCCCCACACCACGTAGCGGTAGCGGGAGGTGTAGACGGGCGTGCAGGTCGTCAGGGTGATGTAGTGGCCGGGCTTCTTCCTGCCGGACTCCTCGGGGACCCGCGACAGCACCTTGACGTTGTACTTCGAGGTCTCGGGGAGGATCGAGAAGACCTTGTAGACGTACCAGTCGTCCCGCGTCTCGAAGACGATCGGGTCGCCCTCCTCCAGTTTGTCGATGTTGTGGAACTTCGCGCCGTGCCCGTCCCGGTGGGCGGCCAGGGTGAAGTTGCCGTCCTTGCCGCCTATGGGCAGCGTGGCCTTGACCGGCTCCGTGTAGTAGCCGGCCACACCGTCGTTGAGGACGTCCGTGCCCGTGCCCTTCTCGACCAGCACCTCGCCGTTGTCCATCGCCGGCACATGGAGGAATCCGATGCCGTCCTTGGTGTCGAGCGCACCCGGACCGGAGTCGCCCTTCTGCGCCCAGTGCTCGCGCACCCGGTCGCCCTGCCGGTCCGCCTTGCGGTCCGCTATCACGTTCGTCCACCAGAGCGAGTAGACGACGAACAGGCCGAGCAACACACCCACCGTGATGAGGAGTTCCCCGAAGACGCTGACCGCCAGTGCGACCCGGCCGGGGCGCCGGCGGCCGGGAGCCGGACCGGGTTCGGACGCGTCCGTGATCTCTTCGGTCTCGTCGGCGGTCGCTGCCACAGTTCCTCTGCCCTTACTCGATGAGCCCTACTCGATGAGCGCGTCCGGCTTGCCCTTGCTGCGCGGGCGTTCCTGGACCATCTTGCCCCAGACGATCAGCCGGTACTTGCTGGTGAACTCCGGCGTACAGGTGGTCAGGGTGATGTAGCGGCCGGGCTCGGTGAACCCGGAGCCCGGCGGGACGGGGTCCAGCACGCTCGTGTTGGACGGCGGGGTCACCGGAAGCGTCGAGGTCACCTTGTACACGAAGTACGTGTCCTGCGTCTCGACCACGACCGCGTCGCCGGCCTTGAGCGTGTTGATGTACCGGAACGGCTCACCGTGGGTGTTGCGGTGCGCCGCGAGACCGAAGTTGCCGGTCCGGGCACCGGGCATCGCCGTCTTCAGCGGAGCCTCGCCGTAATGCCCGACCATGCCCTTGTCGAGCACCTTCTTGTTGCTGACGCCCTCCGCGATGGGCGCCACCACGTCCAGCTTGGGGATGTGCAGTATGGCGAAGCCCTGCCCGGGCTCGAAGACACCCGGATTGCGCTTGCCGCTGGCCCAGTCGTTCTGCAACTGGTGCGCCTCGCTGCCCGCCTGTGCGTGCGCACGGACGTTGGTCCACCACAGCTGATAGGTGACGAACAGCAGCATCAGGAGGCCCGTGGTGATGAACACCTCGCCGATCGCCCGGCTCGCGAGGGTCGCCGGGCTCGGCTTGCGCAGCCGGGCCTGGCGCCGGGCCTCCACCCGGGTCAGGGGCCGCTGCGGGTCCCGCGGAGCCGAGGGCGCCACCGCTTCCCGGGCGGCACCGCTGTGCCGCCCCCCGCCACGCCGCTTGGCGGCCTTTCTGCGGGCCGCGCGGCCGCCCGGCGTGACTCCGGTGGCCGGAGGGGCCGCGGGGGCCCCAGAAGCCCGCAGAGGCCCCCCGTGCGGGCTCTGTCCCGCCGCGCCCGGGATCCGCAGCGCCATCGTCTCGTCGTCCCCGGGAGGCACCGGCGCCGTGAGGGCCTCCTCGGTCAGCCGGGGCATCGGGGCCGTCGGCGGGTCCTGGCGGCGTCCCCTGTACGGCCGCGCACCGCCGGAGGGCTCGTACGGTCTCTCGCCGCCGTACAAGTCCTCGCGCTCGGGGCGCAGCGCGGTCACGCCGTGGCCCTGCCCACCACCGGGGCCAGCCCCGCCGACCTCGCCACGGCCCCCTGGTCGCCGCACTCCGCCAGCCAGTTGGCCAGCATCCGGTGCCCGTGCTCGGTCAGGACCGACTCGGGGTGGAACTGCACCCCTTCGACCGGGAGTTCACGGTGCCGCAGGCCCATGATGATGCCGTCGTGGGTGCGGGCGGTCACCTCCAGCTCGGCGGGGACCGTGGCCGGCTCGGCGGCCAGCGAGTGGTAGCGGGTCGCCGTGAAGGGCGAGGGCAGGCCGGCGAAGACGCCCTTGCCCTCGTGCTCCACCGGCGAGGTCTTGCCGTGCAGCAGCTCCGGCGCCCGGTCGACCACACCGCCGTACGCCACCTGCATCGACTGCATGCCGAGGCAGACGCCGAAGACCGGGACCCCGGTGGCCGCGCAGTGGCGGACCATGTCCACGCACACGCCCGCCTGCTCCGGCGTGCCAGGTCCGGGCGAGAGCAGGACGCCGTCGAAGCCGTCCTGGGCGTGCGAGGTCGACACCTCGTCGTTGCGCAGGACCTCGCACTCGGCGCCCAGCTGGTACAGGTACTGAACGAGGTTGAAGACGAAGCTGTCGTAGTTGTCGACGACGAGAATCCGCGCACTCACTGGTTGTCCACCGTCACATCGTTGAAGGGCAGTAGCGGTTCGGCCCACGGGAAGACGTACTGGAAGAGCACGTAGACCACGGCCAGGACCAGTACGAGCGAGACGAGCGCCTTCACCCACGCGTTCCCCGGCAGATGCCGCCAGATCCAGCCGTACATGCCGTCCCTTGCCGTCCCTTCCGTATCCGCTACGGCACCAGACACACGCCGTACGTCACCAGACTAGCGGCGCAGCGCCTTCGGTTCGCCTGCCTCCACAGGCTGTGTGGAATCCAGATGCGCCCAGACGATCAGCCGGTGACTGTGCCCCCATTCCGGATCGCACGTGGTCAGCGTCAGATACCGGCCCGGGCGCGTGTACCCGGAGGTACGAGGCACAGGGTCGATCACCTCAACGTCGGTCGGCACGGTTTTGTAGGGCCCTTTGTCGATCCGATACGTGAACCAGGCCGTACCGTCCGTGAGCACCACCGCGTCGCCCCGCCGCAGCCGCGGGAAGTCCTTGAACGGGTCGCCGTAGGTCCGCCGGTGCCCGGCGACCGCGAAATTGCCCCTCCCGCCGAGCCGGGCCGTCCCCCGATAGTGGGCGAGTCCCTTGGCCAGCACGTCCCGGCCGGTCCCCTCCAGCACCGGTTTGTTCCACGTGGCACCCAGCCGCGGGATGTACATGATCGCGAAGGCCCTGCCGGCGCGGTACGGCTCGGGCTCCGCGGCGGCCGCAGGCCGCCCGCCCGCGGCACCGGCCTGCCCCACGCTCCCCCGCGACCACTGCCGGTGCAGCCGGTCGATCTGGTCGCTCATCGCGCCGTCGGCCCGCACACCCGTCCAGAACAGCACGTAGACGACGAAGAGCACGATCAGGGTGCCGAGGGTGATGCACAGTTCGCTGACGGACCTGACGATCACACGCACGGGCGGCTCCCGGACGGACGTCTATCCCACTGGCTGCTACTCCACTGGCTTCGCGTAGTGCAGATCCACTGTGCCGGAGTAGCCGGGAAGAGTCACCGTCCCGTCGTCGGTGACTTTCCAGCCGAGGCCGTAGACGTTGACGTAGACCATGTACGTCTGGATGGCCTTGCTGTCGGCGAGCGCCTGCTTCAGCCGGTCCGGGTCGCCGACCGCCGTGATCTTGTACGGCGGCGAGTAGACGCGGCCCTGGAGGATCAGGGTGTTGCCGACGCAGCGCACCGCGCTGGTGGAGATCAGCCGCTGGTCCATGACCTTGATGCCCTGGGCGCCGCCCTGCCACAGCGCGTTCACCACGGCCTGGAGGTCCTGCTGGTGGATGACCAGATAGTCGGGCTGCGGCTCGGGATAGCCGGGGAGCTTGGCGGTGGCGTTGGGCGGCGCGTCGTTCAGGGTGACGGTGACGGCCTTGCCGGACAGCTTCCGGGTGCCCGCCCGCTTCTCCAGGCCGCCGAGCTTCTCGTCCTCGGCCTTCGTGCTGCCGTCGTCGCTCTCGGCCAGCGACTCCACGCCGCCGCGCAGGGTCGCGTTGGACTCGTCCAGCTCCTTGTTCTTGCGGCTGCGCTGCTGGATCAGGTCGGACAGCTTCAGCAGCGAGCCGTCCTGGCGGATGTCGGTGCCCTTGGCCGTGTCGAAGCTGGTGAAGAAGATCAGCCCGGCGAGCGCGAAGACGGCCGCGGTGAGCATCCGCACGGGCCGCACACGCAGCCTGCGGGCGGGATTGGAGCCCGTTGCTCCCGTCCCGGGTGAGTCGGCAGAATTGCTCAACGTACCCTTATCTCCTTCTGCGCCACGGAAGCACTACGCTAACGGACGCCCGGGGGAGCACACAGAGTCGTCATGTTGGCCCCTTGTACGCCGCCCCGAGCCCGACCCAGTTACCTGCGCGGCCACGCAGCGCATCGACAGGAGAGACCCTCGTGCCGAAGTCACGTATCCGCAAGAAGGCCGACTACACGCCGCCCGCGGCGAAGCAGGCACAGGCCATCAAGCTCACCAACCGGGCCTGGGTCGCGCCGGTGATGCTGGCGATGTTCCTGATCGGTCTGGCCTGGATCGTCGTCTTCTACGTGACCGACGGCTCGCTGCCGATCGACAGCCTGGACAACTGGAACATCGTGGTCGGTTTCGGCTTCATCGCCGCCGGCTTCGGCGTCTCCACCCAGTGGAAGTGACGTGGAAGTGACGGTGGTCCCGCCCGGGCGGAAGTAGCTCTGCCCAGGGCTATCCACTGAGTTATCCACAGCACTTTTCCACATGGGGAAAAGAACGACGATCTGTGGATAACCCATCGGGTGTTGACGCCGGTACGACTGGTCCACCGGCCCCCAGACACCCGTTCGCCCCCTGTCTGACCTGCGGAAACACATCCGCGCGACAGGGGGCACAGTTGTGCCCGCACCGTATGCACAAGATCCGGCACACGCTGTGGACAACGGTTCGGTATCAGGTGAGCTGAGCGGTTCTCACCAGCACGAGAGCCACGGCCAGCAGGAGCACGACGGCGCTGGTGCCGTACTGCACGAGCGCCCGCCTCTCGCGCGGGGCGTGCACCATCGCGTACCCGCTGATCACGCCGGCGACGAGGCCGCCGATGTGCGCCTGCCACGAGATGTTGCTGAACCCGAAGGTGAAGATCAGGTTGATCACCAGCAGCGCGATGACCGGCCGCATGTCGTAGTTCAGCCGGCGCATCAGGACGGCGGTGGCGCCGAAGAGCCCGAAGATCGCGCCGGAGGCGCCGAGCGAGGCGGAGGTCGGGGAGGCGAGCAGATAGGTCAGCGCGCCGCCGGCCAGCCCGGAGACGAAGTAGACCACCAGGTAGCGGAGCCGGCCGAGGGCCGCTTCGAGCGGTCCGCCGACCCACCACAGGCTCAGCATGTTGAAGCCGATGTGCCAGTACTCCTGGTGCGAGAACATCGACGTCACGAAGCGGTACCACTCGCCGCCGGCGACGCCCGAGGTCGGCGCGAAGGGCTTCGGGGGCCAGGCGCCGTAGAGCACCAGGTCGTCCAGGAGCGAGCTGTCGGCCTGGACGGCGATGAACACCGCCAGGTTGATCCCGATCAGGATCTTGGTGAGCAGGCGGGGATCGGCCGTGACCGTGCCGCCGGCGATCGTGCGCGGCCGGGACACGCCCGGTGCCTGTCCCGTGCCGGAACCGCCGCGGACGCAGTCCGGGCACTGGAAGCCCACCGAGGCGCTGACCATGCACTCGGGGCAGATGGGCCGTTCACAGCGGGTGCAGCGCACGCCGGTCTCGCGGTCCGGGTGCCGGTAGCACACGGGCACGCTGCGGGCGGCGTCCTGCGCGCTCCCTGCGGCCTGGTCCATCAGTTCCCCTTGCTCGTCGTGTACCTGCCTGACGGCACTATCCTGCCCCGCTCATCCTTACGGACGAGCGGGGTGTTTGGTTCCCTTCGGGGTTTTCCGGCGGTCCCCTCCGGATTCTCCGGCATCGGCGGCCTCAGCCCTCGCGCGTCTCGACGACCACCGTCTCGATGACGACGTCGACGAGCGGGCGGTCGTTGCGTCCGGTCGGCACGCTCGCGATGGCGTCCACGACCTTCCGGCCGGCCGGGCAGGCGACCTCGCCGAAGATCGTGCGCTTGCCGTTCAGCCAGGTGCTCGGAGTGACGGTGATGAAGAACTGGGAGCCGTTGGTGCCGGGGCCGGCGTTGGCCATGGCCATCAGATAGGGGGTGTCGAAGGCCAGGTCCGGATGGCATTCGTCCTCGAAGCCGTAGCCGGGGCCGCCGAGGCCGTTGCCCAGGGGGTCGCCGGCCTGGATCATGAAGCCGCCGATGACGGCGTGGAAGACCGTGCCGTCGTAGAGCGGGTTTCTGGTTCTCTCACCGGTGCGGGGGTGGATCCACTCGCGTTCGCCGCGGGCCAGCTCGACGAAGTTTCTGACCGTGACGGGGGCGTGGAGCGGGAAGAGCCGGACCTCGATGTCGCCGAGGGTGGTCTTCAGGGTGGCATACAGCTGCTCGGCCACGGTCCGCCTTCCGTCGTCGTCCGCCGCGACACCTCGATCCTTCCACGCTCCGGCCTGCGCGTCTGCGGGCGGCCGGGACTTCCGCCGGGCAAGGGGCGCACCCCGGCGATTCGTGGCAGTGTCGACGGCAGGCCCCTGTTGCCCGTGACGAAGCCGAAGGGGGCGATCGGCACCCGTATGCCCGCCCGCGCATGCCGCACCGGCTCCCGGCAGGCATGATCCGTAAAAGGGTGGAAAGTCGAAATACCGTACGCCACCGAGGAGGAGGAACCCGTGACCCGCATCGACAGCGTGCGCGCCGCGACCGGCTCGGCGAGGGACAGCGTGCTGCACGCCGCGGAAGTGGTGGCGCCCTACGCCGACACGGCCAAGGAGCGTGCCGCGTACTACGCGCATGAGGCACGCGTACGGCTGGCGCCCGTGGTGTCGCAGGCCGCTGAGCAGGCCCGCGAGCAGTACGACGCCCGGCTCGCCCCGCGTCTGGAACAGGCACGCGCACATGTGCCGCCGAAGGTGGACCTGGCCGCGCACGAGGCCGCGGTCCGCACCCGCAAGGCGGCCCGGCAGGCTGCCGACTATTCGCGTCCGAAGATCGAGTACGCCGTGGCCGCGACCGCTCCGGTCCGCGACGAGGCGGCCGCGCGCGGGGCCGCCGCGGGCGCCGCGACGCTCGCCGCGCTGCGCGGCCAGGTCTCGGCGAAGGAGATCCACCGGCTGGCCCGGCGCCATGAGCGGCGGTGCCGGGCGGGCCGTGCCGTGAAGGCGCTGGCACTGGTGGGCGTCCTGGCGGGCGGTGCCTTCGCCGCCTGGAAGTGGTGGGACAAGCAGGCCAACCCCGACTGGCTGGTCGAGCCGCCCGCGGCGACGGAGGTGCCCGACTCGACGCGGCTGACGTCCGTGGACGGCACCGGCGCGTCGGGGCTGGACCCCGAGGTGCAGGCGAAGCAGGCCGAGGAGGACGCGGCGGACCGCGACGACCAGCCCTGACCCCTCCGGCCCGCCCGTCCGAGCCCCCTCCCGTCGCCCTGTCCGGGCGGGGAGGGGGCCCGTCGGGCGCCCGCGAAGAGCCCCGGCCAGCCGGGGGAATTTACTGGCCGGGGCAGCTGGTGGGAGGTGCGCCGGGGCGGCCCTCTCCGGACGCCGGCCGGACCGCTCTCGCGGCCGGGGCGCCCCGTCAGGCGGGCGGGAACGTGCCCGTGGTCAGGAAGTGACAGGTGAGGGTCCTGTCGTCGACCCATCGGGTCGGCCCGTGCCCGGGCCCGTACACCGCGTGGGTGTCGGGTGCCTGTCCGCCGGGCCGGGCGTCGTAGTCGGCGAGCCATCTGCGTACGTCGGCGCCCGAGCCGTCCCATGTGGCGCCCAGGGCGACGGCGTCCTCCAGCGCGTGCTGGATGCCCGACGCCTCCAGCGGGCGCGCCGCCCGTCCGCCGGAGCCCACCAGTGCGACCCTGCCGCGCACCCGGTCCGTGGCCGTCCCGGGGCCGAGGACGCTCCACGCCCGCCAGTGTTCGCCCAGCGTGAGGACGTTGCGGGCGGCGTACCCGATCTCCGGGAAGGCCGCGAGCACCTGTTCCAGGCCGACGCGGGTGCCACGGAGGTCCTCGCCGGTGTGCCGGTGGCGGGTGGCCGAGAGGCTCAGGTAGCCGTGGTCGGGCAGGGGATAGTGCGAGACGTGCCAGTCCGCTCCCACCCAGCAGGTGGCCGCGCCGTCCTGCCACCGGCTCGGCACCATTTCCATGGGGATGACGGTGCGGTAGACGGCATGCCGCTCCTGGGCAGCGGCATCGGCCCGCTCCGCCTCCTGGCGGGCGACGGAGCGGGCGCCGCCGGTGAGGATCAGTGCGTCGCCGGTGACGCTGCGTCCGTCGGAGAGCCCGGCGACCACCGATTCGCCGTGCTGGGTGCAGCCGTCCACCCGGCTGTCGGGGCAGAGCTGGACGGAGTCCAGTTCCCAGCATGCTTCGAGCAGGGGTTCGTACACGTCCAGCCGGTGGGCGGTCGCGTAGGCGGAGCAGGGCGGCGCCGGGCAGGTGGGCAGCGGCATCGCGGTGACCAGTTCTCCGGTCACGCCGTCCAGCATGCGGAACTCGTTGATCGCCAGTGACCGTTCGCGGACGGCGGGGCCGACTCCGAGCCCGTCGAGGAGCTGGAGGGCCTGCGGCGCCAGCCGGACTCCCGCTCCGCTCTCGGTGAAGACCGGTCGCTGCTCCAGCACGAGGACGTGGTGTCCTCGCCTTCCCAGAGCAACCGCCGTGGCCAGCCCGCTGATGCCACCGCCGGCAACCAGAATCCGCATGCCCCGATGATGGTTCCCGGGGGGTGATGCGGGCGATGCGGTCAGGGTGCTTGTGTCAGACCCCGACGGGGAGGTGACACAGACCGAAGAAGGATGTTTGATCAACGCGCGGTCCGATTTCTGACTTTTGCGCCCGAGCGGTCCATGCGCTCCATGGACGCCATGCACTGGCTCCACGGGCGGACACGGGCTCTGGCCGCCGCGACCACCTGGGCGACGTGCGCGGCGGCCGCCAGGGTCATGTGCCGGTGCCAGCCGTCGGAGCTGCGCCCCTCGTAGTCGAGGGTCCCCACATGGGAGGCGGAACTGACCAGATCCTGCTGCACGCGCTCGGTGCACTTGGCGAGCCGCAGGACCACTCCCAGCGGTGTCGCCGTGAGGTTGGTGAGCCAGCACTGGACCGGCTGCGGCTGGGCACCGTCCCACAGCCCCAGCAGCAGCAGGGAATGGCCCGCCCACTGCACGCGGACACCGGCGACCAGGCTCCTGTGCATGATGCCCGTCGCGGGGTCCGTCCACTCCACGGGGCGCCGGAGCATGCGGTTCAGCTGGAGCAGGCGGGCGGCGGGAAACATCCTCCCCGACCCCTCGTCCGTGACCGGCGAGATGGGTGGCACGGCGGACAGCAGGGGTGCGCCCGCCCGCATGTACCGGTCGAAGACCGGACGCAGATCGACCCCCGGGATGTCCAGGACGACCGGGCGGGGCCCGATCGTGCTCTGGTCGAATCCGAGCGTCGCCGACACGATGCACGCGGCGGCCTGTTCCCGGGAAGGGAGCAGTTTCCACTGCACGGGCACCGTGACGTCAGGGGCCACCCCCCATACCCCGATGGCCTGCCGGCCCTTCCTCGGAATGGGCAGTGCGCGCACGACCCAGGCGGCGAACCGCAGTTCGTTGTCGGCGTAGCGCTGGAGCGCCCTGCTGACCGGCTGCCAGTCCCAGGTGGACGAGGCGATGAAGTGGTGCAGGCTCTGGGCCAGTTCGGGGCCGCCGACCTGCGAGGCGATGTTGCGGACCGACTTGCGGCCCTCCACCGCGATCAGTCCGCGCACGTACTGGGCCCCTTTGATCCGCTGATCGCTGCGGGGCAGCTGGGCGAAGACCGCGTCGGACAACTCGTCCAGGACGCTGCTGTTCCCCGGTCCCGGCGGCACGGGCGGTCGTGGCCTGTCCGGCCTGCCGGGCCGTATGGCCTGTGGAACGCCGCGCATATGAAATCCCCCCAATGCTGGCTTCGTTGTTCCGGATATGGCGTGCGCGGGCGCCGCCGAAGAGCCTGTGCCTGGCCGAGAAGAGGGAAGGGCCGCTGGGGAGAGCGCCGTGAGCCCCTGATCGGCTTCAGGCTTCGCTCAGGGTGACGACATCGGTGAAGATCTCTTCGCCGTGCTGCCGGGCGGTGACCAGGACCCGTCGTGGGCCGGCGACGCTGCCGGGGAGGGGTCGGGCGTCGATCCAGCACGGTGCGTCGAGTTCCGCATAGCGGATGAACGTGGTGTCCATGCCGGTGACGACGGTGGCGCGAGGGTGCGCGGTGGCCTGTGCGGCCTGGCGTGCCGCCTCCAGCAGCAGCATGCCGGGGGCGTGGTCGACCGGGTGGTCGAAGAGGATCGGGTGGGACGTGTCCACCCGCAGTTGCCACCGGTTGTCGCCCTCGGCGGCGGCGAGCACGACGTCCTCGCCGCGGTCCTTCCCCACCAGGTGGGCGGGGACGGGCGGCGGCACGGGGAGGGCGCGGGCGTTGGCGAGCTGGATGTCGGCGTAGGCCCCCCGCAGCCGGGTGTATATGGCGCGGTCCTGGACCGTGAAGTACGTCCGGACCTCGGCCAGTCGGCAGCCCTCGCGCCAGGCCTGCGCCGAGAGGACCATCGCCGCCGCTCGCTCCTTGCGGTACCTGACGTCGCTGCAGACGATGCGCAGCTCGACGGCGGCCGGCCGCCCTTCGGCGCGCAGCAGACCGGGTTCGAGATCCCAGCGGAAGCTCTGCCAGAGCAGCTGATGGCCGAACGGCACCTGGTACGCGGCGTGCGAGAGCAGGGGCAGCGTCTGGCGGACGGTCTCGCTCAGCAGCAGCGGGTCGTGCAGACCGTGGCGGGTGGCGTAGAAGTCGTGGGTCGCCGGCCAGGTGGCGTTCACGGTGTAGGTGTCGGGCGCGGTCCGGCACCAACTGGTGAGCAGAACCTCCGCCGGGTTCGCCTTGTGGGTGTGGGCCTGGGGCACCGGCGTGCACGGCACGGCTGCCTCATCGTGGGCAAACTGAAGCGACGGCAAGGCAGTTCCCCCTACTGACTGGCTCTTTAACGAGCTCACACTGGTGCTTCAAAGTGCAACATGCATAACATAGCGATAATTATTTTTGTTTGTCGAGAGGGGCAAGGTGCAGGTGGATCGGACCGCACGACCCATGCAGCAGCGGGCGGTGCGCACGCGGGAAGTGCTCCTCAGGGCTGCGGCGGAGGTGTTCGACGAGGTCGGCTACACCCGGGCGAGCATCACCAAGATCATCGACCGGGCGGGGCTGACCGCCGGCGCGGTGTACTTCCACTTCAAGTCCAAGGAGGGGCTCGCCCGTGCCGTGATCCACGAGCAGGCGGCGGATCTCCAGTTCCCCCAGGGGGACCCCGGGCTCCAGCGGCTGGTCGACATGACGGACTACCTGGCGGTGGAGATGCAGCGGAACACGCTGCTCCGTGCCGGCGTCCGGCTCGCGGTCGAGCAGAACGAGGCCGACCTCCAGAAGTACGCGATCTACGAGTGGTGGGCCGAGCGGTTCCGTGAGGAACTCGTCGCCGCGCGCCACAAGGGGCAGCTGCTCCCGTCGGTGGACGAGACCTCGTTCGCCTCGCTGCTGGTCGCCGCGTACACCGGTACGCAGATCATGTCGCAGCTCTCCACCCGGCGGACCGATCTGCCGGGCCGGATCTCCGGCATGTGGCGCTGCCTGCTGCCCGCGCTGGCTCCCGACGAGGTCATCGAGCAGCTCACGATTCCCGTCGCCGCGACGGAGGCCATGGCGTGAGAGGGCTGCGGGTCGTCCTGACCGGGGGGACCGGGTTCATCGGTTCGCGGGTCCTGCACCGGCTGCTGGACGCGTGTCCGGCGGACCGGCCGGCCGAGGTGCGGGCGCTGGTGCGCGCGGATCCGCCCCGGACACCCGCCGACCCCCGGCTGTCCTGGGTCCCCGCGGACCTGGCCCGTCCGGCATCGCTGCGCGGAGTCTGCGAGGACGCGGACGTCGTGATCCACCTCGCCTCACGGATCACGGGCGACGAGGACGAGTGCGCGGCGGTGAACGTCCAGGGCACCGCCGCACTGGTCGAGGAGGCCCGGCGCGCCGGAGCGGGCCGGATCGTCCAGCTGTCCACCGCCGCGGTCTACGGCCCCGGACCGCACCGCGGGATCACCGTGGACGAGGTGGCCCCGGCGCCGGTGTCCCCGGCCAGCCGGACCCGGTTGCGGGGGGAGCGGGCCGCGGTGGACGCGGGGGGCACCGTGCTCCGGCCGGGACTCGTGACCGGAGCCGGTGATCGCTGGGTCGTGCCGGCCCTGTCCCGTCTGCTGGAGCAGCTGCCCGCCGCGTGGAACGCCGGCCGGGGACTGCTGTCCCTGGTGGACGTGGACGATCTGGCCCGGTTGATCGTGCGGCTGGCGACCATGCCCGACCAGCCGCCCGCCGGGGTGTTCCACGCCAGTCATCCCGCTCCGATCTCCAACCGGGACCTGATGACGGCCCTCGGGGAACTCGGAGTGCTCCCCGCGGTCACGGCGGACTGGTCCTGGGAGACCTGCGTGCGGCAGCTGCGGCAGGCGCCGGGAGGCGTGAGCGAGCGTCAGTTCGAGTTGCTGGCGGGCGACCACTGGTATCTCAGCGACGACATCTGGCAGATCGCCGCGTGCGCGCCGGGGCCGGGTCCGCTGGCCCGGCTGTCGGCCGCCGCGCCCTGGTACGAGGCCCATCTCGCCGAGCGGCGTGGAGCGGTCCGGGCCTGACGGCCGCGTGGTGGCCCGTCTTCGGGGGGCGGTTCGGCGTCGCCGGTGGACGGCCGCGCCGAGCCGGCCGAGGGCTCCACGCCGGAAGGCGCCCGCACCCTCACGGGTACGGGCGCCTTTCCGGTCCGCCGCTCGTCGTGTCCGCGCCGGGCCGCCGCCCGAGCCGGACCCGGGCGGTTACGGCGTCTTCTGGGTGAGCGCGGCGTCGGCGGGGCTCGCGTCGAGCGGGGGAAGCTCCGGGGACTCGCGGCGGCCGTGGGCCCACATCACCACCGAGAGGGAGAGGGCGACCGCGGTGGCGAGGGCCGCGGTCAGCGTGACGTCCCGTACCCCGAAGCCGAGGTCGATGGTGGTACCGCCGAGCCATGCGCCGAGCCCGTTGCCCAGGTTGAACGCGGACACGTTGGCCGAGAGCGCGAGGGCCGGCGCGGCGGAGGCCACCGCGAGGATCCGGGCCTGGAGCGCCGGGATGATGGAGAAGCCGGCGGCGCCGAACACGAAGAGCGCGACGGCCGCGGGGATCTGGTGCGGGCTGGCGATCCAGAAGACGAGCAGTGCCGCCAGGAGGGCGGCCTGGGCGCGCAGCACTCCGCGCATGACGTTGGCGTCCGCGGCCTTGCCGCCCAGGATGTTGCCGAGCACCGAGCCGATGCCGAAGACGATGAGCAGGATGCCCACCATGGCGGCCGGGAAGTGGCCGACGTCGCGCAGCAGCGGCGCCAGGTAGGTCGACGTGGTGAAGACCGCTCCCTGGGCGAGCACGGTGATCAGCATGGAGAGCTGGAGGCTGCCCTTGCGGAACACCTTCATCTGTTCGCGTAGTGAGGCACCGTTCTCGGCCGCCCCGTCGCTCTCCGTGGACAGCGTGCTCGGCACGAACTTGAAGATGAGCAGATTGCACACCAGGGCGAAGACGGTGATGTAGACGAAGGTGGACCGCCATCCGAACTGCTGGCCGATGAACGTGCCGATGGGCGAGCCGAGCACGTTGGCGAAGTTGAAGCCCAGCGCGATCTTCGCCATGGCGGTCGCCTGTTTGTCCGGCGGGGACATGAGGGCGGCGACGTGCCAGGCCACGGCGGCGAAGGTGCCGTGGCTGAGCGAGGTGAAGATGCGCGCTCCCATCAGCGTCCCGTAGTTGGGGGCGAGCGCCGCGATGACGTTGCCGACGATGAAGACGCCCATCAGGCTGAGGAGCAGCACCTTGCGGGACCACTTGGTGGTCAGCAGGGTGACGATCGGACCGCCAATGGTCACCCCGAGTGCATAACCGGTGACCAGCAGGCCGGCCATCGGGATGGACACGTCCAGATCGGCCGACATCTCGGGCAGGATGCCCGCGATGACGACCTCGGCAGTGCCCACGCAGAAGACCCCGAGCATCAGGGCCAGGAGGGGCAGTGGCATGGCGACCCGAGCCTTTCGTAGCAAGCCTGGCAATGCAGATGCATGTGTTTGCATACAGATGATGAGCGAACACGAGGGTGTAGTCAACTGTCGCAAGGAGTTACGCTGGGCGACGGTGACGAATGGGTAATCGGAACGCTTGAAAGAACTCGATGAGGGGCCGCGTCAATGGAGACTTGGGGACCGGGGAGCGGGCGGGACGAGATTGCCCTCTGGCGGCAGCTCACACGCTTGATGGAGCAGGTCAACGCGACCGCGGGCAGGCGGCTGACCCGCAGTCACGGGGTCTCCATGAACGAACTGCTGGTCCTGCTCTCCCTGACCGAGCAGCGGGACGGCACCCTGCGGATGTCGGACCTGGTCAAGGCGCTGGGAGCCAACCAGCCGGCGGTCAGCCGGACGGTCGCCCGGCTGGAGGACGCCGAGTGGGTCGTGCGCCGCAGCGCCCTCGACGACAAGCGGGGCGTGGACGTGCAGATCACCGAGGCGGGCCGGCAGCTGGCCAAGACGGCACAGCAGACCCTGCGCAAGGCCCTGGCCGAGGCTCTCGACGCGGCGGCGCTGAACGACTCCACGGCCTCGCTCGTCGCCCGGCTGCGGTACACCCCGGCGGTCCCGATGGACTGACCGTCCCCCGGCGTTCCCGGAAGCGGCCCCGGCCGCGGGCCCCAGCCCGCGACCGGGGCCGCTTCTTTGGTCCACGGGTGTCCCCATGGCCAAGAATTATGCATTCGAATACATCTAACGTGACCCTGGTCACGTTGCGATGTATGCATATGACGCACTAGCGTTCGATCTTGACGGGCGGGCCGGTCGACTGGTTTTCCTCCTCCGGCCCTCATGGACCCCGCGATGACGCGCTCCCCCCGTCCGCGTTGCTCCGGCCACTCCGGAACGACATCCGGGTGGCTCCCCGGCCACGAAGATGCCGCGCACTCGCAGTGACTCGAAGACGCTCATGGAGGTCTTGCCATGTCTGGTACGGAAATATCCCGCCCTGCCGGCCTGAATCCGCTCACTGATCTCCCCAAGCCGCCCGGACTGCACTGGAACGTCCGGGCCAAGCAGCCCGTCGCCTACAGCGTCAGCATGGTCCGCGGACTGCTGGACCCCGAGAACCCCACCCTCGCCCGCGCCTGCGGCGGCGGCCAGGGAGGGTCGTTCCGCTGCCTCCTCGTGATCGACGCCGTGGTCGACACCCTGTACCGGGACCGGTTCGAGGAGTACTTCGACCGCTGGCAGATCGATGCCACCTGGCAGATCGTCCAGGGTGACGAGGACTCCAAGTACCTCGAACAGGCCGTGCGCGTCACCGAGGCCATGTCGCGGATGGGGATCCTGCGCCGGGCCGAGAAGGTGGTCGCCGTCGGCGGCGGTGTCGTGCTGGACATCGTCGGCTTCGCCGCGAGCATGTACCGCCGCGGTGTGCCCTACGTACGCGTCCCCACGACGCTCGTCGGCCAGATCGACGCGGGCATCGGTGTGAAGACCGGCATCAACTACGGACACCACAAGAACCGCCTGGGGTCCTACTTCGCCCCGGAACTCGCCCTGATCGACCCCGAGTTCCTGCGCACCATCGACCCCCGGCACGTCGCCAACGGCATCGCCGAGATCATCAAGATGGCGCTGGTCAAGGACGCCGCTCTCTTCGACCTCCTGGAGGCGACGGTCGGCTCCATCACCCCCGACACCCTGGCCGGCTGCGGCTCGGCGGTCAGCGAGGTCCTCTCCCGGGCGATCTCCGGCATGCTCGACGAGCTGGAGCCCAACCTCTGGGAGCAGGTGCTGGAGAGGTCCGTCGACTACGGCCACACCTTCAGCCCGTCCCTGGAACTGCGCGCCGACCCGCCGCTGCTGCACGGCGAGGCCGTCGCCGTCGACATGGCGATCTGCCTCGCGCTCGCCCATCTGCGCGGGCACCTGTCCCGGAGCGACACGGACCGGGCGCTGAAGCTGCTCCAGGGTTTCCAGCTCCCCATCGCGCACCCCATCTTCACGCGGGAGCTCCTCGAAGAGGCCCTCGCCGACGCGGTCAAGCACCGCGACGGGCTCCAGCGTGTCCCCCTCACCCAGGGCATCGGTTCGGTCGTCTTCGCCAACGACCTCACCGCGGAGGAGCTGGGCCGCGCACTGGAGTTCGTCGACTCCTGGACGGCGGCCACGGACAGTGAGCTCGTGGGCGCGGCGGTATGACCACCGCCATCACGGTCTTCGACGTCGGCGGAACACACATCCGCCAGGCGTGGTGGCTGCGCGGGGGAGAGCTACGCACGCGGACCTCGCGTCCGTCACCCAGTTTCAAGCGCTTCCCCGAAGCCTCGGTCGCCGAACTCCAGGACATGATGGTCCGGGAGCTGTGCGACACGGTGCCCGAGACGCCGGGCCCCGTGGTCGGCATCTCCTTCGGGGCGGCGCTCGACCACCGCTCCGGGATCGTCTACGCGTCGGCCCCCCTGTGGGGTGAGCACAGCGAGCCGTTCGATCTGCGGGCGGCGCTGGCGTCCCGGCGCCAGGACGTCCGGTGGCACATCGTCAACGACGTCACGGCCGCACTGCTGCACGCCGCCGCGGCCACCGGCCGCAGCGGACACCGCAAGGTCCTGCTGGCCACCATCAGCTCGGGCATCGCCTGCCGCGTCATCGACCAGCGCCAGGGCCGGATCGCGGTGGACGGCTGCGGACTGCAGGGCGAGATCGGTCATCTGCCGGCCGTCGCCGAGCTGGCCGGCCGGCCGGTGGAGCTGGACTGCGACTGCGGCACGACGGGGCACTTGGCGGCGTACGCCTCCGGCCCCGGCATCGCACGGATGGCCGAGGTCCTGGAACAACGGGAACCGGCCCGCTGGGCGGCGTCCCGGCTCGGCTCGCCGACCGCCGGGAGCCTCGGCTTCGAGGCGTCGTTGCGCGGTGCGCTGGACGAGCGGGACGAACTGGCGCTCGAACTCCTCGACGCGGTGACCGCTCCCGTCGCCGCCGTCCTGCGCACCGCGCTGTGCCTGGACCCGGAGATCGACGAGGCGGTGCTGACCGGCGGTGTCGTCCACGGCCTCGGCCACCACTACCGGCGTGCCCTGATGGGACACCTCACCCGGCAAGGGCTGTACCTGACCAGCGAACGCACTCCCGAATGGCTGGAGCGGCGCATCACCGTCACCGGCCCCGGGGAGGCCGACAGCCTGGCGGGCGCGGGGATCGCGGCGTCCGCCGGAGTACCGGCATGAGCACGACCGAGCACCTTCCGCACCACCAGGCACTCGTACGGGAGGCGGGAAGGGTACGCCTGCGCCAGTGCCCGACCCCGTACCCCGCTCCGGGTGAGCTGCTGGTGGCCACCGAGGTGGCGGGGCTGTGCGGCACGGACATCCAGATGCTGCGCGGACTGCGCGACGACCCGGCACCGGTCATCGGCCACGAGGGCATCGCCCGGGTGGTGGCGGCCGGGACCGGCGTCCCGGACACGCTGCGGCCGGGCACCCCGGTCGTGGTCAACCCCACGCACGCCTCGGACCCGTCCTTCCTGCTCGGGCACAACGTCGACGGTCTGCTGCAGGAGCGCACCCGCATCCCCGCCACCGCCGTACGGGACGGCCTCGTCGTACCGCTGGAACAGTCGCCCGGCGACGTGCTCGGCACCCTGATCGAGCCCTTGGCGGCCGTCCGGTACGCCTTCGCCGTGCTGGCACCGGCACGCCCCCGCACCCTGGTGGTGTTCGGCGACGGGACGATCGGGCAGCTCGCCGTCCGCGCCGCCCGCCGGTGGCTCGGCGACGGCGTACGCGTGCTCCTCGTGCACCACACCCGTGACGGACGGGAGTGGAGCGCCCGGCACCGGGTGCCCGGCACCGAGCTGCTGCTGAGCGGGGAGCAGGACGCACTGCCCCCGCTGGGCGCGGAACCGGTGGCCGCGCTCCTCGCCACACCGCGGGACGGCACGCTGGACGCGCTGGAGTCCGCGCTGCGCCTCGACAGCCCTGACCTGACCGTCGACATGTTCGGCGGTCTCCCGCCGGGCGCCACCAGCCCCCAGCTGCCCGGAGTCGACCTGACCGCCGTCCGGGCCGCCAACTGCGCCGGCCACCCGGTACCGCCCGCCCTCACCCGGGTGAGCACGGCCCAGGGCCGGCGCGTACGGCTGACGGGCCACCGCGGTGTGGCCAACGGCCATCTCATCGAGGCGGCCGCCGAGCTGCGCCGGGATCCGGCGCGCTACCGCGACCTGGTGACCCACGTCGTGGAACTGCCGGAAGCCGCCCGGATCATGAACGACCTGTCGGCCGGCCGCGGCCGCACCGTCGCCGGGAACCGGCTCGTCAAACTCGCCGTGCGGATCGCTCCGGCGCCGCCTTCCCCCAGGGAGACCCCGTGACAGCACAAGCTCGAAGCTGCCGCCGCGCGCTGGTGGTGGGCGGATCCACGGGCATCGGCCGCGGCGTCGCGGACGCCTGGGCCGACGCGGGACTCGATGTCCTGGTGCTCAGCAGATCCGCTCCGGCCGGCGCCGGCGCCGAACGGCTCCGGTGGGTGGCGACCGACCTCACGGACGCCGACCGGGTCGCCGAGAACCTGGCGCTCGCCACCGACGAGCCCCTGCACGCGGTCTGCTACTCGGCGGTTCACTACGGTGACCGGCGCACCCTCTTCAGGGACTGCGGCGAGGCGGAGTGGCGGCGCCAGATCGACGTCAATCTGCACGGCCTCTGGCTGACCCTGGCCCGGACCCTCCCGGCCCTGCGCCGCACCGAAGCGCCCGGGGTGTTCCTGGGGGTGTCGTCCGAAGTCGTCTACAACGCGGGCCCCGGCCGCTCCGGATACGCCGCCTCGAAAGCCGCCGCCGCGGCTCTGCTCGACTCCATCGCGCAGGAGGAGAGCGCCGAAGCGGCCGGCGGGGAAGCGGTGCGCGTCGTCCAGGCCCTCCCGGCCGGCATGGTCGACACTCCCGGGATCCGGCGCCGCCGCCCCGAGGGGTTCGACTACAGCACCTATATGCGGCCGGCCAGCTTCGGCCCGCTGGCCCGGGAACTGGCGGCGACCGCCGGAGCCGGACTGCACGGCGCCCACCTGGTGGTCGACGCGACCGGTGAGTGGTACCCGGTGAGCGAGGGGATGCCGGTGTCCCAGAGCCGCACGATCGCGGCGAGGGCGGGGTCATGACCCGGCCCCCGCGCGTGGGGCTGGCCGGCTGGCGGCTGCCGGGGGATCACTTCGGCGCCGTCGAGCTGGCACGCGGGGCGGGCACCGAGGGTCTCCAGCTCGACCTCGGCGGCCCGGGCCGGGGTCCGTGGCTCGACGCGGCCGGAACCGTGGACCGGCTCCGGGAGGACTCCGCCCGGCACGGGGTGCGGCTGCTGGGCGTCGCGGGCAACACGCTCAACGACATCGGGCTCCACGCCCCGCAGGGCAGCCAGGACGCCCTGCGCGTCCGCCGTGTCCTGATCCGTGTGCTCGACACCGCCCTGGCCCTGGGCACACCGCTGGCGTTCGTGCCGAGCTTCCGCCGCAGCGCCATCGAGGACACGGGCGATCTGCGGCGGACCGCTGCCGTGCTCGCCTGGGCGGCGCGGGAGGCGGAAGCGCGCGGACTGCTCCTGGCCAACGAGAACGGACTGCGACCGCAGCACGCGCGGGCACTGGCGGAGGAGGTGGCGGCCCCCTCCTTCCGGCTGCTGCTGGACACGTACAACCCCCGTGCGGCGGGTGTCGACGTCCTGGCCCTGATCGAGACGACGCACGAGTGGATCGCGCCGCAGGTCCATCTCAAGGACGGCACGAACGGGGTCGTGGCCGAGGAACCCCTCGGAGACGGGGACGGCCAGGTCTGGGAGGCGCTCGCCGCCCTCCGGGCGACGGGGTGCGCCCTGGACGCGCTGGTCCTGGAGAACGACTACCGCGACGGCGACACACGACGCCTTTCCCTTGATGTCGAACGCGTACGCGCCCATGCCGCCCGCATGGACGCGTCGGGCGCCCGAACTAGGAGTTGAATTGTCAGCCCTTCCGTCCACGTACGAGACGACCACGCTGCTGGACGGCGTGGTGAGCCTGGGCGCCCACGCTTTCCCGCAGGACGCGCTCGGCGACGACACCGTCGTGATCAAGCCCGACTACATCGGTATCTGCCGGGCCGACGCCAAGGAGATCCTCGGCTCACGCGATGTCATGGAGGACCGCGGCCCCTTGTTCGGTCACGAACTCGTCGGCATCGTGACCTTCTCCGGAGCCCGCACCGGATTCCGCGAGGGTGACCTGGTCACCCTCAACCCCAACATCACTCCGGCACGCACCACCGGATTCGCCGAATACATCTTCGTGCACGGTACGAAGGAAGAGCTGGACCAAGCCGTCGTACGGGTCCCGGAGCCGGACATCCGGGACGACATCTGGATGCCCGAGCCGTTCGCCTGCATCGTCCACGCGCTCGGGAAGCTGCTGGAACTCGCGGATCTGCCCTCACTGCGGGGCAAGCGAGTGGGAATCATCGGCGCCGGCTGCGCGGGGCTCATGTTCGCCATGTACGCCAGGCATCTGGGCGCCTCGGTCGCGGTGTTCAACCGTGGCGCGTCGCGGCGCGCGTTCGCGCGGGAGCAGGGAATTCTCGCCGAGGACGAGATTTTCCCGCTCACCGCGGCGGGAGACCACCACGACGAGTTCGACATCGTGATCGCCGCACCCACCATCGCCACCACCGAGATCCTCGAAGTGGCCGCCGGCATGGCGAACGACGGAGCGGTCCTCTTCGTCTACGGCGGCACGCGCAAGGGGGACACCTTCCCCGCCGGCGGAGCCGATGTCGACACCATTCGCCGGCAGGAGCGCATCGAGTCGGTGGAGTACGCGGGGAAAAGGCTCCATGTCTCGGGCGCCTACGGCTGTTTCAAGGAGGACTACGAGGACGGCTTCCGGCTGCACGCGGAACACCCGGACGAATTCCCCCTCGAAAGGCTGACGTCCGGCCGGATCGGCCTCGGAGATTTCCCGCAGCTCGTGATGAATGTGGCCGCGGGCAAGGAGGACTATCCTGGGAAGGTACTCATAAAGATCGCCGGCCACGGCTGATCCCGACGAGCCCGGTCCGGCGGCCCACCGGGTCGAGAACCGCTCCCCCGCTCGCCCGGACGCACCCGCTGCGCGCACCATGGACACCAAGCCCCCTCCGACCGGCGTTTCCACAGGTCAGAGGGGGTTTCGCGCGCGTACGGACACGTCGGCACGGGCAGGAGAGGCGTTGCGTCAGCAAGACCGGAAGGCATGACAGCAGCTCAGGGCCACTCAAACGAACCCTGAAAGCAAACTTCGGCAAATCACCTTGAGGCTTACCCGGCTCTCGGACGGCGGGTCCGGATCGGCGGTCCGCCGGGGGAAGGTTCCCGCGGCCAAGAGGGCCTCCGGCGCGTTCCGGTGCATCGCTCCCGCGTCCCCTCGTGGCTCAGCCTGCGACGGGCCACCGGTCTTCCTCGGCGGTCACCTCGTCGAACACCTGCCTGGCCTGCTGCCGCGCCTGCTCGGAAACCGGCCCGTTGCGGCTCTCGAAATCGGCCAGGCACTCGTCCGGCACCCGCCCCGCAGCTCCCGCTCGACGGCCGCGGCGATGAACGCGGGGAACGCGGGGAACTCCCTCTCACCGGCCCTGGCGCGCTCTCACCGGCCCTGGCACGGATCGCCTCGGCGGTTCCCCCAGGCAGCGACAAAAACACCCCCCTGAATGCGTTTCCGCAGGTCAGGGGGGTGTGATCAAGTGGAGCCTAGGGGAGTCGAACCCCTGACATCCGCCATGCAAAGACGGCGCTCTACCAACTGAGCTAAGGCCCCGTAACGGCGTGCCCGGCCGGAGGAAGCCTGCTTCCGGCGGGTGCCGCAGACCAGAGTACCGGGTCACCCCCCGTATCCCGCAAAAAGATTGGGGGTCCCCGCGGATGACCACTCTCCGTAAGATGCTCGACGTGGTTCGCTACAGCGAACCGCGGTTTTCAGGGGAAGCGATGGGGAGACGCAATGGACGCCGCACAGCAGGAAGCCACCGCCAGAGCGCGGGAGCTGCAGCGGAACTGGTACGGGGAGCCGCTGGGGGCGCTCTTCCGTAAGCTCATCGACGATCTCGGGCTGAACCAGGCCCGTCTCGCGGCGGTCCTGGGCCTGTCCGCTCCGATGCTCTCGCAGCTGATGAGCGGCCAGCGCGCGAAGATCGGCAATCCGGCGGTGGTCCAGCGGGTGCAGCTGCTCCAGGATCTGGCGTCCCAGGTCGCGGACGGCAGCGTCAGCGCCGCCGAGGCGACCGAGCGCATGGACGAGATCAAGAAGTCGCAAGGGGGCTCCGTGCTCAGCAACACCACCCATACGACCAACAGTTCGGGTGCGCCCACGGTCAAGCGCGTGGTCCGCGAGATCCAGTCGCTGCTGCGCTCGGTGGCCGCCGCGGGCGACATCATCGACGCCGCGGACAGCCTCGCCCCGAGCCACCCCGAACTCGCGGAGTTCCTCCGGGTCTACGGCGCCGGCCGGACCTCCGACGCCGTCGCGCACTACCAGTCCCACCAGAACTGACCCCACGGGCCCGGTCCGAGTCCTCGGGGTTTCGGGGCATCAGGATTCGTCCGGGTCGGGGTTCCCGGGGGCGTAGCGCTCTTCTCGTGGGTAGGAAGGGGAGCGAGGGAACCCGGGGGATCAGGGGACCAAGGGACCGAAGGACCGAAGGACCAGGGGACCGGAAGACCGCGGGACCCGAGGACCGGAGGACCGGGGAGTCAAGGGAGTCAGGCGCGCCAGGGGGAGCACGGGCCACGGGGGCGCGGAGGCTTCGTCGGGCCACGGGAGGAGCGGCGGCTGCCATGGGTGAGGTCTTCGCCGGCCGGTACGAGCTGGCCGACCCGATCGGACGCGGTGGCGTGGGGGCCGTATGGCGTGCCTGGGACCATCGCCGGCGGCGTTACGTGGCCGCCAAGGTACTCCAGCAGCGCGACGCCCACTCCCTGCTCCGCTTCGTGCGGGAGCAGGGCCTGCGGATCGACCACCCGCACGTCCTCGCCCCGGCCAGCTGGGCCGCCGACGACGACAAGGTGCTGTTCACCATGGACCTGGTCGCCGGCGGCTCGCTGGTCCACCTGGTCGGCGACTACGGCCCCCTCCCGCCGGTCTTCGTGTGCACCCTGCTCGACCAGCTGCTGTCCGGGCTCGCCGCCGTCCACGCCGAAGGCGTCGTCCACCGGGACATCAAGCCCGCCAATGTGCTCCTGGAGGCCACCGGCACCGGCCGGCCGCGGCTCAGGCTGTCCGACTTCGGCATCGCCATGCGGCTCGGGGAACCCCGGCTGACGGAGACCAACCTCGTGGTGGGCACGCCCGGTTACCTCGCGCCCGAACAGATGCTGGGCGCCGAACCCGACTTCCCGGCCGACCTGTTCGCCGTCGGTCTGGTCGCCCTGTATCTCCTGGAGGGCGCCAAGCCCGACACCAAGGCGCTCGTGCAGTACTTCCTGGAACACGGGACGCCCGGCCCGCCCAAGGGCATTCCGGAACCGCTCTGGCAGGTCGTCGCCTCGCTGCTCCAGCCCGATCCCGGGAACCGTTTCCGCACCGCCACGGGGGCGCGCAAGGCGCTCGCCGCCGCCACGGAACTCCTGCCGGAGCCCGGCCTCGACGACGAATTCATCGAGATCTTCGACCAACTCGGCCCGCTCCCCCCGGGCTTCGGCCCGGACGGCCCCCTAGTGCGGGCGTCCGGTGTGGCCTCGTCCCCGACCTCGGCACCGGCCTCGGAACGGGCCTCCGACCCGGCCTCGGACCCGGCCTCGGGACCGGCCTCGGGCGGAACGTCCGAGCGGTCTGCGGACGGGTCAGCGGAACGGTTCCGGGACAGCGCACCGGAACAGCCGGGGAACGGTGCATGGCAGCCGGCCCCGGGCGCGGCGGCGCGGCCGGTTCCCGGCCGGACCTCGGCGCCGGGATCCGAAGAGGCCGGAGAGTCCGGAGAGTCCGCAGAGATCGGATGGACCGGCGGGGTCGGAGCGGCCCAAGGGTTCCAAGCAGCCGCAGAGTCCGGCGGAGCGCGGGAGTTCGGCGGAGCCCAGGAGTCCGGCGGAGCCCAGGAGTCCGGCGGAGCCCAGGAGTCCGGCGGAGCCCAGGAGTTCGGCGGAGCCCAGGAGTCCGGCGGAGCCCAGGAGTCCGGCGGAGCCCAGGAGTTCGGCGGAGCGCGGGAATCCGGCGGAGCCCAGGAGTCCCGAGGAGCCCGGCAGTCCGGAGGAACTCCGGAGTCCGGAAGAGCCGGCGGGATCGGGGAGCCCCGGGAGGCGGGTCCGGGAGCCGCCCCCGTCCGAGCCGCGGGCCCCGCCTCGGCGGCCGCGCCGGACTCGGCGGCGTACCCCGGTCCCCCCACCGGCACCGGCTCCATGTCGGACACCGGGAGCTTCCGGCTGCCGCCTCCCCAGCACCCCGAGCCCCCGGCCCCGCACTCCCACCGGTCCCCGAGCCCTCACCCGGCCCCGAGCCCTCACCCGGCCGCGAACCCCCACCCGGCCGCGAGCCCTCACCAGGGCGCCCCCGACCCGTTCCGGGCCCCGGTGTCACATCTGCTGCCGGGCGTGCTCCCGACCCCGCTGCCGGACCGGCCCCCGATCCCGCTGCCGGACCCGCCCCAGGACACCACCACCACCGCCGCGTACACCGCCCTTGATCCCCAGGCCCCGAGCCTCTCCCCGCACACGCCCCCCGCCTCGTACGCCGTCCCCACGGCGCACACGCCCCCCGCCGCCCACCCGGCGCAGGCCCACGCGGCTTCCGCGGCTCCCGCCTCGCCCGCCCACCGCGCCCGGGGCCGCCGGGCGCGCCGCGCACCCCGCCGACCCGGTCCCCCGGCCGGCGCCGCGATCCCGATCCTGCTCCTGGCGCTCGTCTGCTACGCGGTGGGTTTCTGGGCCCTGGCCCGCATCTGAGCACGAGCCGACGTCCGCCGGGATGCCGCCGTCCAGCCGGCGAGGAGCAGGAGCAGGGCGGTGCCCGAGCCGATGCCGGCGACGGCGACCAGCTTCATCGTCCGGTCGTCGCCGGCCCCGGTGGTCCCGGCGGTCCCGGTCACCGCGGCCGCCCGGTCCCGCGCGGTGACCGTGAAGACGTCGTCCGGCACGGGACGGCCGGCGTACTCGGGCCCGGCGTGTGCCTGTCCGTCCACCCGGACCCGCAGGGTCACCTGGAACGGCCCCTGCCCGAAGATCCCGGCCAGCTGCGAGCTGAGGTGCAGGACCAGGTAGTAGTCACCGGCGAACCGGACCGAGGTCACTCCGGCGGTGGGGGCGTACCGGTTGGCGTACTCCACCGGCGGGAGCGGCGCCAGAGCGGCGGACTTCGCGGTGCCGGTGTAGCCGAGGGAGACGTCGTCGACGTCGCCGCGGACCGGGTTGTACAGGGAGAGGTCGAGGGCGCCGCCGACATAGCCGCGGCCCGGGGCGCCGCCCAGGTCGGCGGAGGCGTGCAGCTGCCGGCCCCAGTCCAGCGGCACCTTGTAGAACCGCGTCTCGCCGGGGACCAGAGCGGTCCGCCAGATCCCCTGGCCCAGCGGGCGGGCCGCGGCGAAACCGGTGCCGCCGGAACGCTCGCGGGGCCGGCCGGCCAGGGGGGCGGGGGTGGCGGAGTCCCAGGTCCGCGGCGCGGTCGTCGGACCGGTCCGCGCCGGGCGGGGCTCCGTGGCGGGTGCGATCTCCAGGTCCCAGCGCGCCGCCGGGTCCGCCGCGCCGGTGCCGTCGGCGTCGAGGCGTTCGACGAGCAGGTAGTACGTGCCCGCGCCCTGGCACAGCGTCCTGCCCGCTTCCCGCAGGCCCAGGGCGGTGACCGGGCGCGGGCTGTGACCGGCGCCGAACTGGGCGGAGGCGTAGGCGCAGGACGTGCCGTCGGCGTCCCGGAGCGACACGCGGATGCCGTCCGTGGCGGAGACCGTGGCGTCCGCCGGGGGTACGGCGGTGACCGGGACGTACGCCGTGTCCGCGGCGGCGAGGCGCAGACGGTAGTAGAGCTTGCCGCCACGCGGGAGGGAACTGCGGTAGGTGCGGCCGGCTTCCAGCGGGGCGGCGTCCGCGGTGCCCTGCGTACCGGCGACGGTTCGGCCGCCGGGGGAGAAGCCGTACGCCCCGGGCGACGGGTCCGCGGCGGCCGGGGCGGCGGCCGGCGGCACGAGGGCGGCGCAGAGGCCCAGCAGCACGATCACGGCGCACCGGGCGGCGACGGACCGCCACCGGGCCCACGCCGACGTACCCGCTCGCCCCCGCACGCGCCACCACCCCCAGTCGTCGGACAGCCGTACCGGACCGCAGGCCCCATCCTGCCCTGACCGCCGCTGCGCCATCCGGGCAATGCGCAGGGCCGTCCGAAACGCCCGGCAACATCCGGCACGCGCCGCCCGTCCGCGTACCGCACCCCGCCGCACCCCGCAACACGAGGCGGACGCGAGGCCGCCGGGCAACACAAAACCCCGGCCGCGACGGCGGCCGGGGTCTGTTCAGGAATCAGATCGGGTATCGGGACTCACGAACCCGTGGGCACGGAGTCGGTGGCCTCCGTCCACAGATCCTGCTCGGCGCGATCCGCCTGGATCTGGCGGTACACGAGGAGCCCGCCGATGGCGGCCAGTGCGACCAGGAGCAGCTTCTTCACCGCGCGACCTCGTCTTTCCTTGACGTAGGGGACCTCTGGCGCCCGACTATACACACCGACCGATATCGATCGGTGACCTGCGTCGGGGCCCAACTCCCGCCCCCGGCAGCGCGATAACGCAGGTCGGAAGCGGTTCGGTCCGGAGGGTGACGACGCCCCCACACACCGTTACTTTGCTCCCCCTTCGCTCACCCTCACCGTGATTTGGGGGTTTTCTGGGTCTTTGCACCCATCCGAGTGGTGTTCATCGGAACATCGACGCGTCATGGGCGTCGGTCCACCACTTCGCGATCCCCATACACATCATGAACAAAGTACGCAAATCGCCCAACCCGAAAGTGAGGGGCCATGACCGGGAACAAGGTCATGAAGCTGTGGACCGCCATCGTCACCGCCTTCCTCGCGCTCTGCACGGCGCTCGGCTTCGTCGCCGCCGGCACCGCGACCGCCGCCGCGGCCGAACCGCGGACCGAGAGCCCGAGCGCCGACATCGTGCAGCGCGCGACCCCGGCGATCCCGGCGATGAATCACTGGGCCTGGACCCACGGCAGAGCACTGCCCCCCACGATGAAGCAGCGGATCCGGGCCGAGGCCCACGGAAAGTCCCCCGGCTGCCGGCACCGCCCCCACGCCGAGACAGAGCAGCAGACACAGACGCAGGAACAGGCACAGGAACAGACACAAGGCCAGCCCCGGGAACACGCGCAACCGGGGGCCACGGCAGCCGACCGGCCTCTCTCCTCCCCCCTGACCTGCTGATACCTCCCCTTCTCGCAGTACCGCAACGTCTCGACAACACGGCGACTTGCGTACGCACCAGTCGAAACGGAAAGACCCCCGGCCGGGTTCGGCCGGGGGTCTCGCGCTTTTCCGGGATGCGTCATCCTCGTACGGCAACGACCCGCACCGCAGGGAAAGGTGGTGAGCGCTGCCGTGAGCCGGCGCGTCACCGTAGTCACCGCTGTACACGGCCCCTCCGCCCGGTTCCTGCCGGACGCCTACACCTCCCTGTGCGCACAACGGCTGCCCACGGGCTGGGAATGGGAGTGGATCGTCCAGGAGGACGGCACGACGGACGAGGTCCGCCCCCACGTCCCGGACGACGCGCGCGTGACGTTCCGCCAGGGCCGGCCCGGCGGGCCCGGTGTCGCCCGGACGATCGCGCTGGCACACGCCGAGGGCGCCTACGTCAAGGTGCTGGACGCCGACGACCGGCTCACGCCCGGCGCGCTCGCCCGCGACCTGGCCGTCCTGGAGGCGGACCCCACCGTCGGCTGGACGACGTCCCGTGTCCTGGACCTGCTGCCCGACGGCTCCACGGTCGGTTTCCCCGACGACCCCGACGACGGCCCGATCGCCCGCGGTGCCGTCCTCGACCACTGGAAGCGGAACGACTTCCGTGCCCCGGTCCACCCGGCGAGCCTGTGCGTACGGCGCGAGCTGCTCGTCGCCCTGGGCGGCTGGATGGCACTGCCCGCCTCCGAGGACACCGGCCTGCTGCTGGCGCTGAACGCGGTGAGCCGCGGCTGGTTCTCGGCGGAGGCCGGTCTGCTCTACCGCAAGTGGGAAGGGCAGGTCACGGGCCAGGCGGCCCACGTCGACCCCGCCGAACGCGCCGCCCGCACGGCGGTCGCGGAAGCCCGGGCCCACGCGCTCGCCGGCTTCGACTGGACCTTTCCGTCAACCACGGCCACGCCTCCCGGCCCGCCCGCGCCGTAGAACCCCCGGGCCCGCCCGCTCCCGCGAAGGCTCGCGGTCCGCCCGCGCCGCGGAGCCTCCTAGCCCTCTCCCTCCGTGAAGGTGACGGCCTGCGAGGGGCATTTCTCGACGCTCTCCCGGATCGCCTCCCGGACCCGCGGGTCCCCCGCGGACTCCGTCCAGCCGGGGCGTACGACGCCGTACCCGTCCTCGAACGCGAACACGGCCGGCGCCCGGTGGGCGCACTCGGCCGAGCCGTAGCACCGCGAGCGGTCGACGGAGACCTTCACGCGTCCTCCAGTCGTCGGCGGTGACCTCCAGGACGTCCCTGCCCAGCCGGTCACCCGCCCAACCGGATCCGCGACGACCGGAGTTACCGCGCGCCGCCCGCGACCGAGAGCCAGTGGGCCACCCGTCGGACCGTCGGCTCGTCCAGCCGGTCCGCCAGGATCCGGACGGCATCACCGTCCTCGGGTCCCAGGTCGTACAGGCCCGCCTTGCTCAGGCCGGCCATGAGCACCTGGTGCCTGCGGTCCGTCATGCGCTCCGTGAGCCGGGCGGGCTCCGGGGAGCCGGGCGCGGGCCGCTCCTGCGCGGGGGCGGGGGTCCTGGCGGACGGGGCGTCGAACAGCTGCCAGGCGCCGCCCTCGGGTCCCCAGAGCGCGAGTGTCACCTCGTCTCCGCGCGCCCGCACGGTCCGGGTCATGTCCCCCAGGGCGTACAGCACCGGGGACCGGTACGGGGACTCGGCGCCCACCGTCCAGGTCTCCCGGGCGGGCTCGTAGAACATCGCGACCCAGCGCGGCTCACCGGGCGGTCGCGGGCACCGAGGACGCCGACTCTCCTTCGCCATGAACCCTCACCCCTTCTGAACGGCAGGCGCGACGACCATAACTGACACAGCGTCAGTTTTCCAGACCGCACCCCTTCGCCCCGCCACCCCTTCGCCCCGCCACCCCTTCGCCCCGCCACCCCTTCGCCCCGCCACCCCGCCGCCACCCGCCACCCGCCACCCGCCACGCCCAACTTCAGTCGCCCGTCCCCCTCCTTCCGGTCCGCCCGCCTCCGCGTCCCGGCCCCCCACGGCCGTAAAACCTCCGCGCTTCTGTGGTCTCTTCGGCCCCGGCGTGGCACCCTGCCCGCGCCCGGTCCGAGGGGCCGGGCGTGCGGTGTCGTCCCGGGAGAGGGAGGCCGGAGGATGAGCGGACGGGAAGCGGCGGCGACCGGATCGGACGCAGGGACGGGGGAGACGTACCCGCGGACGGTGGACGCGGACCCGCGGACGGCAGAGGCGGACCCGCCGACGGCGGAGGCGGACCCTCGGGCGGCGGAGGCGGACCCTCGGGCGGAAGAGCTGCGACGGGTTCACGGCGCCCGTGCCCGCAGCGCCTACGGCCGGGCGGTGGCCGCGTGCCGGCACGCCGGTGTCGGCCAGGACGCGGCCGAGATCGTGCCGAAGGACTCCGCGGGCAGGGCCGCCAACGCGCTACGGCTGTCGGCCGGCTCGCTCGCCGCTCTGGCCGACGGCGCTCCGGATCCGGCGGCGGACGCCCGCTGCGCCCGCAACACCGCCGCCACCGCCGCCCTGGCGGCACAGCTGGCCGCGGCCCGGGACGGCGGCCCCGCCGCGGCCGAGGCCCTGCGCGCGGCACTGTGGGCGTCCCGGACCGCCGCGGCCGCGGCCGGAGGTCTCGCGCCGGGACGGGACGCCGCCCTGAACGCCACGGCCGAGGAGGCCGAGCGGCGGGCCGTCGCCACGGCACGCGAGGCGGGCTGGCCGGCCTGAGGGAGTACGCGTTCCCGCCCGCCCGGCACCGGTCCCTCCCCTCGTGGGGACCGGTGCCGAACGGTGCGGGGCCATCGACCCGTGCCCTGTCGGCGCTGCGGCACGGGTCGAAGATCGGGGCCGGTCGTCCGGCGTACGCGGACTCACCCGCCGGGCGCGGAACAGGTTGACCGACTTTGACCGAGAACGTTCGTCGCCATGGGCTGTCTCTCCGAGTGCCGAGCCGGTGGCCTGTTCGGACGGTATGTGACGGGTCCGCTACCGGGTTCGGATCCTGCCATCTGTCGTCCCCGACGAGGAGGTTCCGGTCTCCGGTCCCGCCCTTATCCGCAGGTCAGCCGTATAGGGTGAGTTTTCCGGTCCGGACGTTCGCACGCGGGGGAAAGTAAGGGGTGGGACCTTGAGTTCCGACTCAGGGGCACGCACAGCCTTCGCCGAGCGCCTCGCGCTGCTGTACAAGGAGGCTGGAAATCCTCCCCTGAAGAGCGTCGCCGAGGCGGTCGTACGGCTGCAGCGGGTCGACGAGCGCGGCCGTCCCGTGCGGGTGTCCGCGCAGCGGATCAGCGACTGGCGCCGCGCCAAGAACGTACCGGCCCAGTTCGCCGCCCTCGCGGCGGTCCTGCAAATCCTGATCCCGGAGGCCCGCCGCCTGCGTCCCGCTCCGGTCTCCACCGGACTGTACGACCTCGCCCACTGGCAGCGGCTGTGGGAGCTGGCGCTGACCGGCCCGGCCGGCGACCGGCCCGCGCCGCCCGCGGAGGAGAACCGGCGGCCGCCGGCCCAGGCCCCGCCCGTCGCCGGCGGTGTGTGCCCGTACCGGGGGCTGGCCCCGTACCGGCGGGAGGACGCCCGGTGGTTCTTCGGCCGGGAACGGAGCACGAACGCCCTCGTCGCCCAGCTCCGCTCGGCCGAGCGGTCGGGCGGGCTGGTCATGCTGGTCGGCGCCTCGGGCGCCGGCAAGTCGTCGCTGCTCAACGCCGGCCTGGTCCCCACGATCCGCGGCGGCGCCCTGGACACCGGCGAAACCCGGCCCGGCCCCACGGCACCCGCCGCCCCCACGGCCTCCGCCCCCTCCCCCCTCTCCTCCTCTCCCCTCTCCTCCTCTCCCACTTCCCCCTCCTCCCCCACTTCCCCCTCTGTCCCCACTCCCCCCGAAGCCCCCGGTCCCTCCGCGCCCCCGCCCCCTGCCGATCCCTCCGCCGACCCCTCCGCCGATCCCCCCGGCCCCGTCCTCCAGCTCGTCCCGGGTGCCGATCCGCTGGGCGAGCTGGTCCGGCGGATCCCGGAGCTGGCCGCCGTCGCCGCCGACGCGCGCAGGGCCGAGCAGGAGGCGTCCGAGAACCCGGCGCTGCCGGGCAGCGAGGCCCCGCACCTCGCCCTGGCCGCGCGCAAGGCCGTCGCCGCCTGGGCGGACCGCGCGACCGGTCCCGGCACCCGGCCGGTCGTGATCGTGGACCAGTTCGAGGAGACCTTCACCCTCTGCCCCGACGAGGCGGACCGGCGTACCTTCATCCAGCTCCTGCACGCCGCCTGCACCCCGGCCGGCGGCGCCGGCCCCGCGCCGGCCCGGGTGGTCCTCGGCATCCGCGCCGACTTCTACGAGCAGTGCCTCGGCTACCGGGAGCTGGCCGACGCCCTCCAGCACCGCCACATGGTGCTCGGCCCGCTGACCAGCACCGAGCTGCGCGAGGCGGTGACCGGCCCGGCCAAGGCGGTGGGGCTGGAGCTGGAGCCGGGGCTCGCCGAGCTGATCGTCCGCGAGGTCAGCGCCGACGGCCCGCGCGGCGCCCACGACGCGGGCGTGCTCCCGCTGCTGTCCCATGCCCTGCTGGCCACCTGGCAGCGCCGGAAGGCCGGGAAGCTGACGCTGGCCGGCTATCGCGCGGCCGGCGGGATCCAGGGCGCGGTGGCGGCCACCGCCGAGCGCGCCTGGTCCGGCCTGGACCCCGCCGCCCGTACCGCCGCCCGGCTGCTCCTGCTGCGACTGGTCCGGCTGGGCGAGGACACCCAGGCCACCCGCCGGCGCGGCACCCGGCGGCAGCTCGCGCAGGAGTCGGCCGACCCGGGCAAGACGGAGGAGTCCCTGGAGGCCCTGGTGCGGGCCCGGCTGGTGACGCTGGACGCGGACACCGTGGAGATCACCCACGAGGCGCTGCTGCACGCCTGGCCTCGGCTGCGGCACTGGATCGACGAGGGCCGGGGCGACCATCTGCTGCGCCAGCGGCTGGAGGAGGACGGCCGGTCCTGGGAGGACTCGGACCGGGACAGCTCACTGCTGTACCGGGGGTCGCGGCTGGAGCAGGCGCGCGCCTGGGCCCGGTCGGCCGGGGACACGTATCTGACGCGCAGCGCGGTCGAGTTTCTCGCCGCCTCGGTCCGGCTGCGCAAGCGCACGGTGCTGCTGAGCCGGGCCGCGGTGGCGGCCCTGGTCGCGCTGGCCGTCCTCGCCGCCGGCACCGCGGTGATCGCCTGGAAGCAGCGCGACGACGCGGTGTTCGAGCAGGTGCTCGCCGAGGCCGACCGGGTCCAGCACTCGGACCCGTCGCTGGCCGCCCAGCTCGACCTGGTCGCGCACCGGCTGCGTCCCGGCGACGAGGGCACGTACAGCCGTCTGATCTCGATCGTGAACGCACCGCTGGCCACCCCGCTGTCCGGCCACACCGGTGCCGTGTACCTCACCTCGTTCAGCCCGGACGGCAAGACCCTGGCCACGGCCAGCTACGACCGCACGGTCCGGCTGTGGAACGTGACCGACCCGGAGCGCCCCGCCCCGCTCGGCGCCCCCCTCACCGGACACACCAGCTGGGTGAGCAGCGCCGTCTTCAGCCCGGACGGCAGAACACTGGCCAGCGCCGGCGACGACGGCACGCTCCGGCTGTGGAACGTCACCGACCCGGCCCACGCGGTGCCGCTCGGCAAGCCGCTCACCGGCCACCGCGGCACGATCTACCTGGTGGCCTTCAGCCCTGACGGGCACACCCTGGCCACGGCCGGCGAGGACCACACCGTGCGGCTGTGGGACGTGCGGGACCCGCGCCGGCCCACCGCGCTGGCCACGTTGCGCGGGCACTCCGCGGCCGTGCGCAGCGTGGCCTTCAGCCCCGACGGGCGCACCCTCGCGGCGGGCGGCGACGACGAGTCGATCCTGCTGTGGAACACGGCCGACCCACGCCGGCCCGAGCCGTACCGCGCACCGCTGAAGGGGCACACCGACCTCGTGCACTCGGTGGCGTTCAGCCCCGACGGGCGCACCCTGGCCAGCGGCAGCGCGGACGACACCGTCCGGCTGTGGAACGTCACCGACCCGGCCCGCCCGTCCCCGCTGGGCTCCCCGCTGACCGGGCACACCGGGCCGGTCTGGTCGGTGGCCTTCAGCCCGGACGGCACCCGGCTGGCCGCCGCGAGCGCGGACAGCACGGCGAGCCTGTGGAACGTGAGCGACCCGGCGTCCCCCTCCCAGGTGGGCGAACCGCTCGCGGGCAGCAGCGGGGAGATGTACGCCCTGGGGTTCAGCCCCGACGGGCGGACCCTGGCCACCGGCAGCGGCGACAGCAAGGTACGGCTGTGGTCGCTGCCGACCTCGGACATCATCGGACGCACCGGCGCGTTCCGGCCGGACGGACGGATGCTGGCCACGGCGGCCCGGGACGGCAGGCTCCGGCTGTGGAACGTGACCCGGCCCGGCCGGCCCGTGCCGGTGGGGAAGCCGTTCATGCAGGCGGACGGCGGCCACCGGGCACCCCTGTTCTCCCCCGACGGCCGCACCCTGGCCGTCCTCACCGACAACCAGTCGGTGTACCTGTGGAACGTCGCCGACCCGGCCCGCCCCGTCGCCGCCGGACCGCCCCTCCACCTGCGGACGCGCTTCGCGGGACCGGACACGCTCGCCTTCAGCCCGGACGGCCGCACCCTGGTCACCGCCCACGACGACCGCACCCTCCTGCTGTGGGACATCACCCGTCCCGCCCACCCGAAACCGCTCGGCGAACCGCTCACCGGCCACCGGGGCTACATCAACGCGGTCGCCTTCAGCCCCGACGGGCACACCCTGGCGAGCGGCAGCGCGGACAGCACCATCCGGCTCTGGGACGTCACCGACCCGGCCCGCCCCACCGGACTGAGCCGGCTCACGGCACACTCCGGGCCGGTCAACGCGCTCGCCTTCAGCGTGGACGGCCACACGCTGGCGAGCGGCGGCGACGACGACACGGTCCGGCTGTGGAACGTCGCCCGCCCCGCCACGGCGACCGCGCTGGGGGCGCCGCTCATCGGCCACACCGAGGCGGTCAAGTCACTGACGTTCGGCCCGGACGGGCGCGTTCTGGCCAGCGGCGGCAACGACAACACGGTCCGGCTGTGGAACGTCGGCGACCCGTCCTCGGCGACGCCCATCGGCCAGTCGATGAGCCCTAACGCCAAGTCGGGCACGTTCCTGTCCTTCAGCCCGCAGAGCCGCGTGCTCGGGGTCTCCAGCGGCACCGACACGGTCCGCCTGTGGAGTCTGGACGCGGACAAGGCGATCCGGCACATCTGCTCCGTCACCCGGGGCGTGATGACCCCACAGCGGTGGCACGAGTACCTGCCCCGCCTCTCCTACGACCCTCCGTGCGGTCGATGATCGGCCAACCTGCCTGATTCCCCCCGGACTTGGTCCCACGGAATCGACAACCTTGTTACCCTTGGCCATAGCCCGATCGCTGGTGCATCCCCCGTCGCCAGCGGTCGGGCCTTTCCGTTGGCCCCTCGGCCGCCTCTCAGCCGCTGCCCGGGGCCGCTCGGCCGCCGCACGGCCACCGCTCAGGCGGCCAGGGCGTGCCCCGGATGCAGGACGACCTTGGTGTATCCCTCGATCCGCTTGTCGAACTTCTCGTAGGCCGCCGGTGCCTCCTCCAGCGGCAGCTCGTGGGAGACCACGAAGCTGGGCTTGGCCCGCTCGGCGATGATCATGTCGCGCAACTGGCGGTTGTACCGCTTGACGTTGCACTGACCGGTGCCCATCTGCTGGCCCTTCTCGAACATCCTGCCGATGGAGACCAGCAGCTGGCCGTGCTTGGCGTGCTCGTCGGGTCCGCCGGGGTCCGAGGGCACGTACAGCCCCGGCACACCGAGCATGCCGGTCGGCCGTACCGTCTCCACCAGGGTGTTCAGGACGACGGCCGGTTCCTCGTGGCTGGCGTCGTGCGCCTGGGCCTGGTAGCCGACGGCGTCCACTCCCTTGTCGGTGCCTTCTCCGTTCGTCTGCTCCTTGATCTGCTCGGCCGGGTCGCCCTGGGTGAAGTCGATGGGGATCACCCCGATCTCCTCGGCCTTGGCGAGCCGCTCGGGCACCCGGTCCACCGAGAACACCTTCGCCGCGCCGCGCAGCATCGCCGAGTAGGCGGCCATCAGGCCCACGGGACCCGCGCCGAAGACGGCCACGCTCTCGCCGGGCGACACCTGGGCCAGCTCACAGCCGTGGTACCCGGTCGGGAAGATGTCCGCGAGCAGCACGAAGTCGGTCTCGAACTCGTTGCCCGCCGGCAGCTTCAGGCAGTTGAAGTCGGCGAACGGCACCCGCAGCAGCTCCGCCTGACCGCCCTTGTACGGGCCCATGGCCACATAGCCGTAGGCTCCGCCGGCGAAGCCCGGATTGACCGTCAGGCAGAATCCGGTCTTCCCGGCGAGGCAGTTCTTGCAGAACCCGCAGGCCACGTTGAACGGCATGACCACACGGTCGCCCACGGACAGGGAGGTCACACCGGCGCCGACCTCCTCGATCACGCCGAGGTTCTCGTGCCCGAAGACGATGCCCGCCTCGGCTGCCGTACGGCCCTCGTACATGTGCAGATCCGAGCCGCATATCGCGGTCGACGTCACCCGTACCAGCACATCGTTCGGATGCTGGATCCGCGGGTCGTCGACGTCCCGCACCGTCACGCTGAACGGCTTCTCATAGACGACGGCTTTCACCTCAGCCACCTCCGCATCGAGTGCCGGACGACGGCGGTGAGGAAATCCGTGGCCGGGGGACGCACGCTCGCTTCACCGCCGGTACTTCCAGGGAACGCCCGCCGGTCGGCGATGTCAAAAGACGTCCGGCGGCGGCCCGTCGACCGCCGGAGGCCGCTCACCGACCCCCCGGTCCGGGGCCCTCGCCCCCGTGCCGTAAACCCCGCCCACGGCCTGCGCAAGTCGGCGGCGACGCCGCGTCCCCCGCCACCGGTGATCGAAGTGCGGGCGGCGGCACCCGCCTCGACCATGGCGCTGAAGGGCGGAGCGCGAGGCCGGCTGTGGCGGCCGGGCACTCCGCCGAGTCATGCGTCGAAGGAAGAGGAAACCATGACGGCAACGACGGAGACTCCCACTCGTGAAAAGGCCGGGGCAGGCCAGGAAGAGTTCGGCGAGGAATCCGCCATCGGCCCGCTTCTGCTGGCAGCGATGCTGTCCCGGCGCGAGGAGCGCGGCGAGGAACCGATCATCGAGCACCCCCTGCTGCTCGCCGCACTCGCGCGCCGCCGTGAGGAGGGGGGTGAGGAGTCGATCATCGAGCACCCCCTCCTGCTCGCCGCGCTCATGCACCGCCGCCGCGAGGGGGGAGGCGAGGAATCCATCATCGAACACCCCCTCCTCCTCGCCGCACTCATGCACCGCCGCCGCGAGGAGCGCGGCGAGTCGATCATCCAGCACCCCCTCCTCCTCGCCGCGCTCATGCACCGCCGCCGCGAGGGAGGAGGCGAGGAATCCATCATCGAACACCCCCTCCTCCTCGCCGCACTCATGCACCGCCGCCGCGAGGAGCGCGGCGAGTCGATCATCCAGCACCCCCTGCTGCTCGCCGCGCTCATGCGCCGCTGACAGCGGACGGTGACACCCCTGCCCTCCGATACCCGCGGTCGCCGGCATCGGGGGGCAGTCCGTACGGGAATCGAAGACTTGAGGAACCACAATGGCAGCTGAGTCCGGCGGACAATCGGAACGGGATCCCCTGGAGGCCTTCATCGACGAGGTCTTCGAGGAAATGGTGCGCGATGCCGGACTGCGGCATACCGGCACCGGTGTCAGACACGGGAAGGACCCCCTGGCCGGCGCCCTGATGGAAGCGGCCGTGGCGTCCCTTTCCCGGCCGCCCTCCCCTTCCTCGGAACTGGAGAGGGTGCTGTTCGCACAGACGCTGGCGACCGCCCTGGCGAACGCCCTCGCGCCCGCTCTGGCGGATGTGCTGGCCTCGGAGATCATGAAGGTGCTGAACCAGCACGCGGGTTCCCGGAGCGGCGGCACCCACACGACCGTCGGCGGATCCGGCCACGGCGGCCGCTCCTCCCGAAGCGGCGACCCCTCCTGACGGAACGCCCCGAGAAGCCCCGCCCACCGGCCGGCCGACACCGCGGGTACCGCCCGTTCCGGGGGAGGACCCGCGGTTGCTCGTCGTCCTGATACGGGTCAGGGCTGGGGTGTCACCGCGACCCACTGGGACTGGGGCGTCGTTCCCTGCGCCGGAGCGGGACATTCGAGCGTGGTGCCGTTGGCCGCGCAGTGCAGGGTGTAGACCGAGCCGCCCTGAGTGATGACCTTGTAGAACGCGTCACTGCCCTGAGCATCGACCGAGACGTCGCAGACCGGGGAGTTCGTCGGGAATCCGGCGATCGTGCTGAGGTCGGTCCAGCCGGCCGCGTTGGCCGGGCCCGAGACGATGTTGGGGTTGTCCGGGTTGGTGTTGGTGTTGGGTCGCCTGCCGGCGAACGGCACCCCGTCGACGAGGGCGGCGAGGAACTGCTCCATGCCGTTCGGCTTCGTCGAATCGACACCGGTGCCGCACGCGGTCGCGGTCGCGGTCACGGTCGCGGTCGCGGTCGCCGTGGTGGTCGCGGTCACCGTGGCGGTCGCGGTCGCGGTCCTCGTCACGGTGACGGTGGGCTTCGGGTGGCTGGTGTCGCAGCCGTCCTCACCACCCCCATGACGGGGCTTGTCGTGGTCGCAGTGGGGATCGGCGGCGTACGCCACGCCCGCCTGGGACGCGACGCCGACGGCCACCGCCACCGCGGGGGTCCCCACCGCGACCGTCATCGCCGTCGCGATCGCGGCGAGCCTGCGGACCCTGCGGAAACCGCCATGATCAGCTGACCCGGGTCGCGGGGTCGTCCTGTGCTCAGGACTCATGTGGTGCTCCTTGCTCCTCTGTCCGGGGTGATCCCCGGGGCACATGCGGAGCTTGACCCGGACCTTTCGGAGCACCGGTCCGACGATGGGAAAACACGCTTGCAGATCAATAAATCGGACTAGCCGACACCATCCGAACGGGGTGTTCTCCGGGCATTTGTCGTGTGCGACGGGCGGGTGATCACCGAAGACAAGCACCATCAGCGCGGCCCACGACGCCAAAGACCCCCAACGACAATTCGTTGAGGGTCTTCGTGCTGGTGGGGCTAACAGGATTTGAACCTGTGGCCTCATCCTTATCAGGGATGCGCTCTAACCAACTGAGCTATAGCCCCGCCGCGCCTTGCGGTGTGTGTCCCGCGCGCTGACTCCTGAAGATTAGCGCACGACCACGCCAGTCCCAAAATCGGTTGCCGCCGACCGTCAGGTCAGGGGCCCCGTCCGGCGTCCGCGGGGCCTCACTCGTCCTCCGCCAGGGTCAGCTCGATGCCGCCGACGAAGCCGGCGGAGAGGTTGTAGATGAACGCGCCGAGGGTGGCGAGCGCCGTGGCCAGGACCACGTCGATCACCGCGATGATCGACGTGAACGTCAGCACGTGGGGGAGCGAGAGGAACGCCTGGAGGTCGAAGCCGTTCGCCTCGTTCGAACCGGTCGCCTCCGAGATCGTGCCGCCGACCGTCGAGAACACGCCCATCGCGTCCATGACCATCCACAGCACCGCCGAGGCGACGATCGTGCAGATGCCGAACGCGATCGAGAGCAGGAAGCTGACCTTCATCACCGACCACGGGTCGGCCTTGGCCACCCGCAGCCGCGCCTTGCGGGTGCGCGGCGCGGTCCGCGCGCCGGCGCCGGTACGCGGCTTGCGGATCGCCCCGGCCGGGGCCTGCGCCGGATAGGCCTGCGGCGGGTGGTACGGCCCGGCGGGCTGCTCCGGGTTCCGCTCGCCGGGCAGGGGCGAGGCAGGCCGTGCCCCACCGGCCGCGGCCGAGCCTCGGGTGTCCGTCACAGTGCCCCCCTTGGATTCCTGCTGGGATTCCTGCGTGCCGGAGGAGTCCGCCACGGAAGCCTTCACCGGCTTCAGGTTCGTTGTGTGCGGGTCGTTCGCACTCGCCGCGCGCGCGGCGGAGCCACGGCCGCCGCCGTCCGTCTCCGTACCCCTGGAGGTACCGGCCGATCCGGCGCCCGTGGCTCCGCTCACGATGACTCTCTCCTCGTGCTACTCGGCCGAGGGCGCCTCACCCTCGTCCGTGCCGGTGGTCTCGGCACCCTCGGCGAACTCGTCCACGACCACATCGCCGTCGACTTCCTCCGCCTCGCGCCCGGCCTCGGCGTTACGTGCGATACCGACCACGGCATCGCGCTTGCCCAGGTTGATCAGTTGGACGCCCATGGTGTCACGGCCCGTCTCCCTGACCTCGTTGACTCGCGTACGAATCACACCGCCGGAGAGGGTGATGGCGAGGATCTCGTCGTTCTCCTCGACAATCAGCGCGCCGACGAGCGAACCACGGTCCTCCACGATCTTGGCGGCCTTGATGCCGAGGCCGCCGCGGCCCTGGACGCGGTACTCGTCGACGGCGGTCCGCTTCGCGTACCCACCGTCGGTGGCAGTGAACACGAACGTAGCCGGTCGGACAACATTCATCGAGAGAAGCTCGTCGCCCTCCCGGAAACTCATCCCCTTGACGCCGGAGGTGGCGCGGCCCATCGGGCGCAGGGAGTCGTCCGAGGCCGTGAACCGGATCGACTGGGCCTTCTTGCTGACCAGCAGCAGATCGTCGTCCGCCGAGACCAGCTCGGCACCGATCAGCTCGTCGTCCGAACCGTCCTCGCGCTCCCGCAGATTGATGGCGATGACACCGCCGGAGCGAGGCGAATCGTAATCCTTCAGTGGCGTCTTCTTGACCAGGCCGGACTTGGTCGCGAGGACCAGGTACGGCGCCGCCTCGTAGTCCCGGATCGCGAGGATCTCGGCGATCGCCTCGTCCGGCTGGAAGGCGAGCAGGTTCGCGACGTGCTGGCCGCGCGCGTCCCGGCCGGCCTCGGGCAGCTCGTACGCCTTGGCCCGGTACACCCGGCCCTTGTTCGTGAAGAACAGCAGCCAGTGGTGCGTGGTGGAGACGAAGAAGTGGTCGACGATGTCGTCTTCCTTCAGCTTCGTGCCGCGCACGCCCTTGCCGCCGCGCTTCTGCGCCCGGTAGTCGTCCGTCTTCGTCCGCTTGACGTAACCGCCGCGCGAGACGGTGACGACGATGTCCTCCTCGGCGATCAGGTCCTCGATGGACATGTCGCCCTCGTACGGGATCAGCTTGGTCTGGCGGTCGTCGCCGTACTTCTCGACGATCGCGGCCAGTTCCTCGCTGACGATCCCGCGCTGGCGCACCGGCGAGGCGAGGATCTCGTTGTACTCGTTGATCTTCGCCTGGAGCTCGTCGTGCTCCTGGACGATCTTCTGCCGCTCCAGGGCCGCCAGACGGCGGAGCTGCATCTCCAGGATCGCGTTGGCCTGGATCTCGTCGATCTCCAGGAGCCCCATCAGGCCGTTGCGCGCGACCTCGACCGTCTCACTGCGCCGGATCAGCGCGATGACCTCGTCGATGGCGTCCAGGGCCTTCAGCAGACCGCGCAGGATGTGCGCGCGCTCCTCGGCCTTGCGCAGCCGGAACCGGGTCCGGCGCACGATGACCTCGATCTGGTGCGTCACCCAGTGCCGGATAAACGCGTCCAGGGACAGCGTGCGCGGCACACCGTCGACCAGCGCCAGCATGTTGGCGCCGAAGTTCGTCTGGAGGTCGGTGTGCTTGTACAGGTTGTTCAGCACGACCTTGGCGACCGCGTCCCGCTTGAGGACGATCACCAGGCGCTGGCCGGTACGGGAGGACGTCTCGTCGCGGACGTCCGCGATCCCGCCGATCTTGCCGTCCTTCACCAGGTCGGCGATCTTCTGCGCCAGGTTGTCCGGGTTCACCTGGTACGGCAGCTCGGTGACCACCAGGCACTGGCGGCCCTGGATCTCCTCGACCTCGACCACCGCGCGCATCGTGATCGAGCCGCGGCCCGTGCGGTACGCCTCCTCGATGCCCTTGCGGCCCACGACGAGCGCGCCGGTCGGGAAGTCGGGGCCCTTGATGCGCTCCATGAGCGCGTCGAGCAGCTCCTCGTGCGAGACCTCGGGGTTCTCCAGGTACCACTGGGCGCCGGCCGCGACCTCGCGCAGGTTGTGCGGCGGGATGTTGGTGGCCATGCCGACCGCGATCCCGGCCGAGCCGTTGATCAGCAGGTTGGGGAAGCGGGCCGGCAGGACGGTCGGCTCCTGGGAGCGGCCGTCGTAGTTGTCCGTGAAGTCGACGGTCTCCTCGTCGATGTCGCGGACCATCTCCATCGACAGCGGCGCCATCTTGCACTCGGTGTAGCGCATCGCCGCCGCCGGGTCGTTGCCCGGGGAGCCGAAGTTGCCGTTGGAGTCCACCAGCGGCATCCGCATCGACCACGGCTGGGCGAGGCGCACCAGGGCGTCGTAGATCGAGGAGTCGCCGTGCGGGTGGTAGTTGCCCATGACGTCGCCGACGACGCGGGCGCACTTGTAGAAGCCGCGCTCGGGGCGGTAACCGCCGTCGTACATCGCGTACAGCACGCGGCGGTGGACGGGCTTGAGACCGTCCCGGACGTCGGGCAGCGCACGGGAGACGATGACGGACATCGCGTAGTCGAGGTACGAGCGCTGCATCTCCGTCTCAAGCCCGACGGGCTCGACACGCATCACGAGTTCGCCGCCCTCTTCGGGGGTGACGGGAGTGTTCTCGTCGGCCATTGCTGGTGAAGATCCTTCCTGGTGCGGTCAGCTGAGACCGACTCAGATGTCGAGGAAGCGGACGTCCTTGGCGTTGCGCTGGATGAACGCGCGGCGGGCTTCGACGTCCTCGCCCATGAGGACCGAGAACAGGTCGTCGGCCTGGGCGGCGTCGTCGAGCGTGACCTGGCCGAGGACCCGGTGCTCCTGGTCCATCGTGGTCACGCGCAGCTCCTCGGCGTTCATCTCGCCGAGGCCCTTGAAGCGCTGGATCGAGTCCTCTCGGACGCGCTTGCCGCGCTGCCGGCCCATCTCGATCAGCGCGTCGCGCTCACGGTCCGAGTACGCGTACTCGATGTCGTCCCGGCCCCACTTGAGCTTGTACAGCGGGGGACGCGACAGGTACACGTGACCGGCCTCGACCAGCGGCCGCATGAAGCGGAACAGGAAGGTCAGCAGCAGGGTGCTGATGTGCTGGCCGTCGACGTCGGCGTCCGCCATCAGGATGATCTTGTGATAGCGGAGCTTCTCGATGTCGAAGTCCTCGTGCACACCCGTGCCGAAGGCCGAGATCAGCGCCTGGATCTCCTGGTTCTGGAGGATCTTGTCGATCCTGGCCTTCTCGACGTTGAGGATCTTGCCGCGGATCGGGAGGATCGCCTGGTACTGCGGGTTGCGGCCGGACTTGGCCGAGCCGCCGGCGGAGTCACCCTCGACGATGAAGATCTCGCACTTGGTGGGGTCGTTGGACTGGCAGTCCGACAGCTTGCCCGGCAGCGACGCGCTCTCCAGCAGGCCCTTGCGGCGGGTCAGGTCGCGCGCCTTGCGGGCCGCCACGCGCGCGGTGGCCGCCTGGATGCCCTTGCGGATGATGTCCGCGGCCTCGACCGGGTTGCGGTCCAGCCAGTCGTTGAGGTGCTCGTAGACCGCCTTCTGCACGAAGGTCTTGGCCTCCGTGTTGCCCAGCTTGGTCTTCGTCTGGCCCTCGAACTGCGGCTCGCTCAGCTTGACCGAGATGATCGCGGTCAGACCCTCGCGGATGTCGTCACCGGTGAGGTTGTCGTCCTTCTCCCGGAGCAGCTTCTTGTCGCGCGCGTACTTGTTGATCAGGCTGGTGAGGGCCGCGCGGAAGCCCTCCTCGTGCGTACCGCCCTCGTGCGTGTGGATGATGTTGGCGAAGGAGTACACGCCCTCGCTGTAGCCGCTGTTCCACTGCATGGCGACCTCGAGGGACAGGCTCTTGTCCTTGTCCTCGGCCTCCAGGTCGATGACCGTGGGGTGCACGGCCTCTCCCTTGCGGGAGTTGAGGTACTTCACGAAGTCGACGATGCCGCCTTCGTAGTGGTACGTGACGGTCTTGACCTCGTCCTTCTCGTCCGCACCCGCCTCGTCCGCCCCGGCGGTGGCCTTCGCCGACTCGCGCTCGTCGGTGAGCTTGATCGTCAGGCCCTTGTTGAGGAACGCCATCTCCTGGAAACGCCGCGACAGCGTCTCGAAGGAGTACTCGGTGGTCTCGAAGATCTCCGCGTCGGCCCAGAAGGTGACCGACGTGCCGGTCTCGTCCGTGGCCTCGTGCTTGGCCAGCGGGGCCGTCGGGACGCCCATCTTGTAGTCCTGCGTCCAGCGGTGGCCGTCGGTCCTGACCTCCACGGAGACCTTGGACGACAGGGCGTTCACCACCGAGACGCCGACGCCGTGCAGACCACCGGAGACCGCGTAGCCGCCGCCGCCGAACTTGCCGCCCGCGTGCAGCACGGTCAGCACGACCTCGACGGCCGGCTTGCCCTCGGAGGGCACGATGCCCACCGGGATGCCGCGGCCGTTGTCGACGACGCGCACGCCGCCGTCGGCGAGGATCGTCACGTCGATGGTGTCCGCGTAGCCGGCCAGTGCCTCGTCGACGGAGTTGTCGACGACCTCGTACACCAGGTGGTGCAGACCGCGCTCGCCCGTGGAGCCGATGTACATGCCGGGCCGCTTGCGGACCGCGTCCAGCCCTTCGAGCACGGTGATGGCGCTGGCGTCGTAGGAGGCGGAGGCCGCGGCGGACTCCGGGGCCTCGCCGCTCACGCCGGCGTCGGTGGACGGGATGTTCTCGTTGGGGTTGCCGGAATCGGCCACGAAGCGCCCTTTCTGGCACAGCACGAGCCGGGCTCGTCGGCGGATTGCCGGAGCGGCTGCGGCATGTTGCGTTGGTAAGCCTTGATCAGCGTTGCTCAGCTTTTCCCGGGCGGTCCCCACGTTGGGGCGGGATTGGCTTCCAGTCTACCGGTAGCGCTGACATCGATGGGGGTTTGCCGGTACCTGAGTCCCCATGTGCCGCCCTCAACCGGTCTCGGCCGGGTCCCGATATACGGAAGGGGGCTCCAAGGGGCTCACAGCGGCACTCAGCGCTTCGAGCCGTCAATCCTTGGCTACTGGGGGGTCAGAAGGCGTTCCGGGGCCGCCGCGGCGGTGATCCACGCCCGTGTCCGCAGGTACGACGGCATGCCGGAGGAACCCCCCGACGTGAGGTACGTCACCCGTAGGTATCGCCGGGACCGGTGCTCCCCGGAGCCCGCAGCGGGCCGTAGCGCCGGGCCTGGCCGCCCGGATTGAGCACCTTGATCGTCCGTACGCTGCCGTGCCCGAGATCCTCGTTGAGCCGGGCCACCAACGTGGGGGCGAGCACCCGCAGCTGGGTCGCCCAGGCCGTCGAGTCACAGCTCACGGTCAGCACCCGCTCGTCCTCGTCGTAGCGCTGCGGCACACAGTGCTTGGCGAGGTCGTCCCCGACGATCTGCGGCCAGCGCCCCATCACCCCGCCCACCGCGGCCGGGGTCTCCCAGCCGCGTTCGTTGATCAGGCGGTTGATCGCCGCGCCCAGCGCCATCGGATCGCGGCCGTCGGCACGCGCGCCGGAGCGCAGTCCGCCACCGCGCCGCGCCTGCTTCTTCTGCCGCGCCGCGTCCCCCCGCGCGCGTGCCTGCTCCTTCGCGGCGCGCAACGCCACGCGCGCGAGGTCGACACCCGAGGGCTCGGCCTTGTCGCGCGCCTTGTCCGGGCCGTTCTTCCGGGGGTTCGGAGCGGGTTCGTCGGTGCTCATACGCGTTCCACCGTCCCGTCGGCCACCGCGTAGCGGGCACCGGCCAGCACATGGGGTACATCGTCGTCCACGGCGGCGGTGACCAGCACCTGCTCACCGGGCGCCACCAGTTCCGCCAGCCGCTCCCGGCGGCGGGCGTCCAGTTCGGCGAAGACGTCGTCCAGGATCAGCACCGGCTCGTTGCCCTCGGCCCGCAGCAGGTCGTAGGAGGCCAGCCGCAGGGCGAGGGCGTAGGACCAGGACTCGCCGTGGGAGGCGTATCCCTTGGCGGGCAGCTGACCGAGCTTGAGAAGCAGATCGTCCCGGTGCGGGCCCACCAGGGTCACGCCCCGCTCGATCTCCTGCTTGCGCGCCTGGGCCAGCGCCGCCATCAGCTGGGTGTAGAGGTCCTCACGCGTGTGCGCCTCGCCCGGCGCGGACGGCTTGTACTCCAGCGCGACCGGCCCGCCGCCGGGGGCCAGCTGCTCGTACGCCTTGTCGGCCAGCGGATGCAGCGCGGCGATCAGATCCGTCCGCTGGGCCAGCAGCTCCGCACCCGCGCGCGCGAGATGCTGGTCCCACACGTCCAGGGTGGACAGGTCCATGGAGCGCCCGCCGTGCCGCCGTGCGAGCGCGGCCGTCTTCAGCAGGGTGTTGCGCTGCTTGAGCACCCGCTCGTAGTCGGAGCGCACGCCGGCCATGCGCGGCGAGCGCGCGGTGATCAACTCGTCGAGGAACCGCCGCCGTTCGCCCGGGTCCCCCTTCACCAGCGCGAGATCCTCGGGCGCGAACAGCACCGTCCGTACGATCCCCAGCACGTCACGCGGTCTGACCTGCGAGGACCGGTTGATGCGGGCACGGTTGGCCCGGCCCGGGTTCAGCTCCAGCTCGATCAGCTGCTGCCGGTCGCCCTGCCGGACCTGCGCCCGTACGACGGCCCGCTCGGCCCCCATGCGGACCAGGGGGGCGTCGGAGGCGACACGGTGGCTGCCCAGGGTCGCCAGATACCCGACGGCCTCCACCAGGTTGGTCTTGCCCTGTCCGTTGGGACCGACGAAGGCGGTGACGCCCGGGTCGAGCGGAACCTCGGCCCGGGCGTACGAACGGAAGTCGGCCAGCGAAAGATGCGTGACGTGCATGGTCGTGCGCCGACCTCCCCCAGGGTTGTGGATCGCCGGGCGACCCTGTGGATTACTTCTTCTCTACGGCGTGGCCGCCGAACTGGTTGCGCAGCGCGGCGATCATCTTCATCTGCGGCGAGTCGTCCTGCCGGGAGGCGAACCGCGCGAACAGCGACGCGGTGATCGCCGGCAGCGGCACCGCGTTGTCGATCGCGGCCTCCACAGTCCAGCGTCCCTCACCGGAGTCCTGTGCATAACCGCGCAGGCCCTCCAGGTGCTCGTCGTCGTCCAGCGCGTTGACCGCGAGGTCGAGCAGCCAGGAGCGGATGACCGTGCCCTCCTGCCAGGAACGGAAGACCTCGCGGACGTTCTCCACGGAGTCGACCTTCTCCAGCAGCTCCCAGCCCTCGGCGTAGGCCTGCATCATGGCGTACTCGATGCCGTTGTGGACCATCTTCGCGAAGTGGCCCGCGCCGACCTTGCCGGCGTGCACCGAACCGAAGTCGCCCTCCGGCTTCAGCGCGTCGAAGACCGGCTGCACCTTGGCGACGTTCTCGGCGTCGCCGCCGTACATCAGCGCGTACCCGTTCTCCAGGCCCCAGACGCCGCCGGAGACGCCGCAGTCGACGAAGCCTATGCCCTTGGCGGCCAGCTCCTCGGCGTGCTTCTCGTCGTCCGTCCAGCGGGAGTTGCCGCCGTCCACGACCACGTCGCCGGGCTCCAGCAGCTCGGCCAGCTGGTCGATGGTCGACTGGGTGGCCTCACCGGCCGGGACCATCACCCAGACCACCCGCGGGCCGCTGAGCTTGCCCACAAGCTCTTCCAGGCTGTGGACATCGGCGAGGTCCGCGTTGCGGTCGTATCCGATGACGGTGTGGCCCGCGCGGCGGATCCGCTCGCGCATGTTGCCGCCCATCTTGCCGAGGCCGACGAGACCGAGCTCCATCAGTTGTGTCCTTAGGTCGCTGTGTGGCGTGAGAGGCACCTGAGTGCCGAGCCGAGCCTAAACCCGGACGCTCATGCACAGCTGTGGGCATACGCGCTCATGCGTGCCCTCTCTGACCTGCGGCTTCTCGATGCCTCGATGGCCGTCCACCGTCCGCCCGTCCGTCTGCCCGGCCGCCGGCCGGACCGGCCGGCCCGGCCACGGGTGCCGGGTACCCACAGGAGGCACCCGGCACTGTGCACAGCTGTGGACGACGTCAGCCGCTGAGCCGCACCGGCATGATCAGGTACTTGTAGGCGTCGTCGGCCTCGGCGTCCACCGCCGGCTTGCCGCTCAGCAGCGCCGGCTTCGTGGACGTCGTGAACGACAGCTGCGCCACCGGCGAGTCGATCGCGCTCAGACCGTCCAGCAGGAACGTGGGGTTGAAGGCGATCGAGATGTCGTCGCCCTCCAGCTGGGCGTCGACCCTTTCCACAGCCTGTGCGTCGTCGCTGGAGCCGGCCTCCAGGATCAGCACGCCCTGCTCGAAGCTCAGCCGCACCGGGGTGTTGCGCTCGGCGACCAGGGCCACACGCTTGACGGCCTCCACGAACGGGGCGGTCTCGATCACGGCGACGGAGTTGAACTCGGTCGGGAAGAGCGTGCGGTACTTCGGGAGGTCGCCCTCCAGCAGCCGCGTCGTCGTACGCCGGCCGGCGCCCTCGAAACCGATCAGGCCCTCGCCCGCGCCCGAGCCGGACAGCGCGAGGATGACGCTGTCGCCGCTGGTCAGCGCCTTGGCGGTGTCCTGGAGCGTCTTGGCGGGCACCAGGGCGACCGCGGAGACGTCCGGGTTCTCCGGCTTCCACAGGAACTCGCGGACCGCGAAGCGGTAGCGGTCGGTGGAGGCCAGGGTGACCGTGTCGCCCTCGATCTCGATGCGCACACCGGTCAGCACCGGGAGCGTGTCGTCACGGCCGGCGGCGATGGCCACCTGGGAGACGGCGGCGGCGAAAACCTCGCCGGGGACGGTGCCCGTCGCGTTCGGCATCTGCGGCAGCGCCGGGTACTCCTCCACAGGCAGGGTGTGGAGGGTGAACCGCGAGGAGCCGCAGACCACGGTCGCCCGTACACCGTCTGTGGAAATCTCCACCGGCCGGTTGGGGAGCGCGCGGGAGATGTCGGCGAGCAGACGGCCGGAGACCAGGACCGTGCCGTCCTCCTCGACCTCGGCCTCGACGCTCACCTTCGCGGAGACCTCGTAGTCGAAGCTCGACAGGCTCAGCTGGCCGTCCTCGGCCTTCAGCAGCAGGCCGGCGAGGACAGGCGCCGGCGGACGGGCCGGGAGGCTGCGTGCTGCCCACGCCACTGCCTCCGCGAGTACGTCGCGTTCCACCCGGATCTTCACCGTAAGCCGCCTCCTGCTGTTGCTACTGAGTCCTCCGACTCGGTGTCGCCGCCCTCTGTGACGGGAAGGACACCGGGGACCAGTCTGACGCACGGCACTGACAGTAGGTGCCCGTCGGGGTCAAGTCGGTCCGAGGGGCAGCCGGACGCGAGACGGCGAGTTGTGCACAGCCCCCGCTTCGAAACGATTGCCGAGCTCTCTCTAGTCGGGAGTAGTAGTAGGGCCTGTGGATACCGTGGATAACCACGTTTGCCCAGCTCAGCGCAGCTTTTTTATCCACTGCCCCTGTGGGTGGAGGCGGTGGACAACCCGGGGTCTCTGTGGAGAACAAGAAGTTCTGCACACACCGCCCACAGGACGAGGGCAGTTCTCCCCAGCTGTGTCCCCAGGAATACCCAGGTTTCCCACACCCCAATCCGGCAGCTTCCTGTGACGGCTTTCACTCGACGCGGTGAGCGCGGGCGTCGGGTTGCCGAACAGTGGACAGCCATGTGGAGAAGCGGGTGATCGCTGGGGACAACCGCCCTCAGCCTGTGGGCCGCCGGTGGAAAACTTCGTGCACAGGCTGGGGACAGAGGAGTTGTCCACAGTCTGTGGAGATCCTTCGTCCACGATTCCACAGGCCCCTGAGCTGGGCGTAGGTCAGGGTGTCAGCTTCCCTGTGGACGCAGCTCGGGACAACTCCACAGTCCCCAGGATGTGGACGGAAGAAAGTCGCCGAATCTGTGGAGAGTGGCCGTAACCAGGCAAGTAATCGAACACCGGATGACAGGGGAGAAACGGTCCACAGGGCTGCGCGCGCCGCCTCCGGCCGCCCGAAGGCACTCGCGAGGGCCCGGGGACGGCCGCCGGCAGGGCGGCGAAGGCGTCGGGCGGCGGGCGGCGGGAGTGCCGCGAAGGCGTCGGGCGGCGGGCGGTTGGCGAGAAGGGCCGGCGGTCGGAGTGGTGGCCGTGGGAGGGCCTCGGCGGCGTGGAGTGGTGGCCGTGCGGAGGCTCCGGCGGTGCGGAGTGGTGGCCGTGCGGAGGCTCCGGCGGCGTCGGGCGACGGCCCCGGCGCGTCCCCCTGAACGCCGAAGGGCGCCCCCGGAGATGCGTTCCCGGGGGCGCCCTTCGCGTCGGCGTACGGCCGGCTCAGCCGTTCTTGATGCGGTTGGTCAGCTCGGTGACCTGGTTGTAGATCGAGCGCCGCTCGGCCATCAGCGCGCGGATCTTGCGGTCGGCGTGCATGACGGTCGTGTGGTCACGGCCGCCGAACTGCGCACCGATCTTCGGCAGCGACAGATCCGTCAGCTCGCGGCAGAGGTACATCGCGATCTGCCGGGCGGTGACCAGCGCGCGCCCGCGCGAGGTGCCGCACAGGTCCTCCACCGTCAGCCCGAAGTAGTCCGCGGTGGCCCCCATGATCGCCGTGGCCGTGATCTCCGGCGCGCTGTCCTCGCCGCCGGGGATCAGATCCTTCAGGACGATCTCCGTCAGGCCCAGGTCCACCGGCTGCCGGTTGAGCGAGGCGAACGCCGTCACCCGGATCAGCGCGCCCTCCAGCTCACGGATGTTCCGAGAGATCCGGGAGGCGATGAACTCCAGCACCTCCGGCGGGGCGTTGAGCTGCTCCTGGACCGCCTTCTTGCGCAGGATCGCGATCCGCGTCTCCAGCTCGGGCGGCTGGACGTCGGTGATCAGACCCCACTCGAAACGGTTCCGCAGCCGGTCCTCCAGCGTGACCAGCTGCTTGGGCGGCCGGTCGCTGGAGAGCACGATCTGCTTGTTGGCGTTGTGGAGCGTGTTGAAGGTGTGGAAGAACTCCTCCTGCGTCGACTCCTTGTCCGCGAGGAACTGGATGTCGTCGACGAGCAGGATGTCCATCTCGCGGTAGCGCTTGCGGAAACTGTCGCCCTTGCCGTCGCGGATGGAGTTGATGAACTCGTTGGTGAACTCCTCCGAGCTGACGTACCGCACCCGCGTGCCCGGGTAGAGGCTGCGTGCGTAGTGCCCGATGGCGTGCAGCAGATGGGTCTTGCCGAGGCCCGACTCGCCGTAGATGAACAGCGGGTTGTACGCCTTCGCCGGCGCCTCGGCGACCGCGACCGCCGCCGCGTGCGCGAACCGGTTGGAGGCGCCGATGACGAACGTGTCGAACAGGTACTTGGGGTTCAGCCGTGCCGTCGGCTCACCCGGGCCGCTCGTCGGTGCCGGCTGGGAGCTCAGCGGCCCCTGGGCACCCGCGGAGGGCATGTCCGGCCGGCCGGTGCCGCCGCGGTGCGCCGGCGGTTCGGGCAGCTCCCGGCGGACCGGGTCGCGCTGGTCGTACTCGGTCCGGGACGGGTCGTACTCGGGACGGCCCGCTTCGTAGTCCGGGCGGGAGGGCTCGTAGTCGGGGCGGGAGGGCTCGTAGTCCGCACGCGGGGTGTCGTAGTCGCCGCGCTGCTTCTCGTACGGCGACCGCTCCCGGCCCTGCGGGCGGTAGTCCTGGGACGGCGAGCCGTAGGCGTCACCGCCGGAGCCGTAGCCGTCCTGGGAGGACGGCGAGGCGTACGGATCGCGCTCGGGGAAGCCGAGGCGCGGCTGCTGCCAGCCGTAGTCGTCCTGCGAGGAGCGCGGCCAGGCGCCCGGCTCGGGGCGCTGGTACTCGGACGGGTAGGCCGGGCGGGCGGTGGGCAGCTGGTCCTGGCGTGGGGGCGGCGGCTGCTCGGAGCGCGGCTCGGCGCCCGGGCGCTGCTCGGCGCCACGGTGGCGGCCGTAGCCCTCGTACGGGCCGGACGGCAGCTCCGGCTCCTCGTAGCGCGGCTTGGGCGCCTGCTGGGCGGGGGGTGCCGCGGGGGCCGGCGGCTCGCCCGCCGAGTCGTCCACGGTGATGGCGATCCGGATGGGCCGGCCGCACTCGCGGCTCAGGGTCTCGCTGACGATCGGCGCGAGACGGCCCTCCAGGACGTTCTTCGCGAATTCGTTCGGTACGGCGAGCAGCGCGGTGTCCGCCACCAGCGCGAGGGGCTGGCAGCGCCGGATCCAGTGCTCGTCCTTCGCCTCGACACCCTGCCCGCGGCCCTCCCCGAGGAGTTGCTCCAGAACTCGTGGCCACACTGCGGCAAGATCGGCAGGTACGTCAGCCACAGGGCACGCTCTCTCACAGGTCCCACGAACGTGTGGTTCAGGGACGGGTCGGGATGAAAATCAGGTCGGGCGGGGATATGGGAACGAATCGGGGTTCAGCCACGGTAGTCAGCGCGGCGGGTAGGGTTCAAGTTGTTGTCCCCAGCCTGTGGATAGTGTCTCCCGGCGACCCTCGGTTTGACCGAATGGCGCAGCCCCGCGTACCGTAACCAGGTCGAGTTGTCGATGGCTGCTGCCGCCTGCCTCCGATGGGCACAGATCACGTCAGGTGATCGGGAAGCGGTGCACTCGGGCGTGAAGCGAGCTACTCGTGGGCGCACGGTGACAGCCAGGACGGCACCCCGCCACTACCGATTCTTTCTGGAGCCCCCGAGTGAGCAAGCGCACCTTCCAGCCGAACAACCGTCGTCGCGCGAAGACCCACGGCTTCCGGCTGCGTATGCGCACCCGTGCCGGCCGCGCGATTCTCGCGTCCCGCCGTAGCAAGGGTCGCGCCCGCCTGTCCGCCTGATCCCGATCAGGTCATGACATCGTGCTGCCCACCGACAACCGGCTGAGGCGGCGCGAGGACTTCGCGACCGCGGTACGACGAGGTCGTCGGGCCGGACGCCCGACCCTCGTCGTCCACCTTCGTAGCGGTGCCACGGACCCGCACGCGCCTGGGGAGAGCGCTCCCCCGACGCGTGCGGGTTTCGTCGTGAGCAAGGCAGTGGGTGGAGCGGTTGTGCGCAACACAGTGAAGCGCAGACTGCGTCATCTGATGCGTGACCGAGTCGACCTGTTTCCCCCCGGTAGCCTGGTAGTCGTACGAGCGCTGCCCGGAGCGGGCGACGCAGACCACGCACAGCTGGCCCGAGACCTGGACGCCGCCCTCGAGCGGCTACTGGGAGGGGGCACGCGATGAAGTACCCGCTGCTGGCTCTTATCAAGCTGTACCAGTGGACGATCAGTCCGCTGCTGGGGCCGGTGTGCAAGTACTACCCGTCGTGCTCCCACTACGGCTATACGGCCATCGACCGGCATGGTGCGATCAAGGGAACGGCACTCACCGCCTGGCGCATCCTCCGGTGTAATCCGTGGTCGCTCGGCGGTGTGGACCACGTCCCGCCGCGCAAGCGTCCCCGATGGCACGAAATGCTGCGCAACGCTTGGCGCGCACGCAGGGGCGGGACCTCCGCCGCCGCACCGGCCACCGGAGCGAAGCCCGAGAAGCCGGCTTCCGAGCTTCCTCCGAGCCCGGCCGCAGAGACCTCGTCCCATGCCCAAGGAGCATGATTAGTGGACACGATTGCCAGCCTCTTCAGTTTCATCACCTGGCCCGTCTCCTGGGTCATCGTTCAGTTCCACACGGTGTACGGAGCGATCTTCGGGCCCGACACCGGGTGGGCCTGGGGCCTGTCCATCGTGTCCCTGGTGATCCTGATCCGCATCTGCCTGATCCCGCTCTTCGTGAAGCAGATCAAGGCCACTCGGGCGATGCAGACGCTCCAGCCCGAGATGAAGAAGATCCAGGAGCGCTACAAGAACGACAAGCAGCGTCAGTCCGAAGAGATGATGAAGCTGTACAAGGAGTCGGGTACCAACCCGCTCTCCTCGTGCCTTCCCATCCTGGCGCAGTCCCCGTTCTTCTTCGCCCTGTACCACGTGCTCAACGGCATCGCGTCGAACAAGACGATCGGCGTGATCGACCAGGGGCTGCTGGAGAGCGCGCAGAAGGCGCACATCTTCGGTGCCCCGCTGGCCTCCAAGTTCTTCAGCAGCGAAGCGCAGGTCACCGCGCTCAACGCTTCGCTGACGGACGTCCGCGTCGTCACGGCCATCATGATCGTGCTGATGTCGGCGTCGCAGTTCTACACGCAGCGCCAGCTGATGACGAAGAACGTCGACACCACGGTGAAGACGCCGTTCATGCAGCAGCAGAAGATGCTGATGTACGTCTTCCCGGTCATGTTCGCCGTCTTCGGTGTGAACTTCCCGGTCGGTGTCCTCGTCTACTGGCTGACCACCAACGTGTGGACCATGGGCCAGCAGATGTACGTCATCCGCAACAACCCGACCCCGGGTTCCAAGGCTCAGGCCGCCTACCTGGAGCGCCTGACCAAGCACGTCACGCAGCACGGCAAGGTGAGCCGGCGCAGCGAGAAGGCCATCGTCAAGGCGATCGTCTCCAAGGGCCGTGACCGCAACGAGTTCGAGCGCAAGTTCGTCAACTCGCTGAACAAGGCCGGCCTCGTCGCTCAGGCCGACGGCACCGTGACCAAGAGCGTGGCCCAGGCCGCGGCGCAGACCGAGGAAGGTGCGGCCACCGACACCACCACGGCCGCCGCCGCCGCCGCCCGGCGCCAGCAGCCCAAGCGTCAGACCAAGGCCCAGCGGCAGTCCGGCAAGCAGACGGGCGATTCCCCGTCGCTGGAGAAGTCCGACGAGCCCCAGGACGCCAAGCCTGCCGCTGCCCAGCAGCCCCAGAAGCCCGGCTCCGGCACCCGCAGCAAGGCCCAGTCCGGCCAGCGCAAGGGTGGCCCGCAGCGGCCCAAGTCCCCGTCCAAGAAGTAAGAAGGAGCCCATCCCGTGACGGAAGGCACCACCTCCGACGCTGCCGAGGGTGCAGACACCCTCACCCGCCTGGAGCAGGAGGGTGAGATCGCGGCGGACTACCTGGAGGGTCTGCTCGACATCGCCGACCTCGACGGCGACATCGACATGGACGTCGAGGCCGACCGTGCCTCCGTGTCGATCATCAGCGACGCCGGCGGCCGCGACCTGCAGAAGCTGGTCGGCCGGGACGGCGAGGTGCTGGAGGCGCTTCAGGAGCTGACGCGCCTGGCGGTGCACCGGGAGACCGGCGACCGCAGCCGGCTGATGCTGGACATCGCGGGGTACCGGGCCCAGAAGCGGGCCGAGCTGTCCGAGCTGGGCGCCAAGGCCGCCGCCGAGGTGAAGAGCACCGGCGAGCCCGTGAAGCTCAAGCCCATGACCCCGTTCGAGCGCAAGGTCGTGCACGACGCGGTCAAGGCCGCCGGGCTGAGCAGCGAGTCCGAAGGCGAGGAGCCGCAGCGCTTCGTCGTCGTGCTGCCCGCCTGATCGGCCCCCTCATTTCACCGGCCCCGTCTGTTGAGCAGGCGGGGCCGAACTTTGTCAGCCTGTAGTTCTGGTGGCCGGTGCGTGAAGCGCCGGCGCTGTACGGAAGGACGGTCCCCGTGACGGAGGCAGCGGAGCTTCCCCCCGCGCCCGAGCAGGCGCGGGAAGTATTTGGTGAGCGCTTCGCCGATGCGGTTCGCTATGCGGAGCTGCTCGCCGAGGCGGGCGTGCAGCGTGGCCTGATCGGCCCGCGGGAAGTGCCCCGCCTGTGGGAACGGCACCTGCTGAACTGCGCGGTGCTCTCCGAGGCCGTCCCGCAGGGCGTGACGGTCTGCGATGTCGGCTCCGGTGCCGGGCTGCCGGGCATCCCGCTGGCCCTGGTCCGCGAGGACCTGAACATCACGCTGCTGGAGCCCCTGCTGCGGCGCACCAACTTCCTCACCGAAGTCGTCGAACTGCTCGGCCTGGACCATGTCACCGTGGTGCGCGGGCGCGCCGAGGAGGTCCTGGGCAAGCTGCCCCCGGTCCATGTGGTGACGGCACGGGCCGTGGCCCCGCTGGACCGCCTGGCCACCTGGGGCATCCCGCTGCTGCGCCCGTACGGCGAGATGCTCGCGCTCAAGGGCGACACCGCCGAAGAGGAGCTGAAGGCCGCGTCCACCGCCCTCAGCAAGCTGGGCGCGGTCGAGACCTCCATCCTGCACGTGGGTGAGGGCGTGGTGGATCCGCCGTCCACAGTGGTGCGGGTCGAGGTCGGGGAGAGCCCGGGTGGCGTGCGCTTCGCCGCCAAACGTGCGAAGGCGGCCCGTACCGGTCGTGCTCGCCGCCGTCGGTGAGCACAGGGGCGGACTTTACTGATCCGTCCTCGCTACTGATCCGTCCTGAGGACGGGACGTACTCCACACAAGCTGCCAAAGCTACGCAAGCCGGAGTGTCGCAGAGGTCCGGTCGTCGGCGCTGTGCATCGTGTTTCACGTGAAACGTCGCTCACTGCTGCACGGCATCATCAGTCGTGGTCGCGCTGCGGCCGAACCTCGCGACCGAAAGCCGCTCGGTTCGCTCGCGGAGGATCCCGCCTCGCCGGACACTCCGTCCCCCGTCAGGGGCACGGAGTTGTCCACAGAGGTGGATTTCTCCACAGAAGACCAGACCTCACTGGTTCACGACCCCGAAGGCATGGGAGGCTCTGTTCATTGCGAGCCTGAAGTCGAGGAGAGTGAATCCTTGCGGTCCGACGCCAACATCGCGGGACCGATGACCGATCCGGTCCCCGGTCCCCGTACCGAGTCGACGGGAGTGGATGTTTCACGTGAAACACCGCCCCCGATGGACGACACTCCCATCGGTCGTGCGGCCCAACTGGCGGTGGAGGCTCTCGGCCGCGCCGGCGAAGGTCTGCCGCGACCAGAGCAGACCAGAATCATCGTGGTCGCCAACCAGAAGGGTGGCGTGGGTAAGACGACGACGACCGTCAACCTTGCCGCCTCGCTGGCTCTGCACGGTGGCCGCGTCCTCGTGATCGACCTCGACCCGCAGGGCAACGCGTCCACAGCCCTCGGAATCGACCACCACGCGGAAGTTCCGTCGATCTATGACGTGTTGGTGGAGAGCAAGCCTCTCGCCGAGGTCGTCCAGCCCGTCGTTGACGTCGAGGGCCTCTTCTGTGCCCCCGCCACCATCGATCTCGCCGGTGCGGAGATCGAGCTGGTGTCCCTGGTGGCCCGGGAGAGCCGGCTACAGCGGGCGATCCAGGCGTACGAGCAGCCGCTCGACTACATCCTCATCGACTGCCCGCCCTCACTCGGCCTGTTGACGGTCAACGCGCTCGTCGCGGGCGCCGAGGTACTCATCCCGATTCAGTGCGAGTACTACGCACTGGAGGGCCTCGGGCAACTCCTGCGCAATGTCGACCTGGTGCGGGGGCACCTCAACCCCACGCTGCATGTGTCGACCATCCTGCTCACCATGTACGACGGCCGGACGCGTCTCGCTTCCCAGGTCGCCGAAGAGGTGCGCACCCATTTCGGCGACGAGGTGCTGCGGACGAGCATTCCGCGCTCGGTCCGTATCTCCGAGGCGCCGAGCTACGGGCAGACGGTGCTGACTTACGATCCTGGATCGAGCGGTGCCCTCTCGTATCTTGAGGCGGCCCGAGAAATCGCGCTGAAGGGCATCGGCATCAGCTATGACGCGAGCCAGGCCCATATCGGCGCTCAGAACGACCCGAGCATGGTGGAGGGGATCCAGTGAGCGAGCGACGGAGGGGGCTGGGACGTGGTCTCGGCGCACTGATCCCCGCTGCCCCGACCGAGAAGACTCCGACCCCGGCGGCGATGGGCGGCGGAGTGTCCACCTCCCCCGCGGCCGTACCGGTGCTGACGACCGACCGCGGGGTGGCCGCGGCGAAGGTGGCCACGCTGCCGCCCGTCACACAGGAAACCGAGGCTGAGCCGGCGAGCCCGGCCGCCGAGGTACCGGCGGCTCCGATGGGGGCTCACTTCGCCGAGATCCCCCTGGACGCCATCACGCCGAACCCACGCCAGCCGCGTGAGATCTTCGACGAAGACGCGCTCCAGGAGCTGGTCACCTCCATCACGGAGGTCGGTCTGCTCCAGCCGGTCGTGGTGCGGCAGGTGGGACCCGCCCGCTATGAGCTGATCATGGGCGAGCGCCGCTGGCGCGCCTGCCGTGAGGCCGGTCTGGAGGCCATCCCGGCGATCGTCCGGGCCACGGACGACGAGAAGCTTCTCCTCGACGCGCTGCTGGAGAACCTGCACCGCGCGCAGCTGAACCCGATCGAAGAGGCCGCTGCCTACGATCAGCTGCTGAGGGACTTCAACTGCACGCACGACCAGCTGGCCGACCGTATCGGGCGCTCCCGTCCCCAGGTCTCCAACACCCTGCGTCTGCTGAAGCTGTCCCCGACCGTCCAGAAGCGGGTGGCTGCCGGGGTGCTCTCGGCCGGTCACGCCCGGGCACTGCTGGCCGTCGAGGACTCGGAGGAGCAGGACCGGCTGGCGCACCGGATCGTGGCCGAGGGGCTGTCGGTGCGGTCCGTGGAAGAGATCGTGACGCTGATGGGCTCGCGCCCGCAGAAGGCATCGCGCTCCCGGGGCCCCCGGGCCGGTTCGGTGCCCTCTCCGGCGCTGAGCGAGCTGGCCACTCGTCTCTCGGACCGCTTCGAGACGCGGGTGAAGGTCGAGCTGGGCCAGAAGAAGGGCAAGATCACTGTCGAGTTCGCCTCTGCGGACGATCTTGAGCGGATCCTCAGCACGTTCGCCCCCGGCGAGAAGCTGGCCCTCCAGAAGAGCCTCCAGGAGAACGACGGCGAGGAATCGCACGACTGATCCTCGGGCGGTACCGCCCGGAAGAAGCAGAGGAGCGGGCCGTGTCCGGTGTGTACCGGAACACGGCCCGCTCTTTGCTTTGAGGCGGTATCGAGTGAATGCCAACGTGGATACGATGCGATCAGGTATGGCACATCCACCGGACAGCATCAGCATCTGTGAGTGGGGAGACGGGGGCCATGCGATCGATGAGCCGCACCGGACTGGTGAGCGCCGTCCTGAGCCTCGGAGCGGTCGGCGGATTCGTCGGCAGCCTGCTCAGGGAACGCAGCGCTCTGACAGCCGCCCGGGACGCGGCGGGCGAAGGAAGCGAGGATCAGCCTTCATGGGGCGTCGGCTTGTGCCGCTCACGCTGGACAACCTTCAGGACCTTCCCCACCGATGCCGTTCCTGTGTCTTCTGGGAGTTGGACCCCGTCAGTGGCGAAGCGGCGGTGAAGGGGGGCACCTCCGCGCTGGAGAAGGAAGGCTGGATCTCCGCCGTCCTGCTGGACTGGGGCTCGTGCGGCCGGGTGGTCTACATCGACGACGTACCAGCGGGCTTCGTTCTCTATGCTCCGCCCGCCTATGTCCCTCGCTCGACGGCCTTCCCCACGAGTCCGATCTCGCCGGACGCCGTCCAGTTGATGACGGCGTTCGTCATGCCCGGCTATCAGGGGCAGGGGCTGGGCCGGGTTCTGGTGCAGGCGGTCGCCAAGGACCTGCTGCGCCGCGGATTCAAGGCGATCGAGGCGTTCGGCGACTCCCGCTGGGAGAAGCCCGCCTGTCTGCTGCCGGCCGACCATCTGCTGGCCGTGGGCTTCAAGACGGTCCGGCAGCACCCCACGCACCCCCGGCTGCGGCTGGAGCTGAGGTCCACGCTCTCCTGGAAGGAAGACGTGGAAATGGCACTCGACCGGCTTCTCGGAGCGGTTCAGAAGGAGCCTGCGCTGAGGCCGCTGTAGCGGAGTGAAGCGGCCTTCTTATGCGAATGGGCCAACCCGCGAGGGTTGGCCCATTCGTGTTTCACGTGAAACGTCACTTGGTGATGAACTCTTCGAGGTCCCGGAGAAGAGCGGCCTTGGGCTTGGCGCCGACGATGGTCTTGGCGACCTCGCCACCTTGGTAGACGTTCAGGGTCGGGATGGACATGACGCCGTACTTGGCGGCCGTGCCCGGGTTCTCGTCGATGTTGATCTTGACGATCTCGATCTTGTCGCCGTACTCGGCAGCGATCTGCTCCAGGGACGGAGCGATCTGGCGGCACGGGCCGCACCAGGCCGCCCAGAAGTCCACCAGGACGGGCTTCTCGTTGTTGAGGACTTCCTGGTCGAAGGAGTCGTCAGTAACAATCTTCAGGTTGCCGGCCACGGTGGGCTCCTTACCTTGGTCGTGCGGTGGGGCGAGGGAGGGGGAAGGTCAGACTGCGGTCTTCTCGGGCTCCGCCTGGTCCTCGTCCGCGAGGGCAGCGAGGAAGCGCTCTGCGTCCAGAGCGGCGGAGCAGCCGGTGCCGGCCGCGGTGATCGCCTGGCGGTAGGTGTGGTCGACCACGTCACCGGCGGCGAAGACACCGGTCAGGTTGGTGCGGGTGGACGGAGCGGCGACCTTGAGGTAACCCTCCTCGTCCAGGTCCAGCTGGCCCTTGAACAGCTCGGTGCGCGGGTCGTGGCCGATGGCGATGAACAGACCCGTCGCGGGCAGCTCGGACAGCTCGCCGGTCTTGACGTTGCGCAGCTTCAGGCCGGAGAGCTTCTGGTCGCCCTGAACCTCGGCGACCTCGCTGTCCCAGACGAACTTGATCTTCGGGTCGTTGAACGCGCGCTCCTGCATCGCCTTGGAGGCGCGCAGGGTGTCCCGGCGGTGGACGATCGTCACGGACTTGGCGAACCGCGAGAGGAAGGTGGCCTCCTCCATCGCGGTGTCGCCACCGCCGATCACGGCGATGTCCTGGTCCTTGAAGAAGAACCCGTCACAGGTGGCGCACCAGGAGACACCGCGGCCGGAGAGCGCGTCCTCGTTCGGCAGGCCCAGCTTGCGGTGCTGGGAGCCGGTGGTGACGATGACGGCCTTCGCCTTGTGGACCGTGCCCGCGGTGTCGGTGACGGTCTTGATCTCGCCGGTCAGATCGACGGAGACGATGTCGTCCGGAATCAGCTCGGCACCGAAGCGCTCGGCCTGAGCGCGCATGTTGTCCATGAGGTCGGGGCCCATGATGCCGTCGCGGAAGCCCGGGAAGTTCTCCACCTCGGTGGTGTTCATCAGTGCACCACCTGCGGTGACGGCGCCTTCGAACACCAAGGGCTTCAGCGACGCACGGGCGGTGTACAGCGCCGCCGTGTAGCCTGCGGGCCCGGAGCCGATGATGATCACGTTACGGACGTCGCTCACGGCTTGATTCCTCGTCTCTGGTCTGCGTCAGTCGACCGGCGAGAGCCCCTTTCAGAACTCTCACCCCACCCAACGGATCCTACGGGGCCCGCATTCCCGGTGTGGCAGGGCACACGCGTGCCCGGGGACGACCGAAGAAGTGTGCCAGCAGACTCAGCGCCGGGAGACCGACTGCTTCAGCAGAACCTGGCCGGCAGAGGCGGTCTGCCGGTGCACACAGGCCGCGTCGACGACATAGGCCGTGACCCGCTTGCTGTCCTGAGGGTCGGCCACGACGACGAGGTAGGCAGCCTTCCCCGCGTAGGTTCCCGTCTTGGCGCCGAGCACGTCGGCGCTCTGGCCGAGCGCTTGCCGGACGCAGTCGGGGACCGGAACGGCGGTCTGGAGCAGAGTGCTCGGTCCCTCCGTCGAGCCGGGCGAGTTCGACCCGCCGTCGGTGCCCATCCGGGGCTTCTCACTGCCCTGCGGCAGCACCTTCTTGTTGGTGAGGAGAACGTGCACCTGGTTCTGCACGCTGTCGCCGGAGAAGGAGCCGGCGGCGGAGGTGGTCTGTGTCCCGTGGGCCGTCGTGTGGTCGGTGTTGTCGCCGAGTGATGTCACGATCAGACCGCCGGCGCCCAGCACCGCGGCCGTGAGAACGGCGCCCAGAACGAGCCGACCCCGCCGCCGACGCCGCTCGGTACCCCGGCGCCCCGGCCCCGTCGCCGCACGAGGACGCCCGGCGGGCCGGTCCAGGGGGCGTTCGGTGACGGGATCGGCAAGGTGGTCGGCCGGGTGGTCGATGAGGTGATCCGTGGGAGCCGATGTTTCACGTGAAACATGGCCCGCCGGATCCTTGCCGCCGATGCTCAGCGGCGCCTCGGCGGCAAGGGCCGCGTCGATACGTGCCGCGACGTCGTCCGGCATGGGTACCGGCTGCGGTACGGACCCCAGCAGGCCGCGGATCTCCTCCAGCGAGGCATACACGTCCGCACATGGCTCGCAGGTGTGCAGATGGCGGCGCACGTCGGTGCTGCGATCCGGCGGAAGAAGGCCCTCGGTGAGGTCGGAGATCTCCGCGACGTCCGGGTGCCCGGCCGTGTCTGTCGTGGAAGTCACGCTCGCCCACCTCCGCCCTTCGCTACGGCTGAATCGCTCGGTCCCACGTCCCCGGGGTGCCCGGTCGGTGGCCCCGTTGCCGGTGGGACGGATGACCCCTGCCCCTGGTTCCGCACCGGGCCGGATTCTTTTCCGTCCTCGGTACCGCCCGATCGTGGGGCTCCGGTGCCTTCCGGCCGTAGATGTGTGAGGAGGGGGAGCAGCTTGGCCCTGCCCCGGGCGCAGCGGCTCTTCACCGTCCCTGTCGGTACCTCCAGGATCCGCGCGGCCTCCGCCACGGGGTAGCCCTGCATGTCGACCAGGACGAGCGCGGCCCGCTGCTCCGGTGGGAGGGTGCCAAGCGCTTCGAGGAGCTGCCGGTGCACGTCCTTCCGCTCGGCCGGCGCCGAGGCGGACTCATGCGGCTCCAGCAGCTGCTCCAGCCGCTCGGTGTCGTCGACCGGAGCCGTCTTGCGTGAGGCCGCCTTGCGCGCGCGGTCCAGGCAGGCGTTCACCGTGATCCGGTGCAGCCACGTTGTGACGGCCGACTGACCCCGGAAGGTGTGGGCGGCCCGGTAGGCGGACACCAGGGCGTCCTGCACCGCGTCAGCGGCTTCCTCGCGGTCCCCCAGGGTCCGCAGAGCGACCGCCCAGAGCCGGTCCCGATGCCGCCGCACGATCTCGCCGAAGGCCTCGGGGTCGCCTTCCACGTGGCGGGCGAGCAGGTCGCGGTCGCCCACTCCCTCGTATCCGGCGCCCTCGGCCATCTGCCCCCTCCGGTCCGGGTGAGATGTCAGCCCGTGAACTTCACTTCGCCGATGGCCTGCTTCCAGCCGGCGCTGGCGTACAGGGTGGAGTCGTACCCCGAATTCGGCACGGCTGTCAGCCAGACGAGAACGTACTGCGTCTTGACCGACTTGGTGACCTTCACCGTGGCCGTGGTGCCCGTGGTCGTGACCTGGCCGATCCTGTCCATCGAGTCCAGCGATGCCGGTGTCAGCGAGTCCGCAGCGTACAGCTCGACCGTCGTGTGGTCACCGGCGTAGCGGAGGTCGAGGGTGGCCGTGCTGAGTTTCCGGGCCGAGCCGAGGTCGTAGACGATGCCGACGCCCGGCTTGAGGGGCGCGATCTCGGGACCCGCGGTGAAGCTCTTGGTCTTCCAGTACGTCGATGCGTTGCCGTCGTAGGTCTTGGGCTCGGAGCCTCGGTTCTGGGAACCGCCCTCGGCGACGAACTCCTGACTGTTGCGGATGCTTATCGGCTTCGGCTTCGGCTTCGCGTGGTTCTTGTCGCCGTTGTCCGTCGTCTGGCTGTCGTGGGTGTCGTCGGACTTCTTGCTGTGGTCCATCAGGGCGTCCGCCAGCTGCCAGCTGCCCAGGCCCAGAGCGGCGATGAGAAGGGCCGAGACCGCCCACTTCAGCGCCTTGCCGGTTCGGCTCTGGAGCGGGGGAGGCGGGGACGCGATCGGCTGCGGGGCGCCGTGCGGCGTCTGGCGGCCGTAGGTGCCCTGCTGGTAGGTCGTGCGCTGGTACTCCGGCGGGGCGGTGAACGCGGGCTCGGGCGGGCGGATGCGCGGCATCTCGCCGATCGCCTTCACCAGCTCCTCCGGCGTGGTGCACGGAGCCTCGTGGCGGGACGCCGTGGCCCCGTCGTTGACGAGGGCGCGCATCGCCAGCTCGGACAGGCCGCGATGCACACCGGCCCGCACCTGGTCCGGGGCGATGAGGCCGATGTCCTTGGGCAGGCCGGCCAGCCCGTAGGCGTCGCTCTCGTACGGCCAGCGCTGGGTCAGCGCCGCGTACAGCAGGGCGCCGATCGCCTCGGTGTCGGTGCGCTGGGGGGTGTCGGAGCTGATCCCGCGCAGCGCCGCGTTCACGGCGAGGCCGCGGATGCGCCACTGGCCGGTGGAGGCACGCAGTACGGCGTTCGGGTTCAGCCGCAGATGAGCCAGACCCTCCCGGTGCGCGGCCGCCATGGCCGAGGCGACCTGGCTGACCATCTGGTAGGCGTCGTGCGGCTCCAGCGGACCGCCGGCGAGAAGCGTGGACAGTTCGGTGGCATCGGGCAGCCACTCGTGGACGACGTAGACCAGGTCGTTCTCCTCGACCGCGTCGAGGACCTGGACGAAGCGCGGATCGCCGAGCAGCGCGGAGGAACGGGCGGCGGCGAGCACGGAACGGGCCCGAGGATGGTCCGCCGGCAGTACATGGACGCCGACGGCACGACGGAGTTTCTCGTCGACCGCACGCCAACTGCTGAATCCGTCCAGTCGGGTGACGCACTCCTCCAGCCGGTAGCGTCTGGCGAGCTTGTGACCGCTGTGCAACTCCGGAGGCGATGCCTTCCGTCCGGGACCTTCGGCTCCGCCGCTCCCCTGTGCCTTGTCGCTGTCCGTGTCCCGCTCCGGGTTCTTGGCCACCCCGTCGGCCGTGGACTGGTCCGCCTTGGCGGTCAGCGGCTGTTCACCGCTGTTGTCTGCCACGTCGACGGCAGCCGTGCTCCGTTCCGCCACCGTCGTCCCTGCCTCCCCATCCGTTGCACGCTGTCCGACGCCGAAACCAATTGTGCCCACAGTCCGCCGCTATGCACGACACACAGCGGCGGACGATGGTTGTGCGCCTACCCCCGCCTCAACGCCCCAGACGCCCGCGCACCATACCCACGAGCGAGTTGAGCTCCTCGATCCGCATCCGGCGGGCGGCCACGAAGAAGACACCGAACAGGACGGCACCGCCGGCCACCAGCGCGGCGAAGGAGCCGAGGACGCCCTGACCGAGCGTGTGCCCGATGCCATAGCAGGCGGCGCCGCTGAGCAGGGCCGCCGGCACCGAGGCGATGCCCAGCCGCGCGTACGTGCGCAGCACGCGGGAGCCGTCCAGGTCGCCGCCCAGCCGCAGGCGCAGCCGGCGCCAGGCGACACCCACCCCGATGGCGTAGGCGAGGCCGTAGGCGGCGGCCATGCCGACGACCGCCCAGCGCGCCGGCAGCACGAAGTAGCACACCGCGGCGGCACCGGCGTTGACCGCGGCCACGATGACCGTGTTGTAGAACGGTGTGCGGGTGTCCTCGTACGCGTAGAAGGCACGGAGCACGACGTACTGCACGGAGTACGGGATCAGGCCGAGGGCGAAGGCCATCAGCATGTAGCCCATGTTGACGGCCGGGCCGGTGCCGGCCGAGCCGAAGACCAGCGTGCACATCGGGATGCCGAGCGAGATGAATCCGAACGCGATGGGCACGATGGCGACCGCGGTGGTGCGCAGGCCCTGGGAGATGTCGTCACGGACGGCACCCGAGTCCCCCTCGGCGGCCGAACGGGAGATCCGCGGCAGCAGGGCGGCCATCAGGGACACGGTGATGATGGCCTGCGGCAGGCCCCAGATCAGCTGGGCGTTGGCGTAGGCGGCGAAGCTGGTGCCCGACACGCCGGAGTCCTTGCCCGCGGCGATGGACAGCTGGGTCACGACCAGGGCGCCCGCCTGGTTGGCGAGGACGAACAGGACCGTCCACTTGGCGAGCATCGCGGCCTTGCCCAGGCCGTGGCCCCGCCAGTCGAAGCGCAGCCTGATCCGGAAGCCGGTCTCACGCAGGTAGGGGATCATCGCCAGAGCCTGGACGACCAGGCCCAGCAGCACACCGACGCCGAGCAGCCGCTGGCCCTCCGGCGGGATGGTGTCGACCTTCATGTGCGAGTCGGCGGCGGTGCCGTAGACCCAGATGAACATGCCGAGCGTCACGATGATGACGATGTTGTTCAGGACCGGGGTCCACATCATCGCGCCGAACTTCCCGCGCGCGTTGAGGATCTGACCCATCACCACGTGGATGCCCATGAAGAAGATCGAGGGCAGGAAGTAGCGGGTGAAGGTGATCGCGACCTCGTTCGCGGCCGCGTTGTTGGCCACGGGGTTGGCCAGCGCCCGCACCAGCAGCGGCGCGCCGAGCATCGCGAGGCCGGTCAGCACGGCGAGGGCCACCATCACCACGGTCAGCAGCCGGTTGGCGAAGGCCTCGCCGCCGTCCTCGTCCTCCTTCATGGAGCGCACCAGCTGGGGCACGAACACGGAGTTCAGGCCGCCGCCGACGGTGAGGATGTAGATCATCGTCGGCAGCTGGTAGGCCACCTGGAAGGAGTCGGCGAGGAAGCCGAGGCCCAGCGCGGCGGCGATCAGCGCGGAGCGGACGAAACCGGTGAGGCGGGAGACCATCGTGCCCGCCGCCATGACCGCGCTGGACTTCAGCAGACCGGTGGCGCGCCCGCCCTTCTTGGCGGGCGCGGCAGGAGCCTCGACGGCCGTGGTGGCCTCGGGCTCGAAGACCCCCGGGGAGCCGGCGGGGGCGGGAACGCCGGCCGGCGCGGGCACCGGGGCCTGCGCGGGGTATCCGGCGGCGGACGGACCGGCCGGATGTCCGGCCCCGGCGTACGGGTAGCCCTGCTGCGGGCCCTGACCGTGCGGCTGCGGGTACGCGGAGGCCGTGCCGTATCCCATGCCCGGCCCGGCGGCCGGACCCGGGACGGCCGGGGGGTCCATCGGGCCGGGCCCGCCGCTCTGCTGCTGGTCCTTGAAGAGATGAGCGAAGGCGTCCGGCTCGTGGTACTCCTCGCCGGAGTGCGAGACCAGATCGTCCACGCCGACGAACTGGGTGGTGCGCGGATCGTCGCCGTACGGCAGGTACTGGGTGGCGCCGCCCGGCTCCGGTGCGGGGGGCTGTGCCCACACCTGGGGGTCGGGGGCGTAGGGCGACTGGGCGGGCGGCGCGTACGGCTGCTGCTGCGGGTCGTACGTGCCCGGAGGCGGCGGCGGGTGCGCGGCACGGTCGTAGAGCGCCTCGGCGACCGGGTCCTGGGCGGTCAGGTCCTGCGCCCGGTACGGGTCCTGCTCGTAGGCGTCCTGGAGATACATGTCCGCCGCGTGCTGCGGCGGCACCTGGCCGGGCTCGGGCGGTGGCTCGGGGTAGCCCGAGCCGGCCGCGCCCTGGCCGCGGTCACCGTCGTACGGCGCGTTCATGCCTACCCCACCTCATCGTCCCGGGCCCACCGGCCACGACATCGCTCAACGGTCCACTCTCTCACCCGTCCCGGACGGGTCGGTGTTTTCCGGTGCGGTGTCCGGCGCAGGGTCACTCGGCTGCTCCGGGTCCCCTGCCCCGGCGGCGGAGTCGGACTCCTCCGGGAGACGGTCTCCGGGTGCTTCGGGGTTCCCGGGCTGGTCGGAGCCTTCTTCCGCCGCGTCGGGGCCGTCCTCGTCGCCCTGCTGGGCGGCGGCGCGCTTGCGCTGGGTGTACATCCGGAAACCGGCGAGGACGAGAAGGAGCACGCCGCCGCCGATGACCAGCATCACGGTGGGCGTGACCTCGGTGACCTTCACGTCGAAGGTGACCGCATCCCCGTACTTCTGGCCGTCCTCGGTGTACAGCTGGGCGACGACCGTGGCCCGGCCGTTGGCGTTGGCCGAGGTGGTGAACTTCACCGACTGGCTGTGCCCTCCGGAGATCTCCACGCGCTGCTCGTAGTAGGAGTCGCCGCCGATCTTCAGTCGGGTCGGCTGGGTCGATTCGAGGCGCAGCACCAGGTGGGTGACGGGCTGGACGAGGTTGTTCTGGACCGTCACCGGGATGGTCGCGCTACGGCCCGAGAGCTTGGTCTCGGACTTGTCGATCAGCTTGACCTGGTCGGCCAGCTCGTCGAGCCAGACCTCCACGCCGTCGCGGTAGCTGCCCGCCTCGCCGCTTCGGCCGCGCCAGGACGTGGACATCTCCCGGTTTATGGCCCGCCCGAAGGGGGTGACCACACGGGACTGGTCGGTGAGGATGACCCGGAAATTGTCGAGCTTGTCCTGGGTCCGGGCGATCTGCTCGAAGGCCGTCCTGGGCAGCTCCTGGCGGCGCAGCGAGGAGGGGTAGGCCGACGTCCGCGGGATGCGCGTGGTGGCGCCCGGGTCGGGCTTGTCCTTGGCCGCCGCGGTGAGGTCCTGTGCCTGGGACCAGTTGCCGCCCTGGAGTGACGTCAGCGCCGCCGCCATCGCCTGCGCCTGGCTCGCCGTGGGCGTGCGCTGCGGGGCGACGACGATGCTGCGCTGTCTGTCCGTCTGGGTGTTCAGCTCCAGGCTCTGGGCCAGGAACTCCTGCACGGCGAGCGTGGTCGAGCCGGCCTTCGTCAGATCGCCCTCGAATGCCGTGGACAGCCGGGTGTCGGCCACCACCGCCGTGGTGCCTCCGCCGACCGGGCGGGCGGCGGACGGCGTGTACGACAGTCCGGAGGTCTCCCGGAGGCTGTCGCTGCGGGTGATCACCTGGTCGGCTCCGGCGGAGGTGGCGACCTTCATGATCGACGGGTCCACGGCGCCGTCCACGGGCCAGGCGAAGGCGGTGCTCGGTGTGACGTGGAGCACGGTCTTCACCGTGGTCGCGGCGACCTCGGTGGCGTCCTTGAGATGACTGAGCGACCCGGTGACGCTGGTGCCCCTGTGCGCCAGGGAGGCCAGGTCCGGGTCGCCGAAGGGCAGCGCGACGACCTCCTTGCCGGTCACCGCCTTCTGCAGGGCGGCCAGCCACTGCTTGGCGACCGCCTGGTGCTCCCGCGGGCCGGGCGTGCTGGTGCCGTCGGCTTCCTGTATCCGGTAGTTGCCCACGGCCATCGCGTCGACCGAAGCCAGCAGGTCGGGGTCGATCACCCAGGTGACGTCGAGATCCTTGCCCAGCTCCACCATCTGGGCCAGCCGGCCGCCGGGCGCCAGTTCCTTGGAGAGGTCGTCGTTCAGGAACTCCGGCGTCTGCAGCTCGCCCGCGCCGGTCTTGGCCGTCATGTGGACCGTGGAGAGCAGCGGCCACAGGAACGTCGTCCTGGTCTTGGTGTCGGGCTCCGACGGCTGCCACGGCAGGAACGTCCGCTGGGCGCCGAGCACCTGGTCCCAGCCCTGGGAGGAGGTCTGGCCGGACAGGACGACGCCGAACTCGTAGACCCCGTCCTCGCCGAGGTCGAGCTTGTCCACGGGGACGGAGATGCTGAAGTGCTCGGCGACGCCCGGAGCCAGCTTGTCGAACTTCTCCTCGTACTTGTCGCCGACATCGGAGCCGACGGCGGCCTGAGGGTCGTCGGAGTGCTGGGCCACGGAGTCGATGGCCGAGCGGGTGGTCAGCGGCGAGCCCACCCGCAGGCCCACATGGGCGCCGGTGACGGACTGCTTGCCGTTGTTGGTGACCGTGCCGGTCACGGTCAGCGTGTCCCCGTCCGTGGGGGCGCTGGGGCTGAGCGAGTCCAGTGAGACGGACACCACCCGGTCGGAGGGGGCCGCCTGGGCCGGCGCGGCGGCGGGCAGCTGGAGTACGCCGGCCAGCAGTGGCGCTCCGGTGAGAAGTGCTCCGGCCCGCCGCAGCCAGCGGCGGGCAGGTGAGGCACTGGTCCCCTGGAAGTCAGCCGCCTCGGCCACGCGCTCGCCCGTCCCTCGTCGTCGTCAGTGGTCGTCGGAATGTGCGTCCACGCATGGTAACGATGCGCGCTGAACGGAAGTGCCGCGGTCTCCTCGACAAGATCGATGAAGAGCCGTGACCCGTCCTCTATATCCAGTATCGAGGGGAGAGCGGCCGTACGCCGCAAGAGCAGTGCTTGCCCGGGTATGCCGGGAGGTGTCCTTACCGCCTTAATGAGGGCGCCCCCGGTCGTGCCGGGCACGTACCCTCTTCTGTTGTGCCGAACCCCAACGAAGACACTCCCTCTGCCCTGAGCCAGGCGCAGCAGCGCGCGGTCGCGGAACTGCTGCGGGTGGCCCCCGTCGCCGACGACCTTGCCCGCCGATTCCAGGAAGCCGGGTTCTCGCTCGCCCTGGTCGGCGGTTCCGTCCGCGACGCGCTGCTCGGCCGGCTCGGCAACGACCTGGACTTCACCACCGACGCCCGCCCCGAGGACGTACTGAAGATCGTCCGGCCCTGGGCGGACGCCGTCTGGGAGGTGGGAATCGCCTTCGGCACGGTCGGCGCACACAAGGGCGGCTACCAGATCGAGATCACCACCTACCGGTCGGAGGCGTACGACCGCACCTCCCGCAAGCCGGAGGTGTCGTACGGCGACTCCATCGAGGAGGACCTGGTCCGGCGTGACTTCACGGTCAACGCGATGGCCGTGGCGCTGCCGGAGAAGGAGTTCATCGACCCGCACGGCGGCCTGGAGGACCTCGCGGCGCGCGTGCTGCGGACGCCGGGCACACCCGAGGAGTCGTTCTCGGACGATCCTCTGCGCATGATGCGGGCCGCCCGGTTCGCCGCCCAGCTCGACTTCGAGGTCGCCCCCGAGGTCGTCACTGCCATGACGGAGATGTCCGGGCGTATCGAGATCGTGTCGGCGGAGCGGGTCCGGGACGAGCTGAACAAGCTGGTCCTCTCCGCGCGGCCGCGCAAGGGTCTGACGCTCCTCGTCGACACCGGGCTCGCCGATCATGTCCTTCCCGAGCTGCCGGCGCTGCGCCTGGAGAGCGACGAGCACCATCGGCACAAGGACGTCTACGAGCACACGCTGATCGTTCTGGAACAGGCGATCGCGCTGGAGCAGGACGGCCCGGACCTCGCCCTTCGTCTGGCGGCACTGCTCCACGACATCGGCAAGCCGCGCACTCGCCGCTTCGAGAAGGACGGCCGGGTCTCCTTCCACCATCACGAGGTGGTCGGCGCCAAGATGACCAAGAAGCGCATGACCGCCTTGAAGTACTCCAACGAGCTGGTGAAGGACGTCTCACGGCTGGTCGAGCTTCACCTGCGTTTCCATGGCTACGGCACCGGGGAGTGGACGGACTCGGCGGTCCGCCGGTATGTCCGTGACGCGGGCCCGCTGCTGGACCGCCTGCACAAGCTGACCCGCTCCGACTGCACCACGCGCAACAAGCGCAAGGCGGTGGCGCTGTCCCGGGCCTACGACGGCCTGGAGGAGCGCATCTCCCAGCTGAAGGAGCAGGAGGAGCTGGACGCCATCCGTCCCGACCTCGACGGAAACCAGATCATGGAGATCCTGGGAGTCGGTCCGGGGCCGGCCATCGGCAAGGCGTACAAGCACATGCTGGAGCTGCGTCTGGAGCACGGTCCGATGGGGCACGATGCCGCGGTGACGGCGCTCAAGGAGTGGTGGGCCACCCAGAGCTGAACCGGGCCCGGGGATGTTTCACGTGAAACACCCGTCCGGGACAACGACACAGAGGGGCGATGTTTCACGTGAAACATCGCCCCTCTGTGTCGATGGGCCCGCTTACCGGCGCTCGAAACGGGCCAAGGCCGTAGCGATCACGCCGTAGAGGACGGCGACGAGAACCACCAGCACCGTCGAGCGGCCGTCCGGGGGAAGCATGAGCGCCGCCATGCCCGCCGCTCCGACGAAAGCGACGTTGAAGAGGACGTCGTACACGGAGAAGATCCGGCCGCGGAAGCCGTCCTCGACGCAGGCCTGCACGATCGTGTCCGTTGCGATCTTGGCGCCCTGGGTGATCATCCCCAGGACGAAGGCCGCGGCCATGAGCGGCCCGGTGGCGAAGGGAAGGCCCAGGGCCGGTTCCAGTACCGCGGCCGTGGCGGAACAGACGACGATCCAGCGGCCGGGGCCGAGCTGTCCGACCGCCCAGGGCGTCACCATGGCCGCCACGAAGAATCCCGCGCCGGACAGTGCCAGTGCCGTCCCGAGCAGCCGCAGCCCTTCTTCGGGAGTGCCGGCGAGGGCGTAGCGGCAGAGCATGAGCAGCAGGACGAGCAGCGCGCCGTAGCAGAAGCGCATCAGTGTCATCGCTGACAGGGCCCAGGCCGCTTCCCTGCGCCGGGGCGCGGCCATATGCCGGATGGCCGCGAGCAGCTCACGTGCCGTCTCGGCCAGTGCTGTACTCAGGCGGGGGCGGGCCGGGTGCCGGTCGGGTCCGAGGAGATCGGGGGGCAGGCGCAGGGACGCGAGGCTCGCGCACAGGTACAGGAAGGAGCCGAGCGTCACCACCGCCGCGTCGGAGTCCGACGCCACGATCCGTACGGCGAAGGCCAGACCTCCGCCCGCGGTCGCGGCGAGCGTGCCGGCCGTGGGGGAGATCGAGTTGGCGAGCACCAGACGTTCGGCGTCGACGACACGGGGCAGGGCGGCGGACAGCCCGGCGAGGACGAAGCGGTTGACGGCTGTGACGCACAGCGCGGAGACGTAGAAGAGCCAGTCGGGGGCGTGGCCGAGCATCAGTACGGCGGTGGCCGCGGCCAGCAGGGCGCGCAGCAGGTTGCCGTACACGAAGACCTGCCGGCGTCGCCAGCGGTCCAGCAGGACACCGGCGAAGGGACCCACCAGCGAGTAGGGGAGCAGCAGGACCGCCATCGCGGAGGCGATCGCGGTGGCCGAGGTCTGTTTCTCCGGGGAGAAGACGACGTACGCGGCGAGCGCGACCTGGTAGACGCCGTCGGCTCCCTGGGAAAGGAGCCGCACGCTCAGCAGGTGCCGGAAGTGCCGCAGGCGCAACAGCAGGCGCAGGTCACGTACGACGGGCATGAGCGACAGCCTCACACATGCGGAAGGTCCCCGGGTCGGGAAACCCGGGGACCTTCACAGCCCTGGCAGGAGCGTTCTCGTGCGCGCCGCGGCGTCGGCCGCTTTAGCGCTCGACCTCACCGCGGATGAACTTCTCGACGTTCTCGCGGGCCTCGTCGTCGAAGTACTGGACCGGCGGGGACTTCATGAAGTACGAGGAAGCCGACAGGATCGGGCCGCCGATGCCGCGGTCCTTGGCGATCTTCGCGGCGCGCAGGGCGTCGATGATGACACCGGCGGAGTTCGGGGAGTCCCAGACCTCGAGCTTGTACTCCAGGTTCAGCGGGACGTCACCGAAGGCGCGACCCTCCAGGCGGACGTAGGCCCACTTGCGGTCGTCCAGCCAGGCGACGTAGTCGGACGGGCCGATGTGGACGTTCTTCTCGCCGAGGTCCCGGTCGGGGATCTGCGAGGTGACGGCCTGCGTCTTGGAGATCTTCTTGGACTCCAGGCGCTCGCGCTCGAGCATGTTCTTGAAGTCCATGTTGCCGCCGACGTTCAGCTGCATCGTGCGGTCCAGGATCACACCGCGGTCCTCGAACAGCTTCGCCATGACGCGGTGCGTGATGGTGGCGCCGACCTGGGACTTGATGTCGTCACCGACGATCGGCACGCCGGCCTCGGTGAACTTGTCCGCCCACTCCTTGGTGCCGGCGATGAAGACCGGGAGGGCGTTGACGAAGGCGACCTTGGCGTCGATGGCGCACTGGGCGTAGAACTTCGCCGCGTCCTCGGAGCCCACGGGCAGGTAGCAGACCAGGACGTCGACCTGCTTGTCCTTCAGGGTCTGGACGACGTCGACCGGCTCGGCGTCCGACTCCTCGATGGTCTCGCGGTAGTACTTGCCGAGGCCGTCGAGGGTGTGACCGCGCTGGACCGTCACCCCGGTGCTGGGCACGTCGCAGATCTTGATGGTGTTGTTCTCGGAGGCGCCGATCGCGTCCGCGAGGTCGAGACCGACCTTCTTGGCGTCCACGTCGAAGGCGGCGACGAACTCGACGTCCTTGACGTGGTAGTCACCGAACTGCACGTGCATCAGGCCGGGGACCTTGGACGCCGGGTCGGCGTCCTTGTAGTACTCGACTCCCTGCACCAGCGACGCCGCGCAGTTGCCCACGCCGACGATGGCTACGCGAACCGAACCCATTCCGGTTGCTCCCTGTGTGTACGAGTGAGGCCCTGACTGGGTCTCACGTGGCGGTGTCGCCGGGCGTATCCGTCCGGGGGGTGTCCCCGGGACGGGGCAGGCCGCCCGTCGATCCAGTGGTGGTGTCCTGCTGAGCGGGCCCCCCGGAGGCGGAACCCCTCAGGTCCCGACCGGCCCGCTCGCTCTCGATGAGCTCGTTCAGCCAGCGCACTTCGCGCTCCACGGACTCCATCCCGTGGCGCTGGAGCTCAAGCGTGTAGTCGTCGAGGCGCTCCCGGGTGCGCGCCAGGGAGGCGCGCATCTTCTCCAGGCGCTCCTCCAGGCGGCTGCGGCGGCCCTCCAGGACGCGCATGCGCACATCGCGCGAGGTCTGCCCGAAGAAGGCGAACCGTGCGGCGAAGTGCTCGTCCTCGTAGGCGTCGGGGCCGGTCTGCGAGAGCAGTTCCTCGAAGTGCTCCTTGCCTTCCGCCGTCAGCCGGTAAACGATCTTGGCGCGGCGTCCGGCGAGGGTGGCGGCGAGCGCGTCGTCCTGGGCGTTCCCGGGTTCCTCGATCAGCCAGCCGTTGGCGACCAGCGTCTTGAGGCAGGGGTAGAGCGTCCCATAGCTGAACGCACGGAACACACCCAGCGACGTGTTCAGTCGTTTGCGCAGCTCATAGCCGTGCATCGGGGACTCCCGCAGCAGGCCGAGCACGGCGAACTCAAGGATGCCGGAGCGCCGGCTCATCGTCGCCTCCCCTCGGTCCCGCAGGTCCGTCCCGCAGGTCTCGCAGTGCCTCTCAGCGCCTTTATCTCGCGCTGATGTATCGACTCGATACATCACGACGATAGAACGGCCTTCCGCAGGCGACAAGGGGGACAGCGGTGAACGGGATCACATCACCGATTCGTAGGAGGCAAGTTGCCTGTTTTGGGGTGAACTTCGGGGCCCGGGGGGTTTTGGTGGTGCGTAGTCTGTGCGGCATGCACACCACCGGGAACCGCGCGACGCCTGGGGAGCGTCATCGTCCCCGGTGCAGTACGGGTGAATGCAGGACCGACCACATCCGTACTCCGGGGGGACCGGAAACCAGCCGCCGTTCCAGGCGCGCACGGGTGCGCCTGCCCGAGGAGTAATCGTTCGATGAGCGAGCACCGTCGCAAACCGCAGCAGCCGCAGGGAGGCGGACGTGCCGCGGCCCGACGCGGCCAGTCCGGCCCGTCCTCCGGCCGCCGTGCGGCACCGCGAGGCGCCACCGGGTCCCCTGCCGACTCCTATGGGTCCCGTTCCCACGGGGCGGAGTCCGCCGACTCGGGGGGCGAGGAGCGTCCCTACGGCAGCCGTGCCGAGGCCCGCCGCGCGGCGCAGAAGAGCGGCCGACGCAGAGCGGCCGACGACACGGGCCCGGGCGGCCGGCGCGGTGGCCCGGGCGGCCCGACCGGCCCAGGCCGCGGCAAGGGCCGCGCGACGACGGCACCCGGCAAGAAGAGGCTCGTCGACTATCCCAGGGTCGGCAAGCAGGGCTGGCGGCGCTGGGTGCCGTCCTGGAAGCTGGTCAGCGGGCTGTTCATCGGCTTCGTCGGCAGCCTCGTGGTGATGATCGGCGTCGGCTACGCGATGGTCTCGATCCCGAACGAGAACGACGCCGCCAAGTCCCAGAACAACGTGTACTACTGGGGCAACGGCAAGCAGATGGTCGCCACCGGTACCGGCGTCAACCGGCAGAACGTCAGCATCGACCAGATCCCCGAGGCGATGCGGTTCGCGGTGATCTCCGCGGAGAACAAGTCCTTCTACGACGACTCGGGCGTGGACCCCATGGGCATCGCGCGCGCCATGGTGAACATGGCGCGGGGCGGTCAGACGCAGGGTGGTTCGACGATCACCCAGCAGTACGTGAAGAACACGTACCTCAGCCAGGAGCAGTCGGTCACCCGTAAGTTCAAGGAGATGTTCATCTCCATAAAGGTGGGCGCGAAGCTCGACAAGGACCAGATCCTCCAGGGCTACCTGAACACCTCGTACTTCGGCCGGGGCGCGTACGGCATCCAGGCCGCGGCGCAGACCTACTACGGCAAGAACGCGGTCGATCTCGAACCGAGCGAGTGCGCCGTCCTCGCCGCGCTGCTGAAGGGCCCGACGTACTACGACCCGGCGGGCAACCAGGACCTCGACAAGTCCGCCACCCCGCAGGACAACCTGAAGCGCTCCCAGGACCGCTGGGCCTGGATCCTCGGCGAGATGCACAAGGACAAGCACCTCACCGACGTCCAGTACCAGAAGGCCATCGCGAAGTACCCCAGGCCCGACGGCCGCAAGGCGACCAAGGGCATGACCGGCCAGATCAGCTACCTGGCCGACACGGCGAAGAAGTACGTCCTCGCGCACTCCGACATCACCGAGGCGCAGTTCGACCGGGGCGGCTACCAGATCTACACGACGTTCGACAAGAACAAGGTCGACGCGCTCGCCAAGGCCGTGAAGAACGTCCAGAAAGAGAACATCGATCCCAAACACCGTGAACGGGACAAGTACGTCCAGTTCGGTGCGGCCTCGGTGAAGCCCAAGGACGGCGCGATCGTCGCTCTCTACGGTGGCGACGGTTACGAGAACGGGCACTTCACGAACAACGCGGACACCTCGGGTGTGCCCGTGGGTTCGACCTGGAAGCCGTTCGTGCTGGCCGCCGCCATGAAGTACGGCACCTACAAGTCCGAGGGCGAGGGCGTCTCCCCGCTGAGCAAGTACAACGGCAACGACCACCTCAAGGTCAGCAAGCCGGACGGCGGGTTCTACCTCAACAAGGACAACTCGTACTTCTTCCAGAACAACGAGAGCCCTCGCCCCTGGGGCTACATCACCCTGCGCAAGGCGATGGAGCAGTCCGTCAACACGCCCTTCGTGCAGCTCGGCGTCGATGTGGGAATGACGCACGTGCGGGATGTGGCGCGGAGCACCGGCATCCTGAACCAGAGCATGTCGCAGGACCTCAACCCGTCCTTCGCCATCGGTACGTCCACCCCCAGCGCGATCCGCATGGCCGACGCCTACGCGACCTTCGCCGCGTCCGGCCAGCAGGCGGAGCCGTACTCCGTGACCGCGGTCAAGGTCAACGGCGCGGACGCGCCCAGCTTCACCAAGCCGAAGCCGGCTCCCCAGGAGGCGTTGGACCCGAACATCGCCAACAACGTCACGGACGTCCTGGAGAACGTCATCCAGAACGGCACGGGCAAGAAGGCTCTCGCCCTCGGCCGTAAGGCGGCGGGCAAGACCGGTACCACCGACGAGAACAAGTCGGCCTGGTTCGTCGGCTACACCCAGCAGCTGTCCACCTCGGTGGCGATGTTCCGCGAGAACCCCAAGGACCACAAGCTGCTCTCCATGAACGGCACGGCGGGCGTCGACTCCATCCACGGTGGTGACATCCCGACGCAGGTGTGGACCGAGTACATGAAGGCCGCGCTCAAGGGCCAGAACGACCTCGGCTTCCCGGACGCCACCGAGATCGGCTCGGTCCAGAACGAGGCGGGCGCCCCCACCCCGACCCCGAGCGTCACCTTCACGCCGAGCCCCACGCCCAGCGACACGCCGAGCCCGTCGCCGAGCCAGTCGACCATCACGCCGTCTCCGACGGCGAGCGAGTCTTGCGACTTCACGTGGGGCAACAACTGCAACACCAACGGCAACGGCGGCAACGGCGGCAACGGCGGTGATGGCGGCATCGGAGGCACGGACACCGGTGGTGCCGACGGAGGTACGACACCGACACCCACGGGCACGGAAACCACCGGAACCGGTACCACCCGCGGTAACGGGAACGGCAGCGGAGGCTTCTTCGGAGGCCAGACCGGTTAGCCCGAAGATCCGCCCGGTTGGCGACCATATCGCCCGCCAGGGGTGTTTCACGTGAAACATGGGCCGCCGCACCCACCAGGTGTGGCGGCCCTCGGCGTATTCCTAGGCAGGTACGGCAGGATGTGCCCCATGCCCAGTGCAGAGATGACTCCCGCGAGCATGCACGAGCCCGAGCCCGTGCGGCCTGCCGCGGCAGAGCCGGTGCAGCCGACCCGGGAGGACGAGGTCGCCGCCGCCGGCAGTGAGCTGATCGGCGGTCCCCTGGGGCGGCGCGCCCTGCTCGGGACCTCCTGGTGGACGCCCGTACGCGTCGTGGTGCTCGTGGCGATCGGCATGTTCGCCCTCGGCCTGGTCCAGAAGGCACCCTGCTACGACAACGCCTGGTTCTTCGGGGCGAGCAGCCAGTACACGCACGCCTGCTACTCGGACATCCCGCACCTCTACCAGGGCCGCGGGTTCGCCGATCACCTCGTGCCGTACTTCGACAAACTCCCCGGCGACATGGACTACCTCGAATACCCGGTGCTCACCGGCGTGTTCATGGAGGTCGCCTCCTGGCTGACCCCGCACAGCGGCTCCATCCAGCACCAGGAGCAGTGGTACTGGTTCGTCAACGCCGGGATGCTGATGGTGTGCACCGCCGTCATCGCCGTCTGCGTGGCCCGCACCCATCGCCGTCGCCCCTGGGACGGCCTGCTGGTCGCCCTGGCGCCCGCCTTCGCGCTGACCGCGACCATCAACTGGGACCTGCTGGCGGTGGCGCTGACCGCCGCCGCGATGCTGATGTGGTCGCGAGGCCGGGCTCTCGCCTTCGGTGTCCTGCTGGGGCTCGCCACGGCCGCCAAGCTCTACCCCGTCCTGCTGCTCGGCCCGCTGCTGGTGCTGTGCTGGCGGGCCGGCAAGTGGCGGGAGTTCTTCCAGGCCGTGGGCGGCGCGCTGGGCGCCTGGCTCGTGGTGAACCTGCCCGTGATGCTCACGCACGACTCCACGGGCTTCCACATCCGCGAGGGCTGGGCGAAGTTCTACACCTTCAGCAAGGAGCGCGGCGTCGACTTCGGCTCCTTCTGGCTGATCTGGGCGCAGAACTCCAGCAACCCGCCCACCACCGACTTCGTCAACAACGCGGCCACGGTGCTGGTGGTGCTCTGCTTCCTGGGCATCGCCGCCCTGACCTTCACCGCCCCCCGCCGGCCCCGCTTCGCCCAGCTGGCCTTCCTGATCGTGGCGGCCTTCGTCCTGACCAACAAGGTCTACTCGCCGCAGTACGTCCTGTGGCTGGTTCCGCTGGCCGTCCTGGCCCGGCCCAAGTGGCGCGACTTCCTGATCTGGCAGGCGTGCGAGGTCGCGTACTTCCTGGGCATCTGGCTGTACCTCGCCTACACGACCAGCGGAGACGCCCACAAGGGCCTGCCGACGCAGGGCTACCACTGGGTGATCGTGGTGCACCTGCTGGGGACGCTGTACCTGTGCGCCGTCGTCGTACGGGACATCCTCATGCCGGAACGGGACGTGGTGCGCCGGTCCGGCGACGACGATCCTTCCGGCGGGGTCCTGGACGGCGCGGAGGACGCGTTCGTGCTCGGCGCGGCGGCCCACCCGCCGCAGCACGCCGTCCAGTTCGAGGAGCCCCAGGTGGACTGGGGCAGGCCGGAAACGTTGTCCCACCACGACCGTTCGCTCTGAGCGAACGCGCGAACGCGGCGTCGGCACGGTGGGCCGGCAGTCACGCAGAAGGCCGTATCCGGGCGCTCCGGATACGGCCGTCTCGCTGTCCTGGCGGGCTCAGCGGTCCACGATGCGGTCGAACTGGGTCGTGGTGTGCCGCAGATGGGCCACCAGCTCGTCGCCGACCTGCGGTTCGGGGGCGTCCGAGGGCACGAACAGGATCGACACCTGCATGTGCGGCGGCTCGGCGAACCAGCGCTGCTTGCCGCCCCAGACGAACGGCGAAAGATTCCGGTTGACTGTGGCGAGGCCGGCCCGGGCGACGCCCTTGGCGCGCGGCATGACGCCGTGGAGGGCCTTGGGAGCCTCCAGACCCACCCCGTGCGACGTACCGCCCGCCACGACCACCAGGAAGCCGTCTGAGGCCGCCTTCTGCTGCCGGTAGCCGAACCGGTCGCCCTTCGACACGCGCGTGACGTCCAGGACGGCGCCGCGGTACTCGGTGGCGTCGTGGTCCCCCAGCCACAGCCGCGTGCCGATGCGGGCGCGGAACCGGGTCTGCGGGAACTGCTGCTGGAGCCGGGCCAGCTCGTCCGCCTTGAGATGGCTGACGAACATCGTGTGCAGCGGCAGCCGTGCCGCGCGCAGCCGGTCCATCCAGCCGATGACCTCCTCGACGGCGTCCGAGCCGTCGGTGCGGTCCAGCGGCAGGTGGATGGCGAAGCCCTCCAGCCGGATGTTCTCTATGGCCTGGTGCAGCTGCGGCAGCTCGTGCTCGCTGATGCCGTGCCGCTTCATCGAGGACATCACCTCGATGACGACCCGGGCGCCCACGAGCCCGTACACGCCGTCGATCGACGACACCGAGCGCACCACCCGGTCGGGCAGCGGCACGGGCTCCTCGCCGCGCCGGTACGGGGTCAGCACCAGCAGGTCCCCGCCGAACCAGTCCTTGATGCGCGCGGCCTCGTACGTGGTGCCGACGGCGAGCAGGTCGGAGCCGAGCCGCGTGGCCTCCTCCGAGAGCCGTTCGTGCCCGAAGCCGTAGCCGTTGCCCTTGCAGACGGGGACGAGTCCCGGGAACTGCTCCTGCACGTGCTTGTGGTGCGCCCGCCAGCGCGCGGTGTCGACGTAGAGCGTGAGCGCCATGGCCGGACCCGGAACCTTTCTCGTGGCTGGGGTGGATCAGAGGTGTGAGAGCTGTGAGGGCTATGGAATCAAACGCCCGCGCGACTCAGCGGCGCGACATGTAGATGTCGAGCGCCTTGTGGAGCAGCTTGTTCAGCGGGAAGTCCCACTCGCCCAGGTACTCGGCGGCCTGGCCGCCGGTGCCGACCTTGAACTGGATCAGGCCGAAGAGATGGTCGGTCTCGTCCAGCGAGTCGGAGATGCCGCGCAGGTCGTAGACGGTGGCGCCGAGCGCGTAGGCGTCGCAGAGCATCCGCCACTGCATCGCGTTCGACGGCCGGACCTCGCGGCCGATGTTGTCGGAGGCGCCGTAGGAGTACCAGACGTGCCCGCCGACGATCAGCATCGTCGCCGCGGACAGGTTCACGCCGTTGTGGCGGGCGAAGTACAGCCGCATGCGGTTCGGGTCCTCGGTGTTGAGGGCCGTCCACATGCGCTGGAAGTACGACATCGGGCGGGGCCGGAAGTGGTCACGGACGGCCGTGATCTCGTACAGCCGCTGCCACTCGGCCAGGTCCTGGTAGCCGCCCTGGACCACCTCGACGCCGGCCTTCTCGGCCTTCTTGATGTTGCGGCGCCACAGCTGGTTGAAGTTCTTGTGGACCTCTTCCAGGGAACGGTTCGCCAGCGGCACCTGGTAGACGTAGCGGGGCTGCACGTCGCCGAAACCGGCGCCGCCGTCCTCGCCCTGCTGCCAGCCCATGCGGCGCAGCTTGTCGGCCACCTCGAAGGCGCGCGGCTCGATGAAGTCGGCCTCCAGGTCGCGCAGTCGCTTGACGTCCGGGTCCTGGATGCCCTTCTTGATGGTGTCCGCGTTCCAGCGGCGGATGATCACCGGCGGGCCCATCTTCACGGAGAAGGCGCCCTGCTGCTTCAGGTGCGCCAGCATCGGCTGGATCCAGTCGTCCAGGTTCGGCGCGTACCAGTTGATGACCGGGCCCTCGGGCAGGTAGGCGAGGTAGCGCTTGATCTTGGGCAGCTGGCGGTAGAGGACCAGGCCCGCGCCGACCAGCTGACCGCTCTTGTCGAACCAGCCGAGGTTCTCCGAGCGCCACTCCGCCTTCACATCGGCCCAGGCCGGAACCTGCATGTGGCTCGCCGCCGGCAGGCTCTGGATGTAGGCCAGATGCTGCTCGCGACTGATGGTCCTCAGGGTCAGGCTCATTCGGGGCGCTCCTCGGGCTGGTGTGTCCCCATGGGTACAGGGGCTCCGGCTCTCGCGCCGAAGCCTACTGCGCCTTGCGAGCGCCCCGACTGGGCGTACGGCCCTTCGGCCCGGCGAAGTCAGCTGATGAGCCCACCGAACAGGCCGCCGTTGGCCATGCCGATCAGGAAACCGACGCCCGAGGCGCCGAGGCCCAGGATCAGACCGAAACGCTCCCGCGTGGTCACCGAGATCCACTGTCCGTAGATGCCGACGGCGAGTCCCACCAGTCCCGTCCAGGAGGAAAGCAGGTGGAGGCCGTGGAAGAAAGACGTGATGAAGGACAGCAGGCCGAGGACGAGGGTGGCCCCCGTCAGCGCGTCCTGCAGCGGACGGCGCTTGCCGTCCGTGGCGAAGAGGGAACCGGCGACGTTGGGATGCGAAACCTGTGCCATGGGCACCTCCTGCGGAAGGCGGCGCATAGTAGCGCCGTACACACCCGACGTGTACAGAGTGACGGTCTTCCCGGCGGGATTTCAACCGGAAGCGGGTGTGCGGGTAGTCTGTACCGTCTGCACCGGTGTCTGCCCAGACCTGTCCAGGTCACACTGCGGGATCCCTTCGAGGCCCCCCGATGTCAGTGGCGGCCGATACCGTTGCGTACGCATCACAACCCTCCTGCCACGGAACGACCGTGGCCGCTGAGTCCAAAGGAGGTGGGTTCCACATGCGTCACTACGAGGTGATGGTCATCCTCGACCCCGATCTCGAGGAGCGTGCTGTCTCCCCGCTGATCGAGAACTTCCTCTCTGTCGTCCGCGACGGCGGCGGCAAGGTTGAGAAGGTCGACACCTGGGGCCGTCGTCGTCTCGCCTACGAGATCAAGAAGAAGCCCGAGGGCATCTACTCGGTCATCGACCTGCAGGCCGAGCCTGCGGTCGTCAAGGAGCTCGACCGCCAGATGAACCTGAACGAGTCGGTCCTCCGGACCAAGGTCCTCCGCCCCGAGACCCACTGAGCTCCTCCGCTCAGTTGATCTCGGGATTCGAGTAGCAAGCAGCCAGCAAACCCGCCGAGAGGTTCCCCATGGCAGGCGAGACCGTCATCACGGTCATCGGCAATCTTGTCGACGACCCCGAGCTGCGCTTCACCCCGTCCGGTGCGGCGGTCGCGAAGTTCCGCGTCGCGTCCACTCCCCGCACCTTCGACCGCCAGACGAACGAGTGGAAGGACGGCGAGAGCCTGTTCCTGACCTGCTCGGTCTGGCGTCAGGCGGCGGAGAACGTCGCCGAGTCGCTCCAGCGAGGCATGCGCGTCATCGTGCAGGGCCGGCTGAAGCAGCGGTCCTACGAGGACCGTGAGGGCGTCAAGCGCACGGTCTACGAGCTGGACGTCGAGGAAGTCGGCCCCAGCCTGCGCAACGCCACTGCCAAGGTCACCAAGACCGCCGGTGGCGGCCGCGGTGGCCAGGGCGGTTACGGCGGCGGTGGCGGCGGCGGCCAGCAGGGCGGCGGCTGGGGCGGTGGCCCCGGTGGCGGTCAGCAGGGCGGCGCTCCGGCCGACGACCCGTGGGCGACCGGCGCTCCCGCCGGTGGCAGCCAGCAGGGCGGCGGCGGCTGGGGCGGAAACTCCGGCGGCGGTGGCGGCTACTCGGACGAGCCCCCCTTCTAAGCCCTCGGGCCGAAGGCGGGGTGTACCCCAACTTCTTGATCACACAGGAGAAACACCATGGCGAAGCCGCCTGTGCGCAAGCCGAAGAAGAAGGTCTGCGCTTTCTGCAAGGACAAGGTCACGTACGTGGACTACAAGGACACGAACATGCTGCGGAAGTTCATTTCCGACCGCGGCAAGATCCGTGCCCGCCGCGTGACCGGCAACTGCACGCAGCACCAGCGTGACGTCGCCACGGCCGTCAAGAACAGCCGTGAGATGGCGCTGCTGCCCTACACGTCCACCGCGCGCTAAGGGAAGGGTGACCGAAAAATGAAGATCATCCTCACCCACGAGGTCTCCGGCCTCGGTGCCGCGGGCGACGTCGTCGACGTCAAGGACGGTTACGCTCGCAACTACCTGATCCCGCGGAAGTTCGCTATCCGCTGGACCAAGGGTGGCGAGAAGGACGTCGAGCAGATCCGCCGCGCCCGCAAGATCCACGAGATCCAGACCATCGAGCAGGCCAACCAGGTCAAGGCCCAGCTCGAGGGCGTGAAGGTCCGCCTGGCCGTCCGCTCCGGCGACGCCGGCCGTCTCTTCGGCTCCGTCACCCCGGCCGACATCGCGTCCGCGATCAAGGCTTCCGGTGGCCCCGAGGTCGACAAGCGCCGCATCGAGCTGACCGCTCCGATCAAGACCCTGGGCGCCCACGAGACGTCCGTGCGTCTGCACCCCGAGGTTGCCGCCAAGGTCAACATCGAGGTCGTCGCGGCCTGATCGCCGCGTGATCACCGTGCTTGCTTGAGCCGGTGAAAAGGGGCCGCATCCTTCGGGTGCGGTCCCTTTTCCGTGACACCGGATACGGCCGGCACGGCATGTTTCACGTGAAACGGTCTCAGCGGGTCGCGCCCGTCACGATCCAGCGGCCCGAGCGGGTGCGCAGCCACAAGGTCAGCATGCGGATCGCCATCATCAGCGTCATCGCTGCCCAGAGAGCCGTGAGGCCGCCGCCGAGCACGGGGACCAGCAGGGCCACCGGAGCGAACACCGCCAGGGTGACGACCATGGCCCCGGCGAGATAGGGGCCGTCGCCGGCGCCCATCAGAACCCCGTCCAGGACGAAGACGACCCCGCAGACGGGCTGCGACAGCGCCACCAGCAGCAGGGCCGGGAGCGCGGTGTCCTTCACCATGTCGTCGCCGGTGAACAACGGCAGGAAGAGCGGTCGCGCGGCTACCACGAGCAGACCGAGGACGACACCCGCCGCGATGCCCCACTGGATCATGCGACGGCAGGCCTCGCGTGCCCCGTGGGGATCGTCCGCGCCGAGATAGCGGCCGATGATGGCCTGCCCCGCGATGGCTATGGCGTCGAGCGCGAAGGACAGCAGGTTCCACAGGGACAGGGTGATCTGGTGTGCGGCGATGTCGGCGTCGCCGAGTCGGGCCGCGACCGCCGTGGCGATCATGAGGATCGCCCGCAGGGACAGCGTGCGGACCAGGAGCGGGACGCCGGCCTGGGCCGAGGCTCGGATGCCCGCGGCGTCCGGTCGGAGGGAGGCGCCGTACCGGCGGGCCCCGCGGACGACCACGGTCAGGTAGACGGCTGCCATTCCGCACTGGGTGATCACCGTGCCCCAGGCCGAGCCGGCGATGCCGAGTCCGGCGCCGTAGACGAGTGCCCCGTTGAGCCCGGCGTTGGCGACGAAGCCCGCCACGGCGACGTAGAGCGGGGTCCTGGTGTCCTGGAGGCCGCGGAGCACTCCGGTCGCGGCCAGGACGATGAGCATGGCCGGGATGCCCAGCGCGGAGATACGCAGATAGGTGGTGGCGTAGGGAGCCGCGGTCGTGGAGGCGCCGAACAGTTCCACGATGCCGGGGGCGAGGGGCAGGAAGACGGCGATGACGGCGATGCCGAGCAGCAGAGCGAGCCAGATGCCGTCCATGCCCTGCCGGATGGCTGCCGGGAGATCACCCGCACCGACGCGGCGGGCCACGGCGGCCGTGGTGGCGTAGGCGAGGAAGACGAAGACGCTCACGGCGGTGGTGAGGAGCGCCGAGGCGACGCCGAGGCCGGCGAGCTGAGCGGTCCCGAGGTGGCCGACGATCGCACTGTCCGCCATGACGAAGAGGGGCTCGGCGACGAGGGCACCGAAGGCCGGAACGGCCAGCGCGACGATTTCTCGGTCGTGCCGCCGCCGGGTGTCCTTCGGGATCTCTGGAGCCTGTGTCATGAGCATCAATGTAATCGTCCACAGGTAAGAGATGCAATCGACCTGTGGTCCTTACTATTGATCCGGGGTCGCGTCCTTTCGGGCATCGTTCGAAGCGATCTTGGCCCGACTGGGAAAGTTTTTCTTCTGCACAGCCGGTGGATCACAAACGCGCTGGTCAGGAAGGTGCTGAGGGCGGGATCGAGGGCTTGTTCACAGGGCTGTCCACCGGGTCGTGCACAGGTTTCGCCGAGTTCTCCACAGCATAGGGGCCGTCGTCCACATGGCCTGTGGATAACCAGATTGGCTGACGGTGCCGACGGGCCTACCGTGGTCCGGCGCCCGCTCCTTCCCGTGGCCCGGCAAGTGTCCTTCTTCCGGCTCGGGAATCGTCACAAACCCGACGTGCGAGAACCGGAGTTGGGCCTCTCATTTGTCAGTGTCGTGCCGTACAAAAGAGGACACGGCGAGGTCCGCCATGCGGACGGGAGGAGGTGGCTCGGTGAGCATTTCCGAGCCCTTGGACGATCCGTGGGCCGAAGCCGGACCCAGTGATCGTCTGCCTGCCTCCCGTCGGCGCGGTGACGGTGGCCGGAGCCGTGACGAACAGCACGACCGGGGCCGGGAGGGCGGCGGCTGGGACGGAGGCTCGTCCTTCGAGCGGGTGCCGCCGCAGGACTTGGACGCCGAGCAGTCGGTGCTGGGCGGCATGCTGCTGTCCAAGGACGCCATCGCCGACGTCGTCGAGATCCTCAAGGGCCACGACTTCTACAAACCGGCGCACGAGACGATCTACCAGGCCATCCTGGACGTCTACGCCAAGGGTGAGCCGGCCGACCCGATCACCATCGCCGCCGAACTCACCAAGCGCGGTGAGATCAACAAGGTCGGCGGCGCCGCCTATCTGCACACTCTCGTCCAGACCGTGCCCACGGCGGCCAACGCCGAGTACTACGCGGAGATCGTCCACGAGCGGGCCGTCCTGCGCCGTCTCGTCGAAGCCGGTACGCGCATCACGCAGATGGGATACGCGGCCGACGGAGACGTGGACGAGATCGTCAACAGCGCCCAGGCCGAGATCTACGCCGTCACCGAGCAGCGCACCAGCGAGGACTACCTCCCGCTCGGCGACATCATGGAAGGCGCGCTCGACGAGATCGAGGCGATCGGCTCCCGCAGCGGCGAGATGACGGGTGTGCCCACCGGTTTCACCGACTTCGACTCGCTGACGAACGGCCTGCACCCGGGGCAGATGATCGTCATCGCGGCCCGTCCCGCCATGGGTAAGTCGACCCTCGCACTGGACTTCGCACGGGCCGCCTCCATCAAGAACAACCTTCCGAGCGTCATCTTCTCGCTCGAAATGGGGCGCAACGAGATCGCGATGCGTCTGCTGTCCGCCGAGGCCCGGGTCGCCCTGCACCACATGCGGTCCGGCACGATGACCGACGAGGACTGGACACGGCTCGCCCGCCGCATGCCGGACGTGTCGGCGGCGCCGCTGTACATCGACGACTCACCGAACCTGTCCATGATGGAGATCCGGGCCAAGTGCCGGCGTCTGAAGCAGCGCAACGACCTGAAGCTGGTCGTCATCGACTACCTCCAGCTGATGCAGTCCGGTGGCTCCAAGCGTGCGGAAAGCCGTCAGCAGGAGGTCTCGGACATGTCCCGTAACCTCAAGCTGCTCGCGAAGGAGCTGGAGATCCCGGTCATCGCCCTCTCCCAGCTGAACCGTGGTCCCGAACAGCGCACCGACAAGAAGCCGATGGTCTCCGACCTGCGTGAGTCCGGCTCCATCGAGCAGGACGCCGACATGGTCATCCTGCTGCACCGCGAGGACGCGTACGAGAAGGAGTCCCCCCGCGCGGGCGAGGCCGACCTGATCGTCGCCAAGCACCGAAACGGTCCGACGGCCACCATCACGGTCGCGTTCCAGGGCCACTACTCCCGCTTCGTGGACATGGCCCAGACCTGATCCGCCGGTCGCGGTCACGTGCGCCCGGCAATTGATTCGACGCCCGGGGCCGCAGCCTGTGGACTGAGCCCATGACGACAACTCAGGAAGCGCTGCTCCCAGGCACCCGCCGAGCCCTGCTGCACCGGATCGCCGTCGCGCAGACCGAGGGACGGGCTCCGTCGCTGGTCGCTGCCGTCGTACGGGACGGGCAGGCCGTGTGGCACGGAGCGCGCACCTCGGTGGACGGGCATGGGCCGGACGAGTCCGTGCAGTACCGGATCGGGTCCATCACCAAGACCTTCACCGCGGTCCTGGTGATGCGGTTGCGCGACGAAGGCGTGCTCGATCTCGGTGATCCGCTGGAGAAGTACCTGCCCGGCACCAGCGCGGGGGAGGCGACGATCGCGGAACTGCTGGCCCACACCGCCGGGTTGGCGGCCGAATCACCCGCGCCCTGGTGGGAGCGGACGCCGGGCTCCCTGCGGCCGGAGCTCAGCGATGTACTCGGGGAAGAACCCCTGCTGCATCCGGCCGGCCGCCGACACCACTACTCCAATCCCGGCTACACGGTGCTCGGCTCCCTGGTGGAGAGGTTGCGCGGCGCTCCCTGGGAGGAGGTGCTGCGCGCCGAGATCCTGGAGCCGCTCGGTCTGCACCGGACGAGCGCACAGCCCCGGCCGCCGCACGCGGGCGGCTGGGCCGTGCATCCGTGGGCCGACGCCCTGCTCCCCGAGCCGACGGAGGATCTGGGCCGGATGGCGTCGGCCGGTCAGCTCTGGTCGACCACCGGAGACCTGGCGCGGTTCGCCGCGTTCCTCGCCCGGGGGGACGAGCGAGTCCTGAGCGCGGATTCGGTACGGGAGATGCGTACCCCGGCGGCGCCCGCAGAGGCCGCGGACGTCGTGGACGGGGTGACGTACGGCCTGGGCATGCAGATCCAGCACCGAGACGGCCGGCTGCTCGTCGGGCACTCCGGCTCGCTGCCGGGCTTCCTGGCGAACCTCACCATCAGCGTCGAGGACGACGTGGCCGCGGTGGTGCTCGCCAACTGCACCAGCGGACCGCTGCTGGGTGCCGTGGGAGCGGATCTCGTGCGGATCGTCGCCGAGGCGGAACCGCGTATCCCCGAGCCCTGGCGTCCGCTGCGTGAGGTCGACCCGGCGGTGCTGGAGCTGGTGGGGCAGTGGTACTGGGGCACCCATGCCTTCGGACTGCGCGCGACCGCCGACGGTCTTGTCTCGCTGGCACCGCTGACCGGCGGCGTTCGTAGGGCCCGGTTCCGGGCGAACGGTGACGGCACCTGGACGGGGCTGGAGGGCTACTACGCCGGTGAGGTGCTGCGACCCGTACGGCGTCCCGACGGGTCCGTGCGCCACCTCGACCTCGGATCGTTCGTGTTCACGCGGCAGCCGTACGACCCCGAGGCCGCGGTGCCCGGTGGTGTCGACCCGGAGGGGTGGCGGGGCATCGGCTAGCCCGTAGATGGCCAGGGGGTGGGTTTCACGTGAAACACACCCCCGTAGCGCCGCCGGTGCGCCGTGAGCGCGCCGGCCGGGTCGGCCCGGCCGGGATGCGCGTCCGGCCCGGCGCCTCGGGCGCGGATTCAGAGCCGCAGCTTGAACCCTTCGTGCGAGGCGATGAAACCCAGTCGTTCGTAGAAGCGGTGGGCGTCGGTACGGGTCTTGTCGGACGTCAGCTGCACCATCTTGCAGCCGAGCTGCCGTGAGGTGTCGATCGCCCACTCGATCAGCCTGCTGCCCAGCCCGCTGCCCCGCTCGTCGGCGCGGATGCGCACGGCCTCGATGAGTGCCCGGGTGGCTCCCTTCTGCGAGAGCCCCGGGATGATCGTCAGCTGGAGGGTGCCGATCACCCGGTCTTCCCGCACGGCGACGACGACGTGCTGGTTCGGGTCGGCGGCCAGGCGCTCCAGGGCGGCGCGGTACGGCGTCAGGTCGTCGGGCGACTCGCGCTGGGCACCGAGCGGATCGTCGGCGAGCATGGTCACGATCGCCTGGAGGTCCTCGGCGGTCGCGGCGCGTATTTCAAGATCTCCCATGCGGGCACCCTATGCGGGCACGTTCAGCGACTCCACCGCTCGGACCAGCGGAGCCAGTTCGGGGCTCTCGGCGGCGTCGTCCAGGGCCTCGCGCAGAGCGGCGTCGTTGGTGGGGCGCGCCTCCTCCAGCAGTCGCAGGCCCGCCGCGGTGACGTTGGTGTAGATGCCGCGCCGGTCGGTGGGGCACAGGTAGCGCTCCAGCAGGCCGCGGTCCTCCAGCCGGGTCACCAGCCGGGTGGTGGCGCTCTGGCTGAGCACGACCGCGTCGGCGACCTGCTTCATCTGCAGATGCCCGCCCTCGCCGTCGTGCTGCCTGCTGAGCACGTCCAGCAGTGAGTACTCGCGCACGCTCAGATCGTGCTTGGCCTGCAAGGCGCGCTCGATGTGCGCCTCGATCCTTCCGTGCAGCGCTGAAAGGGCGCACCAGCCCTGGGCGAGCGCGGTGAGCGCGGGATCCGTCGCTGTCATTGGCGTTTTCCTCCGTCCCGGAGCGGCTGCAACCAGGGTAGAGCACTCCCGAAATAGTCGGCGGTTGCATATAGCCCGCGTCTGCAACTATTGTGGACGCACGCAAAGCGCTCATGCAATCGTCTGGGAAGGTGTACCCCCACATGCCTCTCGCGCTTCTGGCCCTCGCGATCGGGGCCTTCGGAATCGGAACGACCGAGTTCGTGATCATGGGCTTGCTGCCCGAGGTCGCGGGCGACTTCGGGGTCTCCATCCCCACGGCGGGCCTGCTCGTCACCGGCTATGCGCTCGGCGTGGTCATCGGTGCCCCGCTGATGACCGTGCTCGGCACCAAGGTCCCCCGCAAGCGGATGCTGATGCTGCTGATGGGCCTCTTCATCGTCGGAAACCTGCTCTCCGCGGTGGCCCCGGCCTTCGCGGTCATGCTGATCGGACGAGTGGTCGCCTCACTCGCCCACGGTGCCTTCTTCGGCATCGGCTCGGTCGTGGCGGCCGAGCTGGTCGCTGCGGACAAGAAGGCCGGCGCCATCGCCATGATGTTCACCGGTCTGACCGTGGCCAACGTCGTCGGCGTTCCGCTGGGCACGCTCATAGGACAGCACGTCGGCTGGCGCGTCACCTTCGCCGTCGTCGCCGCCCTCGGCGTCGTCGGTCTGGCCGGCATCGCCAGGCTCGTGCCCGAGCTGCCGCGACCGGAGGGCGTGCGCCTGCGGCACGAGCTGGCCGCCTTCAAGAACGCCCAGGTCCTGCTCGCGATGGCGATGACCGTCCTCGGCTTCGGCGGTGTCTTCGCGGCCATCACCTACATCGCGCCGATGATGACCCACATCACCGGGTTCGCCGACGGATCGGTCACCTGGCTGCTGGTCCTGTTCGGCCTCGGCATGGTCGGCGGCAACCTCGTCGGTGGCAAGTTCGCCGACCGCGCCCTGATGCCGATGCTGTACGTCTCCCTGGGCGCCCTGGCCCTCGTCCTGGCACTCTTCACGCTCACCGCCCACAACAAGATCGCGGCTGCCGTGACCATCGCCCTGATCGGCGCCCTCGGCTTCGCCACCGTGCCGCCGCTGCAGAAGCGCGTGCTCGACCAGGCACACGGCGCCCCGACCCTCGCGTCGGCCGTGAACATCGGCGCCTTCAACCTGGGCAACGCCCTGTCCGCCTGGCTCGGCGGTCTCGTGATCGCGGCCGGCTTCGGCTACACCGCCCCCAACTGGGTCGGCGCCGCGCTCGCCGCTGCCGCACTGGTCCTCGCCTTCCTCTCAGCGGCCCTCGAACGCCGTGACGCTGCGCGCGGCACCGTGACCGCCTCCGGAGCGCCGGCGGGACAGCGCACTCCCGTCCACCACTGAGCCGTCCGCACTCAGGACGCCTCACCTCCCCCGTAACCCCCCACAGACGCCCGTACCGGGCCCCGCTCCCGGTACGGCAAGCACCCACCACAGCACCATCCCAAGGAGAAACCTCCATGAGCACCACCGCCGTCACCCCGCTCACCACCGAGGACGCCGAGCTGCTCGTCGCCACGGCCCGCCGGGCGGCCGAGGATGCCGGAGTCACCGTCAGCGTCACCGTCCTGGACGCCGGCGGTCATCTGCTCGCCTTCCGCCGGGACGACCGGGCCGTGCTGATCTCCGGCGAGACCAGCACCCGCAAGGCCTACACGGCCCTTCAGCTCAACGCGCCCACCGCCGACCTCGTCGACGCCGTCCAGCCCGGCGGTCTCTTCCACACGCTGCCCACGGCCCTCGACCGGCCCCTGCTGTTCATCGCGGGCGGTATCCCGGTCCACCGGGACGGCCGGCTGATCGGTGCCATCGGTGTAGGGGGCGGCGCGCCGGAGCAGGACCATGGTTTCGCCACCGCGGCCGTGCAGGCGCTCGCCTGATACCCGCCCCGGACCTCTTGACGCCGGCCCCGTCGCTCAGAGCGGCGGGGCCGGCGTGCGTCGTGCGGGGAGTCAGCCCGCGGCGACCGTCAGCGGTGCGAAACGCCGGGTCCAGTCCCCCGGCAGGTCCGTGATGCCGTAGGTCATCACGGCGTTGAATGCCACGGAGGCCAGTCCCCGCTCCTTCGCCCAGACCAGCAGCTCCTCGTGGCGCACGTCGATGTCGGTGCGCAGCGGACGGTCGGTACCGGCCGCCAGCGACGCGATGAGCGCCTTGGCGGTCTCCGTGTCCCGGGCGATCAGGGGACCGACGACATGGGTGTCCATGTTGGGCCACGCGGCCGTGTAACCGATGAGTCCACCGTCCTCCTCGGCCACCCGCAGCTGATCGGCGAAGGCGGGCAGCCGAGTGATGAGGGGCGTGCGGTCGGTGCCGAACACCTCCTCGTCCAGGCGCAGGATCGCCGGCAGGTCGTCGGCGGTGGCAGCACGCGTGACGATGCCGGCCTCCGGACCGCCGGGAACGAAGCGCCCCCTCAGCATCTCCGCCCGGCCGGTCACCTTGAAGCCCAGCTCCTCGTAGAGGGGGAGGCCGTACGGCGTGGCGTGCAGGGTCAGCGGAGTGGTGCCCATGGTCGACACGACATGTTGCATCAAGCGACGCCCCACGCCCCGGCGGGAGTGGCGTTCGGCCACCAGGACCATGCCGACGGCGCCGAGATCCGGCCGCCCCCACGCGCCGTACTCCGTGACCACGCACGCGGCGACAAGGCCCCCCTCGGGGTCGTCGATGCCGAAGCCGTTCCCGGCGGTGAGGAGGAAACTCCACTTGTGTTCCTCGCGTGGCCACCCCCGGTCTTCGGACAGGTCGGCGCAGGCGGTGAGATCGCGAAGCGTCAGGCGGCGGATGGGCAGAGCGGCGAGGGAAGGAGTCGGCACGCAGGTCAGGCTGTCCGACCCATGCCCCCGTCGTCCACCCGTTTCGATGCAGACGCACGTGCTTTTGGCCATCTCGTGGCCGAGCGCACAGCCGAGTGACGGCGGCGGGTGTTTCACGTGAAACATCGACAGCCGGTTAGCCTCGGGTCATGGCGAGACTTCATCTCTTCGACCTCGACGGTACGTTGCTGCACGGAACCACCGCTCCGGTGGAGATTTCCCGCCAGTTGGGCCTGGAGGCCGAGACGGTGGCGCTGGACCGCGCGATCGCGGAGGGACGGATCGGTCCGCCGGAGTACGCGGCGCAGGTGTACGACCTGTGGGCGGACCTGACCGCGGCGCAGGTGCGGGCCGCATTCGAGGCGGCTCCCTGGCTGGCCCGGATCCGCGAGGTCTGGGCGGAGATCAGGAGTGCGGGCGAATACTGCGCGGTGGTGTCACTCTCGCCCTCGTTCTTCGTGGAGCTCCTTCTCGACTGGGGTGCCCATGCGGCGCACGGATCCCGCTTTCCGGCCGTGCCGTTCACGGAGCCCGTTGATCCGTCCGGGGCGCTCAGCGCCGCCGCCAAGGTGACCATCGCGGACCGGCTCTGCGAGCGGTTCGGTGTGTCGCGCGCGGGTTGCGTCGCGTACGGCGATTCCTCGTCGGACAGGGATCTCTTTGCTGCCGTACCGGTTTCGGTGGCGGTCAACGCCGATGCCCACCTGGCCGGCCTCGCGACCCACTCCTATACGGGGCGGGACCTGTGGGAGGCATATGAATTGGTCGGACCGGCACGGTAGTTGACAAACCGTGCACCGCGCACGCTGTGCCCTTCGTGATGGAGGAAGGGGGGACTTGTGTGCGCGGCGACGGCCGGTAGGGTCGACTCCGGTTCACGTCCGGGATGGAGCACTGGCATTCCGCGCGGGCCGAGAGCAGGACTGGCGGCCCGACGGAACGGAGAGATCGAAGAACCGCGTTTCCGGGTTCACGTCCGCGGCAACCGATCGGAATGAGAGGCTGCGGAGAAACGCTACGGCTGGCCGCCCGCCGGGGGAAAGCATGCGCCTTCCGAGGAGGAAGGCGCGCAGACCGACCGAAAGATGTTCGAGGCGAGGGCACACCATGGACGCTCCGGCCACCACGTCGGGGGAGAACGACATGTCGGGCGGCGGCTGGTTCATGCCGCGCACGGTGCCATCGGATCCGCCGCCGGACGGTGATCCGGAGACACGCGGGGAGCACCGGCCCTCGACGGCGCAGCCCTTGTACGAGGCTGGCCCGCGGGGTGACTCGGATCCGCCGCGTGCGCCGGCCCCGCGGGGGCGCCCGGCCACCGGGGAGGGCTCTCCGGACGCCCTCCTCATCCGCGGCACGATGACCGAGATCGGGCCCGTCGCCGACAAGGTCACTTCCTACTTCTACGCTCTGCTCTTCGTCCGCCACCCCGAACTGCGGTCGATGTTCCCCGCCGCGATGGACGTCCAACGGGACCGCCTGCTGAAGGCCCTTCTCATGGCGGCCGAGCATCTGGACGACACCTCCGTCCTCGTCGACTACCTGCGGAACCTGGGCCGCGGACACCGCAAGTACGGCACGCGGGCCGAGCACTATCCGGCCGTGGGCGAATGTCTCATCGGCGCGCTGAGCAGGTACGCCACCGTCTGGGACCCGGAGACCGAGGCCGCCTGGGTACGGGCCTACACAACGATGTCCCAGGTCATGATCGACGCGGCCGCGGCGGACGAACTGCGGGCTCCGGCCTGGTGGCAGGCCGAGATCGTCGCGCATGATCTGCGGACACCCGACGTGGCGGTCCTCACCGTCCGTCCCGGCCAGCCCTATCCCTTCCTGGCGGGCCAGTACACGAGCGTGGAGACCCCCTGGTGGCCTCGGGTGTGGCGGCACTATTCGTTCGCCTCCGCGCCCCGCTCGGACGGACTGCTGACGTTTCATGTGAAGGCGGTCCCGGCCGGCTGGGTGTCGAACGCGCTGGTGCACCGGGCCCGGCCCGGGGACGTCATACGTCTCGGCCCGCCGACCGGCTCGATGACCGTCGACCACACCACCGACAGCGGACTGCTCTGCCTGGGCGGCGGCACCGGCATAGCGCCGATCAAGGCGCTGGTGGAGGACGTCGCCGAGCACGGCGCGCGCCGTCAGGTCGAGGTGTTCTACGGGGCCCGTACCGACCATGACCTGTACGACATCGACACCCTGCTCAGGATCCGGCAGACCCACCCCTGGCTGTCGGTGCGGGCGGTCGTGGACCAGCAGGCCCATCTCCAGCTCCCCGACGCCATACGCGCCTACGGCCCGTGGCACGAGTACGACGCCTATCTCTCGGGGCCGCCCGGAATGATCCGCAGTGGCATCGACACGCTCCGGGACATCGGCGTTCCGTCGAGCCGCATCCGGCACGACTCGGTGGAGGAGCTGCTCGTCGGCGCGAAGTGATCTCCCTCAGCCGAGGTCGGGGGCATGCATCGCACGCACTCCCTCGATGTTGCCGTCCAGGTAGTGACGCAAGGACAAGGGGACGAGGTGGACGGAGGCGATGCCGACGCGGGTGAACGGGATACGGACGATCTCGTACTCGCCGGCCGGCTCTTCCACTTCGGGACCATGGCGCAGGGCCGGGTCCATGGACTCCAGTCGGCAGACGAAGAAGTGCTGCACCTTCACGCCGGTGGCGCCGCCGTCCTCGCCGATGTGCTCCACCGTGTCCACGAAACACGGCACCACATCGGCGATCTTGGCGCCGAGTTCCTCGTACACCTCCCGGTGCAGGGCGTCCACGACGGTCGAGTCTCCGGGCTCGACCCCGCCACCGGGCGTGACCCAGTAGGGATCGACACCAGGCTTGGTGCGCTTGATCAGGATCAGGTCATCGCCGTCCAGAAGAACGGCACGGGCGGTGCGCTTGACCACGGGTCGGACGGTCATGGGAGAAATGTGGCCCGGCTGGTTCCACGTGAAACATCGCAAAGCGCCACAGTGCGACCGCAGCGCGTGCACCCCGGGTCGGAACGCGTCAGCACCAGGCCGTCGCAGCGCGCTGGAGCCACTCGTACGCCCGCGCGACAGGGGGCAGGGCGAGCGTGCCGGTGCGGACCACCAGGAAGTAGGTACGCAGCGGTGGCACGGCGGGCTCATGCAGGGTGACGACCGTGCCGCGGTCCAGAGCGGAGGCACAGAGATAACGGGGCAGCACCGCCAGCCCGGTCCCGGCGATCGCGCACGAGAGCACGGCCCGTAGATCGGGAACGATGACCGTGCCCGTGGCGGCCGGGTGGGAGTCGAAGACGGAGACCCAGTAGCGCGAGACGAACGGCAGCGACTCGTGGACTTCGATGACGGGGAGGTTCTCCAGGGCCGACGCCCCCTTCAGCCGCAGGGCGTCCGAGCCGATCCGTTCCGCCCAGCGCGGGGAAGCGACCAGCACATGCTCCTCGTCGCAGAGCGGAGTGGCGGTGAGCAGGGTCCCGCGCGGCCGGACCGTGCTGATGGCGAGGTCGTGGTGGCCGCAGGCCAGCCCCTCCAGCACTTCCTCGGCCGTTCCGAAGGAGGCACGCAGTGCGAAGCCCTGCCCGTCGTCACCGGTCAGATCCGTGAGGGCGGGCAGGGCACGCTCGGCGGTGAACTCCGGGGGTCCGGCCAGATGCAGCGTCCGCGGCGCGTACTCGTCGTCCAGGCCGCTCTCGGTTATCTCCACCAAGGCGTCGAGATGCGGCGCGGCCTTGTGCGCGAGTTCGTCGCCGATGGTCGTCGGGGTCACCCCGCGCGCCTGACGGAGAAACAGGGGTCTGCCCAGCTGGCGCTCCAGCGTCCGGATCTGCGAGGTGACGGCGGGCTGGGAGAGCCCGAGCAGGGCGGCGGCGCGAGTGAAGGAGCCGGCCCGGTGCACGGTGACGAAGGTCCGCAGCAAGGCCAGATCCATGGCATGCCCTCTCCTGTCCCTGCCCTCCTCCGGCCCCAGGCAGGCACCAACTATAAATATGTCGATAGGCTTCTGTCGCTACTGTGATTGGACACTGACACAGAGTCAACTAGCCTTGTTCGCACGGTCTTTCCCCAGCGAAAGCCGCAGACGGTCCGAGCCACGAGGGGGGAGGCTCGGACCGTCGTCCGTCCGGTGCGGCGAAGGGCCGGCCGGTCAGTCCGCGGACTGGTCCAGGGCGCGCAGGATGTCGGCCACCAGGTCCTCGGGATCCTCCGCGCCGACGGACATGCGGATGAAGCCCTCCGGGACGGCGTCCCCGCCCCAGCGCCGACGGCGCTCGGCCGTGGACCGCACCCCGCCGAAGCTCGTCGCGTCCTCCACCAGACGCAGGGACGTGAGGAAACGCTCGGCACGCTCGCGCGTGGGCAGCGTGAAGGAGACCACGCAGCCGTAACGGCGCATCTGCTGCGTGGCGATCTTGTGCGAGGGGTCGTCGGGAAGGCCGGGGTAGCGCAGGTCGGAGACCTCGGGCCGCTGCCGCAGCGCCTCCGCGACGGTGAGTGCGGTGGCGTTCTGCCGGTCGACGCGCAGCTGGAGCGTGGCGATGGACCGGTGCGCGAGCCAGGACTCCATGGGCCCGGAGATCGCGCCGACGATCTTCCGCCAGCGGCGCACGGCGGTCATCGCCTCGGCGTCGCGGCCGGCGACGTAGCCCAGCAGGACATCGCCATGCCCCGTGAGCTGCTTGGTGCCGCTGGCCACGGAGAAGTCTGCACCCAGCTCCAGCGGTCGCTGCCCGAGCGGGGTGGCGAGGGTGTTGTCGACGGCCACCAGTGCGCCACGCGCGTGTGCCGCCTCCGTCAGCCGCCGGATGTCGCAGACGTCGAGCCCCGGGTTCGACGGGGACTCGATCCACAGCAGCCGCGCCCCGTCGAGCAGCTCCAGCTGGGCGTCACCGCCGGTCGGCGCGGTGCGCACCTCGATGCCGTACGCCTCCAGCTGGGCGCCGACCAGCGGCAGCACCTGGTAGCCGTCGGAGGGCAGTACGACCGCGTCGCCGGCGCGCAGCTGCGAGAACAGCACGGAGGAGATCGCCGCCATGCCGGAGGCGAACACCAGCGTCTCGACGTCCTCCCGCCCCGGTGCCTCCAGCTCGCCGATGGCCCGCTCCAGCAGCGTCCAGGTCGGATTGTCGTCACGGCCGTACGCGTACGGCCCCGTCACCTCGCCGGGCAGGTGGAAGTGTGCCGCGAACACCGGTCCGGGCAACGTCGGCTCGTGCTTGACCGGCTCGGGCAGCCCCGCCCGTACCGCGCGCGTGCCGTCACCTGTGCGGCCCTCGTTCTCCGTGGCGTCGCTCATGCGGCCCGTCCTTCCAGTTCTTCCCGTACGGCGGCGAGCAGACCGGTGCTCGCCACCTCCACCATCTCAAGGCACTCCTCGAAGCCGTCCCGGCCCCCGTAGTACGGGTCCGGGACGTCGAGGCCGTCGCCCGCGCCTTCGGAAGCGGCGTGCGGAGCACTCGCCGAGGAGCGGGGGGCGTACGAGCGGAGCAGGCGGACCTTGCGGGCGTCCGCCTCGGTGGGCGCGAGGCGGCGCAGGGCCTTGAGATGGCCGGCGTCGAGGGCTATCACGAGGTCGAGCCGGGCGAACCACGACGACTGGAACTGGCGGGCGACGTGCTCGCTGTCGTAGCCGTGCTCCTCCAGGACCGAGACGGTGCGTGGGTCGGCGGGCTCGCCCTCGTGCCAGCCGCCCGTGCCGGCGCTGTCGACCGCCACCAGATCCTCCAGCCCGGCCTCCGCCACACGCGCGCGGAAGACGGACTCGGCCATCGGGGAGCGGCAGATGTTGCCGGTGCACACGAAACAGACGCGGTAGGTCATGACCGGCTCAGTCCTCGTCGGGCAGGACGATGTGCAGCGCCCAGGAGACGACGGAGACGATCAGACCGCCGAGGACGGCCGTCCAGAAGCCCTCCACATGGAAGCTCAGGTCGAGCTTGCCGCACACCCAGGAGGTCAGCAGCAGCATCAGTGCGTTCACGACCAGGGTGATCAGGCCCAGGGTGAGGATGAAGAGCGGGAACGTCAACACCTTCACGATCGGCTTGACCAGCCAGTTCACCAAGCCGAAGATCAGCGCGACGACGATCAGCGTGCCGGCCTTCTTGGCGGTGTTGTCACCGGTGAGAGTGATCTTGTCGAGCAGCCACACGGCGACCGCCAGGGCGCCCGCGTTGGCGATCGTCTTGACTACGAAATTCTTCATGTGTCTGATCGTGGCAGACCGGACGGGGACTGGCCGGACGGGTGACGAACGGCAGGACGGCGAGCAGTGGGACAGCGAGCGGTGAGGCGAGGGCGGCAGCGGCGATGAAGGCATTCCGGCTGGACGAACTGGAGGCGGAACGCACCGCCAACGAGGGCGCCTACCTGCAGTTCCTGCGCGAGCGGAACATGTCGGTCGGCCTGTACGCGCTGAACGCCGGGGAGCACGACCCGCAGAAGCCGCACAACCAGGACGAGATGTACTTCGTGGTCAGCGGCCGCGCCTCCCTCACGGTCGGGCTGGAGACGACCCAGGTGGCGCGGGGCAGCATCGTGTACGTGCCCGCCGGGGTGGCCCACAAGTTCCACCACATCAGCGAGGACCTCAGGGTGCTGGTCGTGTTCTCTCCGCCCGAGGCGTGAGCCGGGACCCCGGGGTTCCCTAGGGGACGGGTCAGGGGAGGACAAGGGGCCCGAGGCCCCCGTGAGAGCCCTCCGCGGCCCTAGCATCGAGTGCGGAACACCGGGAACGGACGAGAACGAAGGACGAGGCGATGCGAGAGATCTTCGCGGGGCTGCCGTGGTGGGTGAAGTGGGTCGCGGTGCCGGTCATCGCCCTGGTCGTGTTCGGCGGGCTGATAGCGAGCGTGGTCGGCTTCGTGATCGGCCTGCTGTTCAAGGTGCTGGTCTTCGTCGCCCTGGTCGGCGGACTGATCTACATCGTGCGCAAGTTCATGGGGAACTCCTCGTCGCGCAGCGACTGGTGAGGTGTCCGGGAGCCGGTGTCCCGTGACGGAGCACCGGTTCCCTCGGGGGAGGGAAGTTTTCCCCGGGAGCCGTCTGTGCGCGGTGGTGGGCGGTTAAAGTCCGGAACTCCCCGCGGGGCCCGGCCCCGTGGGCGGCGCAGACCCCCCTCCCGTGCTCCTTCCCCGCACGGGACTGCCCCCCTCGCGCTTCGGGAGTGACCCTTGGCCACGGTTGACACCGCACCGGCAGAATCCCACGCACCCCCCGCCCCACCGCGCCCCCGCGCGTCGCCCGGCCGCCGACCGGCTCCCCTGGCCGTCCCCGGCCAGGTACCCGTACACGCGGCGGACCTCCCCGACCCCTCGCCCCCGGCGGGCCTGCCCGGACCGTCGCCCTCGACCGGCCGGCCGGAGCCGACGGCCACCGCCACGCTCATCGGATCCGTCCAGCGCGCGATGCGCCTGCTGGAATCCGTCGCCGCTCATCCTTACGGCGCGCCCGCCAAACAACTTGCCCGTGAGACGTGCCTCGCGCTGCCCACGGCGTACCACCTGTTGCGCACCCTGGTGCACGAGGGCTATCTGCGCCGGGAGAGGGGCCTGTTCTTCCTCGGCGACGCGGCCGAGCGGCTCGGGCGCAGCGGAGCGCGGCAGAAACGTCGCAGCATGGTGGCGGACACGCTCGCGCACTGGCGCGATTCCATCGGCGTGCCGGTGTACTACGCCCTGTACCGCGACGGGGAGATCGAAGTCGTGTGCGTCTCCGACTCCCTGGAGACGCCCGCGGTCGAGGAGTGGGCGGACTTCCGCGAGACCGGCCACGCGCACGCGATCGGACAGTGTCTGCTCTCCCAGCTCGACGAGGACGCGCGGCGCGACCATCTCGCCCGGTATCCCGTGCGGCCCCTCACGCCGTACACCGTGCGGGACGACGACGCGCTGCTACGACGCCTCGCCCGGACGGGACGCATGGAACCGGTGGTGGAGCGGCAGGAGTACGTGGTGGGCACGGTCTGCGCGGCGCTCCCGGTCACGGTGGGCACCACCGCGGCTGCCCTGGCCATCTCCCTCCCCGTGCACCAGGCCGAACGGCTGCTTCCCGCGGCCCGCCGGCTGCAGGCGGAGATCGGGCGCCACCTGGGGTCGCTCGCCCTCTCTATCAGTATCTGAAAAATTACTCCTTGTGATCTGCCGCATACTTTCAGCAAGATTTGACCACGGTCAGAGGGATTAAACCCGGCCAGTCGATGTCATATGACGGGGTAGGCGATGCGCGAGTCCGTACAAGCAGAGGTCATGATGAGCTTTCTCGTGTCGGAGGAGCTCTCTTTTCGCATTCCGGTGGAGCTGCGCTACGAGACCAGTGATCCTTATGCCGTGCGGCTCACTTTTCATCTTCCCGGAGATGCGCCGGTGACCTGGGCCTTCGGGCGGGAGCTGTTGATCGACGGGGTCGGCCGTCCGTGCGGAGAGGGAGATGTGCGTATCACCCCCGCCGATTCCGAGGTGCTCGGCGAGGTGCTGATCCGCCTTCAGGTCGGCGGCGATCACGCCTTGTTCCGTTCGTCGGCGCCCCCGCTCGTGGCCTTCCTCGACCGCACGGACAAGCTCGTGCCGCTCGGGCAGGAGGGTGCGCTGGCCGACTTCGACGCTCATCTCGACGAGGCCCTGGACCGCATCCTGGCCGAGGAACAGAGCGCCGGCTGAAGCGTTACGGCAGGGGGCCCGGGCGTTCCGCCCTGCGGTCTGGAACTGTGCAGGAACGCTTCTGCAAGGGGCGCCCGGCGCCGGCCGTCCTCACCGCTTGCGGCGCCGGCCCCGGCCGCCGCGCGCCGGGGCCGGCTGAGCCCCGGCGCGCGCCGGGGCATCCGGGCCGGGCCGATCGGCCGACACGACCAACGCGGCCAGCGCCGTGGTGACCGGGACCGAGGCGACCAGACCGATCGAGCCCACCAGCGTGCGCACGATCTCCTCGGCCACCAGCTCACTGTTGGCCACGGTTCCCACGCTGCTCTGCGCGATCGAGAACAGCAGCAGCAACGGCAGCGCGGCACCGGCGTAGGCGAGCACCAGGGTGTTGACCACCGACGCGATGTGGTCGCGGCCGATGCGGATGCCCGCCCGGTACAGCCCCCGCCAGCCCATCGACGGGTTGGCCTCGTGCAGCTCCCACACGGCCGATGTCTGTGTGACCGTCACATCGTCCAGCACACCGAGCGAACCGATGATGACGCCGGCCAGCAGCAGACCGCTCATGTCGATCGACGGGTACAGGCCGTGGATCAGACCGGTGTTGTCGTCCGTGTTGCCGGTCAGCGCGGCCCATCCGATGAACAGTGAGCCCAGCACGCCGATCAGCAGGAGCGAGACCAGCGTGCCGAGCACCGCCACCGACGTACGGGCCGACAGGCCGTGGCACATGTACAGGGCGATCAGCATGATGGCGCTCGCCCCGACCACGGCCACCACCAGCGGGTTCGCTCCCTGGAGGATCGCGGGCAGGATGAACAGCGTCAGCACCAGGAAGCTCACGGCCAGCGCGACCAGTGCCATGACACCCCGCAGCCGGCCCACCACGACGACGGCCACCGCGAAGATCCCCGCGAGCAGCGTCATGGGGAACGCGCGGTTCACATCGGTCACCGCGTACTGCAGTTCCTTGGGGGCCGAGGGCTCATAGGCGACCACGACCTTCTCGCCCTGGTGCAGCTGGCGGGACTGATCAGGCTGCACGATCTCGGTGAAGGTACGGCCCTTGTCCTTGCCGGTGTCGACCCGCACGGTCGCCCTCTTGCAGGCGCCGTTGGCCTGCGCTTGCGCCGAGGTGCCCTCGGCGGTGGAGGTGTCGCCGGTCGGTACTCCGCCGGACGCGTTCACCGACTTGCAGCTGACCTCTACGACCTGGGTGACCGTGGCCTGCTGGGTCTGCCGGTCGAAGCCCACGCCGGTGCGCTTGTGGGAGGGGGCGTCTCCGGGCCAGAGGACCACGAGACCGACCAGGACCGCCGCGGTGAAGGGGACCAGGATCGCCGCGATGACCTTGCGCAGGTGCTGGGAGACGGGAGCGGCGGGGCCGTGGCTGTGACTGTGGCCGTGCGAGTGCCCTTGCGGCTCATCCCCCCGGCCCTGACGGCCGACCTGACCGAGCCCAGAGCCTGCTTCATGGCCGCCCTCACGGTCCGTGTGGCCGTGCTCGGCGCCGTGTGCCGACCCCTCCGGACGGAGTGGTTCGGGCGGCTGGTGAGGGTACTGCTCCATCCTGGTCACCGCCCGATCATCGCAAGAACGGCGTGGGCCCACTGTTCACCGCGCCACACATGACGCTAGCGTGGAGGCACCTTTGCACACGCGGGAGCTCGGAGCACCGGGCTGAGAGGGCGCTGACCTCCGTAAACGCGATGTTTCACGTGGAACGAGCGCTGTTCCACGAGAAATGTCGACAGACGGAAACCGCTGCGTCGACCGCTGAACCTGTTACCGGGTAATGCCGGCGTAGGGAGTAGGTCTCATGACCAACAAGGACGCACGCACGCCTGCCTCCGCTCAGGACGAGAAGTCCCAGGAGGCCGGAAAGTCCATCGGCTGGCACAAGGCGTACGTCGAGGGCTCGCGCCCCGACATGCGGGTGCCGGTCCGTCAGGTGCACCTCACCAACGGGCAGTCGGTCACTCTGTACGACACATCGGGCCCGTACACCGATCCGCTCGTCGACACGGATGTCCGCAGGGGGCTGTCGCCGCTGCGCGAGAACTGGATCATCGCCCGCGGCGACACCGAGGAGTACGCGGGCCGTCCGGTCCGTCCCGAGGACGACGGGGTCAAGCACACCTCGCCGCGGGGCGGCCTGCGGAATCTGGACGCGGTCTTCCCCGGTCGGCCGCGCCAGCCGAGGCGGGGCCGCAGCGGCGAGGCGGTGACGCAGCTCGCCTATGCCCGCCGGGGCGAGGTCACACCGGAGATGGAGTTCGTGGCCATCAGGGAGAACGTTTCGCCCGAGGTGGTTCGCGAGGAGATCGCGGCGGGCCGGGCCGTGCTGCCGGCCAACGTCAACCACCCGGAGATCGAGCCGATGATCATCGGCAAGCGGTTCCTGGTGAAGGTGAACGCCAACATCGGCAACTCCGCGGTGACCTCCTCCATCGAGGAGGAGGTCGAGAAGATGACCTGGGCGACCCGCTGGGGCGCCGACACGGTCATGGACCTGTCCACCGGTCGCAATATCCACACCACCCGCGAGTGGGTCCTGCGCAACTCCCCCGTCCCCATCGGAACGGTGCCGCTCTACCAGGCACTGGAGAAGGTCGACGGCAAGGCCGAGGAACTGACCTGGGAGATCTACAAGGACACGGTCATCGAGCAGGCCGAGCAGGGCGTGGACTACATGACCGTCCACGCGGGCGTCCGGCTGCCGTACGTCCCGCTCACCGCCAACCGCAAGACCGGGATCGTCTCGCGCGGCGGCTCCATCATGGCCGCGTGGTGCCTGGCGCACCACAAGGAATCGTTCCTGTACGAGAACTTCGAAGAACTGTGCGAGATTCTCGCCGCCTACGACGTCACCTACTCGCTGGGCGACGGGCTGCGGCCGGGTTCGATCGCGGACGCCAACGACGAGGCGCAGTTCGCCGAGTTGAAGACGCTCGGGGAACTCAACCGGATCGCCAAGCGTTTCCACGTACAGACGATGATCGAGGGCCCCGGTCACGTCCCGATGCACAAGATCAAGGAGAACATCGACCTTCAGCAGGAGATCTGTGATGAAGCTCCGTTCTATACGCTCGGCCCGCTGACCACGGACATCGCGCCGGCGTACGACCACATCACCTCCGGCATCGGTGCCGCGATGATCGCCTGGTGGGGCACGGCGATGCTCTGCTACGTCACGCCCAAGGAGCACCTGGGCCTGCCCAACCGGGACGACGTCAAGACCGGCGTCATCACCTACAAGATCGCCGCGCACGCGGCGGACCTCGCCAAGGGGCACCCGGGTGCGCAGGAGTGGGACGACGCGCTGTCGGACGCCCGCTTCGAGTTCCGGTGGGAGGACCAGTTCAACCTCGCGCTGGACCCGGACACGGCGAGGGAGTTCCACGACGAGACCCTGCCGGCCGAGCCCGCCAAGACGGCCCACTTCTGCTCCATGTGCGGCCCGAAGTTCTGCAGCATGAAGATCTCGCAGGACATCCGGCGCGAGCACGGCGGCAGCCGGGGCGAGATCGAGGAAGGCATGGCCCAGAAGTCGAAGGAGTTCGCGGCGAGCGGGAACCGGGTGTATCTGCCGATCGCCGACTGATGATGTGGGGCGGTGCTTCCTTGGGTGGCGCCTCGGAGTACCGCCCTTCTCAGCGGCGCCGAGCGTTCTTCAGGCGGTCGACTTCTTTTTCGATCAGATCGGAAGGGAACGACGCACTCACGTCGTTGCCTTGAGCTCCGCCACGCTCAGGGTGTGTGCAGTCGCCTTCCCGGAAGCCTTTGCCCGGGGGGTGGTGTGTGCGGCACTCGGCTCGCGATCCGGAGCGCATGCGCCGCACAACGCGGCCACGAGCAGCGCCGCCAGGCCGGCGCTTGGCAGTCTTGCCGACATTCCCGCCGTAGACATTTACCCCCCGAGCCACGAAATGAGGGCACAGATTATTTGCGGATCACACCGCCTCACAAGGCACGATCTCGCCAGTGGTGTGTCGCGGGTGGCTCGGGGGTGGGCTGTTCGGGGTGGGGTGGTTACTCGGGCTGGTGTTCCGGGCCGCCGAAGTCGGGGCTCGTGTAGTCGGGGCTGGTGTAGCTGGGGCGGCCGGGCGTGGTGCCCTCGTCGGGGCTGCTGAAGCCTGGGCGGTCGTAGCCCAGGCGCGGCATGCGGCCGGTGGGTGCGGGCGGGGTCGTGTGGCGCACGGCGGCGGGGCCGGACGCGGCCAGTGCCTCCCGGAGGAAGGGCAGGATGCCGCGCTCCAGCAGGGCCTCTCGCCAGGCCTCTCTGGCCCTGGCCAGCTCCTCGTGTGCCGTCTCGCGTGCCCGGGCCTCCGCCGAGGTGCTGTTGCGCAGGGCGGTGAGGAGCAGCCCCACCGCGGCGACGAGGATCGCCGCCGCGGTCAGGGCGCCGAACACCCAACCGGTGGTGAGCATCGTGCGGGCGAGGGTCTGCCCGGGGTCCAGCATCCGCAGGATGTAGCCGACGAGCAGGAAGATCACCGCGGCCGTGCCGGAGAGGACGGGGGCCAGGACGGCGACGACCGCGATGGCGCCCGCGCCGGTGCTCTCGGCGGCCTCGCCGAGGGTGGTGGCGAGGCCGGCGGCGGCCGCACCGGGGCCGACGGCATCGGAGTCGTCGGCGGCGGAGGGCACGGACAGCGCGGGGTGGCGCAGTTCGTCACGGGTCTTGACGTAGTGCTGGTACTCGGCCGCCGCGGCTGCCGTGATCAGGGCGGAGGCGTTGAGCGCCATGGTGCGCAGTTGCTCGGAGTTGAGCCGCTGTCCGGCAGCGGTCGGTTCCGGTCGGTGTGGTGCGGAGCGCAGCGCCTCATCGAGGAGCCGCTCGAATTCCTGGCGGTCCTCGCTCTGCAGGTGCTGCGGAACGCTGTTCATGTGCATCCCCCGATGCTCCGTAGGGCTTGGGGCTCGCACGCCGGCGAGCCGTCGGGCAGAAACGGAGGGGAGCCTGCTACGGATAAGCCGATGGTAGAGCCGTGACGGCGCGCGGTGACAGGGGTTGCCGGAAATTGCGTTCCGGCCGGCGCGTACGCGGCCGGAGGACGCCTTCTCGCGGAACGGTGCCCGGAACGGTCAGATGTCCAGGGGAAGTTGCTGGACCAGAAGCTTCCCCGCCATGGTCACGCCGCCGTCCATGGCGATGGCGAGGCCGTCGGCATAGATGTGGGGTCCCTCGACGACCGGGCCGGTGCCCTCCTCGTCGTCCTCGGATCCGACCTCGCCGAGGAGATAGGGAATGGGGCTGTGCCCGTGAACGACCCGGGTGCCGCCGTACGTATCGAGGAGGGAGCGCACGGCGTCGGCGCCGCCCTCGTCCCGGAAGGAGAAGCGCTTGGTGAACTTGCGGAACAGGTCCCAGACCTCGTCGGCGTCGTTACGGGTCAGGGTTTCGCGGACGGTGTCGTTGACCGCTTCGATGGAGTCGCCGTAGTCGAGGTAGGCGGTGGTGTCGGAGTGGACGAGCAGATAGCCGTCGACCTCCTCGACCGCGTCGAGGCGGGCCATCCATTGCAGGTGGTGGTCCTGGAGGCGGTCCATGTCGGTCTTCTGGCCGCCGTTGAGCAGCCAGGCCGCCTGGAAGGTGGCGGTGCCCGCGCCGGAGTTGACGGGGGTGTCGCCGAACCGCTTGGCCCCGAGCAGCAGCAACTCGTGGTTGCCCATGAGGGCCTTGCAGTAGCCGCCCGCCGCGGCGGCTTCGGCGGACAGCCGCATGACCAGGTCGATGACGCCGATGCCGTCCGGGCCGCGGTCGGTGAAGTCGCCGAGGAACCACAGCCGGGTGGTCCCCGCGCACCACTGGCCCGAGGCGTCGATCAGGCCCTGCTCCCGCAGAGCGGCCACCAGCTCGTCCACGTAGCCGTGGACGTCGCCGACGACGTAGAGCGGTCCGGGCCCGGCCGCGGGCTGCGGAGCCGGTGCCGCGGGCGCGGGTGCGGGTGCGGGCTCCACGGGGACCTGGACGGTGTCGCCGCGGTTGATGACGGGCAGGTCGCGCTGGGTGGGGGTGTAGCCCTCGGGGTACGCCTCCTCGGTGTCCGGGACGGCGTTGCCCGGGTGGACGCTGCGGACGTACGGACCGGTCTCGTGGACGTACGCGGGTACCCGGAAGTCGCGTAGCGTCGCCGTCCGCTCCGCCTCGGGTCCCTGACCGGCCCCCTGAGTCATCAGACCCCTCCACCATCGCGCCGCTTCTGAACCGCTTCGGACTGCCTGGTCGCAGCGGTCCGCGGTGTCGTGGGCCCATCATAGGAATGCGCGTCGCGCCGTGTGATGACCCAGGGGTGGTGAATCGGAACAAGACTCCGGTTCACCGCGGCTTTCGCCCCGTTTGGGCAGATGTTCGACCGGCTGGCGGCCGGCCGAGTCCTTGGCAGGACCCTCTCCGCGTCGCCGCGGCCGGCCCCGTACCGGCCGGCGCGGCACGCGGGGCCTACTTCTCGTCCGGTGTCCGCGGCGGGCTGACCGTCGTGCGCGGGGGGCGCCGCAGCGAGGAGGTGCGCACGATCAGCTCGGTCGGTATCACCTGCTCGACCGGCTGCTCGGACTCGACGCCCTCGATGGCGTCGATGAGGAGCTGGACGACGGCGGTGCCGATGCGGCGCGGCTTCAGCGAGAGCGTGGTGACGGCCGGCTCGGTGCTGGCGTACACGGTGGACTCGCTGCAGCACACCAACAGCAGGTCGTCGGGGACGCGGAGGCCGTAGCGGCGGGCGGCGGCGAGCAGGTCGGTGCCGTTGGGGTCGAACAGCCCGTAGACCGCGTCGGGCCGGTCGGGGCGGGCGAGGAGCCGGTCGGCGGCGACGGCGCCCGCGCAGGGATCGTGGGCCGGGTAGGACTCGTAGACCGGGTCCTGGCCTACCCGTTCGCACCAGCGCAGGTAGGCGGTGGTCGACAGGTGGGTGTACGTGTCGGTGGAGGTGCCCGTGAGCAGGCCGATGCGGCGGGCGCCGGCGTCGGCGAGGTGTTCGAGGATGCCGAGCACGGCGGCCTCGTGGTCGTTGTCGACCCAGGCGGTGACGGGCAGGGCACCGGCCGGGCGGCCGTCGGAGACCACCGGCAGCCCCTGCCGGACGAGCTCGCTGACCACGGGGTCCTGGTCGGAGGGGTCGATGACGACCGTGCCGTCCAGGGCGACGTTGGACCAGACGTCGTGGCGGGAGGTCGCGGGCAGGATGACCAGGGCGTAGCCGCGGGCGAGCGCGGCGGAGGTGGCGGCCCGGGCCATCTCGGCGAAGTACGCGAACTCCGTGAAGGTGAAAGGTTCATCCCCGTACGTCGTCACGGTCAGGCCGATCAGTCCCGACTTGCCGGTACGGAGGGTGCGGGCGGCGGCCGAGGGGCGGTATCCGAGCCGGTCGGCGACCTCGCGGACATGGCGCCGGGTGGCGTCCGGGAGCCGGCCCTTGCCGTTGAGGGCGTCGGAGACGGTCGTGATGGAGACCCCGGCGGCGGCGGCGACGTCTCTGATGCCCGCCCGGCCCGGTCGGCTGCCTCGACGTGAGGTTTCCGCGCGGCTCACCTGGTGCTTCCCTGCTGCTGTCATGGCGAGCCGATAGTAGGGCTCATGCGGTGGGGTAGTGCGGACGCATATGCACGCGTTGACAGGCACGTTTCTGCATGGTCAAAGGAGGTCAACTGCCTGTGAATGAGAGGCAGTTGACGGATCCAATAGTAAGACGTGACTTGTCGACGCGCGTGGGCCTGCCAAGTGCCCGATGTCTCGAAGAGGTCTCAACTCACCTTCACGGGGGACGCGCGCCACGGCGCAAGCCACCGGCGCTTAGATATATGTACGGCGCGCCCCCCGAAACGTACGCCTTCGTACGGTGATGCCCCTGATGCCGGTGCGAGGCGTGAGGTTCGCCTCTTTCCGGAGACGGCACCCGCACGGCTGCCCGTCCCGCACCTGTACGCAGTGGCGCCGAATCCTCATAAGGTGAGGAGTATTGGAAGCCGGCGGTGTCGACGGTCCGCCGGTGGTCGCGAGGAGGACTGCGGTGAGCGAGACGAGCCCCAAGCTGCGCGCCGAGCTGGAGGGTATCCCCACCTACAAGCCGGGCAAGCCGGCCGCGGCCGGTGGCCCGGTCGCCTACAAGCTGTCCTCCAACGAGAACCCCTACCCGCCGCTTCCCGGCGTGCTGGAGAGCGTGACCGCGGCGGCCTGTGACTTCAACCGCTACCCGGACATGGGCTGCACCGGGCTGATGAACGAGCTGTCCGACCGCTTCGGTGTGCCGCTCTCCCACCTGGCCACCGGAACCGGTTCGGTGGGGGTCGCCCAGCAGCTGATCCAGGCCACCAGCGGCCCCGGGGACGAGGTGATCTACGCCTGGCGCTCCTTCGAGGCGTACCCGATCATCACGCAGATCAGCGGAGCCCGCTCGGTGCAGGTGCCGCTGACGCCGGGTGATGTGCACGACCTGGACGCGATGGCGGACGCGATCACCGACCGGACGCGGCTGATCTTCGTCTGCAACCCGAACAACCCGACCGGCACGGTGGTGCGGCGGGCCGAGCTGGAACGGTTCCTCGACCGGGTGCCGGGCGATGTGCTGGTGGTGCTGGACGAGGCCTACCGGGAGTTCATCCGCGACCCCGAGGTGCCCGACGGCGTGGAGCTGTACCGGGAGCGGCCCAATGTCTGTGTGCTGAGGACCTTCTCCAAGGCGTACGGGCTGGCCGGGCTGCGTGTCGGTTTCGCGATCGCCCACGAGCCGGTGGCGGCGGCGCTGCGCAAGACGGCGGTGCCGTTCGGGGTGAGCCAGCTCGCGCAGGAAGCGGCGATCGCCTCACTGCGGGCCGAGGACGAGCTGCTGGGCCGGGTGGGCTCGCTGGTGTGCGAGCGCACGCGCGTGGTCGACGCGCTGCGGGCCCAGGGCTGGACGGTGCCCGAGACGCAGGCCAACTTCGTGTGGCTGCGACTGGGGGAGCGTACGGTCGCTTTCGCTCAGGCCTGCGAGGAGCACGGTGTGGTCGTCCGGCCGTTCCAGGGCGAGGGTGTCCGGGTGACGGTCGGAGAGGCCGAGGCGAACGACATCTTCCTGAAGGTGGCGGAGGCGTTCCGCAAGGGCCTGTAGTTCGTCGGGCGCGCTAGGCGTCGATCAGTTCCACACGGACGGGGTCGCCGTTTCGTACGGTCGCCAGGAGGCGGGCGTCCCCGTCCACACGGCCCAGTACGTTGCACGGACTCGCGAGGCGGCACTCGTCGCCTCGTGAGATCGGCGTGGGTCCGTAGGGGAGGGCGAGTGCGTCGCCGTCCGTCCAGAAGGCCACCGTGCCCGGTTCCACGACTTGCCGGGCGTCCGTTTCACGTGAAACAGAGACGCCTGTGTCGAAGTACACCTCTTCACCCCATATACGCGCGGTCGATGCGAGAGGGAGCGCCTTGCCGAGGGCCTGCGTGGTCGGGGTGTTTCCGTCGAGGGTCGCGGTGATGTTGCCCGCCGGCCAGGAGATACGTATCTGCATGGCGCGCAATTCAACAAGATGTTGAAGTCGCTGCCAAGGTCTTGACGTGAAGGCAAAGGGGGGACCCCCCTTCTGCGGCTGAAAATCAGTGGGTCATAATGGCTTGTGAATGTGAACGCGTTCACAAGCGTGTCCCGTTTGCTCCCGTATGTGTGCAGTAAAGGGGGCAAACCGCCGCTGTACCACGCCGTAGTAAGGAGAGTGACGACGTGGACCTGGCTTTGGCGCCGGAGACTCTGGCGCGCTGGCAGTTCGGCATCACCACCGTCTACCACTTCCTGTTCGTCCCGCTCACGATCTCCCTGGCCGCTCTCACGGCCGGGCTGCAGACGGCCTGGGTGCGCACGGAGAAGGAGAAGTACCTCAGGGCGACGAAGTTCTGGGGCAAGCTCTTCCTGATCAACATCGCGATGGGTGTGGTCACGGGCATCGTGCAGGAGTTCCAGTTCGGCATGAACTGGTCGGACTACTCACGCTTCGTCGGTGACATCTTCGGCGCCCCGCTCGCCTTCGAGGCACTGATCGCCTTCTTCTTCGAGTCCACGTTCATCGGGCTGTGGATCTTCGGGTGGGACAAGCTGCCGAAGAAGATCCATCTGGCCTGCATCTGGATGGTCTCGATCGGCACCATCCTGTCGGCGTACTTCATCCTCGCGGCCAACTCCTGGATGCAGCACCCGGTCGGCTACAAGATCGACAAGGTCAAGGGGCGCGCCGAGCTGACCGACTTCTGGGCCGTGCTGACCCAGAACACCGCCCTCACCCAGGCCTTCCACACCCTGTCGGCGGCCTTCCTGACCGGCGGCGCCTTCATGGTGGGTATCGCCGCCTACCACCTGGCCCGCAAGAAGCACATCCGCGAGATGAAGACCTCGCTGCGCCTCGGCCTGATCACCGTGGTCATCGCCGGTCTGCTCACCGCGATCAGCGGCGACACGCTCGGCAAGGTCATGTTCAAGCAGCAGCCGATGAAGATGGCCGCCGCCGAGGCGCTGTGGGACGGACAGAAGCCGGCACCGTTCTCGATCTTCGCCTACGGCGATGTGGAGAAGGGCCACAACACCGTGGCCATCGAGATACCCGGTCTGCTGTCCTTCCTCGCCGACGACAACTTCACCTCGTACGTCCCCGGCATCAACGACGTCAACAAGGCCGAGCAGCAGAAGTTCGGACCGGGCGACTACCGGCCCAACATCCCCGTCGCCTTCTGGGGCTTCCGCTGGATGATCGGCTTCGGCATGGCCTCCTTCGCCATCGGCCTGGCCGGGCTCTGGCTGACCCGCAAGAAGTTCCTGCTGCCGCAGCACCTGCGGGTCGGCGACGACGAGGTGCCGCACCTGGTGCTGTTCAAGAACAAGGCGCTCAGCCCGACGCTCACGCCCTGGTACTGGCGCATCGCCACCTGGACCATGGCCTTTCCGCTGATCGCCAACTCCTGGGGCTGGATCTTCACCGAGATGGGCCGGCAGCCCTGGGCCGTCTACGGCGTCCTCCAGACCCGGGACGCGGTCTCCCCCGGGGTCTCCCAGGGCGAGATCCTCACCTCGATGACCGTCTTCACCGCGCTGTACGCGATCCTCGCCGTGATCGAGGTCAAGCTGCTCGTGAAGTACGTCAAGGCCGGCCCGCCCGAGCTGACCGAGGCCGACCTCAACCCGCCCACGAAGATCGGCGGCGACACGCGTGACGCCGACAAGCCGATGGCCTTCTCGTACTAGGCCGGGGGAACAGTCATGGAACTTCACGACGTCTGGTTCGTCCTGATCGCGGTCCTGTGGATCGGGTACTTCTTCCTGGAGGGCTTCGACTTCGGAGTCGGCATCCTCACCAAGCTGCTGGCCCGCGACCGGCCCGAGCGCCGGGTGCTCATCAACACCATCGGCCCGGTGTGGGACGGCAACGAGGTATGGCTGCTCACCGCGGGCGGCGCGACCTTCGCCGCCTTCCCGGAGTGGTACGCCACCCTCTTCTCCGGCTTCTACCTGCCGCTGCTGCTCATCCTGGTCTGCCTGATCGTCCGGGGCGTCGCCTTCGAGTACCGGGCCAAGCGGCCGGAGGAGAACTGGCAGCGCAACTGGGAGACGGCGATCTTCTGGACCTCGCTGCTCCCGGCGTTCCTGTGGGGCGTGGCCTTCGGGAACATCGTGCGGGGTGTGAAGATCGACCGGAACTTCGAGTACGTCGGCAGTGTCTGGGATCTGCTCAACCCCTACGCCCTGCTCGGCGGCCTGGTGACGCTCACTCTGTTCACCTTCCACGGGGCCGTGTTCACTGCCCTGAAGACCGTCGGGGAGATCCGGGCGCGGGCGCGGGCGCTGGCCCGATGGGTCGGCTTGGCCGCGGCCGTCGTGGGGCTCGTGTTCCTGCTGTGGACGCAGGCCGACCGCGGTGACGGCAAGAGTCTGGTGGCCCTGGTCGTGGCCGTCGTCGCTCTGGTGGCCGCCCTGGTGGCCAACCAGGTCGGACGAGAAGGATGGGCGTTCGCTCTGTCCGGCGTCACCATCGTGGCCGCCGTGGCGATGCTCTTCCTCTCGCTCTTCCCGAACGTCATGCCGTCCACCCTGAACGGGGACTGGAGTCTGACGGTCACCAACGCCTCGTCGAGTCCCTACACCCTGAAGATCATGACGTGGTTGGCGGCCATCGCGACCCCGCTCGTCATGCTCTACCAGGGATGGACCTACTGGGTGTTCCGCAAGCGGATCGGTACGCAGCACCTCGCTCCTGACGCTGCTGCCGGCGCCGCGCACTGAGTCCGTCGAGGGTGTGTTTCACGTGAAACACACCCTCTGGGCCGAAGGGCACGTTTCACGTGAAACCAATCGATCCTCGCCTTCTGCGATACGCCCGTGCCACCCGACTCTTCCTTGCGGCGATCATCGGTCTGGGGGCCGTCGGTGCCGGGCTGGTCGTCGGGCAGGCGATGCTGATCGCCCAGATCGTCGTCGGTGCGTTTCAGCACGGGCAGTCGGCCGCTGACCTGAGCACTCCCCTGCTGCTGTTGGCCGCCGTGGCGTTGGGCCGGTCGATGGTCGCGTGGCTCACCGAACTCGCGGCTCACCGTGCGAGTGCGGCCGTGAAGTCGGAGCTGCGCGGGCGGCTGCTCGAACGGGCGGCGGCGCTCGGTCCGGGGTGGCTCGGCGGGCAGCGGACCGGCTCGCTGGTCACCCTGGCCACGCGCGGTGTCGACGCCCTGGACGACTACTTCTCGCGCTATCTCCCGCAGCTGGGGCTGGCCGTGGTCGTGCCGGTGGCGGTGCTGGCGCGGATCGTCACCGAGGACTGGGTGTCGGCGGCGATCATCGTCGGCACGCTGCCGCTGATCCCGGTCTTCATGGTTCTCATCGGCTGGGCGACGCAGTCCCGGATGGATCGCCAGTGGCGGTTGCTGTCCCGGCTGTCCGGCCACTTCCTCGACGTGGTCGCGGGGCTGCCCACGCTGAAGGTCTTCGGCCGGGCCAAGGCGCAGGCCGAGTCCATCCGCCGGATCACCGGCGAGTACCGCCAGGCCACCCTGCGGACCCTGCGCATCGCCTTCCTCTCCTCGTTCGCCCTGGAGTTGCTGGCCACGCTGTCCGTCGCGCTGGTCGCCGTGACGATCGGCATGCGGCTCGTCCACGGTGACATGGATCTCTACATCGGCCTGGTGATCCTGGTGCTGGCGCCCGAGGCCTATCTGCCGCTGCGGCAGGTGGGGGCGCAGTATCACGCGGCGGCGGAGGGGCTGGCCGCGGCGGAGGAGATCTTCACCGTGCTGGAGACGCCGGTGCCGGTGTCCGGTACCGGTGCGGTGCCGACGGCGGGTGGCGTGGCCTTCGAAGGGGTGTGTGTCCGTTATCCGGGGCGCTCTTCGGACGCGGTGACCGATGTGTCGTTCACCGTCGAGCCCGGTGAGACCGTGGCGCTGGTCGGGCCCAGCGGGGTGGGTAAGTCGACGCTGCTGAGCGTGCTGCTGGGGTTCGTACGGCCGACCGGGGGGCGGGTGCGGATCGGGGGCGCCGATCTCGCCGACCTGGACCCGGCGGAGTGGCGGTCTCGGATCGCGTGGGTGCCGCAGAGGCCGCATCTGTATGCCGGAACCATCGCGGAGAACGTGCGGCTGGCCCGGCCCGGGGCCGACGAGGAGGCCGTGCGGCAGGCCCTGCGGGATGCGGGTGCCCTGGAGTTCGTGGAGGGGTTGCCGGAGGGGCTCGACACCGTGCTGGGGGAGGACGGGGCCGGGCTGTCGGCGGGGCAGCGGCAGCGGCTCGCGTTGGCCCGGGCGTTTCTTGCGGACCGGCCTGTGCTGTTGCTGGATGAGCCGACGGCTGCGTTGGACGGGGCGACGGAGGGGGACGTCGTGGGGGCTGTGCGGAGGTTGGCGGCGGGGCGCACGGTGTTGCTCGTGGTGCACCGGCCGGCGTTGTTGGGGGTGGCCGACCGGGTGGTACGGCTGTCGGGGGCCGAGCCTGTGCGGAACCCGGCGCTGATGTGGCCCCCCAGGGGGCTCCGCCCCCTGGACCCCCGTCCTCGCCCACCCGCCACCCGACTCGGTGGGCTGGATGGCGAGCCGACGGGGTTGGCGGTCGGTGGGCTGGATGGAGCGTCGGAGGGCGCGCCGGTTGCGTCCCGGTCCCGTGGGCTGAGTGGTGTGGCGATGGGGGCTGAGCTCGGTGGGCTGGAGGGTGAGCCGATCGCGTCTCGGCTCGGTGGGCTGGAGGGTGAGCCGATCGCGTCTCGGCTCGGTGGGCTGGAGAATGAGTCGATCACGTCTCGGCTCGGTGGGCTGAGTGGTGTGGTGGGGGGCCGGGTCGGTGGGGGTGGGGCTCGTGTGTTGGGGCGGGTTCGACGGGTTGGTTCGGGGCGGCTGGGGCGGCTCGTGGGGGCTCTGGTGCTCGGGAGCCTGGCGTTGGGGAGTGCCGTCGGGCTGATGGCGACCTCCGGCTGGCTCATCTCGCGGGCCTCGCAGCAGCCGCCGGTGCTGTATCTGATGGTGGCCGTGACGGCGACGCGGGCCTTCGGGATCGGGCGGGCCGTCTTCCGGTACGCGGAGCGGCTGGTGTCGCACGACGCCGTCCTGCGGATGCTGGCCGACACCCGGGTCGCGGTGTACCGGCGTCTGGAGCGCCTCGCCCCCGCGGGCCTGCGCGGCGCCCGTCGCGGTGATCTGCTCACCCGGCTGGTCGCGGACGTGGACGCGTTCCAGGACTACTGGCTGCGCTGGCTGCTGCCCGCGGGTGTCGCCCTCACCGTCTCCGCCGCCTCCGTCGGCTTCACGGCCTGGCTGCTGCCGGAGGCCGGCGCCGCCCTCGCCGCGGGCCTGATCGCGGCCGGCGTCGGAGTCCCCCTGCTGACCGCGACCGTGGCCCGGCGGACCGAGCGGCGGCTGGCGCCCGCCCGGGGAGTGCTCGCGACCCGCGTGGCCGACCTGCTCACCGGCACCGCCGAACTGACCGTCGCCGGTGCGCTGCCCCACCGGACGCAGGCGGTCCGGCGGGCCGACGGCACCCTCACCCGGATCGCCGCCCGCGCCGCGGCCGTCACCGGCCTGGGTGACGGGCTGACCGCGCTGATCTGCGGGCTGACCGTCACGGTCACCGCGATGTTCGGTGCCCAGGCGGTGTCGGCCGGCCGGCTGAGCGGCGTGGCGATGGCCGTGGTCGTACTGACCCCGCTGGCCGCCTTCGAGGCCGTACTGGGGCTGCCGCTCGCCGCGCGGTACCGGCAGCGCGTGCGGCGCAGCGCGGAGCGTGTGTACGAGGTGCTGGACGCGCCGGAGCCCGTGCGGGAGCCCGAGTCGCCCCGGCAGGCGCCCGTCTCGCCGTTCCCGGTGGTCGTCAAGGGGGTGGTGGCGCGGTATCCGGGACAGCGGCGGGAGGCGCTCTCCGGGCTGGATCTGACCCTGGAGCAGGGGCGCCGGGTCGCGGTCGTCGGGCCGTCCGGTGCCGGCAAGACGACCCTCGCGCAGGTGCTGCTGCGGTTCCTGGATCCGCAGGCCGGCGCGTACACGCTCGCCGGTGTGGACGCGTGCGCGCTGGACGGGGACGACGTACGACGAGTCGTCGGGCTGTGCGCCCAGGACGCGCACCTCTTCGACAGCTCGGTGCGCGAGAACCTGCTGCTGGCCAGGAAGGACGCCACCGAGGCCGACCTGCGCGGAGCACTGGCCCAGGCCCGGTTGCTGGACTGGGTGGACTCGCTGCCCGACGGCCTCGACACACTGGTCGGCGAGCACGGGGCGCGCCTGTCCGGCGGGCAGCGGCAGCGGCTGGCGCTGGCCCGCGCACTGCTGGCCGACTTCCCCGTCCTGGTCCTGGACGAGCCGGCCGAGCACCTGGACCTGCCGACGGCCGACGCGCTGACCGCCGATCTGCTGGCCGCCACCGAGGGCCGCACCACGCTGCTGATCACCCACCGGCTGGCCGGTCTCGACGCGGTCGACGAGGTGATCGTCCTCGATGCGGGACGGGTGGTGCAGCGGGGGCCGTACGAGCGGCTGATCGCCGAGGCGGGACCGCTGCGGGAGATGGCGCGCCGGGAGGCCGAGACCGAGTCGCTGGTGGGCGCTCGGTGAGGAGTGACGAACGGGAGCGCATCGGGTGCTGGGAGCGCGCCCGGTCCGCCCCGGGGGCTGGAGCGCGAACCGCTGGGCGTGCCTCGGTGGTCCCGCCGCTTCGGTCGAGTTTCCCCGGCAAAAGGGACTAACTACGCTCGGATCATGCCCGCCGCTCCCCCTCCCGAGCCCGGCACCGAGCCGGATCTCGCGCACGAGCCCGGCACCGAGCCGGACCCCGCGCACGAGCCCGGTACCGAGCCGGACCCCGCGCCCGAGTCCGGTACCGAGCCGGACCCCGCGCCCGAGCCCGGCACCGAGCCGGATCCCGCGCCCGAGCCCGGCACCGAGCCGGACCCCGCGCCCGAGCCCGGCACCGAGCCGGACCCCGCGCCCGAGTCCGGTACCGTGCCCGGTCCCGGTCCCGAGCCCCGGGCGGACTCGGAGTGCGGGGCGGCCTCCGGGTCCGCCCTGCGGGTGCCTCAGTTGCTGGAGGCGATGCGGTCCGTCGGCAGTGGGCTGGAGCTGCGCACCACGCTGGACCGCATCTGCGAGACCGCGGCCGGTCTGGCCGGGGCCCGGTTCGTGGCGATCAGGGTGGTGTCCGAGGAGGGCGACGGGCTCTCGGACCTCGTCCTCCACGGCGCGGACGAGAAGACCGCCCGCCGTATCGGCAGGCTGCCGGACGGATACGAGGACCTGCTCGGTGCGCTCATCAGGGCCCCGGAGCCGGAGCCGGATCGCGAGCCGCATCCGGTCCCGCCGGCCGATCCGAGTGAGGAACCGCGGTCCGTCGGCTCCCCCGGGCACCATCCGCCGGCGGGCGGCTTCCTCGGGGTACCGATCCGGGTGCGGGGCGAGATCTTCGGCTATCTGTACCTGGCCGAGAAGCACGGCGGCGGAACGTTCGACGACGGCGATCTGGCGATGGTCCGGGTGCTGGCCACCGAGGCCGGTATCGCTGTCGGCAACGCCCGGCTGTACGAGGAGGCCAAGCAGCGGGAGCGGTGGATCGACGGGTCCGTGGCCGTCACCACGGCCCTGCTGTCGGGCGGGGACGCCGACGAGGCTCTGCAAGTCGTCGCGGAACAGGCCCGTCGGCTGTCCGGCGCGGCGGCCGGGATCGTGCTGCTGCCCGAGGAGGAGGGCGGCCTGGAGGTCGTCGCCGTGGCCCCGCAGGAGCCGTCCGGACTGCTGGGGACGGTCGTCCCGGCGGACAGTGAGATCGTTGCCGAACTGCTCGGCGGCCGAGTGGTGTTCGTGGCGGACGCGGCCACCGACGCGCGGATGCTCACGCGGCACGCGAGCGGCTACGGCCCGACGATGCTGGTGCCGTTGCAGAGCGACGGCCGGGTCCTGGGCACGCTGGTGACGCCCCGGGCGCGCGGCGGCCGGCCGTTCACCCGGGCCGAGTGCACGCTGGCCGAACAGTTCGCCTCGCAGGCGGCGCTCGCGCTGATGATGGCGGAGGCACAGCGTGACCGGGAGCGGCTCGCGGTGTACGAGGACCGTGACCGGATCGCCCGTGATCTGCACGACCTGGTCATCCAACGGCTGTTCGCGACGGGGCTGGTGCTGGAGAGCGCGCGGCGGCGGTCCCGGGTGCCGGAGGTGCGCGAGGGCGTCGGCAAGGCGGTGGCCGAGCTGGACGTCACCATCCAGGAGATCCGCACCGCGATCTTCGCGCTGCGGCAGGAGCCCGCCGAGGCGCCTGCGGGGTTGCGCACCCGGGTGCTGCGGGAGATCAACATGGCGGCCGTGCCGCTGGGGTTCAAGCCCGCGCATCACATCGTGGGGCCCGTCGACACGGCCGTCGGCGATCTCATCGGCACGAATCTGATCGCGGCCCTGCGGGAGGCGCTGTCCAACGCCTTCCGGCATGCCGGGGCCTCCCGGATCGACGTCACGGTGGACGCGACCGCCACGCTGCCGGACGGGCGCCCGGGAGTACGGCTGGCCGTCGCCGACGACGGGGCCGGCATCCCCGAGGGCGGCCGGCGCAGCGGCCTGCGGAACCTCAAGCGGCGCGCCGAGTCCCTCGGCGGGGACAGCCGGCTCGGCCCGGGTACCGGGGAGGACGGCGGCGGTACGACCGTGGTGTGGGAGGTGCCGTACCCGCGCGACGCGGGGTGAGAGACGGTGCCGGGCGGGACGCGTCGCAGGGCGACAGCGGTGCGCTTCCGGCCGCTGCACCGGGGCGCGGAACGCGTTCCGGCGGGCCGGCGATGCGGCGTGTCCCGGTGTGCCGGCGGTGCGCGGCGGCCCTGTGTGCCGGGGGCGCGCGGCGGCCCTGTGTGCCGGGACGCGGTGCGTTCCGGCGCGTCCCGGTGCGTCGGCGGTGCGTGCGTTACGGCAAGCGGTCGGCGAGCAGTTGCTCGATCACCACTGCCACCCCGTCGTCGTTGTTGGCGACCGTACGGCCCGACGCGGCGGCGACGACGTCCGGGTGGGCGTTGCCCATCGCGTAGGACTGGCCGGCCCAGGTCAGCATCTCGACGTCGTTGGGCATGTCCCCGAAGGCCACGACCTCCTCGTGCGAGATGCCGCGCTCGGCGCAGCACAGGGCGAGGGTGCTGGCCTTGGAGACACCGGGACCGCTGAGCTCCAGCAGCGCGCTGGGGCTGGAGCGGGTGACGTTGGCGTGGTCGCCGATGGCCAGGCGGGCCAGGGTGAGGAAGGCGTCGGGGTCGAGGGAGGGGTGGTAGGCGAGGATCTTGAGCACGGGCTGGTCGGCGTCCGGGCCGTCGGACGCGAGCAGCTTCTCGGCGGGCAGGAGATTGTCGGGTATCTCCATGTGCAGCTTGGGATAGTCCGGCTCCTGGTGGAAGCCGTACGTCTGCTCGACCGCGTACACCGTGCCGGGTGCGGCCTCGCGCAGCAGCCCCACGGCCTTCAGGGCGTTCTCCCGGGCCAGCTCGCGGACCTTCACGAACCGGTGGGCCCCGGGGCCGCCGTGCAGGTCGACCACGGCGGCGCCGTTGCCGCAGATCGCCAGGCCGTGGCCGTGGACGTGGTCGCTGACCACGTCCATCCAGCGGGCCGGCCGGCCGGTGACGAAGAAGACCTCGATCCCGGCCTCCTCGGCGGCGGCCAGTGCGGCGACGGTCCGTGGTGAGACGGACTTGTCGTCGCGCAGCAGAGTGCCGTCGAGGTCGGTGGCGATCAGCCGCGCGGGCGAGGCGGCGGCAGGGGTCCCGGGCTGTCTGGTCGCTGAGGTCACCCGGCCATTCTCGCCCAGGTCTGCGCACGGCCGTGCGCCGGTCCGCACAGATGAGACACAGCTGACGCCACGACCGAGGCACGCGTGCGTCCCGGGGACCGAGGCAGGCGTGCCTCGGTCCCCGGGACGAGAGGCACGGCGCCCGGGGAACGGAGGCACGGGGGAAGGCGTCAGGCCAGCTGGGCGAGGGCCTCCATGGCGATCCGTTCGAAGACCTTCTCGTCCGCGGCGAAGTCGGAGTCCGGGATGGGCCAGTGGATGACGATCTCGGTGAAGCCCAGTTCCTGGTGGCGGCCGGCGAAGTCCACGAAGGCGTCCAGGGACTCCAGCGGCCGGCCGCGGTCGGGGGTGAAACCGGTGAGCAGGACCTTGTCCAGCTCGGCCGTGTCCCGGCCGGCGGCCTCGCACGCCTCCGACAGCTTGCCGATCTGCCCGCGCAGGGCCTCGACGGACTGCTCCGGCGTGCCGGTCTCGTACAGCTTCGGGTCACCGGTGGTCACCCACGCCTGGCCGTACCCCGCGGCGAGCCGGAGGCCGCGCGGGCCGGTGGCCGCGACCGCGAACGGCAGCCGGGGGCGCTGCACGCAGCCCGGGATGTTCCGTGCCTCGTGGGCGGAGTAGAACCGGCCCTCGTGCGAGACGGTGTCCTCGGTGAGCAGCCGGTCGAGCAGGGGCACGAACTCGGCGAACCGGTCGGCACGCTCGCGCGGGGTCCAGGGGTCCTGGCCGAGGGCGGTGGCGTCGAATCCGGTGCCGCCCGCGCCGATGCCCAGGGTGACGCGGCCGCCGGAGATGTCGTCCAGGGAGATCAGCTCCTTGGCGAGGGTCACCGGGTGGCGGAAGTTCGGCGACGTGACCAGCGTGCCGAGGCGCAGGCGCTCAGTCGCCGCCGCGGCGGCCGTCAGCGTCGGGATCGCGCCGAACCAGGGGCCGTCACGGAAGCTGCGCCAGGACAGGTGGTCGTACGTGTACGCCGTGTGGAAGCCGAGCTGCTCGGCGCGCACCCAGGCCGCGCGGGCGCCTTCGTGCCAGCGGCGGTACGGCAGGATCACGGTGCTCAGACGCAGACTCATGCGTCCGAGAGTAAGCGGCACGGCTGACAGCGGGCGAAACGGTCACCGTGCGCGGCCGGCGGGCGCCGTGGAGTGAGGGGGGCCGCCGGGCGGGAGCCATTCGGCCGTTGGGCGGAGCCTTCCGGGGCTTGGGCGGAGCTTTTCGGCCGTAGGCGGGGCCTTCGCCCGGTGTGCGGGACCTCTCGGCCGCAGGCGGGGCCTTCGCCCGGTGCGCGGGGCTTTTCGGCCGCCGGGCGCCGCCCTTCAGCGGGCGCCGGGAAAGCGCAGGTAGCGCGGGGGGACGGCCGGGGTCAGCCAGACGCCGTTGGCGCTGACGTGGAACACATGGCCGTCGCGGTGCATGGCGCCGGAGTCGACGGTGAGCACCACGGGGCGGCCCCGGCGGGCGCCGACGCGGGTGGCGGTCTCCCGGTCGGCGGAGAGATGGACGGCGTGCCGGGCCATGGGGCGCAGGCCCTCCGCGCGGATCGCGTCCAGGTGCGGGGCCACCGTCCCGTGGTAGAGGTACGGCGGCGGGGTCGCCGGGGGCAGTCCGAGGTCGACCTCGATGCTGTGTCCCTGGCTGGCGCGGATTCTGTCGTCCTCGATCACGAAGCGCTGTTTGTCGTTCACGGCGACCACATGATCCAGCTCCGCGCGCGTCAACCGGAATCCGTGGTCCGTGGCCGCGGCGATCAGCGTGTCGATCTCCACCCAGCCGCCGGTGTCGGGTCTGAGTCCGATGCGTTCGGGCTGGTGGCGCAGGTGCCGGGAGAGGTATTTGGACACCTTCACGGTGCGTCGTTCATCCATGCGTCCAGCGTGCGGGAGAGACGCGCGTCACGCAGGTTTTTTTCTCCCAAGGTTTGATCCACAACCAAGTGTAGTTATCCACAAGGGAATTGGCGAAGTTGTGGACAACCGGCTTGCGTTCTAGGGCGTTTCGTGAACGCCTGTACGGTCATGGGGTGATGCGGCAAGATCGTCCAAGGCTCGCGCCCGCACCTCGCGTTCGGCGGCCAGAGCGATGAAGTCCGAAACGTGCCCCTGGCCAACCAGCCGTTCCACGGCGTCGATCGTCTCGGCGGGCAGACTCACGTTCCGCGTGCCGGAGGGGGGCGCGGGCGGCGGCTCCGCCACGAGGTGGGTGCGCAGGCGATGGGAGGCCAACACACGCATCGCGCGGGCGAGTTCCGCGTCGACGGTCTGCTGGGCCAGGGGGCGCAGCCGGCGGACGAGCGAGGCCGCCTCCGCCGCGTGCGCGTCCGTGCGGTGACCCGGATCGTCCAGATAGCGCGCGAACACGTACTCGGTGGTGAACTCCAGGAAACGGGCCGCGATGTGCTCGACCTGCGCCCTCAACTCCCAGAGATGGTCGGCGATCGCCGACAGCGGTACCCCGGCGGCATGCAACTCCACGGCCACCGCGAGCTCTTGGGGGCTCGGCACCAGGAACGTGTCCGGCTTGCCGGCGACGGGTTCCAGCACACCGAGGGCCACCGCCTCGGCCACGGCGTCCTCGTCCGGGGCGCCGCCGAAGCGGGCCTCCAGCTCGGCGCGGGTGACGCGGTCGGGCTGCTCGTCCGTCCACGGCCCCTCGACCTCGGTGACCAGCCCGAGGACGCCGGCCAGGCCGCGGCCGGTGTCCCAGGCGTCCAGGAGTTCCTTGATCGAAGCCAGGGTGTAGCCGCGGTCCAGGAGGTGGGCGATCTGGTGGAGCCGGGTGACGTGGGCCTCGGAGTAGAGGTTGGCGCGGCCTCGGCGTTCGGGGCGGGGGAGGAGGCCGCGGTCCTGGTAGGCGCGGATGGTCCGGACCGTGGTGCTGGTGTGATGGGCCAGGTCCTCGATGCGGTAGGCGTTCCGGGCCGGACCTCCCCCCGACGACGTCACAACCTGGGTTCCACCCGGGCGATCCGCCGCAGCAGGCCCGGCGCGAACCGGGACAGCAGATGCGCTCCCCGGGCCTCCGGAGTCACCGGCGCCACCGCCCTGTTGTGGATCACCGCCTCCAGGATCGCGTCGGCCACCTTCTCCGGTGGGTAGTTGCGCAGCCCGTACAACCGGGTCGACCGCTGCCGGCGGCGCTGCTGCTCCGCCTCGTCGACGCCGGCGAAACGGGCCGTGGCGGTGATGCCGGTGTTGACGATGCCCGGGCAGACCGCGGTGACGCCGATGCCCTGGCCGGACAGCTCGGCGCGCAGGCACTCGGAGAGCATCAGCACGGCCGCCTTGGAGGTGCTGTAGGCGGGGAGCGCGCGCGAGGGCTGGTACGCCGCCGCGGACGCGATGTTGACGATGTGGCCGCCCTGGCCGCGCTCGGCCATGCGCGCGCCGAAGAGGCGGCAGCCGTGGATGACACCCCAGAGGTTGACGTCCAGGACCCTGCGCCAGTCGTCGGTCGTCGTGGCGAAGAAGGAGCCCGACAGGCCGATGCCCGCGTTGTTGACCAGCACGTCCGGCACGCCGTACGCGCGATGGACCTTCTCCGCGAGCTTCTCCATGGCCTGCTCGTCGGAGACGTCGGCCGGTTCGGCCCAGGCCTCGGGCGCGCCGACCAGCCGGGACAGCTCGGCGGTGCGGGCCGCGGCCTCGGCGTCGCGGTCGACGGCGATCACCCGCGCGCCGGCCTCCGCGAACGCGAACGCCGTGGCCCGGCCGATGCCGCTGCCCGCGCCGGTGACCAGCACCAGCTGCCCGCCGAACCGGTCGGCATGGCGGCCGGTGGCGGCCGGCTCGGGACGGCCGCCCGCCACGGACGTCGCGAACTCCTCGATCCAGGCGGCCACCTGGTCGGGCCGGGTGCGCGGGACCCAGTGCCCGGCCGGGAGCGTGCGCCGGGTCAGCTGCGGCACCCACCGGTCCAGGTCGTCGTACAGCCGCTCCGAGAGGAACGCGTCGCCCTGGGGCGTGATGAGCTGCACGGGTGCGTGCGCGTACGCGTCCGGGCGCGGCCTGCGCAGCCGGGAGCGGACGTTGTCCCGGTACAGCCAGGCGCCGTGGGCCGCGTCGGAGGGCAGGGAGGAGGTCGGGTAGTCGCCGCCCGGGACGTGCTCGACCCGCTCCAGGATCTTCGGCCAGCGCTTGCCGAGCGGGCCGCGCCAGGCCAGCTCCGGCAGGGCCGGTGTGTGCAGCAGGTACACGTACCAGGACTTGGCGCCCTGGCCGAGGAGCTGGCCCACCCGGCGGGGCGTGGGACGCTTCACGCGCGCGTCGATCCAGTGCCCGAAGTGGTCGAGGGACGGCCCGGAGATCGAGGTGAAGGAGGCGATACGGCCCTCCGTGCGGCCCGCCGTGACGAATTCCCAGGACTGCACCGAGCCCCAGTCGTGGCCGACGAGGTGCACCGGCCGGTCCGGGCTGACCTCGTCCACGACGGCCAGGAAGTCGTCCGTGAGCTTGGCCAGGGTGAAACCCCCGCGCAGCGGCCGGGGAGCGGTGGAGCGGCCGTGACCGCGGACGTCGTAGAGGACCACGTGGAAGCGGTCGGCGAGGCGGGCCGCGACCTGCGACCACACCTCCTTGCTGTCCGGGTAGCCGTGCACCAGCACCACCGTCGGCTGCCCGGGATCGCCCAGCTCGGCCACGCACAGCTCGACCCCGCCGGTCCGCACCCAGCGCTCACGCGCGCCTTCCAAGGTCACTTCTCCTCCGCCCAGCGCCGCACGTGCGGCAGATCGTCGTCCAGCCAGAACGCGCTCTCCGCGGGGTCCCGGGAGTCGGTGACCACGAGGATCTCCTCGAACTTCGCGCCCGTGCCCCGGAAACCGAGGTGCGGTTCGACCGCCCAGAGGCCCGGCTGCGGGGGATGGTCCGAGAAGCGGTACGGCGACCACAGGGGCGACCAGCCCTCGCGGTGGCCGTGCAGGGCGTCGGAGGCCAGGCCCTTCAGGGACTGCGTGCCGAACCCGAACAGCTGGGGTGACCAGCGGCGCTGCCGCACCCGGTCCACCTTGTGGGCGATCACCCCGAAGGGGTAGGCCCGGTGCCGGTTGGCGTAGCCCTGGCGGACCATGAGCCGGTCCACGTCCTGGTAGATCTCGCGCAGCGGGCGCCGTTCGCGCACCTCGCGCAGGATCAGCTCCCGGTGTGCCTCCAGGTCGGCCATCAGCCGGTCCTGCACCGGGTTCACGCCCAGCGAGCCCGAGTAGCCGATGTCCGCCGTGTATCCCTCGTGGACCGGAGCCATGTCCAGGATGAACGGCATCCCCGGCGCGAGAGCGCGGTCGGTGGGGAAGAACTGAAGGGGGATGCGGAAGTTCGCGAACGCCGTTCGGTCCCCGAACCAGGCGAAGGGGAGGTGGAACCAGTCCCGCACCCCGCGCTCGCGCAGCCACTCCCGCTGCATCCGCGCCGCCTCGCGCTCGGTCACGCCCGGCTCCAGGCGGGCCGCGACCGCCTCCGCGCACTCGTAGGCGAGGCGCTGCACCCGCCTGAACCCCCGCAGCTCCACGGAGAGTCCGCTCTTCACTGCCGTCGTCATGCCGCCCCGTCCCGTCGTCCTGACGACTCGTCCGCCGCCTGGTCGTCTCGTCCCGTCGACCGCCGTACTCGCCCGTAACTTGACACTGGTGAATGTGACAGTTGTTAGAGGCGGCGTCAATAGGAGGGTCGAGGGCTGTGGACGACGGCCGTGCGGGGCTCGCCGCCCCACCCTTGGGTGGGCGCCCCTTAGGGTCCCGTACTACCTGGGTCTGACGAGGAAACGGCTCTGAGGTCTGACGACGGACGTGGTCCGTGTCACTACCGTCGAAGGCGTGACTGTGATCGCGACCGAAAGCCTGAGCAAGCGGTTCCCCCGGGTGACCGCGCTCGACCGGCTGTCCGTGGACATCGGGCCCGGTGTGACCGGACTCGTCGGAGCCAACGGCGCCGGCAAGTCCACCCTGATCAAGATCCTGCTGGGGCTGTCCCCCGCCACGGAGGGCCGGGCCGCGGTGCTCGGCCTCGACGTCGCCACCGAGGGCGCCGCCATCCGCGAGCGCGTGGGGTACATGCCGGAGCACGACTGCCTGCCGCCCGACGTCTCGGCCACCGAGTTCGTCGTCCACATGGCCCGCATGTCCGGCCTGCCGCCCACCGCGGCACGTGAGCGCACCGCCGACACGCTGCGCCATGTGGGTCTGTACGAGGAGCGCTACCGCCCCATCGGCGGCTACTCGACCGGCATGAAGCAGCGGGTGAAGCTCGCCCAGGCCCTGGTCCACGACCCGCAGCTGGTCTTCCTGGACGAGCCGACCAACGGTCTCGACCCGGTCGGCCGCGACGAGATGCTCGGCCTGATCCGCCGCATCCACAGCGACTTCGGCATCTCGGTCCTGGTCACCTCGCACCTGCTGGGCGAACTGGAGCGCACCTGCGACCACGTCGTCGTCATCGACGGCGGCAAACTCCTGCGCTCCAGCTCCACCACGGACTTCACCCAGACCACGACCACCCTCGCGATCGAGGTCACCGACAGCGACACGCATCCCGACGGCACCCGCGCGGTCCGCGAGGCGCTGCACACGCGCGGCGTCGACACGCACGCGGAGGCCGGCGGACTGCCCGGCGCCGGACACATCCTGCTGCTGACCGCCCATGGCGAGGAGACGTACGACCTCGTCCGGGACGTGGTCGCCGACCTGGGCCTCGGCCTGGTCCGCATGGAGCAGCGCCGCCACCACATCTCCGAGGTGTTCACCAGCGGCGACGAAGAGCGGAAGGAGGCCGTCGGACATGGCGGTTGAGCATTCCCCGGCCTCGCGCGCCGGCGACCAGACCCGCATCCACGACATCGGCTACCGCGGCTACGACGGCCCCCGCCTCGGCCGCGCGTACGCCCGCCGCTCGCTGTACTCGCAGTCCCTGCGCGGCGCCTACGGCCTCGGCCGCTCGGTGAAGTCCAAGGTGCTGCCGATGCTGCTGTTCGCGGTGATGTGCGTGCCCGCCGCCATCATGGTCGCCGTCGCCGTCGCCACCAAGGCGCACGAACTGCCGGTGTCCTACACCCGGTACGCGATCGTCATGCAGGCCGTGATCAGCCTGTACGTTGCCTCCCAGGCACCCCAGGCCGTCTCCCGCGACCTGCGCTTCAAGACCGTGCCGCTGTACTTCTCGCGGCCCATCGAGACCGCCGACTACGTCCGCGCCAAGTTCGCCGCGCTCGCCTCCGCGCTGTTCGTCCTCACCGCGGCACCCCTGCTGGTGATGTACGTGGGCGCGCTGCTGGCCAAGATGGGCTTCACCCACCAGACGAAGGAATTCGCACAGGGACTGGTCGCCGTGGCCCTCCTCTCACTCCTCTTCGCCGGCATCGGCCTGGTGATCGCCGCCTTCACCCCGCGCCGCGGCTTCGGCATCGCCGCCGTGATCGCCGTGCTGACCATCTCCTACGGCGCGGTCTCCACCTTGCAGGCCATCGCCGACGTCCAGAGCAGCGGCGGCGCCGTCCCGTGGATCGGCCTGTTCTCGCCGATCACCCTGATCGACGGTGTGCAGTCCGCCTTCCTCGGCGGCAGCTCCGCCTTCCCCGGCGGGGTCGGCCCGTCCGGCGGCGAGGGCGTGGTCTACGTCCTGTTCGTCCTGGGCCTGATCGCCGCCTGCTACGGCCTCCTGATCCGCCGCTACCAGAAGGTGGGGCTGTGATGACCACGCTCTCCATCGACCACGTCTCCCGCTGGTTCGGCAACGTCGTCGCCGTCAACGACATCACCATGACCATCGGCCCCGGCGTCACCGGTCTGCTCGGCCCCAACGGCGCCGGGAAGTCCACCCTGATCAACATGATGGGCGGCTTCCTCGCCCCCTCCACCGGCACGGTCACCCTGGACGGACAGCCGGTCTGGCGCAACGAGGAGATCTACCGGCACATCGGCATCGTCCCCGAGCGCGAGGCGATGTACGACTTCCTCACCGGCCGCGAGTTCGTCGTCGCCAACGCCGAGTTGCACGGCCTGGGCGACAAGGCGGCCCGGCGCGCCCTCGCCACGGTCGAGATGGAGTACGCGCAGGACCGGAAGATCTCCACGTACTCCAAGGGCATGCGGCAGCGCGTGAAGATGGCGAGCGCCCTCGTGCACGACCCGTCGCTGCTCCTGCTGGACGAGCCGTTCAACGGCATGGACCCGCGCCAGCGCATGCAACTCATGGAGCTGCTGCGCAGGATGGGCGACGAGGGCCGTACGGTCCTGTTCTCCTCGCACATCCTGGAAGAGGTCGAGCAGCTCGCCCGGCACATCGAGGTCGTCGTCGCCGGACGGCACGCGGCCAGCGGCGACTTCCGCAGGATCCGCCGCCTGATGACCGACCGCCCGCACCGCTACCTGGTGCGCTCCAGCGACGACCGCGCCCTCGCGGCGGCGCTCATCGCCGACCCGTCGACGGCCGGCATCGAGGTCGACCACGCCGAGGGCGCCCTGCGCGTCCAGGCCGTGGATTTCGGCCGCTTCACCGCCCTGCTGCCGAAGGTCGCCCGGGACCACGGCATCCGCCTGCTCACGGTCTCGCCGTCCGACGAGTCCCTGGAGTCCGTCTTCTCGTACCTGGTCGCGGCGTAGGAGGCCCAAGATGTACGACCCCACCGTCGCCCGGCTCACCTACCGGGCCCTGCTCGGCCGCCGCCGGGCCCTCATCCTCGGCGCGCTCCCGCTGCTGCTGATCGTGATCTCCGTGGCCGTGCGCGCCCTGGCCGGAGCCGACGACCAGACCGCGGCCGACGTGCTCGGCGGCTTCGCGCTCGCCACCATGGTGCCGATCATCGGTGTCATCGCGGGCACGGGTGCCATCGGCCCGGAGATCGACGACGGCTCCGTCGTCTACCTGCTGTCCAAACCGCTCAAGCGGCCCGCGATCATCTTCACCAAGCTCATCGTCGCCGTCGCCGTGACCATGGTCTTCTCGGCGGTGCCGACGATGATCGCGGGCCTGATCCTGAACGGCAACGGCCAGCAGATCGCGGTCGCCTACACGGTCGCCGCGCTGGTCTCCTCCATCGCCTACTCGGCGCTCTTCCTGCTGCTGGGCACGGTCTCCCGGCACGCGGTGGTCTTCGGGCTCGTCTACGCCCTGGTCTGGGAGGCGCTGTTCGGCTCGCTGGTGCCGGGCGCGCGCACGCTGAGCGTCCAGCAGTGGTCGCTGGCCGTCGCCCACAAGGTCGCCGGCGGTGACCTGGTGACCTCCGAGGTGGGGCTGACGACGGCCACCGTGCTGCTGGTGGCGGTCACCGTGCTGGCCACCTGGTACGCGGGCCAGAAGCTGCGGTCGCTGACGCTGGCCGGCGAGGAGTAGAACGGGCGCCGCCCGGCCCGCCGGCCGGCGGCCGCTGCCCGGTCCTTTCGCGCGGCCTTTATTCGGTGGCGTCCGGTGCGGTGGCGGGGCACAGTGGTCGTGCCCCGTCCGCCGGGATCGTCCCGGCGTCAGGAACTGGGAGTGGAGGTGGGCGATGTCCATGCACGGCAGTACGCCCGTCTCCCGCCAGGGCAGTCCGAGGCCGGCTCCGGAGTGGATCGTCACCGCTTCGTAGAGCCATGGGAACTGCCCGGGGCGGCCGCTTCGAGCACGCGATGTCGCACTCGCGTGGGCCGCCCACCCGGAGGATTGGCCGAGTGGTAAGGCATCGGCTTGCTAAGCCGTGGTCGGGCCTGAAAAGCCCGCGCACGTTCGATCCGTGCATCCTCCGCGAGACGTCACCACTGTCGAGATGGCACCACCATGGTGTGGGCGACCATGAACCGGTCGGGTCCCGGCGCCGACGGCGTCCGGCCGTCCGGCGCCGCGGGGTGTGCCGGGCGGCGGCCGCTCACGACGGTGTGGACGCCGCCCGGCCGTCGCGGGCGTCCGCGATCCTGTCCAGCTCCCGCATGGCCTCCACGTGGGAACTCATCGTCCGGTTCACCGTGCCCGTCGTGAAGAGGATCGCGCCGGCCAGGGACACCGGGACGGACAGGCCGAGGACCGCCAGCGCCTCCGGCCAGTCGCGTTCGTTCGCGCAGTAGTCGCCCTCGTAGAGACCCTCGTTGGCGGTCCCGCGGTCCGTCAGCAGCCGGGACTCGCACTGGGCGGGGTTCTGATCGTCCGGCCCGCGCTCCGCCTCGTACGGTGTGAGGAGCAGCACGGCACACCAGGTCCACAGCAGCCCCGCCACGGCCAGCAGGCCGATGCCCCAGGCGCGTATCCGGGAGGAGCGGTCGCGGAAGTCGAGGTCGTACTCGCGTGATCGCATGGGCGCCGAGAGTAGCAACCTCCCCGGGTGCCCGGCACGGTCGGCCCCGGCGCCCGGTGCGGTCAGCCCAGCAACCGCTCCAGGACCACCGCGATGCCGTCCTCCTCGTTCGAGGAGGTGACCTCGTCGGCCACCGCCTTCAGCTCCTCGTGGGCGTTGGCCATGGCCACGCCACGCGAGGCCCAGGCGAACATCGGGAGGTCGTTGGGCATGTCGCCGAAGGCGATCGTGTCGGCGGCCTTCAGACCCAGGCGGCGGGCCGCCAGGGACAGGCCCGTGGCCTTGGACAGGCCCAGCGGCAGCAGTTCGACGATGCCCTGACCGGCCATGGCCACCGTGACGAAACCGCCGGCGGCCTGCCGGGCGGCCTCCGCCAGTTCGTCGTCGCCCATCGTCGGATGCTGTATGTAGATCTTGTTGAGCGGCGCCGTCCAGAGGTCGGACGCGTCCGTGAACGGAGTCGCCGGAAGGCGGCCGGTGACCGCGTACCCCGGGCCCACCAGCACCTCGCCGTCGAGGCCGTCCCGGCTGGCCGCCAGGTACAGCGGGCCCACCTCGGCCTCGATCTTGGCCAGGGCCACCCCCGCCAGCTGCCGGTCCAGGGTGACGGAGGTCAGCAGGCGGTGGGCACCGGCGTCGTACACCTGGGCGCCCTGGCCGCAGACGGCGAGGCCCTCGTAACCGAGGTCGTCCAGGATGTGCCGGGTCCAGGGGACCGCGCGGCCGGTGACGACGATGTGCGCCGCGCCCGCCGCGGTGGCCGCGGCGAGCGCGTCACGGGTGCGCGGGGAGATCGACTCGTCGGAGCGCAGCAGCGTTCCGTCGAGGTCGGTGGCGATGAGCCCGTACGGGAAGCTCACCGGGACACCGGCTCCAGCACCTCACGGCCGCCCAGGTAGGGGCGCAGCACCTCGGGCACCCGGACGGAGCCGTCGGCCTGCTGGTGGTTCTCCAGGATCGCCACGATCGTGCGGGGTACGGCGCAGAGCGTGCCGTTGAGGGTGGCCAGCGGCTTGACCTGCTTGCCGTCGCGGACCCGGATGGACAGCCGGCGGGACTGGAACTCGGTGCAGTCCGAGGTCGAGGTCAGCTCGCGGTACTTGCCCTGGGTGGGGATCCACGCCTCGCAGTCGTACTTACGGGCGGCCGAGGAGCCGAGGTCGGCGGAGGCGACGTCGATGACGCGGAACGGCAGCTCCAGCGAGGTCAGCCACTGCTTCTCCCACTCCAGCAGGCGCTGGTGCTCCGCCCGGGAGTCCTCGGGAGCGACGTAGGAGAACATCTCGACCTTGTCGAACTGGTGCACGCGGAAGATGCCTCGCGTGTCCTTGCCGTGCGAGCCGGCCTCGCGGCGGAAGCAGGGCGAGAAGCCCGCGTACCGCAGCGGCAGCTTGTCGGCGTCGATGATCTCGTCCATGTGGTAGGCCGCCAGCGGGACCTCGGAGGTGCCGACCAGGTACAGGTCGTCCTTGTCGAGGTGGTAGACGTCCTGCGCGGCCTGGCCGAGGAAGCCGGTGCCGGCCATCGACTGCGGGCGGACCAGCGCGGGCGTCAGCATCGGCGTGAAGCCGGCCGCCGTGGCCTGCGCGATCGCCGCGTTCACCAGGGCCAGCTCCAGCAGGGCGCCGACACCGGTGAGGAAGTAGAAGCGGGAGCCGGAGACCTTGGCGCCGCGCTCGACGTCGATCGCGCCGAGCAGCTGGCCCAGCTCCAGGTGGTCCCTGGGGTCGAAGCCCTCGGCACCGAAGTCGCGGATCGTGCCGTGCGTCTCCAGCGTGACGAAGTCCTCCTCGCCGCCGACGGGCACGTCGGGGTGGACGAGGTTGCCGAGCCGGAGCAGCAGCTGCTGGGTCTCGGCGTCGGCCGCGTCGCGCTCGGCGTCGGCGGCCTTCACGTCGCTCTTCAGCTGCTCGGCGCGCTTGAGCAGCTCGGCCTTCTCGTCACCGGTGGCCTTGGGGATGAGCTTGCCGAGCTGCTTCTGCTCGGCGCGCAGCTCGTCGAAGCGGACGCCGGAGGACCTGCGCCGCTCGTCGGCAGACAGGAGGGAGTCGACGAGCGCGACGTCCTCTCCACGGGCGCGCTGGGACGCGCGCACACGGTCGGGGTCCTCACGGAGCAGGCGAAGGTCAATCACGAGGCCAAGGCTACCGGTGCGCGACAGCGGCTCACGAATCACTATTCCGGGGGCTCCTGATTCGCGGCTTACGTTCCGCTATGCGCTAATTGCCGAACGTGTTCCCCGCATCAAGCCGCGCGTCGCGCCGAGCGTCAAGGGAAAAGTGTCTCACTCCCTGGGACGGGGCACGGGCCGGACGGCCGGTTGACCGGATTTCCTTGTGGAGAACGGGATTTGGCAGTCGGGTTGTCCACAGGGATCCACACCTCTCCGAGAGTTATCCACAGGCTGTGTGGAAGGTCTGTGGACTTCGGAATTGATCACTCCGGAAAGCGTGAAGCGACTGAAGAATTCCCGGGTCAAACCCCGTCGACACCCACTTTCGGGTGGAAAACGGTCGCCCCAAAAGATGAACCAAAGGAAACGGGTGGACGAAGGGTGACCCGCCGGTTGATGGCCACGATCGGGGGCTCCAGGGCGATTTGTCGACCCGATGGCCCCACCCTGTCGACTTGTCCCCAGGTCGAGAAGGGAACCTGTGGATAACTCCTGTGGATAACGTTCGTATGCAGGTACGACCGAAAGGGGTCGGCTGGTCAGAACCGGCCGTCCTGGCAGCGCGCCACCCAGTCGGCCGCCGCCATGAACTCCTCGTCCGACGTCCCCGGGAGCTTCGGACGGGCCTCGCCCGGCGTGATGTCCGCACGCGGATAGGAACCGAGGAAGCGCACCTGGAGACAGATCCGCCGCAGCCCCATCAGGGCCTCCGCCATCCGCCGGTCGGCGATGTGGCCCTCGGCGTCGATGCAGAAGCAGTAATTGCCGATGCCGGCGCCGGTCGGCCGGGACTGGAGCAGCATGAGGTTGATGCCGCGTGAGGCGAACTCGCCGAGCAGGTCGCGCAGGGCGCCGGGGTGGTCGTCCCGCTGCCACAGCACCACCGAGGTCTTGTCGGCGCCGGTGGGCGCGGCCGGCCTCGCCGGACGGCCGACCAGCACGAAGCGGGTCTGCGCGTTCTCCGCGTCGTGGATGCCGGTCTCCAGCGCTTCGAGGCCGTACCGGGCGGCGGCGAACTCGCCCGCGAAGGCGGCGTCGTAGCGGCCCTCCTGGACCAGGCGGGCGGCGTCCGCGTTCGAGGCGGCCGACTCCCAGACGGCGTCCGGGAGGTGGGTGCGCAGCCAGTTGCGCACCTGGGGCTGGGCCGCGGGGTGGGCGGAGACGGTCTTGATGTCCGCGAGCGCGGTGCCGGGCCGGACCAGCAGCGCGAAGGTGATCGACAGCAGCACTTCGCGGTAGATGGTCAGGGGCTCGCCCGCGACCAGCTCGTCCAGGGTGGTGGTGATGCCGCCCTCGACGGAGTTCTCGATCGGCACGAACGCGGCCTCGGCCTCACCGGCCCGGACCGCGTCCAGCGCGGACTGCACCGACACGTACGGGATCAGCTCCCGGGTGGCCGCCTCCGGAAGCGTGCGCAGGGCGACCTCCGTGAAGGTGCCCTCCGGGCCGAGATAGGCATAGCTCGCTGGCATGTCCTCACCCTAATGGCCGCGGGGAGGCCCGTCGCATGTGTCTCACGAATGCCACTCGACCGTGTGGTTTGAAGGCGGTTCACCCCTCCAGCAGCCGCTGTCCCACGTATTCGCCCTTCGCCGCGCCGCCGGGCACCGCGAACAGGCCGCTCGTCTCGTGCCGGATGTACTTCGACAGCGCGTCGCCCCGGTCGAGCTTGCGCTGTACCGGTACGAAGCCGCGCAGCGGGTCCGCCTGCCAGCAGATGAACAGCAGACCGGCATCGGGCGTGCCGTCCGCGTCGATGCCGTCGTGGTAGGAGAAGGGGCGCCGCAGCATGGCCGCCCCGCCGTTGCGGTCGGGCCGGGTGATCCGGGCGTGCGCGTTGGCCGGGACGACGTAGCCGCCCTTGGCGTCGGTCTTCTCCAGGTCCATCGGGGTCGTCTCGTCGCCGCCGGACAGCGGCGCGCCGTTCGCCTTGCGGCGTCCGATGACCTGCTCCTGGGCGGAGAGGGAGAGCTTCTCCCAGTCGTCCAGGAGCATGCGGATCCGGCGGACGACGGCGTAGGAGCCGCCCGCCATCCACGTGGGCTCGCCCGAGGCGGGCACGAAGATCCGCCGGTCGAAGTCGGACTCGGCCGGCTTCGGGTTGCGGGTGCCGTCGAGCTGGCCCATGAGGTTGCGGGCCGTCATGGGCCGGGCGGTGGCGCCCGGACTGCGGTTGAAGCCGTTCATCTGCCAGCGCACCCGTGCGGCCGAGCCGGCGTCCTTCTGGATCGCGCGCAGGGCGTGGAAGGCGACCAGGGCGTCGTCCGCGCCGATCTGCACCCAGAGGTCGCCGTCGCTGCGGGCCTTGTCGAGCTGGTCGGAGGAGAAGTCCGGCAGCGGGTCGAGCGCGCCGGGCCGCTGCTTCTCCAGCCCGGTCCTGCCGAAGAAGCTGTGCCCGAAGCCGAAGGTGACGGTCAGCGAGGACGGCCCGGCGTCCCGGGCCACGCCGGTGTCGTCGTGGGGTGCGGACTCGCCCGCCATCAGCCGTTCGGCCGTCGTCGACCAGCGGCGCAGCAGGGCCGCCGCCTCCTTGCGGCCCGCGCCCGCCGCCAGGTCGAAGGCGATCAGATGCCCGCTCGCCTGGAGACCCTCGGTGATGCCCGGCTGATGTTTCCCGTGAAACATCGCCCGGCCGGCCCCGACGGAGGTGAGCGGAGTCGCCTCGGCGGGCGCGGCGGCGTATCCCACGGCCCCGCCTGCCGCGCCGAGCACGAGACCGGTGGCGCCGGCGGTGCCGAGGAGGGCGCGCCGGGAGATGCCGCTCGGGCCGGACACGGGCTGCGCCACCGGCGCGTCGGGCGTACGGGCCTGAAGGATGGACTGGTCGGGCATGGTGGGGTTCAGCCGATCTGCGCGTTCTTGGAGACGGTCACCTGGTCGATGTCGGAGGTGCGGACCGTGACGGCGATCTTCCAGTCGCCGGCCATGGGGATCTGCACTCCGCTCGCCGACCAGTGGCCGGTGGTGATGTGGTCGGGGTTCACGGGCAGCGGGCCGATCTTCTTCGCCTCCTGGGTGAAGGAGACCTTCACCTCGGGGACGTCGAAGGCCCGGCCGTTGGGCCGCTGGACGTAGACGTGCATCTCGTTGGCGCCGACGCCCGCGGGGTCGAGATCGATGCTGACGACGCCCTTGCCGTCGGTGCCGCCGGTGTCGAACGGCATGTCCAGGGTGAGCGCGCCGGACGTCGCCGAGGTGCCGGTACCGGCCGACCGGGAGGTGGCCGCCTTGGCCTCCTGCTCGGTGCGGCCCGGTTCGGTCTGGGTGAGCGCGGTGGTGACGGCCAGCAGGACGAGGGCGACACCGGCCTCGGCGAGCACCGAACGGCGCAGTCCGAAGCGGTTCGGGTCGGCGTCCCGCAGCCGCTTCTGCCGGGCGGCGTCGGTGGCCGCGCGCTGCCGGGCGAGCTGGGCGGCACGCCGGGAGTCGGCGGCGCCGGCGCCGGTGTCCTTGTCCGCGGCGCCGCCCTTGCCTCCGGCGCTCCCCTTGCCGGTCGCCTTCGCGGCTGGGACCTGCTCCTTCTCGGCCCGGCCCGGCTCGGCTCCGGCGGCGTTCCCGGCCTGGGTCCGGCCCTTCTCCGCTCGGGCCTTCCTCGCCTTCCCGGTGCGGGCGACGGGGTCGGTGAGCCGTCCCGTCCAGCGCCGGGACACGGCCGCGATGCCGACCAGTGCCGCCACCAGCCCGATCTTGACCAGCAGCAGCTGCCCGTAGCGGGTGTCGGTGAAGGCCGACCAGGAGCCGAGCTGCCGCCAGGACTGGTAGACGCCGGTGGCGACCAGCGCGAGGACGGAACCGAAGGCCACCCGGGAGAAACGCCGGACGGCGGCGGCCTCGACCGGGGTGTCGGCGGGCGCCCGGTACAGGGCGACGAGCAGTGCGGTGAGGCCGCCCAGCCAGGCGGCGACGGCCAGCAGATGGACCACGTCGACCGGCATGGCGAGGCCGGGCTGGAGTCCGGTGGAGGCGTGCTCGGCCATGGCCCAGCTGGACGCGAGCCCGGCCGCGACGACCACCCCGCCGACCGCGAGCCCGAAGGTCAGGTCGCGCCTCTCCGCGTCGTCCTCCCGCCGGGTGTAGGCGCCGAAGAGGACGGCGACGAACAGGGCGGCGGCGGCGAGCAGCAGCAGCCGGGAGACCAGCGCGGCCCCCGTCTTGGTCTGGAGCACCTGGCCGAGCAGGTCGAGGTCGAAGACGTCGGCGAACTTCCCCGAGGTGGTGTACGCGCCGCGCAGGAGCAGCAGCCACAGGGTGGCCGCGGCCAGCGTCACCCAGCCGCCCACGACCAGCCGTTGCAGGGCCCGTACGCCCGCGCCGCGCTGCCAGCAGGCGAGCACGAAGGCCGCGCCGCCGGCGAGCACGATGAACCCGGCGTACGACGCATAGCGGCCGAAGGCGTAGAGCCCGCCCACCACTCCGCCGCCCGCGGCGGGGCCGGTGCCGGAGACGACGGTCTGTGAGGGTGCCCCGATGGAGAAGGTGTAGGCGCCGGCGACGGGATGGCTGTCCGCCGAGACGACCTGGTAGGTGACGGTGTAGGTGCCCTTGGCCAGGCCGCTCTTGAGCTTCACGGCGTACGTCGTGCCGCTCACGTTGGCGGGGCTGCCCGTCTGGACCGGCTTGCCCCTGGGGTCGAGGACGCGCACGGAGTCGTCGCTCATCGCGACCTTCTCCGAGAAGGTGAGCGACACCTGGGTGGGCGCCTTGTCGGCCACCACCCCCTGGGCGGGGTCGCTGCCGGTCAGCGCCGCATGGGCGGAGGCCGGCCCGGCGCCCGCCAGCAGCGCGCCCAGGACGGCCAGGCACAGCAGCACCAGGGTCCGCAGGCGGGGGGTGATGGTCCGGGTCACGGTGGTCCCTCCCTCAGTGGCCGGTCGACGGGTTGTACGTGGCGGACTCCACCGGCATCTCGACGGTGAGGGATCCGGATTCGGCGAAGGTGAGCTTCACGGTGACCGTCTGTCCCTGCTTCGGCGCCCGCTTCAGCTGCTCGAACATCAGATGGTTGCCACCGCTTCTGAAGACGAGCCGGCCGTGGGCCGGTATGGCGAAGGCGGGCTTCTCCGCCATGGCCCCGCCGACGGTGCTGTGCATGGTGATCTGGCCGGCCAGGTCGCTGGTGACCGAGGTCAGCCTGTCGCCGGCCCCGCCCTTGTTGGTGATCGTCAGGAAGCCGGCCGCCATGTCGGAGGAGACGGGCTGGGGCATGTAGGGGGAGCTGACGGAGAGATCCGCCTTGTCCTGTCCGGACTGCGCACCGGAGCCCGAGCAGCCCGTGAGGGCGAGCGCACCGGTGAGCGCGCCCGAGGTCAGGACGGCACGACGCCTCACGGGTTGGCTCCCTCGACGAGCTTGGGCAGGTCCTTGGTGTAGTCGTCGACGGTGGCGGCCTCGCTGTAGAGGACGTAACCGGCGTCGGTCTTCGGGGAGAAGGCGATGACCTGGGTGCCGTGCACCGAGACCAGCTTGCCGTTCTTGTCCTTCGTCGTCGGCTCCACGGAGATGCCGAGGGACCGGGCGCCCGCCTGGATCTTGGCGAAGTCGCCGGTCAGGCCGATGAAGGCGGGGTCGATGCCCTTGAGCCACTTGCCCAGCTCGGCGGGGGTGTCGCGGCCGGGGTCGGTGGTGACGAACACGACCCGCAGGTCGTCCTGCTCGGCCTTGGGCAGCGCCTTCTTGGCGACGGCGACGTTGCTCATCGTCGTCGGGCAGATGTCGGGGCAGTGCGTGTAGCCGAAGTAGACCAGTGTGGGGTGGCCCTTGGTCTCCTTGCGGAGGTCGTACTTCTTGCCGTGGGTGTCGGTGAGCACCAGCTCCGGCTTGTCGAACGGCTGGTCGAGCACGGTGGCGACCTTGCTCGCGTCCGACCCGCCCGAGACCACGGCGACCGGCGACCCGCTGTCGTCCCCGTTGCCGCAGGCGGACAGGGTCAGGGTGGCGGCGGCGAGCAGCACGGCCGCGGCGAACGTCTTCTTGCGCATAGAAAAATGTCCCAGATGTGTGAACTCCGGCGCGGACCGGGGTCGTGCGAGGTGTCGTGCGGGGTGTCGTGCGGCGGGATCGCCCGACGCCCGGTGCGCGCTGCGGAACGAAGGGCTCAGGCGGTGGTGCGGCGGCGGCCCGCGAGGACGCCGTAGGCGACGCCCGCGATGCCCACGACGATGCCGACCACGCCGAGCACGCGTGCGGTGGTGTCGGTGTTGCTGCCGGAGTCGTCGGCGGCGGCCGTCTTCTCCGTCTTCTCCTCCGTGGCGGCGGCGTCCTTGGCGGCCGCCGTGCCGTGGTGGTCGTCGGTGGCGGCGGACAGCTCCAGGACCGGGGCCGGGTTCTCCGGCTCGTCCTGGCCCTCCTGCGGCACCTCGATCCAGCGCACGACCTCCTTGTTGTCGTAGGTCTGGATCGCCTTGAAGACCAGTTCGTCGGTGTTCTCGGGCAGGGCGCCCAGGGAGAGCGGGAACTTCTGGAAGTAGCCGGGTTCGATGCCCTTGCCGTCGGCGGTCCAGGTGACCTTGGAGACGGCCTCGTCGATCTTCTCGCCGTGCATGGTGAGCGGCTTGTCCAGCTTGGACTTGGTGACGACGGCCTTCCAGCCGGGGACCGGCTGCGGCATCACCGAGGCGATCGGGTGGTCGGCCGGGAGGGAGACCTCGATCCTGGTGGTCGAGGCGTTGTCGCGCTCGTTGGGAACCTTGAAGTCCACGACCGCGTAACCGCCCTTGGCCGCGGTGCCCTCCGGCTGCACGGAGACATGCGCGAAGGCGGGGGCGGACAGCGCCAGGACGGCCGTACCCGCGACGGCTGCGGCGGCGGTGAGACGGGCGGCGACACGGCGCGGGGCGATACGAGAAGCCTGCATGGCAGGAGCACTCCACTCTGAGAGTTCCGGTGATGGGGAGAGGTACGCGTGCGCGTGGCCGTGCGACTCGTTCGCGGGCGCACGCGCGCGTTGCCGCGCGACGGCGGCCCCTCTCCACCGGCCGGTGGGGTGACGGTCGCGTCGCGTCAGGCGGCGAGAGCGAAGGCGGCGGGCGGGCCGCGCCTGATCACCGTGTGCTGGAGTGCGGCGGTGTGCGGCGCCGGCGCCTCGTCCCGCTCGGGGCGCGGGCCGCGGGGGCCGGGCCCGGTGGCGGGCAGCAGACCGGAGCACAGGGCGCGCGTCAGCGCGAGCGCAGCGCGCAGGGACCGTACGAGCGCCCCCTCCACGACTCCGTGCGCCGACAGCGTCAGCAGCCGCAGCACGGCCAGGTCCCCGCGGCGCAGCAGCCAGCCGGCGGCCACGGCCGCGAGCACATGGCCGAGCAGCATCGGCAGCGAGGGCAGCAGGCCGGTCGAGGCGCCGGTGGCGTCGTGCGCGTGCTGGAGGGCGCCCAGGCCGGCCGTCGGCCGGCCGGAGCGGTCTATGAGACGCGCGTCGAGCAGCAGACGGAAAGCGTGCCCCGGGGTGAGGGACGCCGGGGCCGACCCGCACACCAGCCGGGTGGCCTGCTCGACCAGCGCGCTGTCGCTCAGCGCCGCGCCCGCGGACCCGGGGGCACCGGCGGTACCGGTGGCGGGCATCGACGCCATCGACATGCCGCCGGACGCCGTCACGCTCGCGTGCCCCAGCCCGAACAGCGTGTGCAGCACGGTCTGGCCGAGGGCGAGGAGCGCGGCGATGCCGGGCAGCGAGCGGGCGCGCCCGGCGAGCGGTACGACGAGCAGCAGACAGCCCAGGAACCCCGCGCCGAGGGTCCACAGCGGAACCGACGCGCAGGAGGCCAGAGTGTGCCCGCACGCGGCCAGCGCGACGCAGACCGCGGCGAACACCGCGGCCCGCAGAATCCGGAGCCCGGCTCCGGGACGCGCCGTGCGCGGGTGGGGGGCAGTCATGGCGCGCTCATCATCGCACTGCCCCCGCCCCTGGCATACGGCAGGTCGTCTGCGTCGCCCCTCATACACCGATTCCTCCCCCGGCACATCGGCCGTATGGGGGGAGTCACGCCAACGGAGTGCTTACGGCCGCCTACGGGCGGCAATAGGTAACGGTATGTCGAGCCGCGGCCAGGAGGCTGGAGCATGAGCATCTGGTGGTCACTCCATCTGCGGCGCGAGGCCGCGAGTGTGCCGCTCGCGAGGCGGCTGCTGCTCGGCACGATGGAGACCGCGGGCGTCGACCCGGAGATCTCGTACGACCTGTCGGTGGCCCTGAGCGAAGCCTGCGCGAACGCCGTCGAGCACGGCGGCAACGCCACGTCGGGCGTCTCGGAGGCGTACCGGGTGACCGCGTACCTGGACGGCGAGAAGTGCCGTATCGAAGTGGCCGATTCCGGCCCCGGTCTCGCGCGCGGCCAGGAGCCGCGGCCCGCCGGACCGGACGCCGAGCACGGACGCGGCCTCTTTCTGATCCGGGAACTCGCCGACCACGTCCACATCGGGGCCAAGCCCGGCCGAGGCGGGACGGTGGTCAGCTTCGACAAGACGCTCAAGTGGAAGAAGGACCCGTCGCTGCTCACGGCGTAGCGAGCGCCCGCGGGTGCCGCGGTGACCGGCGGCACGCCCGCGACGGGTGCGCGGGCTTCCCCGAGGCGCTGCCCGCCGGTGGAGATGTTCTGCAAGGAGGGCGAAGAAGTCGAGGTCAGGAGGGCATCACGGAGCGCCGGGGCGGCTTCGGCGAGTAGGCTCCGGGGTCCTTCCCCGTCCTGACCCGCCCCGACCGGAGTCCACCGTGCCCGACACCCGCGCGCCCCTCGGCCGCATACCCGCAACCCGGTGGTCCACGGCCCTGCCGGTCCTCACGGCCGGCCTGCTGCTCGCCGGCTGCTCCGCCTCGGTCGAGGTCGGGAAGTCCACGCCCGAGCTGTCGGCGGACAGACTGGCCGACACCGTCGCCGCGAAGCTCGCCGCCACCACGGGGCAGCCGAAGCCGCGGGTCGCCTGCCCCGAGGACCTCCCCGGCAAGGTCGGCACCACCACCCGCTGCACGCTCACCGCCGACGACGGCAGCACGCTGGGGGTGACGGTCAAGGTGACCTCGGTCGAGAACGGCCAGGTGAACTTCGACATCAAGGCCGACGACCACGCGTCCCCGGCCGCCGGCTGACCGGCTCAGCCGGCTGTCTCCAGCACCTTCGCCAGTACCTCCAGCGCCTCCGGGTAGGCCCGCTCCCGGGGCGTGCCGTAGCCGACGACCAGGCCCTGCGGCCGGCCGGTGCCCGGCACGTGCCAGTGCTCGCCGAGGGCGCCCAGCGCCAGGCCCTCCGCCTCCGCGCGGGCCAGCACCTCCCTCTCGTCCGCCACCTCGACCAGCGCGTGCAGCCCGGCCGCGATCCCGCGCACGCCGCGCCCCGCCCCCAGCCGTTCCAGCAGCCGGTCCCGGCGCCGCCGGTAGCGCAGCCGGCACGCGCGCACATGGCGGTCGTAGGCGTGAGCGTCGATCAGCTCGGCGAGCGCGAGCTGGCCGATGGTCTCGGTGTGGTGATCGCTGTGCAGCTTGGCGTCGGCGACCGCGTCGACCAGCTGCGGAGGCAGCACCATCCAGCCGAGGCGGAGCGCGGGGCCGAGCGTCTTGGAGGCGGTGCCCAGGTAGACGACGTGGCCCGGGGCCATGCCCTGGAGGGCGCCCACCGGCTGCCGGTCGTAGCGGAACTCGCCGTCGTAGTCGTCCTCGACGATCAGCCCGCCCCGCGCGCGTGCCCAGTCGGTGAGCGCCCGGCGTCGCTCGGGGTGCAGCGTCACCCCGGTCGGGTACTGGTGGGCCGGGGTGACCACCACGGCCGCCGCCTCGCCCAGTTCTCCGGGGCGTGCCCCGCGGGAGTCGACCGGGACCGGCAGGACCGTTCCGCCGTTGCGCCGCACCACCTCCCGGTGGAAGGGCAGCCCCGGGTCCTCCATGGCGACGGCGGCGCCGTCCAGCACCCGCGTGAGCAGGGCCAGGCCCTGCACGTATCCGGAGGTGACGACGATCCGCTCCGGCGGCGCGAGCACTCCGCGGGCCCGGCCCAGGTAGCCGGAGAGCGCGGTGCGCAGCTCGATCCGGCCGCGGGGGTCGCCGTAGTCGTACGCCAGGGAGGGGGCCGTCGCGATGGCGCGCCGCAGCGCGCGAAGCCAGGCCGCCGCGGGGAACGCGCCGACGTCCGGGCTGCCGGGGCGCAGGTCGAAACGCGGCGCACGCGCGCGTGCGGCCGTGCCCGGCTCGTCCTCCTGTACGACGGGCAGCTCCGCGACCCGGGTGCCCGAGCCCTGCCGGGCCGTCAGGTACCCCTCGGCGACCAGCTGGTCGTACGCCGCCTTGGCCGTGCCCCGCGAGATGCCGAGGTCGGCCGCGAGCCGGCGGGTGGCGGGCAGCCGGGTGCCGGGGCACAGCCGCCCGTCGCGCACGGCGTCCCTGAGGGCCCGCTCCAGACCGACCCGGCGCCCGTCCGCCGCGTCGGGTTCGAGATGCAGATCGGCACCCACACCGGACCAGAAGTCGTCCACGAACACCCTCCCCCTAGGCACGTGAAGCCTTCGCGCGTGTACGCACGCGCCGATGGCCGGGCACCTTCCCGGTGCCCGGCCATCAGTGTCTTATCGGCCTTGTCTTATCGGCCTGGTCTTATCGGCCTTCGAGGTCTTGTCGACCTTCGAGTCAGCCCTTGAGCGACGCCATCCACGCCTCGACCTCGTCGGACCGGCGCGGCAGCCCGTCGGAGAGGTTCCGGTTGCCGTCCTCGGTGACGAGGATGTCGTCCTCGATCCGGACGCCGATGCCCCGGTACTCCTCGGGGACCGTCAGGTCGTCGGCCTGGAAGTACAGGCCCGGCTCGACGGTGAGCACCATGCCCGGCTCCAGCGTGCCCTCGACGTAGGTCTCGGTCCGCGCCGCGGCGCAGTCGTGGACGTCCATGCCGAGCATGTGGCCGGTGCCGTGCAGGGTCCAGCGGCGCTGGAGGCCCAGCTCCAGGACGCGCTCGACCGGGCCCTCGACCAGGCCCCACTCGACGAGCTTCTCGGCGAGCACGCGCTGGGCGGCGTCGTGGAAGTCGCGGTACTTGGCGCCCGGCTGCACGGCCGCGATACCGGCCTCCTGGGCCTCGTACACGGCGTCGTAGATCTTCTTCTGGATCTCGCTGTACGTGCCGTTGACCGGCAGCGTGCGCGTGACGTCGGCCGTGTACAGGGTGTGCGTCTCCACGCCGGCGTCGAGCAGCAGCAGGTCGCCGGAGCGGACCGGGCCGTCGTTGCGGACCCAGTGCAGGGTGCAGGCGTGCGGGCCGGCGGCGCAGATGGAACCGTAGCCGACGTCGTTGCCCTCGACGCGCGCGCGGAGGAAGAAGGTGCCCTCGATGTAGCGCTCGGAGGTGGCCTCGGCCTTGTCGAGGACCTTCACGACGTCCTCGAAGCCGCGCACGGTCGAGTCGACGGCCTTCTGCAGCTCGCCGATCTCGAACTCGTCCTTGACCAGACGGGCCTCGGAGAGGAAGACGCGCAGCTCCTCGTCGCGCTCGGCGGTGACCTTGTCGGTCAGGGCCGCCTCGATGCCGGCGTCGTGGCCGCGCACCACGCGGACCGGGCCGGTGGCCTCGCGGAGCTTGTCGGCCAGCTCGCGCACATCGGCGGCGGGGATGCCGTACAGCGCCTCGGACTCCGTGAGGGAGTGGCGGCGGCCGACCCACAGCTCGCCCTGGCCGGAGAGCCAGAACTCGCCGTTCTCGCGGTCGGAGCGGGGCAGCAGGTAGACGGTCGCCTCGTGGCCCTCACCCTTGGGCTCCAGGACCAGGACGCCGTCCTCGGTCTGGTTGCCGGTGAGGTAGGCGTACTCGACCGAGGCGCGGAAGGCGTACTCGGTGTCGTTCGAGCGGGTCTTCAGGTTGCCCGCCGGGATCACCAGGCGCTCGCCGGGGAAGCGGGCGGAGAGGGCGGCGCGGCGGCGCGCGGTGTGCCCGGCCTGCTCGATCGGTGCCAGGTCCCGCAGCTCCGTGTCGGCCCAGCCGGACTTCATGTTCTCGGCCAGCTCGTCGGAGACGCCCGGGTACAGGCCGTTCTTCCGCTGCTTGACGGTCTCCTCGGACTCGGTCTCCGGGCCCTCCGCGGTAGCGGAGTCGGGGACGGCCGGGTTGAGCTCGTCGGACACGTGATCCTCCTCGATACGCCTTGTGATCTCCCCCGGGGCCCGCGACGCTCCTGCTTGTGGCCGAGCGGGGACCTCCATCATCGTACGGTCGTACCGAGGACGGGTGTGGGTCGGATGACCTGTTATGCCCGGTCATGCCAGCGGGCGCGGCCCCCGCTCAGTCGAAACGGGCCGCGAGCAGCACCACGTCCTCCTCGCTGTCGGCCGTGTCCAGGCCGTCGGGCAGGACCGTGCGCAGCACATGGTCGGCGACGGCTCCCGGATCGTGCCGCACCGCGCGCGGGACGCTCGCGGCGGCGGCGTGCAGCCGGGCGAAGGCGCGGTCCATGGGGTCGCCGGTGCGGTGCAGCAGCCCGTCGGTGTAGAGCAGGACCGTCTCCCCGGCCTCCGCCTGGACCTCCACGCTGGGCGCCTCCCAGCAGGCGAGCATGCCGAGCGGCGCGGAGACGGAGGTCTCGGCGAACTCGGTGCGCCGCTCGCCGATCAGCAGCGGCGGGCTGTGCCCGGCACCGGCCAGGGTGATCTTGCGCAGGGCGGGCTCGCAGTAGGCGAACAGCGCGGTGGCCGAGCGGGCGGGCTCGGTCAGCCGCAGCAGCAGCTCCAGGTCGGACAGGACGGCGACCGGGTCCTCGCCCTCCATCACGGCGTACGCGCGCAGGGAGGCACGCAGCCGGCCCATGGCGGCCACGGCGCTCGGCCCGGAGCCGGTGACCGAGCCGACGGAGAGGCCGAGCGCGGCGTCGGGCAGCGGCAGTGCGTCGTACCAGTCGCCGCCGCCGCGCGGTCCGGTGCGGTGCCGGGCGGCGAGCTGGACGCCGGCCACCCGGGGCAGCCGGGAGGGCAGCAGTTCCTCGGTGACGGTCGCCACGCACGCGCGCGTGCGTTCCACCTCCAGCAGCAGCGCCAGGTGTTCGGTGGCGTGCCGGACGTACAGGCCGGCGAGGTGGCGCCGGCGCTCGTCGGGCTCGGCCGGTTCGTCGTAGAGCCAGACGGCGGCGCCGAGGCGGCCCGCGGAGTCGGTGGCGAGGGGGAGGGCGTAGCTGGCGGCGTAGCCGAGGCGCGCGGCCACCTCGCGGTGGCGGGGGTCGAGGCCGTCCTCGGCGAGCAGGTCGGAGTGGACCGTCTCGGCGGTGCCGCCGGTGTCGTACGGCAGCGCGCCGCGCGGCACGGTCTCGATGTGGCCGAGATCGGCGCGGTCGAGACCGAGCCCGAGGCTGGTGCGGGGACCGAGACCGTCGGCGGGCTCCAGGACGACCAGGCCGCGGCGGGCGCCCACCAGGGCGGCACCGGCGCGCAGCAGTTCCTGGAGGGCGGCGTCGACCGCGTGGGTGCGGGCGAGGCGTTCGGTGAGTTCGTGGAGGGTCGTGAGATCGGAGACCCAGCCGGCCAGCCGGTCCTGGAGGAGGGCACCGGGGGCGGGCGGGTGGGGGGCGGGGACGGAGGCGCAACCGGTGCCGGCGGAGGCGGGCGCGACAGTGTGTGCGGGCGTGGGAACCGTCGGATCGATTCCGGCCACTTTCGCGGAGTGCGGGGCGTTCATGGCGTCCGGCTCTCAGACCGGTGCGTAGTGCCCAGAAGCATCGCAAACCCCCATGTCATTCTGCGCCGCTAGCAGTGTCTCCACATGTACACGCACTCGTGAGGGGATGTCCAGCATTGTCCTGCGGGGATTCCTGGTGTCCATGGTGCGGACGAGGGTTTTTCCCGAACCTCTTGCGTTACTGCCAAGTTGGCTCAAAACTGCCTCAGGTATCGGTTCATTGCGGTCGACTGGCCTAGCTCCACAGAGCGTCACAGCGGTCGTGATGGGTACGTACTCGGAGAAGGCCAGGGGTGGTTGGGGACCACCCGGAACCTGGCGACGGACCCGGGCGTCATAACCACCGACGGCCGAGCCCCATCCTCCCGTGGCGGAGGCGGAGAGAAACACGCGCGACGGCAAAACGCCAGACTTCGCCACCCCCATGCCGCATCCGTGCTTTTGAAGAGACGCACTACGGACGCGGCCAACGCTCGACCCCCTGGGGTTCCCCCTGCCGTGCGCAGGGGTGTGATGCGCCATCAGGTACGCACAGTGAAGTGATCGACACATGGTGTGATGTAGCCCACGGTGTTGCCAGCGGTGCAACGGAAAGGAACGAGCGCTCATGCGCGAGATCCTCGGAAGGCGACGCAGGCTTCTGTCCAGGCGGAACGACGGGAAGCCCGAGCTGATCAGCGCGGCCCTGACCTTCGCCACGGAGTGGCAGTGGCCGGTGCTTCCGGGTGTGGCACCGGACCCGCAGGGGCGGGCCCGCTGCGCCTGCCCCGACCCGGAGTGCGCGGTGCCCGGTGCGCACCCCTTCGACCCCGGCCTGCTCGCGGCCACCACCGACGCGCGCATGGTGCGCTGGTGGTGGACCAACCGGCCCGCCGCCCCGATCGTCCTGGCCACGGGCGGCACGGCACCCTGCGCGGTGAGCCTGCCGGCGCTCGCCGCCTCCCGCGCCCTCGCCCTGCTCGACCGGCGCGGCATGCGGCTGGGCCCGGTGATCGCCGCGCCGACCCGCTGGGCGCTGCTCGTGCAGCCCTACTCCATGGAGCAGCTCGGCGAGCTGCTCTACGCCAAGGACTTCGTCCCCGGCTCCCTGCGCTTCCACGGCGAGGGCGGCTATCTCGCCCTGCCCCCGTCCGAGACGGGTCAGGGCGCCGTCCGCTGGGAGCGGGCCCCGCTGCCCGGCTCGGCCTCGCCCTGGGTGCCGGACGTGGAGGCCGTGGTGGACGCGGTGGTCGACGCCCTCACTCGTACGGGTGTGAGCGCGCCCGAGTTGTAGGGGGTGTCCGGCGCGGAGGGGCGGGCGAGCCGCGCGGGCTCGTTATCTTCCGCACATGCTGCGTCACTCCGGCCGCCACAGTGCCCCCCAGCCGCCCCGCGGCCGGCGGGACCCCCGAAGGCTTCGTCTGCTCGCCCTCGCGGGCGTCGTGGCGGTGGTGGTCGCACTGCCGCTGACCGTGGCGTCCGCGGGCCAGGTGGGGGATGCCGGCCGGGCCGCCGGACCCGCCGCTCCCCGCGGGGACGCCAAGTCCCTGCCGGACACCGCCCGCCGCTCCCCCCTCCTGCTCGGCCTCGGCCTCGCCACCGCCACCCGCTGCGGCCCCGAGCTGACCTCGCCCGACGGCATCGAGGCGCAGACCTGTGTGCTCACGCAGGGCGAGGACACCTGGGCGCGCACCTACTACCGCAACGCCACCGGAGAGTCGCTGGACTCCCTGCTGAGCCTGATGGGGCCGGGCGGCCGGACCGTGCAGATGCGCTGCGTCACCGGAGCCGACGACGAGCCCGCCACCTGTGAGACCCCGCGTGAGCACAGCCGGGGCGTACCGGACGCCTACACGGCCGTCACCGAGTTCGCCGCGCACGGCGGGCAGGGGGCGCTGCTGCTCCGCTCGGGCAGCAACTCCTGACAGAATCAAGGGAGTTGGCACTCGGCGACGAGAGGGTGCCGGTGCGGGCGCGACCGGGCAGGCGGGCGCGGGCATGGAAAGGCCCGGTTGCTGGCGACGGGGGATGCACCAGCAACCGGGCTACTGGAACGGTAACAAGAGATCGGCGGTTCGCAAATTCCGTCTCGGCAATTCGGACACCGATTTCCCTGCCGGACCACGGAGTTGTGACAGGAGTCACCTGCCGTACGGCGGGTGTCACGGCTGACCGACCAGTCAGCCGTGACACCGGCCCGTGCGGAGGCTCAGCTGAGCGTGACCTGCCGGTTGGTCAGTCCGCCGCGTGCCCGGCGCTCGTCCGCCGTGAGCGGCTCCTGGACGGCGAGGGCGGCGGCGAGGCGCTCGGCGAATTCGGCGGCCGGCTTCTCCACGTCCTCGGCGGTGACCCCGCTCGGCAGGTCCCAGACCGGCACGGTGAGGCCGTGAGCTCGGAAGGAACCCACCAGCCGGGTGCCCTCGCCGAGGCTGGAGCGCCCTGCCGCGTGCAGCCGGGCGAGAGCGTCCAGAAGCTGCTCCTCCGGATGCGGCATGACCCAGCGCAGGTGGTTCTTCTCCGGGGTCTCGCACCAGTAGGCGGCGTCGACGCCGGTCAGCTTCACGGTCGGGATGGCGGCGGCGTTGGCCCGCTCCAGGGAGGCGGCCACCTCCGGCGTGGCGTTCTCCGCGTCCGGCACCCAGAACTCGAAGCCGCTGTGCACGACCGGCTCGAAGGCGCCCTCCGGGTCGAGCAGGTCCTGCAACCGCGGACCGTCGGCGGGGGCACGGCGGCCCTGCACCGGGGTGCCGGGCTCGGCCTCCAGCGCGCGCAGCAGCGTGTCGGCGAGGTCGCGGCTGATGTCGCCGGACGCCGTGTCGTTCTGGAGGCCGATCAGGATCGAGCCGTCGTCGCGGCGCAGCGCGGGCCAGGCCATCGGCAGCACCGTGGCCAGCGTGACGGACGGAACGCCCTCGGGCAGGCCGTCCTTCAGGGGCAGTTCGGCCGTCGCGGCCGGTACCAGCTCGCGCAGCGCGACCCAGTCGCACTCGCCGGGCAGCCCCTCGAACGGGCGCTGCACCAGCTCGGTCGCGGCGTGCGCGGCGGCCCGGCCGTGACAGGCCTTGTAACGCCGGCCGCTGCCGCACGGGCAGGGTTCGCGGGCGCCGACAACCGGGATCTCCCCGTCGATCGGCTGCGGCTTGGCCTTCGTCTGGGGGCGCTTCTTGGCCATGGTGGGTGTCTCCCGGTTACGGCGCTTCTCGTACGGCGGGAGCCTAGCCGTTCGGGCCCTGACCGACGGGAACCTGTGGACAACGCACGGGCGCTCGACTCCGGTGGTGTGAACCCGTGGACGGCGCGGAGCGGCCGCCCGGCGTTCAGTCCAGGTCGTCGAAGACGTCCGCGAAGTCCAGACCGGACAGGTCCGGCAGCCGTACCTCCCGTGCCCCCAGGCCCGCGAACCCCTCGTCCGGGAGCGGCAGCTCCGGCGGCACGGGGCGCGTGACGCGCGTAGCGAACGCGTCGCGGCGACACCCCGCATCGGGGTCGTGGACGTCCTCGTGCACCAGCACCCAGACGGTCACCTCGCCCCGGACGTCGTCCCGGACGCCCCAGTCGTCGGCGAGGGCCGTGATGATGTTCAGCCCCCGGCCGCCGTGCGCGGTCACCGACGGTGTGGCCGGCGCCGGGCGGGTCGGACCGCCGCCGTCCGTGACCTCCACGACGAGCCGCCCGCGCGTGTCGACCCGCCAGGCGGCGCGGACGTCACCGTCCCCGGCCGGCGCGTCCCCCAGGGGCCGCCCGTGTTTGCAGGCATTGCTCAAAAGTTCGGAAAGGATCAGTACGGCATCGTCGATGACCGATTCGGATACGCCACCGCTGCGCAGCTGCGCCCGCATCCGGTGCCGCGCCTTCCCCACGCCCGCAGGGCCATGGGGTACGGCCATGCTCGACGACGTGGGCACCTCCTGTGCCACCACCAACGCCACCCCCGAGACCTCCTTCGCCCCACGCCACGGTGTGGATGCCCCTTTGGCCTGTACCGGAAACCGGCCAATCCACTTCCGGTGACGCATTCGGTACGGCCGTACACGCAGCGAACGCGCCGGAGCACTCCCTGTCACGAAAGCTGCCGTACGGTGGCGTTCCGGACCGGTTCCGACAGCCCGAAGGCCGCCCCAAAGCCACCCGGAGGCCGCGCGGAGACTGTCCGGAGGCCGTCCGGAGGCTTCGCGCGGAGACTGTCCGGAGGCGTTCGGAGGCCGTTCGGAGGCGGTCCGGAGGTCGCGCGGAGACTGCTCGCGGGCCGCTCGGGCGGCCCGCCGGATCAGCGGCCCAGCCTGTGCAGCACCGCGCGCGGGCGGTTGGTGATGATGGCGTCGATGCCCAGCTCGACGCAGAGGTCGACGTCCTCGGGCTCGTTCACGGTCCACACGTGGACCTGGTGCCCGGCCCGCTTCAGCCGCTCCACATAGGCCGGGTGGTTGCGCACGATGCGGATCGAGGGGCCCGCGATGCCCACGTCCCCGGGCAGCCGTCCGTCGCGCAGCCGGGGCGAGAGGAACTGCACCAGGTAGACCGTCGGCAGCGTCGGCGCCGCGGCACGCACACGGTGCAGCGAGCGCGCCGAGAAGCTCATGACCCGGACCGGCGACTCCTCGGGGGAGGCCGGCGCGTCCAGGCCGAAACGCTTCAGCAGGGTCAGCAGCCGCTCCTCGACCTGGCCCGCCCAGCGCGTGGGGTGCTTGGTCTCGACGGCCAGCTCGACCCGCCGCCCGGCGTCGGCGACCAGCTCCAGCAGCCGCTCCAGGGTGAGGACGGAGGTCTCCTCGCGGTCCTCCGGACGGTGCTCCCAGTCGGGTTCCTCGTCCCGTCCGCGCCAGGCCTCGCGGGTCTTCCAGGAGCCGAAGTCGAGCGCGGCCAGGTCGGCCAGCTCCAGCGCGGAGACGGCGCCGCGACCGTTGGAGGTACGGTTCACCCGCCGGTCGTGGACGCAGACGAGATGGCCGTCCGCGGTCAGCCGTACGTCGCATTCCAAGGCGTCGGCGCCGTCCTCGATCGCCTTCCGGTAGGCGGCGAGCGTGTGCTCGGGTGCGTCTTCGGAGGCGCCCCGGTGGGCGACGACCTGAATGGAGCGGTGTGGTGCGTGGGTCACCGCGTCATGGTGCCACCGTCGCCGGGTACACGTGGCGGCGTGCAGGCGGCCGTGCGACGAACGGGCGCATCCGACCTGCCCGTTTATGTAACTTTTGCGATAAAGGTTCTATATAAAGAGGACCGCCGGACCCACAGGCACCGCTTATGGTGCTCTGACGGCTCGTGGGAAAAGCTGACTACAGACCAGTGCGACCGACGAAATCAGGCGTGGACCGAGGAGAAGAGCTGTGAGCACCGAGAACGAGGGCAACGCGGTACCCCCGGCGCCGTCCGCACCTCCCGTGCCGGTGGCCTCTCCCGCCGCTTCCCCCCAGGGGCCCGGCCCCGAGGGGAACGCGCCGACCGCTCCGCTGCCGCCCGTGCCCCAGGAGAGCCCGGCGGCCCCCACCGCACACCACCAGGCACCGGCCGGTCCGGCCGTCGACGGCTCCTGGCCGCCCCCGCCGCCGGCCACTCCGGCCTACGCCGACGGCGGCGCGGGTGCCGGCTGGGGCGCCTCGTACCAGCAGCCCGCCCCCAAGCCGCGCGGCGGCCGCGGCGGACTGGTGGCGGCGGTCCTGGTGGCCGCGCTGGTCGCGGGCGGCCTGGGCGGCGGCCTCGGCTACACCCTGGCCAAGGACCGGGACGACCGCGGCTCCACCACCGTCTCCGCCTCCGACGGCAGCGCCACGCAGGTCAAGCGCGCGCCCGGGACGATCGCCAACGTGGCCTCCAGGGCACTGCCCAGCACGGTGACCATCGAGGCCGAGAGCAGCAACGGCGAGGGCGGCACGGGCACCGGCTTCGTCTTCGACACCCAGGGCCACATCGTCACCAACAACCACGTGGTGGCGGAGGCGGTCGACGGCGGCAAGCTCACGGCCACCTTCCCGAGCGGCAAGAAGTTCGACGCCGAGATCGTCGGCCACGCCCAGGGCTACGACGTCGCCGTCATCAAGCTCAAGAACGCCCCCTCCGACCTCAAGCCGCTCGCCCTCGGCGACTCCGACAAGGTGGCCGTCGGCGACGAGACGATCGCCATCGGCGCCCCGTTCGGCCTGTCCAACACGGTGACGACCGGCATCATCAGCGCCAAGAACCGCCCGGTGGCCTCCAGCGACGGCAGCTCCACCAGCAAGGCGTCGTACATGAGCGCCCTCCAGACCGACGCGTCCATCAACCCCGGCAACTCCGGCGGTCCGCTGCTGGACGCCTCCGGCGCGGTGATCGGCATCAACTCGGCGATCCAGTCGAGCGGCAGCGGCGGCGGCTTCGGCGGCTCCGGCCAGTCGGGCTCGATCGGCCTGGGCTTCGCCATCCCGATCAACCAGGCCAAGTACGTCGCCCAGCAGCTGATCAAGACCGGCAAGCCGGTGTACGCCAGGATCGGCGCGTCCGTCTCCCTGGAGGACTCCACCGACGGCGCCAAGATCACCGACCAGGGCACGGGCGGAGCCGCCGCGGTCGAGTCGGGCGGCCCCGCGGACAAGGCGGGTCTCAAGCCCGGCGACGTCATCACCAAGCTCGACGACCATGTGATCGACAGCGGCCCGACCCTGATCGGCGAGATCTGGACGCACGAGCCGGGCGACAAGGTCACGATCACCTACAAGCGCGGTGGCCAGGAGCACACCGTGACACTGGCGCTGGGTGCCCGGGAGGGCGACAGCTGACCCGGCCGGCCGGCGCACGTACCAGGGGCACCTCTCGTCCGAGGGGTGCCCCTGGCGCGTCGGGAGGGCCGAGCCCCTTCGCCGAACCCCTCGCCGAGCGCCTTCGCCGAACCCCTCGCCGGGCCCCTTCGCCGAGCCCCAATCCGCGCCCGGACATCCCCCGAAGCCGACGCCCATCCCCGCCCCGGACCCTCCTCGGCGTCCGGCCGGGACCAGTACGGCAACCACGGCCCCGCGATCCGGCGGCGGGCCGGTAATGTGTACCCGCGCCGCCGGTGTCCGGCGACGCGGGGAGGCGTGCCCGAGCGGCCGAAGGGAACGGTCTTGAAAACCGTCGTGGCAGCGATGTCACCGTGGGTTCAAATCCCACCGCCTCCGCAGAGGTCATAGATGTGCTGGTCAGAAGGGGTGTCTCTCTTGAGGGACACCCCTTCTGGGTAGCGCCTGTCCCACCTTGACCCAGCTCTGTCACGTGGTAGACCGCTGCTTGTGGACCAGCGGTGGGCTTACTGGGGCAGCAGCTCGATCTCGATGGCGAGCGTGCCGAGCGCTTCCTTCTCCGCCGGATAGATCTCGCGAATGTCGGCGAGCTGCTGCTCGCGGGAGGAAGCCGGGTTGACGTTCGCAGGACCCTCCCCGTCGAGCAGTTCCTCGAACGTCCTGTACCCCGTGATCCGCTTCACCAGGACGTCAGTGAGTACTTGAGGCACTCCGACCCTGGGCTGGCTGAGGGTCTTCATGCCGAGCAGCCGTCAGGGCACGCAGCGCGCTGACTACCGCTCCGCGTGCGGCCCCTAGGCGGGCACCTTCACCTGGATGACCAAGCGCATTGCGATCAATCTGTGCGCGCAGAGGACAGTTCTTCTTCGCTGTGGGACAAGCGTTTACTTGCATGGAAGTTGAATGACCAAGTAAATTTTGAGTCAAGGGGGCCTGTCTTCAATTGAAGGTCTCGCGCGCTGTTCAAAGGGAGTGGAAATGGGTTCTCAAATGAAGGCGTTCGGTTTCGGTATGCCGTGGGAGTCGTCCTACGGGTATAGCCAGGCTGTTCAGGTCGGTGACACGGTTTATGTGTCCGGGCAGTTGTCCCACGACCGTGATGGCAATTTCGTGGGTGCAGGCGACTACGAAGTACAGGTCCGGGCCACGCTGGAAAATCTGGACCTGGTGCTGAAGCAGTTCGGGGCCGAGCGTAGCCAGGTAGTGGAAACCACGGTGCTGGTGCGGAACCTGCGGGAAAACTTCGACACGACGGCACGCCTCCACGCCGAGTACTTCGGGGAACACCGGCCCACCAGCACGGTCATGGGTATTTCTGACCTGGCATTGCCGGACCAACTCGTGGAGATTGGCGCGCTCGTACGTCTTGACGTGAATCCATAGGCGGGGGAAGACGGCAACCCTGAGGGCTATGACGGGACGCGCAGGCTGTTGGCTTGAGCTTCGGGCCGGGCCGAGGATCGATCAGGAGGGGTTCCGTGCCGAGTCGGAGGCGGTGGACCCCATGTGGACCAGGAGTTCCGCCTGAGGCTGGAGATCGGCAGGTTGTAGCCGCTCCGCCGCAGGTGGGACGGGCCGAGGTGGGTTGCCCGAGCGGCCGAAGGGAACGGTCTTGAAAACCGTCGTGGCAGCGATGTCACCGTGGGTTCAAATCCCACCGCCTCCGCGCAGGTCATAGATGTGCAGGTCAGAGGGGGTGCCCCGCCACCAGGGGCACCCCCTCTGCGCGTACCTTGCCTCACCCTGGTTCGCCGATATCCCACCTCTGACCAGCGCGTGCGGCCAAGCTGCGGCCAGGATTCACGGCCCCTCGGCGCCGCTCTCGTCCTCCGCAAGACCCTGTGGCGGCATGGTCCGAAGTCTTCACGATGCTGCGAGCTGGGGGGCCGCTGGAGCTGATCAGCACCGTTCGCAAGGTCGAGGCAACAGAGCCAACAGGGCGACGTTGGCCACGGTACAAGTCAGGGGACGACGCCACCGTGGTGTTCTGCCAATGGTGATTCTGTCGGCCGTTGGGGTTATGTGAAGGCTGGGGGTCGAGTTGCAGCGCAGCCGCTTGGCTTGCAGTCTGGGTACGGCACTTAACGCCCCACGAAATGCGGCTGGGGCTCCCCTGGCCGGTTGAGAACGGTTCACCCAGCAGCGTGAATAGCATGTTCTCCCGGCCCCTGGCAAAAGGGAACGGAAAAACATGGCCGAGAACACAACGGCAGTGTCCGAGGGGAAATTGACCCCCATCACCGACCCAACGATTCCTCGCACAGAGACGTACCAGCTCGTCGCGCCCGAAGCCCAGCCTCAGCCCCGAATCGCCGCACGGTCAGCGTTCGGCGCGCAGGCCAGCAAGGTCGAAGTGTACCGAGGTCTGAGCCAGGAGAAGGGGTTCAGTATCTCGGTACGGGGCAGCGGCACGTGGGTCGAGGGAAGACTAAGAGGCTCAATCACCACGTACGACTACCAGGCGCTTTACCAGATTTACGGCCTGGAGCGTAACCAGAGCGCTGGCATCTGGTGCTTCCAGTGGAAGAGCAATAACCGGACTGACGAGCTTCGGAAGACATTCGAACGCGTCGAACAGATGACGTTCAACTATGACCTGGGTTTCCGAATCCAAGGCAACGACTTCGGCGTCAACCAGTTCTTCGTCGGCTTCACCACGCTGAGGGTCGACATCGAGGGACAGACGAAGTTCTTCACGGTCCCCAACAGCGCCAGCGCCGGAGCGCAGCTCCCCACCGGGCAGCAGTACCCAGGTGGTTTCGAAGCCATCTGAGAGCTTCTATCGCTCCCGGAAGGGCCCCACCGTTCGCGGTGGGGCCCTTTGACGTGTGTCGTGCGGCCATCCTCTGGCCCAAATGCCGCCAGCGAGCTTAACGCTGCTGGGCAAAGGCCAGGTCACGAGCCTAACGGTGCTCCATCGCCGGCCGGTCTTGAAAACCGTCGTGGCAGCGATGTCACCGTGGGTTCAAATCCCACCGCCTCCGCAGAGATCATGGCTGTGCCGGCCTTGAGGGGTGCCTCTCGCACGAGAGGCACCCCTTCTCGGTGTGTGGTCCAGGCCGTCGGGCCGGGCCGCTACTCGACGGCCGGGTCTTCCTGCCCCTGCCGCACGGCCAGCCGGACCGCACCCTCCAGTTCGTGCGGGTCGGCGCCCGTCGCCTCGGCGTGTGCGGTGATCGCCGCGTGCAGCGCCTCCGCGACCGCGCACCAGCGGCGCTGCTGCTCCTCGTACTCGTCGCCGGTGAGGCCCGCCAGGCGGGCGCGCTCCTCCTCGGTGGAGCGTTCCAGCTTCAGCAGTTCGTCGGGTATGTCCGTCACGTTCGGATCGTAAGAGGCATCGGGCCGCGTCGCCTGTTCAGCCGGTGGGCGGCCGTCGTGGTGGCCGGCTCAGGGGCGGTGTCCCGTCATCCGGGCCGCCGAGGCGATCGTGGCGCGGGCCTCGCGTTCCGACAGGCCCGTGTGCAGGGCCGCCTCGGTGAGGGGGGCCGCCAGGGCGGGGCCGATGCCGTTCTCGTAGGCGCGGCAGGCAGCCCAGAAGAGGCGGGTGTTGCGCTGGCCCTCGTGCGCGGAGAGGACGAACTGGACCAGGCCGCGGCCGTGGTCGCCGGAGACCGGCGGCGCCGGGGCGGGGGTGTGCGGCGGGGGCAGCAGGAGGCGCAGGAGGGACGGCGGGCAGGGCGCCGGGGCGAGGCGGGCGGTGCCGGGCGCGGCGGTGTAGACGCCGTGGTCGGTGCGGGAACCGGGGCCCACGAGATAGCCGCCGGCGCCCCGGATGTCGATGCCGGGGGCGAGCCGGCCGGCCGAGTTGGGGACGACCAGGTCGGGCGGGCCGGTGAGCCACAGGTGGCGGCCTCCGCTCGGGGTGAGGACGACGACCGTCTCCGGGATGGTGAACAGATGGCGCAGGGCCAGTTCGCGCAGCGCGGCCGAGGAGTCCGTGCCGGACTTGGTGTCCAGGTCGACGCCGATCAGGTGGTATGGGGGCAGCCCGCAGGCGATGCCGTAGCCGGTGGCCCAGGGGGCTGCGGCGAAGAGCGCGCGGATGCGGACGGGGTCGGTGGAGGCGTCGTACACGCCGTGACCGAAGCGGCCGCACTCGCCGTGGCAGGGCCGGTCCGGGGGGCCGGGTTCGTCGCGGTGCGGGGAGCGCAGGGCCGGGAGCTTCGTCCGGGACAGCGGGAGGACGGCCAGACCGCGTTCGGCGGCTGACAGGGCGTGGGCGAGGGCCAGCGTCGTGGCCTGCCGGTCGGTGGTGGCCATGACTCCATGTTCGTACGTACGTTCGAAAAAGGGAAGGGCGGGCCGCGGTGGTGCGCCGGTGCGCGGCTGATTGGCCGGAAAGGTGCCGTAACGATTCATCCCCTGTGTCGCCTCCCGAGCCGGAAGTCCGTACCGGACCGTTCCGGGATGGGGAAGGATCAAAGATGGCGATAGGGGTTTATCTACTTGTCATCACGCTTGCGTGCTAATCGCGGCTTCCGAGGTGGTTCGCCGGGGATTCGGTGGGCAACTCTGGATCCGCGACGTCGTCCACGACAGTCGAGGCGGTCGGCCAACCGCCTTGGCGCAAGCGGTAGTTCACATGCCTTCGGCCCTAGGGCCGCTGAATGCTTGGTTCTGGAGGAACAACATGGCAAGCATCCGTACCGCCCGCATTCTCGCCGCCGTCTCCGCTCTTCCGCTCGCAGCCGCCCTCTTCACCGGTGTCGCGTCGGCGGACAACGGCGCCCTCGCGGGCGACGGATCGAACGCGGGCGTGGCGTCCGTCATCGGCAGCGGGGTCGGTGGCAACAACAATGGCAACTCGTCCACCGCGACCCAGAACGCGGTCGGCACCGGTGCCTCGAACCAGAACAACACCGCGCAGGTCCGCGGCTCCGCGCTCACGGGCATCCAGCAGGGCAACGGAAACGTCGCCGTCCGCTTCACCGACCTCTTCTGAGTCCGGGGGCGAGACCCTCGGGGAGGGGGCTCGCGGGGGGTGTGCTCCAGGGTCGCGACACGTCTGCGCGGCGGTGCCCCGGCACCGCCGCGTCGGCGTTCTCCGGGGCGCGGGGAGGGGGCGGACGACCTTGACACTCCCCCGTATCTGACGGACAGTCAGAAATCGTTCCCGAGCCGAACCAGGGGGTGGTGGCGTGAGCGACGAGCAGCGGTACGACGAACTGGGCGCGCGCCTGAAGAAGTTCGAGGGGCGGCCCGCGGCCCTCTCCGGTGTCGGCAAGGACCCGGTGAACGCGCCGATGATCCGGCACTGGTGCGAGGCGATGGGCGACACCAACCCCGCCTACACCGGCCCGGACGCCATCGCCCCGCCCACCATGCTCCAGGCCTGGACGATGGGCGGCCTGTCCGGACACCAGGGCCGCACCGGGGCGTACGACGAACTCCTCGGCCTGCTGGAGGCGTCCGGCTGCACCGCCGTGGTGGCCACCGACTGCGAGCAGGAGTACCTGCGACCGCTGCGGCCGGGCGACGAGGTCGCGTTCGACACGGTGATCGAGGCGGTCTCCGGCCGCAAGACGACGAAGCTGGGCACGGGCTACTTCGTCACGACCCGGACGGACCTGCGGGTGGGCGGGGAGCCGGTCGGCACCCACCGCTTCCGCATCCTCAAATACGCCCCCGCGCCCCGCGCCCCCCGCCCTCCACGCCCCCGCCCGGTGGTCAACCGGGACAACGCCGGCTTCTGGCAGGGCGTGGCCGAGCACCGCCTCCTCATCCAGCGCTGCACGGGCTGCGGCCTCCTGCGCCACCCCTGGCTGCCGGGCTGCAACGCCTGCGGAAGCCCGGACTGGGACACGCTGGAGGCGAGCGGCGAGGGCACGGTCCACTCGTACGTGGTGCAGCACCACCCGTCCTTCCCTGCCTTCTCCGCTGCGGACCCGGCCGACGGCGCGGCGGGCCCGTACGCGGTCGGCCTGATCGAACTCGCCGAAGGAGTGCGGATGGTGAGCGACGTGGTGGGAGTGCCGTACGACGAGGTCCGCATCGGGCTGCCGGTGCGGCTCGTGTTCCGGCGGTACGACGAGGAGCTGACGCTGCCCGTGTTCCAGGCGGTGGAGCGATGAGGGCCGGGGACCGGCTGCCGCCGCTGGAGATACCGGTGACCCGCACACTCGTCGTGGCGGGCGCGATCGCCTCCCGGGACTACCAGGATGTGCACCACGACCCGGAGCTGGCCCGGCAGAAGGGCGCGCCGGACGTCTTCATGAACATCCTGACGACGAACGGCCTGGTCGGCCGGTACGTCACGGACCACTTCGGCCCGACGGCGGTGCTCCGCAAGGTCGCCATCCGGCTGGGCGCGCCCAACCACCCGGGAGACACGATGGTGCTGACCGGCGGGGTCGAACGGGTCGACGGCGACACGGCCGTGGTCCGGGTCGTCGGCGCCAACGGACTCGGCGACCACGTCACGGGCACCGTCACGGTCACGGTCCCAGGGGACACGCGATGAGCCCGCGGACCCGCGACACCCTCGGCGGACGGGCGGCGATCGCCGGCATCGGCGCCACCGCGTTCTCCAAGGACTCCGGCCGCAGCGAGCTGCGCCTGGCGGTGGAGGCCGTACGGGCCGCGCTCGACGACGCGGGGCTCACCCCGGCGGACGTGGACGGACTGGTGACGTTCACGATGGACACCAGCCCCGAGATCACCGTGGCCCAGGCCTGCGGGATGGGCGAGCTGTCCTTCTTCTCCCGGGTGCACTACGGCGGCGGAGCGGCCTGCGCCACCGTCCAGCAGGCCGCGCTCGCGGTGGCGACGGGCGTGGCGGAGGTGGTGGTCTGCTACCGGGCGTTCAACGAGCGGTCGGGCCGCAGGTTCGGCGCGGGGGTCCAGCACCGGGAGCCGTCGGCGGAGGGGGCGGCGCTCGGCTGGGTGCTGCCGTTCGGACTGCTCACCCCGGCCTCCTGGGTGGCCATGGCGGCCCAGCGGTACCTGCACGCGTACGGGCTGACCCCGGAGGTGTTCGGGCACGTGGCCGTCGTGGACCGCGCCTACGCGGCCACCAACCCGGCCGCGTACTTCCACGGCCGCCCGATCACGCTCGCCGACCATGCCGCGTCCCGCTGGATCACCGAGCCGCTGCGCCTGCTGGACTGCTGCCAGGAGACCGACGGCGGCCAGGCGGTCGTCGTCACCTCCCTGGAGCGGGCCCGGGACCTGCCGCGTCCGCCCGCCGTGATCGCCGCGGCGGCCCAGGGCGCCGGCCGGGCGCAGGAGCAGATGACCGGCTTCCACCGCGGCGACCTGACCGGTCTGCCGGAGACGGGCGTGGTGGCCCGCCAGCTGTGGCGCTCCTCCGGCCTCGGCCCGGACGACATCGACGTGGGCATCCTGTACGACCACTTCACCCCGTTCGTGCTGATGCAGCTGGAGGAGTTCGGTTTCTGCGCGAGGGGGCAGGCGGGGGACTTCGTGGCGGAGCGGAGGCTGCCGCTGAACACCCACGGCGGCCAGCTCGGGGAGGCGTATCTGCACGGCATGAACGGCATCGCGGAGGCGGTCCGCCAAGTGCGCGGCACCGCCGTCAACCAGATTCCGGGGGCGTCCCGGACCCTGGTGACGGCCGGCACCGGGGTGCCGACGTCCGGGCTGGTCCTGACGTCGGACGGCTGAGTCCTCGGGGTCCGACCCGCAGCCGGGACGGGCCCGCCGTCCACCTTCAGGAGGTGCAGCCACCCCTACCCCTACAACCTGAGGGGGACTCCGCTTCGGGACCTGCGGCCGATCCGCCACCATGGGGACCGCTCCTAGCGTGGAGGCATGACCACACCCGTCTGCACCAGCGCCTCGGCCGCCGCCGCACCCGGGCGGCAGGCCGTCCCCCACGCTCGGATCGGCTCGCACGGGACCACCCCCGCCTACCCGTCGTTCGCGTCGTACGTGCGGGCCCGTCAGCCGGTCCTGCTGCGCGCCGCGCGGTCGCTGACCGCGAACCCGTGCGACGCCGAGGACCTGCTGCAGACCGCGCTCGCCAAGACCTACGTGGCCTGGGAGCGCATCGAGGACCAGCGGGCGCTCGACGGCTATGTGCGCCGGGCCCTGCTGAACACCCGCACCTCGCAGTGGCGCAAGCGCAGAGTGGACGAGTTCGCCTGCGACGAGCTGCCCGAGCCGGAGCCCCTGCCCGGCGACGACGACCCGGCCGAGCGGCAGGCGCTGCACGACGCGATGTGGCGGGCCGTCATGAAACTGCCGGCGCGTCAGCGGGCGATGGTCGTCCTGCGGTACTACGAGGACCTCAGCGAGGCGCAGACCGCCGAGGTGCTGGGGGTGTCGGTGGGCACGGTGAAGTCGGCGGTGTCCCGCGCGCTGGGCAAGCTGCGCGAGGATCCGGAGCTGGACCGGGCCCGCTAGCCGGAAATTCCTCCCCCGAGTGACATACCCCCTAGTGACATACCGCGCGGTATGTGAGCAGAATCAGCGCTACCTCTATCACCGCGTAGGCAATGTCGCCCGGGAGGCTCCGTGCTGAGCACCATGCAGGACGTACCGCTGCTGATCTCCAGGATCCTGGCCCATGGGTCGGCGGTTCACGGATCGTCGCAGGTGATCACCTGGACCGGTGAACCCGAGCCGCACCGGCGCACCTTCGCCGAGATCGGATCCCGCAGCGCCCGCCTGGCACACGCTCTGCGCGACGAGCTGGGGGTGACCGGCGACGACCGGGTGGCCACGCTCATGTGGAACAACGCCGAGCACGTCGAGGCGTACTTCGCCATCCCGTCCATGGGCGCGGTGCTGCACACGCTCAACCTGCGCCTGCCCGCCGAGCAGCTGGTGTGGATCGTCAACCACGCGGCCGACAAGGTCGTCGTCGTCAACGGCTCGCTGATCCCGCTGCTCGCCCCGCTGCTGCCGAAGCTCCCGACGGTGGAGCACATCGTCGTGACCGGACCCGGCGACCGCGCCCCGCTGGCCGGCGCCGCCGCCCGGGTGCACGAGTACGAGGAACTGATCGCGGACCGGCCCACCCACTACGACTGGCCGGAGCTGGACGAACGCCAGGCCGCCGCCATGTGCTACACCTCCGGCACGACCGGCGACCCCAAAGGCGTGGTGTACAGCCACCGCTCGATCTACCTGCACTCCATGCAGGTCAACATGACCCAGTCGATGGGCCTGACCGACCAGGACACCTCGCTCGTCGTCGTCCCGCAGTTCCACGTCAACGCCTGGGGCCTGCCGCACGCCACCTTCATGACCGGCGTCAACATGCTGATGCCGGACCGCTTCCTCCAGCCGGCCCCGCTCGCCGAGATGATCGAGCGCGAGCGGCCCACCCACGCGGCGGCCGTCCCCACCATCTGGCAGGGCCTGCTCGGCGAACTCACCGCGCGCCCCCGGGACGTGTCCTTCCTCGGGCAGGTCACCATCGGCGGCTCGGCCTGTCCGCCGTCCCTGATGGAGGCGTTCGACCGGCTCGGCATGCGGGTCTGTCACGCCTGGGGCATGACGGAGACCTCCCCCCTCGGCACGGTGGCCCGTCCGCCGGCCCACGCGGTCGGCACCGACGAGGAGTTCGGCTACCGGCTCACCCAGGGCCGCTTCCCCTCCGGCGTCGAGGCCCGCCTCACGGGCCCCGGCGGCGAACGCCTGCCCTGGGACGGCGAGTCCGCCGGCGAGCTGGAGGTACGCGGCCCCTGGATCGCGGGCGCCTACTACAACGGGCCCGACGCCGAACCCCTGCGCCCGGCCGACAAGTTCAGCGCGGACGGCTGGCTGAAGACCGGCGACGTCGGGACGATCTCCGCCGACGGCTTCCTCACCCTCACCGACCGCGCCAAGGACGTCATCAAGTCCGGCGGCGAGTGGATCTCCTCGGTGGAGCTGGAGAACGCGCTGATGTCCCACCCGGACGTCGCCGAGGCCGCCGTGGTCGCCGTACCCGACGAGAAGTGGGGCGAGCGCCCCCTGGCCACCGTCGTCCTCCGGCCGGGCGCCACCGCCGACTTCGAGGCCCTGCGCACCTTCCTCGCCGAGGAGGGCCGGATCGCCCGCTGGCAGCTGCCCGAACGCTGGACGATCGTCGAGACGGTGCCGAAGACGAGCGTGGGCAAGTTCGACAAGAAGGTGCTGCGGCGCCAGTACGCGGACGGCGGGCTGGACGTCACGCTGCTCTGACGGACCGGACCGCGGGGGCCGTCCTCCCGGCCCCCGCCTCCCCGGCCCCCGTGACCCCGGCCGCCCCGCTCCCGGCCGCCGCGACCCCGGATACGCCGCGACCCCGGATACGCCGCGACCCCGGATACGCCGCGACCCCGGATACGCCGCGACCGGGTGGCGGTGAGGCCACCGCCACCCGGAGCGAACCGGTCACCGCCACCCGGTGCGAACCGGTGCGGTCACCACCACCCGGAGGGAACCGGTGGGGTCACCGCCGCCCGGAGGGAACCGGTGGGGTCACCGCCGCCCGGTGCGCGTCGTCGTGGCCGCCCATCCCAGCGCCAGCCACAGCGCCGCCACCGCGCTCACCCCGGTCCAGCCCCAGTGCCCGAAGGCGGGGCCCGCGACGGCCGAGGCGAGGGCGCCGCCGGCGAAGCCGGAGACGACGTAGGCCGTGTTGGCGGTGGCCGGCGTGGTGGTCGTGGTCAGGGCCACGGTCTGGTTGGCGACGTGGGAGGCGACCAGGGCCGCGTGGATCGCGATCGCGGCCGCGAACAGCGCCGGCAGCAGGTGCCCGCCGAGCCAGAACAGCGGTACGGCGACCGCGGCCAGCGCATAGGCGGTGCCGACGACCTTCGCGGCACCGAACCGGTCCACCAGCCCGCCGGCCAGCGGCGCCACCGCGCTGGCGGTCAGCCCGAAGAGGCCGAAGAGCCCGGCGGTCGCGGTGGACAGACCGTACGCGGGGCCGGTCAGCAGCAGCGCCAGCGAGGTCCACAGGGCACTCCAGGCGCCGAACATGCCCGCCTGCCGCAGGCACGCCCGCCACAGCTCGGGCGAGCGGCGCAGCAGCCCCGGCAGCTCGGCTATGCCGGAGAACAGCCCGCCCTGCCGCACCCGCCGCTCGGCCGGCAGGGCCACGGCGGTGGCCAGTCCCAGGGCGAGGGTCAGCACGGCGGACCCGGCGAACACCCAGCGCCAGCCGAAGGCCTGCCCGGCGAGTCCGCCGACGACCCGGGCCGCGACGATGCCGGTGAACAGTCCGGCGATGACGGCCGCGACATGCCGGGCGCGCCGGTCGGCCGGGGCGCGGGCGGCGACCAGCGGGACGAGCAGCTGCGGAACGACGGTCGCCGCGGCGGCGACGAACACGGCGACGGCGAGGGCCCCGGTGCCCGGCGCCACGGCCGCGCCGATCAGCGCCACCGTGGTGGCCACGGAGAGACCGGCGACGAGCGGGCGGCGGTTCACGCGGTCGCCGAGCGGGGCGAAGAAGAGCAGACCGGCCGCGTAGCCGAGCTGGGCCACCGAGGCGATCCAGGCGATGGCCGCGGGCAGCGTGCCGAAGTCGTGGGCGATCAGGGGGAGCAGCGGGGCCGCGAGATAGATGTTGGCGGCCGTGACAGCGGTGCAGACGGCGATGAGCAGGAGGAAGAGGGTGCCGGAGGCGGACCGCTCGCGTGCGGGGACCCGGACCTCGGACGCGGGGCGGGTGGTGGTGGCTGACGGCATGAGCGGAGTTACTCCTTAGAGCCGACTCACACAACTAACTGGTTGGTTGAAACTTTCCAACAGCGTGCACCGCCGGCCCCATTCCCGTCAACCAAATAGTTGGTTACCGGCTCGGATGCCCCTACCCTGTTGCCATGGCAGCAGTGAGGGACCCCGAGGCCACCAGAGCCCGCATCTTCGAGGCGGCGGTCGCCGAGTTCGCCCGGCACGGCATCGCGGGCGCCCGCATCGACCGCATCGCCACCGCGGCCAAGGCCAACAAGCAGCTGATCTACGCCTACTTCGGCAACAAGGCGGAACTGTTCACCCAGGTCCTCGGCCGGTGCATGGTCGACCTGGCGGCGGCCGTACCCGTCGACCCCGACGACATCGACGGCTGGGTCGACCGCCTCCTCGACTACCACGCCGCCCACCCCGAACTGCTGCGCCTGCTCTTCTGGGAGGGCATCGAGTACGGCAGCGCCGAACTGCCCGACGAGGCGGCCCGCCAGGACCACTACGGCCAGAAGGTCGCCGCGATCCGGGACGGCCAGGCCCGAGGGGTCGTCACCGACGCCATCCCGGCCGGCGACCTGCTGATCCTGCTCACCGCGCTGACCAACTGGATGGCCGTGGTCCCGCAGATGCGGCGGATCCTCGCCGGCACCGAGGACACCGACCAGGACCGCCTGCGGGCCTCCGTCAAGGAAGCGGCCCGCAGACTGGTCGCCTGCTAGCGGCTTCCGGTCGGATCAGCTCGGCTCGGCTCGGGTCAGCTCGGCTCGGATCGGCGCGGGTCGGATCGGATCAGCTCGGCTCGGATCAGCTCGGCTCGGATCAGCTCGGCCCGGGTCGGGCGCCGGGCGGCGCGGACCCGGACCGATCCGCACGCCCCCCGACTCCCGCCCGTCCGGTCCCTAGTTGGTGCCGACCCGGGCCAGCAGGTCCACGATCCTGCTCTGCACCTCGGTGCTGGTGGACCGCTCCGCGAGGAACAGCACCGTCTCGCCCGAGGCCAGCCGGGGCAGCTCGGCCTGGTCGACGGCGGCCGTGTAGACGACCAGCGGAGTGCGGTTGAGCAGGCCGTTGGCCCGCAGCCAGTCCACGATCCCGGCCCGGCGGCGGTGCACCTGCATCAGGTCCATCACCACGAGGTTCGGCCGGAACTGCCCCGCCAGCGTCACCGCGTCGTTGTCGTTCGCGGCCCGCGCCACCTGCATCCCGCGCCGCTCCAGCGTCGAGGTCAGCGCCAGCGCGATCTCCGCGTGCTCCTCGATCAGCAGCACCCGCGGCGGATGCTGCTCGCTGTCCCGGGGCGCCAGCGCCTTCAGCAGCACGGCGGGGTCGGCGCCGTACGCGGCCTCGCGCGTCGCCTGCCCGAGACCGGCCGTGACCAGCACCGGCACCTCGGCGGCCACCGCGGCCTGGCGCAGCGACTGAAGCGCCGTACGGGTGATGGGCCCGGTCAGCGGATCCACGAACAGCGCGGCGGGGAAGGCCGCGATCTGCGCGTCGACCTCCTCGCGGGAGTGCACGATGACCGGCCGGTAGCCACGGTCGCTCAGCGCCTGCTGGGTCGTCACGTCCGGCGCGGGCCACACCAGCAGCCGACGCGGGTTGTCCAGCGGCTCCGGCGGCAGCTCGTCGTCCATCGGCTGCGGACGCGGCGTGTCCGCCACCTCCACGGCCCCGCCGGGACCGTCCAGCGGCTCCGGCCCCTCGGCGGCGTCGGGCTCCGGTGCGCCTATGGCGTACGACCGGCCCGCCCCCTCGGTGCCCGGGGCCGTCCGGGCCTGCCCGCCGAGCGAGGGCTGCGGCACGGGTGCCTGCCCGGCCGGCGAGGGCTGCGGGACCGACGGCTGCCCGGCGAGCGGGGCCTGTCCGGCGAGCGACGGCTGTGCGGGTGCCGGTTCGGCCGCCGGGTGCGGCCGGGCCGCCTGGTCCGGCTGCGGCTCCGGGCGCGTGGCCGGGTCGGGAGGCGTGCCCAGCTTGCGCCGCCGGCCCGAACCGCCGGGCGCGTGCGGCGGCGGCGTCGCGGTCGGCTGCTGCACCTGGGCGGCCTGCCGGGCGAACGGCACGCCCTGCCCGAGCGTGCGCACGCTGATCGCCCGCCCCTGCGTCGAGTCCGGGTCGACCGGTACGCCGCCCGCGGCCTCGGCGGGCAGCGGCTGCGCGGCCCGCTGGGGCTGCGCGCCACCGGGCCCACCGGGCCCACCGGGCCCGCCGGGCAGCGGGGCACCGGGCGCCACCGCCTGCGGAACGGGCGTGCCGGGAGCGGGAGTGCCGGCGGCCGGGACGGGGGTGCCCGCGCCGGGAGTGTCGCCGGTACCGGGCCACTGCTGCGGGGCACCGGCGCCGGGCGGCACCGGTACGGCCTGGGCTCCTTGCGCCGCCGGCAGCTCCCCGGTGCCGGTCTCGGCGGGCAACGGCAGCCCACCCGGGGACGCCACCGCGCCACCGGCGGGCGGGGTGCCCGGCCGCACGGCACCCGGGGCCTGCGGCGCCGGGGCGGGCACGGGGTGCGGGGCGGTGCCCTGGGCGGGCACGGCCGGAGGCTGCTGGGCGGGCACGGGCTGCGCCCCGGCGCCCTGGGCCGGCGTGGTCGGTGCCGGCGCGGGGTGACCGGCCGTACCGGGAGCGGGCTGACCGGGCGCGGCGGGCGTGGGCCCGGCGGGCGCGCCCTGTGCGGGGATCGCGGCGTGGCCCGCGGTCGGCTGCTGGGCGCCGGGAGCCGCCGGTACGGCCGCCGGGGCCGCAGCGGGACCGGGCTGTCCGGCGGGCGCCACGGCACCCGCCTGGACGGGGATGCCCCGGCCGGCCGTGCCCTGCGCCGGAATGCCGTGTGCCGGGGTGCCCTGAGCGGGAGCCGTCGGTACGGCCGCCCCGTGCGGCACCTGGCCGGGAACGTGCGGCACCTGGCCGGGTACGGGCGGCACCGGGGCCTGCCCGGGTACGGCACCCGGCGTCACCGGCTGCGCGGCCTCGGCCGGCCGGCCCACGGCCCGGCGCCGTCGGCCGGTCGGGGCACTGGTGGGGTGCGGCTGCGGCGGGGTGTGGTCCTCGGCCTGGTCGAGCGGTACGGCGTCGTGCCGTCCGTCGTCCTCCGGGACGCCCTCGGCGGGCACCGGCGGCTGGGCGGGCACCCGCACCTGACCGGGCAGGGGAACGGCGGCGGGCCGGCCGCCGGCGGGGACGGCCGCGCCCGGAGCGACGGGCGCGCCGGCACCGGGGGCGACGGGCACACCGGCACCGGGGGCGACGGGCGCGCCGGCGTCCGGGGCCACCGGTACGGCGGTGCCGCTCACCGGGTGGGGGGTCTCCGGGGACCGGTCGGCCTCGGCCGGCGGCAGGGCGAAGACCGTACGGGCGCCGGCCGCCTCCTGCGCGGCGGCGCGCTCGGCCGCGGCGGCCAGCGCACGCCGGCGCCGCCCGGTCGGCTGCGCGTCCTCGTCCGCGGCCTCCTCGCCACCCCGGGCCGGCACCGGCGAGGTCCCCTCGGGGGGCACGGCCTGCGCGGCCGGGAGTGCCTGCGCGCCGGGCAGCGCCTGGGCCCCCGGCAGTGCCTGCGGGCCCGGTGCCGGCTCGCCGCCGGCCGCGGGAAGCGCCGCCGGCAGGGCGGCCTGCGGGGCGCCGGAGTCGCGGCGGGCACGCCGGCCCGCGGGCACGGGCACGCCCTGCGGCGGCACGGTGCCACCGAGTCCCGTACCGGAGGCGGCGGCTCCGGTGCCCTGCTCGGCCGCGGTCACCACGGCCCCCTCGGCCACCCCGTCGCCGTCGTCCGTGCCGCTGCCCTCGGTGCCGGGCTCGGCGGGCCGGCCACGGCGTCGCCCGGTCCCGCCGGACGCGTCCTCCGCGCCCTCGGCCGGGACCGCGGCGTCCTCCTCCACCGGTGCGACGGCACGCCGCCGTCGCCGTCCGGTCGGTACGGGCGCCCCCGCCTCCCCGGCGTCGCCCGCGCCGGGCACGTCACTCTCCAGGAAGGCGTCCGTGGAGGCCCGCCGGGCCCGCCGCCGGCCGCCGGCCTGGTCCGCCGCGGCGGCGTCGTCCGAGGCGGCGTCAGGGGCCTGCACGGCGTCCGGGACCGGCGTGGCGTGGACCGGCGCGGCGTCCGGGATCCGTCCGGCGACCGCGCCCGCGCCACCGCCGAGCGGCACTTCGAGCACGTACGCGCTGCCGCTCATGCCCGGCACCTCGTGCGTCTGGAGCACGCCCCCGTGGGCGCGCACGATCCCGCGCACGATCGGCTCGTGCACCGGGTCTCCCCCGGCGTACGGCCCGCGTACCTCGATCCGCGCGACCTCGCCGCGCTGGGCGGCGGCGACCACGACGGTGTTGTCCAGGTAACCGCCCGCGGAGAGCGGCGTGTTGCCGGTGGCGTCGACCCCGGCGACATCCGCCACGAGATGCGCGAGAGCGGTCGCGAGCCGCTGCGGGTCCACCTCGGCCTCGATGGGCGGCGCGTGCACGGCGAACTGCACCCGTCCCGGCCCGATCAGCTCGACCGCCCCGTCCACCCCGGCCGCGACGACGGCGTCCAGCATCACCTTCGTACGGGTGATGTCCTCGCCGCCCGCGTCCAGCCGCTGATAGCCGAGGACGTTGTCGATGAGGGTGGTGATCCGCGAGTACCCGGCGGACAGGTGGTGCAGGACCTGGTTCGCCTCGGGCCACAGCTGCCCGGCGTCGTCCGACGCCAGCGCGGACAGCTCGCGGCGCAGCTCGTCCAGCGGTCCGCGCAGCGAGTGCGCGAGCAGCGTCAGCAGCTGCTCGTGCCGGCCGGCGAGGGCCTCGTACCGGTCCTTCTCCCGCTCGGCGAGCGCGGCGTACCGGTCCTCGCCGGACGCCACCTCCTCCGCGTGCTTGTCCTGGAGTTCCTCCAGCTCGGCGACGTGCTGCTGGCGCAGGGCGGTCAGGTCGGAGGCGTGTTCCTCGGAGAGCCGCTCCAGTTCGTCGGCGTGCGCCTTCTCCAGCGCGTCCTTCTCGTCCGCCAGGGTGTCGAACGGCCGCCGGTCGGTGAAGGTCATCACGGCGCCGACGAGCTGGTCCCCGTCCCGCACCGGGGCGGTGGTCAGATCGACCGAGACCTGCTCGTCGCCCTTGGACCACAGCACCTGTCCGCGCACCCGGTGCTTGCGCCCCGAGCGCAGGGTGTCGGCGAGCGGCGACTCCTCGTACGGGAACGGCGACCCGTCGGCACGCGAGTGCAGCACCAGGGTGTGCAGCTCCTTGCCGCCCAGCTCACCGGCCCGGTACCCCAGGATCTGGGCGGCGGCCGGGTTGACGAGCACGATCCGCCCGTCGGTGTCGGTGCCCACGACGCCTTCCGACGCGGCCCGCAGGATCATTTCGGTCTGCCGCTGCGAGCGGGCCAGCTCCGCCTCGGTGTCGACGGTCCCGGACAGATCCCGGACCACGAGCATCAGCAGCTCGTCGCCGGTGTAGCCGTAACCGTCGTACGCCTGCTGCCCGTTCTCCAGGTTCGCGCTGGTGACCTCGACGGGGAACTCGCTCCCGTCGGTCCGCCGGGCGACCATCCGGGTGGGCTTGGTCCGCCCCCGGGGATCCATGTGATCGGGTCGCCGCATGGACCCGGGGATCAGCCTGGAGTCGAACTGGGGCAGCAGATCGAGCAGCCCGCGCCCCACGAGCGCCGTACCGGGCGCTTCGAAGGCCTCCAACGCGATGGTGTTGGCGTTGACGACGGTTCCGTTGGCGTTGACCAGGACCAACGCGTCCGGCAGAGCGTCGAGTATGGCTGCGAGGCGAGCAGCGCCTCGGGATGGCCTGCTGCTCACGAGACGCCTTCCTCCCTGTTACCGCACCTTGCCGACCGCTCGGGCCATCTTGCCAACCGGCCCGCGACGTGTCACGCGAGGGAGTCTAAAGGCATGGGTTGCGCTCGCGACGCCGGATGAGAGGGAGGTCCCACGTGGAAGTGACGGCGAACGCGTGACCGCATGCCCTCACTCCCCGATACCTGCGCGGGACCTTCACCCGATACCTGCGCGGGACCTTTACGGAACCGGCGCGTCCGCCCGGTCCTCCGTTCCCTGGTCCGGGCCCGTCCTCGGCAGCAGGGGCACCATCCGGTCCCACCGCCCGATCGCGCACCCGTCGCCGCGGTCGTACGAGGCGTCGACCGGGCGGCCGGCCCAGGTGCCGGTCACCCGGGCGGTGGCCGGGCCGCCGTAGAGCATGGTGCAGGTGGTGCCCGGGGCCACCGGCGCGAAGGGGTCCCGTCCCCAGCGCGTGCGCGCGTCGAGGGTCCGGCAGGCCCCGTCGGCGTCCGGATGCCGGCCGGCGGCGGGATGGCAGCGGATCTCGTACGTCCCGTCCCGGCCGGCGCCGGCCCGGCGGACCACGACGGTGAGGTGATCACCCTGGTCCTCGGCCCGGACGGGCGGCGGCACGGCACCGGCCGCGGCGGCGGGCACGGCGGTGAGCGGGGCGAGGGACGCGGCGGAGGCCAGGGACGCGGCGAGCAGGCGCCACCCGGCGCCGGGCAGGACGGAGGTCATGCCCGGTCCAACGCGGAACCTCCCGAGACGTTGCGCCGCCCCGCCGGGCGAAGCCCTTTGCCCTGCGGCCCGAGTGCCTAGTACCGTGGGGGGCGATTGGTGACGAGGCACTCGCCTGTGTCATCATCTGCACGCACCACTCGCGCGCTCGCGGGAGCGGTTGTGCTGGAGGCGTCGCCTAGTCCGGTCTATGGCGCCGCACTGCTAATGCGGTTTGGGCCTTAAAGCCCATCGAGGGTTCAAATCCCTCCGCCTCCGCCCCAACCCGAAGCCCCGGTCCCCTGGACCGGGGCTTCGGCGTTTCCCCCGGCTCCCCTCCCTCCGGCCCCACCTTCGGCGTTTTCGCAGGTCACAAGGGGTGAGCGGAGCGGATTTCACATGACGGCGGCAGTCATGTAATGTTCTTCCTGTCGCCGCGAGCGGGCCGAAAGGGCCGGGAGCGGGGGCAAAACAAAAGAACAAGCACTCGTAGCTTAACGGATAGAGCATCTGACTACGGATCAGAAGGTTGCAGGTTCGAATCCTGCCGAGTGCACACAGGTTGAAGGCCCCGGAGAGATCCGGGGCCTTCGGCGTTTCAAGGGCGTACAGCAGCGAAGTACAGCAACGGCATCAGCCGGCGCCGCCCATGGCATCGGAGAGCTTGCCGAGCGCGGCCCGCACCTCTTCCTCGCTGGCTTCGGCGTAGACCTCCATCGTCATGGCGATCTGCGAGTGCCGCAGGATCCGCTGGGCCACCTTCGGGTGCACCTTCAGAGCGACGAGGAGCGAGCTGCACGTGTGGCGGGTGTTGCGGAGCGGGATCACCCGGAGCCCGGCGCGCCGGGCCCGCAGCGCGAACATGCGGGTCAGGTTCCCCGGCTCGATCGGCGTCCCGTACTTCGTCGTGAAGATCAGGCCGCGGGTGTCCTGCCACAGTTCCCCGGCCGCCTTCCGGTCCCCGGTCTGCTGGGCCCGCCGCATCCGGAGCGCCCGGAGGCAGAACTCGGGGAGCGGAAGGAAGTCGTCGGACTCCTCCGTCTTGGTCTCCCGATGCAGGATTTGCCGGCCCGCGCGTTGGATCTGGTGATCCACGTACAGCTCACCGGCCTCGAAGTCGATCGACTGCCAGGTCAGGCCCAGGGCCTCACCACGCCGCAGACCGAGGCAGAGGACCAGAACCCAGGCCGCGAAGAGCGGATCTTCCCGGGCGACCGAATCGGCCAGGAAGCGCCCCGCCTCGACCACGGACCAGGGCTTGATCCGGCGCCGTCGAGGCTTGGGTACCTTGACCAGGGAGGCCACGTTCTTGCTGATCTCCTCCTCGGTCACGGCGTGCGTGAGAGCGGCCCGCAGGGCGTCACGGGCGGCCTGGACGACCCGACGGGACGGATAGGCCTCACAGCACTCCCCGACGGCACAACACCGCCGACGCGGCTCGGCCCGCTTGGCGTCCTTGCCCTGGGCACAGCACTGGCAGATGCCGGCCAGCTTGGTCAGCCACTCCCGCACGTCCCGGACGGTCAGCTTGTCGAGCCGCTTCCCGCCGAGGTGCGGATTGATGTAGAGCCGCACCGATCCCTCGTACGACACGTACGACAACGGGGCGAGGTTGGGCTTCACGATCGACTCAAGCCAGTAGGACAGGAACGCCTGCACCGTGCGGTGCCGGGTCTGCACCGGGCCCTTGCTGGCGTCACTGTGCAGCCTGATCCATTTCTCGTGGGTCTCCTCGCGGGTCTTGCCGTAGACGTACTTGCGCTTGCGGTCGCCGTCCAGGGTCGTGACCCAGACGTAGGCCGCGAAGCCGTTCTTGTACGGGTAGATGGACCCCTCACCGTTGGCCCGCTTTCCGCTCATGCCGCCCACTCCCCGGCCGCGGAGGCGCAGCGGTTCACGTACTCGTCGACCCAGGCGGGGAGGATGCGGCGGTTGCGGCCGATCTTCACGGACCGGATCTCACCGCTCAGGACGAGCGCCTTGGTCTTGGAGAGGCCGAAGCCGAGCATCTCGGCGACCTCGGCCGTGGTGTGCCACTTACGGGTGATGGTCACCGTGGTCATGCGGTGGGCTCCCCTTCGGTTCCGGGTGCGGGTTCGAGAGATGCGGCCAGCCAGGCTTCGGCGTCGGACAGACCGGTGCCGGCGAAGACCCAGTGCGCGAGGACGTACGTCGTTTCCGTCTCCGGGCCGTTGGCTGCTGCCGCTTGGCCTCGGCGCCATGCGGCGCGGGCGTCGCGGAGGGCGCCGAGGGTGGTGGAGTAGCGGCGGGACTTGGTGGAGAAGTGGCCGCGGAACCCGAGCATGTGGGCCCAGGCGCGGAGGCGGAGGTGTTCGAGGTCCTTGCGGGCGCCGAGGGTCCAGGCCGTTCGGATGAGGCGGCGGGCGTGCTCGCTGATGTCGAGCTGGGCGAGTTCGGCGGCGAACTTGAGCGGGCGGTCGAGAGCTCCCGTGGCGGTCTCGGCGCCCTTGGTGGCGTACTTGGCGATGTAGGCGGCGACGGCCCGCTCGGTCAGCTCCTGGCCACCGTTGAAGTCGGCCGAGCGGATGGTGCGCACGTCGAGCTGTCGGCCGAAGGCGAAGGTGTGCGCACGGCCGTCGATGACCGGGCCGTCGACGCGGACCTTGGCGGCGGTGGCCTCGATGGCGTCCGTGAGCAGTTCTGCGGTCGCCCAGGCCGGGGGCGGAGTGTCGCCGCCGCCGGGGCCGTCGAGGCGGATCACGGCGTGGAAGTGGACGGCTCCGCGCTTCTGGTACTCGGCGACCTTGGCGAAGGAGACGCGGGCGTGCTGGCGGAAGTGGCGCTGTGACAGGCCCGCGCGCTTGGCGGCCTCTCGGCGGAGGTAGATGGAGAAGCGCCGCCAGAGCTGTCCAGCGTGCGCGTTCCAGAGGACGGCCGCTTCGTAGTCGTAGGTGTCCGGGTCGAGCGGTGTGCCAAGGGCGTCGTCGTCCTGGTCGTGGTGGGTGCCGCAGCGGCAGGGGCGGCCGTCCGTGCGGCGGTTGTGGACCGGGCCGAAGCCGGGGGCGGTGAAGGTGGCGAAGACGCGAGGGTGGGCGGCGACGTGTTCCGGAGTGCCCTTGCCGCCGCGCAGTCCGGCGGTGATCAGGTGGAAGGTGTCGCGGCGGTAGACCTCGGCGCAGGCCGGACAGCGGGTGGTGCGGCGGTTGTTGCAGCGGACGAGGAGTTGGCCGGCCGGAAGGGCGGTCGAGTCGAGGTGCTGGAGGACGCGGCCGACCTCGCCGGTCGTGGTGTCGACGGCGTACTCGGTGCGGTGGCCGTCCAGCCGGATGGGGTGCGTGCAGCCGCCGAGCCCGGAGAGCTGCCGGAGGATACCCGGCAGGGTGCCGTCGGCGGCGAGGTTGCTGAGTTCCGGGAGTGGCGGCGGGGTGGTGCGGGCGAAGATGGCGGTCTCCTTCTGACGGGCACTGTCGGGAGGGATGGGCCACCGGGGCGGCGGATGCTTGGCCGTGTCGCGCCGCCCCGGAGGTCTGGGCGCCTCAGCGCCGGTTGTGCTCGTGGAGCAGCGAGCGCAGGACCATGGCGGCGATGGCCACGGACATGGCCGTGATGGCGACGGCGGCCAAGAGCGCGGTGAGGACCACGCCCGCGACGACCACGGCCGCGACCGTCTTCTGGTCGATGGAGATCGACGGCAGGGCGCGTCGGGCGGGAGCCGGGTCGGTCGGGGCGTGCGTGTGAACCGGCGGCGGGGTCGGGTTGTCCGGGTACTTGGGCAGGAACACGGCGGGCTTCTCCTTACCTACTCGTCTAGTCATGTGAGCCGTTTACGACGCCCACGCCGGACCGCGTGCCGGACTCGATGGCGGGCGCGAGGAAGGTGTGCGAGAGCCAGAAGCCGAACAGGGCGATGAGGACGACGATCCAGGTGCGGACGCCGAGGAACTTGATCGCTCCCCAGGCGAAGAAGCCGAGAACGACGACGAGCGGCAGGCTGACGGTCACGGTGGTCCGGGTCCTTTCAGCGGGCGGGACAGCGATGGGTGCGGGCGGCCAGTTCGGCGGCGGCGCGGCTGTCGTAGTCCGTGGAGAAGCCGCAACGCGGTGCGGTGCAGGCGGCGGTGTGCTTCTCGCGGCCACGGTTGTCATAGGCGGTGCCGACCTGGACGGGGCCGATGCGGGTGACGTTGCGGAAACTGCGGTTGGCGGCCATGGATCTCCTCTCAGAGGTGGGCGGCGATGGCTTCGGCCATGGGCACCGGGACGCCGAGGCGGGCGCGCAGGGTCGGGGTGTCGATCGGGGCGCCGGTGCGGGCGTGGTGCTCGGCGGCGACCTTGCGGGCGTGGGCAACCAGGGCAGACGGCACGGGCACGGGCGGGGGCTGCGGTGGTGCCTCGATGGCGGGTTGGGCGGGTGGTTCGGAGGCGGTTTCGGGCTCGTCCTCTTGGTCCTCGATGACCTCCGCACCGGGACCCGTCTCTGGAGCGGTGTGCGCGAGGAGGGTGCCGCCGAGGAAAGCTACGGCGGGCCAGCCTGCGACGAGGATGCGCAGCCAGGCCGGGACGTTGCCGAGATCGAGGAGGCCGGCGGTGGCGACATTGGCGCCGAGGGATGCGGTGAGTGCGACGACGAACCAGCACCAGGCCGCCGTTTTGGTTGTACCGGAGCGCAGTCGACGCCAGGCGGCGACGAGCAGCAGGTCGACGGAGACGGGGTAGGCCCAGGCCTTCCAGCCGTCCTGTCCGGCCGCCACGGCGACGTCGTGCAGGTGGGCGAAGGACAGCGCGGCGGCGATGAGCGCCTGAACCAGCACCGCGTCGACGCGGGCCAAGCGGGCGCGCATGATGCGGCTCCTTCCGGAGTCGGGCGGAGGGAATCAGTCGGTGACCGGGCGGGGTAGGAAGACCGGGGCCGCGGTCTCGACCGGGCGCACGGGTACGTCGGGCTGGAAGGGCTTCAGCGCGGGCAGGTCGGGCACCAGGTGGGCCGACTCGCGGCAGGTCTCGGCAGCGTCCCCGAGGGAGAGGTGCGGCGTGCGGATGCGGGACCAGCCGCCGGAGGTGTCGCCCGCTACGGCCAGGCCGGGCCGTTCGGGAGCGATGGAACAGGCTGCCTGGACAGCTTCCGGTGCGATGTCGCCGAGGGCCATCTTGGCGGAGGCCTCGTCGTTGACGCGGTGGCAGACGCGGCCGGTGAGCTGGGCGCGGAGCATGGTGGCGCCCTTGCCGAGTTCGGCGCCGAAGCGCTGCCCGCAGACCTCCAGATAGATGCCGGCGGCGCGGCCGAGCTGGGCGAGCCGGATGAGCTGAGTGACCATCTCGTCGCGGCGTTCCTCGTCCTTCTTGGTCGCGACGAGGAAGAGTTCAGCGACCTCATCCACGAACAGGACGACGGGCACGGGGCGTTCGTGGTCGGGCAGGCCCCAGATGTCGGAGGTGATCTCCTCGTCCGGAGTGCCAGGGGCGATGCCCTGTCGGGCCTTGATCAGGTCGTACCGGTCCTCCATCTCGTTGACCAGCACGGGCAGCAGCTCGGCCGCCTGCTCCGGGTTGGTGGCCAGTGCGGAGAGCCGGGGTGCGAAGGGGGCCAGTTCGACGCCCCGCTTGCAGTCGATGCCGACCATGGCGACGGACTGAGGAGCCAGTCCGGCGATCAGGTGGCGCAGGTACATGGACTTGCCGGACAGGGTGGCGCCGAGGGTGAGTTGGTGGGGGATGGTGCGGTAGTCGCGGACGAAGGGTGTGGCGTCCTCTCGCAGTGCGACCGACACTTTGAGGGGGCCGTGCGCGGCCTTGCGAGGCATGCGCACCCGTCGTAAGACGTCGTAGCCGACGAGCCGTAGGTCGACGACCCCAGGCTTCACGGTGGTGACGTAGACGGCGTGGACACCCCAGGCGTGCCGCAGTCGCTCGGCGGAGGCCGCGAAGTCGGCGGGCTCCTGGCCCGGCGCCAGGCGAAGACGGATCCGCAGTCCGGTCGTGGTGGGTCGGATGATGCCCCGGCGCGGCGGTACGGGCCGCACTTCGCGCTGGGTCATGGCCTTGACGGCGAGGACCCGCAGCCGGGAGGGAGCCACGGTCAGGCCGCATGCCTCCATGACCGAGCCGTAGGAGCTGAGCAGCCGGACCGTGGACACCGGAAGGCCGACCGTGGACCAGTACGCCGCCGGGTGCTTGGCCCTGGCGTAGGCGGCCCCGCCGCCGAGTGCGGCGACAGGACCACCCACTTCGAGGAGCGTCGTCAGGTCGGACATCAGGCGGCGGCCCCGGAGACGGCCGGGAAGGCGGCCGGGGTCACGGCGGCGGCCCGGTAGGCGATGCCGTGGCGCTGCTGGCCGTTGAAGACGGACTCCCACGGCCGGGCGATGAGGCCGGGCAGCGACACCGGCGAACCGAGGATCAGGCCCTCGGAGACACCGCCCTCGGGAACGGTGACCTTGATGAGCGAGGACTCACCGTCCTCGATGTAGACGACGCCGATGGTCATCAGCGCCTCGCCGCTAGTCGCGTCCTTGGCGATCTCGCCGGTCTGCCGGTCACGGACCTTCGGCTCCGGAGCCTCCGTGAGGAGGATCGTCGCGGCGGAGGTCTCAACACGGATGGTGCGCAAGATACTGCCCCTGTCTACTCGTCTATACAAGAGTCGATCCGTGAGCCCGATCTCCGGGATCACGCGGATCACCTTGCCACACAACTTGCCCACTCGTCTATACGAGTAAGCGTGTCGGTGTGTACGAGTTCGGAGAAGCGTCCCCGCGCACTACCGCCGCTCCAGGGATCAGGTCGCTGGGAGCTGGTACGACAGGACGTAGGCGTCCGCCGCCATGACCGTGTCGCAGACCTCGACGGCACGCCCCTCGGTGTCGAACGCGGTCCGGATCAGGTGGATGACGGGCACGCCGGCCGCCAGGTGCAGGAGCTTGACCTCTGCGGGCGAGGGCATGCGGGCGCGGATCTCCTCCTCGAAGTGGTCGAGGTGGTGGCCCAGCTCTTCGAGGCGGGCGTAGATGCCGCCGGGACCTGGGTTGGGCTCGGCGATAGGAGTGCCGCGGGCGATGTCGAGCGGGAGGTAGGAGGTCGCGAACTCGACCGGCCGCCCGTCGAGGAGATACCGGCGCCGACGCGCGAGGACCCGCCGCACCGACCCGAGCCGGGTGGAGATGTCCTGACTGGGCTTCTCCTCCTTGACCTCCAGGCTGTCGACCGTCGGATGACTGCCTGCTGCGTCGGCCTCCACGATGAAGGCGGACTTGCCCTGCTCGCGGTGGCGCCGGGCGAACCGGTCGGAGGCGAGCCGGCGCACCGGGGGACGCGGTCGGACGAAGACGCCCTTGCCGTGCTCGGCGTGCACCAGGCCCTCGCCCGTGAGGACGGAGAAGGAGTTGCGGACGGTCATCCGGGAGACGCCGTAGTGCTCGACCAGCTCGGCTTCGGAGGGCAGCTTCTCGCCCTCACGGAATCGCCCACGGTCGATGGCCTCGCGCAGCTGGTCGGCGATCTGCCGGAAGACCGCACGATCGCTCGTGGGGTCGAGATCACCGAGGAGGCCCGAAGGAAGAGGGCTCACGTGAGTACTCCTTTAGGTATCTAGACGAGTGGGCGAGTGCTGTTGCTACGGTGGAGAGCCTAGCCAGCCGAGAGGGCCGAGGAACGTGAGCACTGAACGCCCGCACTCCGTGAGCGTCGCCGGGGTCGTCGTGGACGACCAAGGCCGAGCCCTCCTGATCCAGCGCCGGGACAACGGCCACTGGGAGCCGCCGGGCGGCGTCCTCGAACGCGAGGAGACCATCCCGGAAGCCCTTCAGCGCGAAGTCCTCGAAGAGACCGGCATCAAGATCGCGCTTCCCGCGACTCTGACCGGCGTCTACAAGAACATGACGGGCTTGATCGTCTCGCTGGTCTTCCGCTGTGAAGCCGCCGACGGTGTGCCCACCACCGGTGACGAGACCCGCGCGCTGCGCTGGGCCACCCGCGAAGAAGTCACCGAGCTTGCCGACGAGGCGTACTCGATCCGCGTGCTGGACGCACTCGACGCGACGACCCCGCCGGCCATCCGCGCCCACGACGGCGTGAAACTCGTCTAGCCCGAACCCGCTGCACATGGCGGCCTACCAGCGTAAAGGAACTTGTATGCACGAGTATACGAGTAAGGCCCGGGTCTGGGGGCTGAGTTGCCCAGGATTCCCGGAAGAGGTGAGCCGGGCCCGCCGATGGACCCGTGACATCCTGCGCGGCTCCCCTTTAGCCGACGACGCCGAGCTGATCGTGAGCGAGCTGAGCGCGAACGCGATCCTCCACACCGCGAGCGGCCGGGAGCACGGCGGCTTCCACCTGGCCGTCGCGGTCTCCGCTCAGGTGGTGGCGGTCTCGGTCACGGACGACGGCGGTACGGGGACGGCCCCGAAGGTCGAGCACCAGGACCAGGACGCCGAGCACGGCCGGGGCCTGGGCATGGTCAGCGTCATCGCTCACCGAGTCGTCGTCCACGACAGCGACCAGGGCCACACGGTCACCGCGGAGCTGTACGCGGACGCCCGGCTGGGAGGCCACCCGTGCTGATGCGGACACCGCAGCGGGGCTACTGGTGCGAGTGCTGGACCGAGGACCTCACCGAGGAGTGGCCGCCGGCACTGCTGGCATCGTTCGACGCCTACTCAGCGCCGCAGGCGGACCGTTGGGTAGCGGTCGTACTCCGCACAATCTCACCGGCACTGGACGCGGACGCATCGGATGCGGCGTGGGAGTGGCTGTACGAGGGCCGCATCGAGACCCGACGAGCCCTGTTGCGGGCGGAACCGTGCACGGTGTCTGTCACCCACGCCAGGACCCGGATCACGTGGACGATCCGACCGGTGGTCTTCCTGCCACTGACCCACCGACAGGGCACCGAACTACCGGCGTGCGCATACCGTTTCAAGGCCCACGCGACCG
>NZ_JAINRE010000099.1 GCF_020400595.1 Streptomyces naphthomycinicus | reverse complement strand
GAGACGTCCACCGGGTCGAGGCCGGGGTGGGTGGCGAGGTGGCCCGCGAGCCGGGCGGCCTGTTCGGCGAGGGCGGCCTCGGAGCGGGCGGAGAGCAGCCAGGGCACCCAGCGCGGCGCGGCGGCACGCGCGGGGGCGGCCGGCTCCGCCGGGGCCTCCTCCAGGATCAGGTGGGCGTTGGTGCCGCTGGCGCCGAACGAGGACACGCCCGCGCGGCGCGGCCGGTCGGTGCGGGGCCAGGGGCTGGCGTCGGTGACCAGTTCGACGGCGCCGGAGGCCCAGTCGATGTGCGGGGAGGGCGCGTCCACGTGCAGGGTGCGGGGCACCTCGCCGGCGTGCAGCGCCAGCACCGTCTTGATGACCCCGGCCACGCCTGCCGCGGGGCCGGTGTGGCCGATGTTGGACTTCAGCGAGCCGAGCCGCAGCGGCTGTTCGCGGTCCTGGCCGTAGGTGGCCAGCAGGGCGTTGGCCTCGATGGGGTCGCCGAGCGTGGTGCCGGTGCCGTGTGCCTCGACGACGTCGACGTCGGCGGGCGTGAGACCGGCGGCGTCGAGCGCGGCGCGGATGACCCGCTGCTGGGCCGAGCCGTTGGGCGCGGTGAGGCCGGAGGAGGCGCCGTCCTGGTTGATCGCCGAGCCGCGGACCACGGCCAGCACGGGGTGGCCGTTGCGGCGGGCGTCGGACAGCCGCTCCAGCAGGACCACGCCGACGCCCTCGGACCAGCCGATGCCGTCCGCGGCGGCGGCGAACGCCTTGCAGCGGCCGTCGGGGGCGAGGCCGCGCTGCCGGGAGAACTCCACGAAGGCGCGCGGTGTCGACATGACCATCACACCGCCGGCCAGCGCGAGCGAGCATTCGCCGCTGCGCAGCGACTGTCCGGCCAGGTGCAGGGCGACGAGGGACGAGGAGCAGGCGGTGTCCACACTGACGGCGGGGCCCTCCAGGCCGAGGGTGTAGGACACCCGGCCGGAGAGGACGCTGGCGTAGTTTCCGGTGCCGAGCAGTCCCTCGTCCACGCCGGCGACGGCGCCGTGCCGTGAGTCGTAGCGCTGGTCGGTGACGCCGGCGAAGACACCGGTGGCGCTGCCGCGCAGGCCGTGCGGGTCGATGCCGGCGCGTTCGAAGGTCTCCCACGCGGCTTCGAGGAAGAGCCGCTGCTGCGGGTCCATCGCCAGCGCCTCGCGCGGGCTGATGCCGAAGAGGTCGGCGTCGAAGTCGGCGGCGTCGTGCAGGAAGCCGCCCTGGCGCAGATAGGTGTGTCCGGCCCGGTCCGGGTCGGGGTCGTAGAGGCTGTCGAGGTCCCAGCCGCGGTCGGTGGGGAAGTCGCCGATGGCGTCGCGGCCTTCGACGAGGAACTGCCAGAGTTCCTCGGGGCCGGTGACGCCGCCGGGGAGGCGGCAGGCCATGCCGACCACGGCCAGCGGCTCGTCTGCCGGGGTGGTGCGGGTGACGGGCCGGGCCGGGGCCGGCGCGCCGTCGAGCCGGGTGAGCAGGTGGTCGGTGAGCGCGGCCGGGTTCGGGTGGTCGAAGACGACGCTGCTGGGCAGGGCCAGGCCGGTCGTCTCGGTCAGCGCGGTGCGCAGGCGGACCGAGGCGAGGGAGTCGAAGCCGAGGGCGGCGAAGCCGCGGTGCGGTTCGATCGCGGCGGGGTCGGCGTGGCCGAGCACGGCGGCGGTGCGCAGCCGCACCAGGTCCATGACCCGGTGCCGGCGTTCGGCGGGGGGCAGTGCGTCGAAGGCGTCGCGCCAGGGCGTGCCGCTCTCGGCGGTCTGCCGGGCGGGAAGCGTGACGGGGGTGGTGGCCGCGGGCAGCGGGCGTGCCGTGCCGTCGACGGGCGGCCAGTACCGGTCGCGCTGGAAGGCGTAGGTCGGCAGCTCGGCGGGGTGTGCGCCGGTGCCCCGGAAGAAGGCGGTCCAGTCGACGCGCACGCCGTGGGCGTGGGCCTCGGCGAGGTTGCCGAGGAGGGTGGGCAGTGCGTCCCGGTCGCGTTGCAGGGTGCCGACGACCGCGGCGCCGGTGCCGGTGCCGGTGCGCTCGACCGTCTCCTGGGTGCCGATGGTGAGGACGGGGTGCGGGCTGACCTCGACGAAGCCGCGGTGGCCCTGGGCGAGCAGGGTGGCGACGGCGTCGGCGTAGCGGACGGGTTCGCGGAGGTTGCGGTACCAGTAGCCGGCGTCGAGCGCCGTGCCGTCCGCCCACTCCCCCGTCACCGTGGACAGCAGCGGTACGGTGCCCGCGATGGGCCGGATGCCGTCCAGGTCGGCCAGCAGCCGGTCGCGGACGGATTCCACCTGGGCCGAGTGGGAGGCGTAGTCGACGGCGACGCGGCGGGCGCGGACGCCCTGTTTCTCGCAGTGCGCGAGGAACTCCTCCAGCGCCCCGGCCTCACCCGCGACGACG
>NZ_JAINRE010000098.1 GCF_020400595.1 Streptomyces naphthomycinicus | reverse complement strand
CGGTGCCCGTTGCGACGGGCGTCCGACAGCCGCTCCACGAGGAGCATGCCGACGCCCTCGCCCCAGCCGGTGCCGTCGGCCGCCGCGGCGAAGGACTTGCAGCGGCCGTCCGCCGCGAGACCCCGCTGGCGCGAGAACTCGTCGAAGGCACCCGGGGTGGCCATGACGGTGACACCGCCCGCGAGCGCCATCGAGCACTCGCCGCTGCGCAGCGCCTGGATCGCCCAGTGCAGGGCGACCAGCGAGGAGGAGCAGGCGGTGTCGACGGTGACCGCGGGGCCCTCCAGACCGAGGACGTAGGCGATCCGGCCCGACAGCACACTGGCCGAGTTGCCGGTGCCGATGTGTCCCGCGTGGGCCTCGGTGGCGCCGGCGAGGAGGCTCACGTAGTCCTGGCCGTTGGTGCCGAGGAAGACACCGACGGACGTGCCGCGCACCGTGTGCGGGTTGATGCCCGCGCGTTCGAAGACTTCCCAGCCGGTCTCCAGGGCGAGCCGCTGCTGCGGGTCCATGACCAGCGCCTCGCGCGGGCTGATGCCGAAGAAGTCGGCGTCGAACTCACCGGCTCCGCGCAGGAATCCGCCTTCGGCGTAGTCGTCGCTGGGTCCCCACCGGCGGTCCGCCGGAATGGGGCCCATGGCGTCCACTCCGTCGGCGAGCAGCCGCCACAGTTCCTCGGGGGAGGTCACGTCGCCCGGGAAGCGGCAGGCCATGCCGACGATCGCGATGGGCTCGTCCGTGCGAACGGCGGTGGCCGGGAGGGTGGTCGCGTCGTCGGAGCCGGGGTTCTTCCCGGTCGCCAGGGCGAGCAGGTGGGTGGCGAGGGCGCGGGCGCTCGGGTGGTCGAACACGGCGGTCGCGGTGAGCGCGACACCGGTGGCGGCGCCGAGCCGGTTGCGCAGCTGGACGGCGGCCATGGAGTCGAAGCCCAGGTCGCGGAAGGCGGTGTCGGGTTCGACGTCCGCCCCGCCCGAACGGCCGAGGACGGCGGCCGCGCTGGACCGCACGAGGTCCAGTGCGGCGCGCTCGCGGTCGGGGCCGGTGAGCGCGGTGGGGGCTTCCACGGCTGCCGGGCCGGAGTGTTCGGCCAGCAGGGAGCCGGCGGTGAGGCCGGTCCAGTCGGCGTCGGCGACGATGCTGTGCGCGTCCGCGGCGGCCACGGCACGGTCCAGGGCGACCAGGGCGTGTCCGGGGTCGAGCGGGACGACACCGGCGCGGCGCAGCCGCTCGGCCACGGCGTCGTCGAGCATGCCGCTGCCGGCCCAGGGGCCCCAGGCGACGGCGGTGCCGGGCAGTCCGAGGGCCCGGCGGTGCGCGGCGAGCGTGTCGAGGACGGCGTTCGCGGCGGCGTACGCGGCCTGCCCGGGGTTGCCGAGGGTGCCGGCGAGCGAGGAGAACAGCACGAACGCGTCCAGGTCGAGCCCGGCCGTCGCGGTGTGCAGGACCCGTGCGGCGTCGGCCTTGGCCCGGAGCACGGCGGTGACCTGGTCCGGGGTGAGGGTGTCCAGCGGTGCGTCGGAGAGGACGCCCGCCGTGTGCACCACCGCGGTCAGCGGGGCGTCGGCGGGTACCCGCGCCAGCAGGGCCGCGACCGCCTCCGGGTCGGCGACGTCGCACGCGGCGACGGTCGCCTTGGCGCCCGTGGCCTCGATGGCGCCGACCAGTTCGGCGGCGCCGTCGGCCGCCGGGCCCCGCCTGCTGACCAGCAGCAGGTGCTCGGCTCCGCGTTCCGCGAGCCGCCGGGCGACCTGTGCGCCGAGGGCGCCGGTGCCACCGGTGACGAGGACCGTGCCGTGGGGCCGCCACTCGCGGCGGGGAGCGTCGGCGGCTCGTACGAGACGGGCCGCGAAGGTGCCGTTCTCACGTACGGCGCACTCGTCCTCGGTGCCGGCCAGGACGGCGGCGAGCCGGCGTCGGGCCCGCTCGTCCAGCGTGCCGGGCAGGTCGACCAGCCCGCCCCAGCGCTCCGGGGCCTCCAGGCGGACGACCCGGCCGAGCCCCCGGACGCCCGCCGCGGCGACGGCGGCTTCCCGGATCGCGTCGGTGGCGGCGACGGCCACGGACCGGGCGGTGGCGCACCACAGCGGAACGGTGATCTCGGCGTCGCCGAGCGCCTGGACGAGGGCGAGGGTCGCGTGCACCGGGCGGTCGGCCGACGCGAGCAGGGACAGCACTCCGCCGAGACGGCCGTCGTCGGCATCGCGGAGCAGTTCGGCGGTCGTCCGCCGGTCGGCGTCCCGCGGAAGCGCGAGCTGCGTGACCTCGGCACCGTGCTCGCGCAGGGCGGTGGCGACGTCGGCGGCGAGCGACTCGTCCCCCGCCGGGCCGGCCAGCAGCCACCTGCCGGTCAGCACGGCGCCGCCGGCCTCGGGGAGCGGGGTCCAGCGGATCTTGTGCCGCCAGTGGTCCACGACCGCGTCGGCGCGCTCCCTGTCGTGCCAGGAGGCGAGGGTGGGCAGTACGGCATCCAGCCCGGTGTCCTCCGGCACGCCCAGCAGATCGGCGAGGTCACCGCTCTGGACGGCGGCCCAGAAGGCGTCGTCCGAGGAACGGGGCCGGGCCGCGGGGGCGTCGAGCCAGAAAC
>NZ_JAINRE010000097.1 GCF_020400595.1 Streptomyces naphthomycinicus | reverse complement strand
GACATCCACGCCACCACCGCCTACGGCAACATCACCGCCCGCAGCCTCTGAGCCACCGTTCCCCACGGCTCCGGTAAGGACGCAACGGCCCGGGAGAAGCCCAACTCGTCCTCGCTCGCGCCCCTTCGCGTCCCGTCGCGCCGGGGAGACCCGCGAGCTCGGACGGGCCGAGCGGCCCCTGCTTCCCTCGGCTGGAGTTTCGTCCGGCCGCGAGCCGCGAGATCCTGGTACTCCGACCGTGGACCGGCGAACAAATTCCGCCCGGTCCGCATCTCATGGGTCGTACAGCCATCTCATGCTCTTACGACCCCCCAGCGCGACGGGCACCGTCGCGCCTTCCCGAAGGAGGACGGGCGATGAATCTCCCGTCGTACCGTTACCGCAGCAGCGCGACAGCACCGCCACGGCTCACCGGCCGGGCCGGGAACGCGCGAAGACTGGGCACCGCCGCCGTGGCGGCGATGCTCTTGACGGGCTGGAGCGCGGGCATGCCCGAGGCGGCCCCGCACTCCGGTGGCCCCGGCGCGTCCCTCGCCCCGCCCGCCGCGCCTTCCCACTCCCGTTCGTCCTTCTCTCCGGACCTCGCGACCACCACCGCCGCCGCGTGCACCAACAGCACGAAGCTGGCCGGGTGGTCGGACCGCCGGCTGGCCATGCTGACCATCGCCGTCCCCGTGTCGGAGACCTCGGTGTCCGACGTCACCTCCGAGGTGAGCGCCGGTGCCGGCGGTGTACTGCTGTTCGGCAACAAGGCGCCGTCCGACCTCGGTTCCCGGCTGACCGCCCTGAAGACCCACGTGCCGGGCCACCGGGGCCTGTTGGTGATGACCGACCAGGAGGGCGGCGGCATCCAGCGCATGGCCAACCTCGTCGGATCCCTGCCCTGGGCCGCGTACATGGGCACGCACTGGACCCCGGCCCAGATCCGGCAGAACGTCGCCAAGGTCGCGGCCAAGATGTCGGCCGCCCAGGTGAACATGGACCTCGCGCCGGTGGTCGACGTCGACGGCCGGAACGTGGCCCCCGGCAAGACCAACCCCGACGGCTGGCGGTCCTTCAGCGGCAGCACCTCGGTGGTCTCCACGGACGGCGTCGCGTACATGAACGGGCTGCGCGACGGCCACGTGATACCCGTCGTCAAACACTTCCCGGGCATCGGCGGCTCCACGTACAACTCCGACTTCGGGCCCGCCCGCACCCTTCCCTGGTCCACCCTGCAAAAGGTGGCCGTTCCGCCGTTCACAGCGGCCATCAAGGCCGGCGCCCCGGCCATCATGGTCTCCAACAACATCATTCCCGGCCTGGGTACCAACCCGGCGAGCCTGTCACCCACCGCCATCACCACCCAGCTGCGCGGCAAGATGGGCTTCAAGGGGCTGGTGGTCACCGACTCGCTCAGCGCCAAGGCGATCTCCGCCGCCGGCTTCAGCGTCCCCTCCGCCGCCGTCCAGGCCCTGCGCTCGGGCGCCGACATGGTCATGTTCGACCTGGGGAGCAACGTCAGCTCCCAGACGTCCGCGATCGCCACGGCGATCACCAAGGCGGTGGCCGGCGGACACCTCTCCCGCAGCCGCCTCATCGACGCGGCGGGACACGTGCTGGCCGTCCGGCACGTGAGTCTCTGCTCGTGAGCGCCGGCGTCCGGTCCCGGGACGGAGCGGACGCCACCGGCCGGCGAACTCCCTGGCGAACTCCCCGGTGAACTCCCTGGCGAACCCCTCGACGCGGCCCTGCCGACGGGGGGTTCGCCCCTCGCCGCCCGCTCCCCTGAGCTACGTCACCCGTGCACCCCTCCGGAGCTGCGTCACGCGTACGTGCGCCCCTCGGGAGCTATGTCACGTGTGCGTCCCTCGTCGCGCGGCGTGCAACCCGCCGTGAGTGTCCGCGAAGCGATGTCGCGCGGCCGAGCGGTCCGCCTCCGCTCACCGGCACGTGCCGCAGGTGGTCACGCAGGTGATCGGCAGGGGCCGAGTGGACGGGCATCGTTGGTCGGTGGCGCTGGAGTTCCACCGGACGCTGCCCAAGGACTACACCCTGCCGAAGCTCCCGGACGGAACCACCCCACAGGGCACATCACTGCTGTGCCAGCGCATGTACATCGGCGGCGTCCGCATCGACCACCAGGGCGGACCCCTGGGCCGACTGCCAGCCCGTCACCGGCACACAAGCCCCCCAAGCCGCAGGCGAGATGGGCCTGTGGGGCCTGCACGACAAGGGTCTCGACGGCAGCCGGCTCATGGTCTCCCACCCTGAAGCCGACATCGCCTACGGCGTGGTCTCCCTCTCCGACGGCACCCAGGTCAAAGCCACCACCGTCACCGTCCCCGGCACCACCTACCGCGCCTGGGCCGCACCCATCCCCAACGGACGGACCATCACCGCGGTCGACCAGTACGACACCCACGACAACCGGCTCACCCACGACACCAACTGGCGCTGACCACCGCGGCCAACGGATCCGGAATCCTGCGTTCCAGCGGACGGCGCCGCTCCACGAGGAGGCGCGAATACGGCCACGCGTTCCGGACCCGGCGGCAAGGACCGGCACGGCCACGCGTCCCGGGCCCGGCGGGGAGGGAGGACCGGCACGGCCGCGTGTTCCGGGCCCGGCGGGGAGGACC
>NZ_JAINRE010000096.1 GCF_020400595.1 Streptomyces naphthomycinicus | reverse complement strand
GGTGGCGGTGCGGGGCGGGGCGTTGTTCGTGCCCCGGCTGGCGCGGCTGGTCCCGGCCGGTTCGGCGGAGCCGGTGCTGGATCCCGAGGGCACGGTGCTGATCACCGGCGGCACCGGCACGCTGGGATCCGAGGTCGCCCGGCACCTGGTGGAGCGGCACGGCGTACGCCATCTGCTCCTGGCCGGCCGACGCGGCCCCGACAGCGAGGGCGCGGCCCGCCTGGTCGCGGAACTCGGCGAACTGGGCGCCGCAGTGTCGGTGGCGGCATGCGACGTCACCGATCGGGACGCGGTCGCCGCGCTCCTGGCCGCCGTACCGGACGCTCATCCGCTGACCGGTGTCGTACACGCGGCGCGTGTCTTCGACGCCGGGGTGATCGGCGAGGTGGACCAGGACCGGATGGCCCGGGTCTTCGCCCCGAAGGTCACCGGCGTACGGCACCTGGACGAGCTGACGCGTGAACACGCGCCGGACCTGGCCGCGTTCATCCTGCTGTCCTCCGCCTCCTCCGTCTTCCTCGGCGCGGGCACCGGCGGGTACGCCGCGGCCAACGCCTACCTCGACGCGGTGGCCCATCAGCGCCGGGCGGCCGGTCTGCCCGCGGTCTCGCTGGCCTGGGGCCCGTGGGAACCGGCCGGCGGCCAGGCCGCGGTCACCGGTGCGGCGGCCCCCGGCCGGACCGGCCGCCGAGGAGGCGTCGTACCGCTCACTCCCGCCGCGGGCATGGAGCTGCTCGACGCGGCCCTGCCGGCCGGCGAAGCACTGGTGGTGCCCGTCAAACTGGACCTGCGGGCGCTGCGCGCCGACGCCGCGCTGGGGGCCGGAGTCGCGCCCCTGTTCCGGGGCCTGGTGCGGACCGGCCGGAAGGCCGCCCGCGCCGGTGCCGGGGACTCCGGCGGACTCGCCCGCCGACTGGCCACCCTGTCCCCGGCCGAGCAGGAGACCCTGCTGCTGCAACTCGTGCAGGGCCAGGTGGCGACCGTCCTCGGGCACACCGGAGCGGACCAGGTGAGGGCCGCGACGGCGTTCAAGGACGCCGGGTTCGACTCCCTCACCTCCGTCGAGCTGCGCAACCGGCTCCGCGAGACCACCGGTCTCAACCTGCCGGCCACCGCGGTCTTCGACTACCCGACCCCCCTCGCCCTGGCCCGCTACCTGCACCAGCGGCTGGCCCCGGGCGGAGAGACCGCTCCGGTCACCCATCCCCTGCTCGCCGAACTCAGCAAGCTGGAATCACTGCTGGCCGAGACGGCGGCCGACGACGCCACCCGCACCCAGGTCGCCACCCGGCTCCAGGGCCTGCTGACCACCTGGTCCACGGCGAGCGGCGCCGAGCAGGACGCCGAGGAGGGTCTCGACTTCGATGCCGCCTCCGACGACGAGCTCTTCGAACTCATCGACACCGAGTTCGGCCACTAGCCACCGGCCGGGGCAGCCCGGCACCACCCGCACGCACCACTTTGTCCACGCCCGCCCCGCAGTCCACCTGACGCCCTTAGCCCCACTAGGAGCTGACCCGCAATGGCGGATGAAAGCAAGCTTCGCGACTACCTCAAGCGCGTTCTCGCCGACGCGCGCCGCTCCCAGCAACGCGTCCGTGAACTTGAGGCCGAGAAGGCGGAGCCGATCGCGATCGTGGGCATGGCGTGCCGGCTGCCCGGCGGGGTGACCGGCCCCGACGACCTGTGGCGGCTCGTCCGCGAACGCGGGGACGGCATCTCCGAGTTCCCCACCGACCGGGGCTGGGACCTGGAGGAGCTGTTCGACGCCGACCCCGACAAGACGGGGAAGTCCTATGTCAACCAGGGCGGCTTCCTCCACGAGGCGGCCCTGTTCGACCCGGGGCTCTTCGGCATCTCGCCGCGTGAGGCGGTGGCGATGGACCCGCAGCAGCGGCTGCTCCTCGAAATGTCGTGGGAGGCGCTGGAGCGGGCCGGGATCGACACGACGTCGCTCAAGGGCTCCGACGTGGGTGTCTTCGTGGGCGTCATCAACGAGGGGTACGCGACCGGCGGCCCGGTGCCACCGGAGCTGGAGGGCTTCACCGGCACCGGCACCACCGGAAGCGTGGCCTCGGGCCGTATCTCGTACGTCTTCGGCTTCGAGGGTCCCGCGGTGACCGTGGACACGGCCTGCTCCTCCTCCCTGGTCGCCATGCACCTGGCCGCGCAGGCCCTGCGCCGTGGGGAGTGCTCCATGGCCCTGGCCGGCGGTGCCACCGTCATGGCCGGTCCGGGCATGTTCATGCAGTTCTCGCGGCAGCGGGCGCTGGCCACCGACGGCCGCTGCAAGTCGTACGCGGACGCCGCCGACGGCACCGGCTGGGCGGAGGGCGCGGGTGTGGTCGCCCTGGAACGCCTGTCCGACGCCCGTCGCAACGGCCATCAGGTGCTGGCCGTCGTCCGTGCGTCCGCCGTCAACCAGGACGGCGCGTCGAACGGCTTGACCGCCCCCAACGGCCCCTCGCAGCAGCGGGTGATCCGCAAGGCGCTGGCCGAGGCGGGGCTGACCCCGGCGGACGTGGACGTGGTGGAGGGCCACGGCACGGGTACGGTCCTCGGCGACCCGATCGAGGCGCAGGCACTGCTCGCCACCTACGGCCAGGACCGCGAACACCCTTTGTGGCTCGGCTCGTTGAAGTCGAACATCGGTCACACGCAGGCCGCCGCCGGT
>NZ_JAINRE010000095.1 GCF_020400595.1 Streptomyces naphthomycinicus | reverse complement strand
CTGCTCGACTCCCCCCTGGACGAGCTGGACTCCATCTACGGCCGCTACCACCAGGTCGCCCGGCTCTCCAAGCACGCCGGCGGCATCGGCCTGTCCTACTCCCGCATCCGCTCCCGCGGCTCCTACATCCGGGGGACGAACGGGCACTCCAACGGCATCGTGCCGTTCCTGAAGACCCTCGACGCCTCCGTCGCCGCGGTCAACCAGGGCGGCCGGCGCAAGGGCGCGGCAGCGGTCTACCTGGAGACCTGGCACTCCGACATCGAGGAGTTCCTGGAGCTGCGCGACAACACCGGTGAGGACGCCCGCCGCACCCACAACCTCAACCTGGCGCACTGGATCCCGGACGAGTTCATGCGCCGGGTCAACGCCGACGAGCAGTGGTCGCTGTTCTCCCCGGCGGACGTGCCCGAGCTGGTGGACCTGTGGGGCGCGGAGTTCGACGCCGCCTACCGCAAGGCCGAGGCCGCGGGGCTGGCGAAGAAGACGATGCCGGCGCGGGACCTGTACGGCCGCATGATGCGGACGCTGGCGCAGACCGGCAACGGCTGGATGACCTTCAAGGACGCCGCCAACCGCACCGCCAACCAGACCGCGCTGCCCGGCAACGTCATCCACTCCTCCAACCTCTGCACCGAGATCCTGGAGGTCACCAACGACGGCGAGACGGCCGTCTGCAACCTCGGCTCGGTCAACCTCGGCGCCTTCGTGGACACCGCCGGCGGGGACATCGACTGGGAGCGGCTGGACGAGACGGTCCGCACGGCCGTGACCTTCCTCGACCGGGTCGTGGACATCAACTTCTACCCCACCGAGCAGGCGGGCCGCTCCAACGCCAGGTGGCGTCCGGTCGGTCTGGGCGCGATGGGCCTCCAGGACGTCTTCTTCAAGCTCCGCCTGCCCTTCGACTCGCCCGAGGCCAAGGCGCTGTCCACCCGGATCGCCGAGCGGATCATGCTCGCCGCCTACGAGGCCTCCGCCGACCTCGCCGAGCGCAACGGCCCCCTGCCCGCCTGGGACCAGACCCGCGCCGCCCGGGGCGTCCTGCACCCCGACCACTACGACACCGAGACCGCCTGGCCCGAACGCTGGACGGCACTGCGGGAACGCATCGGTGCCGTGGGCATGCGCAATGCCCTCCTCCTGGCGATCGCCCCCACCTCGACCATCGCCTCGATCACCGGTGTCTACGAGTGCATCGAGCCGCAGGTGTCGAACCTGTTCAAGCGCGAGACGCTGTCGGGTGAGTTCCTCCAGGTCAACTCCTACCTGGTGCAGGACCTCAAGGACCTCGGCGTGTGGGACGCACGGACCCGGGAGGCGCTGCGGGACTCCAACGGATCAATCCAGGACTTCCTGTGGATCCCCGAGGACGTGCGCGCCCTCTACCGCACCGCCTGGGAGATCCCCCAGCGCGGCCTGATCGACATGGCCGCCGCCCGCACCCCCTACCTCGACCAGGCGCAGTCGCTGAACCTGTTCCTGGAGACGCCGACCATCGGCAAGCTCTCCTCGATGTACGCCTACGCCTGGAAGTCGGGCCTGAAGACCACCTACTACCTGCGCTCACGCCCCGCGACCCGGATCGCCCGCGCCGCCCAGGCACAGCCCGCCCAGGCCACCATCCCCCTCCAGCAGGCCACCGACCCCGACGCGATCGCCTGCTCCCTGGAAAACCCCGAGTCCTGCGAGGCCTGCCAGTAATGACCAGCCGCAACACCAACCTGCTCGACCCCGGCTTCGAGCTGACTCTCCGCCCCATGCGCTACCCCGACTTCTACGAGCGCTACCGGGACGCCATCAAGAACACCTGGACCGTCGAAGAGGTCGACCTCCACTCCGACGTCGCCGACCTCGCCAGACTCACCCCCGAGGAACAGCACCTCATCGGCCGGCTGGTCGCCTTCTTCGCCACCGGCGACTCCATCGTCGCCAACAACCTCGTCCTCACCCTCTACAAGCACATCAACTCCCCCGAAGCCCGCCTCTACCTGAGCCGGCAGCTGTTCGAGGAAGCCGTGCACGTCCAGTTCTACCTGACCCTGCTGGACACCTACCTCCCCGACCCCGACGACCGCGCCGCCGCCTTCGACGCCGTGGAGAACATCCCCTCCATCCGCGAGAAGGCCGAGTTCTGCTTCAAGTGGATCAACGAGGTCGAGAAGATCGACCGCCTGGAGACCAAGGCCGACCGCCGCCGCTTCCTGCTCAACCTGATCTGCTTCGCCGCCTGCATCGAAGGACTCTTCTTCTACGGCGCCTTCGCCTACGTCTACTGGTTCCGCAGCCGCGGCCTCCTCCACGGCCTCGCCACCGGCACCAACTGGGTCTTCCGCGACGAGACCATGCACATGAGCTTCGCCTTCGACGTCGTCGACACCGTCCGCAAGGAAGAACCCGACCTCTTCGACGACGAACTCCAGCAGCAGGTCACCGCCATGCTCGACGAAGCCGTCACCGCCGAGCTCCAGTTCGCCCGCGACCTGTGCGGCGACGGACTGCCCGGCATGAACACCCAGTCCATGCGCGCATACCTCCAGTGCGTCGCCGACCAGCGCCTCACCCGCCTCGGCTTCGCCCCCGTCTACGGCTCCGAGAACCCCTTCTCCTTCATGGAACTCCAGGGCGTCCAGGAACTCACCAACTTCTTCGAACGCCGCCCCTCCGCCTACCAGGTCGCCGTGGA
>NZ_JAINRE010000094.1 GCF_020400595.1 Streptomyces naphthomycinicus | reverse complement strand
GAGGTCGCCGACGCGTGCCCCGGGCGAGTCCAGTACGGAGGCCAGCAGGCTTTCGAGGTGGCCTGCCATGCGTTCGACCGTCTCCGCGTCGAACCTGCTCCGGTCGTAGACGAAGCGGAACTCCAGGGCCCGGCCCGCCGACACGACGAGGGTCAGCGGGTACCCCGTACGCTCCACGCAGCCCACCAGACGCCGGGTCAGCCCCTCGGGAAAGTCCGACGGCTTCTGCACCACCGGGTAGTTCTCGAAGACGAGGATGGACCGGAACAGCGGCTCGCCGCGCGCGATCCTGCTGTGCTTCTGCACGTCGACCAGGTGGCAGTACTCCCACTGCCGCATTTCCAGTTGCTCGTCCTGGAGATCCCGCAGCCACTCGGAGACGACCAGGTCGCCCGTGAGCCGGCCGCGCACCGGCAGCGTGTTGATGAACAGGCCCATCATCGACTCGACGCCGGGCAGATCGATCGAGCGGCCCGAGATGGTGGAGCCGAACAGCACCTCGTCCTGGCGGCTGTACCGCGAGAGCAGGATCGACCACAGGCCCTGTACCAGGGTGTTCATCGTGACGCGCTGGGACTTGGCATAGTCCCGGGCTCGCGCGAACAGCTCGGCGGAGGCGCACACCTCGAACTCGCCGACTCCCGTGTCACCGGTGTCCCGGTCGACGTGCAGGGCGGTGGGTTCGGTGACGCCCGCCAGGTAGTCGGACCAGAACGCCGCGGAGCCGTCGTCCTGCCGGGAGTTGAGCCACTCGATGTAGCGGCGGTACGGGACCGTCGGCGGCAGCTCGGCGGGAGTGCCGTCGAGCAGCGCGCGGTAGAGGGCGAACAGCTCCTTCTGAAGGATCTGCACGCTCCAGCCGTCGAGGAGGATGTGGTGGAACGACCAGACGACGATCCGGCGTTCCTCCGTCATGCGCAGCACGGTGACCCGGACCAGCGGGGCCCGTGACAGGTCGAACCCTCGGGCCCAGTCCTCCGCCAGGAAGGCGTTCAGCAGCTCCTCCTGACCGGACAGGCCACGCAGGTCCCTCACCTCGAAGGGGAGGGGGGCCCGGCGCTGCACCACCTGCACCGGCTCCGACACTCCCTCCCACACGAACGCGCTGCGGAGGATCGAGTGCCGGTCGACGAGCTGCTGCCAGGCGGCGCCGAACAGCGTGGCGTCGAAGGGTCCTTCGACCTCCTCCGTCATCTGCACCATGTAGGGGCGCGTGTCGGAGGTGTCCTCCAGCGAGTGGTACAGCATGCCGAACTGCAGGGGCGAGAGTCCGTAGACGTCTTCCACGTTGTGCGCGCTCATATCGAGAACCTCTTCAGGATCGCGGCCATGTCGGCGTCACCGACATCGGTGAGGGGAACACCCGGGGACTCCCGGCGGGCGTCGGCGGCTCCGTCGGCGCTGCCGGCGATCAGCTCGCGCAGGTGGCCGAGGACGCCGTCGGCCAGGTGCTCGACGGTGCGCCGGTCGTGCAGTGCGGTCGAGTAGTTGATGTACAGGCCGAACGTGTCGCCCTCGACGGCGGCGGTCACGTCCAGCACGTTCCAGCGCATGCCGTCCGGGCTGATCGAGTGGCCCTTGGGCTCTTCGGGACCGGCGTACCGGCCGATGCCCGGCAGGTCCCTGGTGAACTGCCCCAGGTAGTTGAAGTTCACTTCCGGAGTGGGCTGCCGGCGCAGCACGGCGGCCACGTCCGGGGCGCCGAGATGACGCAGGATGCCGTAGCCGATGCCCTTGTCGGGTATCCGTGCCAGCTGCTCGCGGACGGAGTCGAGCGAGGCCACCGGATCGGTGACGCCCGGCGCCAGCCGCAGCGCGACGGGGAAGACGGACGTGAACCAGCCGACCGTGCGCGACAGGTCCACGTCCGGGAACAGATCCTCCCGGCCGTGTCCCTCCAGACCGATCAGGGTCTCGTCCTCTCCCGTCCAGTCCCGCAGGGCGTGGGCCAGCGCGGTGAGCAGCGCGTCGTTGATCTGGGTGCTGAAGACCCTCGGCACGTCCCGCAGCAGGGCACGTGTCTCCTCGGGGCCGAGCTTCGCCACGACGCTTGCGGCGGATCCCAGGTCGTTGCGGCCGTCCCGGTCGCGCGGCACCCGGCCGGCCGGCTTCGGCTCGGCCCAGTAGGCGAACTCCGCCCGTGCCCGCGCGGAGTCCGCGAAGCCGTGCAGCCGCTGCGCCCACGACCGGAACGACGTCGTCTTCGCCGGCAGCTGGGGCGCGAGCCCGGCGGCCCGCCGCTCGTAGCAGCTGCCCAGGTCCTCCAGCAGGATCCGCCAGGACACGCCGTCGACCGCCAGGTGGTGTACGACGATGAGCAACCGCTGCCCGCGACCGGGCCCCGACTCCAGCAGGGCGGCCCGCAGCAACGGGCCCTTGGCCAGGTCGAGACTCTGCTGCGTCTCCTCCGCGATGTCCAGCGCCACCGGCATCAGGGACTCGTCCGCGACACCGGACAGGTCGTGCACGTCCAGGACATCGGTGTCCACGGTCTCGTCCAGGTACTGCCGCCAGCCGTCGGTCCCGTCCACGCAGCGCAGGCGCAGGGCGTCGTGGTGCTCGATCAGGTCGGCGAGCGCGAGCCGCAGCACGTCGGGGTCGAGTCCGTCGGTGACGAGGAGCTCGGCCTGGTTGAAGTGGTCGAACGCCGGCAGGTCCTTCTCGAAGAACCAGTGCTGGATCGGTGTCAGCGGGACCTCGCCCACCACGCGGCCCTGCTCCGCGTCGACCGGTGTGGCCGTACCGGCGTGGACCGCGATCTCGGCGATCGTCTGGTTCTTGAAGATCAGGCGCGGAGTGAGGTGCACACCGAACTTCTTGGCCCGGGCGATCATCTGGATGCTGATGATCGAATCCCCGCCCAGTTCGAAGAAGTTGTCGTGGATGCCGACGGTGTCGATACCGAGGATCTCGGACCAGATCGCGGCGAGGGTGCGCTCGGTGTCCGTGCGGGGTGCGGTGTAGTCGGCGGCGAGTTCGGGC
>NZ_JAINRE010000093.1 GCF_020400595.1 Streptomyces naphthomycinicus | reverse complement strand
GAGATCGTCCAGCGCCTCGTCGGTACGGCCCGCCACCGGCGTACCGATCGGGATGTCCGTGCCCGCGCCCAGCCGGGACAGCAGGGCCGCGAACGCCGCCTGCGCCACCATGAAGAGGCTGGCACCGGACTCGCGGGCCAGCTCGGCGAGGCCGGCGTGCACCTCCGGCGTCACCTCGAACGCCACCCGGTCGCCCCGGAAGGAGGCCACCGCGGGGCGCGGCCGGTCCACGGGCAGCTCCAGCTGCTCCGGCAGGCCGGCGAGGCGGTCCGTCCAGTGGGCGACCTGCCGGGCGATGACGCTGGCCGGGTCGGACTCGTCGCCGAGCAGCTCCCGCTGCCACAGCGCGTAGTCCGCGTACTGCACCGGCAGCGGCTCCCACGCGGGGCGGTGCCCCTGGGTACGGGCCGCGTACGCGGTGGCCGCGTCCCGGGCCAGCGGCGCCACCGACCAGCCGTCGCCCGCGATGTGGTGCACGACGACGGCCAGCACGTGGGTCCCGTCCGGCAGGGCGAACAAGGCGGCGCGCAGGGGGGTTTCGGTCCGCAGGTCGAACCCGCGGCCGGTCGCCCCGGCCACCGCGGCCGGCAGCTCCTCCTGCCGGAGTTCGCGCACCGGGAGGGCGACGTCGGCGGGTGGCAGGATCCGCTGGTGCGGAACGCCGTCGGGGCCTTCGGGGAAGACGGTCCGCAGCGACTCGTGCCGCTCGGCCACGTCCCGCAGGGCAGCGGCCAGCGCGGCGCGGTCGAGCGCGCCGGTCAGGCGGAGGACGAGCGGCACGTTGTAGGTGGCGGACTCCGGGCCTTCGAGCCGGTTGAGGAACCACAGCCTGCGCTGGGCGAACGACAACGGGACCGCGTCGGGGCGGGCCATCGGCAGCAGCGCCCGGCGCGCCGCGCCGGCACCCGCCACATGCTCCGCCAGCCGGGCCACCGACGGGGCCTCGAACAGGTCCCGCAGCGGCACCTCCACGCCGAGCACGGTGCGGATCCTGCTGGTCACCCGGGTGGCGAGCAGGGAGTGGCCGCCCAGGTCGAAGAAGCTGTCGTCGATGCCGACGCGCTCCACGCCCAGCACCTCGGCGAAGATCCCGGCGAGGGCCTTCTCACGGGCGTCGCGCGGTCCCCGCCCGGAAGCCTCGTACACCGGTGCGGGCAGCGCGCGCCGGTCCAGTTTGCCGTTGGGGGTGAGCGGGAGGGCGTCGAGCAGCAGCACCACGCCGGGAACCATGTAGTCGGGCAGCAGGCCGGAGACGAACGTCCGCAGCTCGCCCGGGTCGACGGGGCCGCCGTCGGAGGGCACGACGTATCCGACGAGACGCGGGTCGCCGGGCCGGTCCTCGCGGACCACGACCGCCGCTCGGGCGGCCCGCGGGTGCCGGACGAGGGCCGCCTCGATCTCCCCCGGTTCGATACGGAAACCGCGGAGCTTGACCTGGCTGTCGGCGCGGCCCGCGTACTCCAGCCGGCCGTCGCCGTTCCAGCGGGCGAGGTCGCCCGTGCGGTACATGCGTGCCCCGGCGGGTCCGTGGGGGTTGGCGACGAACCGCTCGGCGGTGCGGGCGGGACGGGCGAGGTAGCCGCGGGCCAGGCCGTGCCCGGCGATGTACAGCTCGCCGATGACACCGGGCGGCACCGGACGGAGCCCCTCGTCCAGGACGTACACCTGGGTGTTCGCGATCGGGCGGCCGATGGAGGGGACGTCCGTGCCGGGGGTGATCTCGGCGAGCGTGGCAGTGACGGTCGCCTCGGTCGGCCCGTACTGGTTGACGACCTGGTCGGCGTGTGCGCACAGGGTCGCGGCCAGCGGCGCGGGCAGCGCCTCACCGCCCGTGCCGACCCGCAGTCCCCGCACCATCGTGGGGTCGTGGGTGACGAGTGTCTGCCACAGCGCCGGTGTCGCCTGCATGTAGGTGACCCCGGTGGCACGGATGAGGTCGCTCAGCGCCTCGGGCCGGGTCAGGGTCGCCTTGTCGGTCAGGACCAGGCCGGCGCCGGAGACCAGGGGCAGGAGGATCTCCGCGGTCGCGGGGTCGAACGCGATCGACGCCACCGACAGGACGCGGTCACCGGCCCGGAGCGCGAGCCGGTCCCCCAACGAGGCCAGCAGGTTGACGAGCGCGCTGTGCGGGACGACGACGCCCTTCGGCCTGCCGGTGGAACCGGACGTGTAGATGACGTACGCGGCGTCCCCGAGTCCGGAGCCCGCCCGGGCGGGCTCGGTGTCCGGGTGTCCGGCGAAGCCGCCCGCCATGTCGTCGGGGCCGAGCACGAGCAGGGGTGCGGAGTCCTCCAGCATGAACGCGACGCGCTCCGCGGGATGGTCGGTGTCGACGGGCACGTACGCGCCCCCCGCCTTCAGGACGGCCAGCACCGCCACGACCAGGTCCACGGACCGGGGCAGGGCCAGCGCGACCCGCTGCTCGGGGCCGACGCCCTGCCCGACGAGCCAGTGCGCGAGCCGGTTGGCCCGGGTGTCCAGCTCCGCGTACGTCAGTGTCCGGTCGCCGCTGATCACCGCGACGGTGTCCGGTGTCGCGGCGGCCTGCCGGGCGAACAGTCCGGGCACGGTCAGGTCCGGCACGGCCACCGCGGTGCCGTTCCCGCCGCGCAGCAGCATCTCCCGCTCACCGGGGGCGAGCACGTCCACCGTGCCGACCTTCCGGCCGGGATCGCCGCCCACCTGCCGCAGCAGGCTGACGAACCGGGCGGTCATCGCCTCGGCAGTGGACCGGTCGAACAGGTCGGCGGCGTACTCCAGGACACCCGTCAGACCGTGGACACGGCCGTCGGGGCCGTGCCGCTCGGCGAACGAGACGGACAGGTCGAACCGGGCCGCGTTCGTGGGTGCCGCCGCGGCGGACACGGTGAGTCCGGGCAGGCGCAGCTCGGCCTCCTCCGTGTTCTGCATCACGAGCATCACCTGGATCAGCGGATGCCGGGACATGGACCGGACCGGGTTCAGCACCTCGACGAGGTGCTCGAACGGGACGTCCTGGTGGCCGTAG
>NZ_JAINRE010000092.1 GCF_020400595.1 Streptomyces naphthomycinicus | reverse complement strand
TGGAAGAGGAGGAAGAGGGCCACCATCGGGATGCTGGCGATGACCATCGCGGCGATGAGCACGGTGAGCTGGATGTTCTGCGACAGCTGGACCAGGGCCACGCTGATGGGCTGTTTCCCGGTGTCGGAGAAGACCATCAGCGGCCACAGGAAGTCCTGCCAGACCGCGACCAGCGCGAAGATCGACACCACCCCGAGGACCGGCCGGGACATGGGCAGGACGACGGACCACAGGATCCGCAGCCGGCCGGCCCCGTCGATCTCGGCGGCCTCCAGCACCTCACGCGGCAACTGGTCGAAGAACCGTTTGAGCAGATAGAGGTTGAAGGCGTTGGCGACCGCCGGCAGCCAGATCGCCAGGGGATCGTTGAGCAGGCTGGTGTGGATCAGCGGCAGATCGGCGACGGTCAGGTACTTCGGCACGACCAGCGCCTGGGCCGGAACCATGAGAGTGGCCAGGATGCCACCGAGGATCACCTTGCCGAAGGCGGGCCTCAGCCGGGACAGGGCGTAGGCCGCGGCCGTGCAGAACACCAGCTGGAACGCCCACGCACCCGCCGCCTGGACGAGCGTGTTCACCAGATGCCGCGGAAGCTCCATCAGGTCCCACGCATCGGTGTACGCACCGGTGTGCCACTGGTCCGGGACCAGCGTCGGCGGGGTACGCGTCACCTCGTCCGGGGACTTCAGCGCACCGGTCACCATCCAGTACACCGGGAAGAGAAAAGCCAGCGCGAAGGCGACGACGGTCGCGCCGAACACCGTCCAGTACACGGCTTTGCCGCGCCTCTTGGACAGGGTGAGCGGCGACACGAGGGTGCGCACCGCGTGGCTGTCCTGTCGGGTGGACATGGTCGCTGTCCCTCCTCTCAGTCGTCGGTGCGGGTGAGCCGCAGGTAGAGGGCGGAGAACGCGCCGAGCAGGAGCAGGAGCAGCACGCTGAGCGCGCAGGCGCCGCCGAAGTCGTTGTAGAGGAAGGCGTATTTGTAGATGAGGTACAGGACGGTGACGGTCGAGCTCTCCGGGCCGCCGCCGGTGATGACGAACGGCTCGGTGAAGACCTGCATGGTGGCGATGATCTGCAAGAGCATCAGCATCAGCATGATGAACCGGGTCTGCGGGATCGTGACGTGCCGGATCCGCTGCCACAGGTTCGCGCCGTCCAGCTCCGCCGCCTCGTACAACTCCCCGGCAATCCCCTGCAAGGCCGCCAGATAGATCAGGACCGTACCGCCCATGTTCGCCCATGTCGCCACGATCACCAGCGACACCAGCGCCGTGTCGGCACCGTTGGTCCAGTTCGACGCCGGCAGGTGCAGCAGGCGCAACGCCTCGTTCGCCAGCCCGGCCCCGGGATCGTAGAACCACTTCCACAACAGGGCACTGACCACCGGCGGGATCATCACCGGCAGATAGACCACGATCCGGAAGAACGCCCGCGCATGACGCAACTCGTTCAGCACCAGAGCCAGAACGAAGGGCACCGCGAAACCGATCAGCAGCGCCAGCACTGTGAACGTCGCGGTATTACGCCAGGCCGCCGCGAACTCCGGATCATGCCAGACCCGGGAGAAATTCGCCGTACCGACCCACCGCGGTGACGCACCCGGCGTGTACCTCTGGAAAGCGATCACCACCGCACGGATCGCCGGATACCACGAGAACAGAGCGAAACACACCAGCCCGCCCAGCAGAAAAGCATAGGCACGCACCTGATCCGCCAGACGCCGCCGCACCCGCCCCGCCCGCGGCGGCCCCGTAACCGGCCGGACCACGGCCACCGTCACCGACCGCCGCTCGGCCGTCCTCGTCATCACCGCTCAGCCCCGGGCCAGAATACCGTCGATCTTCCCCGACGCGTCCTTCAGCAACCGCCCCGCATCCGCGTCCTCCTGCGTCAGCACCGCCGAGACCACGGAATCCAGCACCGAATAGATCTGCTGGGCATGCGGCGGCTCGATCTTCATCCGCAGCCGCCGATTCCCCTCCAGGAACGCCCGGTAGTTCTCCACCGGAACATTGGCGTTCGCCTTCTTCACCCGCTGGTCCTCCGCGTCCGCGCCACCCGTGAACAACCGCGGCTCCGGCAACCCCACCGGAGCGTCGTTCTTCCGGGCACGGGCGTAGTCACCGAGGAACCCCTTGCCCGGAGTGAGGAACATGTGATCGAGCCACTTCAGGCCGGCACGGATCTGCGCGGGCGTGTCGTGCTTGTTGAACATATAACCGTCGCCACCGATGAGCGTGCCCTCACCCCCCGGCATCGGCGCCAGCGCAAGGTCCTTGTAGTTCCCGCCCTTCTCCTTCACCAGGATCGGGATGTTGTCCGGCGCGGCGAGATACATCCCCAGCTTCCCCGCCCCCATCAACTGCTGCACATCATTGATGACCAGCAACTGCTTGCTGCCCATCGAATCGTCCGCCCACCGCATGCCGTGCAGATTCTCCAGCACCGCACGCCCCGCCGGCGTGTCCACGGTCGCCCTCTTCCCGTCCGCGCTCACCACGTCCCCGCCCCGGGAATACAGCTCCGCCGTGAAATGCCAGCCCCCCTGATTCTGCGCACTGTAATCGGCATACCCCACCGTGCCCCCGCCCAGCGCCGCGATCTTCCGCGCCGCGACCCGCACCTGCTCCCACGACACCGGCGGCCGGTCCGGATCCAGCCCCGCCCTCTCGAACAACGCCCGGTTGTAGACCAACCCCATGGAATACCCCGTCCGCGGGATCCCGTAGACCTTGCCGTTGACCGTGTAGATGTCCCGCAACTGCTTCTGAATCGAGCCGTAACTCTTCAGCTCCTTCAGATACGGCGTCAGATCAGCCGCCTGACCGATGTCCACGACATGCCGCGCATCAGTGAAGTACGTGTAAAACACATCCTCCATCTGACCGCCGGCGAGCTTCGCGTCGAAGGTCTTGGGATCCTGACACGGAAACGCATCACGCGCGACCACATCCACATCCCCGTTCCGCTCCTCGAAAGACGCCACATCCGCCTCGAAGAAACCCCGGTCCACCCTCGCACTCCGCGGCGGCTCGCAATTGACCGTGATACGCGTCCTGCCGTCCCCCGCACCCCCGCCACCGGACCCACAGGCGGTGAGCCCCGCGAGG
>NZ_JAINRE010000091.1 GCF_020400595.1 Streptomyces naphthomycinicus | reverse complement strand
GGGTGGCTGGTCGTTGTTTGAGAACTGCACAGTGGACGCGAGCATCTGTGGCCAAGTTTTTAAGGGCGCACGGTGGATGCCTTGGCACCAGGAACCGATGAAGGACGTGGGAGGCCACGATAGTCCCCGGGGAGTCGTCAACCAGGCTTTGATCCGGGGGTTTCCGAATGGGGAAACCCGGCAGTCGTCATGGGCTGTCACCCGCTGCTGAACACATAGGCAGTGTGGAGGGAACGAGGGGAAGTGAAACATCTCAGTACCCTCAGGAAGAGAAAACAACCGTGATTCCGGGAGTAGTGGCGAGCGAAACCGGATGAGGCCAAACCGTATACGTGTGAGACCCGGCAGGGGTTGCGTATACGGGGTTGTGGGATCTCTCTTCTGTTGTCTGCCGGCAACAGGACGAGTCAGAAACCGTTGATGTAGGCGAAGGACATGCGAAAGGTCCGGCGTAGAGGGTAAGACCCCCGTAGTCGAAACGTCAGCGGCTCGTTTGAGAGACACCCAAGTAGCACGGGGCCCGAGAAATCCCGTGTGAATCTGGCGGGACCACCCGCTAAGCCTAAATATTCCCTGGTGACCGATAGCGGATAGTACCGTGAGGGAATGGTGAAAAGTACCCCGGGAGGGGAGTGAAATAGTACCTGAAACCGTGTGCCTACAAGCCGTGGGAGCGTCGGATGCAGCTTGCTGCATCTCGTGACTGCGTGCCTTTTGAAGAATGAGCCTGCGAGTTTGCGGTGTGTTGCGAGGTTAACCCGAGTGGGGAAGCCGTAGCGAAAGCGAGTCCGAATAGGGCGTTTCAGTAGCACGCTCAAGACCCGAAGCGGAGTGATCTAGCCATGGGCAGGTTGAAGCGGAGGTAAGACTTCGTGGAGGACCGAACCCACCAGGGTTGAAAACCTGGGGGATGACCTGTGGTTAGGGGTGAAAGGCCAATCAAACTCCGTGATAGCTGGTTCTCCCCGAAATGCATTTAGGTGCAGCGTCGTGTGTTTCTTGCCGGAGGTAGAGCACTGGATAGGCGATGGGCCCTACCGGGTTACTGACCTTAGCCAAACTCCGAATGCCGGTAAGTGAGAGCGCGGCAGTGAGACTGTGGGGGATAAGCTCCATGGTCGAGAGGGAAACAGCCCAGAGCATCGACTAAGGCCCCTAAGCGTACGCTAAGTGGGAAAGGATGTGGAGTCGCACAGACAACCAGGAGGTTGGCTTAGAAGCAGCCACCCTTGAAAGAGTGCGTAATAGCTCACTGGTCTAGTGATTCCGCGCCGACAATGTAGCGGGGCTCAAGCGTACCGCCGAAGTCGTGTCATTGCAGCAGATAGCCCCAACGGGTGCTGTGATGGGTAGGGGAGCGTCGTCTGCCGGGTGAAGCAGCACCGGAAGGTAGTTGTGGACGGTTGACGAGTGAGAATGCAGGCATGAGTAGCGATACAAACGTGAGAAACGTTTGCGCCGATTGACTAAGGGTTCCTGGGTCAAGCTGATCTGCCCAGGGTAAGTCGGGACCTAAGGCGAGGCCGACAGGCGTAGTCGATGGATAACCGGTTGATATTCCGGTACCCGCTGTGAAGCGTCAAACATCGAGCATCGTGATGCTAAGGCCGTGAAGCCGTTCCGGACCCTTCGGGGAAAGGAAAGTGGTGGAGCCGCCGAACCAAGCGGTTAGTAGGTGAGTGATGGGGTGACGCAGGAAGGTAGTCCATCCCGGGCGGTGGTTGTCCCGGGGTAAGGGTGTAGGCCGCAAGGTAGGTAAATCCGCCTTGCATGTGGCTGAGACCTGATGCCGAGCCGATTGTGGCGAAGTGGATGATCCTATGCTGTCGAGAAAAGCCTCTAGCGAGTTTCATGGCGGCCCGTACCCTAAACCGACTCAGGTGGTCAGGTAGAGAATACCGAGGCGTTCGGGTGAACTATGGTTAAGGAACTCGGCAAAATGCCCCCGTAACTTCGGGAGAAGGGGGGCCACACCTGGTGAGAGGACTTGCTCCTCAGGCTGGGGGTGGCCGCAGAGACCAGCGAGAAGCGACTGTTTACTAAAAACACAGGTCCGTGCGAAGCCGTAAGGCGATGTATACGGACTGACGCCTGCCCGGTGCTGGAACGTTAAGGGGACCGGTTAGCTCACTTTCGGGTGGGCGAAGCTGAGAACTTAAGCGCCAGTAAACGGCGGTGGTAACTATAACCATCCTAAGGTAGCGAAATTCCTTGTCGGGTAAGTTCCGACCTGCACGAATGGCGTAACGACTTCTCGACTGTCTCAACCATAGGCCCGGTGAAATTGCACTACGAGTAAAGATGCTCGTTTCGCGCAGCAGGACGGAAAGACCCCGGGACCTTTACTACAGTTTGATATTGGTGTTCGGTTCGGCTTGTGTAGGATAGCTGGGAGACTTTGAAGCCCGCACGCCAGTGTGGGTGGAGTCGTCGTTGAAATACCAGTCTGGTCGTGCTGGATGTCTAACCTCGGTCCGTGATCCGGATCAGGGACAGTGTCTGATGGGTAGTTTAACTGGGGCGGTTGCCTCCTAAAGAGTAACGGAGGCGCCCAAAGGTTCCCTCAGCCTGGTTGGCAATCAGGTGTTGAGTGTAAGTGCACAAGGGAGCTTGACTGTGAGACCGACGGGTCGAGCAGGGACGAAAGTCGGGACTAGTGATCCGGCGGTGGCTTGTGGAAGCGCCGTCGCTCAACGGATAAAAGGTACCCCGGGGATAACAGGCTGATCTTCCCCAAGAGTCCATATCGACGGGATGGTTTGGCACCTCGATGTCGGCTCGTCGCATCCTGGGGCTGGAGTCGGTCCCAAGGGTTGGGCTGTTCGCCCATTAAAGCGGTACGCGAGCTGGGTTTAGAACGTCGTGAGACAGTTCGGTCCCTATCCGCTGTGCGCGTAGGAGTCTTGAGAAGGGCTGTCCCTAGTACGAGAGGACCGGGACGGACGAACCTCTGGTGTGCCAGTTGTCCTGCCAAGGGCATGGCTGGTTGGCTACGTTCGGGAGGGATAACCGCTGAAAGCATCTAAGCGGGAAGCCTGCTTCGAGATGAGGACTCCCACCCACTTGATGGGGTAAGGCTCCCAGTAGACGACTGGGTTGATAGGCCGGATCTGGAAGCCAGGTAACTGGTGGAGGTGACCGGTACTAATAGGCCGAGGGCTTGTCC
>NZ_JAINRE010000090.1 GCF_020400595.1 Streptomyces naphthomycinicus | reverse complement strand
ATCCATCGCCAGCGCCTCACGCGGCGAGATGCCGAAGAAGGCGGCGTCGAAGAGAGCGGCGTCGTAGAGGAAGCCGCCCTGGCTCACGTACGACGTGCCGGCCTGGCCGGGGTCGTCGCTGAAGAAACCGCTGAGGTCCCAGCCTCGGTCGTCGGGGAAGCCGGACATCGCGTCCCGGCCCTGGAACACCAGCTGCCACAGCTCTTCCGGGCTGTTGACGCCGCCGGGCAGGCGGCACGCCATACCGACGATCGCGATCGGCTCGTCCGGGTCGGCCGGCGTGACCGTCGCGACGTGCGCCGGGGCGGTCGCCACCGTCTCCCCCAACTCACCGTGCAGATGACGGGCGAGGGAGAGGGGGTTCGGGTGGTCGAAGACGACGGTGGCGGCCAGTTTGAGGCCGGTCGCCTCCCGGAGGCGGTTGCGCAGCTCGACCGAGGTCAGCGAGTCGAACCCGGAGTCCCGGAACGCGGTCTCCTGCTTGATGCCCTCGGGGCCCGCGTGGCCGAGCACGGTCGCCGCGTGTGTCCGGACCAGGTCCAGCAGCAGCGCCTCCTGCTCCGCGGCGCCCAGGCCGGCCAGCCGGTCCGCGAGGCCGCCGCCGCTGTCGCCGGCCGCGGCGCGCACGGTCTGCCGCCCGGTACGGACCAGGCCGCGCAGGAGGGTGGGGATGGCCCGGCCGGCACCGGCGTCGGTACGGAGTTGGCGCAGGTCCAGTTTGGCCGGGACGAGCAGCGCCTCGCCGGTGCGCAGAGCCCCGTCGAAGAGTGCCATGCCCTCGTCGGGGTTCATGGGGAGCACACCGCCTCGCCGGTTCATCCGGCTGCGGGTGAGGTCGTCCATGCCGGCCGCCATACCGCCGGCGGCCTGGTCCCACAGACCCCAGGCGAGCGAGGTGGCGGGCAGGCCGTCGGCCCGGCGCTGGTGGGCCACCGCGTCCAGGAAGGCGTTGGCCGCCGCGTAGCTGCCGGTGCCCGCGCCGAGGAAGACGGAGGAGACGGAGGAGAACACGACGAACGCCGCTAGTTCCGGGGCGAGTTCGCGGGTCAGCTCGTCCAGGTGCCGGACCGCGGTGACCTTCGGCGCGAACACCTGCGCCACCTGCTCGGGCCGGAGCGTGCCGATCACTCCGGCGTCGGCGATGCCCGCGGTGTGCACGACTGCCGTCAGCGGACGTCCGTCCCGGCGGGTCTCGGTCAGCAGGGAGGCGACCGCGTCGCGGTCCGTGACGTCGCAGGACGTCACCGTGACCTCGGTGGCGCCGAGTTCGGTGAGTTCCGCCGCCAACTCGGCCGCTCCCGGGGCGGCTTGGCCGCGGCGGCTGGTCAGCACGAGGTGGCGTATGCCGTGGCGGGCGACCAGGTGCCGGGCCAGCAGTCCGCCGAGCGATCCGGTACCACCGGTGATCAGGACGGTGCCCTCCGGGTCCAGCGCCGCGGGCACCTTCGGCGGCGTCGCCCCGGTCTGGCCGGGGCCGGCGGCCGCGGTGGCTCGGGTGAGCCGGGGGATGTACAGCGTCTGCCCCCGCAGGGCCAGTTCGGGCTCCGTGTCGGTCGCCGCCTGGCTCAGGTGGCGGTCGAGGGTGGCGTCGGTGCCCTGGTCCGGGCCCGTTCCGTCACCGAGCCGGAGCACCGGCCCGAGGTCGAGAGCGGGATCGAGGTCGAGCAGCACGATCCGGTCGGGGTTCTCGGACTGTGCCGCCCGGATCAGGCCCCACACCGCACCGCCCGCCGGGTCGGTCAGCGCGCCGTCGGCGCCGGCCGGCACCGCGCCCTGCGTGGCCACGACCAGCCGGGTGGGTTCCAGGGCGGGGGCGGCCAGCCAGGTCTGCACGGCCGCCAGCACCCGGTTCGTCAGGGCCAGCGCGGGGTCGTCCGCGTCCCGCTCGTGGGACGCGGACGCCTCCAGCACGATCAGCGCCGGCGGAGCGGCTGCCGTGCCCGCGCTCTCGGCGAGGGCGGTGACGTCGGCGGCGGTCCGCACGGTGGTCCAGGTCGGGGGCTCGTCCGGTGCCGCGTCGGTTCCGGGCAGCGCGGTCCACTCGACGCGGAACAGCGAGTCGTCGCTCGGTGTGCCCGCCGCGCTCTCCAGCTGGTCGGCGGAGAGCGGCCGGGACTCCGCGGACTCCGCCCGCAGCACCAGTCCGCCGGCCTGGTCCACCGCCTCCAGGGCGAGGGCGTCCGGGCCGTGCGGGGTGATCCGCACGCGCAGCGCCGTGGCGCCGACGGCGTGCAGCGTGAGGCCGTGCCAGGTCAGGTACTGCCACACCCGGGAGCCGCCGTCGGCCACGGCCGCGTCCAGCAGTGCCGGGTGGAGGGCGGCGTCCAGGAGTGCCGGGTGAAGGCCGAACCGTCCGGCCTCCTCACGTTCGTCCTCGGGTACGGCGACCTCGGCGAGGATCTCCGTGCCGAGCCGCCAGAGTCCGCGCAGGGCCTGGAAGAGGGGGCCGTACGCGTGGCCGCGCCGGGCCAGGCCGGTGTACAGCGCCTCCACGTCGACGCGCTGGGCGCCGGCAGGGGGCCAGGCGCCGAAGTCGCCCCGCGGGGTCTCGCCCGGCTTGGGCGTCGTCGTCAGAACACCGGTGGCGTGCCGGACCCAGGCCTCCGCCCCGCTCACCTCGGTGGCGTCCTCGCGTGTCGAGTACACGGTGACGGTACGGCAGCCGCTCTCGTCGACACCGCCGACGGCGACCTGGACGCGCACTCCGCCCTGTTCCGGCAGCACCAGTGGGGCGGAGAGGTCGAGTTCCTCGACGGTTCCGCAGCCGACCTCGTCACCGGCCCGCACGGCCAGCTCGACCACGGCCGCGGCGGGGACGAGGACCACTCCGCCGACGGTGTGGTCCGCCAGCCAGGGGTGCGTGCGCAGGGAGAGCCGGGAGGTGCACAGCACGCCACCGGTCTCCGGCACTTCCACGACGGCACCGATCAGGGGGTGGTCCGTGGGCGCCTGTCCCAGGGCGGTCGCGTCGGTGGCCCCGTTCAGCCGGAGCCAGTAGTGGCGGTGGTCGAAGGCGTACGTCGGCAGGTCCACATGGGTGTCACCGGCGCCGTCGGGCAGGACACCCGTCCAGTCGACCTCCACACCCCGGACGAACACCTCCGCCATCGACGTCAACAGACGCCGCAGGCCACCCTCTTCACGGCGCAGCGAGCCACTGACCACGGCCTCCGACTCCGCCTCGTCCACGAC
>NZ_JAINRE010000008.1 GCF_020400595.1 Streptomyces naphthomycinicus | reverse complement strand
AAGACCGACGACAGCACGGCAGGGCGGTGACACGGACGGCCAGGGCGTCTGGCCGTCCGTGAGGACAACGATCACGCCCGGACAGGGGCCGGGAACGCAGCGCCCGGGCGAACCCCGAGCGCAGATCCGTTCCCCCGCCACCGATCAATTCGATGTTCTCGGCGCGGCAGAGCGGGACGGCAACCCCGCCCGCCACATCGCAGGAGGCGGGCCAGGCGGCCCAGGCGCAGGCGCAGGCGCAGGCGGTCGATGACGGCCATGCACCGCACGGCCCGCCCCTCACCACCTCCCCGCACGGACGCCTGACGTCCCGGCGACGCGGGCGAGAAGGGCCGTCCGCGCCCCAGGCTCCTGCCCCAGCCGTCAGAGCACCCTCTTAAGTAAAGCCGAAAGAAAAGTCGTTCAACTTCTTGACCACTGCATGACTGCCGGGCATGGTTCCGGAGAGCGCTCTCCCGTTCCCGCGTGCCCTCTCGACCCAGCTCTCAAGGAGACGACTTCGTGTCCGCTCTTGGTACATCCGTGGCGATGCCGCCACGAAGAGGACGCCTCGCTCTGGTGCGCAGCGCCACAGCCGGTGCGCTGGCCGCCGCGTTGATCGGCGTCATGCTCGTGCTTCTTCCGGCCACCGCGGCGCAGGCCGCTGCCGCGCTCCTGTCGCAGGGCAAGCCCGTCACGGCGTCGAGCCAGGAGCACTACGGAACACCGGCGTCCGCCGCCGTCGACGGCGACGCGAACACCCGCTGGTCGAGCGCCGCCTCCGATCCGCAGTGGATCCGGGTCGACCTCGGTGCCCCGACCTCCGTCAGCCAGGTGGTGCTGCGGTGGGAAGCCGCCTACGCCAAGGCCTACCGCATCGAACTGTCGACCGACGGTACCGACTGGAGCACCGCGTACTCCACGGCCACCGGGGCCGGCGGGACCGAGACGATCCCCGTCTCCGGCACCGCCCGCTACCTGCGCGTGTACGGCACGGAACGGGCCACGCAGTACGGCTACTCCCTGTGGGAGTTCCAGGTCTACGGCACCACGGGGGACGACGGCCCGACTCTGCCGGGCGGCGGTGACCTCGGCCCGAACGTGCACATCATCGATCCCTCCACGCCCGACATCCAGGGCAAGCTGGACGCCGTCTTCGAGGAGCAGGAGTCGGCCCAGTTCGGCACCGGCCGGCACGCCTTCCTCTTCAAGCCCGGCACCTACGACAACATCAACGCGCAGATCGGCTTCTACACCCAGATCGCCGGTCTCGGACTGCGGCCCGACGACACCACTTTCAATGGTGACGTGACCGTCGACGCGGGCTGGTCCAACGGCAACGCCACGCAGAATTTCTGGCGTTCGGCGGAGAACCTGGCCGTCCGTCCGGTCAGCGGCGTCGATCGGTGGGCGGTCGCCCAGGCGTCCTCCTTCCGGCGTATGCACGTCAAGGGCGGACTGAACCTGGCGCCCGCGGGCTACGGCTGGGCCAGCGGCGGCTACATCGCCGACAGCAAGGTGGACGGGACCGTCGCGCCGTACTCCCAGCAGCAGTGGTACACCCGTGACAGCACCATCGGCGGCTGGACCAACGGCGTGTGGAACATGACGTTCTCCGGAGTCGAGGGCGCTCCCGCCAACAGCTTCCCCGAGCCCCGCTACACCACTCTCGACACCACCCCGGTCTCCCGCGAGAAGCCGTTCCTCTACCTGGACGGCGGTGAACTGAAGGTGTTCGCCCCGGCCAAGCGCGCCGACGCGCGCGGCACCACCTGGGCGGACCGGACCCCGCAGGGCGAGTCGCTGCCGCTGAGCAAGTTCTACGTGGTCAAGCCGGGCGCCACCGCGGCCACCATCAACGCCGCGCTCGCGCAGGGACTGAACCTGCTGTTCACACCCGGCATTTATCACGTGGACCGGACGATCGAGGTGAACCGGCCGGACACGATCGTGCTCGGCCTCGGTCTGGCCACGATCGTGCCGGACAACGGTGTGACCGCCATGAAGGTCGCCGATGTCGACGGCGTCCGGCTGGCCGGTCTGCTCATCGACGCGGGACCGGTCAACTCCCCCAGCCTGCTGGAGATCGGCCCCGCGGACGCCGCCGCGGACCACTCGGCCGACCCCACCACCCTCCAGGACGTCTACTTCCGCATCGGCGGCGCCGGCCCGGGCAAGGCCACCACCGGCCTGATCGTCAACAGCGACGACACGGTCGTCGACCACACCTGGGTGTGGCGTGCCGATCACGGTGAAGGCGTCGGCTGGGAGACCAACCGGGCCGACTACGGCGTCCGCGTCAACGGCGACGACGTCCTGGCCACCGGCCTGTTCGTCGAACACTTCAACAAGTACGACGTGGTGTGGCACGGCGAGCGCGGCCGCACGATCTTCTTCCAGAACGAGAAGGCCTACGACGCGCCCAACCAGGACGCGATCCAGAACGGCACCGTCAAGGGGTACGCCGCCTACAAGGTCGACGACTCGGTGACCACGCACGAAGCCTGGGGTCTGGGCAGCTACTGCAACTACGACGTGGACCCGGGGATCCGGCAGGACCACGGCTTCGAGGCGCCCGTGAAGCCGGGAGTGAGGTTCCACGACGTCCTGGTCGTCTCCCTGGGCGGCAACGGCCAGTACGAGCACGTCATCAACGACACGGGGTCACCCACCTCGGGCAGCTCGACCGTCCCGTCGACAGTCGTCTCCTACCCCTGACCCCCCGCCCCGGGTCCGCCTCACCCCCCGGGAGCGGACCCGGCGACGACTCCCCTCCGGGCCGGACCAGCCTGCCCCGCGCCACGGCCCGGAGGGGACATCACCCCCGTGGTTCACGCCATGGACGGCCTCCTCCGCCGGAGTGTGGCCGACACATCCCCACACCGCCGACGACCGGTTCAGGGGCGCCGAAGCGGATGGCCCCTCTTCGGTACTGCCGCCCGTCCTCGGCGACCCGACCCCTCAGGAGCACCCGTTGTCAAGACCGGCTTCCACCACCTCCCTTCCACGCCGTGCGACCGTGCCCTTCCTCGTCCTCGGCGCCCTCCTCGCGTCCTCGCTCACCGTCGCGCTCGCCCCGAGCGCCCATGCGGCCGACACCCTCCTGTCCCAGGGCAAGACCGCCACCGCCTCCTCGCAGGAAGGCGACGGCTACACGGCCGCCGCCGCCGTGGACGGCGACCTCACCGGGACCCGGTGGGCCAGCCAGTGGAGCGACCAGCAGTGGCTCCAGGTCGACCTGGGCCAGGTGTCGAACCTCAGCCGTGTGGTTCTGACCTGGGAGTCGGCCTACGGCAAGGACTACGAGATCCAGGCGTCCGACAACGGCAGCGACTGGCGCACCCTGAAGAAGGTGACCGGCGGCGACGGCGGCACCGACGACCTCGCCGTGTCCGGGACCGGCCGTTACGTGCGGATGCAGGGACTGGCCCGGTCCGGCGGATACGGCTACTCGCTGTGGGAGTTCCAGGTCTACGGTTCCGCCGACGGCGGCACTCCGCCGCCCGCCTCGGGCGCCGTGAAGGTCGAGGGCAGCCAGGGCAACTGGCGTCTGACCGTGGGCGGCCAGCCGTACACGGTCAAGGGGGTCACCTGGGGTCCGGCGATCTCCGACGCTCCCAAGTACCTGCCGGACGTCAAGGCGATGGGCGCCAACACGATCCGCACCTGGGGCACCGACGGATCGAGCAAGGCGCTCCTGGACGCCGCCGCGGCCAACGGGATCCGCGTGATCAACGGCTTCTGGCTCCAGCCCGGCGGCGGACCGGGCGCCGGAGGCTGCGTCGACTACGTGACCGACACCACGTACAAGAACAACATGCTCACCGAGTTCGCGAAGTGGGTGGACGCCTACAAGAGCCACCCCGCGACGCTGATGTGGAACGTCGGCAACGAGTCGGTCCTCGGCCTGCAGAACTGCTACAGCGGCAGCGAGCTGGAGGCCCAGCGCAACGCCTACACCAGCTTCGTCAACGACGTCGCCAGGAAGATACACGGCATCGACCCCGACCACCCGGTCACCTCCACCGACGCGTGGACCGGCGCCTGGCCGTACTACAAGCGCAATGCGCCCGACCTCGACCTGTACGCGATGAACTCCTACAACAACGTGTGCAAGGTCCGCCAGGACTGGATCGACGGGGGCTACACCAAGCCGTACATCATCACCGAGACCGGACCGGCCGGCGAGTGGGAGGTGCCCGACGACGCCAACGGCATCCCGGACGAGCCGACCGACGTGCAGAAGGCGGACGGGTACACCAAGGCCTGGAACTGCGTCACCGGCCACCAGGGTGTGGCCCTGGGCGCCACCCTCTTCCACTACGGCACCGAACACGACTTCGGCGGCATCTGGTTCAACCTCGTACCCGACGGGCTCAAGCGGCTGTCGTACTACGCCGTCAAGAGGGCCTACACCGGCTCGGCGTCCGGCGGCAACACGCCCCCGGTCATCAGCAACATGACCGTGTCCCCGGCCTCCTCCGCACCGGCCGGCGGCGAGTTCACCGTGCACGCCGACGTCCGTGACCCGGACGGCGACGCGATCACGTACAAGGTCTTCCTCAGCGGCAACTACGCGAACGGCGACAAACGGCTCGTCGAGGCGCAGTGGCACTCGACCGGGAACGGGAACTTCACCGTCACCGCGCCTCAGAAACTCGGCGTGTGGAAGGTCTATGTGCAGGCCGAGGACGGGCACGGCAACGCCGGCATCGAGACCAAGTCCGTCAAGGTCGTCGCCCCGCCGGTGAGCGGGACCGATCTGGCGCTGAACCGGCCCGCGACCGCCTCGTCCTTCCAGCAGTCCTACGGCGACTGCCCCTGCACCCCGGCGCTGGCCGTGGACGGCCGTGCGGACACCCGCTGGGCCAGCGACTGGAGCGACCCGCAGTGGTTCCAGGTCGACCTCGGCTCCGCCAAGACCCTGCGCAAGCTGCAACTCGTCTGGGACCCCGCCTACGCGAAGTCGTACGAGGTGCAGGTGTCGGACGACGCGAACACCTGGCGCTCGGTGTACTCCACGACCGCCGGCGACGGTGACGTGGACACCATCGACGTCTCGACCACCGGCCGCTACGTGCGCCTCCAGCTGAGGGCACGCGGCACCGGTTGGGGCTACTCCCTCCACGAACTGGGGATCTACAGCTGACGGCTGTGCCCCGGACGACGGTGGCGGAACCCTCCGCGGCGTCTCGCCACCACCGCACCGATCGCACCACCCGCGTGTCACGCAGTGCGTGCGCGCGGGCCCTCTTCCCACCCCACGGGCAGGAGACTCCCATGAGATCGAGTCCGAAGCGACTCCCCGCACTCCTCCTTGGCACCGCCCTCCTCGCCAGTGCCCTCGGCGTCGGAACCATCACCACCGCCGTCGGTGACAGCCGCGACGTGCCCGCCGCCGTCGCACACACCGGGCACACGATGGCCGTGTCCACGCAGGCGTCCGGCGACGACCCGGACGGCGACGGCTACATACCGGCCGTGCCGCAGGTCACCGGTGTCACGCCGTCCACGAACACTCCTCCGTCCCGCTACTTCCACGAGTTCCAGGCCAACTGCTCGGTCACGCACACCGCTCCGGACGACCCGATCGTCTACCCGGGCCAGCCCGGCAAGTCCCACGACCACACCTTCATGGGCAACACCTCGACCGACGCGAGCAGCACCACGGCCTCCCTCTACGGCGGCGCCACCACCTGCAAGGCGCCCGCCGACGCCTCGGGGTACTGGATGCCCTCGCTGTACAAGGGCGACCAGAAGATCCTGCCCGTCGGCCCCCAGACGATCTACTACAAGGCCGGCGTCACCGACTACACCAGTGTGCGGCCCTTCCCCAAGGGTCTGCGGTTCGTGGTGGGCGACCCGATGCAAAGCGCCGATCAGTTCCGCCATCACCGCGGCTTCGTCGAGGGCTGGGAGTGCGGCGACAGCTACTTCAACACCGACTTCCCCGCGAGCTGCCCGAACCGGGCCGACGTCCAGCTCAACATCCGTTTCCAGGCTCCCAGTTGCTGGGACGGGAAGTACCTCGACACACCGGATCACAAGAGTCACATGGCCTATCCGGTGGTCAAGCCCGGCACCAACGACAACATGTGCCCCGCCGACCATCCGGTCGCACTGCCGATGATCGAGTTCAAGATGGCCTTCCCGGTCAACGGCGACATGTCCCAGGTACACCTGGCGAGCGGGCGCGGATACTCCTTCCACTACGACTTCTTCAACGCGTGGGAGGAACGCACGCTCAAGGCCATGGTCGACCATTGCATCGTGGGCGGCCTCCAGTGCGACGCCCGCGGTTACGACCAGACCCACCCGGAGGCGGGTGCGGCCCTGAACGCGGACTATCGGCTGCCCTGACCTCGATTTCCGTTCCTCGGCCCGGCCGGTCCCGCGTACCGCGGGGCCGGCCGGGCCTTCGGTCTGCTCCCGTGCGGGAGCGGCCGTCACAGACACACCATGGGGTGGGGATGAACGACGACATGATCGACCGGCTGATCGACCGCCTGAGTCCGGCACGGAAGGTGCGCCTGCTCACCGGTGCCACGACGTGGCGGACGGCCGCGGAACCGGACATCGGGCTTCGGGAGATGGTCTGCTCCGACGGCCCGGCGGGCGTGCGCGGGGAGAGCTGGGACGAACGGCGCACCTCCGCGCTGCTGCCCTCGGCCTCGGCCCTCGGCGCGCTCTGGGACGACGATCTGCTGGAGGAACTGGGGCGCCTGCTGGCCTCCGAGGCCATGCGCAAGGGGGTGGACATCGTCCTCGCGCCCACGCTCAACCTGCATCGCAGTCCGCTGAGCGGCCGGCATTTCGAGTGTTTCTCCGAGGATCCGGAACTGACCGGGCGTGCCGCCGCCGCGCTGATCCGGGGCATCCAGGGGCAGGGAATCGCGGCCACGGCCAAGCACTTCGTGGCCAACGACTCCGAGACCGAGCGGCTCACGGTCGATGTCCGGATGTCCGAGCGGGTGCTGCGCGAGGTGTATCTCGCGCCGTTCGAAGCGGCCGTCGAGGCCGGTGTGTGGCTCGTCATGGCCGCCTACAACGGGGTCAACGGAACGACGATGACCGCCAGCCCCCTGCTCGGGGACGTCCTCAAGGACGAGTGGGGTTTCGACGGCGTCGTCGTCTCCGACTGGGCCGCCGTGCGGACGGCCGAGGAGCCGGCCCGCGCCGCGCTCGACCTCGCCATGCCGGGCCCGCACAGCCCGTGGGAGAAGTGTCTGGCCGGCGCGGTGGAAGACGGCCGGGTGGCCGAGAAGACGGTCGACGACAAGATCCGCCGCCTGCTCCGGCTGGCCGACCGCGTCGGCGCCCTAGCCCCGGGTTCGGCGCGCGTACGGCCGGCCCTGCGCCCGCGCGACACCCGGGCGCTGCTGCGCCGCGCCGTCGCCGCCGGTTCCGTACTGGTCGGCAATGACGGTGACGTGCTGCCGCTGGACCCGGCCGCGCTGTCGACCGTCGCCGTGATCGGAACGCACGCGGCCGCGCCCCGGGTCCAGGGGGGTGGCAGTGCGGGTGTCCATCCCTCGGGTGCCGTGACACCGCTCGACGGGATCCGCACCCGGTTGCGCGGCCGGGCGCGAGTGGTCCATGTGCCCGGTCCGTCGCTCGGTCTCCCTCCGTCCCCCGTCGACACGGTTCGATGCGCGGAGCCCCGGTCCGGGACGCCGGGAGTGCTGGTGCGGCTGCTGGACGCACAGGGCCGGGAGCTGTATGCCGAACGCCGGCTGTCGGGACGCCAGCTGGAGCCCACGCTCGTCCCGGGTGCGCACACCGTGGAAATCAGCGCACTGCTCCGGCCCGAACGCACCGGGGAGTGGACCTTCGGCGTGGGCGGGTTCGGCCGTATGACACTCAGCCTCGACGCGCGGGTCCTGGTGGACGACGACTTTCCCTGCCTGTCGGACGATCCGGCGGTCGTGCACGTCAATCCGCCCCTGCACACCGTCCGGGCGACGCTGGTGGCGAAGCGGCCCGTGCACCTGGTGGCGCGACGCGAACTGGCGGCCGGTACCGGACGAGCCACCATCCTCGCCGCGGCACCGCCCGAGGAGCCCCCGGCGGCGGCGCTCGCCGCGGCGGTCGCATCCGCCCGGACGGCGGATGCGGCGGTCGTGTTCGTGGGCACCACCGAGCACAGCGAGACCGAGGGGCACGATCGCACGGGACTGACCCTCGGCGGCCGGCAGGACGAGCTCGTGCGTGCCGTGGCCGCGGCCAACCCGCGCACGGTCGTGGTCGTCAACAGCGGAGGCCCCGTCGAGCTGCCCTGGCGCGAGGACGTGGGTGCCCTGCTGCTCGGCTGGTTCCCGGGGCAGGAGACGGGCGCGGGCATCGCCGACGTCCTCTTCGGCCATGCGGAGCCGGAGGGCCGGCTCCCCACCACGTGGGCGGCGTGCCTGGCGGACGCCCCCGTCACGGAGACCCGGCCGGTCGGAGGCCGGCTGGAGTACGCCGAGGGCCTGCACATCGGGTACCGGGCGTGGCTGCGGGCCGGGCGTGAGCCCGCGTACTGGTTCGGTCACGGACTCGGCTACACGACGTGGCGGTACGAGAGCGTGGACGCGCCGGCGCGGGTCGCCCCGGACTCCGCGTTCAGGGTCCGGGTGCGGGTGCGCAACACGGGGCGGCGGCCGGGACGCGAAGTGGTCCAGGTGTATCTGGCGCGCCCCGAGTCCGCCGTGGAGCGGCCGGAGCGCTGGTTCGCCGGGTACGCGGCCGTCCGCGCCGAGCCGGGCGGGACGGCGACCGCCGAGGTGGTCGTGCGGCCTCAGGCGCTGCGGCACTGGTCCGAGGCGGACCGTTCCTGGCGCACGGAGACCGGGACGTACCGGCTGATGGTGGGGCGCTCGGCGGGAGACCTGCGGTGGGACAACCCGCTGAGGGTCACGGCAGCCCCCTGAGCCGGACGGCGGCCCGGGAAGGACCGCCCGGGGCGCCTTCTTCCCGGGGCGATCCGTGACCGCCGCCCGGCAGCGGCCGGGCTCCCGGCGCTGCCGGATGTGTTCCGGCGGCCGGGGACCAGGTGGGTATGTCCCGGATCAGCCGGTGCGACCGGACGATCTCCGCGTAGCGCCGTCCGCTCGTCCCGCCGGTCCGCTTCTGCGTCTTCTGCGTCTTCTGTGTTTCTCGGGACCGGTCACGCGGTCTCCCGCACGATCAGCTCGGGTTCGAAGAGGACACACGTCGGGGCGGTGCGGTTCCGGCGGATGTGTTCGTCGAGGAGGCGGGCCATCTCCGCCGACATCCGCTCGACCGGCTGGCGGACCGTCGTCAGTGGAGGAGTGCAGGACCGGGCGATCCCGGAGTCGTCGAAGCCGATCACGGCGACGTCGTCGGGGACCCGCCTGCCCCACTCGCGGAGCAGTTGGCAGGCACCCTGGGCCATGAGGTCGTTGGCGGCGAACACGCCGTCCACGTCCGGGTGCTCGGCGAACAGCCGCTCCATGGCGGCGATGCCGCTGTCGACGGTGAAGCCGCCTTCGGCCACCGGCACGTGCGGGTGGCCGTCGCGGGCGAGCGTGTCACGGAAACCGGCGAGCCGCTCCCGGCTCGCGGGGACGGCCAGGGGGCCCGTCACCGTGGCGGGTCTGCGGCAGCCGCGGGCGAGGAGGCGTTCCGCCGCGAGCCGTCCGCCCTGGCGGTGGTCCAGGTCCACGTAGCTCAGGGGTACCTCCCGTGCCGGGCGGGCGAACAACACGGTGGGCAGCTTCGCCTCGGCCAGCAGTGCGGGCAGCGGGTCGTCGGCGTGGGTGGAGACGACGAGCGCACCGTCGGCCCGCCCCTGCCGCAGGTAGGTCAGCACCTCGTGCCGGTCCTCGGGCGACTCGGCGAACATCAGCACCGGATGCATCGAGTGCGGACGCAGGAAGCCCACGATCCCGGAGACCACCCTGCCGAAGAAGGGGTCCGCGAAGGTCCGGGCGGCGAAGTCGTCCTGAGTCTCCTTCGACGGGTCCCCGGCTCCGGAGACCACGAGCGCCACTGTCTCGGCGCGCCGGGTCACCAGCGAGCGGGCGGCGCGGTTGGGGGCGTAGCCGGTCCGCTCGATCGCGCGGTTCACCAGCTTCTGGATCGCCGGGTCCACGTTGCGGACACCGTTCACGACCCGGGAGACGGTTGCCCGAGAGACGCCTGCCTCGCGGGCGACGTCCTCCAAGGTCGGGGCCTGATTGCTCATGCCCGCACCTTAATCGTGTGCCGGAAACACCGTACAGACCGCTTTCTCCCGCTCCCCGACTCCCCCCGCTCCCCCGACTTCCCGGCCCCCTCGCTTCCCGACCTCGTGGCCTGGCTGCCGGGGCGGCCCCGTCCGCCCGATGGACACCCGCTGCGGCCGCCAGGACGGAGCGCACCGTCGCCTCCCGGGCCGCCGCGGTGCTGGTGAACCGGCGGTCACGTCCGGCCAGGTACTCCTCTCCCCGGAGATCGTGCGCAATCGGCGACGGGGACATGCGAAGAGGGACCCGGTAGACCGGGTCCCTCTTCTTCTCGTAGCGGGGACAGGATTTGAACCTGCGACCTCTGGGTTATGAGCCCAGCGAGCTACCGAGCTGCTCCACCCCGCGTCGGCAGAGCCACTCTACACGCCGCTCCCGGCTGCTCCGCACCTTCACCCTGAGCCGGGGCCTCACCGGCGACGGCAAGAGGGGTGGCACCGAGTTTCCGCGCACCGCCCCGGACAGCGGGGCTGACCGGGAGAAGATCCCCCCACCTCACATGGAGCGGCTGCCCCGTCTGTGCGGCCCGTGCGGATGCGCACCACGTGCCGGAGGGTGCCGCCCGCCGGCATCGCGTCGGTGAGGGGATGCGGAACGCACGGTGTGGCTCGGTGGGACCGGCGGGCTCGTCAGTTCAGCGTGAACCTCTGGGCGGCGGAGCCGTTGCAGTCCCAGATCTGCAGCCGGGTGCCGTTCGCGGTCGTGCCGCTGGGCGTGTCCAGGCAACGGCCCGACTGCGGGTTGAACAGCGAGCCGTCGGAGCGCTGGTTCCACACCTGGCCGCCGACGCCGTTGCAGTCCCAGAGTTCGACCCGGGTGCCGTTGGCCGTGCCGTTGCCGTTGATGTCCAGGCAGCGGCCCAGTGTTTTCAGCGAGCCGTTGGTGTTGTGGTACCAGTGCTGGTCGACGGCCCAGGACTGGCAGTCCCACAGCTGTACCGCCGCGCCGTTGCCGCCGCTGTCGTCGGCCGCCACGTCGACGCACTTGGCCCCCGGACCGGCGACCTGACCGCCTCCGTCGACCGAGAACTTCTGCGCCCCGGCGCCGTTGCAGTCCCATATCTGCAGCCGGGTGCCGTTGCCGGTCGTACCGTTGGGCGCGTCCAGGCAACGGCCCGACTGGGGGTTGCGGAGCGACCCGTCGGCCTGCTGCACCCACTTCTGACCGCCGGCGCCGTTGCAGTCCCACAGCTGGACCTTGGCGCCGCCCGCCGTGCCGTTGCCCTCGATGTCCAGGCACTTGCCGATCGTGCTCAGGGAGCCGTCGGCGTTGTGCTGCCAATGCTGGTCCTCGGCCCAGGACTGGCAGTCCCACAGCTGTACGGCGGTGCCGTTGCCACCGGTGTCGTCCGCGGCGGCGTCGACGCACTTGCCGCCGGGCCCCGTGATCGTGCCCTGGGGTCCGTTGGGCACGTCCGTCTCACCGGAGTAGCCGACGGACACGACGTTCGCCTGGACGGCGTTCTCGGCGGCGTCGGTCGGGTAGCCGGCGACCATGACCCCCTCGAAGAATGTGCCCCGGTTCCAGTTGCTGTTGTCGCCGCCGGTGCCGAGGATGATGCCGCCTTCCTGGTGCATGGGCCGGTATCCGCCCCGCGTCGGCAGACCGCCGTCCCACCAGGTCGACAGTGCGCCGGACCGGGAGTCGCCGCCCTTCAGCGCGTATCTGGTCTGCCCGTCGTTCTTCAGCACCGCCGTGACGAAGGCACTGCCGTTCCCGCGGTTGGCGGTGTTGGACCCGTTGTCCCCCTGGAACATGCCGTTCTCCAGGTCGGCCTCGACCCAGGGGCCGGAGCCGCTGCACGGCGCGAAGTAGCACGTGGTCGCGATGCTCACCGCGTCCATGTGGCCGTTGCCGGTGTCGGCCGGGGTGCTCTCGGCGTTGCCGTAGTCGAAGCAGCAGTCGGAACCGACGTGGGTGCCGCTGGCCACCATGTAGACGCCCTCCGGCTGACCGTTGACGGCGACGCCGGACGCCACCCCGGTGTAGCGGTAGCCGACGCCGGGTGAGATCCAGATGCCGTACACCTTGTGGCCGCCGGCGGTGACGGCGATCTCGCTCGCGTCCGCCCCGCGGTCGGCGCCCATCCCGGCGGTGCCGGCGGGGCCGGGGGTGAGATCGTTGTGCCGTGCCGTCTGGTCGTAGACCTTCGTGATGCGGCAGGTGGTGTTCTGGCAGAACGCGTCCTGCTGGCCGGCGTTGGCGTAACCGCCCGGGGAGAGCAGTCCGATGTCCGCCCGGGCCCCGTCCGAGGCACGTGTGACCTGGTACAAGGGACCGTTGTACGACGACAGCAGGGCGCGCGTCGAACTGTGGGCGGCGACGCAGGGAGTGCCGGCGGCACCGTAGATGTCGCAGGGCAGTGTCCCCGCCGCCTGCGACACGGTGGGGACACCGATCAGGAAACCGAGGGCGAGGGCGAGCGTGGACACCGCGGCGGCCACGGTCCTCGCCAGCCCGCGGACCGGCCCTGGGCCGTCCGCTGGAGCGGCCTCAGCCATCGCCAAACTTGATCTGTACATGACATTCCTTTGTGAGTGTCCGAAGACGTGAGGTCGAACGACGCGTGGGACGGTCCGTCGTCCTCGGCGCCGCCCATGCCCGGAGGGAGCGCCTCGCCTAGGTCGGGCACGGGCCCAGGAACGTGACGGTGTCGAGTTGCGTGCGCATCGGGGGCTCCTTGAACAAGGATGGCTCTCGCACGGTGGTGGGGGTGGCGGACTACGGCGGTGCCGGGCCGGCGCGTGGGCCGGGGGGCGCGCGCCGGCCGCCGTGCGGCGTCGGTGCGCACCCCTGGACCGGAGGCGCCGGCCATCCTTTACATCGATGTAAGACTACTGGTGTGCCACCGTAGGGCTGCCCTGACTCGGCGTCAAGACACGCAGGCGCCCGATCAGTTCAGTGCGGGCGGACCGGCATGGGCGTCCGTGCCCCAGCCGGACGGTGTGTCGCCGACGGTGAACGCGAGCGACCGCATGCCGCGGAGGTCCGCCGTGGTCAGGTACGTCCGGCCGTACGGCGTGCCGTCGACGCGGGCCGACTGGATGTAGCGACGGCTGTCGGACGTGCGGGGTGCCGTCACCGTGAGGGACCCGCGCGGGTAGTAGCGGCGGTCGAGCGCGAGATCGACGCGCTCGAAGACGGGCGTGGACAGGCCCCAGGTGTCGTAACCGGGCTGAACCGGGAAGATCCCGATGGAGGACAGTACGTTCCAGGCGGACATGGTGCCGAGGTCGTCATTGCCGGTCATGCCGGTCGGGGCGTCCGTGAACAGGGTCAGCGCGGCGTGCACCACGTCGGTGGTCTTCCAGGGCTCGCCGGTCGAGAGGTAGGTGTACGGGGCGATGAGGTCGGGCTCGTTCTGCGGGTTGTACTTGTCCGCGTTGTAGTAGTCGTACGGTCCGTTCACCCATACCTGCCGGGCCGTCGTCGCCGGATCCCGCACGAGCCGGTCGTAGGCGAAGAAGGAGTCCAGCCGGTCGTTGGCCGCTCGCTCGCCGCCGATCAGGCCGATCACGCCCGGCAGGTCCTGCGGCACCAGCCACTGGTACTGCCAGGACGTGCCCTCGTGGAACCCCTCGCTCCGGGCCGGGTCCTGCGGCCCGGTGAAGGCACCGGAGGCATCGCGCGCACGGAAGAAGCCGGTCGTGGAGTCGAAGATCCTGCGGTAGTTCTGGGCCCGTGCGGCATACCGCGCGGCATCCGCGTCATGACCGAGATCCCGGGCCATCTGCGCGAGCATCGCGTCCGACAGCGCGTACTCCAGCGTCGCGGACGCGCCGTGGTCGTAGTCGGAGTCGCCGGGCTTCGTGTGCGGGCGGCCCTTGACGTAGGGCGCGAATCCGGTCGCGATGTACTCCTTGCCGGCCTCGCGGCCCACCGCGGGCGATTCGGCGGGCGGCACCTCGTCGGCGTTCTTCCTCAAGGCGCGGTACGCCCGCTCCTCGTAGCCCTTGAGCAGGCCCTGCTGGTAGGCGTTGGTGAGGAACGGGGTCACCGGGTCACCCGTCATGATGTTCGTCTCGACCGTGCCGTAGCCCCACTTGGGCAGCCAGCCGCTCTCCTCGTCGATCCGGACGACCGAGATCGCCATGTCCCGGGCCTCACGCGGCGCGAGCAGCGACAGGAGCTGGGACTGAGTGCGGTAGGTGTCCCACAGGGACCAGTTCTGGTAGTACCTGAAGCCCCGCGCGCGGTGGATCTTCTGGTCCCAGCCGGTGTAGCGGCCGTCGGCGTCGCTGCCGAGGTTGGGCGCGAGGAAGGACCGGTACAGGGAGGAGTAGAACGTGCGGCGCAGGGCGTCACTCCCGCCCCGTACCCGGACGTCGTCGAGCCGGTCCTCCCAGGCGCGCCGGGCGGCACCGCTCACCTGGTCGAAGGAATGCCCCCCCTCCGCGCGGAGATTGAGCGCGGCACCGCGGGCGTCGACGTACGACAGGGCGGTCGTGGCCTCCACCGTCCGGTCCTCGGTCGTGTCGAAGCGCACGTACGCACCGTCCCGTCCGGTGCGTGACCCGTCGGCGACCGTGCCGCCGTCCCAGGTGCCGAACGTGGTGAACGGGCGGTCGAACCGGGTGATCGTGTAGACGGTGTACGGCTTGGTGTCCTGGCAGAACCCGCTGCCGGTGATCGTGGTGCGCACGGTACGGTCGTCCAGCACCTCGACCGTGCTGGAGACCGTCCGGTGCAGTGACTGTCCCGCGTCGAGCAGGACGTTGGCCTTGTCCGTGGCGGGGAAGGTGTAGCGCTGCACACCGGTGCGCGCGGTCGCGGTCAGCTCGGCGTCGACACCGTTCGACAAGCCGACCCGGTAGTAGCCGGGGCTCGCCTCCTCCTCGGCGTGGCCGAACCCGGTCTGGTACTTGGCGTAGTCGGTCTCGGTGACGTCACCGGTGGTCGGCAGGACGGGCAGGTCACCGCCCACACCGCAGCCGACGCCGGAGAGATGGACGAGGGAGAAGCCGCGGATGTGCTGGTCCGCGTAGTCGTAGCCGGTGTTGTGCCCGGTGTCCGGCGACAGCTGCACCATGCCGAAGGGTACGGCCGCACCCGGGTAGGTGTTGCCCTCGTTCTGCGTGCCGATGAACGGATTGACGAGGTCGGTGAGCCGGCCGTCCGGCACCGGGACCGCCTGGGCCGTGGGCGCGGACAGTGCGGCGCCGAGCAGCACCGCCGCCGCCACAGCCGTGCCCGCGCCGCGGAGACGTCGGGCCCAACTCGTGGGCGGGTGGGTCCATTTCATGGAGTGAGCGCCTTTCGAGAGGGGAGACAACGTTGTCATACCAAGCGCATCGCTCATTTTTGGCCGCCAGGCGTGTACGCGTCAACATCCGGGGCGCATTCTCGGCCGACGGGCGTCCACCTCGCCCTCGGTCGGACAGGGGCCGGTCCCGAGGATGCCGTGGGGATCCCGGAGGGGGTGTCTCCGCCGTGTCCCTCGCCCCGGCGGGCAAGCCCGGGGGTGCCGATGAGAGGCAGGCCCCCTGGGCACTGCTTCTCGCACTGGAACGACCCCAGGAAGACCTGACGCTCCGTCACAGACCGAACCGACGCTCGGCGTTCCCGTGGGCGATCCGGCGCCGCCGGCACCTGCTGGGCGCCGAGACCGGAGACCGGGCCGGCCTCACCGGATCTGGCGGGGTCCGAGCGGGCGGTGGCTATGCTGCGGCGCATGGACATCGTGATCCCGCTCTTCGACCACTTCGAGCCGCTCGACGCGATCGGACCGTACGAGATCCTCGGGTACGTGCCCGGTGCCACCGTACGGTTCGTCACTGCCGAACCCGGCCTGGTGCAGGACGTGCTGGGTTCCCTGCCGGTGCACGTGCCCACCGCGTACTCCGAGGTCGAGCGCTGCGACGTGCTGCTGATCCCGGGTGGGGGCAGCTTCCAGGGCATGGTGAGCGATCCCGATTTCCTCGGCTGGGTGCGCCGGATCCATGCCGGCACCCGCTTCACCACCTCGGTCTGCACCGGTTCCCTGGTGCTCGGCGCGGCCGGCCTGCTGGAAGGACTCACCGCCACCACCCACTGGGACGCGGTCGCCGATCTGGAGTCCTACGGCGCCGTCTACACCCCGGAGCGGGTGGTCCGGCAGGACCGAGTGATCACCTCGGCCGGGGTCTCCTCCGGCATCGACATGGCCGTCCGGCTGGCCGCCCTGCTCACCGACGAGGTGACCGCTCAGGCGATCCAGCTCTACACCGAGTACGACCCCCAGCCCCCGTACGACACCGGCTCGGTGGCCAAGGCCCCGGCCGAGGTACTCGCACGGGCCCGCACGCTGGGCTAGTCGGTCCTTCTGCTCCCCGAGCGGCGGGTTCCTCGGGGTCCGCCGCTACCGGGCTGTGAGCGCGGCGAGCCAGTCGTCGACGGCGACGACGTCCGCCCACTGCGGGAACAGCTTCCCGACAAGGGCCCCGTGAAGCTCGGGGTCGAGGTCCAGACAGGCGTCGGGGAGCACGGTGAGGCCGAAGTCCAGGTCGTTGGCCTGGCACAGGGTGCTCAGCACCACAGCGCTGGTGGCGATGCCGGTGAGCACGAGGCTGTCGATGCCGCGCGCCCTGAGCACCACGTCGAGGTCGGTGCCGAAGAACGCGCTCGCCCGCCTCTTGGTGATCACGACGTCGCCCGGCAGCGGCGCGACCTCGGGGTGGATCTCGGTGCCGGGGGCGCCCTCGACGTAGAGGCCGGACCGCGCTATGGCGGTGAGCGCCCTGTTGCGAGTGCCGACCTCCGGGAAGCCCGGGCGTAACGCGATGACTACGTAGATCACGGGCATGTTCGCCGCCCGTGCGCCGTCGATCGCCCTGCGCAGGCGGGTCAGATATCCGGAGCCGTCGTCGGCGAGGTCCACGATGTCCCGTTGGACGTCCATCACGAGGAGGGCGCTGCTCATCTCGTCTCCAGGGAAGAGATCGGTTCGGCGTCGAAGCGGGCCCGGGGGCCCGGGCCGGGTACCGCGCGGTCGCCGCCGTGGTGACAGCGCGCCCGTCGGGAACGAGTGCGACCGGGCGATGGGTCACGACAGGTTGTCCGGGCTGTCCAGGGCGCCGTCGCGGCGGCAGAAGGATCGTATCGGCCGCGACGCCCTTTCGCCGAAGCTCCCCGATCACCGCATCGGACACTCCGTTCGCGTGCCGGTGATCGGCCCGTCCTCGGCCGCGAGCCGGTGCACGGGGGACGGCCCGGCGCTGTCGCCGGGCCGCGGGGTGTGGAGCCGTAGGGATGTCGGGCCGTGCGTGCCGTCGGCGGGAGACGGACCGGCAGGGCCTGGCGGCGTCAGACCGCGGGTTTCACCGCTTCCACCAGCAGGTGATAGCCGAGGTGGTTGAAGGGGGGTATCTCGCCGAGGAACCGTTCCATCCTGTCGACGAACGCGCGCACGGCCGAGTCCCGCAGGACCTCGTCCGCCAGCCACGCCGCCAGGGGCGAGTTGCCGCGGATCCTGGTGACCGTCATCCCGGCGCCGGCGAACAGGGCCGTCAGGTCCTGCGGGCTGAAGCTGTACCAGGGCGCGAGGTAGTCCTCGCCGCTGCGGGTCTCGGTGAACAGCAGTTGCTTGGCCGCCACGTCCGTGACGTCGACCGACGCGAACCGGTCGCCGGTGAACATCTCCTCGAACATGGAGTTCTTGACCCCGAGCAGCATCCGGCCGCCCGGCCTGAGCACGCGGTGCACCTCGGCGAAGACCGCCGGCCGGTCCTCCAGGGGCAGATGCATGAGGGCGAGCATGCTGGTGACGGTGTCGAACGAGCCGTCGGGGAACGGCATGTGCGCCATGTCTCCTTCGCGCAGGTCGGCCGTCAGCCCGCGGTCTTGGAGCTTGCCCGTCGCCACTTCCAGCATGTCTTTCGAGATGTCCAGGCCGCTGACCTGTGCGCCGCGGTCCGCCATCGGCACGGTGAACCGGCCGGTTCCGCAGCCGATGTCCAGGACGCGCTCACCGGGCCGGATCTTCTCCAGCAGGAAGCGGTGCTCGGTCGTGGTGAACATCTCGTCGCACGGGCCGAGGCCGGGGATGCGCTCGTCGTACTCCTCGGCCACGCGGCGATAGACGGACCTGACCTGGTCCTTCTGCTGTTCGGCCTGGTCGGCGAGCGTGGGGGTGGGCCGGTCGTACGTCGTCATGTGTTCCTCCTCGGAACGAAGGACGGGGAAAGGCGGAGGTGGGGCGGGTTCGGGAAGGAGCGCCGAGTTCAGGCGTCCAGGGGGCCCCGGAGCAGGGGGCAGGACAGGCAGTGCGGGCCGCCTCGGCCGCGGACCAGTTCGGCGCCGGGGGTCGTCAGCACCTCGATGCCGGCGGCGCTCAGCTGCTCGTTGGCGACGACGTTGCGGTCGTAGGCGACGACCGTGCGCGGGCGGACGACCAGCACGTTGGCGGCGTCGCTCCACTGCTCCCGCCGGGCCTCCCCGCCGGTTCGGTCGCCGCCCGTCGTGATCAGGCGCAGCGCGGGCAGGCCGAGGGATCCGGCCAGGCGGGTCAGGGGGTCGTCCACGCTTTCGGCCACGACCTCCGCGTCCCGGTCGAGACGCAGCGCGAACCACCGGCACGCTCGCAGATGGGAGTCGCTGGCCAGGAAGGTGTCCCCGTCGACCATGGTCAGCACCGTGTCGAGGTGCATGCACTGGCGGCCCCTGGGCAGCAGGACCGCGAACACGTGCCGGGCCTGTCCCGAGGAGAGCAGTAGCCGGGCCAGCTGTTCCGCCGCCGCGGGAGTCGTGCGTTCGCCGACGCCGACGAGGACACAGTCCGGTCCCGCGAGCAGCACGTCGCCGCCCTCCACCGGTTCGGTCGGACCGGGCCCCGCCGGGCCGGTCAGCGGCCGTGCTCCGGCGGCGCGGGCAGCCGCCCGCAGCAGCAGACCCTCGGCTCGGCGTGCCGTGGTCGCCATGCGGTGGGCCAGGTGGTGGCGTCCCAGCCAGCTGCTGCAGTCCCGGACGAAAAGGGAGTTCACCAGCGGCGGCAGCACGAACGAGTCGGGTGAGCGGGTCCGGGTGTCGAGTGAGGCGGTGACGGCGCGCGGGTGCTCGGCCGTCAGTTCGCGCACGGTGATGCCCGCCAGCAGCAGACCGGCCCGCGCGCGGGCCGGCCGCTCGTGGCAGAAGTCGTCGACCGCGGCGGCGACGGGCGGGCTGAGCCGCTGGGCGGCCACGACCGCGCGCACCGTCCGCCGGCCGACGCCGGGTTCCGCCAAGGCGGCTGCCAGCACCGATTCCAGTTCCACCACGTCGACCCCGTTGTCCCGCAACAGCCGGGTGAAGTCGTCGTGCTCCGCCTGGGCGCGCTGCACCCAGGGCAGATCGTCGAAGAGGAGCGCCTGGCAGTCCCCGGGGTCGAGCCGGTTCAGTTCGGCTCCCGGGCGGTGCGTGAGCACCCGGCGCAGAACGCCGGCCTCGTTGTCGACGCAGGTGTCTCGCAGGGCCCGCAGACCCGGTGATCTCACCGCCGGTGCCGACGGCGGGCCGGCGGTGGGTGAGCGCTGCCGCGGGGGTCGGTCGTCGAAGAGGGCGGGAGAAGGCCTCATGTCCGCTCCTGGCGTCTGGGAGGGGACCGGGCTCTGCGGAAGAAGGCGCACGGAATGCAAGCGGCGCAATAACCCGGTCAGGGAAGCGGTGCCGTCCGGCCAACGTATGGAAATGTCTGTGCATACGTCAACGGCCCATCGCCGGAATGCCGCCGTGAATGCCGTCGAATCGTCCGTGGAGAGCGTGTTGACCTGCATGGCGACGCCATGTCTGAAGGTTGTGTGAAGGCGTTCCGTTCGATGTTCCGGCCGCCCCGGCAAAAAGGCGTCGCAAATTCGAGGGTTTCGATCCTGTGGGCGGGGAACAGCGAGATGGCGGCTTCTTCAGGCATGTGTGCACGGCCCTTGACACAAGGTCTGCCGATATCCTCACACTTGAGGAAACGGCAGTACGCCACCACCGTCGCCGTGATCGCCGCGGGCGCCGTGAAGCGCGCGGCGCCGTCGTCCCCTCCGCCGTGCGGCGGAGAAAAATCAACAGACCGCCGATCGAGTGGGGATTTCCGTGCCCGATTCACTCGCCCTGGTCGAGAACTCCGATTTACGCGAGGAAGTACGGCAGCTGCTGGCAGCGCCGGAATTGCAGGAAGAACTGAACAGCACGTGGAGAACCCCGCCGCACGAGGAGTGTCCGCCGCCCCGGCTGACCTATCGGGCGCTGGGCGGCCGCGGTCTGCTCGCCCCGCACTGGCCGCCCGCGTACGGTGGTCGCGGCGCCGAGGTGTACGCCACCGCCGTGGTCGCCGAGGAACTCGCCCTGCACGGCGTCCCCGACAGCGCTCGGGTGAACACCATCGACAACGCCGGCGCCACGCTGCTGTCGTCCGGCACCGAACGACAGCGCCGCCGCTACTGCCCGGACATGGCCGCGGGCCGCGTCACGTTCTCCGTGCTGTACACCGAACCGGACGCCGGCAGCGACCTCGGCGGCATGGCCACCCGTGCCGAACGCACGCCGGACGGCTGGCGGTTGACCGGTACCAAGACCTGGAACGCGACGACGGCGGACGCCCGGTACGGCATCTGCGCGGCGCGTGTCGCCGGGGGCGGGGACAACGCCTACGCGGCCACCGCCCTGTTCGTCGTGCCCCTGGACCATCCCGCCGTACGTGTCGAGGCGTTGCGGACGATCAACCCGGAGCGGTTCTTCACGGTCCGTCTCGACGGCGCCGAGGTGGACGACGAGGCGCTGATCGGCTCGCCGGGCGCCGGCTGGTCGATGCTCACCCAGGCGCTGGGGCTGGAGCGTACCGGCATCTGCTTCGCCGGACGGGCCCGACGCTGGCTGGATCAGCTGGTACGGGCACTGGAGGCGCGGGGCGCACCGGCCCTCCCGGGCGGCGCGGCCGAACTGCCCCGGCTGGACGCCGAGGTCGCCTCGGCCCGTCTGCTGGGCTGGCGTGCCGTGGCCGACCTCGCGGACGGGCGTCTCGGCGCCGCGGCCGCCGCGGCCGCCAAGTGGTGGAGCAGCGAGCTCGCCCAGCGGGTCGCCTGGCTGGCCTGGGATCTGCTCGGTCCGCAGGGGTCTCCCGCCTTTCCGGACCTCATGGTGGCCGTCCGCGAGGCGCCTGGGCTGACGCTCGCCGCCGGCACCTCCGAGATGCAGTTGTCGACCGTGGTCACCGACCTGCTGGACGGTGGCGACCCCTGGGAGGAGCAGGTCTGACATGCCTCGTCACAGCGGCTGGCAGCGACAGCTGATCCGCGATTTCACCGGCACGCTCGCCTCGTGCGACCTGGCCGACGTCACCGAGGTGCGCCGCTCGCTGGCCCGGGACGACTGGAACGGCGCCTGTCTGCCGGTCGACGACGGGGGCCTCGGGCTGACGGCGGCCGACGCCGCCGGCCTCGCCGAGCAACTGGGCCTGGCCCAGGGCCCGAGCGACCCCCTGGACGTCCTGGCAGCACTCCCGCTGCTCACCCGCACGGCTCCCGGCCTGGCGCAGGAGGTACGCGCGGGCAGGTACAGCGTCGGCATGGCCGTGCCCAGGCCGGTCGCGGGCGGACAGCGCGCCCGGCCCGACGCCGGGGGCGCCGGGCGCGAGGAGCACGCCACCCCGTCCACCCGGCCGGGCGACCGGCGTGCCTGGCATCCCGGCCCCGCGCTCTTCACCCGGACAGCACCGGATGTCGTCCTGCTGCCGGCCCCCGACGCACCGGATGCCGTGACCGGTTGGCGGCCGGCCGCGGTGACGCCCCGCCCCACTCCCGGTGACCCGCTCGTCGGCGTGGCGCCGGACGCGCCGGGCACCGCGCACCCCGGCCTGGTCGGCGTGTACGCCGGTCCCTTGTGGGCGGCGGGCACGCTGCTGCGCAACGCCCATCTGCTGGGCCTGGCCCGGTCCGCGCTCGCCCGGGCCGTCGACCGGGCGAGGGGACGGCTGCAGTTCGGCCGCCCGATCGGCTCGTACCAGGCCGTCGCTTTCCCGCTCGCCTCGCAGCGGGCCCGTCTGGAGGGACTGCGTCTGGCGAACGACGCGCGGCTGCGCGAGCTCGACGCCGGGGGCGAGGACATCGCGCCCGAGCGGGCCTGGCGCGCGCTGGCCGACGCGCTGGCGCTGACGGCCGCGATCACCGCGCTGCTGAACGACTGCGTCCGCCACGCCGTCCACGTCCACGGTGCGTTCGGCCTGCACGACGGCAGTCCCGTCGCCGCCTGCCACCGCCGCCTGCTGACGGAGACGGCGCGCTGGGGGCAGCAGGGGCTGGTGGACGGCCCGCTCCCCCGCCGCTCCGACGCGGAGCCCGGTCGCCGGGACGCGGCGGCCCGCCGGCGCCGGTCCGCACCGCAGCGGCTGGCCCGGCTGCGGGAGCCCGTGAGCGTACGCGACAACGAGGTGCGCTATCCGGCCGACCGGTGCGTGCACGAACTGGTCGAGCGGGCGGCGGCCCGCCACCCCGGCGCGGTCGCCGTCCGCAGCGCCGAGGGCGACCTCGGCTACGCCCGGCTCGACGCGGACGCCGAACGCCTGGCCGGCGCGCTGCGCCGGCGCGGCATCGGCGCCGGCGACCTCGTGGGGCTGCACATGGAGCACGGCCCGCAGGCGGTGACGGCGATCCTCGCCGTCCTCAAGGCGGGTGCCGCCTACTTGCCGCTCGATCCCGCTCTCCCGCCGGAGCGCACCGCTTTCCTGACCGAGGACGCGCAGGCCGCCCTCGTCGTGAGCGACGTACGGCTGCGTGACGCGCTGCCGTCGTTGCGGGCACCGGTCACCACGCTGCCGGACCTGGCCCGGACCCCGCCGGATCCGCGGGCCGGGCGACGGCCCGCGGCCCCCGACTCGCTCGTGTACGTGCTCTACACGTCCGGCTCCACCGGTACCCCCAAAGGCGTCGAGGTCGAGCACCGGAACCTGGCCAACCGGCTGTACTGGGACGCCGACACGTTTCCGCTGCACCCCTCGGACGCCGTGCTGCACCACACGTCCCTCGGCTTCGACATCTCCGTGTGGGAGATCTTCGCTCCGCTGGTCTCCGGTGCCACGCTCGTCGTTCCCCCGCCGGAAGCGCTGCGTGACCCGCACCGGATGCTCACCCTCATGCGGGACACCGGTGTCACCGTGCTGGGATGCGTCCCCTCCCTGCTGGACGTCCTGCTGGACGAGGACGATCCGGCTCTCGCCGACGTGACCGGGCTGCGCTACGTCTTCTGTGGCGGTGAGACCCTGCCGCCGGGGGTGGTCGACCGGTTCCACGCGCTCGGGCTGCCGGCGGAGCTGCACAACTTCTACGGCCCGAGCGAGTGCACCATCGACGTCACGTCCTGGCGCTGCGGCCCCGGTGCCGGCGGGGCTCCGGTGCCGATCGGGGCTCCCCTGGCCAACGTCGGCGTCCATGTCCTGGACGAGAACGGCGAGGTGGTGCCGCCGGGCCGGCCAGGGGAGCTGTACGTGGGCGGGGCCGGCGTGGCCCGCGGATACCGCCGCCGCCCCGGCCAGACCGCCCGGTGCTTCCTGCCCGACCCCTTCACCGACCGGCCCGCGGCCCGCATGTACCGCACCGGCGACCGCGTGCGCATGGACCGGGCCGGAGTCCTGCACTTCCTCGGCCGGACCGACCGCCAGGTGAAGATCCACGGTCACCGCGTCGAACTCGGCGAGATCCAGCACGCCCTGGAACGCCACCCGGGTGTCCGCGCGGCCGCCGTCCGTGCGGTCGAGGACCGTATCGAGGCCCATGTCGTCGCCGCGGACGGCAGCCCGCCGGACGTCCCCGAGCTGACCCGGCACCTGCGCGGCACGCTGCCCGCCTACATGGTGCCAGCGGCCTTCGGGTTCCGGTCCGCGCTGCCCGTCACCGGCAACGGCAAGACCGACTACGCCGCGCTGCCGTGCCTGAGGCCGGGTATCCACGGCCCGCGCGGCGCGGCGGGCACCGCCGACGGCGGCCGCCCCGACGCGCTGGAGGACGCTCTCGCCCGGCTCGCGGGCCGGCTGCTCGGCCGGGACCGGCTGGATCCGGGCGACGACTTCTTCGCCGCGGGCGGCAGTTCGCTGCACGCCGCCCGGTTCGTCTCACGAGCCCGCACGGAACACGGCCTGGACGTCCGGCTGGAGCACTTCCTCGCGGCCCCCACCGTCCGGGATCTCGTCAAGAGCGCAGCGCACGCAAGGGAGGGCGACCACCCCGATGACTGACGAACAGCCCCGCACACCGCCGTACGACGTACCCGCCGACGCGCGGATCCGCCTGTTCTGCTTTCCGCACGCCGGAGCCGGCAGCGGCGCCTACCGGCCCTGGGTCTCCGCGCTCGCCCCCGGCATCGACGTACGTCCCGTGGAGCTGCCGGGGCGCGACGGGCGCTACGCCGAACCGCACCGCACGAGCGTGACCGACCTCGCCCGCGGCTGTGCCACCGAGCTCCTCGACACCCTCGCGACCGAGGCCCGGAATCTGCCCTACGCCCTGTTCGGGCACAGCCTGGGCGCCATCGTCGCCTACGAGACCGCACGCGCGCTGCTGCGCCGGGGCAGGCCCCCGGCGATGCTCGTCGTCTCGGGCAGCGAGCCCCCGCACCGCCTCGCCGCGCCGGCCCGTCCCTGTCACCGTCTGCCCGACGACGCCTTCCTGGCCGAGGTGATCCGGCTCGGGGGCACCTCACCGGAGATCCGCGGCGAAAGGGAGCTGCTGCGTGTCATGCTGCCCGCGCTGCGTGCCGACTTCACCGCGGCCGAGACGTACCGGCACCGTCCCGGGGGTCTCCCGCTGCCGATACCCGTCGCCGTCTACGCGGGCTCCGAGGACATGACGCTCGTGCAGCGGCACCTCGACGACTGGGGCCGCCTGACCCGCGTCCCCGTCGTGCGGCACCGGCGGTTTCCCGGCGACCACTTCTATCTGGACGCGGTCCGGCCGCTCGTCCTCCAGGCCCTGAGGCACGACCTGTCGCAGGCGGCCGCCCCCCGTCCCGTCCCGACGCCCGCCGTCCCGCTGTCCAGGAGGCCGCTGTGACCGTGTCCCCCGCCGTGACGACCGTGCTGCACAGGCATCCGCTGGAGCCGCTGACCGCCGACGAGATCCGGCTCGCCGCCACGCTGCTGAAGTCGCGGCGCGGGCTCACGACGGACGTGCGTTTCGTCATGATGTCGCTCCGGGAGCCGGCCAAGGAGGCGCTCGCGGACGGCGATCCGCAACGTCTCCCGCCGCGCGAGGTCTTCGTCGTGCTGCGCGATCGCCGGCACCGGCGCACCTACGAGGCGGTGGTGTGCCTGGACACCGAGGAGGTCACCCGCTGGCGCGCGCTGCCCGGCGTCCACACCGCCATCACCGAGGAGGAGTTCGAGCAGTGCGACACGGCGGTCCGCGCGGACGCCCGCTGGCAGGACGCCATGCGCAGGCGCGGGGTCACCGACTTCTCCCTGGCCATGGTCGACGCCTGGCCGACCGGGCACACCGGCGACCACGAGGACTGGCCGGGGCGGCGGCTGTCCTACGCGCTCACCTTCGTACGGGCCCATCCCCGCGACAACGGATACGCCCGCCCCGTCGAGAACCTGGTGGCCGTGGTGGACCTGGACTCGGCGGAGGTCCTGAACGTCGTCGACGAGGGGCTGGTGCCCTTGCCGCCGCTCTCCGGCAACTACGACCCCGACGAGCGCGGCGAGGACGGCAACTGGCCGCCCGTCGTGCGGGAGCGCTCCGACCTGAAGCCCATCGAGATCACCCAGCCCGAGGGGCCGAGCTTCGATGTCGACGGGTTCGCCGTACGCTGGCAGAAGTGGCGGCTGCGTCTCGGCTTCACCGTCCGTGAGGGCCTCGTGCTGCACCAGCTGGGGTACGAGGACCAGGGGCGGGTCCGGCCGGTCCTCCACCGTGCCTCCCTCGCCGAGATGTACACGCCGTACGGCGACCCCGGCTTCACCCACTACCGCAAGAACGCCTTCGACGAGGGCGAGTACGGCGCCGGATTCATGGTGAACGCCCTGGAACTCGGCTGCGACTGCCTGGGCGAGATCCACTACTTCGACGCCGTGGTGCACGACCAGGACGGCGAGCCGGTCACGCTGCCCCATGCGATCTGCATGCACGAAGAGGACATGAACATCGCCTGGAAGCACACCGACTTCCGCACCGGCCGGGTCGTCACCCGGCGCCAGCGCCGGCTGGTGATCTCGTCCTTCGCCGTCCTCGGCAACTACCAGTACGGCTACTTCTGGTACCTGTACCTGGACGGCACCATCGCCTTCGAGGTCAAACTCACCGGAATGATCTCGACGGGCGCCTTCACCGGCACCTGCCCGCCCTACGGCACGGCGGTCGCGCCCGGCCTCTACGGCCCGCACCATCAGCACTTCTTCTCCATGCGCCTGGACATGGCCGTCGACGGACCGCGCAACTCCGTGTACGAGGTCGACTCGGTGCCGCTGCCCATCGACGAACACAATCCGTACGGCAACGCCTGGCGCACCGAGCCACGCCTGCTGGCCTCGGAGTCCGCGGCCCGGCAACGCGTCGCCCAGGCCGCCACCGGCCGGTACTGGACCATCGTCAACCCGCACCGGCGCAACGGCCTCGGCGAGCCGGTCGCCTACAAGCTGGTCCCCTCCTCCGGCCTGCTGCCCATGCAGCCCCGGGGCAGCCAGGCCTGGCACCGGGCCCGGTTCTGCTACGGCCATCTGTGGGTCACGGCACACGACCCCGACCAGATGTACGCGGCCGGCGACTACCCCAACCAGCATCCCGGCGACGCGGGCCTGCCCGAGTACGTCCGGGCCGACCGGCCCACGGCCGACGCCGACATCGTGCTGTGGCACACCTTCGGCGAGCACCATGTCGTACGTCCCGAGGACTGGCCCGCGATGCCGGTGGTGGCCACCGGTTTCACCCTGCGGCCGAACGGTTTCTTCGACGGCAATCCGGCGCTGGACCTGCCCGCGCCGGACGCCTGCCGGACCACCTCCGCCTGCTCCGACCGACTGCCCGGCGAACGCACCCCGAAAGGCACCCGGCACCATGGCCACGACACTGACTGACCGCTACCCCACCCGGCTCCTGGAGCCCGCTCCCCGCGTTCCCCGGCACGATCCCGTGGTGTGGGGCGATCCGGCGAACGGTCCGCTCTCCCCGGGTGAGGCCACGGGTTTCGCCGACCGCGGCCACCATCACCCCCCGCTTCCGCTGTTCGGCCCTCAGGAGGTGGACTCCTTCCGGCAGGAGGCCGCGCGACTGGCCGCGGACCCGGAGCTGCGCGCCGGCGGGCGCACCGTCGTGGAGGAAGCCTCGCAGGAGGTCCGGTCCGTCTTCGAGGTGCACCGCGTCAGCCCCGTCTTCGCCCGCATGGCGGCGGATCCGCGCCTCGCCGACGTGGCCCGCCAGATCCTCGGTTCCGAGGTGTACGTGCACCAGAGCAGGGTCAACTACAAGCCGGGGTTCGCCGGCGGGCCGTTCTACTGGCACTCCGACTTCGAGACCTGGCACGCCGAGGACGGCATGCCGAGGCCGCGCGCGCTGAGCGTCTCCCTCGCCCTGACGGAGAACCATCCGTACAACGGCAGCCTGCTGATCATCCCGGGATCGCACCGCAGCTTCGTGCCCTGCGTCGGGCGCACCCCGCCCGGCCATCACCGCACCTCGCTGCGCACCCACGCGCCCACCGTCGGCATGCCGGAGGAGGAGGCGGTGCGCGAGCTGGCGGAAGAGGCCGGGGGGATCGACCAGTTCACGGGGCCGCCCGGGTCGGCGACGTTCTTCGACTCCAACTGCATGCACGGCTCGAACGGCAACATCACGCCGTATCCGCGCTCCAACGTCTTCCTCGTCTACAACAGCGTCGACAACACGCTCGGGCCGCCGTACGCCGCGCCCGAGCCCCGGCCGCCGTACATCGCCTCCCGTGACTTCACGCCCGTGGGGGAGGTCCGGTGAACCCCGGCGAACCGCTGTGCAACTTCGTCGGCGGAGCCCGTCGTCCGGCTCGCGCCGCGGAGACCGTCACCCTGGTGAACCCGGCCACCGGCCGCCCCGCCGGTACGGCCCCCGTCTCCGGTGAGGCCGACGTCGACGAGGCCGTGCGCTCCGCCCAGGACGCGTTCGAGCGCTGGCGTGTCACCCCGCCCGGCGAGCGGCAGCGGGCGCTGCTGGGGATCGCGGACGCGCTGGAGGAGCGGGCGGAGGAGTTCGCGGCCGCGGAGGTGGTCCACACGGGCAAGCCGCTGCACCTCGTCGCGAGCGAGGAGATGGGGCCCATGACGGACCAGATCCGGTTCTTCGCCGGAGCCGCCCGCATGCTGGAGGGCAGGGCGACCGCGGAGTACCTGCCGGACCACACCTCGTCCGTCCGCCGGGAACCGGTTGGCGTCTGCGCCCAGGTGACGCCCTGGAACTATCCCCTGATGATGGCGGTGTGGAAGTTCGCCCCCGCCGTCGCGGCCGGCAACACGGTGGTGCTCAAACCCTCGGACACCACGCCGTCGACCACGCTGATGCTGGCCGAGCTGGCGGCCGGGTTCCTGCCGCCGGGCGTCCTGAACGTGGTCTGTGGTACTCGGGAGACCGGGCGCCGGCTGGTGCGGCATCCCGGGCCGGCCATGGTGTCGGTCACGGGTAGCGTCCGCGCGGGCACCGATGTCGCCTCCGCCGCGTCCACCGGTGTCAAACGCGTCCACCTGGAGCTGGGCGGAAAGGCACCCGTGGTGGTGGCGGCCGACGCCGACCTCGCCCAGGCCGCGCGGGGCATCGCCGAGGCGGGTCTGTACAACGCCGGGCAGGACTGCGCGGCAGCCTGCCGGATCATCGTCGACGCCTCGGTGCACGACGCGTTCGTCGACCGCCTGGTCCGCGAGGTCAAGGAGCTGACGCCCGGTCCGCCCGAGGATCCCAGCGCCTACTTCGGCCCGCTCAACAGCGCGGCGCAGCGCGACCGGGTCCGGGGCTTCCTGGAACGTCTGCCCGCGCACGCCCGTACGGTCGTCGGGGGGTCGGCGCTGCCGGGCGAGGGCTTCTTCCACGAGGCCACGGTGGTCACGGGGCTGCGGCAGGACGACGAGGCCGTCCAGGAGGAGATCTTCGGGCCCGTCCTCACCGTTCAGGCGGCCGCGGACGACGAGGAGGCGCTGCGCATGGCCAACGACGTGCGGTACGGGCTGGCCTCGTCGGTGTGGACGCGGGACCACCGCCGCGCGGTGACGATGGCCCGGCGCATCGACGCCGGCATCGTCTGGGTCAACTGCCATATGCCCACGGCAGCGGAGATGCCGCACGGCGGCTTCAAGCAGTCCGGGTACGGCAAGGATCTGTCGGCGTACGGACTGGAGGACTACACACGGGTCAAGCACGTCATGACGTACACCGCCCCGTGACCCGCCCGCCGGGTGCGGCCGCCGGAAGGTCCGGCGGCCGCACCGCCGTCCTCAGCGCAGGGCGATGAGCGCGATGGCGGCGGCCGCGCACACCAGTCCGGCGGTCTGCCGTCGGGTGAGCCGCTCGTGCAGGAAGACCAGCGCCAGCAGCACCGGGATGGCCGGGTAGAGCGCCGCCAGCACGGTGGCCACGGCCATCAGCTGGTGCCGGGTGGCGGCGAGGTACAGGATGATGGCGACGGTCCCGACCGCACCGGCCGCACCGGCCACCGCCGTGAGCGGGCCGGACATCGTCACCGGAGACCGGTAGCGGACGAGCACCGCGGCGATCACCAGCACGGAGGCGACCCGGCTGACCACCACGGGCCACAGCCCTCCGTCCGCTCCCACCTGCGCCATCGCCAGGAACTGCACGCCGAATCCGGCACTCGCGACCAGCGCGGCGGGTACGCCGGCGGTCACCGACGGGCCGCTCTCCCGGGCCTGGCCCGGCACCGGGGCCTGCGAGACGAACCACAGCGCGGGGACGGCGGCCAGGATGCCGGCCCAGGCGACGGCCGCCGGGCGTTCGCCCAGGAAGGCCACCCCCACCAGGACGGGCAGGGCCACGGCCCCCACATCGCTGACGGGGACGACGACGCTCATCTGTCCCTGCGACATCGCCCGGTACAGAAACGCGACCCCCACGCCGGTACCGACGCCCGAGAGCGTCCCGAACCAGTAGTCACCCGCCGTGCCGGCACCACTGTGGGACCACAGCGCCGCCGGCACGGCGACGGCGGTGCCGGCGAGTTGTGCGTAGAGGGCCACGGTGATGCCGTCGGCTCTCCTGGAGACGAGCCCGTTCGCGAAGTGGGTCACGCCGAAGCAGAGCGCGGAGGCCAGCGCCAGGGTCTCACCCACGGGCCCTCCCGGCGGACGGAGGCGGGCTCTCCCACGACGCTGGGGCATCGGCACACAGAGGCATACCGACGGCCCTACCCGGGATCCCGACGATGATGACAACCACGAAGGAGTGCCCGAGGCCGCTCCCTCGTCGACTGCCGGTACGAAGCGCACCGCCGTGGCGCAAGCCGCTGGGATCAGCTGTCCAGCGAGAGCGCGTTCTTGGCGTGCGCGACGGATTCCTCCGAGGCGGGTCCGCCGGGATTCTCCAGGGCCAGGGCCTGGTTGAGGGCGACGAAAGGACGCATGCGCCGCTCGTAGCGGGAGTACGCGGCGCGGTGATCGCCGTCCGCTCGGGCGAGGCAGCCGGCCAGTACATGGGCGCCCACGAGGGCCAGGCTGGTGCCCTGTCCCGAAAGCGGAGAGGGGCCGTAGCCGGCGTCGCCGAGCAGGGCCACCCTGCCCCGCGACCAGTGGTCCATGCGAATCTGCGCCATCGCGTCGCAGTAGAAATCGGGCGCGGTCGCGGCGGCCTCGGCCAGGCGGGCTCCTTCCCACCGCAGGGACGCGAGCTTGTCGGTGACGAGCTCGCGAAGGGTCTCGCCGCCGCGCAGTTCGTCGGTGAGGGGTGCGGACCGGAAGCCGAAGGCGATCCTGAGTTCGGTGTTGTCGCGGACAGGCATGATGCCGAAGCCCGAGTCGCCGTCCTGAAGCCACATCTGCCAGTCCTCCAGCGCGAGGAAGTTGTCCGCGCTGAACACCGACAGGCAGGTGCCCAGATGGTGGGCGAAGCGCTCCTCGGGGCCGAAGACGAGGCGCCGTACGGCCGAGTGCAGGCCGTCGGCTCCCACCACGAGGTCGAAGGTGCGGGACGCGCCGTGTGCGAAGCCCACGCGGACACCGGTCTCGTCCTCGTCGAGCGCGGTGATGCTGTCACCGAAGAGGTACTCGACGCCGGCGCGCGTGTGTTCGTACACCAACCGCACCAGGTCCTCGCGCAGCAGCTCGATGTCGCCGCTGTCGAGTCGGCCGCTGCTGAAGGTCGTCTCGGTGGAGCGGTCGATCTCCCGGCCGTCGGGGGCGAGGATCGACATGCCGCGCATCCGGGTGCGCACGCGTCGTGCCTGCTCCGACAGCCCCATCCGTTCGACGACGTCCAGGGCGACGCCGCGGACGTCCACGGCCTGGCCGCCGGGGCGGAGTCCTGGGGCGCGCTCGACGACGGTGGTGCGGAAGCCGTGGCGGTGCAGCCAATAGGCGAGTACGGGTCCGGCGATTCCGCCGCCGGAGATGAGAACGGTCTGCATGAAGGACTCCTCCAGTACGCTGTACGCGCGCTGAACGTACGACGTACACCCAGCCGCCTCAACCGGTACAACGCACGGTCTGCACTAGGACAGTGACCTTCCATCAGGTGTTCTCGCCGCCAGCCGCTGCACTAGTACAGATCAGAAAGGCCACAGGACGTGACGAAGCCCACAGACGCCGCCCGACAGCCGCCCTATCTGCGCATCGCCGCACAGATCCGCCAACGCATCGACGACGGCGAGCTGGGCCCCGGGGACCGGGTCCCCTCGACCCGCCGGATCGCCAGGGAATGGCGTGTCGCACTCGCCACCGCCACCAAGGCCCTGACCACTCTGCGCCTCGAAGGAGTTGTCGAGACCCGCCCGCGGGCCGGCACCGTCGTCGCCGGCACCGCTGTCGCCCATCCGCCCCGCACGCAGGCGCCGCCCGTCCCGGCCTCCGAGCAGGACCTGACCCTCGAACGGATCGTCCGCACAGCCATCGCCATCGCCGACTCCGAAGGGCTGTCGGCGCTCTCCATGCGCGGAGTGGCGGCACGGCTCGGCGTCGCCGCCATGTCGCCCTACCGGTACGTCCCCAGCAAGGACGACCTCGTCCTGCTCATGGCCGACACCGCGTTCGGCGAAGAGACCCCTCCCGCCGACGCCCCCGCGGAGTGGCGCCCCCGCATCGAGCTCGGTGCCCGGACCCTGTGGACCCTGCACCGCAGGCACCCGTGGCTGGCCCAGACCGGCTCTCTCACCCGCCCCCTGGTCGTACCCGGTCTGATGGTCCACGCCGAGTGGGCGCTGAGCGCCCTCGACGGCCACGGGCTCGATCCCACCACGCTGTTCGACATCCACGTACTGCTCTACAGCCACGTTCAGGGGCTGGCGGTACACCTGGAGCGGGAGGCGCACGCCGAAGCCTCCACGGGCCAGTCGGAGGAGGAGTGGATGGACAGTCGCGTTCCCACTCTTCGGGCACTCGTGGCATCCGGCCGCTTCCCGGCCTTCGCCAAGGTGGCCGGGGCCTTCGACAACGGCTACGACCTACGTCTCGACACTCTCTTCGAACTCGGCCTCAAGGCCCTGCTCGACGGCCTGACTCCCCTCGTCGAAGGCCGGGGCGCCGTCGTCCGGCAGACGAACGGAGACTCTGCGCCGAAGGCCGGTCCCGCCTCCGAGCCGCCCGTGTCCTGAACATCCTTGTGCCGGGTGATGTTCGCGCGAGGTCACCATGTGATCGGTGCGTGCGGCCGGGCCCGGTCAGGCGGCCAGCGTCCGGGGCGCCCTGGCCGCCTCACGGCGGTTCGCCCGCAGTCGCTCCAGGAGTCCGTCAGCGGCGGCGAGGGCCTCGTCCACCGACGGGGTGCCGGTCATGACGCACAGCGTGTGGGCGACGTCCTCCAGCATGCGGCTCGAGTATCCGGTGGGCTGGAGGTCATGGCGGAAGCGGGCTTCGGCGAAGCGGGCCAGCACCGTACGCAGTTCCTTCTCCGCCGGCAGCAGCACAGCGACATCCCTCCCTCGACGGGCAGGCCGTCACCCGGCCTGCGACACCCACGGCATGCCCACCCCTCAGGGGGCACCCCGCTGGAACGGAACAGACATCTGCTCCGGCGAGTCGTCTGCCCGCGCCGGAGCACCGTATGCCTCGCCCCTCACGCGCTGTGCGCAGTCCCTGTTGCACGTCCACGCCGTGCCGTCCGAGCGCAGGTCCGGACGTTGTGCGCGACCCCGCGCGCCCCCGAACGACTCCGAGCTCTCTGCCCACGGCCCGAAGCGTGGCGTTCACTTGAGGCCGGCGCCACCGCAGCACCGAGAACGAGGATGCGCCGTCCTCCTCATGGAAGGGACGTTCGCTCGTGACACACGTCTTCCAGCGCGTCGCAAGCACGGCGGCGATGTGCCTCGTCGTCGGCATCGGGTCGGGCGCTACCGCTGCCGCGGCGCCGCCCGCGCCGGTCACCAACGTCGCGGGTGCCACCGTGTTGGCGTACACCGATGGCACCCAGTTGCGCTTCTACTACAACCTGGACGGGCAACTGATCTGGAACCGGCAGGAAGTGCCCGGGCCGGGCGCGTACTCCCAGCCGGCGGTCGCCCGGGACGACACCGCCACGGTGATCGCGGCGCAGGGCCCGAACCACAGCCTGTACTTCTACTGGAACCTGCACGGCAATCCGACGTGGACGTCCCAGAAGGTCGCCGCCGAATACACCACGTATTCCGCCCCTGCGATCACCCGGAACAGCACGAGTACGGTGATCGCGGCCACGGACCCGAACGGTCACTTGTACACGTACACGAATGCGCACGGAAGCACGACCTGGACGAAGGACCAGCTCCCGACGATCTACGCCGAAGGCACTCCCTCGATCGCCCGGGACAGTACCACCACGGTCATCGCCGTCCGGGGAACCGCCAACAGCCTGTACTTCTTCTGGAAGCGGAACGACGACACGGTGTGGCGGCAGAGTCTGGTCGCCTCCGCCGGCACCATCGCCTCGGACCCCTCGATCGTCCGTGACAGCAGTTCGTCGGCGATCGTCGCGCGGGATGTGAACAACGGTGTGCGCTACTACCGGAATGTGCACGGGAACCCCAACTGGCCCTGGACGCAGGTGAGTCCCGCCCAGTCCGTGGGCAGTGCCGACGATCCCCAGCTCGCGGACGACGGCACGACGTCATCGATCGTGGCGCAGGGGTCGAACGGCGAGATCGACTTCTGGTGGAAGCCGAACGGCACGGGGACGTGGACCCGGGACGTCGTCGAGTATCCCCACTTCGCGGGTGAGCCGTCGCTCAGCCGGGACACGAGCGCGAGCCGGATCGCCGCACCCGGCACCGACGGCACCACGATCCGGACCTACCGCAGCTTCCACGGCCAGCCCTGGACGAGTAGTGTCTTCACCATTCGCTGATCCCCCTCGAAGCTTGTCCCGTAACCGGTCTGGGAACGCCAAGTCCGACAGTCCGAGGAATCGGCAGAACCGCACTGCCCGGCCTCCAGGAGATCCGAGGCCCTGCCCCGGGCCATCCGCATACGGGCAACCGCACCAAGCCGTCCCGGCCAGGCACTTTCTGTGTGCGCCGGCGCCTTTGCCGACGCCCGACGTCGGCTGCGGCCCGGCGGCACTACGGCGTGTGCGGAGTCATGCGGAAAGTATTTGAGCGTGGCGGCGCCCCGCTGCTACTTTCGTGGCGGACCGTCAAGTCGTCGTAGGGAGGTGAGACCCGTGAACACAGTTACCCATGGGTGCTCCCTTATCCCGTCACGGTCCGGCGGCTGACGTTCGGTGTCGCCCGGAGCGCCTGAGACCGAGGCACTCCTGGAGGGAGACTCCGATGAACACAACGCCTTTCACATCTGGCCTGAGCGAGGACGCGGTACTGATCACGCGCGTCGCGGACAGGCAATGGCATGCGCTGGACGACGACCTGGTGGTCGGCCGCGGACATGCGGAACACCGGCCCGACGGACGCTTGTTCGTCAGCGTGGACGCCTGGCAGGACGCCGCCTTCGACCGGCTCGCCGAGGCGATGCTTGCGGAATTGCCGGCGCCGCTGTACACGGTGGTCGACGAAGCCGACGTCGAGCTGACGGCCGGCTGGCTGCGGGCCGGTTTCACGGTCCGGCGTCGCGAGTGGGAGTACGTCGTGCCGACCGACCCGCGGGTCACCGGGCTCGAAGCGGTCCTGCCGCCTTCGGGCGTGACGATCGTGCCCGCCGGTCAGGCGGACGAGACTCTGCTGCGGGCGGTGGACCGCGCGATCCGTGACGAGGTCGAGGCGGCCGCCGGATGGCAGTCGATGCCCGCGGAGGTGATTCCCCGCCCCGAGGGGGACACCCTCGTCGACCCGTCGAAGTACGCGGTGGCCGCGGCACCGGACCGCTACCTGGGTCTGATCCGGGTGGTGCCGGTGCACCGGCCGCGCATCGGGCTGGTCGCGGTCCGCGCCGGCGAGCAGCGCCGGGGCGTCGCGCGGGCGCTGCTCGCCCACGCGCTGGGAACCCTGCACCGCTCCGGGGCCGCCGCGGCCTGGACCGAGGTCCACGAGTCCAACCAGGCGGCCAGGGCGCTGTTCGAGGGCATCGGCGCGCGACCGGTGAGCAGCAACCTGGAGCTGGTGCGATGACGAAGAACAAGAACGTCATCGAGGTCGAGGGCAAGGTCGTCGAGTGCCTGCGCAGCGCCATGTTCACCGTGGAGCTCGACAACGGCCACCAGGTGCTCGCGCACATCAGCGGGAAGATCCGCAAGAACTACATCAAGATCATGCTGGAGGACCGGGTACTGGTGGAGCTCCCGCCGTACGACCTGACGCGCGGCCGGATCGTGTTCCGCTACCGGAACTAGCGGCGGCCGGCGCCTTCCGCGGCAGCTGATCCCGGGCCCCGGTCACGGTGTTGCCGTGACCGGGGCCCGATGCCGGCTCGCACGGCCTCAGTCGTCCGAGCCGACGGCCGACGGCGGTACCTCGACGACGAAGAACAGGAAGGTGGTTCTGGTCGAGAGGTCATGGAAGTCATCGGGGAACAGCTCGCGGGCGGCCGGGTCGGGCTGTGGCTCGCTGATGGCGGTGAGGCGGAAACCGGCTGTGGTGAAGGCATCGGTCATCGCGTGCAACGGCTTGCGCCAGAACCTCATCGGCACGGACCGCCCGTTGAACGTCCATTCGAAGGAATAGCTGGTGGTCGCGAAGTAGTCCGGTCGAGGATCCTGGAACGTGTAGGCCACGAAAGGGTGCTCCACCGACGCGATCAGCCGGCCGCCGGGCCTCAGCACGCGCCGCAACTCGGCGAGCGTCGGACCCCAGTCCTCCAGGTAGTGCAGCACCAGCGACGCGACCACGTCGTCGAACGCTCCGTCGACGAACGGCAGCCGGTCCCTCAGGTCGACGGCGTGCAGGGCCACGTCGTCACCGAGCCGCCGCCTGGCCAACACGAGCATCCCGGCGCTGGCGTCGATGCCGGTGACGACCGCGCCCCGGTCGCGCAGTGCGGCGGTCAGGGGGCCCGATCCGCAGCCGGCGTCCAGGATCCGGCGGCCGGCCACGTCTCCGGCGAGGGCCAGCATCGCGGGCCGCTCGTAGTACGCGTTCACGAAATTGTTCTCGTTCTCCGCCGCATACGCCTCGGCGAAACTGTCGTAGTCGTTCACCTGGGCCCGGTCCGCGGACCGGGCGAAGCTCTCGGGTATGTCGGATACGCGTTCCATCGGCCCAGGCTAGTAGTCCGCACGGGTCCGGCGCACGGGGACTCGGACCGGTGCGCCGGTCAGGGGCGGTTCGGCAGTCCGTGCCGCCGGGACGCCGTCCTCGCCCCTGCGGAGCCAGGCACCGCGGTGCACCCGGACGGCCAGGAGGTTGGGGTCGTCGTTGGTGGAATAGGCGGCACTCGCGACGTAGGCAGTCGAGCCCCGCACGGCGAGTGAGGTGGGGTTCTGGAGGCCGTCCGCGCCGGTGAGGACGACGGTGTGGCTGCCGTCCGGCCGGACGACGGAGATCTCGTTGTCCGCGTTGATCGCGGCGAGCAAGGTGTCGCCGTGGCCGGTGAACGCGAAGTCGTCGATGTTGACGAGCCCGGTGGCCCGGACCCGGACCGCACCGGCGGTGCCGCGGGAGCCGATCGGGATGCGCAGCACGGTGCCCTTGTCGAGATTGGTCACCCAGACGGCGCCACGGTGGATCTTGATGCCGTTGGCACCGAGGAAGCCCTCGCGGGCCAGTTCGGGCGCGGTGGCCCAGCGCGTCGGCGCGCCGCCTGTGGCCGGCACCCGCCAGACGGTGCCCAGCACGGAGTCGGCGATGTAGAAGTGGCCGGTCCCTTCGTCGAGCGCCAGTCCGTTGGGCAGGCCGTCGGCGGGAAGCGCGGCGATGCGCTGCGGGGTGCCGCCCGGGCGCAGGCGCCACAGGCCGGTCTGGTCCGCGCTGCCCGTGGCGTACAGGAAGTACAGCGTGCCGTCGTGCGTGCGGACTATGCCGCCGAGGAAGGGCGAGGCCAGCGCCGGGGTGGTGGCGCCGGCCGGGGGCTCGGGGAGGGTCGCGAGGACGTGGACGCCGCCGTCCGGGGTGACGCGGGCGACCTGGCGGCTGAACGCGAAGGTGACGTCCGCGGCACCGGACGGTTCCAGGACGATGTTCTCCGGGCGCTGTCCCGCTGCCATGTCCAGGTGTGCCACGAAGCGCGCGTCCCCGGTCGGAGCCGCGGTCGCCGGGCCCGTGACGGTCACGGCGAGGACGGCGGCGGCCGCCGCGGCCAGCAGGCTCGTACGGGTGGCTCTCGTGGAGATGTTCATGATGGTCCTTCGAACGGTGTGGGTGCGTGGATGGGGTACGGCGATGCGGGTGTACGGCGACGTGACGGCGCCGTCGCCGTTGCCGTCGCCGTTGCCGTCGCCGTGCGGAGGTGGCGCCGGGGTGGTGGCGGGCGCGCGGTGATCAGGCGGCGGCGAACCGCTGCCGCAGCTCGCCGATGCCCTCGACGGAGCTGACCAGTTCGTCGCCGTCGCCCAGCCAGCGCTGCGGCGAGCGGCCGAGGCCGACGCCGGCCGGCGTGCCGGTGAACAGGACGTCGCCCGGCAGCAGCGGGAGCACCCGGGACAGCCGCGAGACGAGCGCCGGAACGGAGAAGACGAGGTGGCGGGTGCGGTCGCGCTGTACCTCCTCGCCGTTGACGGCGCAGGACAGCTCCAGGTCGTCGGGGTCGTCGAACTCGTCGGGGGTCACCAGCCAGGGGCCGGTGGGGGTGAAGCCGGGGTAGGACTTGCCGAGGCTGAACTGGGGCGCTGGGCCCTCCATCTGGAGGATGCGCTCGGAGAGGTCCTGGCCGACGGTGAGGCCCGCGACGTGGTTCCAGACCTCGGCCTCCGGCACCCGGTGCGTCGCGCGACCGATGACCACGACCAGCTCGACCTCCCAGTCGGTGTGGCCACCGGGGGGCAGGGCGACCTCGGTCACGGGCCCGGTGAGGCTGGTGACGAACTTGGTGAAGACCGGCGGCATGCCCACGGGGAGGGTGAATCCCGCCTCCGAGACGTGCTCGCGGTAGTTCAGGCCGACGGCGAGGAGCTGGCGGGGAGCGGGCGCCGGCGCGCCGAGGTCGGCGGGGTCGAACGGTGCCGCGCCGCTGTGGTCGGCCCGGGCGGCCCAGTCGCGGAACTCGTCCCATCGCTCGTAGACGGCCTGCGGGGCGGCGGAGAACTGTCCGTTGCTGGCCTTGCTGACGTCGACCGCCCCGTCGGGGGTGATCAGGACCAGGCGTCCGGCGAGATTGGCGATGCGCACGATGTACTTCCCGGGTGGGGTGAGAGGGACGGGTGGGAGTCGAAGTGCCGTACCGGGCTCATGGGGCGGGGCGGGTGGCGCGTTCGAGGGCCAGCAGCACCGACCGGTAGGGGCGGCCGGTGACGTGCTCCATGCCGATCTCGCAGGTGCGGTTGGCCGACAGGTGGGCGTCGAACGCGCGTGAGGTGACCTCCTCGGCCTCGTGCCGGGTCGCCGCCTCGGTCAGTTCCTTGTGCAGCAGCCCGCGGTCGCCGGCGAATCCGCAGCACTCCGCGTGGACGGGCACCTGGACGTCCCGCGCGATGAACTCGGCGACCGCGCGCAGCTCCGCCACGTCGCCCAGGTGCCGCATGGAGCAGGTGGGGTGCAGCACCGCGCTGTCGAGCGGCTCGGTCACCTCCAGGTGCGGCAGCAGCTCGGCGGCCCAGACGACGGAGTCGACGACGGTGAGCCGCTCGTGCCTGTGCAGGTTCTCGGGTGTCAGATAGGGCCGGACCTCGTGGCCGATGCCGAGCGTGCAGGAGGAGGCGTCCACGACGAGGGGCAGCCGTCCGCCGTCGGTCCACTCCCAGGCCCGCTCGACGATGCGGTTGGCCATCAGCGTGTTGCCGTCGTCGTACCCCTTGGAGTGCCAGATCGTCGCGCAGCACGAACCGGTCATGTCCGGGGGCACCCACAGGGGACGTCCGGCCCGCTGGGAGACGGCGACGACCGCCTCGGGCAGGGACGGACCGTCCGCGCCGTCCGCGCCGTCCGCGCCGTCCGGTCCGGCGAAGATCCGGTTGACGCAGGCCACGTAATAGACGGCGACGGCGGACCCGCGGTCGGTGGCCGGCGGTTTCGCGGGAGCGGGTGACGGGATGCCGGGGATCCATTCGGGCACCAGCTCGGGCGAGACGGCCCGGCGCAGCGCCGACGTGACGTTCCCCATGATCCGGTCGCCCACGTGGTCCGCGACGCCGAGGGCGGTACGCACCGACGACTCCACCAGGCCGAACCGTCGCGCGACCCGCTCGGCGTTGCGCTCCTCCCGGCGGGAGTGCCTCCGATGCCTGAGGCCCTTCATCATGGCGCCGGTGTCGATGCCGACCGGGCAGGCGATCTTGCAGGTCGAGTCGCCCGCGCAGGTGTCGACGGCGTCGTAGCCGTAGGAGTCGAGCAGCCGGTCCAGGGCGTCGGAGTCGGCCGGCTGGCGCATCATCTCGCGGAGCAGCACGATCCGTTGGCGTGGTGTGGTGGTGAGGTCGCGGCTCGGGCAGACCGGTTCGCAGAAGCCGCACTCGATGCAGGGGTCCGCGGCCGACTCGATGACGGGGATGGTCTTCAGGCCGCGCAGATGGGCTTCCGGGTCGCGGTTGAGGACCACGCCGGGGGCGAGTACGCCGTGCGGGTCGAGGGTCTGTTTGATCCGCCACATCAGCTCGGTGGCGCGCGGGCCCCATTCGGACTCCAGGAACGGCGTCATGTTCCGGCCGGTGGCGTGCTCGGCCTTGAGGGAGCCGTCGAAGCGCTGGACGACCATGGTGCAGAACTCGTGCATGAAGTCCGCGTAGCGCCGGACGTCCTCCGGGCGGGCGGCGTCCAGGGCCAGCAGGAAGTGCAGGTTGCCGTGGGCCGCGTGGCCGGCGACGGCGGCCTCGTAGCCGTGGCGCTCCTGGAGTTCGGCCAGGGCCCGGCAGGCCTCGGCGAGACGGGAGGGCGGCACGGCGAAGTCCTCGGTGATGAGGGTCGTCCCGTCCGGCCGTGCCTTGCCCACGGCCGTCATGAAGGCCTCGCGGGCGTGCCAGTACGTGTGGACGGTCGCCGGGTCCTCGACGAAGCGGTTGGTGACGGACGGCACGGGGGCGACCAGCGTCAGCTTCGCCAGGACGTCGGCGGCCGCCTGCCGGTTCGCGGCGTGCGCGGTCTCGTCGGGTGCGCGGAACTCCACCAGCAGCGCGGCGGTCTCCCGGGGCAGGTCCGCCCAGTCGGCGGGGACTCCGTCGACGCTCGCGCAGGCCCGCAGGGTGTTGCCGTCCATCAGTTCCACGGCGCGTGCGCCGGCGTCGTTGAACAGCGGCACCGCCGCGGCGGCGGCCGTCAGGTCGGGGAAGAACAGCAGCGCCGTGTGTGTGCGGCGGTCGAGGGGGACGGTGTCAAACACGGTCTCGGCGATGAAGCCCAGGGTGCCCTGGGAACCGACCATCAGTCCGCGCAGGATCTCGACGGGGGTCGTTCCGTCCAGGAAGGCGTCGAGGCGGTAGCCGTTGGTGTTCTTCAGCTCGTACTTGGCGCGGATGCGGGCGACGAGCGCACGGTCGCCCTCGATCTCGGTCTTCAGCGCGAGCAGGGCCGCGTGGAGCCCGGGTTCGGTCCGGCGCAGCTCGGCGTCGGCGTCCGGGGCCGCTGTGTCCACGACCGTGCCGGACGCCAGGACGACGGTGAGGGAGGAGAGCAGCCGGTAGGAGTTGCGGGTGACGCCGGCGGTCATGCCGGAGGCGTTGTTGGCGACCACTCCGCCGACCGTGCACGCGCTGGAGCTGGCCGGGTCGGGGCCGAGGAGGCGGCCGTGCCGGGACAGGACGATGTTGGCCCGACCCACGGTCGTACCGGGACGGATCCTCGCCCGTGCGCCGTCGCCGAGGATCTCGACTCCGTCCCAGTGGCGGCGTACGTCGACCAGGATGTCGTCGCCCTGGGCCTGGCCGTTCAGCGAGGTACCGGCCGCCCGGAAGACGATCTCGCGCTGGTGCGCGTGGGCGTAGCGCAGCACCGCGGCGACGTCCTCGGCGGACTCGGCGAGCACGACGACCTGGGGTACGAAGCGGTAGGGGCTGGCGTCCGAGGCGTACTTGACCAGGTCGGACAGCGTGTGCAGCACCTTGTGCGGGCCCAGCAGCCGGACCAGGTCCGTGCGCAGAGATTCCGGTGTGCCGGTCGCCCGGTCGGCGGGCACCCGGTCGGCGAGCGGGCCTGCCGTCCGGTGCGGCCGCAGTGTGTCGGGGTCCGGTTCGAACAGGACCATGCTGTGCTCCCTCTGCCTTGTGGTTCCGGGCGGCGGCCGGTCGGCGGTGCGGACCGGCCGCCGCGCGTGAGCGGTCCGGCACGCCCGCAGGACCGGAATCGTCCTGCGGGCGTGCCGTGCGCTCAGTGGCCCTGGCGGGCGGGGGCGACGGAGCGGACGGCGCGCAGGATCAGCTCGGTGACGGGCGCCGGGTCGCTCACGGAGACCGCGTGGGGAGCCCGCACCGAGACCGTGTGGGCCCGCGCGCGCCGGGCCATCCAGCGCTCGGCGGCCGGGGGGATGTTGCGGTCCTGGTCGGCCACGAGGTACCAGCTGGGGATGTTCTTCCAGGCCGCCGCGGTGGCCTTCTCCTGGAGCGCGGCCAGCGCGATGGGGCGCTGGCCCACGGCCATGACCTGGGCCGTGGTGACGGGGACGCCGGCCGCGAACTGCTTGCGGAACAGGTCCTTGCGGATGACCAGTTCCTGGCCCTCGCCGCCGCCGGGGAGCGGGTAGGACTGGCTGGTGGTGGCCTGGGCGAGGGTGCTGCCGGGGAACTTGCCGGTGAGGTCGAGGGCGCTCTCGCCGATGTCGGGGACGAAGGCCGCGATGTACACGAGTGCCTTGACCTGCGTCGCGCCGGCCGCGGCGTGGCTGATGACGGCGCCGCCGTAGGAGTGTCCGACGAGCACGATCGGCCCCTCGATGCTGTCGAGGACGCTGCGGATGTAGGCGGCGTCGCTCGTCAGGCCGCGCAGCGGCAGGGCAGGCGCCACCACGCGGTGGCCCTGCCGCTGCAACCGCTCGACGACGCCGCTCCAGCTGGAGGCGTCGGCGAACGCCCCGTGGATCAGGACGACGGTGGGGCGGGACGACAGCGGGGGCCGGTGGCGGTGGCGGTGTGCCGCCGCCGGGACGGCGGACGCCACGCCCGTGGTACCGAGGGCGGCGGCGCCGGCCAGCAGGGAGACGGTGACGGTGCGGCGGGAGATCGAAGGTTTCATCGACTGCTTCCTGAGCTGGGAGGAGAAAAGGGCGGCGGTCCGGTCAGTGCGAGGCGGCCGGGGCGTCGGCGGTGGCCCGGACGGCCTCCTCGATCAGGTCGACGACGCGCCGCGGGTGGGCGAGCATCACCAGGTGGGAGGAGTCGACCTCGACGGTGGTCATGCCGGCCCGCTGGTAGCCGTAGCGCTCCACGTCGGGGTTGATGGTGTGGTCGGAGGAGGAGACCAGGCCCCAGCTGGGCTTGGTCTTCCAGGCCGCGGCCGGCGCCGCCTCGGTGAACGCCTGGGCGGCCAGCGGGCGCTGGGAGACGGCGAGGACGGCGGCGAGCTGCGGGTCGACGTCGGCCGCGAAGATGGCCGGGAACCGGTCCGGCTGCACCGACACGTCGGTGCCCGGAGTGGTCGAGCCCTCGACCGCGACCGGTGTGTAGACGAGCGCGGAGGCCAGGTCGGAGTCCGGGAAGCGGCCCTGGAGCTCGCCCAGGCTCTCGCCCTTCTCCAGCGCGTAGCCGGCCAGGTAGACGAGTGCGCGGACGTTGTCCTCCACACCGGCGACGGTGATGACGGCGCCGCCGTACGAGTGGCCCACGAGGATCACGGGGCCCGGTATCTGGCGGACCAGCGCGGCGACATAGGCGGCGTCACCGATCAGGCTGCGGTTGGGCACGGCCGGGGCCACCACGTCCAGGCCGCGGGCGAGCAGCTCGGGGATGACACGGGCGAAGCTGGAGGCATCGGCGAAGGCGCCGTGGACCAGGACTACGGTCGGCTTGTCGGAAGCGGACATGACTGACTCCTATAGATCAGATGAGGTACAGAACTGAGCATTACGGACTGGCTGTGTCGCGATCTGTCTGCGCGTGCACCGAATGTGTCCTGTGGGTGCCCTGTGCGCATGCGGGAGGACTGAAGTCTGTGAGCCGGGCAGGATCAGCGGTTCGCCGATTCGGCCGTTCGGCCGTCGCACCGTCGAGCTGCTCAGCCGTTCCAGTCCTCGAGGAACGAGAGCAGCTCGGCGTTGACGACGTCGGGCCGTTCCTCCTGGCAGAGATGTCCGCACCGGGGAATGGGCACGCCGCGGACTTCGCGGGCGATGCCCTTCCAGACCTCCAGGACGTCGTACGCCTGTCCCACGGCACTGAAGTCCTCGCCCCACAGGGTCAGTACGGGACAGTCGATCAAGCGGTCGGCGTCCGCGCGGTCCTGTTCCACGTCCTGCGCGGCCGCGCGGTAGTCCATGCAGGACCCGCGCACGGCGCCCGGCTGCTGGTACGCGCGCACGTACACCGCGATCTCCTCCGGGGAGAGCATCTCGGGGTCGTACGACCAGCTCCGGTAGAAGTGGGTCAGCCAGGTCTCCTCACGGCCCGCGATCAGCGCCTCCGGAAGGTCCGGCACGCCGAGGAAGGTGAAGAACCAGTAGCCCTGCCGGGCGAGCGTGACGTCGTACGTGTCGGCGATGACCCGGGTGGGGATGTTGTCCATCGCCACGAAGCGGTCGATGCGCTCCGGGTGGTCCTTGGCGAACCGGGTGCCGACGCGGGCGCCCCGGTCGTGTCCGACCAGCGCGATCCGTTCGTGGCCGAGGTGCTCCATCAGGGCGATGACGTCGTTGGCCATGGTCCGCTTGTCGTAGCCGGACGCCGGCTTCTCGGTGTCGCCGTATCCGCGCAGATCGGGTGCGATCACGGTGAACCGCTCGGCGAGCGCGGGAATCTGCTTGCGCCAGCCGTACCAGGTCTCGGGGAACCCGTGCAGGAGGTACACCGGCGGGCCTTCGCCCGCGCTGACCCAGTGCTGCCGGATTCCGTTGAGGGTGGCGGTGTGGTGCGTGATGCCGGTCGGCTCTGCCATGAATCTCACCCGTCGCGTCGAAGGAGTGGGGTCGGAAAGTCGAAGGGGTGGGGGCGTCACAAGGGCACGCGCGACGGCGCGCGGACGCCGGCCGGCCGAGCCGCGCCGCAGTGGCCGGTGGCCGGTGGTGCCACGCTATGAGGCGACGGCACTCGCGCATGGCGCGTCGGCGCACCGGCAGTGGCTTCGCAGTGCACGGCCGTCACGGACCCGGCGGTTCACCCGCCCCGGCCCGGCCCGTGGTCTGCCGCCGCCACGAACGTCGGGCCGGGGACTTCCGATACCATGCGCGAGCTGGAGGTGCCCTCATGGCTGAGGAATCGATCGACCTGATCCGCCTGGAGGGCGAGGGCAGCGGTGTCGTCCTCCGGATCACGGGCAAGGAGGAGCGGGAGCACTCCGACGTCCTGGTGGGAGAGTTCCAGGTCGACACGCCCTTCGTGCGTGGCCGCCTCAAGACCTGGTTGACCCCGGAGGACCTGCGGCAGTGGCAGCAGGCCCTGGACATGTTCGACGCGGGGCATGACATCGCGTGGCGCGAGGGCACCCGCGCCCCTTCGCTGTCCGTCGAACGCCACGAGGACGACGACCGGTGCCGGGTCACGGTCAGGGATCACTCGATGTCTCTGACGACGGTGACCGTAACCGTTCCCTTGACCGACGCGTGGTTCGACGATGCGTATCACCGCCTGGACCTGACCTGGGAGACCTGGCCGCTTGACGAGGGCTGAACCCGTCCCCCGACCGCGGTCACCGGGCCCGCTCCCGGTTCCGGTTCCCGTTCCCAGCGATGACTAGGATGAGTCATGCAATCGAACTCCATGATTTCCAGGACGGGTTGGGCCCGGCGACGCACAGCGGTCCTGGCTTCTCTGCTGAGTGCGGCGGCCCTCGGATGGATCGCGGTCGCACTCAGCGTGCACACGACCGGATCCGCCGCGCCGGCCTCTGACGGTGTGACCGATGCCGGCCTGGCCCGGCTGGGCGCCGCCGTGATGGCGGGCATCGCCGCGGCGGCCGCCGGGCTGTGGTGGTGCCACTGGGCGACGGTACGCCGGCCGACGGCCGGCGGAGGCTGGGCGCGCGGGGCGTTCGCCGCCTCCGCCGTCCATTCGATGTTCGTCGTACCGGTGATCGCGTTCGCCTCCTGGGAGTGGAAGGTCCCCGCGATCGCGGTCACGTGCGCGGTGCTCGCCGGCGGTGTGCGGGAGGCCGCCGGGGCGACCGCACCGGCTACCGGGGTCGTCGCCCCGGTATGACGTCGTAGTGGTTCACGTGCAGGGAGACCGGTGGGAGAGAGACCGGTGCCGTCGACGCCGCCCACTTCTGCCCCGTCGGCGTTCACGAGCGGAGTGGAGAGGCGCTCCGGGCGTCGTGGGTCGGTGATGTCCCAGAGCCGGATCCTGGCGTCCGTGTCGTCCTCGGCGACCAGCAGGCTTGCGTCCGCGCCGAGGGCCACGGCGGAGCCGCGCAGGGCACGGCCCACGCGCCTCGGATGAGAGATGCCGCGGATGTCCCACAGCCGGACGGCATGGTCGGCTCCCGCGAGGACCAGCAGCCGCCGGGATGCGTCGGCCGCCACCCGGTGGCCGCCGCCGTTGTCCGCGTCGTCCGGGCTGCGGCTGTGGCCGGGAGTGTCCGAGAACAGCGGCGAGTCGGCGGCGCTCAGCAGACTCGTGTACGTGCGTGCGGACCGGCGCATCCGGTACGACGCGATGTCGAGCTGGGCCGCCAGTCAGACGTTCTGCACCTGAGGCGGCAGATGGGTTCCGCGGAGCTGATCCGCCTCGGCGGCGATCTGCCGGGATACGGCAGCGGGCGACAGCCCGTACCGAGCGGGTGGTGAGCGCCTCGTGGGCGAGGTCGGCGGTGTCGTGGTCCAGTGTGATCAGCCGTGCCCGGGCCAGCCGTTCCAGGACGGTCGCGGCATCGCCGAGGCCGGTCGCGCCGAGTTCGGCGCGGGTCACGGGGCGGCGCGTGTCCTGTGTACCGTCGCCCGGAGTGATGAGCCGCAGCAGGACTCACCGCTGACCGACGGGCCGAACACCGCGGTGAACCGGCGGGAGCGGGCGAGTTCGAGCAGGCGGTCGGTGAGCTGACGGCGGCCGAAGAACAGATCGGCGTCGTCGGCTCGAAGCGGGCCAAGCCCCGGTAGGGCCCCGCGGCGTCCCCGTCCTCGGTGCGCGGTTCGGCAGCGGCCTCCGTCGCGGCCTTGTGCCACCGCTTCTCCCACTCGGCCTCGTCCCCGCCGCATGCGCGCAGGTACGCCAGCACGACCGGCAGCGTCGGGAGCCGCTCCCCCGCCGCCGACTGCGACAACGTGCTCGCCCCCTGGCCCGCCCGCCGCGCCGGCACCCGGTACGTCGGGCTGCCGGCCTCCGCCCGCAGTTCGCGTAACCCGGCGGCGAATCGCGCGACGGGGCCGACGCTCGGGTCGAGCGGCCTCTCCGGACGCCCTGCCATCGACAGCGTCCTCCTCGCCCTGCCCGCTGCCTCATGGAGACGGCGCCGAGGCTGCTGACGGCACGCGCGCCGACGACGCGACGACAAATCCGGAGGTGCCTTCTTCGGTGACGTTCTCGGGGCCGACGCCTGGTGCGCGGTGCGGGCATCGATCGCCGTTCCGCGGTGCGGGCATTGATCAGAGTGGCGGAGGCGACTGCCTCGTCGCTTCCCGGCCCGGTGAACTCGTCTGTGCGGGACGCGTCGTCACACCACACCCTCCCGCCGGAGCCGCCGCCGCGCAGGGAGCCGGAGCGGGCTGTCCCCCGGGGCGGGCGAGCGCCGTGCGCACGTTGGACATGTAACGGGTCTTGGCTCTCTCCAGAGCGTGGAAGGCATCGGGGTGGGCGTCGACGGCCTGGCGTTGCAGGGCGGACTCGGTCTCTCGCCAGACGTCCACCAGACCGGAGCGGTGTTTGCACGCGACATCGGTGAGGGCGGTGCGGATTTCCGGCTCGGTCGGTGTCGTGGTGTTCCAGTGGCGGTCGTCGCCGGCGGCCGAGGGGTCGGCGTAGGCGAAACCGTGTTGCCGCATGCACGTGCTCCATTCCCGCAGAGCGTGGGTCACCGCCTTGGTTCTGCCCGCGCGGCGATAGGTTTCCGTGGAGGTCCTGTTCAGCAATTCCCAGTCGGGGTGGGGTACGCCGGCCAGCAGGTGCCGGACGGCTTCGGCGCGGCAGCCGCCTTCGCCGTCACGGCCGTAGGCGGCGAGGCGTTGCCGGGAGCTGAGCGAGGCTTGCCGCGCGTGGTACTGAACGCTGCGGCGGTCGGCTTCCGGATCGGGCAACGGGTGGTAGCCGAACCGCCTGGCGACCTCTGGCTCGATGAGGCCGTAGCGGTAGCGGTTCGGCCACTGGTCAGGGCTGCCGTGCGGATCACGGTGGATGCCGGGCCAGCGCAGGTGCTGCCGGGCCATGCAGGTCCTCGTCAGAGCGTCCTCGGCGTTCTGCACGCGTGTGAGATCGGGCAGTTGGAGGGCGAAGGCGTCCAGGGGCAGCGTCAGGGCGCGCACCTCCTGGCTGGCACGCGGCGCGCGCTGTGGCACCGGACCGGCATCGTGCCGGTCGCCGCACCCCGTGACCATGACGCTGACGACGAGAAGGGCGCCGGCAGCCGAGACCATGCGCAGTCGCACGGAGGAACCTCCCTTCGAAGGGACCCCGGGACGGATGTTCCACCGACGAGGTGGCCCACCCGCCCCGGGGACGGACGGCCGTCGGTCAGCAGTACTTCTTCAGCGAGCTGATGGTGTCGTTGCCGATGTCGGTGTTCCGCAGGTCGCCGGCCGACTTGTGCTGGTAGAAGGTCATGTACTGCCCTCGGTACGCGTAGTTCCGGTAGACCCGCCAGACGCAGCCGTCCACGTTCTTGACCGAACTGATGCTGTCGTTGATCTTCTTGTTGCTGTGGGGCCACTTGTTGTTGCTCAGGTACCGGTCCGAGGAGCAGAACTTCTTCCACGCTCCGCGGTAGTTGACGCTCTCGTACACGTGCAGGGGGTTGAAGCAGGTGCCCGCGTGCCGCGCCGGCTGGGCGGCCACCGGACGGGCCTGGGCCGCGGGCGCGGGTCCGGCCAGGGCCAGTCCGCCGACGAGGGTGGCGGCGGCCACCAGCGTGACGTGCTTGATCCTCTTCACAGCTGTTTCTCCTTTGATTCGTCGCGTGTCCGTGTGTTCGGGCCCGTGCGGACGCGGTCCTCGTCGAGGCCGGCCCGGTGGGGCCGGCCCCGGACGCCTTCACGCGGCAGCCGCCCGCTCCCCCTGCGAGGCGGCGGCCGTGCTCCGTCCCCCGTCGGCGCCATGGCGTCCGGGGCCGACGACATCGAGTTCAGCGGGCCGGGAATTGAATGGGCAGCCGGTTCCGCCACCCTGATCAATGGCCACGACACGGGCCTTCGGCCCTGAACTCAGGCGACGCCGCCACCGCGCGCACCACGGCAACGAGCACAGGACCCTCCTTCGATGGACGCGCGCACCCGGGGCCGTCCCCCGGGTCGAACCCGCGCCCTGGCCGGGTGAGCCGTGCGGGAGCGCAGCCGGCCGACCGCACGCCCACACCCTCCGGCCCCCGCTTCCGCCCTGTGCGGCACTTGCGCATTTCCTTACTGATTCAGCAGATTGCCGTAACTCTCACCTGTATCAACCATTTAAAGGATGCATGCACCCTGTTGACGGCATATCGAGCACGGACGCCCTTGGGAACACTGGCCCGAGGCGGCGAACCGCCGGTTCACGCCACCCCACTTCGACACCAGAGCTCACCCGAAAGTGGGTGACAAGCCCCTCAGGAAGTGCCGCGTGACCGTACGGCGGTTTCGAGGCCGCCCCCGGAGGCTCGCTCTCGTCACGCCCATGCATCGGAACCTCCGCCGTCCGGCCCCGGCACGAATCGACGTCCCGCGACCTGGTCGCGGCTCATCCTCATGGACCGCCTCCGAATCACGGATGGCGCTTCGCGAACCAGGCTCCGTCCGCAGTGCCGTGAATCCACCTTCACGCCCGACGACTGGCCGCCTGGCACCCCGCCGCCCGCACGTGGGCCCGCGAACTGGCCGCCGCCCTCCTGCACGCACTCACCAGTGCCCGTCCCGGCCTCGACGCCACTGTCCAGGTCCGCCTCCGTCCAGGTTCGCCCCTGTCCAGGTCCGCCTCTGTCCAGGTTCGCCTCTGTCCAGGATTCGAACGGCTGGTCGGCGTCTTTCGGCGTCCAGGGCGGGCGCCAGCCGCTTCATCAGGTGGGGGGACGGAGGCCTCGCAGCAGGACGGCGAGGTAGGCATCGATGAGTTGCGGCGAAGGGGGCTGAGTGCGGGCGATCGCGAGGGCGGTTCGGCCGATCAGACTGGTGGCGACAGCGGGATCGATGTCGGTGCGGACCGCGCCGTCGCGCTGAGCCCCTTCGACCATCTCCTCCATCAGGCGGGCGAGGTCGCCGCGCAGGGCGCTGGTAGCCGGCATATCCAGTCCCCCCCACTGGTCGCTGGCGGAGTGGTGTGCGGCCTGGAAGGCGATCAGCTCGCGGAGGAAGAGGCCCAGGGCCTCTCCAGGTGCCGTCTCGGCCAGCAGGTCGCGGGCCCGTTGGACGACCGGGGCGAGCAGACCGGAGACCGCTGCGTCGAGAAGGGCGTCCTTGCCGCCGAACGTGCGCACGACGGTGGCCGCTCCCAGCCCCGCTCTTCTGGCGATGGTCTCGACAGTGAGAGGTGTGCCGGGCTCGGCCAGCAGCGCGGTTGCCGCGTCGAGTGCGAGCCGACGGTTGCGCAAGGCGTCGGCCCTGCGCGGGGTTCCGGAGGACATTGACAAGTGAAACGCGCCTTCCACATAATCTACTGGAACGCCTATTCCAGTTATTCTAGCGGGAAAGCGGCTGCCCATGAACGAGCAGGTCCTGATCTCCGGAGGAAGCATCGCCGGTCTGGCCCTGGCCCACTGGCTGACCAGGCACGGCTTCCGGACCACGGTGGTCGAGCGGGCCCCGGCACTACGCACCGGCGGCAACGGGGTGGACGTGCGCGCCCAGGCCGTCGAAGTCGCCGAGCGGATGGGGATCATGTCGCGGGTCCGTGAACTGGCCACCGATGTCCGGGGGATGAAGTTCGTCGACTCCTCGGACCGCGCCGTCGCCCGAGTCGGCACGCAGGACCCGGCCTCCGTGGAGATCATGCGAGGCGACCTGGTCGCACTGCTGGGCACAGTCACCGACACCGAGTACCTGTTCAACGACTCCATCCAGCGCCTGGAGCAGGACGACGACGGCGTGCTCGTCACCTTCGAACAGGCGCCCACCCGCCGCTTCCACCTGGTAGTCGGCGCCGACGGGATGCACTCCGCCGTCCGCCGGCTCGTCTTTGGAACGGAGGAACGCTTCGTCCGCTTCAAAGATCACTACTTCGCCTTCGCCAACGCCGACGCCTCCCTCGGTGAGAACCGCTGGGTGACGATGTTCAACACTCCGGGCCGCATGACCGGGATCTACCGTTCCGGGAACCATGCCCAGGCCAAGGCCTATTTCATGTTCCGCTCCGCGCCGCTGAAGTACGACCCCCGAGACATCACGGAGCACAAGCGCCTGATCAGCGAACGGTTCGCCGGCGACAGGGCGTGGCGAATCCGGGAGCTTCTCGACTCGGCGCTCGCCGACCCCGAGTTCTACTTCGACGCCCTGGGCCAGGTCAGGATGAGTTCCTGGCACAACGGCCGCGTCGCGCTGGTCGGGGACGCCGCCTGGTGCGCGTCCCCCGCGTCGGGCGCCGGTGCGGAACTGGCGCTCGTCGGTGCCTACCGCCTGGCCGGGGAGCTGGCTGCCGCGGACGGCGACCATCAGGCCGCCTTCCCCCGCTATCACGCCGTCCACCGCCCGCTGGTCGACCGGAAGCAGCAGATCGGGCCCAACGTCCGCATGATGATCCCCAGGACCGCCGGCGGCAGGTTCGCCCGCGACGCCTTCGCCCGCCTCCCGCTCATGGACGCGATCGGCGCACTGGACCGCCGTTTGCAGGCGAGGAACGCCATCTCCCTGCCGGACTACTCCCGGCCCCGGCAGCCGTAGCCCGCCGTCGCATCCCGCCACCGGCGCACATGCCCTCGGCCGGATCCCTCTTTTCCGAATTCGTCCAGCCCGAGGAGGGCCCATGCGAGCACTGCTCAGCACGCCGGACACCCCCGCGGGGGTGCGGCTCGGCCGGGCACCGGACCCGGTGGCACGTACCGGCGACGTACTGGTGGAAGTGGAGCGGTTCACGCTGCACGCCCGTGGCCTCGAGCACGCGGCCACGCTGCCGCCGGGAAGCATCCCGGGATACGACGCGGTCGGCGTGGTCCGGCAAGCCGCCGCGGACGGCACCGGCCCCGCCCCCGGCACCCGAGTGGCCACACTGACGACCGGTGACGTCTGGGCACAGATGAGGGCCGTCTCCACCCACGAGGTGGCGACCGTACCGGAAGGCGTCGACCCCGGTGAGGCCACCACCTTGCTCGTTCCCGGAGTGAGCGCGCTGCGGGCGGTGCGGCGCCTCGGTGCCCTGACCGGCCGCCGTCTGCTGGTTACCGGAGCCACCGGCGCGGTCGGACACTTCGCCGTCCAGCTGGGCCGGCGCGCCGGTGCGCATGTGACCGCCGCTGTGCGTGATCCTCGCAGCCGGGACAGAGTGCTGGCACTCGGAGCCGACGAGGTCGTCACCGATCTCGGCACGGTGTCCGCCCCCGTGCACGGTGTGATCGACCCGGTCGGCGGACCAGGGCTGTCCCAGGCCTTCGACCTCCTGGCCGAGTACGGCGTCGTCCAGCAGGTGGGCGCCAGTTCGGGGCAGCCGACCACGTTCCACCCCTACCAGCTGGCCGGACGACGCCGCGTCATCGAGGGATTCCGGGCGGGTGACCGGTTCAGCGCCGACATGACTTACCTCCTCGGTCTCCTTGCAAACGGCGAGCTGGTTCCGCTCGACGCCGAACACGCCGACTGGGACGACATCGACGCACTCGCCCACCGGCTCCGCGCCGTCGACGCGCCGCGCCGGATCGCGGCAGCTGTCGCATGAAGCCGTCTGACCGCCTCCGCACTACCCACCCACCGCCCCAAACTGAGAGATCGCAGCAGAGCGTGCGGCCTCAGAGCCCTTGGCCTCACCGTGACCCGTCGAAGTCAGTATCGAGCCGATTCCGGCTCCGCTGCGGATCCCCCAGTCGCTGCTGTGGTTCCCTGCTCCCAAGCACAGGCCGAAGGAGTAGCTCATGACCAGCGCACCTGTCCCTTTCCAGGTGTACGAGACAGGAACCTACCTGCACGGTACGAAGGCAGACCTCGCCCCAGGGGACTTGTTGGTCCCCGGCTATGCGTCCAACTACGAGGAAGGACGCACGTCCCACCATGTCTACGTTTCCGAAACCCTGGATGCCGCCGCCTGGGGCGCCGAGCTCGCCACCGGCGACGGACCGGGCCGGATCTACCTGGTGGAGCCAACCGGCGTGCTGGAGGACGATCCCAACGTCACCGACAAGAAGTTCCCGGGCAACCCCACCCGGTCCTATCGCACCAGCGAGCCTGTGCGCATCGTGTCCGAGCTGAAGGGCTGGGTCGGGCACTCTCCCGAGCAGATCACGGCCATGCTGAATGGGCTGGCCGACCTCCGCCGCCGCGGCATCGCCGAAATCCTGGACTGACGAGGGCCGCCGCCACGGCTGTGAAAGCTCACGGCCGCCGGTGGCTGCCAGGCAGCTCGCGAAGACAAGAACCGGCCTTCGTCTCGTCCTCGTCCCCGTCCTCGTTCTGGGGAGCCGTGCTGCCCTCAGAGGCAGTGCGGACATAGCCGTGCGGTCATCGACGCGGACCGGGCGTGTGCAAGGGCGTCCTTTGCATGCGGCGCGCCCTGTCTGTCCTTTGCTGGACCGACCGAGCGGCTACCATCTGGTCCGCATTGGCCCGCAGCCGCACGTTCGGCACCGTGCGCGTCTACTCCGCACCCCAGCGCTCCCCCGTGTCACCGGCGAGGACGCAGCGGGAGCCATGCCAGGCTGACGCCAGCGCATCCCGGTCCCCGGGGTGTCAGCGCCGTCCCCTCCCTTCACTCCAGCCACGGGACATGCAAGTAGACGCAATCCTTGTCGTTCCGGGCGGCTTACGTCTGCACCTGTGACAGCGAAGTTTGGGCACGTGCCATCCACGTTGGGTCGATGGCGGCGAAGTGCACTGCAACCACCGCGCAGCATGACGGCAGGTCACCGGTTCTTGGACGAGGCCGCGTTGTCAGTGGTGGGCGATACGTTCGAGGTCTTGGAAACGCTGTTGTACGACAGGAGTGGACGATGACCGAGAGCAGCGTGCTGCCCGCGCTCAGGGTGGTGCTGACGGACGTCAACGAGCGTGTGGTGGAGGCGTGGCGCGCCGCGTTCGCCGACACCCCCGGCGTCGAGATCCGCAAGGGCTCGATCCTTGACGAGGACGTCGACGCCTGGGTCACCCCCACGAACTCCCGGGGCCGGATGGACGGCGGGGTCGACGCCGTCATCAAGCGGTATCTGGGGTCCGGGATCCAAGTGCGTGTCCAGCGGGCGATCCGTGACCGGTTCGCCGGACCCATGCCGGTGGGCAGCGCGGTCTGCGTCCCGTCCGGCGCAACCGTCCCCCGGTACCTGATATCGACGCCGACGATGGTGCGGTCCTCGCAGAATGTGAGCGCGACGCTGAATGTGGCGCTGGCGTGCGCGGCCGCTTTCCAGACCGTCCACCGGCAGACCCGGAAGAAGCCGGGCAGTATCCGGTCCGTGGCGCTGGTCGGGATGGGAGCGCAGACCGGCCAGGTGCCGGCCCGGGTGTGCGCGAATCTCATGTGGACCGGCTACACGCTCTTCCAGGACCACTGGTTCGAGAACGACGACGAGCTGCGGTCCACGATCATCTCCCAGCTCCACGGCATCGAGAACGCCCCCGTCGACCAGCGGGTACGCATCGTACCGCCGACGGCCGTCGCGCCCGTTGCCCCCGCGCCGGTGCCCGACACTGCCGTTTTCGCTCCCTCCGCCGCCCCCTCCTCTCCTTCTGCCACGACGAGTGAAAGCACCTCCGCCATGACCGGATCGACGACCGGCGTCCCGGCTCCGGGCCAGCCGCTGCAGCCCCATCCCGATGCGAACGACCCCCTCGGCCTGACCGAACTCTTCGACGGCGGCGGGGAGGCCTGGCTCCCGCTGCTGAAGCCGGTCATCGAAGCGCAGCCGGACGCCGCACGGTTCATCGGGAAGGGCCGCAGCCATGAGGTGGTCCCGGTCCGCGAGCTGACGTTCCAGGCGCTCAAGCCGAACCCGCCGCACAAGTGGAAGGTCGTGGTGTTCGGTCAGAATCCGTACCCGCGGCCGGAGAGCGCCACCGGCATAGCCATGTTCGACAACACCTTCAGCGACTGGAAGGACAGCCGGTTCGGCCGGGTCGTCAGCATCCGGTGCCTCATCAAGGCGGCGGCGATGTGGAAGTACGGCATCGTCAAGAAGACCCCGATCGCCGATGTGCGGGCGCTGCTGAGGGAGCGGGACACGGTCCAGCCGCCGGAGTGGTTCCAGGCGATGCTGACGCAGGGCGTGCTCCTGTTGAACGCGTCGCTGACCGCGAGCGGCGACGGGGCGATGGGTGCCGACCAGCACACGGCGTTCTGGCGGCCGGTCGCCGAGCGGATCGTCGAGGAGATCCTCAAGGCCAAGCAGGACGCGCCCGAGGAGGACCGCGGGGTCGTGTTCGCGTGGTGGGGGGCGCACGCCCGCAGCCTGAAGCGGGTCGTCCTGCGGCTTCAGCAGAAGTACCCGGACGTCGAGGTCCGGCACCTCGACCACGCGAACCCGGCGGCACAGGGCGACATCTTCTGCGAGGGCGACCACTTCGCACAGGTCAACGACGCCCTGACCTCGCTGGGCGCCGACCGCATCGACTGGCTGCCGAGCAAGGGGTGGAACGTGCCGGCGGCCGGCGTGGGCGGTGCGGACGGCGGTGCCTCGGCGCGCATGGGCGCTTTCATCGAGTCGACCATGAACCTGCACCAGCTGTACCTGGAGCGCCTCACCAGCGTCAAGGACGAGGGCCTGGTCCTGCCCACGATCAACGGTGTCTTCGACACCCCGCTGATGGACTTCCAGGACGCCGTCGCCCCGGTCTCCGCGGCACTGTCCGGGCTCACCGGGCACGTCCGGCGCTCCCGCGACTTCGGGAAGCAGCGTGCGGATCAGTCAGCCGGCGGCGGCCTGTCCGCCGACGCGATCGCCGCGCTCCATCTCTACACCTGTGAGTCGGCCTTCTACCGCGAGATCAACAGTGTTCTGCGCTCCCCCGACCGCACCAGGGTCACGCCCTACCTGCCGTACCTGCGGCTTCTGATCTCGGCGGTGTCGGAGCTGCCGGCCTACACGAAGCCGTTGTGGCGCGGGGTGTCGCTGGACCTTCGGGCGCAGTACCCGCTGGGCCGGACGGTGACCTGGTGGGGCGTCTCCTCGTGTACCTCCGAGCTGAAGGTGGCCAGGACGTTCTTGGGCAGTCGCGGCAAGCGGACCCTCTTCGAAGTGACGCCTGCCCGGGCGGTCGGGATCAAGAGCTTCTCCGCCTTCACCGGCGAGGAGGAGTACATCCTTACCCCGGGTACCCAGCTCAAGGTGACGGAGGTACTGAGCGAGCCCCGCGGGCTGTGCACGATCCGGCTGAGCGAGGTCACCGACGGCGCTCCCGTGGTGTCCTGAACCGCACCCCGTTCCACGGTGGCCGCGGTCGTGGTTCCGGAACGCTCGTGCCCGGCGACCACGTAGCAGAGGCCAATACCGATCTCACCGCTGCCCTGGGGGCGTTGGCCGGCGCAGAGGTGTTCGGGAAGCGGCCCGGCAGCGCCAGAGCGTCGAACACCGGCCGCCTCGTGGCGGCCGCCGACGGACGAAGCTCCACCGGCACCCACGTCGCCTTTTGGCCCGGGGGCACTTCGTGGAGCGCCACCCGCACAGCGACGATCTCGCCCCGGCCCGGATCGCCGAACACACCTGCCGCGCCCTCAACCGCCATCGCCTGCCCGACCGCCTCGGCCACCGCCCGCTTGAAAAGCGTCGGGCGGCCGGGACCACAGCCGGAAGTCGTGCACCGTCACGCCCCGGGCTGCCTTCTCCCTGTTCACATCGGCCTTCGGCGCCAGGAGATCGAACCAGTCGGTATAGCGGCGCAGCTTGGCCACCACGTCATCGACGGGCTCGGTGAAGCGGTCGTCTTCCAGGAGCATCGCGGGCACTCCGCCGTCCGGGGCACGCATCGTCAGGTCGGTGTACTGGGTGTGGCCAACACGTCCGGTCATTGTTTGGTCGCCTGACCAGCACTGCCAAACAATGCGACGGCCGCTGAACTTGGTGATGCGAGCGGCGAGGGGGACCGTTCCGAGTGCTCTGCTGGCTACCTGCAGCCGGCAGGGCCGGGCTGTGGGGGCGGACAACCGTCCGCCCCCACAGCGAAGCGACGACAACTCAAACCAGGCCGCGACCGCGCATCGCGCGGGAACGGCGTCATTGCCGTGAGAAGGAGAACCATGCGTATTCGCCACGCTCTCGCGACCGCAGCCGTGGGCACCGCGCTCGCACTTGGCACCATGACCGCCCCTGCGCAGGCTGCTGAGCTGTCCCCGCAGAACGTGAGGGGCGTCATCCCTTCGTGGTGTTATGGAGGGGAGCAGTGGGACGTGGACGGATACACCTTCGGTATCCGCTGCGACGTCACCGATGCCTACTACGCCAGGGTCACCTGCGTGAAAAGCGGGCAGACGAGGACAACGACGGGTGTGCAGACGAACGACAACCGCTGGTCCTACGCCTACTGCAGCTCGCTGGGTTCGGGCTGGCGGGTGAAGCCTGGTTCGGGAACGGCGATCAGGAGGGCCTGAGCTTCCGCTCCCGTGCGGAATGGGTCCTTCCTCCGTCGGGAGGCTTGCCCCCTTGTCGGGAACTGCGGCGGTAAGGCAAGCCGTGCCAGACGGCCGTTCTCTCGATGAGAGCCAATCCGGGCACACCGTGCCGGCATGGGCAGGGACGGGATGCCAATACATCCAGCCGTTGGACAACAGAGCTGGTAGTTGCGCATGAGCCAACGATCAGAGAGCACGCTCTTGGTGATCTGGAGTGGGAAGGGCAGGCGGACGGCAATCAGGCCGCGGGCCCCAGCATCGGGCGGCGCCGGGTGTTCCGGCTGAGCGCCTGAGCCGGAATCCCAGCCGCTCTGTTATCGAACGGCAGGGTGCCGGCGTACGCAGCCGCGTCCAGGACACTGGCCGCCGGACGGAGATGGGCTCAGGCAAATCAGTCGCCGTGTATCGGCCAGTACGACGAGCTGGCCAAGTTCCCTGTGGCCTACAGGCCGGGCCACTTTCGCTGGCCTGTCACCCAGCGTCCGGAGCAGCCCGTGGGTCGAGCAGGTGCAACGCCACCGGCGCTCGCATCCGAAGATGACGGCCGAGCAGGCCCGGATGCGGCTGTGGCTATATCTGGACCTGCAACGGCGTGATCTATATCTGGACCTGCAACGGCATGCTCTGCGCCTGACGGGTGCAAGCCCGGACGCTCCGAGACACCCACCGACTCAGCGACCGCACGCACATGCCTCGTCGACAGCTCCCCGCCTGCTGCCGCTCCAGCAGACGACGCACCACCACTCCCCTGGGCAGCACAGACCCACGTCCGGCTCTCACCTCTTGATCCACCCCGCGATCACACCGGCCGAGACCACCTCACCACATAAGCGGCCTGGAACCTGAGACAGCATCAGCCGCTATGCGAAAAGCCCCACGACAGCGCCCCTCAATCTCTCACCTCATGACAGCCGCCCACCCACCCATAAACAGTCACTGACCAGCCCCGCACCCCCCCACCCCAGAAGGCCACCACCGGTTCCCACCACCATCGACACGAAACCGAGAGATCGCAGATGCCGATCATGCGGATTGTGGGGAATTGATTGAACGTCAACAGACCCAAGCCAGTAGCCTGATTGAGCCGATTCGGTGAGACATGGGGGTGGTGAGTGCAGGCGCCTGCGACCGTCGTTCAGCTCGTACTGCTCGTCCTTCTGGTGCTGCCCGGGGTCACCTATCAGTTCGTCCGGGAACGCCGCCGTGGGCCGGTGCCCGGTGAGCGTGATCTCGGTGAGCGGGTGCTGCGGGCGGTCGTCGCGTCGATCGCACTGGACGCCCTGTACGCCGTGGCGGCGGGGCCGACGCTGGTTCGCCTGGCTCGAGGCACCGGCGGCGGCTGGGACGGCTTCGTGGAGCGGCCGCGGGTGGTCGGGTTCGTCGCCGTCGTGCTGTTCCTCGTCGTGCCGGCCGTGGCGGCGGTCGCCGTTTCCCTGGTGGATAGGCAGCGGCGCAAGGCTCGGTTCCTGCACACGCCCAGCGCCTGGGACCACGCGTTCCGCGACCGCGAACCGTGCTTCGTGCGCGTGCGACTCAAGGACGGCAACTGGGCGGGCGGCTGGTACGGCGACCGGTCGTACGCCTCCTCGTACCCCCACCCGGCCGAGCTGTACCTCGAATCGGCGCGCGTGATGGGTGCCGACGGGGCGTTCGGCGCGCGCGTGCACGGGACGGCGGGCCTGCGGCTGCGGGCGGAAGACTTCGACGTACTGGAGTTCGTCGAAGCCGGAGAACCGGCGGCCGTGCCGGGAGAGGAGCGATAATGGCACACGAACCCGAGCTCACACCCGAAGAGGCGGCGCTGCTGCAGGAGGCCGCGGAACGCGGCTACACCCCGAAACGCACGGTCGCCGAGCCGGACGAGGCGCCCGGCGGCCCGGCCGGCACCTCGAACGGCAACGAGGACTGACGCGTGGGCGGCGGACCCGCGGACGGTCTGGCCGAGCGGTTCTGGGAGGCGTTCCGGGTGGCCCGGCACAGCGCGGACCCCGCCTCGGTCGAGAAGGCGATCGATCTCGGCCATGCCGTGCTGGCCGCCGAGGACGTGGCCGAGCGCCGCTCGGTCCTGTCCAATATCGGAGGCCTGCTGCAGACCCGCTACCACCAGACCGGCGACTTCGAGTTCCTGCGGGAAGCCGTCCGCAAAGTCATGGAGGCTTACGTCCTGACGTACGAGAGCCCGGAGGACTCGGCCAACTACGCCAATAACATCGGCATGCTGCTGCACACCGCATTCCAGCAGAACCAGGACCGTGGCACCCTGGCCGACGCGCTGTACTGGAGCCGGACGGCCGTCGACGAGGAACCGTCCACGAAGAAGGCGTTCTACCTGGCTAACCTCGTTGTCGCGCTGCGGACGGCGTTCACCGTGACGAAGGACCTCGCCGCCCTGGCGGAAGCCGCCGAGCACGCGCGGGCCGCCGTCGAGTGCTCCCCCGATGACGCGTCCACCGCCAGGAGTCTGCACTTCCTCGCCGTCGTCCTGCGCGACTGGTCCCATGAGACCGGGGGGACGAGTGTCGTGGAGGAAGCCGTCGACGCCGCGCGGCGAGCTGTGGAGCTCACACCGGCCGGGTCGTCCGACGTGCTCGACCGGTTGAAGATCCTCGCGTACCTTCTCCACGACCGCTACCGGGCTCGCGGAGCGCGGGATGATCTGGCCGAACTGCTGCGGGTCCGGCAGACGTTGGTGGCCCACACCCCGGTCACCGATCCGCGGCACTCGCGGAACCTCGTCGAGCTGACGACCACGGAACGAGAATGGGCCGCGCTCACCGGCGAGGGCCCGAAATCGAACCGTAGCTGGGAACGTGCCGACACCGAAGCCGAAATGTGCGGCCGGTACGCCGCCGAGTTCGAGCAGACCCGGGACTCGGCCCTGCTCGAGCGGGCGATCGAGCTCGGACGTTCGGCGGCGGCGGCCACCCCCGCCGGGCATCCCCGCCGCGGCGTGCGGCTGGACCACTTCGCCGCAGCGCTGGCCACCCGGGGTGAAGCGTTCGGGGACCACGCCGCGCTCGGGGAAGCCGTCATCATCGAGCGGGAGGCGGTCGCGTGCACGCCGGCGGGCCATCCGCTGCGCGTCCAGTTCATGGGCAACCTCGCCGTCAACCTGAACGCGCTGTTCCACGCGACCGGAGACCTGACTCACGTCAGGGACGCGATCGACGTCGCTCGCCGTGCCGCCGAGGCCACGGCCGGGCAGGGTGACCACCCGCGTTCGCTCGGGATCCTCGCCGTCGTGCTGCACAATCGGTTCCGGGTGACCGGCGAGCTGCAGGTGCTGTCGGAGGCGGTCGACCGCGCGAGGGAGTCCGTCCGCCTCGGCGCGAGCCTGGTCGCGGGGCAGGCTCAGCGGCTCTCCAACCTTGGCGCCATGCTGTCCGACTTGTTCAGCAGGACGGGCGAGGCGAGCGTGCTCGACGAGGCGATCGACGCGCACCGTGCGGCCGCGGATGTGACGGCGGACGACGACCCGGACCGGGCAGTGCGGCTGGCCAATCTCGGCGGTGTGCTGGGGATGGCGTACGAGAAGTTCGGCGACCGGAACGCGTTGCGGGACGCGATCGCCGCGCGTCGCGCGTCCGTGGCCGCGACTGCGCAGGACAGCCCGCACTGGCCCAGGTACACCGCGAGTCTGGCCGCCGCGCTCGGCGACTGGTGCACGAACCCCGTCGCACCCGCCGCCGCGCGACGGGAGCCACCGGATCCGCAGGTCCTCGCGGAGGCGGTCGGCCTGGCCCGGAGTGTGGCGCGGAGGCCCGAGCAGGACGCCTATTCCCGGGCGCATTTACTGAACCTCGTCGCCAACGTCCTGGCGCTCGGCTTCCGGCACCTCGGCGACGGCGACGCGCTGACCGAGGCACTCGGCTGCTACCGGGAGGCCGCGGCGTCTGCCGGATCGCCTACGGCGAGCCGGGCGGAAGCGGCGGACCGGTGGGGCAATCTGGCCGCCGAGGCCGGGCAGTTCGACGTAGCCGCCGAGGGGTACGCCGCCGCGGTCCGGCTGCTGCCCCGGCTCGCCGGGCGCCACCTGGGCCGCGAGGACGCTCAGTACTGGCTCGGCCGGTTCGCCGGGGTGGCCGCCGACGCGGCCGCGTGCGCGCTGGCCGCCGGCGACGAGGTGAGCGCGGTGACCCTGCTCGAATCCGGACGCTGCGTGCTCGCCGCCCAGGCACTCGACAGCCGTGGCGATCTCTCCGACCTGCGTGAGCGGGCACCCGAGCTGGCCGAACGCTTCCGGACGCTCACCGCGGAGTTCGAAACCGACACCACGAGCGACCGCGTGGCCCTCGCCGACGAGCTCGACGCGGTGACCGACCGGATCCGCGCGCTGCCTGGAATGGAGCGGTTCCTACAGCCTCCGCTGCTCACCGACCTCACCGCGCAGGCGCACGAGGGCCCGATCGTGTACGTCAACGTCAGCCGGCACCGGTGTGACGCGCTGATCATCACTCCGGACGGGGTCCGGTCATGCGCGCTGAACCGGCTGAGCGAAGAGGCCGTGAGTCACCGCGTACGCGCTCTGCACACCGCGTTCACGGAGGGGCGGCTGGCCGCCGAGCAGGTGATCCATGACACGCTCGAGTGGCTGTGGGACACCGTCGTGGGCCCTGTGCTCGGTGAACTGGGGCTGACGGCGGAACCGGCGGCGGATGGTCCGTGGCCAAGGATCTGGTGGGCCCCGGTCGGGTCGCTCAGCCTGCTCCCCCTGCACGCGGCGGGCCACCACCGCGACGGCGGGCCTGTGCTCCTCGACCGCGTCGTCTCCTCGACGACGCCGACGATCCGCGCCCTGGATCACGCCCGCGCGGGCCGCCGCGACGACCGGAACGAGCCGCGGCTGCTGGTGGTCGCGATGCCGCACACTCCGGACGCCCCGGACCTGCCTGGCGCACAGGCCGAAGCCGACCACCTGGCCGCTCTCATACCCGGCACCACGGCCCTGGTCGGCGCGGACGCGACTCGTGACGCCGTTCTCGACGCCTTGCAGGCCAGTGGCTGGGCGCACTTCGCCTGCCACGGGTACAGCGACCCGGACAACCCTTCGGACAGCCACCTTGCGCTGCACGACCACGATCGCGCGCCGTTTCGGGTGCTTGACATTTCCCGGCTGCGCCTGCGAAACGCGGAGTTCGCGTTCCTGTCCGCCTGCGACACGGCCCGCACCACCACGCGCCTGTCCGACGAGGCGATCCACCCGTTGGCGGCTTTTCAGATAGCCGGGTTCTCCCAGGTAGTGGGCACGCTCTGGCGGGTCGACGACACCGTGGCACCAGCCTTCAGTCAGCAGATCTACAGCGAGTTGATCACGAATCGATCCGGTGCGTTGTGCGCGTCGGCAGCGGTCCATCGCACGGTCAGGCAGCTCAGGACGAAGTATCCGAACCTGCCGTCGGTATGGGCCGCACACGTCCACGTGGGCGCCTGATACGCGCACACCATCGTATCCGGAGGTTGATCCGCAGCCGACTCGGCCAGCTGCGTCGGTAGCTGTCATCGGCACCGCTCATGGCTCCCCTTTGTGTCAAGGCCGTGGGCTCATGCGAACTGGATGGGTTCGCCGACGAGTTGGCCATGCAGTTGCAGGTGGTACGGTCCAGGCCGAACGGGAGGAACTGCTGGTCTTCGAGCGGGTCTTGAACCGGCTGGCCGAGCAGGACCGGGCCGAAGGGGAAACCGCCGTGGCCGCATCCGTGGTCGCGGCGCCCGCCCGGGTGGCGGGGCGAGCGGTCCCGCTGAGTCGCGGTGGCGGGACCTGCCCGCGGGGAAGATCGCCGGCATCGTGCCGGCGGTGCCGCGCTGTGCCCAGCGCCCCTGCGGCCTCGCCGGCGGGAACGGGGTGCATCGCACCACGGTCACCCGGTGGGTCTTGGAGGCCGTCGGTCTGCTCGCCGCCCGCGCCCCGCGCCTGGACCGCACTGAAGAAGACCCGAACCGGCACGGCGAACCGGAAGAACTACTCCGGCAAGCACAAATGCCACGGTCTGCTGGTGATCGCGCTCACCGACGACCGGGGCCGCCTGCCGTGGCTCTCCGCGGCCCGCCCTGGACGATTCTCGGAGATCACCGCCTGCCGTCACGACCAGCTCACCGCGAAACTGCGGGCGGCCGGGCTCGGCGCTATCGCCGACCTCGGCTTCGTCGGCCTCGACCACGGCGGCCCCGACGCCGACCCGGCGGTGATCACCGGCTACAAGGCCGCCCGCGACCGGCCCCTGACCCGAGGGAAGAAACTGTCGGACGTGAGATCTCGGTGGGGACGGCGCGGGCATGCCGAAAACCGGTTGACCTGTGGCGAATGATGGGATCGTGATCTCCAAGAAACGCGCCGTTGAGCTCATCGAGTCCTTCCTGGCCAGAGAGCTGCCGACGCAGCCGTGGAGGGGGCCTGCCCCCACGCCGGACATCTACCACGTGCAGGAACGCGCGGTTGGCTGGCTCGTCTTCTGGCGCTCAGCGGAGCAGGCCCGGGCCCGTGAATTGCGCGGCAGCTTCGTCGGCGGCCACTACCTGGTGGACCGGCACGATGGGAGCATCCACTACGTGCCCGCCGTCTGGTGGGAGGACGAGGGCTGGGAGGAGCAGTACCTCCTGCAGACCAAGGGCATCAGACCGCCTGATCCACTGGCCTCCACTGTTCGCGCCCTCGTCCACTCCGCAGGCGTCGTGGCCGCGATGAGCTACCTGCGCAAGCAGGCCCCGCGACTGAACTTGCAGGAAGCAAAGGTCTACGTCACGACCGTTCAGGACGGCGCCGAACCACCGGAAGAGCTGGCAAGCCTTACCCGGAAGGAGTCGAAATGGCCGCCTCTGCCGATCGAAACGCTGGCTGGCCCGGTCCAGTAGCGGTCTGGCCGAGGAGCCCGAGGTCCAGGTCGCTTTGCCTACACCGGCGCCGCCGGACGCATCGAGAACTCCCAGGTCGCGGTCTACGTTGCCTACTCGACTCCGCTCGGGCATTCGGCGATAGACCGGGAGCTGTATGTCCCGCGTTCGTGGACCGAGGACACGGCCCGCTGCCGGGCCGCGCCACGAAACCCGCCCTCGCAGTCCATACGGACATACCGAGGAGACCGAGCCTCCGGCGCGTTTCATCGCGATGTCATCGGCCGCTGCCAAAGTCGTGAGATGTAGGCACCACACACGGGAGGATCGAATGCGGGTGAAGAGGATGACGGCTGCGACGGCCGGACTGCTGCTGGCGGCAGGGCTATCGGTGACACAGGCATCTGCGGCGCAGGCGGCAGAGGCAGCGGCTCCGTGCGGGGGCACCTACACGATCGTCGTCGGCGGCACGGGAAGCTCGTGGAACAACGACGGCTTCACCGGCGACATCCAGCAGCACGTCGGGTACCCCACCCAGATTCCCAACGGGGCGAGTGCCCGGGCGGGCGTCGATGAGCTGAACCGGCTGGTGCGCGACCAACGTGCCGCGTGCCCGGACCAGCACGTCAAGATGGGCGGATACTCCTTGGGCGCCGCGGTGGTGCACATCTGGGTCACCGAGAACTGGCAGACCTTCGACAACGTCAACGCCGTTCTGATCGCGGATCCCAAGCGCCAGGGCGGTCCCGGGGCCAACGGGGGATCGGTGCCGTTCGGCGGTGTCGTCGGCGCTCCCCTCGCCGGCGCCGACAAGTACTTCGGCAACGTGCCGGTCAAGACGATCTGCCACTGGGACTACGTCTGCGACGAGTCCGCCGGCATCTGGACGTACCCGAGCAACCACGTCAACAACTACCCCAACGACTTCAACATGGATCACCACAACGACAGCGCCAACGAGCAGTGGTACAACGGCGCCTGGTACCCGGCCTCCTGGTGATGTGGGACCGGTGACGGACCCGGCCGAAACCGTCGACCGACACCGACCGGCGCTCACCCCCATAACCGGTGTCGTCCTGCTGACGGCGCGATCCCGGCCGTCCTGACAACCGGCTCAGCACGACGTCGGCAGACCCCCCACCGCAGGAAGCCCGGCCGGCGCTCCTCAGGACAGCGATGCTTAGCCACTCTTGCGCCAGACTGCCATGGCCCCGCTCCGTCCCGGCCGCGCCGTTTCCTACACTCACGGGATGAACAACCACACGTGCACCCACTGCGGCACCGTCGGTCTGCTGGAGGGCTTCATCGAGGACGCGGGCGAGCACTCGCGCGGATACGCGCGGTGGATCGAGGGGGCTCTGGAGCGGGGGATCTTCGGGGGTGCCAAGCGGCTGGGCCGGCCCCGGCGGCAGATCGAGGCGTTCCGCTGCCCTCAGTGCGGACACCTCGAACTGTTCGCCACCGGCGAGGTGTAGTCGAGTCCGCCTTCGGAGTTCCGGCCGGGTACCGGCGGTGGTGACGAGCGCGGATGCGTGCGCCTCGGCACCGTGACGCCGCCGCACTCCTCATCCGGTACCGCCCACGACCGAGCGGACGGATCAGCTCAGCCGTGGGGCTTGAGCTCCTCCAGACCGCTCGCGACCAGCATGGGGGTGAACTCCACGACGCTGTGCGTGGCAACCCCGTTGAGCACGTACGGATCGGTCGCAAGGATCTCGCCGAGGTCTTCGGCAGGCATCCCGGCAGCGAGGTGGACGCCACCCACCACAGGCATCTGACGCCCGGCCACCAGGAGCAGGCGCCGCGCGACTCACCGACGAGTTGCCGGGCGCCAGGGGGTGTCAGTGGACTGCTTGTCCTGATCCGTCCTTATTCTGCGTCCATGGGCATCGACTATGCGGCGGTCTTCCAAGCGCTGCCGGGCGCGGTCGCACTCCTGACCACCGATCTGGCCTTCGCCGACGCCAACATCGCGTTTCTGCGTCAGGCCGGACGCACCCGCGAGCAAGTGGTGGGGCGCTACCTCTTCGACGTGTTCCCCGACAACCCGGACGATCCGGCCGCGTCCGGCGCCCGCAACCTGGAGATGTCCCTGCGCAAGGTCCTGGCCGGCCACGAGATCGACACCATGCCGCTGCAACGCTACGACGTGGAATCCACCGAGCGCCCTGGCCAGTGGGAGGAACGATACTGGAGTCCCGTCAACGCGCCCGTCTTCGCGCCCGACGGCCACATCGCCCTGCTGCTCCACCGGGTCGAGGAAGTCACCGACCTGCTCCGCGCCACCAGCCGGCCGGACGGCAAGCGCAACCTGGAGGCCGAACTCTTCGGCCGGATGCGGCAGCTCCACCAGGTCAACGAACGCCTCCGCCGCGCCCATGCCCGTGAGCGCGAGGTCGCCCTCTCCCTCCAGCGCGCCATGCTTCCGGCCCCGTCCCCGGTCGACCGTCACCGGGTCGCCGTCCGCTACCGTCCCGCCGTCGGATCCCTCAACGTCTGCGGCGACTGGTACGACCTCGTCAAACTCGCCGACGGTGACAAGATCGCCGTCGCCGTCGGTGATGTCGTCGGTCACGGCCTCGAGGCCGCCGGCGTCATGGGCCAGCTCCGCAGTGCCCTGTCCGCCACATCCCTCGTCGCCACGGGACCCGCTCAGGCTCTTGAGGTCCTCGGCCGGTACGCCCACTCTCTCCAGGGCGCCGAGTCCACCACCGTGGTGACCGCCTTCATCGACTGGAACCGCCATGTGATCACCTACTCCAGCGCGGGCCATCCCCCACCGGCCCTGCTGCGCGGCGGCGGCGCCGTGAGCCTCCTGGACCAAGCGACCGACCCGCCGCTCGACGCCGCCCCGGAACCGCGCCCCCGGCCGCAGGCCACCATCCCCTTCGGCGACGGTGACATCCTCCTGCTGTACACCGACGGCCTGATCGAACGCCGGCACCAGGACATCGACATCGGACTGAACCTACTGAGGGACTCGCTGTCCCGGCACGGTTCGGCCGCGGGCCCCGAATCACTGGCCGACGCCGTCATGACCGACCTGCTCCCCGCCGAGGGAGTGACCGACGACACCGCCTTGGTGGTCGTCTGCCTGTGACCCCGGGAGCCGCCCTCCCGCGCGGCCACCGGCCGCGCGTGGCAGGCGCCCTCGGAGCGGCTCTCCTCACCCTCAGCCGGCGAATACCGCGCAACGGGCATAGACGGTGAGCACACCGTTCCGGGCGACTCTGTCGAAGGTGTACGCGACGTACCAGCCCGTTCCGTCCGGGGTCGGCTGGTCCAGGATGGCCTCACCACGGGTTCCCGGGGTCACGCTGTGGCCGCCGCCTAGCACTTGGGTCCCCGCCGGGCACTTCGCCGTCAAGTACACGACGGGACTGTCGGCGCTGGCGGCGACGGGAGCGGTCGCGGACACCGTGCTCATCTTCGACACGCCCGGAACACCCTGGGCGCCGCGTGGACCCGTCTGATTCCAGGTGACCTTCCGCTCGGTGCTACGGCACTTCACCGAGGTACCGAGGACGCGAGGTGCGCCGGACGACTTGCCGACGCACGCGGAGACGGTCGGCGCCGGGCTCGACGCCCACGCCGCACCGCCGGCCGCCGCGCCGACGAGCGCCACCGCGGCCGCGGACCCGAGAAGTACCTTTTTCCGGAACGGAAACACGGAGCCTCCACAGAAGATGATCAACAGGTGACCGGATTGTAAGGCTTCCGTGAAGAGGTGATCCGAAGGGGTGCCTCGGCAAGTCGGCACATCAGGTGCGTGCCTCGGTACGTCGGCACATCACGGCCTGCGCGGCGGGACGAGCTGTCGCAGCACAGGCCGCCCTGGTAGGAGGGTGGCTCCGCACGGAACTGACGGTTGCGCACCGTGCGGACGCGTCGCCCCCTTCGTACGCTCTCGACGCGATCAGTCCTGCGGGAAGTCCTGATCGGCGAGGTCGCCTTCGGCGAAGTCGGCCTCGTCCATCGCCGGGCCGGCGAAGAAGCCCTTCATGAGGTCGTTCAAGTCCAGCTTCGTGGCACCGGCCGGGGCGGTGGGCCTGGTGCCATCGCTCACCCGCAAGGTCAGGCCCAGCTTCTTGACCTTGGCGTTCTCGGCCAGCTTGGCGAGGTCCACGTCCACCTCGGTCAGCTCACCGTTCTTGAGCGCGAAGTCCGCTGTCACCTTGGTGTCGGGGGCGTCCTTCAGATCCTTGTCCGTCGGCAGGTCCATGCCCGGCGGCAGATCCTTCGCCAGCGGGCGGATCTCGCGGAACAGCTCGGTGATCAGCGTGCGGAAGGGGGCCGTGGCGGTGACGTGTTCGACGCCGTCCTCACCGTCGGCAGTCTTGAAACGCACCTCACGGGCGACGACCTGACGGAGGGCCTTCGCCAGCTTCTTCTGCGACTTGGCGTCGAAGGACGGGGCGGGCGCGGGACCTCCCCCGGCCTCCTGGCCGCCGGCCTTCTCCATCTCCTTGGTGTCGAACTTCACCCACTTGCCCTCGATGAGGTTCTTGAACGCCCCGGCCTCCGGGGGGAGGTCGTCGGCCCTCGGCACGGGACTTCCCGCCATCTCGCCGAGGGCCTCGGTGTCGACACGGATGTAGGCGTCGTCGCCGATCAGCCGATACTCGGCGAGGGCGCCATCCGGGTTGCTGATCTTCATCGCCATGCCGATGAAGTCCTTCTCACCAGACGCTTCGATCGGCTTCTTCGACTGCACGGTGAAAGTGATCTTCGCACCGCTGATCAGCTTCGCGGCCTCGTCCGGCATCTCCTCACCGGGCTCGGGATCGGACTCGGCGTCCAGCGCCTTCAGGGATGTGACGTCGGTGTCCAGGTCGAGCTCGAAGGAGAGCATGTTCTTCTTGCCGAGCTTCTCGAAGGCACGGTCGAGCTTCTTGCCGGCGGAGAGCTGCTCCACCGTCCCGCAGGCGGCGGAGCCCACGAGAACGGTGCCGACTACGGCGGTGGCGGTCAGGGTCTTGCGTATGGCGTTGATGATGGTCTCCTCGCGAATCCGATCACGGCGTGATCGATGAGGAGACTCACCACCCGCCCAGAAGGTTGCCCTGTTCGCCGGCGTTCTCGGAACACGTATCGCGCGGGCGCGCCCTCCTGACGGTCCGTGCGGCCCGCGCGGCATGCCCAGGCGTTGACGGACGGGGAAACCCGTGCGTGGACCGGCGGGGGAAATACGAAGGGGACCCGGTCCACCGGGTCCCCTTCTTCTCGTAGCGGGGACAGGATTTGAACCTGCGACCTCTGGGTTATGAGCCCAGCGAGCTACCGAGCTGCTCCACCCCGCGTCGGCAGTGCCACTCTACACGCCGTCGCGGGCCGGTCCGCGCGCCGTCCCGGGCCGGGGCGGTGAGGGGGTCGGATCTCCGGGCGCGGGGACGGCACCGTTCCCGGTCGCGCAGGCCCTCGCGTCGATCGCGGCACGGAGCGCGCGAGTGCTCACTGGCCCGGCCTGATCGCCCGGCGTTGCCGGAGATCGACACGTTGCAGAGCAACGCTCTGGCAACGGCGGGTGCGTCCAAGCTCCTGATCTGCCGAGACGGTGCCGTGAACGGCGACAACACCTGCGCAACAGACGGTCGGTGCCGCCTCGCTCGCGGATCGTGGACTGCAACACCCCCGGCTTCGTCCATCCTGGTTCCTCCGTCCGCGATCGGCCGGACGGAGGAACAAGACGCGCCGCAGCACGGCGGGTTGGACGGATGGAGAAGACGTTGGATCATCCTCTGTTGTCACTGAGATCGTCCCTGGTATTCCTGCTCGCCCTGCTCACCGGGGCGGCGGCGAGCGGGCTGACGGCCGTCGCCGGGGAAGGCGCCGCGCGCAGCCTGCTCGCGGGGCTCGCCGCCACGGGACTGGCCGTGCAGTTCTACAACCGCCTCATCGCCACCGAGGACGGCACGGTCCAGCCACCGAGCTCCGCGGGCGCCGGCGCCGGCGAGGGAGAGAGCAATGGGTGAGCTGCGGCCTCTGGGAGAGGACCTCAACGATGCCTCCCGGGCGTTGGCCGAGGCGTTGCGCGAGCTGTTCGAGAGTCTTCACCTGTCCGTCCGTCGATACGCCGCTCGGCGCCGGCTCGATCCGGGCACGGTCTCGCGCTATCTGAACGGCACCCGGTTACCTCCCTGGCAGGTGATCAGCGATCTCTTCACCGATGTCGCCGAGCATCGCGGGACCGCGGTCACCACCGAGGCCATCGAGCTGGTGCGGGGTCTGTACGGATCCGCCGTGGACGCCGCCTCTTCGCCCAAGCACGCGGTGGAGATCCTCGAGCAGCAGTTGGCCGACGCCGACCATGTCTCCCGGCGGTCCAGCGTCCGCGGCGACGTCCTGGGCGACGCGCTGCTGGACCGGACGCAGCGGATCGCCGACCTGGAGACGCGGCTCAACCAGCTGAAGGCCGACCGCGTCGCGGAGCAGAGGCGGGCGGACGAGCTCGCACTGGTCCTTCCGGACGTCTCCGGCCTCATCCAGGAGCGCGACGCACTCCAGCTGGAGGTCGAGCGGCTCAGAGCGGCCCTCTGGGAGGCGCAGGCTCAGCGCGCTGCGGCGGAGGGCCGCTGTGAACTCCTGGAACGCCAGCTGGACGCCGTCGAACAGCAGGCCACGGTGCGTGCCCTGCCACCGGGGCGACAGGGCATGCCCAAGATCCTCGTCGTCGATGATCAGCCGGACAACCTGCTGGCGATGACCGCGGTTCTGGCCACGCTCGACCAGGAGCTCGTCACGGTCTCCTCCGGCCGGGAGGCCCTCAAGGCCCTGCTCGACCACGACGACTTCGCCGTCATCATCATGGACGTGCAGATGCCGGAGATGGACGGTTACGAGACCTGCGCCCACATCAAACGCCGCCCGAGGACCCGGGACGTCCCCATCATCTTCCTGACCGCGATGGGCGCGGAATCCGCACACTCCGCCCGTGGCTACGCGGCCGGCGCCGTCGACTACATCAGCAAGCCCTTCGACCCCTGGGCCCTGCGCGCCAAAGTCGCCGTGTTCACCTCGATCTATCTGGAGCGGCACGGTCAGTAGACGCGGGCGAGCGCGGCTCCGCGTCCGCTTCGTGCACGAGGCGGAACGATGCCGCGCTCGCCCGCCGCAGCACCGGCCGCGCCTCGGCCGGGCTCTGTTCCTTCGGCCCCCACGGGGCCTCGCCGGTTCCGGTCAGCCCGCCGCGTCGAGGAGGTCCAGTGCGCTCTGCTGACAGCCGTAGTCCGTGGCGCCCGCGCCGCCGCCCCAGTGCGGGCCGTACTGGTCGAGGGGGTTGCGGTCGCGGGTGTAGGCGGTGTTCGCCCAGTTCGCGAGGGTTCCCGTGTACGGATGGTCGCCGAGCTGGGTGTTGAGCCGGCCCAGGCCGCGGACGTAGGCGCCCTTGAAACTGGGGCCGTCACCGGTGCAGGAGTCGCCCTCCCCCGGCTCGCGCAGCACCCCGTCGGTCTGCAACCGCACGGTCGAGGCGTCGGCCAGCGTGCGGGCGGCGGTCAGCAGCGTGGAGTCACCGGTGGCCCGGTACAGCTCGGTCAGACCGCCCAGCACCACGCCCTGGTTGTACGTCCAGGTCGGCTGGCCGTTGTTGGCACACGTGTCGCCGAGACCGTCGTTGATCATGTTGTTGCCGTTGATCATGCCGCTGTTCCGGAACCACGACCATTCGCTCCTCGCCCGGTCCAGATAGGTGGTGTCGCCGGGTATGCGGTTGTGCAGGGCGGCGGTGAGCTGGAGGAACAGCTCGTTGGTGATCGCGTTCTTGTAGCTGCCGCCGGTGCTCCACCGCACTCCGCCGCCGCAGGTGCCGTTCCAGTTGGCGTACATGTGCTCGGCGTCGGCGCGGGCCGTGTTCAGATAGCGGCTGTCACCGGTCATGTCGTACGCGGCCACCCAGGCCAGGCCCCACCAGCCGGTGTCGTCCAGGTACTCGTTCCTGAACTGCCCGCCCTGTGCGTCGATGTTCCTGTCGTACGTCTGGGCGATGGTGTACGTGTAGCTTCCCATCCCTGCGATCCGGGCGTTGTCGATGATCGCGGTCAGCGCGTTGGCGGCGGTCCACCAGCCGTTGCCGCCGAACAGTTTGGTGGTGCGGTCGTACGACATCATCAGCGCGGTCGCCGCCGCGGTACGCCGGTCGCCGGCGTTCCACGTGGTGCGCGCCCACGGCGTGCACGCGAGGGCACCGGCCACCTGCCCGCAGGCCCGCAGCGCCCCGACGCCCAGGGTGTTCCAGTCGTCGACGTTGTACATCAGCGTCCGCCGGCCGCGTTGGCCGGAGGGGACCGTCGTGTCCCCGAGCTTGCTGCCGGCGGCCCAGCCACGGCCGCCGTCGAAGCTGCGGTCGAGCCACACCTCGTCGCCGGCGGCGCCGTTCTCGATGGACGCCCAGCCCATCGCGTCGGTGTCGTCGAAGTGCAGAACGATCGAGCGGCCGGACAGCGCGGTCGTCACCGGGCGGCGGTCCTGGGGGCTCAGGCCCGGGTCACGGGTGTCGCAGTACTTGTTGCACACCGCCGCGGTGGCGGCCGAGGCCGGCGGCTGCGCGGCCACTCCGGCGGACAACGTTGTCAGCAGGGCGAGGAGGATACCGAGGACAGGTCTGCTGGGCTTCATGGGACTCCCGAACCGATCGGACGTGAGGGGCCACGGGGCATGGGGAGATCGTGCGCCACGGCGAACGGCCGACGCGCTGCTGCGAAGCCAGCCAGAGCCTGACACCCCGTCAATGGTCGGGACCGGGATCGGACCGCAACCGTACCCGCCGCCCACGGAACTCCTGGCCCCGCGCCGCCGTGGCGGCATCCTTCTCGCTGCGACCTCGTCCGCGTTCTCCTACGTGAAGGTCTTGAGCATGGGGACGAGGGCCGCCCACGGCTCGTAGTCCGCGTAGTCACGACCGCAGCGGTGGATTTCGAGCCCCTCGGTCGTGATGTCGATGCGACCGCCGTTGGCCTCCAGGTGTCCCAGCACCCGGCGTGACTCGTCAACGGTGTGCGCATAGGTCTGGTGCCAGTCGCCGGACGAATAGGCCTCCTCCCGCCGGATGAGGCGCGGCAGCACCGAGTCGGTCCATTTGAAATGGTGCACCTGGGGGAAGGCCTCCTCCGCCGGCATCATCCGCCCCGTGCGTGCCGCGTGCTGGCCGAGGGTCAGCTGCACATCACCGCGGGCGAGCGTCACCTTCGACGGCCCTGCTCCCGGCACACGCAGCGTCAGCAGTCCGGCGAGCGGGAACTGCTCCCATATCGACATGTCCGGCCGCAACGCCGGCAGGCTGCCGTCGGCAGCCACCCGGTCCAGCATCGCACCCCGGACATAGTCGTATCCGCCGCTCTCGCAGGCGGCGATGACGTCGGTCAGCGGCCGGTCGTAGACATGGAACTCGTCGAGGTCCGCGACGACCCACCAGTCGCCGGAATGCCGCCGCATCTGCGCCCGGATCAGATAGGCGTTGAGGTCCTCGTCCCACGGACCCTGGTGCACCGCGACGAAGGAGAGCCCGTGTCGTGCCATGACGTCCCGGGACCGCTGGAAATCCGGATCGTCCAACGACTCGACGTGCCGGATGATGTGGAAGGACTCGACGCCGAGACTCCGGTAGTGCGTGATGGCGGCATCCAGCAGGCCGGTATCGGCGCCCACCACCGACACGAAGCGAATGGTCACTTCAGCTCTCTCTTCCCGTGTGGTGAAGCGGAACGGGTACGGGGCCCCGGACGTCGAGCTCTGCCAGCACTTCCACGAGCCGGGTGATCCGGTGCACACCGGGAATGGCGGAGTACAGGCCGTAGCGGTCGTAGTGGAAGCTCACCGCGACGCCGGCCGCCAGCGACCCGAAGACGTCGTTGATCAGACCGTCTCCGACGAACCAGCAGCTCTCGGGCGAGGCGTCCAGCGTCGAGCAGGCCGCCCGGAACATGTCCGGCGCCGGCTTCTCCACCCCGAAGACCGCCGAGTCCAGGGCGACGTCGAAGAGATGGTCGATTCCGAAGTGGCGCAGCTCGGCTCCGAGCTGGCCCTCCCCGTTCGAGACCGCGCCGACCCGCACACCCCGAGACCGCAGACCGGTGAGCAGAGCCTCGGTCTCGGGGTCGAGTTCGCTGTAGAAGTCCGGACGGCTCCGGACACGCTTCCAGATCCGCAGGGACATCTCCCGGTCGAGCCCGAGCAGTGCTCCCCAGGCCGCCCCGACCTTCTCGTCGTCGGTCAGACCGACCGGCAGCGGGTAGTGGCGGGCCTCGGCCGCTGCCACCAGCGCTGCCGCGCAATCCTGCTCGCCGGCCCGGAACCCGGGCAGGTCCGCTCGGATCTCCGCCAGCATCACCGCTCCGCTGGGATGGATGAGGGTCATGCCGACATCCAGCAGCACGGCCTTCGGCGCCGGAACGCCGAGCGGCGTCCTCGGGGCCGGTGCACGGTAAGGCTCTGCCGGCTCGGCGAGCGACCAGGAGAACGTCAGGGCCACTGCGTCTGTCATGGTCGGCCTTCCTGTCAGGAGTCCAGAACCTCGACCACGTCGTCACGCTCGAGCATGGCCGCACACCACCGGAAGTGGCCGTCCGCGCCCTCGGGGTCGTAGGCATTGCTCGTGATCAGCGCGTACGCCGCGCGGTAGAGGAGGAGCAGCTCTCGGGGGTATCCGAAGCGCTTGACCGCGGCCTCGTCGAACGCTGCCTCGATACGCCGGTGCTGCGGCCCGTACATATCGATGATGCTCGCCGTGACGGCGACGTCGAAGGCGGGATCGCCGGGTGCGGTCAGGAACCCGAAGTCCAGTACCGCGGTCGGTCGCAACGTCTCGTCGACCAGGATGTTCGCCGTGATCAGGTCGCCGTGCAGCAGCCCGTCGCGTCCATGGCCCCAGGCGCGCAGCAGGCGCGTCACCTGCTCCACCTTCCCGGGGAGGTCCGTGACGGCGGCATCGAGTTGCGGGCCGAAGCGGCTCAGACGGCGGTGGATGAGGGCGATGAGGGAGCCTGCCCAGTCCGCCCCGCTGTCCCGGAACGGTACGGATTCGTCCATGACGGGCAGGCGGCGGAGCCCCCCGGAAGGGATCACGGAGCCCAGCTCGGCCAGCACATCGAGCACGTGGTCGCGTGCCCGCGGTCCGGGATCCCCGTCGACGGAGGGCGCCATCCGGTCGAGGGGTGTGCCGGCCAGCTCCTCCTCGATGGTGCAGTACCCCAGCTCTGACCCGTGGATGCGCAGGATGCGGGGCGTGGCGAAACTCAGCCCCCGGGCCGCCAGTTCGTCGTAGAACTCCTTGATCCTGATGAGGTCCCGCTCGTCGCGGCGGCCCCATACCTTGGCGACCAGCCCTCCCCCGAGGCGGTAGACAGCACCCTCCATCCCCACGGCGAGGGGTTCGACGGCCGCATGGCCGAGCCCCGCCAGTTCGTCGATCCACCGCTGGTCGTGCTGTTCCACTGTCGCTCCCGGAAATCCGAACCATGTCCCCGAAGGGGATGCCTGCTCACTCGATGAGCCCGGACAGCAGCGCCGCCGTCTCCTCGACCATGCGGCGGCAGGAGAAGGACTCCTCGACATGCGCCCGGGCCCGGCGGCCGTACGCGTCCCGCAGCGCGCGGTCGCCGGCCAGCCGTATGAGCGCCTCCGCCAGGGGCGCGACCTCCTGGGGCGGCACCACCTCGGCGATTCCCGGCACAGGCAGTATCTCCCTGGTGCCCGGGATGTCGGTCGCGACGGTGGCCCGGCCGCTGCTCAGCGCCTCCAGGAGGGCGAGGGACAGCCCCTCGGCATGGCTCGGCTGGGAGACGATGTCAGCGGACGCGAGGATGCCGGGCATGCCGTCGAAGGTGACGTCGCGATCGATCTGTGCCAGCTCGCGCAGTCCGAGACGGTCCAGTTCGGATTCGAGTCGGCCGGCGTACTCCTCCGAGGCCGAGTTGACGCTCCCCACGATGAGCAGCCGCGCCTCGGGAAACTTCGCGTGCAGTTGGGCGAACGCCCGGATCGTCTCCAGATGGCCCTTGCGTGCTTTGAGCCGACCCGCCGAGACCACCAGCAGCGACTCGTCGGCGATGCCGTAGCGCCGACGGACGGCGTCCGATGCCCGTCCGGGGTGGAACAGGTCGGTGTCCACCCCGTGGTGCACGAGCACGGTCCGGTCTTTCGACCCCCACCGTCGGGCTCGCTCGGCGAAGGGTTCCGAGCAGGCCAGCACCAGTCGGGGGGCGAGCAGGCCGTAGACCAGCCTCATCCGAGCCTCCCCCAGGGGCTCGCCCCCGGGGTCCTGTTCGTGGAAGGAGGCCGCCCAGGGAATCCCGGCAGCGATCGCCAGGGTCTTGCCGAGGACAGCGGTGTCCAGGCTGTTGGTCATCACCACGTCGGGCCGCGCTTCCTCCAGGCAGGCCGCGAGTTCGGTGTGAAGACCATGGGCCATCTGCTCCCAGCGTATCTTGGCCGCGTCTTCGAGATCCGCCTGGAACCGGTGCAGCCGCCGCACCACCACGCCCTCGGGATCGCCAGGGACATCAGCGTCGGCTGGGATTCCGCGCGGCAGATCCGTGACCACCCACACCGTGTGGCCCGCGCCCGCGAGACCACGGGCGATCTCGAACGCGTAGGTCTCCGCTCCTCCGATGACCGGGTGGAAGCTGGAGGTCAGCATCAGGATGCGCATGGATTCCCGCCCTCACTTCGCCGTGATCCTTCGCTGCCGTCTCGCACCTTCAGTGGGGCCCGATGACGGAGTCGCGCTTGCGGTGCCAGGTCAGCGAGTCGCGGATGCCGTCCTCGATCGACAGCTCGGGGCGCCAGCCCAGCATGTCGGCCGCGCGCTCGCCGTGTGAGAAGGCACCGGCGTTGTCCCCGGGGCGGGGGGCCGTTTCCCGGACGGGCAGGGACGACCCGACGACGCGTTCGAACGCCCGCACCAGTTCTCGGACCGTGGTGCCCGTGCCGGTGCCCAGGTTGATCACCTTGAACCCCTCCGATCCGCCTTCCGGAAGGACGGAGTCGAAGCGCTGGAGCGCCCGGACATGGGCCTGGGCCAGATCCCAGACATGCACGTAGTCGCGGATTCCGGTGCCGTCCCGCGTGGGCCAGTCCACACCGGTGATACGGAACTCCGTTCCGCTGTGCCATGCCTCGACCATCTTTCCCAGCGCGTGGGTGGGCTGACGCAGGGCCAGTCCCGACCGCATCGCGGGGTCGGCGCCGATCGGATTGAAGTAGCGCAGGGAGACGACACGCAGGCCGTCGGCCGCGCTGACGTCACCGAGTACGGTCTCGAACACCGCCTTGGTGCGGGCGTACGGGCTCAGCGGGTCCACCGGCGAGTCCTCCGTCACGGCGAATTCCTCGTCGGTGCGGTAGATGGAAGCGGAGGAACTGAAGAGCAGCCTCTCGCATCCGTTCCGGGAAAGGTGCCCGAGGAATCGGATCCCCTTCGCGACGTTCTCTGTGTAGTAGCGCAGCGGTTCCTCGACGGACTCGGCCACCACGATGAGTGCGGCGCACTGGATCACCGCGGCGATGTCGGGGTGCTCGGAGAAGACACGGTCGACGAGCTCGCCGTCCGCTATGTCTCCCTCGTAGAAGACCCGGCCGGTGGTGAATTCCCGGCGACCTGTCACCAGGTTGTCCAGCAGGATCGGTTCGATCCCCGCGTCGATGCACGCGGAGGCGATGGTACTTCCGATGAACCCGGCTCCGCCGGCGATGAGAACCTTCACAAGCTACCTCTTTCCCGCTCCCCGGATGATGGCTTCCGCACCGGCTGTACGGCTTGCGGTCACGTGATGGGCGGGGCTCCTTCACGGACCTCCGCCCATGCCCCCTCCGTGTGTCACAGAATGCCGAACTGCAGCATGTACAGCAGAGCCACACCCGTGAGCGCGCCCGGGATTCTTCCCTGTTGCAGCAGTACGGGAATCTCGTCGATCCCGACCCAGTGCAGCGAGGACGATTCATAGGCGTCCTCCGGGCTTCCGGTCCAGGTGTCCGCGGTCGCGTGGACATAATGGAAACGCTGGTCGGTCGCCCCGTCGGAGGAATTGACGGTCAGGAAGTGCTCGGCCGTGGCCGTGGACCAGCCCGTCTCTTCCAGCAGTTCGCGCCGGGCGGCATCCACATGGCTCTCCCCGGTCTCGATCGCACCGGCGGGTATCTCGAAGCCCTCGGTGTCCGTGATGAATCGGTGCCGGTGGATCAGGAGAACCCGATTCTGCGCATCGCTCAGGACGACGCCCACCGCGGAGGGCAGCCGTACGACGTGGTGCTCGTAGCGCGGTCGGCCCGGTGGCTGCACCGACACGAGGTCCAGCCCGACCCAGGGGCTGCTGTACAGCGAGGTCCGGCCGTGCGTCGTCCAGCGCTCCACGGGTGCCGCGGCGGTCTTCGGCGCTGAGGGGGTTCCGGTCATGAGAGCACCGTCCGTCGTTTCTCGGCGAACAGGGCACGGGCGGTCTCCCGCACCGCCGTCCGGGAGTCCATGGCGGGCTGCCAGCCGGCGGCCGCCAGTCGCTCGGGTACCACCCGGAGTGTGGGTACGTCCCCGCGCCAGCCCGCCTCGCCGTCCGCGGTGAGGATGTCCGGCGTGCCGTCGGGAAACTCCTCCGCGATGATCCGGGCCACCTCTCCGGCGCTGATGGCGTCGACGTTGCACACGTTGGCGACAGCGAAGGTCTCCCCGAGACCGGCCGCCTGGATGAGCGCCCGGACGCAGTCCGCCACATGGAGGTAGCTGCGTGTCTGACGGCCGTCGCCCAGCAGCCGGACGACCTGGGGATCCCGCTCCAGGCCCTCGACGATGTCGTGGATGATGCCGCGCCGCATGCCGGGACCCACGATGTTCGACAGCCGGCACGCCGTGCTCCGCAGCCCGCTTTCGTGGGCGTAGGAACTCAGGAACGCCTCGGCAGCGACCTTCCCGGCAGCGAAGCGGCTCACCGGGCGGAGTGTCCCGGTCTTCTCGGTGATCAGGCTCCCGGTGGGGTCCGGCGCGTAGACGAGCTGGCTCGACGTCAGGACCACCCTGGTGGGCCGTCCGTCCTGGACGGCCTCCAGCAGCGCGACGGTACCGCCGACGGTGGTGCGCAGATCGCTGAGCCGCCCGGCCCGGTCACCGCGGTTCTCGGTATTCGCGGACAGGTGGTAGATGACACTGGAGTCCTGGGCGAGCCGTGCCAGCGCACCGCCGGCCTCCGCCTCGTCGAGGTCCAGCCGGCCGTAGGCGAACCCCTCGCCCTGTCGGACGGGGTGGAGCCGCCCTGCCTCCTCCCACGGGATCCTGTCGACTGCCGTGACCGGTATCCCCCGGCCGCGCAGTTCGGCGACCAGCGCCGACCCGATGAATCCCGCGGCGCCCGTCACCAGTGCGGGTCCGTGCTCAGCCACCATGGCTCCTTCCTCCCCGTCCTTCGGACGAGAGCGCGCCGAAGTGCCGGCGCTCGATCTCCTCGATGCGCTCGGGCGTACCGATGTCGTAGAAGCGGATGTCCACCGGCAGTGCCGCGAGGTCGCCTCTGCCGATGAGCGGGTCGAACAGCGAGGCGAGATCGCAGGGAACGGAATGCCCGCGCAGCGGAAACAGCGCCTCTTTGCGCAGTACCGCCACGCCGGTGTCCGTCCAGGCGCCGGCGATCCCCCGCTTGTCGTAGGCCGTGACGAGCCCGTCCCGCACCAGCACATTGGGCGGGGGTCCCGATGGCCGGCCGGTGACGACCATCATGGCCGGTGCCGTACTGGGAAGCCGGCCGGCGACCGCGGGCCAGTCGAGATCGATGTACGTGTCCCCCATGCCCACCACGAAGGTGTCGGCGAGCTGGTCGAGGGCGCCCACCAGCGCCCCGGCGGTGCCCGCGGGCGCCGTCTCGCCGCTGGTGGTGAAGCGCAGCCCGGTCAGGTCGGCGAGCCGGCCGACGTGCTCCTCCACCCGCGCCCCGAGATGTCCGAGGCAGAGGTGGACATCCGTGATCCCGCCGGCTGCCGCGTGCTCCATGAGGTGATACAGGAACGGCCGGCCGGCCACGGGCTGGAGGACCTTGGGCACGTCCTTGGCCAGGGCCCCCAGCCGAGTGGCACGACCGCCCGCCAGCAGGACGAGCTGATACGAGGTCATGAGGCACCGCCTGTCCGGTCGGGGCGTGGCATCCCTAGGCAACGTGGTCCACGAAGTGCAGGAATTCGCGATCGCCGCTCTTCTCGACACCCCGGCACCGGGACAGGTACGACGTGCGCACCCCGGAGGTGACCGGACCGGTCGGCCAGCGGAGAGCCACGCCGTCGATGCTCGCGACGGCCCGTATCTCGTCGAGTGTTCCGCACAGGAATGCCTCGTCGGCCGCGTAGAGTTCGCTCCGGGGAATGGAGCGCTCGACGACGTGGGTGTCCGGTCTCTCCCGGAGCAGTTCGATCACCGTGCGCCGTGTGATGCTGTCGAGCACCCCGTCGGCCAGTGGCGGCGTGACCACGGTGGCGTCCCGGACGATGAAGATCGCCGCGCCTCCCGTTTCGGCCACCGTGTCCTGGCTGTTGAGCAGAATCGCCTCGTCCGCGCCGTGCATCGCGGCCTCGATCCTGGGCAGCCGGAATGCCTGATAGGCCGCTCCGACCTTGACCAGCGGGGAGATCGAGGCGTCCGGAGTGCGCCGCCAGGTGCTGACCACGCACGTCATCGGATGCATGGGGGTCGGGTCGGCACGGTATCCCGCGATATAGCTGCCCAGCCGCACCTCGTCGGGACGCCACCCGTACCGCCCCTGCTCGATGAAGACCGTCGGCCTGAGGTAGTAGTCGCTTCCCGGCCCCAACGCGCGTACCAGCTCGACCACTCCGGTACGGAGCTGGTCGATGTGCTCGGCTGTCGCGGCGGCCGGGAAACGGATGAGCCGCGCGGACCGCCCGAGCCGGGACAGATGCCTTTCCAGATGGACGACGCCGTGCCGCTCGGACTCGGACTGCCAATACGCGCGCAGGCCCTCGAAGACATTGGTCCCCCGCGTGGCGACCTCCGAGGTGACATGGACCGTCGCCTCTCCCCACGGCGCCAGGCGCCCGTTCCACCAGATGACTTCGGGGTTCTCCTCATACATGCACTACCTCCTGGAGGAGTAGTTATCAAGCCGGCGGAATCGGTAACCCGGGTGGAACTCGGGCCTCGCGGCTCAACACCCGCAATCAGGTTCCGGTACCGCCGGCCTCTTTTCAACATCCTCGGCCTGGCAGGAAGTGTCCGGGCACGTTCCTGCCAATGGGTCCGCCCTTGACATTCGCTGAACACGGGGGGCACGCTCACTTCCCACGCCGCCCTGCGCCGCAAGACCGTACCCTATGGGGCCTTGCCGCCGATTCCGGGATGTTGCCGCCGAGAGTAGGGCCGTTCATGTCTCCCCTGAATTCGCCGACGGAGCTTGCCTCCTTTGATTCCGATCAGCGCGGATCTCCGGCCGGCCGGGGCCTCATCACGCTGGGACCCGCTTTTGTCGCGGCCAGCGCATATGTGGATCCCGGTAATTTCGCCACCAATATGTCCGCCGGATCGGCCTACGGATATCAGCTGCTCTGGGTCATCGTGGCCGCGAGTCTGACGGCCGTCGTGGTGCAGGCGGCCGCCGCCCGGCTCGGTCTGGCCACCGGCCGCGACCTCGCGCGACTGTGCCGGGAGAACACCTCGCGCCGCACGGCGACCGGACTGTGGATCCAGGCGGAACTCGTGATCGTGGCGACCGAGTTGGCCGAGGTGATCGGGGGCGCCGTCGCGCTGGCCGTCCTCTTCGGCATCCCGCTGGTCGTGGGCGGAGCCATCACCGGTGCGGTCGCCTTTGTCGTCCTCGCCCTGGAGACGAGAGGGCTTCGGCGCTTCGAACTGGCCGTCGCCGGGCTGTTCGCCGTCATACTCTGCGGATTCCTGTACGCCCTCGTGGTCGCCGGACCCGACGCGGGGTCGGTCGCGGCCGGACTGAAGCCGGGCTTCGCGGGACCGGACAGCCTGCTCCTGGCCACCGGGATCGTGGGGGCCACCGTCATGCCGCACGCCGTCTACCTGCACTCCGGCCTGACCGCGCAGCACGTCGGGCAGTGGACCGCCCGTACCGGTTCCAGCCGGCTGGCCCTGCTGCGCGGTCAGCGGGCGGACATCGGGATCGCCCTCGGCCTCGCGGCCCTCGTCAACGTGTCGATGCTCATCGTCGCCGCGGAAATGCCGGGCCGGCACCCGCTGGACAGCCTCTTCGACTTCCATACGGCCATGCGGGCGGAGGCGGGCGGCGCCGTGGCGACCGTGTTCGCGCTGGCGCTGCTCGCGTCGGGCTTGGCGGCCACCTCGGTCGGCACGTACACGGGGCAGACCGTCATGGCCGGCTTCCTCCGGCGCAGCCTTCCCCGGAGCCTTCGGCGAGCACTCACCCTGCTGCCCGCTCTCGGCATCCTCGCCACGGGGCTGAGCCCGACGACCGCGCTCGTCTGGTCCCAGGTGATCCTCTCCTTCGGAATACCGTTCGCCCTGGTCCCGCTGCTGTGGCTCACCTCGCGTCGCGATCTCATGGGCGATCTGGTGAACAGCAGGGCGACGTCCGCGGCACTCGCCGGGATCACGGTCGTGATTTCCTCGCTCAATTTCGTACTGCTCTGGCACCTGTTCGCATGAGCGGCACCACACGGCAGGTCAATTCCCAGGAGGTCCGATGGAACCCTTCCTCTACCATGTACACGGCATGGGCGGATTCGATTTCTCCTCACTGCGCCCGGAGGAGCTAATCCCGCTCGACCGGCTCGCGGCCACTCGAAAACAGGAGATACTGCCGACGATCTTCCTGCGGCGCGAGGCTCTTCCGTCCCTCGTCGCTCTGCTCACCCATTACGACATGCTGCGCACCGCCGGCCGGTTGCCACGCATCGCGGGCTTCGCGGTCGAGGGACCGCTCCTCGGCCCCGAGGGTGGCGTTCCGCAAGCCGGGAAATGGACACCCACCGAGCAGGAGTGGCGGACCCTGGCCGAACTCGGGAACCGGGGTCTGCGCTACATCGTCATGGCGCCCGACACGATGGACCTGGACAGCAGGGTGGGTCCCGGGCTCACCTACGCCGGACTGCTGGAGCTGTTCTACGACCACAACTGCCGGGTGGCTCTCGGCCACTTCATGCACAGCGCACCCGCGACGAGCGCGCGGCGCACCCGTGAGGTCATCGACTTCCTGCACACGGCCTACGACTCGTCCCCGTACCTCGTCCTGACCGACCACCTCTTCAACGACATGCCGCGCCGGTTCACCCATGCCTGGCGCACCGCCGACGACCGGCGGCGCAGACCGGCCGAACTCGCCGAGTTCCTCCGGCACGACTGGGAGTCCGAGGACCTCGACACCGTGCTCGGCCCCGTGCCGGCCACCCTGCTGCGCACCACCCGGGAGGGACTCGTCACTCCGTGTCTCAACTTCGACGGACTCCATGTGGACCTCGAGGTGTGCCGCCGCACCGTGGAGTACCTGGGGGCTGAGCGGCTGATAGCGCTGACGGACCACATCGAGGTCGGCTCGATGGCGGGCGAGAGCCTGCTCCTGGACGAGACGGGACTGTGGCGGCGACGGGACGGGATCGTGGCGGCCGGCTCCACCGACTATCCGGGGCAGCGCGACAACATCCTCGGCACCGGAATGGGCGAGGAGGTCGTCAAGGCGGTCTTCGACACCGTGCCGCGGGCGGCCGTCGATTTCCGCCCCTCCAGGGCCCGCGCGACCGAGGGGGCCGCACGATGACGCTCGCCTCCGGGAACGCCGCCGTGCACGGAGCCACCGCGATCGAACAGTACGCCGACACGGCCAAGCGCTATCTCGCGGACCTGGCCGAGCAGACGGCACTGGTCGACACCGAACGGCTGGCGGCCTTCACCTCCCTCGTCACCGGCACCCTGGACACCGGTCGGACCGTGTTCCTGGCCGGCAACGGGGGAAGCGCGAGCACCGCCGGGCACATGGCCTGCGACTGGCTGAACGCGTGCGCGCGGGCCCGGATGGACAGGGCCGATGTGGTGAGTCTCGCCGACGGCGTGGCGGTGCTCACCGCGCTCGCCAACGATCTGTCCTTCGAGGACGTGTTCGTCAGTCAGCTGCGCAGACGGGGAGCCCCGGACGACCTGCTGGTCCTGCTGAGCGTCAGCGGCAGCTCAGGCAATCTGGTCGAAGCCGCCCGCTGGGCCCGGCACAACGGGTTGAAGGTGGCGGGCCTGCTCGGCGACGCGGGCGCGCTGGCGGAACACTGCGACGTCTCCGTGGTCCTCGGCGGCGGCGACTACGGCCTGACCGAGGATCTGCACCTGACCGTCAACCACATCGTCGTACGGGCTCTGGGTGGAGGCGTTCCACTGCGCCTGCCGGACCGGACGTCGGCATGAGGACCGGCCCCCTCTTCCGCCCGGGCCCGCGCCCCCCGCTGGAGCCGGTCCGCGGCCTCCTCCTGTGCGACCGCGACGGCACGATCATCGAGAACAGGCCCTCGTACATCCTGTCGTGGCCGGACGTGGAGTTCCTGCCCGGCTCGCACGCGGCTCTCGACACCGCGGCGCGCGCCGGACTGGCCATCGTCATCGTCTCCAACCAGTCGCCGGTCGGCCGGGGTCTCATGACCGAGGAGGAGTGCCTGGCACTCCATGACCAGGTGGTCGATTCCCTGACGGCCGAGGGCGTCCCGGTGGCCGGCAGCTATCTGTGTCCCCACCGGCCCGACCAGGGATGCGCCTGCCGCAAGCCGGAGCCGGGCATGCTCCGCCTGGCGCGACAGCGGTTCGGCGCCGCCCTCCCGGCCTGCTTCGTCGGCGACAGCGTCGAGGACATGTCCGCCGCCGTACGGGCGGAGTGCCACCCGCTGCTGGTCAGGACCGGCCGGGGCGCGGAGCAGGAGGCCGCCGTGCGCGCCCGGGAGGAACTCCGCGGTGTCACGGCCGTCCTCGACCTCGCCGGGGCGGTGCGCCAGGTCCTCGATGTCCTGGTCCACGACCCCGCGGGAACGCGATGAAGACGGCGGGGGTCATCCTGGGAGCCGGCCTGGGCTCCCGGCTGCGGCCCTTCACCGATGCGTTGGCGAAGCCGCTCGTCCCGGTACTGGACCGGCCCGTCATCGCCTACACCATGGCCACCATGGCGGCCGCGGGGGTCGAAGAGATCTTCGTCAACCTGCACCACCGCGCCGACCAGATGCGCGCGGCGCTGATGCGCGGCGACTCGGCCGTCCCGGTCACCACCAGGCTGGAGCCGACCCTCTCGGGTCCCGCCGGAGCACTTCGTGTCTTCGCCGACGACCTGGCCCCGTACGACGCGGTCGTCGTCGCGTCGGGCGACGTCCTGATCGAAGCCGATCTCACCGGGCTGCTGAACCGGCACCGGACAGGCGGCGCGTCGCTCACCGTCGCGGTCACCCGTCAGCAGCGGGGCCGGAACTTCGGTGTGCTGGACATCGCCGACGACGGCCGCATCACGCGGGCGCGGGAGAAGCCTCCGGTGCCCGACGAGGAGTGGCACTGGGTCAGCGCCGGGATCTACTGCCTGTCACCCTCTCTGATCAGGGACTTCCCCGCCACGGGAACCTACGACTACGCGGCGGACCTGGTACCGGACCTCCTCGCCCGGGGAGAGCGGGTGACCACCTGGCCGCTGCCCGGTGCGTGGGAGGACATCGGCACCCCGGCCGCCCTGCGCCGGGCGAACCTGCGTGCCGCCCAAGGCCGGATCCATGTCGGCGAAGGCTGTGAGATAGGTGTGGGAGTCGAATTGCACGCTCCGCTGGTCATCGGCGCGGGTGCCCGTATCGGTGCGCATTCCTGGCTTCAGGACTGTGTCGTGCTGCCGGGCTCCGTCGTTCCCGCACACACCGTGCTCGTCGGCGCCCTGGTGGCGCCGCGGGTCACGGACTCGACGCCCGAGACGGCGGGGTGAGGGCATGACGAGCCGCTTCGCGCCCCGGTCGGCGCACGCCCTGGGCTCCGGCGCCGGCGAAGACCACACCGACGGGCGACGGACCGTGGTGACGGCCCGCGCTCCGTTGAGGGTGTCCCTCGCCGGAGGCGGAACGGACCTCCCCAGTTATGCGCGCCGGCACGGCGGCAGCGTGGTCAGCATCGCCATCGACCGCTATGTGGGGGTCACCGTGTACCCACGCAGCTTCGACGGCTCCCTGCGGACATGGCTGGAGGCGGCCGACCACGTCCCGGATGCGGCCGCGCTCCGGAATCCGTATGCGAAGGCAGCCCTGAAGCGGTCCGGTGTCCACTCGTCCGCCCAGTTGTCCTCCTTCTCCGACATTCCCAGCGGGACCGGTCTCGGCAGCTCGGCGGCGTTCACGGTGTCGCTGCTGCACGCGCTGCACCACCACCGCCGGCCGGACCCCGGGGAGCTGGCGGAGGCGGCCGCCGCCATCGAGATGGAGGATCTGCGACGGCCCGTGGGCAAGCACGACCACTACATGGCCGCCTACGGCGGCCTGCGGTTGCTGCGCATCGGTGCCGATCTCTCGGTCGAGCAGCAGTCCCTTCCGGTCCCGGCCGCGCTGGCGGCCTACATCCGGGACGATCTGCTGCTGTTCCACACGGGCATCACCCGGGACGCCGCCCAGGTCCTGGCCGCCCAGTCCGATCTGACGGAGAGGAACAGCTCGGGCACGGTCGGCTCGCTGCGGGCCATCCACGCGCTGGCCGAGGAGATGCGCCGCGCCGTGCTGTCGGGGAGCGTCCGGGACATCGGTCCCCTGCTGCACGAGCACTGGACGCACAAGACACGGCTCAGTCCCAGGGTCTCCTCGGACTGGATCGACGGGCTGTACCGGAAGGCGCTCGGCGCCGGCGCCGACGGGGGAAAGGTGCTCGGCGCCGGCGGCGGAGGCTTCCTGCTGCTGAGCTGCCGTCCGGGGCGTGCCGCGGACTTGCGTACGGTGATGCGCTCGGCGGGACTGCGGGAACTCGCCTTCGATCTCGATCCTGGGGGGTCGCAGGCGGGCGCGCTGGGCATCTGACGCCTCTGCGGCTCTTCCCCGGGTCTCAGGAGTCGGTCACCTCCCGGGCCCCGGCGGGCTGTGTCCACTGGAGCGCGGTCGCCTTCACCCCGGCCTGGAAACGGGACTTGGCGCCCATCCGGCGCATGAGGCCCGCCATCATCCTGCGCACGGTGCGCAGCGACACGCACAACTGCCGGGCAGCGACCTCGTCGGGATACCCCATCGCCAGCAACCGCAGCAGCTCTCTTTCCTGCGCCGTGGGCTCCGCGCCGGGCGCAGCGCGCCTCCTGGACGGGCCGGCCAGGGGCGAGGCGTCCTCCCAGACACGCTCGTACAGCTCGTAGCACACCCGGACCAGACTCGGGTTGCTCACCACGAGGGCACCGCCGCACGGGTCGTCCATCTCGAAGGGGATGACCGCCAAGGACCGGTCGACGGCGACGAGTTCGAAGGGAATCGAGGGAACGGTCAGGACTTCGGCGCCCGTCCGGACGATCTCCCGGACTTCCTCGACCGCGGCCAGGCTGTTGCGGATGCTCTCCACATAGACGGCGCGCACCCGTACGCCACGGTGCAGGGCCTCGGCGAGCAGGGGCTGTGGGGCGACGGGGGTGTCCGTGGACAGAGCCATTCCGGTCTCCATCACAGCCACCTCCACGCTACTGCCTCCCAGGAAGGCCGCCATTCGCTTGCGGACGTCCTCGGGGTCCGCCACGTGTTCCACATCGGGCACGCTCTCGGCGAACCCCGCGTCCTTGTACGTGGCCGCGAGCTTGGCGATGTACCGTCTGGCCTGCTGGGCCGCCTGCCATCGGCGGGTGATCTCGACTTCCTCGGCCGCCAGCAGTCCTCCGAGACGCAGCTCGGGGTCGGCGGGAAGCCAGCGATGCGACGCTTCGGGCATCTGGCTGAGCAGGGCTTTGTCGGAGAGGTCGGTCAGCGCCTTGTGCACGGTCTCCTGGACGAGCCCGAGCCGGGCCGCCAGGTCTTCCGGAGTCAGCGACGGTTGCTCCAGCAAGGTCCGGTAGACCAGCTCCGTATCGGTGTCGAACCCCAGCCGTTGCAGCAACCGTGAGAGAGGAGACCCCTGCGCCGGCTGCACTGCGTGTGAAGTCATGTCACCCTCCGATTCCCTCGTATCGACGCATGTTCCAGTTCCACAGCCGGCGCGCCGCCAGGAACAGGACGACGCCCGCGCAGGGTGACGCCAGTGCGATCTCCCGTGGCACGAGCGTCCCTTCGTAGGTCCCGGTCAGCACGGCCGCGGGCAGGTAGGCGATGAACGCGACCGGCAGCACGAAGGTCAGGAGGCCGCTGACCGCCCCCGGCAGGATCGCCAAGGGATAGTTGCCGAAGGTGGAAAGCGTGTGGTCCAGCCACCCCGTCCAGTCGGCCGTCGCGGTGGGAGAGCGCAGCGCGGCGCACGACAAGGCGGTCTGCACCGCCGCCTCGATCAGCGCGCCGCCGACGACCGCGGCGCAGAGAAAAACGATCTTGAATGGAGTCCACTCCAGCGCCAGCCTCCGCAGCGCCAGCGAGAACAGGGTCACGGCCACGGCCAGGTCCCCGAAGGTGTTGATATGGAACTGGTGCAGGACGACCTGGCGGTACACGGGCAAGGGTCTGAGCAGAAACGCCTCGAGCTTTCCCTCCTGGACGATGGCGTGGAGCCGGTTCACATTGGCGAACAGCACCCCGTAGACGGCATGGCTCAGCAGCCGGATGCTGGCGATGAGCAGGACGCCACCGCTCGACCACCCGCCCAGTCCCGGGAATCTGCTGATGAGAACCGTGGCGAACACCATCACCGATGCCTGCCACAGGATGCCGGCCAGGATGCCGAGGGCGAACTCGACCCGGTACTCGAGCCGGGCCCGTACGTTCAGAGAGGTGAGCTTCCAGCTCAGACGGAGCCGGTACACGCTCCTCCGCAGTGCCGTTCCTCCTGCCATGGTCACCCTCCCTGCACCGCGACACGGGACTCGGCACGCTTCCACAGGGTGCGGGTGATCAGCCACAGCAGGAGGCACCACACGGCCTGCACCGCCACCTCACGCGGTACCCGGTTCACAGGAATCCGTCCGACATAGATCGACAAGGGAATGTGCAGGGTGCTCTGGAACGGCAGGAACGAGTTGGCCGTCGTGAACCACCCGGGGAAGAACCACAGCGGGGCGAACGCTCCTGACAGCAGGCTCTGCACGAAGTGCGAGACGTGCAGGGCGTTGCTGTTCGCCACGGTCCAGAAGCACAGCAGATCAAGGATCAGTGAGAGCTGGTACACGATCACCTGGCCCAGGAACATCGAGACCAGGAAGGCCGGCAAGGTCCACCGACCATCCGGAAGCGGGACCACTCCCGCCGTCGTGCACAGCCCGTATCCGGCGAGCACCCACAGCAGCCCGTGGGCCTGATCCCCCAGCGCCCTCACAAGGTGGTAGCGATGCGGCGGCAGCGGTCGCAGAAACCAGTAGAGGATCGTTCCCTCGCGCATGTGCCGGTAGAAGGAGTCGGGGGCCATGTCCCGGCTCAGCGGGCGAAGCCTGGAAGCCAGCACCGCGAGGACGGCGTAACCCACCGCCTGGTGTTCCTGAAGACCGGCACTGACCTCGGTGTGCGCGTAGAGCGCCGTCCACAGGCAGGCGGTGAGAAACACCTGGCTTCCCACCTGGATCGCGGTGGACACCATCCGTCCCGGCTCCAGGAGTTCGGAGAGCCAGGTCACGCGTGTGATCCGGCAGAGCCTCCCGATCGTCGCGACCGCGCCCACGGGCGTCACCGGGCGGCCATACGGGACCCGCCGGAAGCGGACTGCCGTGCGGCCGCCGCACCGCCCAGGTACGTACGCATGATGTCTTCCAGCGAGTCCTCCTCGGTGGAGACGTCCGAGACCGGATACGCGTTGATGATCTCTTTCAGCGCGTGGCCCAGGGGGGCGGATGCCTCCGGCCTGGGGCCGAAGGTGACACGCGCACCCTCGCGGGCCACGATCCGGGCATGGGCGAGACGGGGATGTCCGACGGCGTCGGAGAGCGTGACGTGGACTTTCCACGTGGCACCGAAACGCGACCTCAGAGCAGCCACCCCGCCCTCGAACATCTCCTCTCCGTCATTTATCAAGATGATTCGCTCTGCCAGATGTTCGACTTCCTTCATGTCATGGGTCGTCAGCAGCACGGCCTTGCCATCTTCCGCCACCTGATGACGGAGGAACTCCCGTACCTGCTCCTTGACGAGCACGTCCATGCCGATGGTCGGCTCGTCCAGGAAGAGCACCGCGGGGTCGTGGAGAAGCGCCGCCGCGAGGTCGCACCGCACGCGCTGACCGAGGGACAGGTGCCGCACTCTGGTGTCCCAGAACCGCGACAACTCGAGCATGTCGTCGAACTGCCGAAGACGCTCACGGTACTCGCCCGCCGGAACCTCGAAGATGTCGCGGAGCATCACCAGCGAGTCACGTGCCGGCAGGTCCCACCAGAGTTGGCTGCGCTGCCCGAACACGGCGCCGATGTTCCTGGCGTTCTCCTCCCTGTTCCGATGGGGATCGAGACCGCACAAGCGCACGCTGCCGGTCGTGGGGGCCACGATTCCCGTGAGCATCTTGATGGTCGTGGACTTCCCGGCACCGTTGGGCCCGAGCAGTGCGACGAGCTCTCCCGGCTGCACCGAGAGGGAGACTCCACGCACCACCGGCTTGTATTCCCAGGTCGGGCGGAAAATGGCTCTCACGCCACCCATGAATCCGGCGGAGCGATGCGCCACCCGGAATGTCTTGGTCAACCTTTCCGCGATAACTGGCACGCTTTTAGAGTTCATGCTGGACCAGGCTTTCAAGAAAGGGGGGATGAAGACTTCGACAGCGGGACGAGGTCTGCCATGCTCAGCCCCGCATCACCGCGGTGCGGGCTGCCCGTCCAGTCGTCACATGAGACGGGTGCCGCACGGCGTCCGTGAGAGGAATTTCGGCGGTGTGGTGGTTGAGCTTTCCGTGCTGCGTCGCCATGGCCGTAAATGTAGATCGCTTACGACAAAGGCTGTAACCGTTTTCTCGTCGCGTCACGCCGATGCGCTATATCCCGCTTTTCCGCAATAGTCCCGCGCTCCGGTGACAGGCGAGCGCCGCCCCCCGGCGAGGTCGGCGACGTGACGTCGCCCTGAACGTGCAGGTCACGCGCCCAGGTAGGCCGGACGCCTTAACTTGAGGCTTAAGCAAAGCCATGAGGGCGTCGTTCCGCCGATTGTCACCCTTGCGTTCCGAGCAAGTCCGTGCATGGCACACCCCCTCGAAGGGCGGCCCATCACGAGAACCATCCCGTCACCCGTGACGGCTGAGGGGTTGTTCCGGCCACGGCGCCCGAGGCCCGTGCATCACCGCCAGGTCCATCGACGCGGCGTCGCTCGACCGTCAGACGACGCGGCGTCCCCTGACGGTCGGCGATCGACGTGGCGTCGCCCTACGGTCGCGGGTGCGTTCGACGCGTCACCGGAGCGCCTCGCCGCTCCGGCCGGCCACGAGCACGGTACGGAGGGGGAAGGCGACGAGCAGCGCGAGCGCGACGAGGAGCCCGCTGGCCCAGAGCGGCCCGAGGTCCCCGGCCGCGGTGCCGAGGGTGGGCGCGGCGATGAGCGGTCCGGCGGCGGCGCCGACGTTGAGCGCCGCGGTCGCGTAGGAGCCGGCCATGGCGGGGGCCTCGGCCGCCTCATAGAGGATCCGCGTGATCAGCGTGCTGCCCAGTGCGAAAGACAGCGCACCCTGGACGAACGCGAGGACGAGCAGCGCGGCCGGCCGGTCGGCCAGCAGGGCCAGGGCCGGCCAGCCGATGAGCAGCAGCGGACCACCGACCGCGAGGACAAGGCCGGGACGCTGGTCGGACAGCCGTCCGGCGACGATGACACCGCCGAAGGAGCCGGCGCCGAAGAGCACCAGGACGACCGAGATCCACAGCTCTCCCAGCCCGGCGGTGCCGGTCACGACCGGGGCGAGGAACGTGAAGCCGGCGAAGGTCGCCGCGTTCACCAGCGCGCCGAGCGACATGACCAGGAGCAACCGCGGACTTGTCAGCTGTGCGAGCTCCGCGCGCAGGGTCGGTCCGTCGGCCTCGTCGGCCCCCGCCGGGCGCGCGGGAATTCCGGTGAGGATGCCGACGGCCGCGGGCAGGCAGAGCGCGGCGACGGCCCAGAACGTGGCCCGCCAGCCGAGCAGGGTGCCGAGCAGCGATCCCCCGGGAACGCCGGCGACCGTGGCCACCGTGGTGCCCGACAGCAGCACGGCGAGCGCGCGCCCCTTCCTGTCGGCAGGGACCAGCGTGACGGCGGTTGTCAGAGCGACGGCGAGGAACCCCGCGTTCGCGAGTGCCGCGACCACCCGGGTCGTCAACAGAACCGGGAAGCTCGAAGTGGCAGCGCCCACGGCGTGGGCTGCCAGGAACACCAGGACGAACCCGAGCAGGCTCGATCGTCCGGGCCGGTTGCGGGCACATCCTGCCATGAGCGGGGCGCCGACGATCATTCCGGTCGCGAAGGCGGAAGTGAGCATGCCCGCGGTCCCGACGGTGACGCCGAGGCCCGAGGCGATGTCCGGCAGGAGGCCGGCGAGCATGAACTCCGAGGTGCCCATGGCGAAGACCGCCAGGGCGAGCGGGTACAGCGGGAGAGGCATCGAGTGGCTCCGAGGTGAGGAGAGGCACGAGAAGGTCATCTCGTCACCGCGGCCAGCCCCGGGGCGCACTCGTCCGACCGCGGAACGCGGCGCGACGACAGGCAGTGGGCTCAGTGGTTCAGGGGGCTGACGGCGTGACCGAAAGCCCCCACCCTGTCCGACTCAGGACTCGACATGGCCCGCACGCTACCCGACCGACGCCCGCCGGGGCACCCCGGTTTCACCGGCATCGACCGGTGCCGCCGACGTCGACCGAGTCGGGATGGCGGGAGGCCAAGCCGGGCGGGCGCTGCGGAGCGCCGGGCCCAGAGCGCCGCCAGGTCGGTCCGGCAGCCCAACTGACAGAGCACAGGTCGGTCCGGCAGCCCAACTGACAGAGCACAGGTCGAGTCGGCAGCCGGTCCCCCGGCTCGCCACCCGCCGCACCGTGCGACGCACCGCGGCGCGCACAGCTCTCTGCTCCGTCAGGGGGCCTGCACGTCCCCGCGCGTGGAAGAGGCAACCGTGTCACGGTGGGCGAAGTCTCCCGGTGGGATGCCGGGATGGTGGCCGGGCAGCGGTTCCGGCGCGGTCGTGGCCGGGCCGAGGGTGAGACGCGAGACGATACGGTAGCGATCCCCGCGGTACAGCGAGTGGACGTATTCGACCGGGCGGCCGGAGGTGTCCGAGGTCAGCCGCTCGACCAGCAGAGCCGGGGAGAGCTCGGGCACGTCCAGCACCTCGGCCTCGGCCCGGGTCACCACCGTCGGCTCGATGGTCTGAATGGCTTCGCGGACGTGAACGTCGTGATGCTCGCGCAGGTGCTCGTACAGATCACCGCTCTCCAGTTCCCTCACGGAGAGGCCGGGCACCAGATCGGCGCGGATGTGCAGATGCTCGATGGCCATCGGCGAGCCGTCGACGAGCCGCAGCCGCGCCACGTAGACGATCTGGGCGGCCGGAGACAGGCGCAGCTTCCGGCCGACGCGGGCACCCGCCTGAATGGTGGTGAACTCCAGGAGCCGACTGGACCAGGCGCCCGCCGCGCGTGGCACTTCGAGCCCTTGCGCGGGCGAGATCAGCTCTTGGGTGATCTTCTCGGGGGCCACGAACATGCCGCGTCCGTGTTCGCGGACGAGAACGCCCGCCGCGACCAGTTCGTCGACGGCCGCGCGCAGGGTGGGGCGCGAGACGCCCAAGTCCGCGCAGAGCGTGCGCTCGGAGGGAATCGGATCGCCGGGGTGCCGCGACTCGACGAGTTGCAGCAGGTGGTCACGGACGCGCTCGCGTTTCAGTACCGCTCCCGAGGAGCGCCGTCCGGCCGCCGCTCCTGCCGTGCCGTCCGCGTCGTTCGTGTTGGTGGCCATGGTCCGCCCCCCTTGATCCATACGACCAGCTGCCTGACCAGTTGACCACGAGAGCACGGCGATCGACAAACCCAGCCGCCAACTACTGCTGATTACGCTGGGGTTGACGCGGCCAATGGTCTATGCCAGCTTTCTCAGTCACCAGAGGTCACCTGACCAGTTAGCAACTGGTCAGGTCCGGAACCACAGAGGTGGACCGTGAAGTTCCGTTTGCTCGCCGGTGTGTCCGCGCTCCTCGCGGTCGCCGAACTCAGTGCCTGTTCATCCGGTTCCGGTGACGCGGGGTCCGCCGGCGGCGGGAAGACCGCGATCGATGTGTGGCTGATGCGTGACAGCGTGTCGGCGGCCTTCCAGAAGGACTTCGAGACGGGCTTCGAGGCCGCCCACCCGGACATCGACGTGCGTATCCAGATCCAGGAGTGGGACGGCATCGGCGAGAAGGTCACTGCCGCGCTGGCCAGCAACGACGCGCCGGACGTGATCGAGACGGGGAACACCCAGGTCGCCCAGTTCGCGCAGAGCGGCGGCCTGCTGGACCTGAGCGACAAGGTCGGCGCCCTCGGCGGCAGGGACTGGCTCAAGGGGCTCGCCGAGCCGGGCGCCTGGGAGGGCAGGCAGTACGGCATTCCGTACTACGCCGCCAACCGCGTCGTGATCTACCGCAAGGACCTCTTCGAGAAGGCCGGCGTCGACGCTGCGCGGATCAAGACCCGCGACCAGTGGATCGCCGCGACGAAGACGCTCGACAAGGGTTCCCGGCAGGGGATCTACCTGCCCGGTCAGAACTGGTACGCCTATGCGGGATTCGTCTGGGACGAGGGCGGTGATCTCGCCACCGAGTCGAACGGCACGTGGAAGGGCTCGCTGGACAGCCCGGAGGCGCTGCGCGCGCTGGCCTTCTACAAGAAGCTCCAGGCGCTCGGCGAGGGTCCCAAGGACTCAGACGAGGCACAGCCGCCGCAGGCCGAGGTGATGGCCAAGGGCCAGGTCGCCCAGCTCATCAGCACGCCGGGCGGCGCCGGCGTCGTCACCCAGAGCAACCCGGAGTTGAAGGGCAAGCTGGGCTTCTTCCCGATCCCCGGCAAGACCGCGGACACCCCGGGCGCTGTCTTCACCGGCGGCTCCGACCTGGTGATCCCCACCGTTTCGCAGCACCACGACGCCGCGTTCACCTTCGTCGAGGAACTCACCGGCGACACGTGGCAGCGGAAGCTCGCCGTCGCCATGAGCTACGTCCCCAACAAGACCACACTCGCCGGCGCCGTCGCCGGCGACCCGGGCGCCTCCGCGATGGCGGCCGGCGCGGCCGTGGGCCATGCCACGCCGAACACGCCGGGCTGGGCCGCGGTCGAGGCCAAGAACCCCATCAAGGACTTCCTGACCGCCGTCCTCACCGGCGGCGACCCCACGAGCAAGGCCGCCGAAGCGTCCGAGGCGATCACCGACGCCATGAAGTCCGGCTCCTGACCGACCCATCCCCCGGCACCGAGAGGAGTGCGCCATGACGATCGTCCGCGACCCGGTGGTGTCCCGACCGCCATCCCGGCCGCCCCGGCGCACACGGGGCACCACCCGCCGCTCCACGCTGTCCGGCTTCTGGCCGTACCTGCTCGTGGCACCCGCGGTCCTCGGCATGCTGTACCTGCTCGTCTACCCACTCGCACGCGCCGTCCTGATCTCCTTCCAGGACTTCGGCCTGCGCCAACTCATCCTCGGTGACGCCCACTTCACCGGCTTAGACAACTACACGACGCTGCTGTCCGATCCGCGCTTCCGGGCCGTGACGCGCCGTACGTTCGTGTTCATGGCCATCAACGTCGTCCTGATCATGGGACTGTCGACGCTCGTCGCGCTGATGGCTGAGCGGCTCGGGCGGGTCTGGCGAACCGTGCTGCTCAGCGCACTCGTGCTGACCTGGGCGATGCCCGTGGTCGCGGCGACCACCGTGTTCCAGTGGCTGTTCCACTCGCGGTTCGGGATCGTCAACCACACCCTGACCGGTCTGGGCCTCTCCTCCTTCGAGGGCTATCCGTGGCTGGCCCACGGCCCCGCGGCGTTCGCGATCCTGGTGACGCTCGTGGTGTGGCAGTCGGTGCCGTTCGCCGCGATCACCCTGTACTCGGCACTCACCACCGTGCCGGCCGAACTGTACGAGGCCGCACGCCTGGACGGCGCCTCCGCGTTCCGCGTCTTCCGCTCGGTCACGCTGCCGATCGTGCGGCCGGTCTTCATGCTGGTGCTCTCGCTCGAAATGATCTGGACGTTCAAGGCGTTCGTGCAGATCTGGGTGATGACGCGGGGAGGCCCGGGGGACGCGACGACGATCCTGCCCGTGTACGCCGTGCAGACGGCGCTGTCCGGACAGCACTACGACGTGGGTGCGGCGGCGTCGATGGTGACGGTGCTGCTGATGTCCGGGGTGCTGCTCGCGTACTTCCGGCAGCTGCTCCGACAGGAGAACGAGCTGTGACCACTCCGCGTGCCCTGCGCCGCCTCCCGCTCCACATCGCCGCGACGGTGACCGTACTCCTCTGTCTCTTCCCCGTGTACTGGATGGTCACGACCGCCTTCAGACCGAACCGGGACATCCAGTCGGACCACCCGCGACTGCTGCCGCGGAGCTGGACGCTCGACCACTTCCGACGGGCCGTCGACGCCGACGGCTTCGGCCTCTTCTGGCGCAACAGCCTGCTCGTCACGCTCGGCGCGGTGCTGCTCGCACTCGTGGTCGCGCTCGGCGCGTCGTTCGCCGTGGCCCGGATGCGCTGGCGCGGCCGGCGGCAGTTCATGCTCATGGTGTTCATCGCGCAGATGGCGCCGTGGGAGTCGCTGATCATCCCCGTCTACCTCATCTCCCGCGACACCGGGATGCTGGACCGGCTGCCGACGCTGACGCTGATCTACTTCATGATGACGCTGCCGTTCACGATCGTCGTGCTGCGCGGGTTCATCGCCACGATCCCGGCGGAACTGGAGGAGTCGGCGCAGGTCGACGGCTGTACGCGGTTCGGCGCGTTCCGGCACGTGGCGTTCCCGCTTCTCGCGCCGGGGCTGATGGCCACGTCGCTGTTCGGCTACATCACGGCGTGGAACGAGTTCGCGTACGCCAACTTCCTGATCATCAAGCAGCAGGACAACCGGACGCTGCCGGTGTGGCTGTCCTCGTTCCAGAACACGTTCGGCACCGACTGGGGCGCCACGATGGCCGCCTCCACCCTGTTCGCGCTGCCCGCCCTGGTGATCTTCCTGCTGTTGCAGCGGCACGTCACATCCGGCTTCGCGGCCGGCGCCGTCAAGGGCTGATCCTCCCGCTCCCAGGTCCGCAGGCCCCGCCCACCGTCCGGAGGTCCGCAGTGCCCGCACCGCGCTCTGCCCTCATCCCCCTGCCCACCCGTGTCGCCTTCCGCCCCGGCCACTTCACGCTGGACGCCACCACCACGCTCCGCGTCCCCCACGCGGCGGCACCGGCCGCCGCGTTGCTCCGCACCCTTCTCGCCCCGGCCACCGGTCTGCCGCTGCCCGCCTCCCCGGACGGGCCGTTCGTGTTCACGCTCGATCCGCGACTGAGCGGGCTGGGCGAGGAGGGGTACGGCCTGACGGTCTCCCCCGAAGCGATAGTCCTGCGCGCCGCGCATCCCACCGGGCTGCTGCACGGCATCCAGACCGTGCGCCAGCTCCTGCCCCCCGAGGCTCTCGCGCCCGAACCCCAGCCCGGCGTGACCTGGCAGCTGCCCTGCGTGGAGATCACCGACGTGCCCCGTCACGCCTGGCGCGGATTCCTCCTCGATGTCGCACGGCACTTCCAGCCGATGTCACAGGTGCGCCGGTACGTCGATCTGATGGCGCTGCACAAGCTGAACGTGCTGCAACTCCATCTCACCGACGACCAGGGCTGGCGGATGCCGATCGCCGCATATCCCCGGCTCACCGAGGTGGGCGGGCGGCGCGCCGAGTCCATGGTGGGCCCCGCCGGCAGCCGTGTCTTCGACGGTGTCCCCCACGAAGGCGCCTATACACGGCGGGAGTTGACCGAGCTGGTGGCGTACGCCGCCGCGCGCGGGATCACCGTCGTCCCGGAGATCGACATGCCAGGACACATGCGGGCCGCCCTTGCCGCCTATCCCGAGTTCGGGAACTTTCCCGGGCGCCGGCTCGACGTCTGGACCCACTGGGGGGTGTGCGAGACCGTCCTCGGCGTCCAGGAACCGGCGTTCGGCTTCGTCCGCACGGTCCTCGACGAGGTCCTCGACGTCTTCCCTTCGCCGCATGTGCACATCGGCGGCGACGAGTGCCCCACCACGGAGTGGGCCGCGAGCCCTGTCGCCCGCTCGCGAGCCGCCGCCGAGGGGCTGGCGGACACGGCTGCCCTGCACGGCTGGTTCCTCGGCCGGGTCGGCGGCCACCTCATCGAACGCGGACGGATCCCGACCGCGTGGGCGGAGACCGGGGAGGGCCTGCCGGCCCGGTTCACCCTGCTGACCTGGCGGGACCCCGAGCACACCAGGATCGCACTGAAGCGCGGGCACGACGTGATCAGCGCGCAGCACCAGGCGACCTACCTGGACTATGCGCAGTCCGCACGCCCCGAGGAACCTCAGGGACAGCCGGGCGGCGTCGTCGATCTGCGCGCGGTGCACGCCCATACGCCCCCGGACGACACCGACGTGCCCGGGCGGGTCCTCGGCGTACAGGCCCAGGTGTGGACCGAGTTCGCCCCAGGCGCCGACCACATCGACTATCTGGCCTTTCCCCGGTTGTGCGCGCTCGCCGACCGGGCCTGGCACGGCAGCCCGTCGTGGCCCGGCTTCCGCGGCCGGCTCGCCACGCACGTTGCCCGGCTCGCCGCACTCGGGGTGCGGTACGGGCCGCTCGATCCGCACGACCCCATCCCCCAGCGTTCCGGAGAGGAACCGTCATGAGAAGGACGCCTCGCCCCACGGCCGCGACGCGGCTGATCAGTTGTGCCATCGGCGCCACGCTCGGCTGCGCGGCGCTGCTGGCGCTCCCGCCGGCGGCGTCGGCCGCCGAGAGCGGTCTGGCGGTGCAGTACCACACCGGCTCCACCGGCAGTGACCAGGCCGAACCGTGGCTGAAGGTGAACAACACCGGGTCGTCCTCGGTGGCGCTCAGCGGCGTGAAGCTGCGCTACTACTTCAAGGCGGACTCCGCGAGCGCCGCCTACCGATTCGCCTGTTCATGGGCGGTGCGTGGCTGCGCCAACGTCACCGGCACGTTCGGTACGCTCGCCCACCCGACCGCGACCGCCGACCGCTACCTGGAGATCGGCTTCACCGCCGGCGCCGGATCCCTCGCCGCCGGGGCCGACAGCGGCGACCTCCAGCTGCGCTTCTACCGCTCCGACTGGCAGCCCCTGAACCAGAGCGACGACTACTCCTTCGGCGCCGCGCAGACCTCCTACGCGAGCTGGACCAGAGTCACCGCCCAACTGGACGGGAAGACGGTGTTCGGCTCGGCCCCCGAGGGAAACGACCCGACCGACCCCACCGATCCGACCGACCCCACCGAGCCGCCCGGCGGCGGGGCCACTCTCTTCGACGACTTCAGCTACACGAAGTACGACGACCCGGCGATCTCGGCCCACGGCTGGAGCGTGCGCTCCAACTCGGGCGGCCCCGGCGTGCCGGGCGCCACCTGGGCGCCGCAGAACGTGACGTTCTCCTCCTCCGGCGGCAACACCGTCATGAACCTGGAGACGTCGACCTCCGGGACCGGCGAGAGCACCAAGCAGACCGAAGTGCTCACCAAGTCCATGAAGTTCAAGAACGGGACCTACGCGGCGCGCGTCAAGTTCGCGGACGCGCCCAGGAGCGGCCCGGACGGCGACCACCTGGTGCAGACGTTCTTCACCATCAACGACCTCAAGGCGCCGATGGCGGACGACTACGCCGAGTACGACTTCGAGTACCTCCCCAACGGAGGCTGGGGCGAGTCGTCGAACATCCTGTACACGACGTCCTGGGAGACCTACAACCCGGACCCGTGGCAGGCGGTCAACCAGCACACCGAGGGCCGGCAGAGCTACGACGGCTGGCACGACCTCGTCCTCACCATCGACAACAGCGCCATCCGCTATTACGTCGACGGGCGTCTCTTCGGCACCCACGACGCGCAGTACCTGCCCGAGCGGCCCATGTCGATCAACTTCAACCAGTGGCTGATCGACCTGGCCGGCAACACGGGCACCAGCCCCCGCGCCTACGACCAGCAGGTCGACTACGTCCTGCACGTCAAGGACCAGGTACTCACCCCCGCACAGGTGGCCGCGAAGGTCGCCGCCTACCGCGGCGCGGGCACCGCGTTCGAGGACACGGTGCCCGCAGCGTGATGTGAGGGCCGGCCACGGACCGCCCCCGGGTACCCGCACGCCGCCGTCGGCGTGCGGGTACCCGGGAGGGCGCTCACTTCGACGACGGCCGGGCGCGAGCCCAGATTCCGACGATCTCGTCCGCCGTGACGACGTCGTGGCGAGCTTTGAGCACCTCCATGGTCAGGTCGTGGAGGCGGCGGCTGTGCGCGGCGACGCAGTCTTCGGCCAAGACGTTGTAGTAGTCGTGGTAGGAGGCGTCGCGCAGGGTGGCCTCCACGCATCCCGGTGTCTGCTCGCCGATGACCACCACGGTCTTGACGCCGTCGGACCGCAGCAGCAGGTCGAGGTTGGTCCCCGTGAACGCGCTCGAACGGTGCTTGGTGATCACCGGCTCGCCGTCGGCCGGTCCGCACCCGTCATAGAAATCGGCGCCCCAGGTGCCTTCCACGACGAACTCGTCGACGTTCGCGATCAGGTGCTTGGACCGGAGCCAGGCCGGTGAGTCGCTCGCCCCGCCGGGCAGGTCGACGAGCCGCACGTGATACACCGGGACCGCGAGTTCGCGCGCTCGCGCGACGAATCGCCGCCACGACGTCACCAGCCCCTGCATCGCCGATACGTCCCCCCCGGCCTCGGCGATCCTGCCGGCCGGGTGCAGGAAGTCGTTCTGCATGTCGATGCTCAGCACGGCTGAGTGACCGGGGTGCAGCACCTCGTCCAGCGTGTCGAACACCTTCTTGCCGTACAGCTCTTTCATGTTCGCTGCTCCCGCTCGTCACGGCGGCCTCGCCGGCCCTCTTGTCGAGTCTGTTCACAGCCACTCGGCGCTGTGCTCGATCCACCATGTGGCGATGGCGTCTCGTCGCGCGAACCAGACGTCGCCCTTGTCGAGGGCGTACTCGATGAACTCGCGGACCGCGTTCGCCCGGCCCGCCTGGCCCGCCAACCGAGCGTGCAGCCCGATCGTCATCATCTTCGGGAAGCCGCGCTGCCCTTCGAGGTGCAGCTCGTCCAGGCCACGGCGCATGTAGTCGAAGAAGTCGGTCGGCGAGCCGAACCCGCCCTCGGCCACGGTGAACCGGGTGTCGTTGTAGGTCTGGGTGTACGGGATGACCAGGTGCCGACGGCCCGAGACCTCGGTGAAGTACGGGAGATCGTCGTTGTAGGTCTCCGAGTCGTAGAGGAAGCCGCCCTCGTCGGCCAGCAGCTCGCGCGTCCACGGCGTCGAGCTGTAGCGCCAGTACCAGCCCACCGGACGGGTGCCCGTGGTCTCGCGGATCGACTCGATCGCGCGCCGGATCTGCTCCGCCTCCTCCTCGCGCGTCATGTGCCACGGCTCGCTCCACCGGTAGCCGTGGGAACACGGCTCGTGTCCGAGCTCGCCGATCGCGGCGGCGACCTCACGGTTCAGCTCCAGGGCTTTGCCGGTGGCGAAGAACGTGACGGGGACGGAGTAGTCGCCGAAGATGTTCAGCAGCCGCCAGATCCCGGCACGGCTTCCGTACTCGTAGACCGCCTCCATCGCGAAGTCCCGGTGCGGCGCCGGCAGGTACCAGTTCAGCTCGGCCATCCCGTCCGTGCTCCGGTCCCCGAGCCGCTCGTAGTGCTCCGAGCCCTCCTCGTAGTTGACGACGAAGTTGACCGCGACCTTCGCCTGGTCCGGCCAGGTCACCCGGGGGATGTGGCGGCCGTAGCCGACAAGGTCCCGGGGGCGGGTCAGGTCGGTCTCTGCTTTCTCATCGCTCACCGTCGGTCTCCTGCCGTTGGTAAGGAACGGAACGTGTCATCTCGGTTCGGTCGACGGACGCAGGCAGTCCCCCGCGATCCGCGAGCGGTTCATATCCTGGCCGGAGAGCTCGCTGACGACCTGGCCTTCGCGGAATACGAGCACGCGATCGCAGATGTGCGGGAGGTGCTCGTACTCCGCCGACGCGAGGACGACGCCGAGTCCGGCCCGCACGGCGTCCCGGATCCGCTGGTAGATCTGCGACTGGGCACCCACGTCGACGCCCTGGGTCGGCTCGTGGAGCAGCAGCAGCTCGGGCTCGGTCTCGAACCACTTGGCGATGAGGACCTTCTGCTGGTTGCCGCCGCTGAGCGTGGACAGCGGGCGCTCCGTCCCGCGTGGCCGGACGTCGTACTCGTCGAGAAGGAGGCCGACCCGTGCGGCCTCGAGGCGGCGCCGCACCCTGCCGCGACGGAAGTACCTGCCGACCGTCGCGATGCTCAGGTTCTCGCGCACGCTGGCCGACTGCACCGACGCCTCGACCAGGCGGTCCGCGGGCAGCAGCGCGAAACCCAGCCCCATGGCCTGTCGCGGTGTCAGGCTCCGAAGCCGTGTCTGTCCGCCCGACGCCGTACGGATCACGCCGCCGGTGGCGCGCCGGGCTCCGAACAAGAGGTAGGGCAGCTCGTCCCAGCCCATGCCGATGAGTCCGGTCACCCCGACGACTTCGCCGCGGTGGACCGTGAAGGACGTCGGACGTACATCGGAACCCTGCACCTCGACGAACTCGGCGATCACCTCCTCCCGTGGTTCGTGGGGGGCCGGGTAGAACTCGTCGAGCGGCTGGCCGAGGATGAGTTCGGTCAGTGCGGCCTCGTCGAGCGACGCGGTCGGGGCGCACTCGACCACGCTGCCGTTGCGGAACACGGTGACCCGCTGGGTGTGGTCGAGGATCTCCTCCAGGCGGTGCGTGACCAGCAGGACGCCGACGCCGGTCGCCGCGACCTGTCGCACGGTGGCGAAGAGCTGGTCGACGCCGTCGCGCGGCAGCGACGCGGTCGGCTCGTCCAGCACGAGCAGGCCGCGGGTGGCGTCACCGAGCTGGTCGAAGGCACGTACGATCGCCACCTGGGCACGCTGGACCTGGCTCAGCTCCGCGACCGGCCGTCCGGGGGCCACGTCGAGTCCGAAGCGGGCCAGCAGCGACGCGACGTGCCGGTTCTCCTCGCGCCAGGAGACCCGCCACCCGGGGCGCACTCGCCGGGTGCGGAGGCGGATGTTCTCGGTGACGGTCGCACTCTCCACCAGGCCTAGGTCCTGGTGGACGAAGACGACACCGCGGCGCCGCTGCCGGTCGGGATCCAGTGGCAGCGGCAACGACTCCCCGTGGACGACGATCTCGGTCTCCGGGATGTCGTCCGGCGCGTGGTAGCCGGCCAGCACCTTGATGAACGTCGACTTGCCGGAGCCGTTCTCCCCGACCAGTCCGTGCACCTCGCCGGACCGGACCTCCAGGTCGACCCCCTTGAGCACCGTCGTGCCCGAGAAGGTCTTCGTGACCTTCGTCGCCACCAGTGCCGGCGGTCCCGCCCCCGGCCGGGCGGTCTCCACGCCGTCGGCCCGGAGACGGTCCGTGGTCATCCCAGACCCCACAGCTTCGCGTACTGGTCCTGGTAACTGCCGCCGTACATGGCGGACTCCGCTCCCGTGAAGTCGATGTCCTCGGCGTTGTCCTGGTCGAGGATCCGCAGCGGGATCCTCTCGTCGGACACCGGCTTCGCTCCCGCGAGGATCCGCAGGCTCTGGTCGGCGATGGCCCAGCCGGTCCAGCCGAGTGGCGCACCGATGTCGACGGCGAACGGACCGCCGCTCTTCAGGTCGTCGACGATGCCGGGCGAGGCGTTGAAGCTGGCGATCTTCACCCGGTCACCGGCGTTCGCCTGCCGGACAGCGGGCGTGGCGAACTGGACCATGCCGTCGTACACCGGTATCAGCCAGTTCACGTCCTGATCGGCGACGGCGTTCTGGGTGAGCGGGCCGATCTTCGTCGACCAGTCGGCGATCGCGGCGTCCCGGATGTCCAGCTTGCAGGTCGCCGGACAGAACTCGGCGAAGCCCTCCTTGATCCCGCCCATCTCCGGGACGGAGACCGGCACGTCGGAGGAGTTGATCACCACCGCCTTGGCCCTGCACCCCGACCCGGCGGCGGCGCTCGCGGCGAGCAGCTTTCCCACCTTCGAGTAGGAGAAGGTGACCGAGGCGGACGCGCCTCGGCTCGTGGGGGCACCCGCGTCCGTGGTGAATGCCTCGACGATCGGGATGCCGGCCTTGTGGGCCGCATCGACGCCGTCGCCCATGAGCCCCACCGCGATGGACTGGAGCACGATCAGGTCGGACTTGGCCGCCACCGCCTGCTGCACACCGCGCAACTGCTCCGCGGTCTGGCCACGCCCGTCGAAGAAGTTGACCTTGAAACCGGCCTTCTCGGCCGCGGCTTCGAAACCGGCGTAGACGGCTTTGGTGAAGGGGAGGTCGCCGGTGGTGGCGATCCAGGAGACGGTCTTGCCCTTCGCCGCGGACGCGTCGAACGCCGGGCCTTCGAAGGTGAACTTCACGGCGGTCTTGGCCGCGTCCACCTGTGCTCTGGCTTTGCCGGCGCACTGTGCGTCGGCCGGTCCCGTGCTCTTCGCCGCCGGGCCCGGCGCGCAGCCCGCGAGCACCGCCGAGGCGATCAGCGGGACGCAGAGCGCCGCCGGCCATCCGACCGCGCCGCGCAGCGGCCCCTGCTTCGATTCCATCACTCTTCCTTCTCTCTATCCGCAGGCGCAGGACGCCTCGGCCGTCGAGCGCCTAGCGGGCGCCCTTTCGCGCGAAGATCCGGGACAGTGCCACGGAGGCGACCAGGGCGCCGCCGTAGAACACGTCGACCACCCATCCCGAGAAGCCGTAGAGCTGGAGTCCGGTGATGCCGGTGATGAGGAAGTAGACGGCGACGAAGGTCCCCCAGGGATTGAACTTCCCCACCTGGATCGTCGTGGTTCCCAGGAACACGGCGGCGAACGCCGGCAGGAGGTAGGTCGACGAGGCGCTCGGCGTCGAGGCGCCGAGCATCCCGACGAGCACGACACCGGCGAACGCGGCCAGCGTGGCCGAGACGACCAGGGATCCGCCGCGGATCAGGTCGACGCGGATGCCGGAGAGCCGCGACACGGTCCGGTTGGCGCCGACGAAGTGCAGGTACCGGCCCAGCGGCGTGAAGGCGACCACGTACCAGAGGGCCACGGTGAGCGCCGCGGCGTAGTAGAAGCCGAGCGGAAGGCCGCCCATTCTCGTGTTCACGGCCGTGCTCAGGCGTGTGTCGACGCCGGGGATCGTCGTCGCGTACAGGCCGTAGCCGACGCCGGACCAGAAGGTTCCGGCGCCGAGGGTCACCACCATCGAGTTGATCCCGAGCCGGAGGACCAGCAGGGCGTTGAGCATGCCGATCGCGACCCCCGAGACCTGTGCCGTCAGCACCGCGAGCCAGATCGGCCAGCCGTGAAGGACGTTGAGAACGCCGACGATCATCACCGACATGCTCATCACGCCCACGATCGACAGATCGAACTCGCCGACCACCAGCGCGACCAGTAGTCCGAGCGCCAGGATCAAGAGCACCGCCTGGGTGCCGAAGATCGTCTGAAATGTGCTGACCGCCAGGAAGGACGGCCCGAGCAGCACCCCGAAGAGGGCGATCAGCACGCCCCACGCCAGCACCACGCCGTACCGCCCGATGAAGGCGAAGCACGACTCACGCGTCCCACTACTGGTGTCCATCCCGTGCCCTCTTCGTCGTGTGGTCCCGATGAACGGCCCGCGACCGGGAGGGGTCTCTTTCAGTCAGCCGCGTTAATGTTAGACATTGGCGCGAGCGATCAGGGTTGTCAAGCAATCGCAGTGTTCTGCCATATAAAGCCTGTTCGTCCACGAGTTGCGGTCTAATGTTGGACAGTTAGATATCGGGCGTACTAGCTTCGTCCTGGCGGCCGGTTCGCCGCCTGACACGAGGGGATGGGTCGTGATGGCACGTCTGGTTGTGGTGGGAGGCGGTCTGGCCGGGCTCGTTGCAGCTCTGCGGGCCGCCGAGGCGGGGATGTCGGTCACCGTCCTCGAACGAGGAGCGACGGAAGGCGGAAACGGCAGCGCACGCCTCAGCGGTGGGCTACTGCACGTCGCCTGGCGGCCCATGGACGACCCCCCGGACGTCCTGCTCCGGGCGATCATGAGCGAGACCGACGGGGAGGCCGGCCCCGCGCTCGCCCGCGCCCTGGCGGACAGCTCCCGGGAAGCACTGGAGTGGTTCGGACTCCAGGGCGTGGACATCCGGCCGAAGTCGGCCGAGGTGCCGTACATGAAACACGCCGTCCACCCGCACAAGCCGATCGGCATCGGGCGGCGGCACATGGCCGAGCGCGGCCCCGACCAGGCCGTCCGCCTGCTCTACAAGGCGGCGGCCGAGCGCGGGGTCGCCGTCGTGCTGTCGGCCGTCGTCAACGGGCTGCGGCGCTCGGGCGGGGGCTGGACGGTCGGCGCGGAAGTACTCGGGGAGCAGCGGGACTTCACCGCCGACGCGGTCCTGCTCGCGGACGGCGGCTTCCAGAACAACCCCGAGCTGCTGACCCGGTACGTGGGGCCCGTGGCCGACCGTGCGTTCCTGCGCGCGTCGACCGCGTCGACGGGCACCGGCATCCGGCTGGCCCTGGAGAACGGCGCCGGCGCGGTCGGACTCGGGCGCGTGTACGGGCACATGGTCTCCTCCGGCGCGTTCGAGAACGACATGCTCTGGCCGTATCCGCCGGTCGACAAGCTGTGTCTGAAGGGGCTGATCGTCGATCGCCGCGGACGGCGCGTGGCGACCCGGGCGGAGAACGGGGTCCAGCTCGTCAACGAGCTGATACGGCACGAGGACGTACGTGGTCTCAGCGTGGTGTTCGACGACACCCTGTGGGAAACGGCCGGGACCGACGACCCGTACGGCACTCCGGTGCCCAACCCGGATCTGGTCGACCGCGGCGGCCCGTACCTCCAGGCGGACGACCCGGGCGGCCTGGCCGCGGCGAGCGGCTGGGACGGCGCGGAGCTGCGGGCGTCGATCGCGGCACACAACGAGGACACGACCACGGTGAAGATCGCCGGCCGGCTGCACGCGCTGCGCGTCGTTCCGGGCATCACCCTGACGATGGGCGGCATCAGCACCGACGAACACGCGCGCGTCCTCGACCCGGGCGGCGCCCCGCTGCGCGGTCTGTACGCGGCCGGAGGCTGCGCCGGCGGCATCCAGGGCGGTCCCCGCGGCGGGTACGTGGGCGGCCTCGCCGTCGCGCTGGTCTTCGGGTTCCGGGCCGGCGCGTCGATCCCGGCGGACCTGGACAGTGCCGGCTCCGGCGCCGGGCACGGGGGTGGGGACGCATGAGCATCGTGTACGCCGTCGGCTGCAACTTCCGCAGCGCCGTCCTCGAACGGGAGTGGAACGACTGGTACAACGGCCCGAAGACGGCGCAGATGCTCTCGCTCCCGCTGTTCGAGAACGTGCAGCGTTTCAAGGCCTGCGCACTGGACGTCGAGGTGAGCTACCTCGCGGTCTGGCTGCTGGGCTCGGCGGATGCGCTCTCGACCCCCGAGTACGTGAGCACCTGGGGCTTCGACCGGTGGGCCGACGAGATCACCGACTGGACGCGTGACCTGATCACCCCGCTGCACGAGCCGCTCCCGCCGGTCCCCACCACCGACGAGACGCCGTACCTGCACGTGGCCTGGTTCGACGAGCCCTCGGACCTCGCGAAGGCGGCGGACGAGGCGCGCGGCCGCGACGGCTCCTGGTGGTGGGGCACGAACGCGGGTCTGGACGGGTCGTTCGCCCACATCGGGATCTCGGCGGTCCGGCCGGAGTTCGCCGCGTCCCCCGAGCGGGCCTTCACCGGCGCGCGCCGGGAGTCGGTCCTCCGTCCGATCAGCGGACCCGGACGAGACGGGAGTTGACCCTTGGACCTGGAGGAACAGTTCGCGCTGTTCCCGGCGTCGCTCGCCGGCGACGTCGCGACACGGCGGTTGCGGCTGTTGGTGCTGGACGCGCTCGGAGCAGGGCTTGCGGGCCATCCGCACCCCGCCCCGACGGCGCTGCGCGGGCTGGCGGCGTCGCCGGCCGAGGCGCAGCTGATCGGTGCCGGACGAGGGGACGCGATCACCGCGAGCGCCGCGAACGCGGCGGCGATCCATGCCCTCGACTTCGACGACACCCACGGTGCTTCGCTGGTCCACGTGTCGAGCGTCCTGGTGCCGGTCTGCCTGGCCCTGGCGGAGCGCGAAGACCTCAGCCTCGAACGGTTCCTCCAGGCCTACGCCTTCGGCCTCCGGTGCACCGCGTTCGGTCAACGGCTCGGCCCGATGCTCAACGGTGCGGGCTTCCACACGACCGCGGTGCTGGGCTCCGTGGTCGCGGCGGCGGCCGGCGGCTGGATCCTGGCCAGGGACGTTCGGCGGGCGGCCACGGCCGCGGAGCTGGCGGCGACAACCGCGATGGGCCTCACCGCGAGCTTCGGGACCGACACCAAGCCGGTCCAGGTCGGGCTCGGCACGGCGAACGCGACCAGGGCGGCGCTGCTGTCCGGGTCCGGCATCTCGGCTCCCCGCGGCTTCACCGCCAGAGACGGTCTGGTCGCCGGACTGCTGGGCCCGGACGCGCTGGCGCTGCTGCGCTGGGACGACCGGTGCGACGACGCCGTCGAAGGGGTCGTACCGAAGCCGTACCCGTGCTGCTACCTCATCCACGGTGCCATTCGCTCGGCACTCGGGCTGCGCGAGACGGTCGGAGGCGGTGACCGGATCGAGGCCGTGCAGGTGACGATCGGCCCTCTGGCCGCGGGACTCGCGCTCCGGCCGGCCGTGCCCGGCGACTCGCAGGCCGCCAGGTTCAGCACCGCGTACTGCGTCGCCCGTGCGCTCGCCACCGGGCATGTGTCCGTCGCCGACTTCGACGATCCCTTGCGACGACCCGCCGACGCCGAGACGCGTCGGCTCGTCGACCGGCTGACGACCACCGTCGACGATTCACTCGGCCCGGTCTGCGCCCGGGTCCGGGTGCGCCTGGCGTCCGGACAGGAGAGGGAGTCGTCCTTCGACCCGGCGACGTCCGGCGCGATGCCGGCCGACGACCTGGTCGCGAAGTTCCGGTCGAACGCGGCGCGGTCGGTCCCCGCCGACAGGGCGGCGCTTGTGGAAGACACGGTGCTGACCGGTGGCGCCGGCACGACCGCGCGTTCGCTGGCCCGGCTTCTCGCCGGCCCGCCGGTCACGCCGGCGCGGGGAGGCGGCCGCACGAGCTGCTAATGTCGGACATTAGCATCCGGAACAGCGACATGCGGATCCGGCGGACCCACCACGCCGCGCAACGACCGAAGGACAGGCATGACACGAGCAGGCGACCCCTCGGAGGCTCGAAAGGTGATCGGACGGGCGGTCATGCGTCCTCGCCAGCAGGTGGAAGAGACCATCAGAGCCGCGATCCTCTCCGGCGAACTCGAAGTCGGCGAGATGCTCCCTCCGGAGACAGTGCTCGCCCAGCAGTTCGGGGTCAGCCGGACCACGCTGCGCGAGGCTCTCCGCGCGCTGGCGTCCCAGCACCTGATCGTCAAGGTTCCGGGCGCGCGGGGCGGGAACATCGTCCAGTCGGTCGACTACCAGTCGCTCGGCGACGTGCTGACCGATGCGGTGCAGAACCTGCTCGCCCTCGGCAGCATCCGGTTCGAGGAGGTGGCCGACGTCCGCCGCTACCTGGAGGTCCCGTCCGTCCGGCTGGCCACCGAGCACCGGACCGACGCCGATCTGGCGGAGCTGACCGAGATCGTCTCCCGCCAGAAGTCCGCGTCGGTCGACGACCCGGACATCCCCGAACTCGACCGGCGCTTCCACACGGCCATCGCGCGCGCGTCCGGGAACCGGGCGCTCGCCGGCCTGGTCGCGGCACTGCACCAGACCACCGAGCCGGTCCACTATCTCGACCTGTCCGAGGAGGTGGGCCGGGAGACGGTCAAGCAGCACGCCGCGATCCTGAACGCGATCGCCGAGCAGGACCCGGAGGCGGCCGAGGCGGCGATCGTGACCCACCTGACCTACCTCCAGGAGCACATCGGCCGGCGCGACTGACGCACCGGCTCACCAGCGGTAGAAGCCCTGGCCCGTCTTGCGGCCGAGGTCTCCGCGGGCGACCTTCTCCCGCAGGATCGCGGGAGGTTCGAACCGGTCACCGAGTTCACGTGCCAGGTGTTCGGCGATCGCCAGGCGTACGTCGAGGCCGACCATGTCCGTCGTACGCAGCGGTCCCATCGGGTGCTTGTAGCCCAAGGTCATCGCGGTGTCGATGTCCTCGGCCGTGGCGACCCCGGCCTCCAGCATCCGCATCGCCTCCAGCGCGAGGGCCACGCCGAGGCGGGAGGAGGCGAATCCCGGTGAGTCGGTCACGGTGATCGCGGTCTTGCCGAGGGCCTCGACCCAGGTGACCGCGGCGGCGGCGAGCTCGTCGCCGGTCCCGGCACCGACGACCACCTCGACCAGCTCACTGGCGGGAACCGGGTTGAAGAAGTGCAGCCCGATGAAGCGCTCCGGCCGCTTCAGGAAGGCTGCGAGGCCGTCCACGGACAGCGAGCTGGTGTTGGTGGCCAGGAACGCCTCGGACGTGAGCCGCTCGACCCGGGTCAGGACGGCCGCCTTGAGTTCCACGGACTCCGGAACGGCCTCGATCACCAGGGAACAGGCCGCGAGCGGAGCGGGGTCCGCGGTGACCGTCAAGCGGGCCAGGACGGTGTCGGCGGGTTCGGTGAGCCGGTCCCGCTTCGCGGTTTTCGCGAGGCTGTCCCCCACCCGGTCGCGTGCCGCACGGACGGCGTCGGCGTCGGCCTCGACGATGGTGACGTGCGCGCCGGCGAGCAGGAAGGCGTGCGCGATGCCGGCTCCCATCCGGCCACCGCCGTACACGCCGACTTCACTGGGCAGGGACATCGGTACTCCGATCCTGGGGGGACGTGCGGGAGAACGACGGCGAGCCCCTGTGCGACGCCGCTGCGCAGCGCGGCGGCGCCGGGGCCCGCGTACCGGCCGGACGGGGTGCGGACCGCTGCGGAGAGGAAGGCGGACGTCATCGTGGGGCCGCCCGGCCGGCGGGGCGCCGACGGGCCGGCCCGGTGGTGAGCACGACCTTGCCCCTGGCTCTGCCGTCCTTGACGTACCCGAGTGCCTCGGCGGCCCGGGCGAGGGGAAACGTCGTGTCGATGGCGGCATCGAGCCGCCCGTCGGCCAGCAGGCCGAGGATCTCCGCTGTGGTGGCTCGCATCAGCTCCGGGTCGCGCTCCCGGTAGTCGCTGCTCTGCAGGCCGACGACGCTGATGTTCTTGACCAGGAGGTGCCCCGGCTTGATCGGGTTCTGGCCGCCGGACGCGAAGCCGACGACGACGATACGGCCTTCCCAGGCAGTGGCCCGGATGATCTGGGTGAGATAGTCCCCGCCCAGCATCTCCAGCACGACGTCGACACCCCGGCCGTCCGTGGCGGCCAACAGGTCGTCACGCAGCGTCCGGGGCGTGGAGGTGAGCACGAGATCGGCGCCCTGGGCGCGGGCGAGGTCGCCCTTGGCCGCGTCCTGGGCGAGGGCGATGACCCGGGCGCCCGCCGCCTTCGCCAGCTGGACGCCGGCCGACCCGACACCGCCGCCGGCACCCGTGACGAGGACCGTCTCCCCGGCGCGGAGCCGGGCGCGCCGGTGCAGTCCGAAATGGGCCGTGGTGCAGACGAGTCCGGCCGCGGCGGCCTGTTCGCAGGAGACGGCGTCGGGGAGCACGGTCACGAGTTCCTCGGCGACGAGCAGCTGTTCCGCGTAGGCGCCGTACTCGACCAGCGCGAGCACACGCCGGCCGACTTCGACGCGGTCGACGCCCGCACCGACCGCGATCACCCGGCCTGCGGCCTCCTTGCCGGGGCTGAACGGCCGTTCCGGCAGCGTCTGGTAGGTGCCCTCCACCACGAGGATGTCGGGGAAGTTGACGCTGACCGCGCCGACCTCGACGACCACCTGACCGGTCCCCGGCACGAGGTCGGGGACCTCTTCGAAGACCAGGGCGGAGGGCGGGCCGAACTGCTTGACGAGCATTGCTCGCATGGCTGCGGAACTCCTTGCTCTGCGGGACGCGGTCAGGAGCGCTCAGGCCCAGAGCCTGCCGTCGGGAAGCGGGACGAGGGCGGGATAGGGGAGGGTGTCGCCCACCCGCCGCAGTCCGGGTACGACCGGGCTGGGCAGCGCCGGGAACGACGCGCCCGTCCGGTCCGGCCGCGCGACGCGTTCCGGGGCGGCCACGTCGACCAGCCCGGCGTCGACCGCCTCGTCCCAGGTGGCGACGACCACCGTGCAGACGTCCTCGCCGTCGAACAGGCGGCGCCAGTGATCGGCCGGCCGGGCGGCGAAGAGGGCCGTGAGTTCCGCGATCACGGCCTGTTCCCGGCCGGTGTCGTCGCGGAACCGCTCCGGGAGCCCGACCAGCACGGTGAGCCGCTCCCAGAACTTCTGCTCCAGAGCGGCGCAGGCGATGTGACGGCCGTCGGCGGTCGGATAGATGTGGTAGCGGGGGCTGCCGCCGGTGAGCAGTTCGGCCCCCGGGCGCGGCCAGCCTCCGCCGGCCTGGTGGGTGGCGACATAGCCGTATGCCAGGGTTTGCAGGTTGTGGGTCATGGAGATCTCGACGTGGCCGCCCTGCCCGGTCTGTTCGGACTGACGCAGGGCCAGCAGGATGTTGACGACCGCCGGGTAGGTTCCTCCGGCGATGTCGGCGATCACCGTGACCGGCAGCGACGGCGCGCCGGTCGCGTCGGTGACGACGCCGAGCAGCCCTGACTCGGCCAGATAGTTCAGGTCGTGGCCGGCCCGGGCGGCCTGCGGACCGGAGGCGCCATAGCCGCTGATGGAGCAGTAGACGACCTTGGTGTTGACGGCCTTGACGGCGTCGTAGCCGAGCCCGAGCCGGTCCGCGGCGCCCGGCCGGAACTGCTCGATCACCACGTCGGCCTCCGCCGCCAGTCGCAGAACCCGGTCGCGCTGCGCCGGGTCCTTGAGATCGACGGCGAAGGCGCGCTTGCCGCGGTTGAGGATGGCGTAGTTGGCGCTGGCCTCGCCGAACTTGGGCTCGTAGCCGCGCATCTCGTCGCCCCGGCCGGGCCGTTCGAGCTTGATGACGTCGGCTCCCGCGTCGGCGAGCATCAGCGTGGCCAGGGGGCCGGGCAGCAGGGTGGAGAGGTCGAGCACCTTGACGCCCCGCAGTGGGAGGACAGCAGTCATCGGAAGGTTTCCCTCAGCTTGAACTTCTGGACCTTGCCACTGGGTGTCATCGGCAGCTCGGCGAGGTTGACGACCCGCTCGGGCAGGTAGTGCTTGGAGAGGCCCTGTCCGACCAGGTACGCGGTGAGCGTGTCGACGGTCATCTCCGGGCTTCCTTCGCCGACCTGGACGACCGCGCAGACCCTTTCACCGAGGCGTGCGTCCGGAATCCCGATCACGGCCACGTTGATCACGTCCGGGTGGTCGAAGATCAGTGACTCCACATCCGCCACCGGGATGTTCTCGCCGCCCCGGATGACGATGTCCTTGCTGCGGCCTGCCACCGAGAGCCAGCCGTGTTCGTCGATGCTGGCCTGGTCCCCGGTCCGGAACCACAGACCCGGCAGGTACGACTCCCCGGTCGCGTCCGGGCGGTCGTAATAGCCGTAGGTCACCCCCGGGCCGCGCATCAGCAGCTCGCCGACCGTCCCGGCCGGCACGTCGTTGCCGTCGCCGTCCACGACCCTGACCGCTGAGCCTGCGAACGGTGAGCCGTCCGTCCGCTGGATGCCGTCGGGTTCGCCCGGGGTGCAGGAGGTGAGGATGCTGCACTCGGTCATTCCCCAGGCGGGAGCGACGTAGGCCCCGAGCGCCGCTCCGGCCTGCGCGGGCAGGCTGCGCGGCACCGGGGCACCCGCGATCACCAGGCAGGTCAGCGGGCAGTCCGGGTCGGCGGCCAGATCGGTGCGCATCATGTCCTGCAAGAAGGTCGGCGCGCCGAAGAACGTGGTCACGCCCTCCTCCCGGATGACCTCGGCGCCCCAGGCGGGGCTCCAGTGGTCGACGTGGACGGCGCGGCCGCCGAGCATCGCGGTGAAGAGGATCCCCCAGACGAAGCCCGTGTGGTGCCCCACGGGTGTGGCGACGAGGTGGACCACCGGGTCGCCGTACGCCGCCCGGCCCACATGTTCGGCCTGCCGGCGGGCCGCGTACAGCAGCGTGTTGTGGCTGTGCATCGCCCCCTTCGGTGCACCCGTCGTACCGGAGGTGAAGCCGAGATAGCAGATGCGGTCGGGATCGGGGTCGGGGAAGGTCACCGCGGGCGCGTCGGCGTGGGACGACCAGAGGGACTCGCCCTCGCGCAGGCCGGAGCCGTCGTCGTCGAGCACGACGACGTGCTCCAGCGTGGGTATCTTCTCGCGCAGTCCGCGGGAGAGTTCGAGGTGCTGCCCGCTGCGCCACCGGCGTGGGACGACCAGCACCTTGGCCTTGCTGTGCCGCAGGATCGCCGCCGCCTGGCGTTCTCCGAACGCGACCGGGATCCCCGAGTAGATCGCGCCGATCTCGTTGACACCAAAGACGATCTCGGGATAGTCGACCCAGTTCGGAAGCATCAGCGCGACGGCGTCGCCGGCGCCGACCCCCAGGGACGCGAGCACGCTCGCGGCATGGTGGGCGTTCCGGTCGAACTCGCGGTAGGTACGCTCCACCCGGCCGCCGTCGCTGCGGCGTCCGACCAGGGCGACCCGCTCCGGGTGGATACGGGCGGCCTCGGTGAGGAGGGAGCGCAGCGAGCGGTCCTCCCACCATCCCTCGGCCCGCCAGTGGGCGGCGGTCTCTTCGTCGATCGGCGTGACCTGGGCGTCGAGTTTCCCGGCCAGGGAACCGCGGTTGCCGGTGGCGGTCATGGCGCATCCTTCCGCAGTGCCGGAGACGAGACGATCCCCGCGAGGGCTCGCGCGGCGGCGACACCCGTCGTGTGGGCATCGGTGGCGGCCCGCAGCGAGACGGCGTCGCGAAGGTGCCGCTCGGCCGGGTACTCGGTCAGGTAGCCGTAGCCGCCGTGCGATTGCAGTGCGGCGGCCGTGACCTCGATCGCGGCGTCGCAGGCCGCGCGGGCCGCGGCGGCCGGCTGCACCGGGTCGCCGGTCGCGGCGCACGCGGCGTGCAGGATCATGGTGACCCGGCCGGCCTGCGCGAGGAGCGACTGGCGCACCGTCGGGATCTCCGTCAGCGTGCCCCCGAACTGACGGCGGCTCCGCGCGTACCCCAGCGCCTCGTCGGCGGCGGCGCCCGCGATACCGGCCGCCACCGCGGCGGCGCCCAGGCGGAGCCGTGCCCGCGCCGCGGCGGCATCGACTCCTTCGAGTGTCCGTACGGCGGCGCCCGGGGCATCGACGCTCACGGCGCGGGTCAGCGCTCCGTCGAGCCCGGTACGGCGCACCGGTGCGACCGTCGTCGACTCCGCCGGCACGAGCAGTCCGCTGTCGTCCCCGGTGAGCAGGAGCAGGTGCGGCGAGACGTGCGCGGCGTCCACCCGGTCGACGGCACCGACGAGGCGGTCGCCCTGCCAGGACAGGCGCACGTGTGCCGATGCCGCGTCGACCACGGCCACCGCGGCGCTTCCGCCGTGGAGGAGACCGACCAGGTCCGTGAACCTGTCGTCGCCGGCCAGCACGTCGACGGCGGCGTGTGCCTGGACGGCGGCCCACCCCAGCGCGGGCCAGGTCCGGCCGAGGCGCTCGAAGGCGACGGCCGTGGTCAGCCGGGTGGCGCCGCCCCCTCCGGCCGCCTCCGCCGTGCCGAGGGTCCACACGCCGAGTTCGGCGAGTTCGGCGACGAGCCCGGCCACGGCGCCCTGGTCCTCATCGGTGGGACGCTCGCGCGTGGCCGCGAGGGCGTCCAGCATCGACGCGAGAGCACGCTGTTCTTCGTCGAGGACGGGTCCGCGCCAGCTCATGTCCAGAAGCTCCCCGTCTGCGGTTCCCGGCGCTCGCCGAAGGCGGTGCCGACCTCATGCGCCTCCCGGGTCTGGAGGTAGAGCGAGAGCTGCTGGTCGTGAGCCATCCGGGCCTGCCCGGACACGCCGTTGTGGCGCGCGGAGAACGCTCCCTTCATGGCGCCGATCGCGAGCGGGCTGCGCAGGGTGATCTCGCGGGCGACCTCGGCCGCGCGGTCACGCAGCTCGGCCGCCGGGACGACCTCGTTGACCAGTCCCATCTCCTGTGCCTGCGGGGCGGTGTACTTCCTGTTGAGGTACCACATCTCCTTGGCGCGTTTACGGCCGATGGTGTCCTCCAGGTACCAGGAGCCGTAGCCCGCGTCGAAGCTGCCGACCAGGGGGCCGACTTGCCGGAAGACGGCGTGGTCGGCGGCGATCGTCAGGTCGCAGACGGTGTGCAGCACGTTGCCGCCGCCCACCGCGAAGCCGTTGACCGCGGCGATCACCGGTTTGGGGATGGTGTCGATCGCCTGGTAGACGTCGACGATCGGCAGCACCTGGGACTGGTCCAGCGAGGTGACCGGATCGTGTTCGCCGCCGATGCAGAAGAACTTCTCGCCGGTGCCGGTCAGGACGGCCGCGCGCAGCTCCGGGTCCATGCGCAGCCGCTGTAACGCGTGGTGGAGTTCCAGGCAGGTCCGGGGGCGGAGTTTGTTGCCCGCTTCCGGCCGGTTGATGGTGATGGTGAGCACCGGCCCGTCGGTGCTGGTGAGGATGTCCTCGTATGTGGGGGCGCTCATCGGCCGCCCTCCTCTCCGGTGCGGAAACCCTGGCCGTTCTTGGCCCCGAGCATTCCGGCGGCGACCATCCGGCGCAGCAGGGGCGGCGGGGCGTAGCGGGGGTCGAGCGTGGCCCGGTAGGCCGCTTCGGTGGCGTGCAGATGGACGTCGAGGCCGATCATGTCGAGCATCTCCAGGGGACCGGACTTGTAGCCGAGACCGAGTCTGAGGGCCGCATCGAGGTCCTCGGCGGAGGCCAGCCCGTCGTCGTACTCCTGGACGACATCGTTGAGGTACGGCATGAGGAGAGCGTTGACCAGGAAGCCGGGACGGTCCTTCACCAGGACCGCGTCCTTGCCGTCGAGGGTCTCGACCAGCGCGAACAGCCTGTCGACGAGATCCTCGCCGGTGTGCAGGGCACGGACGATCTCGACGGTGCGCATGGCCGGAGCCGGGTTGAAGAAGTGCAGGCCGGCGACCCGTGCGGGGTTCGGCAGTCCGGCGGCGAGGTCGGTGACCGAGAGAGCCGAGGTGTTGGTGAGGATCGGGATCTTCTCTCCCACGAGCGCTGCGACCCGGGTCAGCAGCGCCTTCTTGAGCTCGCCGTTCTCGGTGACCGACTCCAGCACCGCCTCGACGCCGGCCAGGTCGCGGATCTCGGTCGTGCCGGTGATCCGGGCCAGGGCCGACGTTCTGGCGTTCTCGCTGAGCCGGCCCCGGGTGACGCCCGCATCGAGGGATGCGCCGACCAGCGCGAAGCCCTCGTCGAGGCGTGCTCGGTCGGTCTCCAGGACGACGACGCGGCGGCCCGAGGCGGCCATCACCTGGGCGATGCCGGCCCCCATGGTGCCGAACCCGAGCAGGCCGATCGTGGCCAGGTCGGGGACGGAAGACGTGTTCATGCGCAACTCCTCAGGAACCGAAGAGGCGGGTGTCGCCGTACTCGTAGAAACCGCGGCCGGTCTTGCGCCCGAGGTCGCCGGCCGCGACCATCCGCTCGACCATCGGCGGCGGAAAGAAACGCGGGTCGCGCAGCTGCTCGTAGAGGCGGGTGGCGACCTGCTGGTGGATGTCCATGCCGACGATGTCGAGCAGCCGGAACGGCCCCATCGGGTGCCCCAGGGCCCCCGGGACGGCGGAGTCGATCGCCTCCTTGGTGCCGAGGCCGGCCTCCAGGGCGCGGATGCAGGAGTTCTCCCAGGGGATGAGGAACCGGTTGACGATGAAGCCGGGGCGGTCCTTGGTGACCACGCCGGTCTTGCCGAGGGAGCCGAGGAATTCGAGGGTCGCCCGGTGCGCCCAGTCGGCGGTGTGCCGCCCGTCGGCCACCTCGACCAGTTTCATCAGCGGTGCCGGGTTGCAGTAGTGGGTGCCGACCACGCGCCCCGGGATCCTGGAGCCGGAGGCGATGCCGGTCACCGAGAGCGTGGAGGTGTTGGTGTGGAAGAGGGCCGACTCGGAGACGATCTCGTCGAGCTGCCCGAAGATCTCCTTCTTCAGGTCCAGGTTCTCGAACACCGCCTCGACGACCACCTCGGACGACGCCAGGTCGGCCAGGGAGGTGGTGCCCTTCAGGGCCGCTTTGGCGGCCGACGCCTGTCCGGCGCTCAACTTGCCCTTCCGGACGCTGTTGTCGAAGAAGCCGTGGACGGTGTCGACACCTCGCCGCAGGCCGGCCTCGTCGATGTCGAACAGGATCGTGGTGTGTCCGGCGCGGGCCATGACCGTGGCGATCCCCGACCCCATCGTCCCGGCGCCGACGACGGCGACGGTCTTTCTGCTGTGGCTCACGGCTCTCCTGCCTGTTCGTGCTCGGTGTCCGTGCGGGCGCCCGGGTTCAGCGGACGCTCTGCCCGCCGTCGATGACGATGACTTCGCCGGTCATGAAGTCCGAGGCGCGACCGGTCAGCAGCAGCAGCCACGGCCGGAGTTCGTCAGGCTCGCCCATGCGGCGCGCGGGAATCGCCCGGACGACCTTGGCCAGGGTGTTCGCATCCGCACGGAGCCCGGCGTTGAGCGGGGTGGCGAAGTAGCCGGGCGCGATCGCGTTGACCTGGACGCCGTGCGGTGCCCATTCGATCGCCATGGAGCGGGTGAAGGCGATGACGCCGGCCTTGGACGCCGAATACGCCGCGTGGCCGGCCACTCCTTGCAGCGCGAAGTTGGAGGCGATGTTGACGACCTTCCCGGAGCCCTGGGCCAGCAGGTGCCGGCCGACCGCGCGGGTGGCCAGGTAGGTGCCGCGCAGATTGGTGGCGATGACGCGGTCCCACTCCTCGGCCGGCTGGTCGACCAGCGGCGTGCTCGCCACGATCCCGGAGTTGTTGACCAGGATGTCGACCCGGCCGAACCTGCCGGTCACCGCACGGACCATCCGCTCGACCGAGTCCTCGTCGGTGATGTCGGTGGGGCAGGCGAACGCCTTGCCGCCGGCGCGCTCCGTCTCCTCGACGAACGCGTCGAGTTCGGCGGCCGTGCGGGCCGCGACCGCGACTCGGGCCCCGGCCCGGGCCAGGGCCAGCGCCATCGAGCGACCGAGTCCGCGGCCGGCGCCGGTGACGATCGCGACCTTGCCGTCGAGACTCTCCTTGCCCGTCATGCCAGCTCCTTCATCGCCCGGACGGTCTCGCGGCCGATGAGCAGCCGCTGGATCTCGTTGGTGCCGTCATAGATCTGGGTGACCTTGGCGTCGCGCAGGCAGCGTTCGACGCCGAGCGCGGTGAGGTCTCCGTGCGGCCCGAGGATGCGGGTGGCCTCCACGGATGCCTGGAATCCGAGGTCGGTGCAGGTCTGCTTCATGATGCCGATCAGTGCCGGCGCGATATCCGGGTCGCGGTCCGCCTGCCGTGCGACGGCGTGCAGCAGCAGCCGGGCTTGCAGGATCCGTCCGCGCAGATCGGCGAGCGCGAACGTGTGCTCGTCGGGGAGCCTGTGACCGTGGAGCCGGGTCGATGCCGCCAGCGTGCGGGCGTAGGCGGCGCGAGCGAGACCGACGCCCTGCGCCGCTGCGCTGATCCGGGTCTTGACGACCGAACGCATCACGATCGGCCAGCCGCCGCCCTCCTTGCCGAGCAGGTTCTCCCGGGGCACGGGAACGTCACCGAGGAACAGCTCGGCCGTACTGGAGCCGTGCATGCCCAGCTTGTCGAACGGCCGGCCGTGCGCGACGCCGGGCCAGTCGCCCTCGACGATGAACGCCGTGATGCCCTGGCGGCCGAGGGCACGGTCGACCGTGGCGAAGCAGACGATGACGTCGGCACGGTCGCCGGTGGTGATGAAGGTCTTCTGCCCGCTCACGGACCAGCCGTCCCCGGAGGGTGTGGCCGTGGTGGTGAGGGCGGCCACGTCGGAGCCGGCGTCCGGTTCGGTGATACCGATCGAGCCGTATCTCGTACCGTCGACGAGACCCGGGATGTAGCGGCGCTGCTGCTCGTCGGAGCCGGCCAGGAGGATCGGATAGGCCGTGTGCGTCTGGGTCATGAAGACCAGGCTGGTCGCGGCGCAGCCTGCGGTGATCTCCTCCATCGCGACGGCGTAGGCGACGTTCGTGTCGCCGGTGCCGCCCAGGTGTTCGGGGAGGACCAGCCCCCCGAGTCCCGCCCGGGTGAGCGCCTGGACGCCTTCGTGAGCGAAGGCGTGGGTGGCGTCGGTCTCGGTGGCACGGGGGGCGATCTCGCGCGCGACCACGTTCCGGGTCAGCGCCCGAACCTCCAGTTCGCGCGAGGTCAGGCCCTCGTCGGCGGCCGGTTCGTCGAGGAGTTCGTGCAGCGCGAGGTAGGTCTTGGGGTCGGTGTCCATCGCGAGCGGCTCGGTGCTCAAGGCAGTGCCTCCAGGTCGGGGAAGCTCGCGGGACGGCGTTCGAGGAACGCGCCGATGCCTTCGGCGGACTCGGCGCCCGCGATCGCGAGTGCCGCCATTCCGGTCTCGGCCGCCAGTCCCGCCTGCAACGACGCGTCCTGACCGATGTCGAGTGCGCTGAGGATGGAGCGGACCGCTCCGGGTCCCTGCGCCGCGACCCTCTCGGCGATCTCGGCGGTCGTCGCGAGGAGATCCTCCGGCGCGACCGGTGGCAGCGGAGTGAGGCCGAGGTGGTAGGCCCGGTCGGGGTCCAGCCGCGCTCCGGTCAGCATCAGGTGGGCCGCCACCCGCCGCCCCACGGCGCGCGGCAGACGCTGGGTGCCTCCGTACCCGGGAATCAGGCCCAGCCCCGACTCGGGCAGTCCGAGTGACGCGTTCGTGGAGAGGACCGGGAAGGTCGCCGCCAGCGCGAGCTCGAACCCGCCGCCGAGGGCCAGGCCGTTCACCGCGGCGATGACCGGGACGGGCGCGCGCTCGATCGACCGGAACGCGTGCTGGCCCGCGCGGATCACCTGGTGGGCGCGGTCGGCACCCATCGCGGCGATCTCCTTGAGGTCGGCGCCGGCACTGAACGCCTTGTGTCCCGAGCCCGTGACGACCACGGCTCGCGTCGCCGGATCGGCGGCGGCTGCGCCGACCGCGTCCGCCAGCGCGGTGAGCAGGGCGGTGTGCAGCGCGTTGTACACGTCCGGCCGATTGATCGTCAGTGTGACGACGGCGCCGGCACGACGGACGAGCAGCTCGGTCACGACGCCGCCTTCCGGCCCTTGGGCCGTCCGCCGTCGAAAACGACGCCGGCTTCCGCGAGCCGGGCCATGTCCTCGTCGCTGTAGCCCAGCTCGGCAAGGACCGTGGTGGTGTCCGCACCCAGCTCCGGGAAGCGCTCGTTGCGCGGCTCCGCGACGGACTTGAGGCGGAACGGGCTGTGCACGGTGAACATCGAGTCGGCGGAGCCGGGAACCGGTAAGAGCGCTCGCCGGGCCACGACCTGAGGATCCTTGACCACCTCCGAGAGCGTCTGGACCAGCGCGGCCGGGACGCCGGCCGCGCCGAGGGTCTCCAGCCATTCGGCGGCAGGCCGGGTCACCAGCCGGGCCGCGACCGCATCGATGATCCGGTCCCGCTGCTCCCGCCGGCCGGCGTTGTCGGCCAGGGCGGGGTCCGCGGCCAGCTCGGGGAGGCCGACGGCCGCACAGAACCGGCGCCACATCCCGTTGTTGCCGATGGCCACCACGATGGACCGGTCGGCAGCCACGAAGGGCTGGTAGACGCCCAGCACCGAGTCCGTCCCGCCGCTGGGCGCCGGCTCGGAGTCCCCGGCCTGATAGGCCGCGATGCGCGGTGCCATCAGGGCCAGGTCGGTGTCGAGCAGGGACACGTCGATGATCTCGCCGGTGCCGCTCGCGCGTTGGCGGACCAGCGCGGCGTTGATCGCGATCGCCGCGCACATCCCGGTGACCACATCGGACAGCGCCGTGGAGACCCGCTGCGGGCTGCGGCCCTTCTCCCCGGTGACGGACATCAGGCCGGAACGTGCCTGGGCGACCAGATCGTAGCCGGGCAGTCCGCTGTCCGGGCCGTCCAGGCCGTAGCCGGAGATGGCGCAGTAGATGAGCTTCGGGTTGCGCGCGCACAGGGTCTCGCCGTCGATCCCCATGCGGGTCAGCTTCGCCGGGTTCATGTTCTGCAGGAAGACGTCGGCGGTGTCCAGGAGCCGCAGCAGCACATCGCGGCCCTGATCCGAGCGGAGGTCGAGGACGAACGACCGTTTGTTGCGGTTGGCCGAGGCGAACCACACCGAGGCCCCGTCCACGAAGGGCGGGCCCCAGCTGCGCGCTTCGTCACCACCGCCCGGCCGCTCGACCTTGATGACCGTGGCGCCGAGATCGGCCAGGTACATCGCCGCTGTGGGGCCGGCATATGAGGTGGTCACGTCCACCACGCGCACGCCGCTGAGCGGTCCGGCATCGGTTGGCATTCGCATCCCTTCCGTTCCTCCCACGCGCCGGGCACTACACCCGATGCGGTCCCCAACGGCCTTGAGGCTAGCCAACATTAATCGCCCTGTCTATGGTCCGACATTTAACAGTGGTCTGGGGGCGCGCAGTTGTGTGGGGCGCTGCGTGGTCCGGATACGGCAGGTTCGACGACGACGGCAGGGTGCGCCGCGGCCGCACCGCAGCCGGAGCCGGCCTCCCTGCCGGAGCCGCGGTGAGCGGTCAGCGGTCAGCGGTCAGCGGTCAGCGGTCAGCGGTCAGCGGTCAGCGGTCAGCGGTCAGCGGTCAGCGGTCAGCGCGATGCTGCCCGGGTGGACCTGCCCGGGGGGCCGCTGGAGGTGTTCTCCTGGACCGGCGCCGACCAGGCGCTCGCCTCGGTGACCGGCGGGGCGGCCCACCTGACGGGCCTGCACGTCGCGACGCCGTGGACCGGTCCGAGCCGGGGAAGGCGGTCTACCGGCGGACCGCCGAGATCAGTCCGCCGGGCCGCTCCTCGCGCTGCGGCGGGGTGCCGATCGGGCGGCCGTAGGCGGCAGCGCACTCGCGCAGAGTGCGACTCTCGGCCTCCCAGCCGTGCCCGGCCAGCCAGCCGACCGGGTCGTCGGGCATCTCCGAGACCCACATGGACGCCGCCGATCCCGGTGCGGCGTCCGCGCCGAAGCGCTCGACCACGCCACGCGAGCCCAACGTCAGCCCCATCCGGCTGCCCGCCGCCGACTGCGTGCCGATCCGGGCCAGCAGCAGCTCCACCGCGTCCTCGGGCAGATAGATCAGGAGTCCTTCGGCGATCCACGCGGTCGGCAAGGCCGGGTCGTGCCCCGCGGCGGCCAGCGCGCCCGGCCAGTCCGCGCGCAGGTCCACCGCGACGGTGATCCGCTCGCAGCGTGCGACGGCCCGCTCCTGGCGCAGCACCGAAGCCTTGAAGTCCAGTGGGGCGGCGGTGTCGACCTCGAACAGCCGGGTGCCCGCGGGCCAGTCCATCCGGAAGGCCCGGCTGTCCATGCCGGCGCCGAGCAGCACGACCTGCCGGATCCCGGACGCGGAGGCCTGCCGCAACAGGTCGTCGAGGAACTTCGTCCTGATGACGATGGAGAACGACACGGCCAGCCGGCGGCGGCGCGCGGCCTCGTCGTCGGGCCGTGGCGGCGAGGAGGGCCACAGGCCGCCGGCGGCGGCGAAGGCCTGTGCCAGAGGGTCGCGGAACAGCGCGTTCTCCCGCCCGGTCTCCAGCGCCCGCACTCTGGCCACCCCCACCGCCGTGGCCCACACTCCCGACGGCTGCACCCGCTCCTGCTCATCAGTCACCGCGCCAGCTTAGGCGGACCGCGCACGGACCCCAGGCCCCGGTCCGGGACCGCGGCGCGGGCGCTCCCTCCCGTGGTCACCGGGTCTCGGCGAACGCGCAGGTCGGTGCCAGGCGCAGTCTCCGCTTGAGGCTGCTTCCTCGCGGCCATGTGCAACACGGTTCAAGCGGGACACACCGGCGCGGGGTCCTGGTCCCGGAGGTACTGCGCCTTCTCCTCCTTGGTGAAATCGCGGTCGAGCTTGTCGCAGACGGAGTCGGCGATCCTCCCCGCGTCGCGAAGCGGCAGAACCCACAGGCGTGCGCTGCCGTCGCTGCTGCCCGTGGCGAGCCGGGTCCCGTCGGGACTGAACACCACTGCGTTGACGAAGTCGGTGTGCCCGGTGAGCGTGGTGCGGACCTTTCCCGTCTGCACGTCCCACAGGCGTACGGCGCCGTCCATGCTCCCGTCGGCGAACAAGGCCCCGTCGGGGCTCAGCCCCACCGACCACATGGACTCGGTGGACCGAATGGGGATGGAAAGGACATTGCCCGTCCCCACGTTCCACCGGTAGAGCACACCCTGCCTGCTGCCGCCGAAGAGAGTGCCACTGTCGGGACTGAACGACACGTAATAGATCTCCTCGGCCCGGCCGGAGAGTTCGGTTCGGTCCTTGCCCGACTTCACCTCCCACAGCCGAGCCCCCTTGTCGGTTCCGGCGGCGAGCATGGTGCCGTCGGGGCTGAACGCCACGGACCAGACGCTGGGCTGCTTGCCGGGGCCGGTGAGCGTGGCACGCGCCGCGCCGGTCCTCGCGTCCCACAGGCGTACGGCACCATTGCGGCCTCCTGTGGCCAGGGTGCCGCCGTCGGGGCTCAGCGCCACCGCCCAGACGTCGTCCTTGACCGTGAAGGCGGTGCGGACTTTCCTGGTGTTCACGTCCCACAACTTCACGAAACTCTCGGTGTCTTCCTCGTTCTTGGTGGTTCCCGTGGCGATGGTGCCGCCGTCGGAGCTGAACACCACCGAATGCACGATGCCGTCATCGCTGCGGAGGATTCCGCGGGCCGCGCCGGTCTTGCCGTCCCACAGGCGTACGCCGTTCTCGCTCCCGGCGGCGAGCATGGTGCCGTCGGGGCTGAACGCCACGGACCAGACGGAGAGGTCTTCGTCGGCGCTGATGAGGGTGGCACGGGCTCGGGTGGACTTCACGTCCCACAGACGTGCGGTGCCATCGCTGCTTCCCGTGGCGAGCGTGGTGCCATCGGGGCTGAACGTCAACGACAGCAGGTCCGAGCCGGGGTAGAAGGTGGCGCCGGGGTCGCCGTTCTTCGCGTTCCACAGCCGGACGGAACCGTCCAGGTTCCCCGTGGCGAGCATGGCGCCGTCAGGGCTGAACGCGACCGCGCTCGCGTTCACGGTGCCGGGGAGGGTGACGTCCTCCCCCGTCCTCATGTCCCACAGGCGCACGGAGCTGGTGTCGACCGTGGTTTTGTCGCTGGTGACCGTGCTGCTGGTGACGGCGAGGGTGCCGCTGTCCGGACTGAACGCGACCGACTGGGCGATGTCGCTTCCCGCGAGCGTCCTGCGGGGCTTTCCCGTCCTCGCGTCCCACACGCGCACGGCGTTTCGCACTCCGGGCAGCGGCAGGGACACGCCACCGGTGGCTATCATCGTGCCGTCCGGGCTGAACACGACCTCGGTCAGCGTCCCGCGCCAGCCCAGCTTGATGACGGGCGGACGGGGCTTGCCCGAACTCACGTCCCACAGGCGTACGGTGCCGTCCAGGCCGCCGGTGGCGAGCGTGGCACCGTCCGGGCTGAACGCCACGGCGGACACGCCTTGGGCGTCGCCGGTGATCGTGATCCGGGATCTGCCGGACCGCGCGTCCCACAGACGTGCGGTGCCGTCCTCGCTCCCGGTGGCGAGGGTCGCGCCGTCCGGGGAGAAGGCCACCGCGGACACGCCCTTGGTGTGGCCGGTGATCGTGATCCGGGATCTGCCGGACCGCGCGTCCCACAGACGTGCCGTGCCGTCCTCGCTCCCGGTGGCGAGGGTCGCGCCGTCCGGGTCGAACGCCACTCCGTTCACGCCGCTGTCGGCGTCGAAGAGCCGGCGAAGGGGGACAGCGGGTGCGGCGTAGAGGGCGCTGGCGGCTTCCTCGGTCCGGCTCGTCCGCCACGCCTTGACCGCCAGGAGTGAGGACAGGTCGGGGTCGGTGACCGCCAGGCCGGCGGACAGCGCGGCGAGTTGGCGGGACTGTGCCACGTGCTGGGCCTCCACCGCGGCGTCCTGCTGGTAGAAGGCGACGCCGGTGGCGAGCAGGGCAAGTGCCAGCAGTCCGGCGAGTACGGTGTTGAGGCGCTTGGTGCGGCGGACGGCGGCCTGCTGGTGCTGCCTGCCCGCCTGGAGGAATGCGGTGATCTCGGCCGGGAGAGGGCGCTGTCCCGCCCATGTCTCGCCGTCCGCGAGGAGGGAGCCGTCCGGCAGGTCCCCGGGAAGGCCGCTGTTGGCGTGGCGGGCCTGCTGTTCGGCGGCGCGCAGGAGCCAGACTTGGAACTGGTGGTCCTGGGCGACCCAGTCACGCAGATCGGCCCAGTCGCGGATGAGCGTGTCATGGATGAGTTCGGCCGTCGGTTCCCCGAGGGACGCCCCGGGGGGTGTGGTGGTGCCGGTGGTGATGATGCGGTAGCGGGACACGGCGGCCAGCACGGAGTCGAAGACGGCATCGGCGGCGGGGCGCGGGAGGTTCGGGTCGGCGGCCAGGGTGCGGAGGCGGGTGAGGGGGACCGTCCGGCGGGTGGCGGGGATGCTGTTGGCGTCGTCGGCAGGGCGTACCAGCGCGGTGAGGATGCGCTGCGCCGTGGGCCGCTGTTCGGCGGGCAACTGGCTCAGCGCGCTGTTGCACCAGGTCGTCAGGGAGCCGGTGACCTTGCCGATCTTCTCGTAACCCGCGTGGGTGAGGAGACCGTCCTCACGGCGGCGGCGCTCCCACAGCTGACTCAGCGCCAGTTCCAGAGGCGGCAGCAAGGTGACGGGGGCCTGCCGGCTGCCCGGCCCGGCTTCCAGGACGTCGTTGACGATGCGGTCGGCCAGGCCGTTCTCCAAGGGCAGGCCCACGGCTGCGGCGGGCCCGGTGATGATCGCCTTGAGCTCGGGGCGGCTCAGTGTCGCGGGGACGTTGCACAGTCCGGGCAGGACGGCGGTCATCAGGTCGGGGGCGAGGGCGTCGAGCGGGACGTAGAAGTCGTTGCGCATGATCAGGAGCACGGTGACGGGAACATACGCCCCGGCGAGCTCCACGAGTTGACTGGCGGCGCTCAAGCGCGCGTCGTCGGCCTGCTCCGGCTCGTCGTGGGCACGTTCCCGCTCGCCATGGGCACGTTCCCGCTCGCCGTGGGCACGTTCCCGCTCGCCGTGGGCACGTTCCCGCTCATCGTGAGCCCGTTCCGAACCGCCGTGGGCCCGTTCCGGCCCGTCGCCGTCGTCGGCCGGCCGGCGCGTTGGCGGGTCCGGCTGGGTGAAAAGTTCCTCGAACTGGTCGATGACCAGCAGCAGATGGTCGTGTCCGGGCTCGGCGTCCAGACGGGCCCGTACGGCGGCCGGCAGGCCCTCGGTGGTGGCGCCGGGCAGCCCCGCCGCCTCCAGCTCCGCGAGCAGATCATGGCCGGGGCGGACCGACAGGGTCAGCCAATCGTCGCTGCCCGGGATCGCCCCCTCGGCCAGGGCGGGCAGCACACCGGCGTTGACCAGAGAGGACTTGCCCGCACCAGAGGGCCCCAGCAGCATCACCAGCCGTCGGTTGCCGGCCAGTGCCCCCAGCACCCGCTGCACGGCCGCCTCTCGGCCATGGAACCAGTCGGCGTGCCGGACCGTGAAAGGCTCCAGCCCCAGATACGGGCACGCGTGGACTTCGGGCAGGTGAGGCCGAACCTCTCGTAATACCTCCGCCGGGGTGGCATAGGCGATGCCCAGCCCCTTCAGGTGGGAGTCGGGAGCGGCGATGGCGGTGACCATGCCGATCACCAGGCCGGTCACCCCGTCGACCACGGGTCCACCGCTGAAGCCCGTGGTCAGATCGTTGGCCCTCGACAGCTGGAGCAGCCGCCCGGAGCCGCCGCTCGCGGGCAACAGGTCCCCGGCCTCGGCGTACCCGAAATGGCCGCCCTGCGGCGCCTGGGCGGGAAAGCCGAACGAATGGACCCGGTGCCCCCGACACCCTGCCGCGACACCCATGGGCATACCCCCGGCGCCTACCGGAGCGGCGTCGAGATGGAGGACGGCGATGTCTTCCGCCTCCGGTGCCCGCCACGCGTCGGCCACCACACCGGCTGTCGCACGCGGCGCGCCGGGCAGGCCGGGGAAGACCACCTCCACCCGGCCGCCCGGGGAAGAGCCGGCGGTACGCACCACGTGGGCGCAGGTGAAGCCGGTGTCCTCGTCGCTCAGGAAACCGGCTCCGGCCACCTCCCCGTTCCCGTCGAGGATCTGGAACACCGATGAGTACGCCGGCAGCCCGCCCGAGTTGACCAACCCCTCCCCGTCCCCGTCCCCGAGGAGTCCCGCCATCGGTCCCTCACCCGCGCTCATCGCAGCCCCGCCCCGGCACGGTCGCCCCGGGCCTTCACGGGGTGTCCTGCCGGCTGTCCCCGCTCTCGCCCTTCTCCCACGTCACACGGACTTTCAGATGGACGGCGGCCTCGCCACTCGTGATGACCACCCCGGACTTCGCCGCCAGGTTCACCCCGAACTCCACCTCGACCGTCTGCGAACCCGTCCGGCTCAGCTGCTCCAGTACCGCCCGCGCCGCCTCACGGACAGGGACCAGTGATTCCTGAAGCGTCCGGGGCAGGTCGCGTACCGCGTCACCGATCCGGCCCGCCTTCACCGGCCCGCCGGACTCCGGTGCGTCGGACTCCGGTGCGCCTTTCACCTCTTGCACCAGGATCGCCCCGCCGCCCTCCAAAGGTACCCGCACCAGACCCTGCATCAATTCAGCTCCCCGAGGCGTGATATCGACTCCTGGAGATTGAACCAGGAGGAGGGTTCCCGCGCCCCCCGTCCGCACCAAGCCTCCCGGGGACCACCACATGCGGCACCGGACTGTCCGCGGCGAGGGGGATGTCGGCCGTCGGCCCGCCGCGTCAGCGCCCGAGCGCGTCGGATGTGCGAGGGCGTGCCCGCCGCGGACACGGCGTGCGGAATGTGTCTTCGCCGGCGTGCGTGCGGCTCCGCACACCGCTCACGGGTGGTGCGTTCCGCCCGGCGGACGGACCCGGGAGCGGGCGGACTCGCGGACCGAGGAACGCGAGCGCCGGCGCGCGGGAAGTGCCGTGATATCCCTTCCATCCTCATGGTCCCCGTTACTCACCTATCACCCCATGTATTAACACCGGCATCTTGACGCCCACCAGAACGGAGTGCACCCTTACTTAAAGGAATGGCGCCCTTCCGTCGAATCGTGACGGACCCCCTTGGGCGACATATGAGCGAGTCGGCGCACAGAAGAGTCTGCACACTCCCTTCAGGTGACAACGATGCGCCTCGGGGGGACTGACAGGACGCAACGTTCCGGAACGAGTCAGGACTTTCGCGCACTCTTTTCCTGTTCTTCTCCGTCGCGGGTTCCACGGCTGGGGCACAGCCCCATGACCTGATCCCGGACGCCCGATCCTCATTTCCTCCGATCCCCGCGCTGCCCCCGCATCTTCCTGTCGACTCAGGAAACTTGGCCGGGATTGCGACGCTCCGTTCGTCGTGCCCTCGGTCATTTCCTGAGCAATTCTTCACGCACGCGACCGAGACAATCCAGGGTGGGTCATGAAGACATCCGATGTACTGATCAGCGGTCTGGGGTCCTTTCTGCCCGACCGCGTCCCCATCGGATGGGCCGTCGAAAGAGGACTGATCGACCGGACCGCCGCGGAAGAATACGGGATCACCAGCGTCACCGTCGCGGGCGATGTCCCCGCCCCCGAGATGGCGGTGCGGGCATGCCGGCAGGCGCTCGAACGGGCCGGACAGGAGCCCGCGTCGCTCGGCTTATTGCTCTACGTCAGCGTCTGGTATCAGGGACCGCACGGCTGGTGTCCGCAGTACTACGTGCAGAGACACACGGGTGCGGGTCGGGCCACCGCCGCCGAGGTCAGACAGGGCTGCATGGGCATGTTCTCCGCGCTGGAACTCGCGGCGAGCCATCTGATGGCCTCGGCCGATCACGAGGCGGCCCTGGTCACCTCCGGAGACAACTTCACCTCGGACCTGCTGGAACGCTGGCGTTTCAGTCCGCATTTCGTGATGGGTGACGCCGGGTCCGCGGTCGTCCTCAGTCGACGGAGGGGTTTCGCCCGGCTCAAGTCCGTCAACGCGGTCACGCTCCCCGAGTACGAGGCCATGCACCGCGGACCCGAGCCCCTGTTCCCCCCGGGGGCCGGCCTGCCGAACAAGCTCGACTTCGGCGAGTCCAAGGACCGCTGGCTGAGCGGCCCGGACCGGGACCCGGCCGGCCCGCTGAAACTCGTGGCCACCCAGGACGAGATCGTCGGCCGCACTCTCGACGAAGCCGGAATCACGATGGACGACGTCTCTCGCGTCGCCTACGCCAATGGGTCACACGAGCGCGTCGCGGGGCGCGCGATGATACCCCTGGGCCTGCCGATGTCCCTTTCCACGTGGGAACAGGGGCGCACCGTCGGCCATATCGGTGCCAGTGACCAGATCGTGGCGCTCGAACAGCTTCTGCTCTCCGGCGAGCTGCGACGCGGGGATCATTTCCTGATGCTCGGCGTGGGTCCCGGGCTGAATATCGCTTGCGCCGTGATCGAGATCACCGAAAATCCGCACTGGTCCTCGGCCCGTCCGGCCATCGCTTCGTGAAAGGCGTCTCATGGATTTCAGCCTGAGCGCTGAACAGCGGGAGCGGTACGCACACATAGGGACAGCCGCGCGACACCTTTCCTCAGGGTCTTCCGCCGCCGGATTGCCGGGGGACATCCGAAAGCAACTGGCCGGCCTCGGGTTATTGGGCGCGGCCGTCCCGCGGGAGCACGGTGGTGCGGGTTTCGGCGCTCTCGACACGGCCCTCTTGTACGAGGGGGCGAGCGCGGGCGGCGCGGACACCGGACTGCTCTTCGCCGCGGGCGCCCATCTCTTCGCCTGCGTCCGGCCGGTTCTGGAGTTCGCGCTCCCGAGGACGCGGGAAGCGCTGCTTCCCGGATTGTGCTCGGGTGAACTGATGGCCGGCAACGCCATGACGGAACCCGACGCGGGATCGGACATCTCCCGGTTGGCGACCAGGGCCACCAGGGTCGACGGGGGCTATCTGCTCGACGGAGTCAAGAGCTTCGTCAGCAATGGCCCGGCCGCCGATCTCTACGTCACCTATGCCACAACGGATCCGCACGGCGGCTATTTCAGCTCGACCGCGTTCGCCGTGGACCGCATGTCCCCGGGCCTGGTGGTGGGCGACCCCCTGGAGAAGACCAGCCTGACCGCCTGTCCGGCGGGCGAGGTGCGGTTCACCCGGTGCTTCGTGCCGGACGACCGGGTGCTGGGAAGCCCCGGTCAGGGGCAACTGGTGTTCCAGACGTCGATGCAGTGGGAGCGGTCCTGCCTGTTCGCGATCTACCTGGGCCAGCAGGAGCGTCTGATCCGACGATGCGTCCGACACGTGCGGGAACGGCGGCAGTTCGGGAAGCGGCTCGCCGATCTCCAGCCGGTCGCGGACCGGCTGGCGGACATGAAGCTGCGTCTGGAGAGCGGACGGCTCCTGCTCTACCGGGCCTGCGCCGAGATCGACGACGGCCAGGACCCCTCCCTGTGGGTCGCCATGGCGAAGCTGGCCGTGTCCGAAGCCGCCGTGGCCACGGCGCTCGACGCCGGCCGGATCTTCGGGGGCCGTGCCGTCCTGACGGAGTACGGCATCGAGGAAGAGGTGCGGGACGCCGTTCCCGCCACCACCTTCTCCGGCACATCGGACATCCAACGCCGGCTCATCGCGAGGGAGATGGGACTGTGAGCCTCTACAGCCTGGTGGCCGAAGCCGCCACCCGGACGCCGGACGCGCTCGCGGTCCAGGACCTGGCCGCCGGCCTCAGCTACGGCGAGCTGGACGCCCGCGCGGACACGTATCTGGCCGCGCTGCGCGGCCGCGGCGTCCGCCCGGGCGACCGCGTCCTCGTCTGGACGGACAAGACGACCGAAGCGGTGGCCGTCGCCCAGGCGGTGCTGCGCTGCGGCGCGATACACGTCCCTCTCCCCCGGAGCAACCCCCGGGAGCGAGTCGCCCGGATCGCCGCGGACGCGCGCCCGGCCCTGATCGTCACGGACCACGGCGATCACGTCCCCGGCATCGTCTGCGTCCCCTGCGCGGACCTCGTCCAGGAAGCGGCGTGCGGTTCGGCGGCCCACCATCCCGTCCGGCCGTCCGACCCGGCGTACATTTTGTACACCTCGGGATCCACGGGGACACCGAAGGGCGTCTGCCTGAGCCACGGGAACGCGCTCGCCTTCGTCGACTGGGCCTGCCGGGAGCTGGACCTCACCGCGGCCGACCGGCTGGCGAACCACGCCGCGTTCAGCTTCGACCTGTCCGTCTTCGACCTCTACGCGGCCTTCCGGGCCGGCGCGTCGGTACACCTCGTCGACGAGACCCTCGCCCGCTCCGCGGAACCGCTGGTCGGCTTTCTGCTGGAACGCCGGATCACGGTCTGGTACTCGGTGCCGTCCGTCCTGGTGCTCATGGCCGAGTACGGCGAGCTGCTGGAGCGCAGACCGGGGGCACTGCGTGTGTGCCTCTTCGCGGGCGAGCTGTTCCCGCTGAAGCCGCTGAAGGAACTGCGCCGCGCCTGGCCCGGCGTCCGCATGCTCAACTGGTACGGCCCCACGGAGACCAATGTGTGCACCTCGTACGAGGTGACGGCCGCCGATCTAGCGCGCACCGAGGCCATCCCGATCGGATCACCGGTCGCGGGAGACACGGTGTCGCTGGACGACGGCGAGATAGTGGTCGGCGGACCGACCGTCATGCTCGGCTACTGGGGAGGGGAGCAGCAGGCCGGGCCGTACCGTACCGGTGACCTCGGCCGGTACGACGCCGACGGTCTGCTGGAGTACCGGGGCCGGATCGACGACATGGCGAAGGTCCGCGGCCACCGGATCGAACCGGCCGAGGTGAACAGCGTGCTCGTCGCGCACGAGACGGTGCGTGACGCGGTGGTGCTCGTCCTGGGCACCGGCCTGGACGCGCGGTTGCACGCCTTCGTGATTCCCGAGGCCGGCTGTGCGCCCGACTTCGCCGAGCTGCGACGGCACTGCTCGGACTTCCTGCCGCCGTACATGGCCATCGACGCGCTGCACACGGTCGGCGGCTTTCCCCGCACCGCGAACGGCAAGGTCGACCGCGCGGTGCTCGGTGGCCTGGTGACACGGGGAGCGGACGCGTGACGGGCGCGGCCTGGGACGCCTTCTGGTCGACGCTGCCCGCCGAGCCGGGAGCGGCGCTCTGGGACTCCTCTCCCCTGCTGACAGCAGCGCGGCACCTGCCGCTGTTCCGTGGCCACGCCGACCCGTCGCTGCCCCTGGTCGACATCGGGTGCGGCAGCGGACGGCAGACGCAGTGGCTGGCGCGGCACTTCCCGGAAGTGGTCGGACTGGACATCGCCGAGGCCGCGGTGGAGCTGGCCGCCGCGTCGCATGCGGCACCCAACGTCGCCTATCGCCGCGCCGACCTGCTCGACCAGGACACGGTCGCCGCTCTGCGCGCGGAGTTCGGTGACGTCAACGTCTACATGCGCGGCGTCCTGCATCAGCTCGCTCCGGACGACCGCGCAAGGATGCTGACGACCATCGGGCTCCTGCTCGGCAGGGCGGGCGTGCTGTTCGCCCAGGAGCTGACCGAGCGCACCGGCTGGTACGTCGCCGAGCTGCTCGCCGGCGGCGCGCAGCTGCCGAAGACGGCCGGGCTGGCGGCTCATTTCGACTTCGGCACCCGCATCGCCCCTGCGGACGACGGGCGCCTGCGGCTGCTGTTCGAAGGAAGCGGATTCGACGTCGTCGCCGACGGCGACATCGCCCTGCACACCACGGAACGCACATCCGGCGGGCATCCGCTGGAACTGCCGACGCGATACCTCGTGGCGCGTGCCTCGGCACGACTGTGACACCCGGAGGAACCATGACGGACCTTGACCGTACGGCCCTGCTCGACCAGTTGCTCCGCTATGTGCGAGAGGACCTCGCGACGGGCGTGCCATCCGACCTGATCACCGCCGGCAGCCCGCTGCTGGAGCTGGGGGTGCTGGACTCGGTGCGCACCGCACGCCTGCTGGCCCACATCCGCACGACGTACGGTGTGCGCGTCCCGCCCGTGCACATGACCGGCGAACACTTCCGCACCCTGGAGACGATCACCGACCTGGTCCTGCTCCTTCGCTCGCAGACCGCCTCCCTCTGACGCCTTCTTCTGACGCTTCTTTCTGACGCCTCCCACTGGCGTCTCCTCTGGCGTCCCCTCTGACGTCCCCTCTGACAGGAGAACAGATGACGTTCGACTACGACATCGGCATCATCGGCGGCGGCCCGGCCGGTTCCACCGCCGCGTCCTACCTGGCCAAGGCCGGTCTGTCGGTCGCGGTCTTCGAGGGCGAGTTCTTCCCGCGGGAGCACGTGGGCGAGTCCCTGGTGCCGGCGACCACACCGGTGCTGCTGGAGATCGGCGCCATGGACAAGATCGAGTCAGCGGGTTTTCCGCGCAAGTACGGCGCCGCGTGGACGTCGGCCAACGCGGACGGGGTGGACCCGCTCGGTTTCCAGGTCCACGACCACGGACTCGGAGCCGCCGACGTGCTGTTCAACGAGCGCGATCAGATCGGCGTGGACCGCGACCACACCTTCCACGTCGACCGCGGCCGGTTCGACCACATCCTGCTCAAGCACGCGGAGAGCCTGGGGGCGAAGGTGTACTCCGGGGTGAGGGTGCGCGGCGTGGACTTCGCCGACACCGCCCGTCCGGTGCTGCGGGTCGGGCTCGGCGGGTCGACCGCGGAGGTGGCGGTCCGGATGGTCGTCGACGCCAGCGGACGCGGCACCCTCCTCGGTCGGCAGCTGAAGGTCAAGGTGCCCGACCCGGTGTTCGATCAGTACGCCGTGCACAGCTGGTTCGAGGGACTCGACCGGGAGGCCCTGGCGAACGACGCCAACCAGGCCGAGTACATCTTCATCCACTTCCTGCCGCTCACCGACACCTGGGTGTGGCAGATCCCCATCACCGACACCATCACATCGGTCGGGGTCGTCACGCAGAAGGCACGGTTCCGGGAGGCCAGTGGTGATCTCGAAGGCTTCTTCTGGGACTCGGTGGCCAGCAGGCCCCTGCTGCACGACGTGCTGAAGAAGACCCAGCGGGTCCGTCCCTTCAAAGCCGAGGGCGACTACAGCTACGGCATGCGCAAGGTGTGCGACGACTCGATGGTGATGATCGGCGACGCCGCCCGGTTCGTCGACCCCATCTTCTCCAGCGGTGTCAGCGTCGCCATGAACAGCGCCCGGCTGGCCTGCGCCGACATCATCGCCGCCGCCCAGGCCGGCGATTTCAAGGCCGCCCGGTTCGAGAACTACGTGACGAAGCTGCGGCGCGGTGTGTCCAGCTGGTACGAGTTCATCTCCCTCTACTACCGCCTCAACATCCTGTTCACCGCCTTCGTCCAGGATCCCCGCTACCGGATCGACGTCCTGAAACTGCTGCAGGGCGACGTCTACGACGAGCAGGAGCCGGTCGCGCTGACGGCGATGCGCGAGTTCGTGGCCGCCGTGGAGGCGGATCCCAGCCACCTGTGGCACCCGCTGCTGGGAAAGACGAAGGTGCCCCTCAGCTCCCGGGCGCTGTTCTGACCGCGCCGTGGGCGGTTCTGTTCGACATGGACGGGACCCTCGTCGACACCGAACCGCTCCTGCACGAGGCCCTGTCGGCGGTGCTCGGCGCCGCGGGCGTGCCGGCCGCGGCGATCCGGCCCGAGGAGCTGCGAGGGCGCGGCGTCGCCGAGAACCTGACCCGGCTGAGCAGCCTCGCGCGATCGCCGATGACCACGCACGAGCTGTACGAGCGCGTCAGCGGCCTCATGCTCGACCGGCTGCGGCTCGGGATCGCTCCGCTGCCCGGAGCTGTCGGCCTGCTCCGGTCACTGCGGCGCTCACGCGTTCCCTGCGCGCTGGTCTCCTCCTCGTACCGGGCGATGGTGGACGCCGTCCTGCCCTCGCTCGGTCCGGCGGAGTTCGCCGTGACCCTGGCGGGTGACGAGGTGAGGCACCCGAAGCCGGACCCGGAGTCCTACCGCACCGCCGCGGCCCGGCTCGGCACCCCGCCGGAGAGATGCGTGGTCGTCGAGGACTCGTCCGCCGGGCTGCGGTCCGGACGGGCCGCGGGGTGCGTCACCGTCTCGGTCGTGCCGACCGGGGAACCGGTGGCTCTTGCCGTACGCGGCTTGTCCGCGCTGACGGTCGAACGGCTCGCGCGGCTCGCGGGCGCGGAGGCCGCGCGCACCGGCTCCCGGGCCGCCGGGTGAAGGCGGACGAAGAGCGGTCCGACGGGGCTCGGTCAGCCGTCGGCGCCGCAGTCGTCGCCACGCCCGGCCCCGCGTCCCGGCGGCCCGGTGCGCAACCGGCGCCGCTACGTCCTGGACATCGCTCGCCGGCACCTGGGCCAGGTGTCGTGACACCCGCCGGACACCGGGACGCGGCGGGCGCCGCTCCCTCCGACTCGCCAGAGAAAGTGGTGCATCGACATGAACGAATTCCGGCAGGACAGGACACCCAGGCGCTCCGGCCGGGGACCGGCATGAAGCCGGCGAACGTGTTCCTTGCGGGCCTCGGCTGCTGGCTGCCGGCCGCCTACCCGGCGTCCGAGGCGGTCGCCGCCGGTCTCTACGACGCCACGGCCTTCGCCGAGAGCGGTCTGCGCGGTGTGCTGATCGCCGGGTCGGAGGCACCGCCCGACATGGCCGTGCGGGCCGCACGGACCGCGCTGAGCCGTGCCCCGGGAGGGGTCGCCGCGATCGGCACGGTACTGCACGGCTCGACGTTCTACCAGGGGCCCGAAATGTGGTCGCCGTCGGCGTACATCATGCGGGAGCTGGGTATAACGGGGGCCGGTAGCACGGAGATCCGCAACGGGTGCAACAGCATGCTCACCGGTGTCGAGCTGGCCGCCGGCCTGCTGTCGTACCAGCCGGAGAGCCGGCCGGACATCCTGCTGACCACGGCGGACAACTTCAACTCGCCCCTGCTCAACCGCTGGGACAGCGGGCCGATGGGCGTGATCGCCGCCGACGCGGCCAGCTCCGTCGTGATCAGCCCGACCGCGGGCTTCGCCCGTGTCGACGCGGTCGTCTCCCGGGTGTACCCGGAGTTCGAGGCGCTGGCGCGCGGCGACGAGCCGTTGTTTCCCCCCACCGGGTCCGCGGGGCGGCGGATCAACACCGTGGAGCGCGCTCAGCAGTTCAACGAGCGGGTGCGGGAGGCCGGCGGCATGAGCGTCGCCGACGGCATAGCGAAAGCCTGTTCCGAGACGGTGCTCGCCGCCCTGGGCGAGGCCGGGCTCGACGGCTCCGATCTGCGCTGGGTTCTGGTGCCCAACGGCGACGAGGTGACCACCCGCAACTGTGCCATGGACCCGCTGGGCCTGGACGTCTCGCGGTCCCAGTGGGAGTTCGGCTGCGGCATCGGGCACGCCTCCGCCAGCGACCAGTTCATCGCCCTCGACCACCTGCTGCGCACCGGGCAGCTCGACGAGGGCGACCACGTCCTGCTGTTCGGCGGCGCTCCGGGGTGGTCGGCCGTGGCGGTGGTCCTGACCATCTCCGAACTGCCGTCCTGGACCTGGGGATCGACGATGCCGACAGGAGGTGCCGCGTGACGGCGCAGCATGACCCGCTCGCTCCGGAGCCGATCGCCATCGTGGGAATGGCGTGCGAGTTCCCTGGTGCCGAGGACGTCTCGGCGTTCTGGAGGATGCAGCTCGACGGGGTCGACGCCACGTCGGACGTGCCGGCCGACCGGTTCCCCGTCGACGCGTTCTACGACCCCCGCCCGCGGACGCCCGGACGGATCGTCAGCCGCCGCGGCGGCTTCCTGCCCGACATCCGGGGCTTCGACGCCCACTACTTCGGTGTCTCCGGCCGCGAGGCGAGCCACATGGACCCGCAGCAGCGGCTGCTCCTCCAGACCGCCGCCGCGGCCGTGCGGGACGCCGGCCTGACGCTGGACCAGCTCGCGGGGAGCCCTACCGCGGTCGTGGTCGGGCAGCGGACCGCCGAGTACTGGGACCTGCTGCGGGCCGCCGGGGCGCTGGACATCTACGCCAACACCGGAACCTCGCGCAGCGTCCTGTCCGGCCGCCTGTCGTTCTTCTTCGATCTGCGCGGTCCGAGCACGTCCGTCGACACCGCCTGCTCGTCCTCGCTGGTGGCCGTCCACCAGGCGTGCGCCGCGCTGCGCGGCGGGGAGGCGACCCTCGCCCTGGCCGCGGGTGTGAACCTGGTGCTCACCCCGGAGGAGAGCATCACCTTCTCCCAGGCGGACATGCTGTCCGCGGACGGCCGGTGCAAGTTCGGCGCGGACGACGCCGACGGCTTCGTGCGCAGTGACGGCGTCGGTGTCGTCGTTCTCAAGACGCTGGCGCGGGCCGAGGCGGACGGCGACCGCGTCCACGCGGTCATCCACGGCTCGGCGGTCGAGAACGAGGGGCGCAGCAGCGGGTATCTGATGACTCCGTCGCAGAGCGCGCAGACCGACGCGATGCGGCACGCCTGCGCGCGCGCCGGCATCGACCCGCGCGCCGTGGGCTTCGTGGAGGCACACGGCACGGGCACGCCCACCGGCGACCCGATCGAGCTGCGCAGTCTGGACGCGGTCTACGGCACCGGCGCGGGCCGCTCCGCCTCCGACCCTCTGCTGGTCGGCTCGGTGAAGACGAACATCGGCCACACCGAGGCGGCCGCGGGCATCGCGGGACTCATCAGGGCAGCGCTGTGCGTGGCACACGGCGTCGTCCCGCCCGCTCTGCACAGCGGCCGGCTGACCGACGCGGTGGACTGGGAGCGCATGGCACTCCGGATCCCGCAGACCGTCCGCGACTGGGGCCGGGACGGCAAGCCCCGCCACGCCGCCGTCAGCTCGTTCGGTATCTCCGGCACCAACGCCCACGTCGTCATCGGCGAGCACCGCCCCGCGCCCGTGCCGCCACCGGCCGACGAGCCCCGGCCGTACCTGCTCGCCCTGTCCGCCCGGACGCCCGCCGCCCTGAGTGAACTGGCGGCTTCGTACGCGGACTGGCTCGGACCCGGCGGGGAGGGCCGCCGGCTCGCCCTGCGTGACGTCGGTTTCAGCGCGCTGGCCCGAAGCACCCATCACCGGCATCGCATGACCGTGCTCGCCACGGAGCACGACCAGGCCGTCCGGCTGTTGCGCGCGGGCCGGCCGATCGTCGCCGCCAAGCCCGGCGCGCGCTGGAAGACCGTCTTCGTGTTCCCCGGCCAGGGCTCCCAGTGGGCCGGGATGGGGCGCCGGCTCCTGGCCGGCTCCCCCGTCTTCCGGGAGACCGTCGAGGAATGCGACCGGCACGTCCGCGCCGAGCGCGGCTGGTCGGTGATCGAGCATCTGACCACCGGCGAGGAGGCGGACTGGCCGATCGACGTGGTGCAACCGCTGCTCTGGGCCGTCGAGGTCGGCCTGGCCGCGCTGTGGCGGTCGTGGGGCGTCGCGCCGGACGTCGTGATCGGTCACAGCATGGGCGAGGTCGCGGCCGCCTGCACGGCGGGCGCGCTCACCCTGGCCGACGGCGCGGCGGTGATCTGCCGCCGCAGCGCCCTGCTCAAGGAGATCGCCGGCGCCGGGTCCATGGCCGCGGTCGACCTGCCCGCCGACGAACTGCGGCGGGAGCTCGCCGACGTGCCGGACGTCGATGTCGCGGTGAGCAACAGCCCGCGGCGCAGCATCATCTCGGGCCGCACCCCGGCGGTGGAGAAGGTGCTGGACGCGTTGGCCGAGCGGGACGTCTTCACCAGGATCGTCAAGGTGGACGTGGCCTCGCACAGCAGTCATGTCGACCCCCTGCTGGAAACACTGCACACCGCCCTGGAGTCGGTCCGTCCCCGCAAGGGCCGGACACCACTGCGCTCTACGGTGACCGGGGAACTGCTGACCGGCGAGGAGCTGGACGCCGGCTACTGGGTTCGCAACCTCCGCGACGAAGTCCGCTTCCACGCGGCCGTCGATGCCGAGACCTCCTGCCCGGAGACGGCGGCCGTCGTCGAGATCAGCCCGCATCCCGTCCTCGGCGCGGCGGTGAAGGAGTGCCTGCCCGCGGAGCGTACCGACGACCAGGTGGTGCAGTCGCTGCGGCGCGACACCGACGATCTCACCGCCCTGCTGTCCTCCGTCGGCCAACTCCATCAAGCCGGTTACCCGGTACGGTACGACGCGCTGTTCGACGGCCGGGCCGCCCACGTGGGGCTGCCCTCCTATCCGTGGCAGCGCACCGAGTTCTGGTTCGAGCCGACCGCCGGAACGGCCGACCCGCCCGCCCGGACGGGTGCGACGGCCACCGGCCCGCACCCCGTGACGGCCACCCCGCCCACGGCGGTAGTCCCGGGCGCGCCGCCCGTGACACACGTCCCGGGAGAACATCCGCTGCTCGGTGCGCACACCGTCCTCGCCGACGGCGGGCACCGCTGGGAAGGCGCTGTCGACCTGGAGCGCAACGCCTACCTCCTGGACCACCAGGTGCAGGGTATGGTCATCCTGCCCGGCACCGCGTACCTGGAGCTGGTGCTGGCCGCCGCCGCTCGGACCGTCGGCGCCGACGTCGTCGTCAAGGACGTCCGCTACGACAAGGCACTCTTCCTCACCGCCGAGGCCCCGCCGTCGCTGCGGGTGACGCTGCGGCCGGCCGGGCGGGACTGGGCCTTCGACGTCGCCACCGCCGACGGCACCGAATGGACCCGGCATGCGCACGGCCGGGTGGAGCGGGCACCCGCCGGCACCCGCATGCCGGAAGGCCCCGAGGACACGCCGCAGCGGATCGCCGGACGCACCCCCGGCCACCTGACCGGCGCCGAGTTCTACCGCCGGTCTGCCGCCCGCGGCAACGACTGGCACGGCGTCTTCCGGGGCATCGCGCGGGTGTGGCACGGCGGCGACGAGGCGCTGGCCGAGATCGCCGTCCCGGAGGGTCTGTCCGGCCACGAGGGGCACCAGGTCCATCCGGCGGTCCTCGACGCCTGCGGGCAGGTGCTCGCGGCCACCCTGCCCGATACGGCCGTGTCCGGCGACCAGCATGCCTTCGTGCTGGGTTCCATCGACATCTTCCGCCGGTACGGGCCGCTGACCGGGCCGTTGTACAGCCACGCGGTGCGGCGCGAGCTGACGGCCGAGTCGTTCAGCGGTGACGTCGTCATCCGCGACGGGCGCGGCACACCGCTGGCCGAGTTCCGCGGCCTGCGGATCCGCTGGCTGGTGCGGCGGGAGGAGCCCGGCCTCTCGGACGACTGGCTCTACCGGCCGCGGTGGGTGCCGACCGCCGCGCTCGGGGCACGGCCGGAGCCGGTGGCCGGCGCCTGGCTGGTCTTCGAGGACGAGGACTTCGGACCGCGGCTCGCACCGGCGCGCGGCGGGCGCATCGCCGTGCGGGCCGGGGACGGATACGAGCGTGATGACGACGGGACCTATCGCATCGACCCGTTCCGTCTCGACGACTACGCCCGGTTGCTGTACGAGGTCGGCCGTGACCGCCCCGAGGGCGTAGCCGCCGTGGTGCACCTGTGGAGCCTGCGGGCGCCGCGGCCGGCGGGGACGACGGTGCCGCTGGGGCTCGGCAGCGCGCTGCTGCTGGAGCAAGCGCTGTCCACGGCGCGATCGGACGGCCCGCCGCCCCGGCTCGTGCTCGTCACCCGGGGCGCCGAGACGGTCGCCGAGACGGACGGGGCACCGGACCCGGAGCAGTACGCCGTGTGGGGGTTCGGACGTACGGCGGCGAGCGAGCTGTCCGTCGTCCGGCACACCCTCGTCGATCTGGACCCGGCCGGGGGCACGGAGCAGACGGCGGCGCTGGCCCGGGAGATCGCGGCCGCCGACGGAACCGAGGACCAGATCGCTCTGCGGGCGGACGCCCGGTACGTCCTGCGGCTGCGCCGCGCCTCGCCGGCGTCCGGCGCCGACGACGTCACGGAGATCGTGGCGGGCGGCGAAGCCCCTGCGGGCCCGGTGCGCGCGGTGGTCGCGGCGCGGCCCCCGGACCCCGACGAGGTGGAGATCGCCGCGGCGTTCGGCGGGGTCGGTTTCCGCGACGTGCTCCGGACGTCCGGAGCCCGCCCGGACCCGGACGACGACGGCCGACTGGGCGGGGAGACCTCCGGCGTGGTGACGGCAACCGGCACCGGCGTGCGGGGACTGGCCGTGGGCGACCGCGTGGTCGCCGTCGCCCGTCCGGGACTGGCCACGCGGGTCCTCGCCGATCGCCGGCTGACCCACCGCCTGCCCGACGGACTCTCGCTCGCCGAGGCCGCCACCGTGCCGATCTCCTATCTGACCGCCTGGTACGGCCTCCTGGAACTGGCCGCGCTCCGCGAGGGCGAGAAGGTCCTCATCCACTCGGCCACGGGCGGAGTGGGGCTCGCCGCGATCCAGGTGGCCCGGTGGCGTGGCGCCGAGATCCACGCCACCGCCGGCAGCGAGAAGCGGCGCGCCCTGCTGCGCGCGATGGGCGTCACTCATGTCGCCGACTCCCGCGGGGACTTCGCCGGCCCGCTGCTGGACGCGACCCGGGGCACGGGAATGGACGTGATCCTCAACTCGCTGACCGGTACGGCCGTCGGCCAGAACCTGAGCCTGCTCGCCCCGTATGGCCGTTGTGTGGAACTGGCCCAGCGGGATCCGGCGGACGGTCACCCGGCCGAGCGGGGCGGCCTGCCGCGCAACTGTTCCTTCCAGGTGCTCGACATCGCCGCCTTCTGCCGTGAGCACCCCGGGCGGGCCGGAGCGCTGCTCGGCCGTGTGCTGCGCCTCGTCGCGGCCGGCGAACTCACGCCGCTTCCCGCCGAGGTGTACCCGCTGGACGCCGTCGGCTCGGCGTTCGACGACATGCTCGGGGCCCGGCACGTCGGCAAGGTGCTCATCGACCTGCGGGCCGCCCCGGCGGACCCGCCGGCGGCCGCGCCGACCCGGATGCGGCCGGACGCCACCTATCTCGTGACCGGCGGTGCCGGCGGCCTCGGTTCCGAACTGGCCCGCTGGCTCGTGGCGCGCGGCGCCGGACACCTGTTGCTCACGGGCCGCTCCGTTCCCGGCACGGCCTCGCCGTCGGGGGGCGACATCACCGCCCTGCTGGAGGAACTGCGCGGCCGGGGCGCCGAGGTGCAGTACGCGCCGGTGGACGTGGCGGACGAGCGGTCGATGCGCCGGCTGGTCGACAACCGCCACGCCGCCGGCCGTCCGCCGGTCCGGGGCGTCTTCCACACGGCCGGCGTCTTCCTGTACAAGCCGATCGGCGACACCACCCTGCGGGACCTGGAAACCGTGCTGAGGCCGAAACTGGAGGGTGCCCGCGTCCTCGACCGTCTCTTCGAGAACGACCTCGACCACTTCGTGCTGTTCTCCTCCGGGAACGCTCTGCTGTCCTCACCGCAGGTCGCGGCGGGGGCCGCCGCCAACGCGGGCCTCGACGCGATCGCCCGCGGCCGTCGCAGCCGGGGCCGCCGAGCGCTCGCGGTGAACTGGGGCTTCTGGAGCGACCGGGGGATGGCCGCCAGGGCGGGCACGGAACTCGGACGGAACCTGATCCCGCGGGGCATGACCGGTTTCACCGCCGCGGCGGGACTCGCGGTGCTGGACCACCTCCTGGCCACGGACGCCGGGGACACCGTGGTCATGCCGGTGGACTGGGCGCGGTGGCGGACCGCGTACCCGGCCGCGGCCGCTTCCCCCTTCCTGCGGGAGGTCGTCGACGACGTCCCCGCGCGTCGTGCCGCCGCGGCCCTGCCCCCAGCTCCGCCGAGGGCGGCGCACGCCCGGCCGGAACCCCGGACGCCGGGAAGTGCGGCGGACGCCGCGACCGCGTCCGGGACCGGGACGGCGCCGGCCGTGGCGGGGGCGGGGCAGGAGACCGGCGACACGGATCGCACGACGGGTGCGGCAGCACCGGCCACCGATCGGGCGGCGCTGTTCAGGGCCGGGGTCGCGGCCGTCCTGCGCGTCGATCCCGAACGCCTCGACCCCGACCTGGATCTGACCAGCCAGGGACTCGACTCACTGATGGCGGCACAGCTGCGGCAGGAGGTGCAACGCTCGCACGGGGTGCTGCTTCCGGTGAGCAAGATGCTCAGCCGGGCGACGCTGCGTGAGCTGACGGATGACCTGTTCGCCCAGTCGCCGCCGTTCGCCCAGTCGCCGCCGCGGCGAGAGTGACGCCGGCGGCCCCGGGTACCGGTCGGCCGCGCCGAGCCCGTCGACCGGGCGCGGCGCGGCGGCCGACGGCCTCGAAGGTGAACGGTTCGGCCGGCTCCGCCGTCGACCGCTCCCGCTCGGTAGAGCCGTCAGCGAGGACGGTCAGACGTTGGGGACCCGTAGCGCGTCCCAAGTGGTCCTGCCGGGGATACCGTTGGCATCGTCCCCTTCGAAGCCTCGCTTCCGCTGCCAGGCGGCGAAGGACCTCACATCGCCGGGTCCCCATACGTCGGCGTTGGCGCTCGACTGGTACCGGTCGCAGTCCTCGGCGACGAGCCGACGGTGCATCGCGGCGATGATCGGCGACTTCCGTCCGGTGTGGAAGAACGACGCACCGGGGAACGGCTCGGTGTTCGGCCTGGGGACGGGGTGTGCGTCCTTGAAGTGGTCGTACGCCTCCTGAGCCGCCGCGAGGACCTTGTCGTAGAGCTTGTCCATGTGCGGGCCGGCGCAAGCGGTCGAGGACCAGTGGTGGTGGTAGAAGAGGTTGCTCCTGCTGGGGCGTTCGCCGATCACCTTGGCGAAGTGCCAGCCGGCGAGACGCGCGGCGTTTTTCCAGGTGGCCTCGGCGACCGTCCAGCCCGGCGCGAGCGTCGCGTTCGCCATTTCGATGCTGATCGAGCGCTGGTTGCCGGTCACGTCGCCGACGGCCCAGGCGTACTCGTTCACCTTGACGTACTGAGCGACGGCACCGGTGGCGTCCACGTCGAAGTGGGCCGAGGCCGGACGCTTCTTCCAGACGGCGAGCACACCCTGGTGCGAGAGCCGGCCGCCGTTGTGGTGCAGCGTGACCGACGTCTTCCTGTAGGACCTGTGGGTGACGTGGCCCGTCGCACTCAGCTTGTCGATGAGATTCGAGACGGTACGGTCGTAAGCGATGGTGGCGGTCACTTGGTGTCCTCCGCTCTGTTCTCGACGCCGTCCTCGGCGAAGGCGACGAAGTCGCTTTCCGGAAGGTCGTCCAGGTTGTCGGTGCCGGGTCCATCGCCGGTGCCTGTCTTCGCGAGAGCCGCCTTCACGTCCTCGTCGTCGAAGTTCCTCTCGGGCATGACGCCGTCCTTTCAGTTCCACAACTTCGTGTCACCAGTGGCACTCAGGACCAAAAAACCTCGCGTCACCAGTCGAGATGTCGTCAACCGTCATCGGATACATGTGGTGGATGTTGATACGGTCGTGAATCCCGCAGCCGTCCGCACCAAGGTCCCTTCAGACGTTGGGGACCCGTAGCGCGTCCCAAGTGGTCCTGCCGGGGATACCGTTGGCATCGTCCCCTTCGAAGCCTCGCTTCCGCTGCCAGGCGGCGAAGGACCTCACATCGCCGGGTCCCCATACGTCGGCGTTGGCGCTCGACTGGTACCGGTCGCAGTCCTCGGCGACGAGCCGACGGTGCATCGCGGCGATGATCGGCGACTTCCGTCCGGTGTGGAAGAACGACGCACCGGGGAACGGTTCGAAGTCGGCGTGGCCGGCGGGCCCGTCGCCCATGTACTGCTTGTAGGCGCCGTTCACGAACGTGGACCATTGGTTCCAGTTGTGTGCGTCCTTGATGGCCTTTGCCGTCTTGGCGTTGTAGAGCGAGTCCCTGAGCTTTCGCTCGACCCGGAGCGTGTCCGGTGGGGAGAACTGCCCTGGGTGCTTGAGGGAGCGTATCTGGAAGAGGCCGATGGAGGGGCCCCACTGGTGGTCGACCAGTTTTCGGTCTCCCACGATGCCCGGGTCGCCTTTGGACTCTGCCATGGCGACGGCCGCCGCGATTTTGATGTCCCTGCCGGTGAATCCTGCCTGTGCGGCGAGGGCGCGCAGTTCCGTCAGGCTCATTCTCACTTCCCGACACCCCCTCTAACTCGTCGATCAGAAGCCATGCCTGCATGGCGCATCAAGGTGTCGGATCGAGGACCGGGATCCGGCCGGACCTCTCGACACGGAAAGGAGATATTGCCGAAATGCGATAACTGTGTCTGCGGGTAAGGGATGAAATCCGGTCGCGAACCTTCCCCAATGGACACGCAGACATACAGGAGATCACGGATCCCCTTGGCCGCACCTCCGTGATGCGAGGCGGCTTTGTGGGGCGTGAAAGATCACTTATCGCAATTATATGACGATGCCGGGGGGCGGGCAAACACAAGGTCCGCAGCGGCGGCCTCACCGACCAACGACATCAGCCGCCGGCGCTTTCGAGCACCACGGTGCCCCGCCCCTCCTCGGTGACCTCTGCCGGCCCGTCGCCCGTACGCGGCTTCATGCCGGCATGCCGGCCCCGACGCTCAGCGGCCAAGCGGCCATCTCGATGGGTCCGGCCGCGCGCTTGAATGCCGGTGGCATTGAGGGAGGGCTCTGCCGCATGATCACACCATGACGAGTCCTGCCGCCTTCCGGGACCAGAGCAACTGGTCCGACGGCTACTACGAGCTGGCCATAGAGGTTGGGTCGAGTGACGATGCCCAGATTCAAGCCGTCCTGAGTGCTCTGTGGTCTGCCGCAGACGTTCACGGGTGCTTCGGGCGGAGAGACCGTGAACCTGAGGAGCAGGATCCCGTGCCGTGCACAGTCGGATCACTGACCGAGTTCGGGCACCTGCGCGGTCAGGTCCGCCTGCCGACAGGCCAACTGGTCGTCCGCGGTTGCGTGGCGATCCGGAGCAGTGATGAGAGCAGCGACTGGCTGGACTTCTACGTTCCGGTCGGTGCGCTGGATCAGGCGGGCCTCGCCTACTGGGACGGTCGACCGTTCTTCAGGTCTGAGGTGATGGACGAATGGCTGGCTGCCATCGGGGCCGAAGTCTTCAAGAGCGCCTCCTTCAGTCTGGGGGCTATCGGTTTCGAGGTCTCCGGTTGCACGGACGCATCGACGCTGGCGGGAAAGCTGCCGCAGACGCGCGGCATCGGATACCTGCTTCCACAAGGCGACATCCTGCACTATGGCGCCGCGAACACCTGAGCCTTGCCGCCCCGGGTGGGCATGAGCCTGCGGTAGCGGATGAGGGTGCGGGCGATGCTGCTGAAGGCGAGGAAGTGGTCGGCCTTGCATCGGCGGTATGCCCTTCACCAAGGGTTGTCCCGTAAATGATCTCCCAGCCCACGAGAGCGGATGGGATCGCTGCGGGGCTCACCCGCCTGACCGACGAGGGCGAGGTTATGCAGGCGGGCGATGCCGAGCATGGCGTGGTGGACACCGTCGCCCTTCAGTCGGCAGTCGGCCGTCGGCAGTCGCGGAGAGTCTTCCAGCCCTTCATGCGGGCGAAGACGTGCTCGACGCGGGCACGGACCTTGCGGTGCGAGGTGTTGTGTTCCTCTGTCCAAGCCGGCAGTTGCGCCTGCCCCTCCGCGCGCCGGCCGGCGCGGGCTGACCAGGCCGTGCCCCGATAGCCGCCGTCGGCAATCACCGTGGCTCCCGACGGCCGCCTTGACCCCGGACAGTTCCCACGCCCTGCAGTCGTTGCGATTGCCTGGCAGAGGTTGGCCGACCACCACGACCAGCCGGGTGCCCGCGTCGATGACGACTTGGTGGTTGGTGGAGTGGGGTCCGGGTACGCGGCCTCGTTGGTATTGATCAGTACCTGGGCGAACTGCGACACCGGCACCGACGGCTCCTACCAGCTCGTTGCATGGGTGGTCGCGTCGGCCGGCGTGGCGACGGTGTCCACCGTGCCGTGGGCTGTGATGCGCAAGGTGACAGGTCGCCGACGCATCCTGTTGCCGCTGGTGTTGACGATTCTGCCCACGGTGATGCCGCTCTGGCCGGAGTTGGCAGTGTGGTACGTGTCGCCCGGCCACCCGGACAGCATGTGCGAACCGGGCGGCAAGCCCGTGGGGTGTCTAAGGGGATTCACCGTCGTTGACACCGTTCTCGGGTGTGTCGGCGTTCTCGGGTGTGTCGGCGTTCTCGAGTGCGCCGGCGAGGGCACTGGCCTCGTCCGGGGAGAGTTCGACCACGAGCCGACCGCCGCCTTCGAGCGGCACACGCATGACGATGCCCTGCCCCTCCTTGGTGACCTCGAGCGGACCGTCGCCCGTCCGCGGCCTGATCCTGGCGCGCGGCTGAAGGGATTCCCAGTCACTGAAGGACAGTGCCCGCGTCCCGTCGCCCGCGGCCTTGACTGTGTACACCCCCGAAGCGGGCGTCGCGGTGGCGGCAGGCGTCAGGACGGCCGGGGCCCCCAGAACGAACGATGAGACGACGAGCGAGATGACGGCATTGCGTCGAATACGCCGGGTCATGACAGGTGTCCTCCCTCACGATGAATGGAGGGAGAGCCGCGGAAACACAGGGGCAAGTCGCCGCGCCGGCGCTCCGGACCTGGTCCCTCCAGCCACAGCGCGACAACGGACGTACCGCTGTGGCGCCGCTGTGGCGCCGGACTGATCGGAACGGCGCCGCTCCGTCCATGCTCCCTCTCCCCGAACCGGGTGTCGAACGGGCGGCCAGGTGAGCCGGCCTGGCGGACAGGCCGAGCGGTTCGCCGCAGGGCGGCTTGACGGCTTGGCTTCGTGAGGCGTCCACCGCTTCACCACCACCCGGTCCCGCGTCCCGTACCGCGGTAATTCGATGGCGCGCGCGACGCGGCACGCCCACCCTGGTCCCCGTGGCAGTACCCAAATACCAGATTCGAGCCCTGCACACGGACTCCACGGTCACCGTGTACCAGGCGTACAGGCGGGACATCGGCCTGCCGGCGGCCCGGGAGGGCCGTTTCCCGGCTTTGTGGCAGCGGGACCGGATGACATGGATCAAGCCGTCGTTCCTGTGGATGATGTACCGCTGCGGATGGGGCACCAAGGAAGGACAGGAGACCGTCCTCGCCGTCGAGATCTCGCGTGCGGGCTTCGAGTGGGCACTGGAACACGCCTGCCTGTCCCACTACGAGCGAGGGCTCCATACCGACCAGGCCGCGTGGAAGCGCCAGTTGAAGCGGTCTCCGGCCCGGGTGCAGTGGGACCCCGAACGCGACCTGCACCTTCAGCCGCTTGCCCACAGATCGCTGCAACTCGGCCTTGCCGGCGAAGCCGCGGGTCTCTACGCCGACGAGTGGATCGTCTCCATCACCGACATCACACCGCTCGCCCACACGGTCCACGCGCATGTACAGGAAGGGGAACTGGACGCCGCACGGCGACTCCTGCCCCTGGAACGCCCCTACCCTGTGCGCGACGGGGCCCTGTCTCATCTGCACCGATGAGCCTGTCCACCGATCGAGCCGCTCTCTGCCCTCGGTGATACAGCCCCTCACGGCGGGGTCCGGGACGTTCTTCCGACGACCCGCGTCGACCGGCTTCGCCGAGACGGCCGGCCGTCGGCTCGGTTCGCCGGGACAGGACATCTCCGCCGCCGCCCCGCCTGGTACGGACGGCCACCTCGGCCGGAGGACGGGACGCGGCTCCCCCACCCACCCCCGGTGACAGCCGCGTCCGGCCGGTCATGGCGTACCGCACGCCGTCTTGACGCTGCCTCGGCTCCGCCCTACGGTGACGCACCATCGTGTTACATCGATGGAAACCGGTGCTCCGGCGCCGTGACACCAGCCGTGCGTGCCCGCGCCCGTGTTGCGCACGGCGCCGCGCGACCGGCCCGACACCGCCGCCCTCGTCACCGGCCATGCGACAACGGTGCTCGCCGAAGGAGCAGCTCATGCGCACCCAAACGCCCGGAGTCGTACGTCACCCGCGCCCACGCCTACCGCGCCTGCTCGGTGTGCTGACCGCACTCGGGCTGATCCTCGCGGGCATGTGCGCCGTACGGCCCGCCACCGTGGCGGCGGCCGAACGGACCGCCGCCGCGGGCACGTTCCGCAACCCGCTCAACTCCGGCCCCGACCCGTTCATGACGTACTGGAAGGGGAACTACTACCTGACCACCACCCAGGGCGGCAGCATCCGCATGTGGCGCTCGCCGTCCCTGAGCACGCTGCTCACCGCCGATCCCGTCACCGTCTGGACGGACAGCGACAGTTCGCGCAACCGGGACGTCTGGGCCCCCGAGTTCTACCGTTTCGGTGATCGCTGGTACCTCTACTACACCGCCGACGACGGCGTCGACGACCATCACCGCATCTACGTCGCGGAATCCGACGGCGACGACCCGGCGGGCCCGTACCACTTCAAGGCGAAGCTGACGCCGCCCAACCACGCCTCCGACTTCGCCATCGACCCCGGCATCCTCCAGCACAACGGCCGCCTCTACCTGGCCTACAGCGGCATCAACCCGTACCAGCACAACGGCCTGAACATCGCGCCCCTGTCGAATCCGTACACCGTCTCGGGCAACGCCGTCGCCATCGACGGGGCCGGTGGCTGCCCGGAGGTGCGGGAGGGACCGGAGTTCCTGTACCGCAACGGGCGCACGTGGATGACGTACTCCACCTGTGACACCGGAAAGCCGGACTACCAGGTCTGGATGATGTCGCTGGCGGACGGTGCCGACCCGCTGGTGCCCGGCAACTGGCGGCAGCGGCAGGGGCCCGTCTTCTCCCGCGCCGACGACCACGGAGTCTACGGACCCGGCCACCACGCCTTCTTCCGTTCACCCGACGGCACCGAGGACTGGATCGTCTACCACGCCAAGACGACCTCGGCCTTCACCTACAGCGACCGCACCACGCGCGCGCAGCGCATCGGCTGGAACGCCGACGGAAGCCCCGCCCTCGGCCGTCCGCTCGCGGTGGGCGCCACTCAGGACCTCCCGTCCGGGGACCCCGGGCCGGGCGCCTACTGGATCAACGACGACGGGCGCTCCAGCGGCGCCGGGACCGTCACCTACACCGGGAGCTGGAACTCCGGCACCGGCTGCGCCGCGCAGTGCTTCTGGGGCGACGACCACTGGAGCGATCGTGCCGGGAACACCGCCACGTTCACCTTCACCGGCACCCGTATCGCCCTGCTGTCCGTCCGCGACACCGGCAACGGCTATGCGGCGCTCAGCATCGACGGTGGTGCCGAGCAGCGGCTGGACTACTACGGGGCGATCCGCACCGGGGAGACGCTCCAGTTCCTCAGCCCGCGCCTGCCCTACGGGCAGCACACGCTCCGGGTGCGGGTCACGGGCGAGCACGACGGGCAGTCCCAGGCGTCGTTCGTGAGCGTGGACCGGGCGGAGGTGTACGTGAACTGACACCGGTCGTCGCCGTCCGCCCCCGACGTCCGGGGCGGACGGCACACGGCTCGCGGCAGGCGCGGGCGGCAGCGGGGGTCAGGACCGGCCGCCGGTGCTCTCCCTCACCATCAGACGGTGGCCGACGACGTGGTCGGCGGCCCCGTCGGCGCCCGGCCGGTCAATCCGGTCCATCAGCAGGGACACCGCGGTGTCCGCGATGGCCGGCTTGTCCGGGGCGACGGTGGTCAGGCTCGGGACGCTGAAGCGCGATGCCTCGATGTCGTCGAAACCCACCACGTCCACGTCCTCGGGCGCCCGCAGGCCCGCTTCGTGCAGGGCGCGCAGGGCGCCGAGGGCCAGGTGGTCGTTCAGGCACAGGAAGGCGTCCGGGCGCGGTCGCCGGTCCAGGAGGGCCGCGGCGGCACGGGCGCCGTCCTGCCAGTGGTAGGCGTCGACCGGTACGACCAGGTCGGGGTCGAAGGGGAAGCGGCCGGCCTGAAGGGCGGACTGGTACCCCTTCGTACGCAGTCTGTCGGTGCCCTGCCGCCCCCGGACGGCCCCGCCGATCACCGCGATCCTGCGCCGCCCGCGCGCCAGCAGATGCTCGGTGGCCTCGCGCGCGGCCGCGACGTTGTCGATGCCCACGTGGTCCGCGCCGCCCGGCGCCTGGCGCTCGCCGAGGAGGACGACGGGCAGCTGCGTGTCACGCGTGGCGAGGTCGCGGGGGGTCAGGGACAGCGGGCTGAGGACGACCCCGTCGGTGAACTGGGCGTCGAACCCGCGCAGCGCCGCCAGTTCACGCTCGCGGGCACCGCCGGTCTGGTGCAGCAGTACGGTGCACCCCCGTCGGTCCGCCGCCGTCATCACGTGTTTGGCCAGCTCGGCGAAGTAGGCGACATCGAGTTCGGGTACCGCCAGCGTGATCATGCCGGTGCGGCCCCGGCGCAGCTGGCGTCCGGCGATGTTGACGCGGTACCCCAAGGCCTCGATGGCCTCGCGGACGGCCGCCCGGGTGTGCTCCGACACGTGCTCGAAGTCGTTGATCACATTGGAGACGGTCTTGGGGGACACACCCGCGTACTCCGCCACGTCCTTGATCCTCGGCCTGCCCGCCACACTCCACTTCCTTCCGTCCACGACGATCCTAGCGACCGCCGCGAGATCGATCATGGCGAAAAGGTCTCGGGCGGACTTCCCGCGCCCAGTGTATTTACATCGATGTAATCGCGTGGTGGCATGTGTTCCGCACCGACAGCACGACGCGACACAAGGAGCATCATGGCCGTCCCGCCCCCGTCGGACCTGCCTCGCCCCGAGTACCCCCGGCCCCAGTTCGTCCGTGACGCCTGGCTCAATCTCAACGGACCGTGGCAGTTCGAGACCGACCGCTCCGACAGCGGCCTGGAGCGCGGCCTGCTGGAGCGCGGGCTCACCGGCACGATCACCGTGCCGTTCTGCCCGGAGTCCTCGCTCTCGGGCATCGGCGACACGGACTTCATGGAGGCCGTCTGGTACCGGCGCACCGTGACGGTACCCCCCGACTGGGCCGACGCCCGGGTGCTGCTGCACTTCGGAGCGGTGGACCACGACACGACGGTCTGGGCCGACGGCGTCGAGGTGGCCCGCCATCGCGGCGGCTTCACGCCCTTCACCGCCGACCTGGACGGCGTCGCCGCGCCCGGCGACGAGGTCACCCTCGTCGTGCGGGCCCGCGACAGCCGCCACGGCCCGCAGGCCCGCGGCAAGCAGGCCACCTGGTACGCCAACTCCCACTGCCACTACACCCGGACCACGGGCATCTGGCAGACCGTCTGGATGGAGCCCGTGCCGCGGTCCGTCAGCATGAAGCGGCCCCGGATCACCCCCGACCTGTCCTCGGCCACGTTCTTCCTGGAACTCCCGTTGACCGCGAACCTCCCCGGCCACCGGGTGCGCGCGGTCCTCACCGACGGCCGGGGCGACGTCGTGGCCGCCGAGGGCCGCGCCGACCTCGACCTCTGCCCGAGGCTGGCGCTCGCCGTGCCCGAGGACCGCGTGCGCCCCTGGACGCCCGAGGACCCGCACCTGTACGGGCTGCGCCTGGAGGTCCTGGACGCCGAGGGCGGCGTCGTCGACCGCGCCTCCTCCTACGCCGGTCTGCGCTCGGTCGCGATCCGGGGCAAGCGGCTGCTGCTCAACGGCGAGCCGGTCTTCCAGCGCCTCGTCCTCGACCAGGGCTACTACCCGGACGGCCTGATGACCGCGCCGAGCGACGAGGCGCTGGTCCGGGACATCACCCTCGGGCTGCGCGCCGGCTTCAACGGCGCCCGGCTGCACCAGAAGGTGTTCGAGGAGCGCTTCCTCTTCCACGCCGACCGCCTCGGCTACCTGGTGTGGGGCGAGTTCGGCGACTGGGGCTGCGAGGTCGGCGTACGCGACGACAACCAGCGCCCGGACGCCGCTTTCGTGACGCAGTGGCTGGAAGCGCTGGAGCGGGACTACTCCCACCCCTCGATCGTGGGCTGGTGCCCGCTGAACGAGACGTACCAGCACCTGCACGACCGCATCACCCGGCTCGACGACGTCACCCGGGCGATGTTCCTCGCCACCAAGCAGGCCGACCCCACCCGCCCCGTCGTCGACGCCTCCGGATACTCCCACCGGGTGCGCGAGACCGACGTGTACGACTCCCACTGCTACGAGCAGGACCCGGCCGCCTTCGCCAAGACCATGGCCGGGCTGGCCGAGGACCGGCCGTTCGTCAACGCCGGGCCCGACGGCCGCCCCTGGTCCGTGGCGTACCGCGGACAGCCGTACTTCTGCAGCGAGTTCGGCGGCATCTGGTGGGACCCCGAGGCGGCTGCGAGCGCCGCGGGAGACGACACCGGCGCCTCCTGGGGATACGGCGAACGCCCGCGCACGCCGGAGGAGTTCGTCGACCGCTTCACGAAGCTGACCGCGGTGCTCCTCGACGACCCCGACATGTTCGGCTACTGCTACACCCAGCTGACCGACGTCTTCCAGGAACGCAACGGCGTCTACGGCTTCGACCGCTCGGACAAGGTCGACATGGCCCGCATCCGGCAGGCACAGAACCGCCCGGCCGCCTTCGAGCGCCCCTGATCCACGCTCCGGGTAGGCCCCGGACTCCTCGCCCGCACGGGATGTACATCGATGTAAACGAGGCCGGGGCGGGCCGCGCAGGGCGTCCGCCCGGACCGCCCCGGCAGAGAAAGGACTCACCATGACCGGCAGGCCAGAACCAGGGAGGGGATCCGTGCTCTCCCGGCGCGGGGCGCTGACGGGCGCCCTGGCGGCAGCGGCGACCGTGCTCGGCGGGAGTGCCCTGAGCGGGTGCACGGCGGCTCAGGCGGCGGACACCTCGACGGTCCGGCTGTGGGACCTGTTCCAGGGTGCCGACGGCGGGCTCTTCGACGACATGGTCCGGGCGGCGCGTCCGGACATGCCGGGAACCCGCGTCGAGCGCACGGTCCTGGAGTGGGGCACCCCGTACTACACCAAGCTCGCGATGGCGTCGGCCGGCGGGCGCGGCCCCGATGTGGCGATCGCCCACATGTCCCGGCTGGCCGGATACGCTCCCACCGGGCTGCTGGATCCGTGGGACCCCGACCTGCTCGCCGAGTACGGCGTCACCGAGGACTCCTTCGCCGGAGCCCTCCGGCCCCGCACCCGGTACCAGGGCAGGACGTACGCGGTCCCGCTGGACACCCACCCCTTCATCGTCTTCTACCACCCCGAGCCGGCCGCCAAGGCGGGACTGCTGAGGAACGACGGCACTCTGGACACCGACGCCTTCTCCTCCCCGGGGGCGTTCCTCTCCGCGGGCCGCGAGCTGGCGAAGGCCTCCGGCAGACAGGGCATCGCCTTCGGCTACGTCAACGATCCCGCGCAGGGCTGGCGGCTGTTCTACGGTCTGTACCGGCAGACCGGCGGTGTCCTGGCGCTGCCGCCCGGCGGCCGGGCCGAACTCGACGAGGACCGCGCGGCCGAGGTCATCGCCTTCATGGCGAAGATCGTCGACGGCCGGGTCAACCCCAGGCAGCTCGACTACCCGGCGGGCGTGGCCTCCTTCGCGAACCGGCAGACGGCGATGATCCTCTCGGGCGAGTGGGAACTCGGCGCGTTCCGTGCCGCGGACGAGAAGGTGGGAGCGGCCCCGTTCCCCACGGTCTTCGGTACCCCGGCGGTCTACGCCGACTCGCACTCCTTCGTACTCCCCCACCACCCGGACCCCGATCCCGCGCGCCGCCGCCGTACGCACCAGGCCGTGGCCGCGCTGCTGAAGGCCAGCCGGCTCTGGGGCACCGCCGGGCACATCCCCGCCTACGGCCCCGTCACCCGTACCGCGGCCTACCGCGAGCTCCGGCCGCAGGCCCACTACGCGAGCGCGCAGGAACACGTCGTCCTCGATCCGTCGGTCTGGTTCGCCGGCGCGGGCTCGGACTTCCAGAACGCCATGTGCCAGGTCCTTCAGCAGGCTCTTCTCGACGGGCTCTCTCCCGACCGCGCGGCGCGCGCCATGGTGCGCCGTCTGAACACCTTCCTCTCCAAGCCCAGCCCGGCCTGATCAGGCTGCGACCCACCGCGCAGGAGCCGCACGATGTCCTCTTCCCCTGCCTCGCCCCGCCCCGGGGTCCGGTCCACCCGGCTGCTCCCCCCGGGGCTGTTCTTCGCGCTTCCCTTCCTCGCCCTGTTCGCGTTCTTCATGCTGTGGCCGCTGGCCCAGGGGCTGTGGATGAGCCTGACCGACAGTTCCCTGTCGGCCCACGACCCGTCCTTCGTCGGCCTGGACAACTTCACCGAGGCGTTCAAGGACGCCGAGATGTGGCGGTCCCTGTGGCACACGGTGTGGTTCACCGTGATCTCCACCGTGCCGCTCGTCGTGGTCGCGCTCGGCATGGCGCTGCTCGTGCACACCGGCCTGCCCGGCCAGTGGGTGTGGCGGCTGGCCTTCTTCGCCCCGTATCTGCTGCCGGTCGGCGTCGTCAGCCTGCTGTGGATCTGGCTGTACCAGCCCGACCTCGGCCTCCTCAACCACCTGCTCGACGTGGTCGGTCTGGGCCAGGTGGGCTGGCTCAGCGACCGGTCGGTCGCGATGTGGGCCGTCGCCCTGACCACCCTGTGGTGGACGGTCGGCTTCAACTTCCTGCTCTACCTGGCCGCCCTCCAGTCCGTCCCGGACCACCTGTACGAGGCGGCGGCGATCGACGGTGCCGGGGCCTGGCGCCGGCTGTGGTCGATCACTCTGCCCCAGCTCGGCCGGATCACCACGGTCGTCACCGTGCTCCAGGCGCTGGCCTCGCTGAAGGTGTTCGACCAGGTGTACCTGCTGACCAAGGGCGGCCCCGACAACTCCACCCGCCCGGTCATCGAGTACCTCTACGACGTCGGCTTCACCGGATACCGGCTCGGCTACGCCTCGGCGATCAGCTACATATTCTTCGCCCTCGTCCTGCTCGCCTCCGCGGCCCAGTACGCCGCCCTCCGCCGCCGGGAGAAGTGACATGACCTCCACCGAACTGTCCGTCCGCACCCCGTCCGCGCAGCGGCCGCCGCGTATGCCGGGTTCCGCCGGCACGCGCGGGGACCGCCGCGGCCGCACCACGAACCTCACCCTCGGCCCGAGCCCCCTGGCGCGGGCAGTGGCGCTGGCCGTCCTCGCCGTCATCGCCCTGGCGTGGCTCCTGCCGATGCTCTGGGCTCTGCTGACCGCGTTCAAGTCCGAGCAGGACGCCAGTGATCCCGAGCACTGGGGGCTGCCCCGCCACGGCTTCACCCTGCGGGGTTTCCGCATCGTGTGGGAGCGCGGCGACCTGCCGCTGTGGATGCTCAACAGCTTCCTGATCGCGACGGCCGTCACGGTCGTCACCGTGCTGGTGTCCGCGATGGCCGGATACGCCTTCTCCCGCACCTCGTTCGCCGGGCGCCGCCCGCTGTTCGCCCTGACCGTGGCCGCGGTCCTCGTCCCGCCGCAGATCCTCATCGTGCCGTGGTTCCGGCAGATGCTCGGTCTGCACCTCCTCGACACCTACGCCGGGGTGATCCTGCCGCAGACGGTGGCACCGGTGATGGTGTTCATCCTGAAGAAGCACTTCGACTCACTGCCGCGCGAGCTGGAGGAGGCCGCCCGCATCGACGGCGCCGGTCACTGGCGCATCTTCTGGTCCGTGCTGCTGCCGCTGTCCCGCCCCATGCTCGCCGCCGTGGCGATCTTCGTGTTCATCGGGGCGTGGAACAACTTCCTGTGGCCGTTCGTCTCCACGTCCGACCCCGCCCTCATGACCCTGCCGGTCGGCATCACCTCCGTGAAGGACGCCTACGGCGTCCAGTACGCGCAGACCATGGCATCGGCGGTGCTGGCCGCGCTCCCGCTCGTCGCGGTGTTCCTGTTCTTCCAGCGGCACATCGTCAAGTCGGTGGCGACGACGGGCCTCGGCGGCCAGTGACGGCGGCCCGGTGACGGCGCCGGGGCGCACACGGCGGCCGGGGCCGGGCCCGGGAGACCCCAGGGCGGCCGGACCTTCCCGGCCACGGCACGACGGCCACGGCACAACCGCTCACCCGGACAGTTCCTGCTCGACCCAGATGGTCTTGCCCCGCTGTCCGTACCTGCTTCCCCAGCGGCGGCTGAGCCGGGCCACCAGGAACAGTCCTCGGCCTCCTTCGTCGGTGATGCGGGCGCGGCGCATGCGGGGCTGGGTGTTGCTGGGGTCGGTGACCTCGCAGAGGAGGACCTCGTCGCGGATCAGGCGCAGCCCCACGGGGCCGCCCGCGTAACGCACGGCGTTGGTGACCAGTTCGCTGACGATCAGATCGGTCACGAACGCGTTGCCGTCCAGCCCTCATTCGGCGAGCTTGCCCGTCGCCGCTTCTCTCGCCGAGGCCGCGGCCCGAGGCTCCGCGGGGAACTCCCAGCAGGCGACGGCATCCGCCTCCAGCGCGGACGTACGCGCGAGCAGAAGGGCGGCGTCGTCGCGCAGTAGAGGCCCCTCGGCGCCGGGGGCGGTGACCGTGCCCGCGTGCCCGGTCCGGGAGTCCGTCGGTCACCGGGCGGTGACCGTGCCCGCGATCAAGGCCGCTTCGCGCGCGGGGCTCCGCTCACGATCCGGCGGGCAGGAGCCCGGCGATGTCGCTCAGGACCCGGGCCGCCGGTGCCGGGGCGACCAGCCACTTCAGGTGGCTGCTGGTGAGCGTACGGACGTCGTAGGGGTTCTCCGGTGTCAGCGCGTCGCCCTCGCGGATCATCCGGTCCTGCATGGCGAGCGGCACGCTGGTGTCCTCGGTGAGCCGGATGTACGTCCTGGGGATCCGCCCCCAGGTGCCGGCCTGGGCCCGGTCTTCGGGGGTGCCGACGTCGAGGTTCTCGTCGGGCTGGAAGGTGTTGAGGAAGACCAGGAACTCCTCGTCCGTCCCGTCGGCGAGGAAGGCCGCCTTGAAGGCCGCGAGGACGCCGGGGTCGGCGGTGCGGAAGTTGGAGCGCAGCAGCCCGAGTTCGATCGGGTTCCCGACCATCGCCGATGCCAGCCCGGTGGCGTCGACCGTGGCCATCTCGGGCTCGGCGTAGTAGGCGCTGACGTCGAGGTCGACGGGGCACCAGGCGGAGACGTAGACGATGCGGTCGATCAGGTCGGGCCGCTGGTTGGCCGCGACGGTGGCCGTCATGCCGCCGCGGCTGTGGGAGACGAGGATGACGGGCCCGTTCCGCCTGGCCCGCTCCAGTGTCCCGATGAGGTGCGCGGCGTTGTCGGCGAGCGTGACGCCCTTGATGGCCCCGGGGGTGGTGGCGAGCTCGGCGAGGTTCTGCGGCGCCTGGTAGGCGCGGGGGTATGTGGCGGCGAACCCGTGCCCCGGAAGGTCGACGGCGGCGGAGCGGTGTCCGAGAAGGCCGAGTTCGGCTTGGAGCGGTGCGAAGGAGAAGGAGTTCGCGAAAGCTCCGTGCACCAGTACGAACGTCGGTTGCATCTGTCTGCTCACTTTCTGACATCCGTGGCGTCGGTGGCACGCTCGTCGCCCGTTCCGATGCCGCGCATCACCTCGCGGCCGGGGAACGAGTCGTCGTCCTGCGGCGCACCGCCCCCGCCGCGGAGAACGTCTTCGTGCATGGCGAGCGCCGGCGGTCGGGCGCGGAAGCCACGAGGGCGGCTCCCTTGAAGAGCGGGCCGCCACAGGGTGGTTCACCCTACTCAGCGGAAGATCATTCGTGCTACTCGGAACAGTCCTTCCGTTTGTTCGCTTCGCCATCCGCCCCCCGTAGGACGGACGGCCGCTTGCCGAAGCGCTGCCGCACGCCGTCGTCCGGGGCGGACGCCCGCTCCGGACGGCGGAAGGCGGCACGGTAGGCGCGCGGCCGGTGGCCCGTGTGGCGGGCGAAGAGAGCGGCGAAGGTTCCGGGATCCCGGTAGCCGACGGCCGCGGCGACGGCGGCGACGGTGCTGTCGGTGGTCTCCAGAAGATGGCGGGCGCGGCGAACCCGGGAGTCCTGGAGATGGGCCAGCGGGCTGCGTCCCGTCTCTTCGGCGAAGCGGCGCAGCAGCGTGCGGGTGCTGACCCGGAAGGCGTCCGCGAGTGCGGCGAGGTCGTACCGCTCGGCGAGGTTCTGGTCGAGCCGCCGCATGACCCGCTGGGAGAACTCCCGGCCGGGCTGCGGGAGGAGCCGCGGGTCGACGTACGGGGTCTGGGAGTTCCGCGCGTCGTCGACGAGCGCCAGCCGTGCGGTGGTGCGGGCCACCCGGGCGCCGTTGTGCCGGCGGATGAGGTCCAGCGCGAAGTCGTACATGGCGCTGAAGGCGGCCGTGGTCGTCACCCCCGTGTCGGTGACGACCAGGTGCTCGGGCCGTACGTCGGCGTCCGGGCAGCGTCTGGCCAGTTCGCCCGCGTGCAGCCAGGAGGTGGTGGCCCGGCGCCGGTCGAGGAGCCCGGCCTCGGCGAGCAGGAACGCGCCGACGCAGAGGGAGACGACGGCGGTGCCGGTGACGGCCTGCGCGCGGATCGCCGCGATCTCGGGGGCGAGCCGGGCGAGCCGCGCGTCGAGGTCGGTGTCCGGGCGCAGTTCGAAGCCGGGGACCACGAGGACGTCGGCCTCGCGCAAGGGACGCACGTCCAGGCTCGCGCCGCCCGAGGCGGTGACATGGCGGCGGGGCGAGACGACCGACACGCGGTAGCCGGGCGCGTCCGGTCCGGCGACGTGTCCGGCCATCGTCAACAGGTCCGGCACGCCGAACACTTCGGACGCGAAGCAGCCCGGGTACGCGAGGACCCCGATCCGCAGTGCCTCGGGCCCGGCGCCCGGACCCTCGCCGTCCGCCGCCCGCCGTGCCGCGTCCGTCATCTCCCCCTCCCCCTGATGTCCCCGGCCCCGGTTCGCGGGCCGCGTACCGCATGCGTCTCTCACGTGTGGCGAGATTACCCTCGACCCTGGCGATCCCGCCCCTCACCCGGCGACGGGCCCCGGGACCAGGCTGGGCCCATGAGCGACGACGATCCGATCACCGACTTCACCCGCCGGAGCGTGACCGTGGAGGGGGTGGCGAAGACGGTCTACGTGGCCGGGGCCGGGCCCGCGGTCGTGGTGCTGCCCGAGATGCCGGGCATCAGTCCCGACGTGCTGCGGCTCGCGCGCTGGGTGCGGGACGCGGGCTTCACCGTGCATGTGCCCTCCCTGTTCGGGACGGACGGCGCATTCCCCACGGTCGAGGGCGGCCGGGAGGTCGTCCGCCGCGCCTGCGTCAGTGCGGAGTTCCGTGCCTTCGCCGGGGGCGGCACCAGCCCGGTGACACTCTGGCTGCGCGGCCTGGCGCGCCAGGCCCACACCGTGTGCGGAGGGCCGGGGGTGGGTGTGATCGGCCTGTGCTTCACGGGCAACTTCGCGCTGACCATGGCCCTGGAGCCCGCGGTGATCGCTCCGGTGGTCAACCACCCGTCGCTGCCGCTCGACGACCCCGGCGGTCTCGAACTCGCCGCGGCGGACGCGCGCGCGGTGCGCGACCGGCTCGACCGCGACGGGCTCACCGTCCTCGCCTACCGCTTCGAGGGCGACCGCTGGTGCACGGGGCAGCGCTTCGCCGCCTACCGCGCGCTGCTCGGCGACGCCTTCGACGGCCGCGTCCTGGCGGACAGCGCCGCCAATCCGGCCCCGCCGCCCTTCTTCGCCGACCTGGTCGGTACCCCGCACAGCGTCGTCACCGCCCATTTCGTCGACGAGGCCGGACATCCCACGGTCCGGGCCCGCGACGAGATCCTCGCCTTCCTCGCCGACCGGCTGACCCATGCGAGGGATCCCGGCATGTCGCGGACGTCCACGGGGTGCGAGCACCGGGACAGTGAGCACGTCGTCCCCGATCAGGGACCGTCTCGCTGAGGAGGCCGGGCGTGAAGCATGTGGTGAGGTCGATGGTTGCCGTGGCGGCGGCCGGAGTGTTCGGGCTGCTGATGCCGGGGCAGTCCCACGCGGCCGCGGGGACCGCGCGACAGTCGGAACCGGCAGGGGTGGCGTCGACCGCGGGGTACTACCCGAACGTCGACCACATCGTCTGCGAAATCAACAAGGAACGGGCCAACCTGGGGCTGCCCGAGCTGCTGATCTCGGACCGGGCCAGCGATGTCGCCCAGGCCCACGCCAGGGACATGTCCAAGCTGGACAGGCTGACCTCCGTCGGCAGCGACGGCAGGGACCTGCGCACCCGGCTGAGCGACGCGGGCATCTTCTCGTCCTACATCCACGAGTTCATGTTCTCCGGGTACGAACACGACGGGTACTTCGCGGACATGGCCACCGATCCCGACGCCGAGAACGGGTTCTACAAGGTCCTCATGAGCCCGGACGTCGTGGCGCTCGGCCTCGGCTACGAGAGCCGGTACTGGGACGTCGACCTGCTGGGGCAGCACCGGCACCTGGTGACGCGCGCCGCGGACTGCGACGGGAACGCGGCAGCCGAGTAGCACCTCTCCGGCCGGACACTGCTGCCCGGCGGGCACGACGCCGGCGCTCTCGCTCCCGGGCAGCCATCCGGACTGCCAACTTCCGCATCTGCGCCCGCGCTTGACGCGTGCGCTCCGGCGGCCCGGGTAGCCGGAAAGTCCCATCCGGACGAGAGGAGCGACGGCTCGTGAAATCGCAGGAGAAGACCGGCATACCCGCACTCGGCACTCTGCGGCCCGGCACCCGGCAGCGCTCGCAACTGCGCGTCCGTGTCGCCGACATCGCGTGGACCGCCCTGTGCGTCGTTCTGGCCCTGTGGGCGGTGGCGAGTTCGGTCGGGGTCGTACGCGGCATGACGGCCTGGGTGTACTGCGCGGTGGCCTGGATCCTCCTGGCGGTCGCCGGCGTGATGCTGCTCGCCTCCGTCCGGCGCGGAAAGCGGCTGTGAAGGGGCCGGGAATGGAACGGATCACCGTCTTCCTGGCCAAGCACCTGTGGGTGCAGATCGCCCTGTCCGTGCTCGCCGCCAGCGCGCTGATCACGCTGATCTATCCGGGGCGCTCGTTCCTCTCCGTGGTGTTGCGCACCGCCGTCGTCTCCCTCGGCGGGGTCGGCGTCGCGCTGGCCGCGCGCCGCAGGGAGAAGCGGGCCGCGGGCGGCACGACGGACGGTCTCGTGTCACTGGACCGGAAGCTGCGCACCGGTGAGGTGCCGTCGGATCCGCAGGAACGCCGGGCGATGCGCGACCTGGTGAAGCAGCGGCTGCACCGGAGCCGGCATCGTGTGGCGGCACTGGTTGTCCTCGCGGTGCTCTTCACCTCGATCACCGTGCTGACAGCGCTCACGGCGGGACCGCGGCAGACCGCCGGCATGGCCGTGCTCACCGTCGCCTTCACCGGGTGGATGCTCTGCCACGGCAACCTTCAGCACCGCCGACTGCGCACCATGCGCGCGGCGCTGCGGGCCGAGTCCCCGCAGGGGCGCCCGTAGCCGGGACCGGCCGGCCGCTCGGTCGTCCGGCGGCCGGCGCGGCCCCGCCCCAGCGCGCGTCAGGGCGCGGGGTGCTGTCGGCCGCGCCCGGTGGCCGGGTCACCGCGGTGGACTTCGTCCTGTACGAGCAATGACAGAAGCGACGCGACCGTCAGGCCCAGACCGGCTTCGGCGGGATGACGCAGGATCTTGCCGGGGTCGATCCGGTAGGTGTTGCCGCGCCCCTCCCGGATGTGGGAGAGGTAGCCGTCCCGCTCCAGGTCGACGATGATCCTCTGCACGGCCCGCTCGGTGAGCCGGCACCGAGCGGCGATGTCACGGATGCGCGCGTTCTGGTTGTCCGCGATGGCTGCGAGTACGCGGGCATGGTTCGTCAGAAACGTCCAACCGTTGTGCGGCTCCAGCACTCCGTCCATGCCCCCAGCTTACCGATACAACTTTCACGCACCCAAAAACACGCAACAAATTTCATGCATTGGTTGACGTGATTGGCGTTCTCGGGGGAACGTGGAGGCAGATCGCACGCGGATGAGGTGAGTGAGCCATGCACGACGCCGTCCACCGGGCCCAGCCCCTCGTCACGTCGGACCCGCCCTGCTCGGGAGAGGGAAGAGACGTCCAGGGACCGCCGTGGGCCGGCCGGGCGGTCGCCTCCTGCATATCGAGCGGGGACCGGATCCGCGTGGAGCTCATGGGCGAGCTCGACCTCGACTCCGGCACCCTGCTCCGCCACGAACTCCTCGAAGCGCTCGCCAGGTCGGCCGGCGGCCTGGACCTGGACCTGAGGCGGCTCGACTTCTGCGACTGTGCCGGCCTGAACGTGCTGCTGGAACTCCGGCAGCGCGCCCGCGGCCAGGCCAAGACGGTGGTCGTCCAGGCCGGCAGCCCCGCGGTCGACTTGCTGCTTCGGCACATCGGAGCCCGGGAGCTGTTCGCACCACCGCGTCCGCTCGGCATCGGACCGCGTCACCCGGCACCGGCTGCCGTTCCCCCGCCGAAGGCGGACGCGTCCTCGGGTGCCCTGTCCTCGCGGAGCCGGAAGGACTTGACGGGCAGCCGCCGGGTTCCGCGATCCGGAGCCGTCTCGGCCCGCACGGGTGACCGCTCGCGGCCGGCCCGTTCCTGACATCTTCTCCCGCCCGTGGTCATTCGAACCCGAGGGGTCCGATCCCCAGATCCTCACGCATGCGGCGGCGCATCTCCGCCATGGCCGTGCGGCGCTGCCGGATGAAGGCCCTGTCCTCCTCGGAGCCGACCACGACTCCGCGGGCATAGGCGTCGCGCATCCGACGCAGACTGTGAAACGCCTCGTTCCCGGCCGCGACGACGAACGGCGGCCCCACGAGCCAGAGTTGCTCGCTCGCCGTGTGCAATCCGGTCCCCCGGAAGGCTTCGCGCACCGCCGCGTCCCGCGCCGACCCGGACATGTGATCGCCGAGGGCGACGGCCCGTATCTCCTCGCCCGCGTCCTTGAGGGCGGAGGCGTACTCCGTGTACACGGCGCGCCGCACTTCCAGGGCATGTCGTTCTTCCTCGCGCCGCCACCTGTTGCGATCGGTGATCAAAGTGGCGGCGATGCCGATGGCGGCACCTGCCAGTGTGGAGAGCAGAGGCATCCAGTCCATGCGCCGCATGCTGTCTCAACCGCCGCTGCGACACCAGCGGCCCACGCTGCCCACAAGGGCCGAGCCGGCCCTCTGCCCGTGGCGAATCTGCGGCGGGCAGAGAAATCGCATCCGGGGGTCCACCGAGGTCAAGAGTGGAGTCGACGGCATCCTTCCTCGACATGGAGACCCGATGACTCCACTCACCACGCTCCCTCCCCGCGCGGAAGAGGGCGACACACCGCCCAGCCGCTTCGACGACCACCTCGCGGCGCAACTGCTCGCCCAGCGGATCGTCCTCCTCGGCACACAGGTCGACGACGTGTCGGCCAACCGGGTGTGCGCGCAACTGCTGCTGCTGTCGGCGGAGGACCCGCGCACCGACATCAGCCTGTACATCAACAGCCCCGGCGGGTCGGTCACCGCGGGGCTCGCCATCTACGACACCATGCGGCTCATCCCGAACGACGTCGCGACGCTGGCGATGGGGTTCGCCGCCAGCATGGGCCAGTTCCTGCTCACCGTGGGGGCGCCCGGCAAGCGGTCCGCGCTGCCGAACGCACGGATCATGATGCACCAGCCCTCGGCGGGCATCGGCGGCACCGCCGCGGACATCGAGATCCAGGCGGAGAACCTCCAGTTCACCAAGAAGGCCATCGAGCGGATCACCGCCGAGCACACCGGACAGAGCGAGGAGACGATCGCGCGCGACGGCGACCGGGACCGCTGGTTCACGGCCGAGCAGGCCAAGGAGTACGGAATGGTGGACCGGGTGGTGGAGTCGCTCGCCGACATCCGCCCGGCCGCCCCGCACCGGCGGATGGGGTTGTGACATGGGGTCGTACACGGTTCCCTACGTCATCGAGCGGACCGCGCAGGGCGAGCGGTCCTACGACGTCTTCAGCCGGCTGCTGAACGAGCGGATCGTCTTCCTCGGCACCGAGATCGACGACGGGGTCGCCAACGTGGTCATCGCGCAACTCCTGCATCTGGAGTCGGCCAACCCGGAGCAGGAGATCTCGATCTATCTCAACTCGCCGGGCGGGTCGTTCACTTCGCTGATGGCGATCTACGACACGATGACGTTCGTGCGGTCCCCGATCTCCACGTTCTGCGTCGGTCAGGCGGCGTCGACGGCGGCGGTGCTGCTGGCCGGCGGAGACCCCGGGCGGCGGTTCGTGCTCCAGCACGCGCGGGTGCTGCTCGGCCAGCCGGCCAGCGGCGGCCGGCAGGGGACGGTCTCCGACCTCAGCCTCGCGGCCAAGGAGATGGTCCGCATCCGCTCGCAGGCGGAGGAGGTCCTGTCCCGGCACACGCATCACGACGTGGCGACGCTGCGGGCGGACATGGACCGGGACAAGGTGCTCACCGCCGAGGAGGCCGTCGCCTACGGGCTCGCCGACGAGGTGCTGAGCCGGCGGCTCGCGTTCGCCTGACCCCGCGCGGCCGCGACCGGAGCCGGGGAGCGGGCCGGAACGACGGTGGGTGCGCCCCGTCGTACCGGCCGTCGGCTCCGTCAGGCGGCGAGGCAGAGGCCGCCGTACCGAGCCGTGGGCGACGTGCGGCCCCGGCCCACCCGGCTCCGGGAGGAGCGGGCCAGCTCGTCCTGGGTGAGCGAGAGCAGGTCGGCGAGGCCGAGCCCGAGGGCCTGGGCCGCGGCGGCGAGCACCTCGGAGGATGCCTCCTTGCGTCCGCGCTCCACCTCCGACAGGTACGGCATCGAGATCCGGGCCGCCTCCGCGACGTCCTTCAGCGTGCGCTCCTGGGCGAGCCGTTCGCGCCGCAGCACATCACCGACGAGGTCGCGCCACAGGGGCTCCCTCGGCGCGGGCGCCGGCGGTTCTCCCGCCGGTTGCCGCGGGGCGCGGCCGGTCCCCCCGGAACCGGTCGGCGCGGCCTGCGGGCGCAAGGGAATGACACGGGCTTCGTTCGGCGCATGAGTGCTCACCCCTTCAGCCTATGGATCTGCGGCGCCGGGGGAAGGGAGCGGCGTTCCGCCCTGGGTGAAGCCGTGCGGGCGGGCTTGGGTCGCGACGGAAAGGAAGCGGTTCGTCCAGGTCCCGCTCGGGGGCCTTTTCCGAGCGGGGTGTGACCGCGCGTCAGAAGCCGGACGTCCGCTCGTGCGGTGGATCACTCGGTTTCCCCGGAATACGCGGACACCGGCGGACCGTTCACGAGAGTGCTTGACCGTGCCCACGGAAAACCCGACGGCACGGGCGTCTCGCCCATCGCGCAGTCGGACCCCGTGGTCACACCTCAAGAGAACCCTCAATACAACCTTCGATATTAACTAAAAAGGACCAAAGTCAATGTTCCACCGCATTCTCGTCCCCATTGATGCCAGCCCCGCCCGCCACACCGTCGTACGCCTGGCCGGTGACATGGCCCGGCTGACCGGGGCCAAGGTGAGTGTTCTGCACGTAGCGGCTTCCGCGGCGACGCTTGCCGCCGTGGTCCCCCTGGAGGACGACGCGGAAGCGAAGGCGATCCTCGACGAGGCCGTCACCGGGCTGCGTGACGCGGGCGTCGACGCCGAGGGCACCGTGACCAACGCCCTGACGACCCAGATAGCCACCATCATCTCCACCGCCGCCGAGGAATGGCAGGCCGACCTCCTGGTCCTCAGCCCCCACCACCGCGGACCGCTCGAAGGCCTCTTCAACCCCCGGGTCAGCGACGCCGTTGCCCACAACAGCCGTATCGCCGTACTCCTGGCGCCTGAGGACGGTTCCGGCAACCAGCACTGATCCGAGCGCGGTTGCGCATGTCACGGGGCCCCGTCGTCGGACTGCCGACCCTGGCGGACCGACTGCGGGGCCCCGGCCGCGCCGTACCGGACGGCGCGACAAGGGTGCGACCCGCGTCCGCGGGCCGCACCCGTTGCTCAGCGCACGCCGGCCCAGGTGCGCCGGGCCCAGTCGGCGAAGCGAGTCCAGCGGATCTCCGGGTGGGCTTCGTGCAGCGCGGGGACGTCGACGCGGTAACCAGGTCCGTTGAGGAAGCTCCACATCGCGTGCATGTCGGGACTGCCCACCGCCGCCAGCGGTACGGGGGCGTGCCGGACCTCCCGTCCCAGCGCCGTACTCAGCGATGCCGCCATCTGCGCGGGGGTGGGGGCATCACTGGCCAGCTCGATGCGCTGCCCGAGGTAGGGAGCGGGGTCGAGCAGCACGTCCGCCGCGAACGCCCCGAGATCGGCGCGGGCGAGCTGCTGCAACGGCCGGTCGGAGGGCAGCGGCAGGTCGAGAAAGCCCTGGAGGATGCGCTCCTGACCGCCCAGCGCGTTGTCGAAGAAGTAGGTCGGCCCCAGAATCGTGTACGGCACGTCGCCTGAGACCAGCTCCGCCTCGATGCGCGCCTTGCTCTCGAAGTGCGGTACTCCACTGTCCTGGTCGGCTCCCGCCACCGAGCTGAACACGAGGTGCGGGACGCGCTCCTGCGTCGCAGCGGACAGGATCGCCCTTCCCTGCTCCACCTCCGCCTCCACGCCCGCCTCGAAGGGCGTGGTGAACGCGAAGACACCGCTCACCCCGCGCATGGCCGTGGCGAGCGAGCGCTGGTCGCTCAGCGACCCCGCCATCACTTCGGCTCCCCGTTCGGCCAGTTCGCGCGCGGCTCCACGGGCCGGGTCACGGACCAGCACCCGGATCCGGGCCTGGCGGCCCAGCAGCGCGTCCGTCACGGCTCTGCCCTGGCCGCCGGTTGCCGCGAGTACCAGAACCGGTGCGTCGGCCATCGAGAACTCCTCTTCTCCTGTGCTGCGTCTTCGCCTGTGTGGCGTTCACAGCCTCTCGGTCACAGCCATGATCCGCCAGGGTGGCAACCTCCGCCTCACGGTTCACCCGAAGGGCCGCGGAAGGGCGCTGCGAGTCGTGTGATGTGCGCGCACAGTCATGTCTCTCGTCCCGCGGCCACCGTGGCGAAGCCGATCGGCCGGCCAGCGGCTTCCGGACCTAGGGGTGTTCGCGGAGCTGGAGGAGGCCGCCGAGTGAGAAGCACAGGGCGCCCGTGAGGGTGCCCCAGTTGGCGACGCCGGAGGCGATCAGGCTTCCGGTGGCGGGGCGGGTGAAGGCGGCGACCGCCGCGACCATGAACAGGACGGAGCCGAGCTGGTTCACGGCGACGATCCACCAGCCGAGGCTGCGGGAACGGAAGCAGAAACCGCCGTGGCAGATCTCCACGAAGCCCAGGTGCCCGGAGACCAGGAAGAGCAGACAGCCGACCAGGTCCGGCGCCCAGATCAGCCGGTTGACCTGCTGGACGCTCAGGCCCCGCAGGAACGAGTCCAGCAGGGAGACGGCGAACACGAGCGTGCCCGCGAACAGGACGAACGTGCTCAGCCAGTCCACTCGCATCGGCTCATAGCTCCACCACCGCCAGCCGCGGGTGACCAGCCGGCCTTCGCCTCCGGCGACGTGACGGGGCGAGTTGATCACCTGAAGCAGCGAGATGTAGCCGCCGGTGTTGAAGAACAGGCCGCCCACGAAGTAGATCGTGGCGCACTCGGTGGCGTCGCCGGAGCCGAACTGGGCAACGGCCGCACCGGCGGCGAAGAGGGCACCGCCGACGACGAAGGCGACCGCCGCGATGGCATTGAGTCTGCGCAGCCGGCCGACGGCCACGGCGTCCGCACGGGTGGGCCGGCTGTCCGCCGCACCGGGAGGACGGACGGCGAGCGTTCCCCGCCGGCGCGCGATCCGTGAGTCCCACACCGCGCTGCCGCCACCGGGAAGGTGCCAGGTGAGCCTGGTGGTGAACGGTCCCGCGCCCTCGGCACGCTGCTCCGGCTGCCCCACGGGCCGAGCTTAGACCGCGAACGGGACCGGACGGCGTGGGAAACGCCGTCCGGCCGCCTTCGGGAAGCTCCCCACGAGAGCCCGCCCGAAGGACCGCGTGCCCCGGCCCCTCGCCCAGGGTTCCCTCGCTCCGGGCGGGCGCCGGGACGTCTCGTATCAGGACGCCGAGCGCGGGAGGCCGGTGGAACGGCTCTCCTCGACGACCCGGTAGCCGGCGCTGGTGTACAGGTTCATGGCCACCTCGTTGCCGCCCCACACGGTGAACATCAGCGCCGAGTCGCCGGCCGCGAGCGTCGCCTGTTCGCCGGCCGCCATCGCGGCTCGGCCGTAGCCCCGGCCGCGGTGCCGCTCCTGGATGTGGAGCGAGTAGCCGTAGGTGACCCCCGGGAGATGGCCGTGCTTCAGCCAGCCGGTGCCGATCCGCTCGCCCGCCGCCTCGAACACCAGGAGCGTGCTGTCGGGCGTCATCAGGCCCTCGGGAAGCAGCTTCGCGAAGTCGCGGTCGGCCTTGCGTTCGGCCTCCTCGCGGTCCATGGCTCCCGACCGCACGATGTCACCGACGTAGGCGGACTTCTCCGCGGCGGCCCACTCGGGGTACTCGGCCTGTGTCATCGGCCGCCCCGTCATGCCGTGGAGTGACTGCGGCGGGGAACCGACGGGCCGCGCCCTGAGCTGGCCGCGGATGTCGTATCCGCCGAACAGCTCGCCGGCGGGCCCGGTGAGCCGTATGCCCAGTCGGCGTGCCCCGCGCTCCGCGCACCAGTCCTCGGCCCAGTGACGGGCGGCTTCCTCGTGCCCCCGGCCCGTATGGCGGGCATCGATGTGGAGGTCGCCGATCCGGCCCGCGAGCGTGCCGCCGTCCTCGGCCACGACGACGGCGACGTGTCCCACCCGGGTACCGGCGTCGGTCACCTCCGCGACGGTCCAGTCGCCGATGCCGGCCCCTGCCTCTTCCAGCATGCGTTCCGCCGCGGCCGGACCGAGTCCGGCCGCCGTGTACGAGGTACGCAGCCGCTGCTCGAAGTCCCGCCGCCAGACCGTGATGTCACCAAGGACGCTGAATTCTGTCACCGGTGCACATTAACCACCTCGTGCCACAGCGGGTGTGGTGGCCGTACCCCTGGGCCGGGCAGCCGTGCCGGGTTCATACGGCTCCCTCCGCGGGGGCGTCCGCCGCCGCCCCGGCCGGGCCCGGGTGTCCCTGGTGGATGAACGCAGCCCAGACCGGCAGCCGTTCGAGCCCGGGACGCCGCATCTCACGCAGCAGTTCACCGGTCAGCGAGCCCGGATTCTCGCGGTCCGGGTCGAGCATCCACAACTGCGCGGACCTCAGCGCGTCCGCCGGTCCCTGCCCCTCGACGGTCAGGTAGTGGTGGAACACCGCCATCATCAGCGCCGAAGCCCCGTCCTGAGCGGTCCACCGCGATCCCACCACGTTGCGTGCCCCACCCGAGACGAAGGCCGTCGTCAGGGTCAGGGCCTCGTCGTGGTCACGGGTACTGAGGTCGGTCTCGCAAGCGCTCAGGACCACCAACGGCCCGTGGGTGTCGGGCTGTTCGGTCCACTGCCGGTCGAGGATCCCGGTCACGGTCAGCATGCCCAGGTCCGGCCGGGCCCCGGGGCCGCCCTCCGCGGCCGGCAGCCTGTCGGTGTCGCCCGGAAAGGCGAGGTGCAGCGCCGACACCGTCGGACGCACCCCGGCGGAGCCGTGCGAGGCCACATGCAGCAGGGCGGGCGACGCGGCCAGGAGCGCGAGGACCTCGTGGGGGGTGCCGGCCCCCACCGGCTCCACGGGCGGTTCGTAGAACTCGCCGTACATCCGTGCCTGGGGGTAGAACGCCTCGTAGAGCGCCGTGGTCTCCTGCTCGGCGTAGGTCAGCACCTGCCGGGGATCGGCGATCAGGACCGCGGCGCCGTCCGTGTCCCGGCGAGCGCGCCGCACCGCCTGAAGCAACTGGCCGCCGGACGCCGCGTAACTGACGACGACGCGCCGGCAGACGTAGTCGTGGGGTGCCGCCGCGGGCAGCCGGGCCGCGTGCCAGGGGACGACGCCCAGCCGCCCGCACGGCACCAGGACGATCCTGAGCGGCCCCAAAGGCCGCTCACCGCCGGGTGAAGCGGCTGCCCGTCGCTCCTCGACGACATGGAGGACGTCTTCGAGCCCGGCGTGGTACGCCCAGTCGCACAGCTTCGACAACGCCTCCTCCCATGCCTCTTCGGCGGCCGGGTCGCCGGGGTTGCGAGAGCGTGCGGCCGCCGCGTCGAGGTAGTGCTCAAGGGGTGCGCTCCCGGTGTCGGACAGCAGTGGAAGACCTCCCACGCCGACGCTGTGGTCCGGGCACACGACGATCCCCACCCCCTGTGTGTCGCCCTTGCCGGGAAGCAGGTAGACGAGCGCGTCCGCTCCGGCCTGGGCGAGGCCGTCCGCCAGCTCGTGCGCCGTGGGAGTGGTGAACAGACGCTGCTGCCGATGGCCGAGGGCCTCCATGGCGCGGCGGCGCAGAGCGCTCGGCAGTTCCCCCGGCGGTCCGTCCTCGGTGCCGCCGTCTCCCGGGCCGGCTTCCCGCGTGCCGGAGGCCCGCCATCGCGCGGCGAGCTCCTCGTGTCCGCGTGCTTCGAGGAGCTCCGGTACGGCTCGTGCGGTGGACGCCGCGTGCAGCACCAGCGCCCTGCCCAGTTCCAACGCGGCCAGCGCATCCTCCACGCGGCCCTGGGAGGCGGCCCATACGGCGGCCTCCACGCCACGTTCGGCCCCGGCGCGCGCGGTCAGCAGACCGTGCTCGGCGCCGCGCTGGAGGACGACGTCGCCCGCGAGCGCGTGCAGCGCCTCCAACGCGACGTCCGTGCCCGCGGCCTGAGCCGCCGCGTCCTCGGTGTGATGCCAGCGGGCACGGTGGGCCACCGCCAGTTGCCACAGGGCGTCGGCGGCGAACCAGGGCTGCCGTCCCTGCCGTATCTCGTCGCGGATCTGCTCCAGTTCGCCGATGAGCCCGTCGAGCTTCGCCGGGTCGTGCGTGAGGCCGTACCGGAGGGACTGGGACATCATGGAGACCCACTGCTGCGCCTGCGGTGCGTGGGGAGGCGGGGGCGTGTGCTCCCGGAGCAGCGTCGCGTCGTTGGTGACCCTGGCGCGCAGGACGTCGGAGGCGAGGCCGGCCTGGTCCATCCATTGCCTGGCGACGGGGGGCAGCGAGTCCGCCGCCGCACTGGCCTGTTCGAGGCAGTCGGTGCCGCGCAGCAGCATGTCGCTGTCGTCCGTCAGCATGCCCAGCGTGATGCAGGACTGGGCGAGGGCCCCCATGACCAGGGCGCGCAGCTGGTGGTCGCGCGGGGTCTCCGCTTCGAGTGCGACGAGTTCGGCGTGGACGGCGCTCACGGTCTCGACGTCCTCCGACTCGTGGGCCGCTCGGAGCCGCAGGGTGAGGGGCAGCACGCGCAGCAGGACCGCGAACTCGCGGCCGGCCGGGTGCGTGGGGTCCGGTGCGAACTCGCCGGTCAGCTCGCCCAGCATCGCCATGGAGGCACGGCCGAGGGCCTCGTCGTGGAGGCTTCCGCCGGCCATCTTGCCCAGCTGGAGCATGGCGGCGGTCACCATCTCGACCTGGGGTCCCAGCTCATGGCCGGGCGGCATCCGCCGGTGCGCGTCGCGCAGTCGGCCCAGCGCGCGGTCCAGGGCCTCCGGATCACCGCTCCGCACCGCTTCCATCGCCTCGAACACCGAGGGGACGACGGCGTTCAGAGCGGTGATCGACTCGGTGCCGCCGGGCGCCGGATCAGGCGCGGCGGAGGAGTCCTCGCGAGGAGCGGGTTCCGGCCCCGCCTGTGGCTCGGAAAGACCCGAGAACAGGTCGGTCACCCGCCGGAGATCGTCCGCGTGCGCGAATCCGCCGGACATCCCGTCCATGAACCGGCGCATGGCATGGACCGGCGAGCCGGGCCCCGCCAGTTGTGCGAGCACAGCGCTCGTCCGCCGCAGCTCCGCGCGCCGCTCCGGCGGCAGCGGCAGGTCCTCGACCTCGGCCAGCAACTCCCCCATCTCGGCCACGGCGTCCGCCATCCCCGCCGGTCCCAGCTCGGTGTGCCAGTCGAGCAGGCCGGACAGCGCGGGTGGCCGGTCGTCGCCGGGACGCGTCTTCGGCAAGGGCAGCACGAGAGAGAGAAGAGACAGTGCGGCCCACCGTCTGTCGTCCGCGTCCGTCGCCGCCCCGGTCGCCGTGGAGGGGTCCCGGGCCTCCCGCAGCAGCCGCCGGGCACGCTCCCGGTCCTGCGGCACGCCGCCTTGGGCGAGGTGCCGCATCGTGAGGACGGAGCCGAGCTGGACCGTCACCGTGGCACGCAGCTCGGCGTCGTGCTCCAGCAGCCGTGACAGCTCTTCGAGTTCGGCGATCGAGCTGTCGTACACGTGCGGATCGGCGGCGGCGGAGCCCGGTGGGTACAGCCGCAGCGCCCGCTTCGTGGCGGCCGTCACCCAGGTGCGCAGTGCCCGGACTCCTCCGCTCTCCTCGGTCTCCGAGTCGGTCACCGTTCCCCCTGAAGCCGTCGAGTGCCGGCGTCCGCTGCTCCCACTCATCCCGCCAGCCAAGCAGCACGGTCCCCGCGAGTGAAGCCCTCTCCCGGAAGGCGCCCGGTTCACGACCGGCGTGCGCCCGACGCCACGGGAGCCGGAAGGGACGGGGATCGGTGTCCCCGTCCTCGGCCGGGCCGGCGCGTCGGGGCCGGCGGGAGACGCGCCTCAGCGCCGGGCCGGGCCGGCCGGTCGGACCGGCAGCGCTACGACGCTGTTGCCGATGAAGCTGCGCTGGCGCGGCAGTTCGGTCTCGGGGACGGCGAGGTCGAGGTCGGGGAAGCGGGTGAAGAGGTGCTCCAGGGCGATCGTGGCCTCTAGGCGGGCGAGCGGGGCGCCCACGCAGTAGTGCACGCCTTGGCCGAAGGAGAGGTGCCGGGCCGCGCCGGGCCGGGTCACGTCGAAACGGTCGGCGTCCGGACCGTGGAAGGCCTCGTCGCGCCCGGCGGCGGTGTAGCCGGCGAGGACCGGGGTGCCCCGGGGGATGACGGTGCCGCCGAGGGCCAGGTCGCGGGTGGGATAGCGGAAGGGGAACCAGCTGACCGGACCATCCCAGCGCAGCGTCTCGTCCACCACGTCCGACCAGGTGGCCTTGCCCTCCAGGACCAGCGCCAGCTGGTCACGGTGAGCGCAGAGTGCCCGTACGGCATTGCTGATCAGGTTGAGGGTGGTCTCGTGGCCGGCCACCAGCATCAGGCGCATCGTGCCGATGAGTTCGGCCTCGCTGAGCCGGTCGCCGTCGTCGTCGCGGGCGGCTATCAGGGCGCTGGTCAGATCGTCGCCGGGGGCGGCCCGGCGGGCGGCCGCGATCGTGCCGAGCAGTTCGACGAGCTCGCGTACGGCGGCCATCACCTCCGCGGGGGTGGTGTCGGTGGCGATGATGACCGTGTAGGTGAGGTCGTGCAGCCGGCCCCGGTGCTCGGGGTCCACGCCGAGCAGCTCGCAGATGACGTTCATCGGGAGCGGGAGCGCGAAGTGGGTGCGCAGGTCCGCGACGCCGTCCGGGTCCTCGGCGGCGGCCCGGCCCAGGTCGTCGAGGAGGCAGGCGGTCAGCTCCTCGATGCGCGGCCGCAGCCGTTCCACCTGACGGGTGGTGAAGGCGTTGCCGACGAGGGAGCGCAGCCGTCGGTGGTCGGCGCCGTCGGCGGTGTGCATGCCCTGGGCGTTCGCGAAGACCCGCAGCGGCCAGTCCGCGGGGATCGTGCCGTCGTTCAGGGCCGGCCAGTGGCGGGCGTCCTTGGCCACGTCGGGGTGGGAGAGGAACTCCTTGAGGGCGTCGTGCCCCAGGACGACCGCCGCGGGCACCCCGCCGGGCAGGACGATGTCCGCAACGGGTCCCCGGGCGCGCAGGCCGGCGTTCAGGGCGTGCGGGCAACCGCCGGCGGGGTCGACGACGTGGGCGGGCGTGGGAGCGGGGGTGTGGGTGGACAAGCGGGGACTCCTGACCGTACGAACGATTATCGGCCAACAGTGCGGTGTCGGGGACCGGTTGTACAAGTCCGCCCCGCCGACGCCCCGGCCGGGGTCCTGGCGGCCCGTTCGGCCCGGCCGGCGCCGGGGAGCGGGGCCCGGTCGCGGTTCGCGAGCCGCCGGGGTGCTTCCCGGGGTTCCGTGCGGCCTCGGTTCAGGGGCCGGGCTCGGGGTCCGGTGGGCGGAAGGACGCGAGGATGCCCAGGAAGCGTTCGGAGCCGCGGATGACGCCGGGCCTGTCGCTGCCGGGCGGAGCGGGCTCCACACCCACCGCCTCGATCTCGCCTTCGTGGATCCACAGCACCTTCGGGCTGAGCCGCTGCTCGGCCGGTGCCTTCTCCCAGTTGTCCCGTACCACCGAGGAGTAGCCGACCAGTTGGGAGTGGAGGTCGGGCCCGTGCACGGCCTGGAGGTAGAAGGATTCTTCGTGCGGGATCATGGCGAGGATGCCGAGGGGAGCCGGCCGGCCGAGGATCTCGGCCGCGCGCAGCAGGTGGGTGCAGGTGAAGCCGGCCTCGCCCTCCACACACATCATGGGATTCGCTTTCCCGTCGGTGTCGAGCCGGACGGGTTCGCCGCGCAGATTGTCCAGAGCGGCCGCCCACACCTCGTTCTCGGTGACGCCCCAGGAGCGGAACTGGCCCGGCGGCACGGCGGCCGAGAGGCCGGCGTCGATGCGGAGCACCACGACGGCGCTCAGCTCGGTGGTCAGGGGCGTGGTCAGGGCGTGTTCCTCGCCGACGGTGTCGGCGGGCACGACGCGCGGCAGGACCAGGTGGCGCACCTCCTCAAGGCCCGCCCGGTGCAGAGCCTCTCGCCGGTCGCGGATTTCGAGCTGCCGCGTGAGGTGGGCGACCGTGGCGGCACGCCAGTCCTTGCGGTCCAGGGGCCTGACGATCGCCGCGATCTCGGCGAGGTCCAGAGGTATGCCGGGCTCGTTCTCCGCGCCGAGCCGCAGATGCCGTTCGGCGCCGAACCGCATGGGCGGCCCTGAGGTGTTGCCGTCCAGGAAGACGTCGTTGAGGAGGTCCTGGAACGCTTGCCAGTCGGCGGGAGTGAACCCCGAGCACCAGGGCGGCACCGGGGAACCGGCGGGAACGGCGGCTTTCTTCGCTCTTCGGAAGAGAGGCATGGCGGAAGGGTAGAGGGGCGCGAATCGCCCTGTTAGCGTGCATTCGAGGCAGACCTGGGTCGGCTTCAGGCCATCCCGTACGGCGATCAGCCGCACGGACCGGCGTGCGCGCGAAATGGGCCGCCTTCCCCGGCGCGCAGGCCCGGCCGCGAGGCGGCAGCGGGCGCGGGCGGGTGCCGTGGCCGGCCTCGCGGATCGGCCGCGGCCCCACTGCGCACGGCCTTCTGACTACCGCCCACCCCAAGGCGGCGTCTGCGGGCCGGGCCCGATCTGCGGTACACCCAGGTGGGATGCGGGCGCCTGGCGCAGCACCTGGGCCAGATCGCGGCTTATGCGTTCGGCTTCTCCGCGCACCTGGGCGGGGATGTCACCGCGCTCGGCAACGAGACGGCTGAAGATGGGGGTCTCCTGGAACACGCGGGATCTGCTCTCTGTCGAGGTGGCCGCCCGGGCGGCGGGCCCGTTGTCTCGCCTTGGACGCCGTGGGCGAACGGACCGGGGGGGGTGGTGGCCATACCGGCGACATCCTAGGCCAACTCGTCCCGGCGGCCGTCGCGTGGAGGCCGTGACAGGTGCCCCTCGCGGTTCGGGCCCGCCTGGGCTCAGCCGCCGTTCCGCCTGACGCGTGCCCCGTACGGGCGGGCCGCCGCGGAGCGCCGCGCGGGACGCATCGGGAGGAGCGCCGAACGGCCGGGGACGAGGGCCCGTGAACGTGCCGGCGGCCGGTGCCGAGTCCCCTGGTGTGGGGCGGGAGGGCACCGGCCCAGTGCGGCAGGCCGGGGAGCGTATCGCTGAGCCTGCGTCCGGTTTCTGGTGCCGCGCCGCGATACCCCGAAGAGGGGCGGCGGACCAGGAACCGGACGCAGGCTCAGCCTTGCGGTCCCGGCCCCCTCCACGGATACCGGCCGGTGACCGGAGCGCCGCCGATCAGTGCCCGCGAGGGGGGTGCATCCACACGATCACCGGCCGATCACTCCGTTCGACCGGTGCCGCGCAGCACTGAGCATGCAACACACACCTACACGCTTTCTACGGGAGATCTTTGACGTCAAACCCCGCCACGGTAATTACACTGAGCAACAGTCAACGGACACCGTCGGGGGAATCCGCACCAGTGGACAAGCGAGCACTCAAGCACCTCCTCAAGACCAGCCGCGCTCAGATAGCCCCTGAGACGCACGGTCTGCCCAGGCCCACCGGACCCGGCCGCCGAGCCCCCGGGCTCTCCCAGCACCAGATCGACCAGCTCCTCAACAGGTCCCTCGGCACCTACCGGCACCTCGAAGCCGGCCACGCCGACAGCCCCCCGTTCGACCTGCTCCGTGACATCGCCCGCCTGTTCGGCTACAACGAACAGCAGTGGACCACCCTGTGCCGGCTCGCGCGAGGCGAGAACCCGCCCGGCCCCCTGTACGACACTTCCGGTGATGCCGTCCCGTCCGCGTGGGAGGATGCCGTGGGCGGGGTCACCCACCCCGCCTACGTCACCGACGCCAGCTGGAACCTGCTCACCTGCAACCCTCAGTTCCACGCCCTGTTCGAGGGCGGCGAGGCCCCTGCGAACACGATGCGATGGATGCTGATCGACGGCCGCGAGCAGCTCACCGACTGGGAGGCGGCGTGGGCGCCGCTCGTGATGCCCCAGTTGCAGAACGCGCTCGCCACCCGGCCCGACGACAAAGTGCTCTCCCGGATTCGCGACGATGTCCTCGCCGACCCCGTGTCCAAGGCCTTGTACGAGGCCGGCGGCACCAGCATTCACCCCGACGGGGACGAACGGCCGATCCGGCACGCGGTGGAAGGACCGGGCTGGGTGACGATGTGCGTGGCACAACCGCTCACGGCTCCCGGATCCCGCTTCATGATCCTCGTTTTTCGGCCGGGCCCGCGCCGGACCGTCACGCGCCCTCGGATGCTTCAGGCCCGTTAGCCCCGCTGCACATTGAATTTTGCCCGGGTTTGGCGGGTAGTGCGAGAGCATGTCACAGATCGGCAGGGGAAATAATCCAGCCAGATTTGCCGTACCTTGACCCCGTCAGGTTACGTGCGTCCAGGGGGGACCCATGCCCGCATACATCGCTCGGCCCACGACAGTCCTCGCCGGTCACAAGGTCACCACGGACGAGATAGCCGACGACATCCGCACCCACCACCCCAACCACCCCCGCCTCGGCGCGATCCTCCGCGTGCTCGCCAATTGCGGCGTTTCCAGTCGCTACTTCACCCAGCCCCTCACCGCGGACACCATCTCCGGTACGGCCCCGGTCGCCGAGCGCACCACCAAGGCATTCACGGACGGCCTCGCCATGGCCGAACAAGCGGCCCGCGCCACCCTCCGACGCCACCACCTGCAACCCACCGACATCACCGGCATCATCACCACACACGCCACCGGCTGGGCCGTCCCCAACCTCGACATCCACCTCACCGCCCGGCTCGGCCTCGGATCGACCGTCCGCCGCACCGCCATGACGACCGTTGCCTGTGCCGGCGGAGCCCACGCCCTCATCCGCGCCGTGGAGCAAGCCCTTCTCCACCCCGGCTCCCGGATCCTGGTCGTGGCCGCGGAAGTCCTGTCGACCGCGTACAACCACGCCGACGACAACATCGAGCACATGATCTACAAGGCGCTGTTCGGTGACTCCGGCGCGGCGACCATCGTGAGCAGCGACCCCCTCGGGCCCGGTGTCGCTGTCGACGTCGACGGCCTGTTCGAGTACACCCTCCCGGGCAGCCTGCACTTCTACGCCGGCCGTATCGACAGCACCGGCATGCACTTCGACTCCACCAAGGCAGCCACCGGCGGAGCCACGCACGTCATGCCCGCCGTCGTGGACTGGCTGGGCGGCCGCCCGGTCGACGTCCCCGTCATCCACCCCGGCTCCAAGCCGATCATCATGGACACCGCAACCGCCCTCGGCCTGGGCGAGGACGACGCCCTGCACTCTCTCGACACCCTGAACGAGGAGGGCAACTTGGGTGGCGTATCGGTTCTGCGCGTGCTGGAACGCACCCACGCCCAGCCGCCCGCCGACGGCGCGCAGGCGCTTGTGGTCGCCTACGGGCCGGGGTTCTCCGTGTCCGCCCTCCACGGCATCTGGACCAACTAGCCTCCCGCTCCCGCGCAACGGCAGGGATGCCGCGGTCAGGACCATTTACGAGGACCGGCACGACGCCCGGGCGGACCGGGCAAGAGCAGGCAGAGCGGGACGGCGGCGGCGGTGAGGGCCACCGACCACCAGAAGGCCGCGCCGAAGCCGCCGGCCAGGGCATCCGGGGTGTGCGCGTCGCCGGCGGCGTGCTGGAGGACGACGGCGAGGACGGCGATCCCCAGGGAGCCGCCGAGCTGCTGGGCGACACGGGTGATGATGCTGGCGTCGGGGATCTCCCCGTGCTCCAGCCCGGCGTAGGCGGCACCCATGGGTGCGATCATGGCAGCGCCCAGGCCCACGCCCCGGACGAACAGCGCGGCCATGAGCAGGATCTCGCTGGTGCCGGCGGTGACGAACGCGAACGGCACGGTGGCCGCGGTGACGAAGGCGAAGGCGGCGAGGGCGACCCGGCGGGGGCCGACGCGGTCGGTGTACGTGCCTGCCAGGCCGCGGGCGAGAAGCGCGCCGACCCCCTGCGGAATGAGCAGCAGTCCGGCGCCGAGGGCGTTCTCGCCGCGGACCTGCTGGAAGTACAGGGGCAGCAGCATCATCGACCCGTACAGGGAGATGCCGCCCAGGAACACCAGGGTGGCGGAGGAGGCCACGGCGCGGTGACGGAACAGCCGCACATCGACGAGGGCGCCGGTGGCGCGCGTCAGTGCCCAGGCGGCGAATCCCCCGATCAGGGCGAGCCCGCCGCACAGCGGGACGAGAGCCCTGACGTCCGTGAGACCCGCGCTGTCCCCCACCTGGGTGAGGCCGTGGATGAGGACGGCGACGCCCGGACAGAGCAGGAGCAGGCCGACGACGTCCAGGCGGGCACGGGGGCGGTCGGGCACGGGTCGGTCGTCGGGCAGATTGCGCCAGGCGAGGCAGCCGCCGACGACGCAGAAGGGGATGTTGACGAAGAACATCCAGCGCCAGTCGGCCAGATGCAGGATGAGGCCGCCCAGGACCGGGCCGAGGATCGGGCCGAGCGCGGTGGGCACGGTGATGATGGCCATGACCTTGCCGGTATTGCGGCCCTTGGCGGCCTGCATGAGCAGTGTGGCCGTGAGCGGCATCATGGTGCCGCCCGCGATGCCCTGGACGACACGGAAGGCGATGAGGCCGGCCGCGTTCCACGCCAGCGCGCTCAGGACCGAGCCGAGCAGGAACCCGCCCAGGGTCGCGATCCACAGACGCCGGCCGCCGAACCGTGACTGGGCCCATCCGGCGAGCGGGATGGAGGCGAACACCGCCAGCAGGTATCCGGTACTCACCCACTGGACCGTGGACAGCGGGGCATCCAGTTCCCGCGACAGGTCGTCGAGCGCGACGCTGACGATGGTGGTGTCGAACACGACGGCGAGCGCGCCGACGATGAGGGTGATCGCCATGCGCCACACGGCTGGATCGACACGATCGGGGTCCGCCGCCGCGTGCACGGGACCGGACCGGTGGGAAGCGCTCACGAGCAGCCACCTTAAGATACAGAGGTCTATCTTACGGCCGTCAGAGTAGGGCGCTAAGATAAGATAGGCAAGTCTTTCTAATGGAGGGGTGTATGCCCGAACGACGCCGCGGAGCGGCACTGGAGAAGGCGCTCCTCGACGCGGCCTGGGAGGTGCTCACGGACACCGGCTACGCCAGGTTCACCGTGGACGCCGTCGTCAAGCGGGCGGGCACCAGCCCGCCCGTTCTCTACCGCCGCTGGTCCGACCGCGACGACCTCGTCCGGGCAGCCGTCCTGCACACCCTGAAGGAGTCCCGCCTCGACGTGCCCGACACGGGGAGCCTGAGGGAGGACGTCCTCACCCTCATGCGGGAGATCAACTCCACCCGCGTCCAGCTCATCACCGTCGTCCAGACGCACCTGGCCGACTACCACCGGGAGACCGGAACCAGCCCGGCCGAGCTGCGCGACCCCCTCGTGACGGGACGCGCGGAAGCTCTCGACGTGCTCTTCGGCCGCGCCGTCGACCGGGGCGAGGTCGCACCGGAACTCCTCACCGAACGCATCAAGTCCCTCCCCTTCGACCTGCTGCGCCATGAGATCCTCACGACCTTCGCCCCGGTGCCCGACCACACGCTCGAAGAGATCGTCGACACGATCTTCCTCCCCCTGGTGCGCTGAGCCCGGCACGCCCCCTGGCCGGGGAACCGCAGGCCCTAGCCGAGAGGCGGCGGTGTCGTGGTGGTGTCCCGCTGCGGGCGGGGGCCGGCCGGCCCCACCGGGGTGTCACCGCGCAGGGTGATGCGGTGCATCACCCGGTGCCGGTCGCCGTAGTCGCGGTTGGCGTAGTGGGCCGTGCTGCGGTTGTCCCACAGGGCCACGTCGCCGGGCTGCCAGCGGTGCCGTACCACGTGTTCGGGCTTGGTGAGGTGGGCGTAGAGGATGTCGAGGACGCCCCGGCTCTCGTGCTCCGACACGCCGACGATGTGGGAGGTGAAGCCGGGGTTCACGAACAGGCCCTTGCGGCCGCTCTCCGGGTGCACCCGCACCACGGGGTGCTCCACGGGCGTCAGCTGGGTGAAGACCTCGCCCTCCCACAGGTTGCCCCGCCCCTTGCGGCGGTGGGCCAGGTAGTAGCCGAACTCGCGGGTGCCGTCGTGGACGGCGGTGAGCGTGTCGACGTACGCCCTCAGTCCGGGCGACAGCGACGCGTAGGCGAGCTGGCTGTCCGCCCAGTTGGTGTCACCGCCGTTGGGCGGCAGGACCACGGCCCGCAGTACGGAGATCGCGGGCGGCCGTCGTACGAACGTCACGTCCGTGTGCCACACGTCGGCGAACCCGTTGTCCTGACTGTCCAGGGAGTACACCTCGGGTGCCACGTCACCGGAGTCGTGCACCGGGTGCCCGACCGTGACCTCGCCCAGCCTTCTGCCGAACTCGATCTGTGCCGCGTCGTCGAGACCGTGCTGTCCGCGCACGAAGAGCACCTTGTACCGGACGAGTGCTTCCCGTAGGGCGAAGACCTGCTCGTCGTCGAGCCGGCCGAGGTCGATGCCGTGGATCTCGGCGCCGAAGTGCGGACCCAGCTCGACGATCGGCAGCCGTGCCACCGCGGGCTGGTTGCTGAGGATGCTCATGGGGATGTCCTTCCCTGACACGGCTCCTCGCGGGGCCGTGGACTACGGGGGTACGGGGATGGGCAGGTACGGGGGCGGCGATGCCCGGGTACAGGGGGGTACGGAGGTGCGGGTACGGCGGTCAGGCCGCCGCCGCGGACTTCACGGCGTGCGCCACCCGGGCGCGCAGCTCGCCGAACTCGCGGGACTCACGCAGCTCTTCGGCGTCCACGTCACCGCGCGGCAAGGGGATCGGCAGGTCGAGGGCGACGGTGCCCGGGCTCTTCGTGAGCACCACGATCCGCGAGCCGAGGAACACCGCCTCGTCCGCCGAGTGCGTCACGAACACAGTGGTCCGCCCGGTCTGCCCGGCCACTCGGCGTACGTCCTCCTGAAGCCGTTCCCGGGTCAGCGCGTCCAGGGCCGCGAAGGGTTCGTCCAGCAGGAGGAGCGGATGCTCGGCGGCGAGCGCCCGCGCGATGGCGACGCGCTGCTGCTGGCCTCCGGAGATCTCCCATGTGCGCCGCTTCTCGGTCCCCTCCAGGCCGACGCGGGCCAGCAATCGCGCCCGGTGCTCGCCCCGTCGGGCGCGGTCGACGCCCGCGTAGCGCAGGGCCAGGTCGATGTTGCCGCCCACGGTCCGCCACGGGAACAGCCGCGGCGTCTGGAACACCACACCCGCCGTCTCCCCGGGCCGGGGGACGCTGCCGGACACCCGCACGGAGCCGTGCGTGGGCTGCTCGAATCCGGCGATCAGCCGGAGCAGTGTGCTCTTGCCGCAGCCGGAGGCGCCCACCAGGACGAGGAACTCCCCCGGCGGCACGGTCAGATCGACGGGGCCCACGGCGGTGACGGCACCGTACCGGTGCGTGACGTGCCCGAGTCGCACGGCGCCGGCCCGCTCGCCACCGGCCACGACGCCATCCGTCACCTCGCCGCCGGTCACGGCGCCTTCGGCGGTCTCACTTGAGGACATCGGGCAGCCCCTTCAGGTAGAAGGCCTTGCGTACGACGTCCTGGGCCGGCGCCGCGTCGATCTGCTTCTGGCCGGCCAGGAAACGGCCCGTGTCGGTGACGTAGGACAGCAGCTTGCCCGGGGAGCCGTCGGTGCCCAGCCAGTCGGCGGACGTCACCTGCTCCGGGGTGAGGAACACGCCCTGGGCGAGCTGCGCCCTGGCGTCCGCCGTGCTGATGTCCAGTTCGGCGGCGACCGCCTTGACCGAGCCGTCGGGGTCGGACCTGATCAGGCGCAGGGCCTGCGCCTCCGCCTTGCGCCAGGCGTCGACGGCCTTCGGGTCGCGGGCGATGAGCTCGTCCGACACGACGGCCAGGTCCAGCGTCGGCTTCCCGGCGGCGCCGATCCGCTTGCTGCTCGTGAGCTGGGTACCGGTGCCGCGCAGTTCGTCCAGGGTGGGCAGCCACACGTAGGCGGCGTCGATGTCGCCGCGCTGCCACGCGGCGAGGATCGCCTGCGGCTGAAGGTCGACGAGTTTGACGTCGGAGGACTTCAGACCGGCCGTCTCCAGCGCCGCGAGCAGGCTGTAGTGCGAGGTGGAGGCGAACGGCGTGGCGATCGTCTTTCCCCTGAGCCCGGCGACGTCCGAGATGCCGGTGCTCCTGCGCGCCACGAGCGCCTCGTTGTCACCCGCCACGTCCAGGATCCAGGCGACCTTGTACGGGATCGGAGAGGCCCCCGACACACCCCGGGCGAAGGGACTGGACCCGAGGGCGGCGATGTCCAGGGACTTGCCGATGAAGGCCTGGTTGACGCTCGCACCGGAGTCGAATTTGATCCACGTGATCGCGTGGTCCGGCAGAGCCTTCTCCAGCAGCTTCCTGTTCTTCACGATGAGGTCGCCGCTGGGGAAGGCGAAGTAGCCGATGCGCAGCCGCTTGGCGCCACCGGACGACGCCTCACCGGAGGAGCAGCCGGTGAGAGCCGCCGAGGCGGCGGCGAGGGCGCCGGCGAGCAGGGTGCGGCGGGAGGGGCTGTGCGGGACACGGGACATGGCGGGACCGTTTCTGTACAGGGGGACTCTTGCTCGGTGCGGGGGTCTCACGCGCGACCGCGCCAGGGGACGACGGCGCGTTCCAGCCGTAGCAACAGGCCGTCGATGACCAGGCCGGATACTCCGATGGCGATGATGCCGACGAACACCACGGGGGTGTTGTTGTAGTTGGCGGCGTCCTTGACCATGCCGCCGATGCCGGGCAGACCGTTGACCAGTTCGGCGGCCACGAGGGAGGAGTAGGCCACGCCCACGGCGAGCCGGACGCCGGTGAAGGTCTCCGGCAGGGCGGACGGCACGACGATGTCCTTGACGACGTCCCAGCGCGAGCCGCCGAGCGCGCGGGCCGCCTCGACCAGGCTCCTGGGCACGGCGGCCACGGCCGTGGTGGTGGACACCGCAACCGGTGGGAAGGCGGCCACGGCCAGCAGCGTGATCTTCGGTTCCTCGTTGATGCCCAGCCAGATGACGAGCAGGGAGAAGTACGCCAGCGGAGGCAGCGTCCGCAGGAAGGTGATCCAGGGCTCGAACAGGGAGCGCAGGGGGCGGACGGTACCCATGAGCAGTCCGAAGACCACACCGGCGGCGATGCCGGTCCCGGCCCCGAACGCGATCCGGCGCAGGCTGATGCCCAAGTGCTCGACGAGGTAGGTGCCGTTGTAGCCGCGTACGCCGTCGTGCGTGGTGGACACGTCGACGAACGCGTCCCACACCCTGGCGGGCGGTGGCACCAGTGTCTCGCTCCACGTCCCGCTCGCCGCCGACACCTGCCACAGGACGAGGAACAGCACCAACGAGGCGAGGGGGAGCAGGACATGGCGCAGGCGTCCCGGAGCGCGGGGGCGGCGTCGCACCGGCCCCTCGGCGGGTACGGGGACGGGATCGGCTTCTTCCAGGCGGGGCGTCGTGGACACGGGCGGCCTCCAGAGGGCACCGGAGCATGGCGGGGCGCCGTCCACCGGGCGACGGCGGACGGCCCTGCGCCGGTGCTGGGCGTCAGAGCGTGGGAATCGGCCCCATGGCGGGACGAGGGGCGCGGGAATCAGCGGCCGGGGATGTCACCGGCCGGGGGGCAGCGTCAGGGACGCGCGTTCAGAGACAACACGAAGCCGGACGGCGGCACAGGTCGATGACCAGGCGTCGTACCAACGGCTCGTGCATCATGAGACCTATTTCTACAACAGCTCACGGCGCCCGACAAACAGCCGTCCACCTGCTGAAATCTGCCCGGCTGCCGCGTCGCGTGAGAGCGGTGGCAAGCCTCCGGTGCAAAGAGATCGGCCGTGGGCGCATCTTCCGGCAGGTATCCCCTGTTTACTGTTCGGTTGTTCACTGTTCGGTGGCATTTCGCCACGCCTCGACAAGCCGAGGGGGACCACGATGATGAAGAGGGTCGCCGCCGTGGGTGCGGCCGTTGTGCTGGGCTGGGGACTGGGAGCCGCGCCGGCGAACGCGTCGTCGGGCTACTGGCACCTGCAGAACGTGGCCACGCACGACTGCCTGGATTTCCGGGCCGACTACGGGCCCTACGCGACAGGGTGCAACGAGGGCCCGTACCAGACCTGGCTGATGAACAACGCCATCGGCCAGCTCTCCGAACTGCGGCAGAACGCGGGTGACAGACTGTGCATGGTCGCCCGCAACGGTCAGGCGACGATGAAGCCTTGTTCGTCCAGCGACCCGGCGGCCCTGTGGAAGGTGTACGCCACCGCCGCGGGTGTCGAGCTGATCAACAACGTGACCAAGACCTGCCTCGGCGAGGGGTCGGGGGCCATCGCCCATGTCACGCTCGTCAAGTGCACCGGCGGCAACTCCCAGCAGTGGCTGGCCTACTCCTGACCGGTTCGACACCTGGTGAGCGTCTGTGACGGTCACAACCGTCACAGACGCTCACGAGGCCGTACTCCCAGCACCGGCGTGCTCCTCGTCGATCCGGTAGCCGGGGTTGGCACTCCGGAAGGGGCTCATGGAGCTGTTCGACAGGGTGGCCGTCCCGACGATCCGTGTCCATGGCCAGGACCGTAGGGCGGAACGCCTTGTCCGACCCCGGGCAGGTCCCGGACGCTCTCAGGCCTGTCCGGGCGGTGCCCACGGCTTCCCGGGAGGCGGCGGGCCCTCCAGGGCGCTGCGGAACTTGTCCTTCAACCTCTTCGGCGGGGCTTCCTTCTCCTCCTTCGCATGCATGAGACGGGCGACGGACACGCGTATGTGGCATTCGCGGTGCCGCTGCCGGAGGAGCACCACCCACGCCCCGTCCCGGGTGAGCAAGGCGTGCCGGGCCGGCTCGTCTCCCGGCCGGGCGTGGCGGGCAAGTACGTGAGGCGTGTAGTGCAAAGCCGCGTCCTCAGCCGCCGCTACGGCCTGTGCCTCGTCTCCGTCGATGCGGTGAGTGCCGACCAGCGTCCAGCGATGCAGTCTCAGTTCCACGCCCTCCACGCGTTCGGTCACCCGCGTGTCCTCTTCGATGAGGACATACCACTCAGCAGTCATGGCTGGCGCCTATCTGTCTTCCAGGGCCGGACCGACCCGGCGGGGTCCCGCGAGCGCCGACGGGGTCACCGGCGGGGACACTCCCCGGCCTGCCAGCGGGTCCTTGCTTCTCGTTGAGCCCTGCGCATCCTGCCACGTGGATCACCGACAGCGGCCAGCGGGCGGCCGGCCCCCTCGCTCCGCATCCCCGGAGTTGCGCCACTCGGTGGGTGAGATTCCATAGGCAGCCCGGAACGACCTGCTGAAATGGGCGGCACTCACGAAGCCCCAGCGGTGAGCGACCGCCGCGATCGTCGATCCCGTCCCCTCCCGGCGGGCCAGGTCGCGTCGGCACTGCTCCAGCCTGCGCTGCTGGATCCACCGGCCGACGGTGACGCCCTCGGTTTCGAACAGCTTGTGCAGATAGCGCACGGAGATGTGATTGGCCCGGGCGACGGCGGCGGGCGTCAGGTCGGGATCCGTGAGGCGTTGGTCGATGTACGTCCGGATCCGCAGCAGCAGCATCCGGGCCGCCGCCGGCGTGTCCTCCGCTTCCCTGCCGAGCCGCTCGTCGGCCAGCGCCTGGACCAGGTCCACGACGTTGCGGGCCACCCTTTCGCCCGTCCGGTGCGGGTACGTGGCGGCGGTGTCCACGAGCCGGGACAGGAACGGCGTCAGCAGCTCGCCGAGTGCCGACTCGCAGCCGAGCGGCGATGCGGTGATCTGCTGAAGGTCCGACTCGCGCAGGCCCAGCAGATCACGGGGCAGGACCAGGGACTTCGTCTGGAACGACTCGGGAATGGTCAGCTGAACGGGGCGTGCCAGGTCGTAGACGAAGAGCTGCCCCGGCCGCATGAACGTTTCACGAGCATCCTGCTCGACACGGGCGACTCCCCTGCTGAGGAGTTTCACGACGACGTAGTCGTCGTTGTCGCTGCCCGCTATGAGTCGCCGGGTGCGCCGGGCCTGGTGCGGAGCACCGTCCACGGTGACGACCTGCATCCCGCCCAGCGCCGACGCACGGATCGTGCCCGAGTCGACCTCGTCGGGAACTCGCATGTCCACGGCGGCGAACGTCTGGGACAGCGCGTCGCGCCAGTACGCCCGTCTGCGGTGCGCGGGCACCGCCTTCGTGGTGTAGAGGATGCCCGAAGACACGGGTTCCCGGGTTGATGTCTCCGACGACACGGCTTACGCCCTCCCACACGTGCGCTTCTCACGTGCACCGTGCCAGCGCGAGCCGAACGCCGCATCGCGTGAACACATGAGATGAGGGGGCGTCCGCCGGCGGACGACGCGCGGGATACTCCGCTCATGCGCATACGGCGAGAGGTCCGCTGGGCCCTGTGGGGGCTGTGGCTCGGTTGTCTGGGGTTCTCCATCTGGTTCATCACTGAGGTGATCGCGCTGTTCCTGGAGGCCGAGACCTGGTGATGCCGAACCGTTCGGCCAGGCCCCCGATAGGACCCGAGGCCCTGCCGCCGGACCTCGTCTCGGCATGTCTGTACGTGGCCCTGTGCTGCAGTCGGGTGAATGCGCCGTCCCGGACGAACCCGCTGTGTCCGCCACGGCGTCCTGGCGTTCATGGAAGCGATGCACGGGGAGTACGTGTCGGTGCCGGGCCTGGTCATGGTCGACATCGCGGCGGCCGACGACCAGACCGCCTTTGCCTTTCACGCGGCACTGGCCGCGATGTGGGCGACGACTGCGGTGGAGCGCACGACGCGTGACTCCGGCCACCCCGGGGTCCGGCTGCGCTGCTACCTCGACATGCGTCAGCGGCCCTGACGAGCCGTCATCGTGCCGCGCACGTAAACGCAGGTGATCAGGCGCCCGCGCGGTGCTACGGTCGGGCGCCATGAACTGGCTTCCCCATGACTTCGTCCACCCCGTCCTGGTACCGCTGCCGGGTGGCGGCCATCACCTGCGGCCGATCCGGGAAGCCGACGTCTCCCTGGACTATCCGGCGGTGATGGGCTCGCGCGATCGGCTGTGGAGCATCTTCGGCCCGGCCTGGGGCTGGCCCGCGGCCACCATGACCCACGAGGCCGATCAGGCCGACCTGTTGCGGCACGAGAAGGAGATCGCCGCACACCAGTCCTTCAACTACGCGCTGTTCGACTCGGCGGAGACGGCTCTGCTCGGCTGCGTCTACATCGACCCGCCGGAGAGGACCGGCGCGGACGGCGAGATCTCCTGGTGGGTGGTGGACGAGCTGGTGGGCGGCGAGGTCGAGCAGGCCCTGGACGCGCTGGTGCCCCAGTGGATCGCCGCGGACTGGCCGTTCGAGCAGCCGCGCTTTCTCGGCCGCGAGATCTCCTGGCCGGACTGGCTCGCCCTGCCGGCGCACCCCACGGTGCCTGCCGGGCAGATCGCAACCGTCACGCGTCCCGCGTGACCAGGCATCCGACGGGCTTTCAGAGGAAGACACGCGCCACCTCCAGCCACTTCTGAGCGTCCTCGCCGGTCGCCGTCAGATTGGTCTCGGACCAGGGGCGCCGCCGGGTGACGCACAGGCAGAAGTCGACAGCGCCGCCCTGTACCCGGTGCGCGGCAGTCTCGGGGCCCCACGCCCAGGTCCGTCCGTCGGGTGCTGTCAGCTCGACGCGGAAGGGGTCCGCCGGCTCGGGCAGTCCGACGGCGGCGAAGGACAGCGCTCGTCCCAACACCCCCAGCGAGGCCACGTGCCGCAGTCGATCCGTCGGGCGGTGCGTCACGCCCACGGCATCGAAGACGTCCTGTCCGTGTGCCCAGGTTTCCATCAGACGAAGGGGCACCATCAGGGCCGGGGTCACCTTCGACATGTACCAGGGGAATGCGTGGTCCCATGGCGTGTCGCGCAGTGCCGCCGCGAGTTCCGCTCGACCGGCCCGCCACTCGTCCAGGAGTACCGACCGCGGTTTGGCCGCTCCCGCGGCGGCGGCCTGGTCCGCGTACCCGGTGCCTTCGGCTTCCGCCCGCCTGAGCTCGGCGCCGAACGCGTCCGGAGTGCGTAAGGCGCTGAGTGCGTTCGCGTCCGCCCACGCGAGGTGGGCTATCTGGTGGGCGACCGTCCAGCCCGGTGCCGGTGTCGGTATCGACCAGTCGTCCACTGCCCTGACCAGGTCGTCGAGCACGTCGCCCTCAGCAACCAGCGCGGACAGGACACCGGCGTCATCTGCGCCGGGGACGGCGAGGTTGTAGTTCAACATGTGCGTCATGGTGCCATTCCCCGGGCCGGGGCCGGGCGGAAGAAGGGTTCAGTGCCGGCCGGACCGGCAGCAGGCGGCCGCGCCGCCGCGTTCGATCGCGTGATAGCCGTAGGCCGCCGACACCAGCGTCATGTGACGGTGCCAGCCCGGATACGAGCGCCCCTCGAAGTCCCGCACCCCGAAGTCGCCCTCCAGGCATCGCAGATCTCATATCCAGCGTCAAAGAGTCCGACCACCCCCATCATGCCGCACCCAGCAGCAGCAACCAGTCACACCCAACGCAATTGTCCGCCGCTACCGTCCGCGACAAGAACCACCCCGAACCACCCCGACGTGGCCCCCTATGCCCCATATAAAGCTCGACTTGAACGCGGCGGTAAGAACACCTGCCCAAACAGCCGCAGCGGTATGCCGCCTCCACACACCGAGCCGTAGCGGGCGACCGGGCCGCGCCACCGCTTGGACTTGTCGATGCGCTGCTCGGCAGCGCTGCACCCCGGATCGCCAACTCCCCGAAGCCCTCTACCTCTTGACAGGTCTGGACCAATTCGCTTGAGTGCGGGCTGCCCCACTTCCAACCCCCACAAGGAGTGGCACGTGTTCAAGCGTCGAATCATCGCGATGCTGGCGTCGGCGGCCTCCGTCGTCGGACTCTCGGCCCTGGTTCCGCTCGCGACCCCCGCGTACGCCGCGACCTGCGCGACCCCCTATTCGGCCTCCGCCGTCTACACCGGCGGCATGACCGCCTCGTACAACGGCCACAACTGGCAGGCCAAGTGGTGGACGCAGGGCGAGACGCCCTCCACCGGCGGCTCCGGTGTCTGGGCCGACCAGGGCGACTGCGGGGGCGGCTCGACCCCGCCGCCCAATCCGGGCGGATTCGTGGTCTCCGAGGCCCAGTTCAACCAGATGTTCCCGAACCGGAACTCCTTCTACACCTACTCCGGCCTGAAGGCGGCGCTCAGCGCCTACCCGGCGTTCGCCAACAGCGGCAGCGACACGGTCAAGAAGCAGGAGGCGGCCGCCTTCCTCGCCAACGTCAGCCACGAGACCGGTGGCCTGGTCTACATCGTCGAGCAGAACACCGCCAACTACCCGACCTACTGCGACACCACGCAGCCGTACGGCTGCCCGGCCGGCCAGTCCGCGTACTACGGCCGCGGCCCGATCCAGCTGAGCTGGAACTTCAACTACAAGGCGGCGGGCGACGCGCTCGGCATCGACCTGCTGCACAACCCCAACCTGGTGCAGACCGACCCGGCCGTGGCCTGGAAGACCGGCATCTGGTACTGGATGACCCAGAACGGCCCCGGCACCATGACCCCGCACAACGCGATGGTCAACGGCGCGGGCTTCGGCGAGACCATCCGCAGCATCAACGGCTCGATCGAGTGCAACGGCAAGAACCCTGCCCAGGTGCAGAGCCGGATCAACTCGTACCAGAACTCCGCTTCGATCCTCGGTGTCCCGACCGGCGGCAACCTCTCCTGCTGATCGCCCGTCCGATGCCCGGGCCGGCGGGGGGCTCCACCCCGTCGGCCCGGACGTCTGCCGAGTGCCCGGCGGAGCGGGCGTCTCCCACAGGTCCTGTACGTCATCGAGGACCAGCAGGGCGTTTCCTTCAGTCCAGTGGCTCCGCTTGCTGCTCCTCCCCGGTGAGCAGGCCCGCCGGACGGCGGCCCGCCGGCTGCTGCGGCTCGGGGTGCACGGGCGCGGGGGGCATCGGCCGGTCCACGGGGGCGTCGGTGGTCAGGGTCATCCGTTCTCCGTGATGCATCAGGACCAGCGGTTCGCCTTCCACCAGCCGGTATCGCGCATGGGCCGGGCCGATGTCCACCTTCAGTCTGCGTCCGCGCACCAGCACCGTGAACGCCACCCTGGACAGCGCTTCCGGCAGGCGCGGTGCGAACGCCAGCAGATCGGGCTTGCCGTCCTCGCCGATGTACCGGCGCATACCGCCGAACCCCGAGACCAGAGCGATCCACGTGCCGGCGAGGGAGGCGATGTGCAGCCCGTCGCGCGTGTTGTGCTCCAGGTCGTCCAGGTCCATCAGCGCGGCCTCGCCGAGGTAGGCGTAGGCCAGCCTCAGATGGCCGGTCTCGGCGGCGAGCACCGCCTGGCAGCATGCGGACAGGGAGGAGTCGCGGACGGTGAGCGCGTCGTAGTAGGCGAAATTGCGTGCCTTCTGCTCGTCGGAGAAGAGGTGCGGGCACTCCACCATGGCCAGCACCAGATCGGCCTGCTTCACCACCTGCTTGCGGTACAGGTCGAAGTAGGGGTAGTGCAGCAGCAGGGGGTATTTCTCGGGCGGGGTCGCCTCGAAGTCCCAGCGCTGGAAGCTCGTGAACCCGGCCGACTGTTCGTGCACGCCGAGAGACTCGTTGTACGGCACCGCCATGCGGGTGGCGGCGTCCCGCCACACGGCGGTCTCCTCGTCGTCGACGCCGAGTTCCGCGGCCCGGTCGGGATGACGCGCCGCCGCCTCCGCGGCGGCCAGCAGGTTCTGCCGGGCCAGCAGGTTGGTGTACAGGTTGTCGCGGGCGATGGCACTGTACTCGTCGGGTCCGGTGACCCCGTCGATGTGGAAGACGCCTTCGGCGTCGTGGTGTCCGAGGGACCGCCACAGCCGGGCGGTGTCCACGAGGAGGTCGAGCCCCTCGTGGCGTTCGAAGTCCTCGTCCCCGGTCACCATGATGTACCGGACGGCGGCCATGGCGATGTCGGCGTTGATGTGGAAGGCGGCCGTGCCGGCCGGCCAGTAGGCGGAGCTCTCACCGCCGTCGATCGTCCGCCAGGGGAACGCCGCTCCCGACAGCCCCAGCTGGCCCGCGCGTTCCCTGGCCGCCGGCAGCATCCGGTGCCGCCATCTCAGTGCCGACGCGACGGCCTCCGGCGCGGTGAACGTCAGCACCGGCAGCACATAGGACTCGGTGTCCCAGAAGGAGTGCCCGTCGTACCCGGTTCCGGTCAGGCCCTTCGCGGGAATGGCCCGGTTCTCGTTGCGGGCGGCCGCCTGGAGCACGTGGAAGAGAGCGAACCGCACCGCCTGCTGGATCTGCGCGTCGCCCTCCACCTCGACGTCCGCGCCGGACCAGAAGCGGTCCAGGTACGCCCGTTGCGCGGCGACCAGCCCGTCCCAGCCCGTGCTGACCGCGGCCGCCACCGCTCCGTCCACCTGATCGTGCACGGCCGGCAGGGACCGCTCCCCCGACCAGCCGTAGGCCACGAACTTGACCAGGCGCAGCGGCTGCCCGGGCCGCAGATCCGCGGTCACGGTCAGGCGGCTGACGTCGGGCTCGCTCTGCGCCGTCCAGCGAGTGCTCTCGGGCCCCTCGACGAGATGGTCGGCCGCTGCCGCCACCCTCAGTCCGCTGCGGGCGGTGCGGTGCACGAGGCGCAGGCGGGTGTCCTGGGCGAAGTGCTCCTCGGCCACCAGGGGGGACTCGATCGCCGCGGCCACGCGCGGATCGCCCACCAGGCTGGGCAGTTGTTCGTTGGCGACCAGCTCCGACTGCACGGCCACGGTGGTCGGTCCGTCCACCGGTTCGACCTCGTAGACGATGGCGGCCACCGCGCGTTGGGTGAAGGACACGAGCCGCTGCGAGGTGATCCGGATCGTGCGGCCGCCGGGCGACGTCCACCGTGCCGTGCGGCTGAGCACACCGGACTGGAAGTCCAGGACCCGCTCGTGCGCCCGCAGCCGGCCGTAGCGCACGTCGCAGGGGTGGTCGTCGACCAGCAGCCGGATGACCTTGCCGTCGGTGATGTTGATCATCGTCTGGCCGGACTCGGGGTACCCGTAACCCGCTTCCGCGTACGGCAGCGGGTGCCGTTCGTGGACGCCGTTGAGGTAGGCGCCGGGCAGCCCGTGGGGCTCTCCCTCGTCGAGGTTGCCGCGCCACCCGACGTGTCCGTTGGACAGCGCGAAGACCGACTCGCTCTGGGCGAGCACGTCCGGGTTCAGCTCGGTCTCGCGCAGGCACCACGGTTCGACCGTGTAGCTGGGGTGGGTGATCACCGCGACTCCAGAAGTTCGGCCAGGTCGCGGACCACGATGTCCGCGCCGTGCGCCCGGAGCTGATCCGCCTGGCCCACCCTGTCGACGCCCACGACCACGCCGAACCCGCCCGCTCGTCCGGACTCGACGCCGGCCAGGGCGTCTTCGAACACCGCGGCCCGCTCCGGGTCCGTGCCGAGCAGGCGGGCTGCCTCCAGGTAGGTGTCCGGGGCGGGCTTGCCGCGCAGACGGCGCTCGTGCGCCACGACTCCGTCGATGCGTTCGTCGAACAGGGCCTCGATGCCGGCCGCCGCCAGGACGTCCCGGCAGTTCGCGCTGGACGACACCACCGCGCAGCGCAGGCCGGCCTCCCGTACCGCGTGGACGAAGCGGACCGAGCCCTCGTAGGGCTCCACCCCTTCCTCGCGGATCCTTCGCAGCACCAGGGCGTTCTTGCGGTTGCCCAGTCCGTTCACCGTCTCCGCCTCCGGCGGGTCGTCCGGCGCTCCCTCGGGCAGGTGCACCCCGCGTGCGGCGAGGAACGTGCGCACGCCGTCCTCCCGGGGCCGGCCGTCCACGTACTCGTCGTAGTCGCCCACCGCGTCGAAGGGCACGAACTCGGTCCCCTCACGTGTCGCGCGCTCGCGGAGATATCCGTCGAACATCTCCTTCCAGGCGGCCGCGTGCACCTTCGCGGTCTGGGTGAGCACGCCGTCGAGGTCGAACAGACAGGCACGGACATCAGCAGGAAGCCCCAGCATGCCGCCGAGGCTAGGAGGTGGCCGCGTCCGTTCGCCGCAAGCCGTCGTGCGGCACGCCGGGAGACACCCGCTCGGGGGAGGCCGGGCGGCAGCCGGGGCGGGGACGGGACGCCCCGCGGGCGGAAGAGCGACCCCTGAACGGCCGTGTCGCCGGTCAGGGGTCCCTCGGGGCGGTCGGTGACCGGCGGTGTCCGGTCAGGGGTCCCTCGGGGCCGTCGGTGACCGGCGGTGTCGCCGGTCAGGAGCCCTTGGGAGTGGTGGGTCGCGTCAGCCGTCGGACTCCGGCGACGGGAGGTAGGCGCCGGGCACGTCGTTCGGGGCGTAGATCTTGCTCTCGCCGGGGTAGGGCTTGGCCCAGTTGTGTGTCTGGTACCAGGTGAGGTGGTTCATCTGGGCGGGGTTCGCGTAGTCGGGGACGGCGTGGGGCCCGGTCAGCCGCTGCCTGGTCTTCCAGTTCTCCCACTTCGCCGCGAGCTGCCGCATGCCCGCCGGCACCTTCGACGACGGCACGGCCGCCGCCTGGGGGTCCTGCGGGGCGGGGGTGTCCACACCGCAGGCGGGCGGGGTCTTCAGGCCGTCGGTCAGCGAGGTCCGGTTGGGCAGCGCGGTGAACGGCGTGTAGTCCGGCTTCCCGGTGAACGCCCCGGCCATCGGGCTGGCCGCGCTGTCCTTCTGGTTCATCGGGTGGATCCCGAGGATCTGCTCGATGGTGCGGATCATCGTGATCTGCGAGTAGTAGCGGCTGTCGACGATGCCGTGCCGGGCCCAGGGGCTGATGATCTGGATCGGGGCACGGTGGCCGTCGACGTGGTCGAGGCCGGCCTGGGAGTCGTCCTCGACGACGAAGATCGCCGAGTCCTTCCAGTACCTGCTGTGCGAGATCTCGTCGACCATCCTGCCGACCGCGAGGTCGTTGTCCGCGACCTGCGCCGCCGGGCTCGCCGGACCACCGGTGTGGTCGTTGGAGAGCCAGAACATGTTCAGGTTCGCCGGACCGTTCTTCTCGAAGTCCTGCTTCCAGATCTCGTACTTGTAGATGTCCGGGACGCTGGTGTCGAACATCGGGAAGCCCGGCACCGACACGTCGTTGAGGGACGGGATGGCCGAGCCCATCCGGATGGGGTAGGCGGTGCTCTGCCCGGTCGCATCCATGTTCTTGGCGTCGCAGTACAGGTTCTGCCAGGACGCGCCGGACGGCTTGCTCTCGATCGACTGGAACTCGCCGAAGTCCCGCACGGTCCCGCCCGCCGCCTGCGCGCCGGTCCAGAGGAAGCCGGACTTCTGGTGGCCGAGAGCGTCGTCCTCGGTGTCGTAGCTGCGCGCGTACTCACCGGCCGAGGACTCGGTGTACTCCGGGTCGTCGGCCTGCATCAGCCAGTTGTGGCCCTCGGCGGAGTTGGTGCCGATGTCGTAGGTGTTGTCGTACAGCCCGAACCGGTCGGCGAGCGCGTGCTGGTTCGGTGTCACGTTCTCGCCGAACTGGGTGACCGAGGGGTCGCCGTTGCCCTTCGCGATGTCTCCGAAGACCTGGTCGTAGGTCCGGTTCTCCTTGACGATCAGGAAGACGTGCTTGATCGTCGAGGGGTCGCCGAGCCGGTGCGGGACCGCGACCGGCCGGGCGTGGCTCTTGCCCCCGGCCAGCTCGACCGAGCCGGGGGTCCAGCCGTTCTGCCGGAAGACCTCGGCCGTCCGGGACCTGATGACGCTGTCGTCCGGGAGGGTGAAGCGCTGCACGCTGGAGGTGGTGTCATGGGTGCCGTGGCCGGCGCCGGCGGTGGTCCGGCGGGCGTCGATGCCACGGGTGTTGGAGACCAGCACCTGATTGCCGACGGTGGTGATCTCCGCGGGGAAGTAGTCCGTGGGCAGCAGACCGACGTAGCCGACCGGCTCCTGGGGGCTCTTGTACCGGTAGACGGCGACCGCGTTGGCGCGGCCGAGCGTGACGAGCAGGCGACCGTCGTCGGTGAGCGTCACCGCGTCGGGCTCGTAGCCCACCGATGCCTCCGGCCACGGCCGGGTGTCGATGGTCTGCACGACCTTGCCCTTGGCGGTGTCGATGACCGACACGTCGTTGGTGGCGGTGTTGGTGACGAACAGCGCCGTGCCCTTGGCGTACAGGGCGGTCGGGTGCAGACCGACGTCGATGCTCGACGGGGTGGCCTCCGGATCGGCCAGGTCGATGACGCTGACCGTGCCGGTGGTGGTGGCACCGGTCTCCGGGTCGGCGGGAACCTGGGTACCGTACGAGTTCATGGTGGTCTCGCCCGGCTTCGCCGGACGCCCGCCCTCGTTGCTGACGTAGAGCCTGTCCCCGACCCGGACCATGTCGCGCGGGGCGTTGCCCACGGCCCAGCTCTGCTTGACGGCACCGGTCGCCGCGTCGAGGGCGACCACCCGGTTCTGGCCGTTGACGGCGGAGTACACGGTGGAGCCGTCGGACGAGAAGACGGCCTCGCCGACCAGCGCGTGCCGGGAGCCGTCCGCCGGGATCCTGACCGGTGCCGGGTCGGTGACCGTGCCGTCCGGGTTCACCGTGAACCGGGTGTAGCCGTCGGTCTGGCCCAGCCACAGCTGCTTGCCGTCGGGCGAGTAGGTGGGGCCTTCCTGTCCCACGCTGTTGCTGCCGAGCCGCGGGACCGACGCCGCGGCGGTGCCGACGACCTGCTGCACCTTCCAGTTCCGCACGTCGACGACGGCCAGCGCGCTCCCGCCGTCGGTGACCGAGGCGGCGAGGTGGGTGCCGTCGGGGCTGACGGAGGACGACATGATCTTGCCGTTGCCGATGACGAGGCGCTCGCCGTACGGGGCGATGTACTGGTCGCTGGAGACGACCTGCCCCCGGTCGGTGATCTGGCCGACCTGATCGGTGCCGAACTGGTGGGTCCGGGCGTAACCGATGCCGGCGGTGACGGCGAGGACGACCGCGGTGGCGGCTGCCGTGAAGGTGGTCCGGCGACCGGTCCGGCTGCCGGCGCGGCCCGTCCCGGCACTCCGGCGATGGCGTGTTACCTGCATGAAGTCATTCCTTCGCGGTGCGGAGAAGCTCGACGTTGCCGTCGAACTGCCAAAGGGGGTTCGGCGCGTCGCCGGTCGGGGTCCGGACCAGGAAGTAGCCGTTCACTTCCTTGGGTCCGTCGCCGTCGGCCATGAACCGCCCGTCCGGGGAGACGTCGAGTTGGTAGACGGCCGTCCCCTCGGCCTCGACGCCGGGCAGATGCCAGGAGACGACGCAGCGCCAGTCGTTGCCCGGTCCTTCGGCGGCGACCCTGATGCTGCCCTTGTCGCATGTCGCCGTGGCCTTCAGCTGCGCTTCGGTGACGCCGGGGCGGTTGAGCTGTTCCGTCTGCATCCGATAGAGGTGGGCGAACGCCGTGGCGAGCGAGCGCTGCACCTTGTCCCGCTCGATACCGGAGCCGGTGGCCCCGGTCGTCGCGGCGACGAGCGCGACGGTCACCGCGAACACCCCGGCCAGCGGCAGGGCTCCGGCGGTGACCGCGCGGCGTCCCGAGCCGTCGTAGGCGGCGTTGGTGAAGTCGCGCCGTACGAACAGCGCGTAGGCCAGTGCTGTCGCGATCACCGTCCACACCAGGCTGACCACGATGCCGATGAGGAGCGGGCCGAGCTGTGCGGGGCTGGTGAACAAGCCGTTCCAGGCGATGAAGGCGTAGCCGGGCAGGGCGAGTCGTATGGCGACGGGGAGCGGCAGCATCTGGACGAGCTGCATCCCGAGCGCGACGACCGCAGGCAGCAGCAGCCCCATCGGGGACCGGCCCAGTGCGACCGAGCCGAGCAGTCCGATCGCGGCGAGGGCCAGGGTCGGGGCGAGTACGCAGACCCAGGCGAGGAACACCTTCGCTGCCGCGTCCCCCGGTGTCAGCAGATGGCCGTCGAGGCCGACCAGCGGCTGGTCGCCGACCCCCAGGAGACCGCCGACCACACCGGAGCAGGCCAGTCCGGCCACCAGCAGCAGCAGGACGGTGAGGCTGGCCAGTGCTTTCGCCGCGAAGATCCGTCGGGGCGACCGGACCACGACGAGCAGGTGGCGCCAGGTGCCGAGCCGGTCCTCGGAGGCGAACACGTCGCCGGCGACCACCGAGGTCAGCAGCGGGAGTGCCCAGGTGCCCGCGAAGCCGAGCGTCACCAGCGGTCCGGCCCATCCCGTGGCGAGCATCCAGCGGCCGAAGAGGGTGTCGACGGGCAGTGTGCTCTGCCGGCCCACCGCGGCGACGAAGAGGGCCGGCGCGATCCAGCAGGCGAGGACCAGCAGGCGGATCCGCCACTGCGAGACCAGCTTGACCAGCTCGAAGCGGTAGCCGCGCGCGACCGGGACGGGGCGGGTGGCGACCACGGTGTCGTGCGCGAGGGTCGTGGTCATCGGCCGGCCTCCTTCGGCTCGGTGAGGGCGAGGAACGCGGCTTCGAGCGGCGACACCACGGGAGCGAGTTCGCGCAACGCGAGGCCGGCGTGGACGAGTCGCGCCACGAGGGCGTCCAGGGCGGGCGTCAGCGCGCGTACGACGAGCGCGTCGGTGTCGTGCCGTGTCACGGCGTCGTCGACGATCCGGATGCCGGCCGCGTCGGCGGCCAGCCGCCGGGCGGCCCGCGGGTCGGAGGTGGCGAGCCGGTAGTCGAGTTCACGGTTCTCGGCGGCCAGCTTGCTCAGGGGGCCCGAGAAGACGACCCGGCCGGTGGCGACGATGGTGACGTCGGAGCACAGTGCCGCCAGGTCGTCCATGCGGTGGCTGGACAGCACGACCGCGGTTCCGTCGGCCGCGAGCCGGGTGAGGACACCGTGCACATGCTTCTTGCCGGCCGGGTCGAGGCCGTTGGACGGTTCGTCCAGCACGAGCAGCCGGGGCTTGGTGAGCAGGGCGGCGGCGAGTCCGAGCCGCTGCCGCATGCCGAGGGAGAAGCCACGGGTCTGGTCGTCGGCGACATCGGTCAGGCCGACCTGGTCGAGCACGTCGTCGACCCCCGCCGACCTCGCGTCGCCGCCGCGGAGAGCGGCCAGTGCGGCGAGGTTCTGCCGGGCGGTGAGTGAGGGGTAGAGGCCGGGGCCGTCCACGAAGCCGGCGACGCCCTCGGGCACGGTGAGCGCCCGCCGGACCGGTGTACCCAGGATCTCCAGGCGGCCGCTGTCGGCGACGGCCAGGCCCAGCAGGAGGCCTAGCAGTGTCGTCTTGCCGGCACCGTTCGGTCCGGCCAGGCCGTGGATCTGCCCCCGCACCACGTCCAGATCGACGCCGTCGAGCGCGACGACGTCGCCGAAACACTTGGTGATCCCCCGAGCCCGGACCGCGAGGAGTGTGTCCATGAGTCCCTTCTTTCGAAGCCTCAGGGACCTTAGGGACGGCACACAACGCAGGCACGGACAGCTGGTTGAACGCCCAGGGAACGGATCGTCAAGGCATCGGCAAGTCCGGGTGCACAAATCGGTCGGCATCGCGCCAGAGGCTCCCCAAGTCGTCCGAGGGGCAGTGAGCGGGGTGGGGAACGGGAGCCGGTGCCGGCGCAGCCGGGCAGTGCGGCGGTGCGCCGGAGGGCGGCCGTGAAGGCGAGCGAGGTCGCGGCGGCACGGGGCTCGCCCCCCGATCGCGACGCTCACCCGTTCGGGTGCGCCGGGCGAGCGGCTGTGGCGGGACGCGCGGAGGCTGGTCGAAGGGGTCTCTGTCCCCAGGCCCCCCTCCCCCCTCCCCCGCCGCAGTGAAGGTGACGTATGAACGCCGTACCGTCGGATTCCCCTCGCCGGACCAGGAAGACCGCCGGCCGCAGTACACCGGCCAGGAAAGCGGCCAAGAAGACGACCCCCGCGAAGAAGCAGACAGCCCGCAAGTCCACGTCCTCCGCCAAGGGGCAGGGCAGCGGAGAGCTGCGGTCAGGCCCGATCGCCGGGACCGCGCTGGTGGACGGTGCCACCTTCCGCGCCAAGGCCCTGCACTACGCGGAGGTGGAAGGGCTGGCGATGTTCGAAGGGGACATCGTGCTCGGCAGCGTCGAGGAGATGACACAACAGGCCGACGCCGGGCCTGTGCTCGAATCTCTCGGGATCGTGGCCACCGAGCAGGGCCAGCAGCGTCGCTGGCCGAACGCGACGGTGCCGTTCGAGATCGATCCCGACCTGCCCGACCGGCAGCGCGTCACGGACGCGATCGCCCACTGGACATCGCGAACCCGTATCCGGTTCGTCGAACGGACGGCCGCCAACGCGGCGCAGTTCCCCGACTTCGTCCGCTTCGTGCCGGGCAACGGCTGTTCGTCGAACGTGGGCCGTCGCGGCGGCCGGCAGACCGTCACGCTGGGCCCCAACTGCTCCACCGGCAACGCCATCCACGAGATCGGTCACACCGTCGGCTTGTGGCACGAGCAGAGCCGCGAGGACCGGGACCAGCATGTCACCATCGTGTTCGCGAACATCCAGCCGGACATGCAGCACAACTTCCTGCAGCAGATCGCGGACGGCGACGACCTGGGCCCCTACGACTTCGGCTCGATCATGCACTATCCGGCGGCGGCCTTCGCGATCGACCCGGGCCAGCCGACCATCATTCCGAAGGAGCCGCTGCCGTCCGGCGTGACGATGGGGCAGCGCTCCGGCTTGTCGCAGGGCGACATCGACGGAGTCCACATGATGTATCCGGCCGCCGACGCGCCCACGATCAAGGAGGTCGCCAAGGATCCCGCCTTCGACAAGCCCGTCAAGGAGGCGGTCAAGGACCCCGTGTTCGAGGGGGTGCAGAAGATTCCCGGGCTGGACCTCGTCAACCCGTCGGTGCTGTCCAGTCCGTTCGTACTGGCCACCCCTCATCAGTCGCCGGTGATGACGGGGCAGCCGGACGGAGTGGCCGAGCAGGTGCGCCAGTTGGGTCAGATGGTGGCCTCGCTGCAACAGGGGCTGTCCGCGGTCCAGGCGAGCTACGGCCTTCTGCTGGCCCAGGTCGGCGCCCGGCTTCCCGGTGGTGCCGGGCAGCCGCGATGATCCTGGTCGTCTCCCACGACGAGGACCACACCCGCGCGGTCCTCCACCGGCTGGAGGCGGACGGGCACGAGGTGGTCCGTCTCGACCTGGCCGACCTCCCCGCCCGCGGCGAGATCACGCTCGACTACACCGCGAGCGGGGAACCGGCCTACACGGTCCGTACGCCGACGGCCCACGCCCGTCTCGACCGGTGCCGGGCCGCCTGGTGGCGGCGGGTGCGGCCGTTCACCGTGGACCGTGGCCTGAGCACCGTCCGGGACCAGAGCTTCGCGGTCAGCGAGACCGGGGAGGCGCTGCACGGGCTGTTCCACTCGCTCGACTGCGTCTGGGTCAATCCGCCCGCGCTGGACGGGGCGGCCCACCACAAGCCGTACCAGTGGGAGGTGGCCCGCCGTACGGGGCTCTCGCTGCCCCGGACCCTGGTCACCAACCAGTCGGCGCGGGCCCGCCGTTTCATCCAGGAGACAGGCGTCGGCCACACCGTCTTCAAAGCCTTCGTCGCCTCCGCCGGCGCATGGCGGGAGACGCGGCTCGTCCGTGCCGAGGACCTGGCAGTCCTCGACGCCGTACGCTACGCCCCGGTGATCTTCCAGGAGTACGTGCCGGGAATCGATCTGCGGGTGACGATCGTCGGCGATCGGGTGTTCGCGGCCGAGATCGACGCCTCGCGGACCGGCTATCCGGTGGACATGCGCATGGTCGTCCACGAGTCACGAGTGCGTCCGGTGACGCTCCCCTCCGGCGTCACCGACCGCCTTCTCCGTTTCATGCGCACGTTGGGCCTGGTGTACGGGGCGGTCGATCTGCGCCGGCGGGCCGACGGGGAGTACGTGTTCCTGGAGGTGAACCCTGCGGGCCAGTGGTTGTTCGTGGAGGAGCGGACGGGCCTGCCGATCACGGCGGCCGTGGCCGCGCTCCTGTCGCGTCTCGACGGCCGTGGGCCCGGACCGGCCACGGCGGTACAGTGCCTGTCGGGAGGAACACCATGAAGGACACCGTGACCGGTTTCGTGCACCTGCCGTCCGACACTCCGACGGGTACGGCCGCCTCCCTCCTGGTGGAGGTCCGTGACGTGTCCCGGGCCGACGCGCCTTCCACGGTCGTCGGGGCACAGGTCCAGACGGATGTGCGGCTGACTCCGGGGGGCCGGGTCCCCTTCAGTGTCGACGTGCCCGAACTCGACCCGTCCGCCTCCTACGGACTGCGTGTCCACGTCGACCGATCGGGAAGCGGCAGCCTGGAATCGGGCGACCTCATCAGCACCCGGGCCATTCCCGTCCGAACGCAATCCGCCGACGGGCTGGAGGCGCCGGTCAGCGTCGTGTGACCGCCTGTGTCCGATGAGGGTTCTGTGGCCTGACGGGGCCTGCGTCGGCGGACGATGTCGTGGCCACGTTGATGGTGACGGGGATGTCGTCGCGGGTGGCCTTGGAGTAGGGGCAGATCCGGTGGGCGGCCTCGGCGAGTTCCCGGGCGGTGCCCGGGTCGACGCCGCCGAGGGTGGGGCTGAGAGTGGCGGAGAGGGTGCGCCCTCGTGCGGTGTGGAAGGTGGCCGGGACGTGTGGTGGCGGGGTGCCGGTCAGTACCGGTGCGGCGGGACGCAGCGGAAGCTGCCGGCGTCGGCCGGATCGCCCTGGCCCGTGTAGCGGGAGACCAGGGGGTATCGGCACAGGTGGCGGTCGAGTGTCCGGCCGGCGGCGTCGGTGAGCGAGGCGGTGAGCGTCCGGGGTGCCTTGCCCCGCTCGACCCACGCGGTCAACGCCGCCAGGTCGTCCACCTTGCCGCCCAGCGCGCAGTGGGCCGTGCCCGGGGCGAGGAAGAGGCGGTAGAAGTCGTCGACCCGGTGTGAGCCGCCCAGCTTCCGCTCGACGCTACGGCGGTAGTCCACGGTGCCCTGCGTGGGGATCAGCTGATCGGTCTGGCCGTGATAGGTGAGGAGTTTGCCTCCCGAGTCACGGAACGCCGACAGGTCGGGGTCGCCGGTGCCGATGATCTCGTCGTATTCGTTCCGGGACTGCTCGAACACCTGCGTGAACTGCTCGTAGGTCAGCTTCGAGGTGTCGAACGAAGGCTGCTTCTTCACCCACGACGCGACCCAGGCGGCCGGGACGGGGAACGGAGCGTCGCCCGCGAGACTCGTGAAGTCGGCGCCGACCGGCAGGCCGTACCAGAGCCGCTTGCCCGAGGTGCTCCGCGGACCGTCCCAGATCTTGCGCACCACGGCCGCGTCGGCAGCCGTGACGGTCTCCTCCCGGCCGGCACAGACGATCTTGGTGCCGATCAGCCCCCGGGGGTCGTAGTGGCAGCGCTCGGGGTCGGAGACCAGGCCGTCCTCGACACCGTCGAGGGTGTCGCAGGCCTTGAGCGCGGCCTGGTTGAAGGCATTGAACTCGCAGGCGGTCGGGCGGGTCCTCGTCTCGTTCATCACCACCTGCGGCCACAGGGTCGCGACCTCGAACTCGTCCCAGTTGACGGCGGGCGCGTCGGCGAGGATGCCGTCGAAGTCGTCGGGGTGGCGCTGGGCCTCCATGTAGCCCTGGCGTCCGCCGGTGGAGCAGCCGTTCCAGTAGGAGTAGGAGGCGGCCTCGCCGTAGACCTCGTCGACGACCTGCTTGCCGACGAGCGCCATCTCGTGCTGGGAGCGGTCGGCGAAGTTCCTCAGCAGTGCGGTGTCGGCCCGTCCGGCGCCGTTCAGCGCCCAGCCGGTGTCCAGGACGTCGCCCACGCCCGCGTCGGTGGTGGCCGCGGCGTAGCCGTTCTTGACCGCCGTAGCCATGCCCACGCCGTTGTCCCCGGCGGCGTAGGCACTGCCGCCGAGTGCCTGGAAGCGGCCGTTCCAGCCGTCCGCGGGCAGCCAGGTCCGCACCCTGGCGTGGTCGCCGTCGCCGGGATGGGTGAGGGTGACCGTCACCTCGCAGTAGGCCGGTACGCCCGTGACCGAACCGCCGAGGAGCCCGGTCCCGTACACCGTGCCGCCCGCCTGGCGGATCGCCGTCGCGGACTCCACCCGGGTGCCGGCCGGAGCCGTCACCGAGGCGGTCGAGCAGCTGAACGAGGCCGAGGCGGAGCTTCGATCGCCCGCAAAGGCGCCGGTCGGCAGGCACACGGCCGCCAGCAGCGGTACGCCGGCCGCGAGGAGGGACAGAAATCGTCTCATTGACTTTCCCGTCGTGAGGAGAGAGCGCGTCTGCTTCGGGCAGCGCAACACGTGTGAAGAGTCTGACGGCAGGATGACCGCGCCAGTAACCGTTTAAAGCGGTGACTACCCTGGCATGGCGCGACACGGGCAGTCAAGGCGGTCCGCCGCAAGTGCAGTTGAGGTGCATCGCGGCCGGAGTTTTCTGGACTTGCAGGTCCAATTTTGAAGTCCTACGTTGCTTGCCGGTCCCCTTCGACATACGTATGTACGTTCAGAGAGGTGTCACACCATGCATGCGATCCACATCGAGGAACACGGCGGTCCCGAGGTCATGCGGTGGACCGAGCTGCCGGATCCCGCACCCGGCCCCGGTGAGGCACTGGTCCGGCTCGGCGTCGCGGGGGTGAACTACATGGACACGGGCGCCCGCGGACAGGGCGCGCCCGGCTGGGTCGCCCCGCTGGTCCTGGGGGCCGAGGGCATGGGACACGTCACCGCTCTGGGCGACGGCGTCGAAGACCTCGCCGTCGGCGACCGGGTCGCCTGGTTCTACCACCGCGGCAGCTACGCCGAGCTGCTCGCCGTGCCGGCCGCGTCACTGGTGAAGGTCCCCGCCGGGATCCCGGACGAGACCGCGGCCGCGGTCATGCTCCAAGGACTCACCGCCAACCACTTCAGCACCGAGACCTACCCGGTCAAGCCGGGCGACACGGCCGTGGTGCACGCGGCGGCGGGCGGCGTGGGCCTGTTGCTCACCCAGATGGTCAAGGCGCGCGGCGGGAAGGTGATCGGCCTCGTCTCCCGGGAGGAGAAGGTGCCCGTAGCCGAGGAAGCCGGCGCCGACCACGTCCTGGTCTGGTCCGGCGGCGGCTTCGAGGACCGGATCAAGGAGCTGACCGGGGGCGAGGGAGCCCATGTCGTCTACGACGGCGGCGGCACCGAGACGTTCCGCTCCTCCCAGCTCGCCCTGCGCCGGCACGGTGTCCACGCGTACTACGGCCCCATGATGGGCGTCCCCACCTTCCGGCCGACCGACCTGCCCAACAGCATCCTGCTGTCGTACCCGACGATGTTCGACCACGTCCCCACCCGCGAGGCCCTGGTACGGCGGACCGGCGAGATCTTCGACATGGTCCTCGCCGGGCAGCTCACCGTGCGCATCGGAGGCCGCTACGCCCTGGCGGACGCGGCACGGGCGCACGCGGACATCGAGTCCCGGAGGACCACCGGCAAGCTCCTGCTGCTGCCCTGATACACCGTCACCCCGCACGGCGGCGGCCCGACGGGATGATCCCGTCGGGCACGCACCGCCCGCCCGCTGTTAGAGTGCCGGGGACATCGATCTCTTCGAGGAGACCAGACATGGTGGTGGACGACGACATCTCCGGGTGATACCCGGCCCGGCAGACCACCGGCAGGTGCGCGGAAGCATCGCCGAGGTGGTCGCTTTGTCGTCCCCTCCCTCCCCTTGTCTGTCACCGGGGCAGAAGCGTCATGCCTGCCCCTCTCCTCGCGAGGTCTCCTTCATGTCCGACGCTTCCGTCGTCTGCTCGAACCTGTCCTTCAGCTGGCCCGACGACACCCCCGTCTTCCGGGACCTGTCCTTCACCGTCGGCTCCGGCCGCACCGGCCTGGTCGCGCCCAACGGCACCGGCAAGAGCACTCTGCTCAAGCTCGTCGCCGGTGAACTGCGGCCCCGCAGCGGGTCCGTCACCGTGTCCGGCACGCTCGGCCACCTCCCCCAGAGTCTCCCGCTGACCGGCGAACTCACGGTCGCCGAGGTGCTGGAGGTCGCCCCGATCATCGAGGCCATCGACGCCGTGGAAGCCGGGGACGTCGACGAACGGCACTTCACGGCCATCGGCGACGACTGGGACATCGAGGAACGCTCCCGCGCGCAGCTGAGCCGCCTCGGCCTGGCCGACCTCGGCCTGGACCGCCGCCTGAGCACCCTCAGCGGCGGCCAGATCGTCTCCCTCGGCCTGGCCGCCCAGTTGCTGAAGCGGCCCGACGTCCTGCTGCTCGACGAACCCACCAACAACCTCGACCTCGACGCCCGGCGGGGTCTCTACGACGTGCTGGAGGAATTCACCGGGTGCCTGCTCCTGGTCAGCCACGACCGCGCCCTGCTCGACCGCATGGAGCGCATCGCCGAACTCGACCGCGGTGAACTGCGCTTCCACGGCGGGAACTTCACCGAGTACGAAGAGGCCGTGCGGGCGGAGCAGGAGGTCGCCGAGAAGAACGTCCGCAACGCCGAGCAGGAGCTGAAGCGGGAGAAGCGGGAGATGCAGCAGGCCCGCGAGCGCGCCGAGCGCCGGCAGAGCAACGCCGCCCGCAACCTGAAGAACGCCGGTCTGCCGCGCATCTTCGCCGGCAACATGAAACGGGGCGCGCAGGAGTCCGCGGGCCGGGCGGGCCAGACGCACGCGGGCCGGGTCGGCGAGGCGAAGGCCCGGCTGGACGAGGCGGGGCGGGCCCTGCGCGAGGAGCAGCGCCTCGTGCTGGACCTGCCGGACACCCGTGTGCCCGCCGGACGCAATCTGTTCCTCGGCGAAGGGCTCCGTGTCCGGCTCGGCGGCCGGGAGGTGTTCGCCGGACAAGGGGTCGATCTGACCATCCGGGGCCCGGAGCGCATCGCGCTGACGGGTCCCAACGGAGCGGGGAAGAGCACGCTGCTGCGGCTGCTGAGCGGCGAACTCACCCCGGGCAGCGGCGGGACGAAGCGGGCGGACGGCCGTGTCGCCTGTCTCTCGCAGCGCCTCGACCTGCTGGATCCGGAGCGTACGGTCGCCGAGAACTTCGCCGCCTTCGCGCCGGAGCGGCCGGAGGCGGAGCGGATGAATCTGCTGGCCCGCTTCCTCTTCCGGGGTGCCCGCGCTCATCTGCCCGTCGGGGTGCTCTCCGGCGGCGAGCGGCTGCGTGCGACCCTGGCCTGTGTGCTGTGCGCCGAGCCGGCCCCGCACCTGCTGCTCCTGGACGAGCCGACGAACAACCTCGACCTGGTCAGCGTGGGCCAGCTGGAGAGCGCCGTGAACTCGTATCAGGGGGCCTTCGTGGTGGTCAGTCACGACGAGCGCTTCCTGCGTGAGATCGGCGTGGGCCGGTGGCTGCGGCTGGCCGCCGGCGAACTGAAGGAGACGGGGGCGCCCGAGGTGTGATCCGGCCGTGTGCCGACCTGGCCCGCGTCCGAGGCTTGCCGCCCCGCGGGCCGAGCACCCGTCACATGAGAGGGATCCATGCCTCAGCCTGCCCTGCGCGCACACGACCTCGTCCGCACCCTCGGTGGCCGCCGGGTGCTCGACGGTGTCTCCCTGACCGCGTCCCCCGGCCGCCGTATCGGGCTGATCGGGGAGAACGGCGTGGGTAAATCGACCCTGCTGCGCCTGCTGGCGGGCGTCGACGAACCCGATGCCGGCAGCGTCACCCGCCCGCCCGACCTGGGCTTCCTGCGACAGGAGATGCCGTACGACGCCGCCGCGACGATCGCCGACGTACTCGACGACGCCCTGCGCGAGGCGAGGGACGACCTCGCCGAGCTGGACCGCCTGGCCGAACGACTCGCGCGGACCGCGCAGGACACACCCGAGTACGCCGAGTCGCTCGGCGCGTACGGCGTCCGGCTCGAACAGGCCCGGGCACGGGAAGCCTGGGACGCGGACCGGCGGGCAGCGGTCGTGCTGGGCGGCCTCGGCCTCGGCTCCGTCGGGCACGGCCGGAGGCTCGGCTCGCTCTCCGGCGGACAGCGCGGCCGGCTGGCACTGGCCGCGCTGCTGGTCCGGCGGCCCTCCGCGCTCCTGCTGGACGAGCCGACCAACCATCTCGACGACGGCGCCGCCGCTTTTGTCGAGGAGGAGGTGCGCGGACTGCCCGGGGTCGTCGTGGTGGCCAGCCACGACCGGGCCTTCCTCGATGCCGTGTGCACGGATCTGATCGACCTCGACCCCGCGATCGACGGTCCGGTCCGGTACGGCGGCAACTACAGCGCCTATCGGACGGAGAAGAGGAAGGAGCGCGAGCGCTGGGAGCGGCGCTGGGCCGAGGAGCAGGAGGAACTGGTCGCGCTGCGGGTGTCGGCCGGGGTCGTCGCACATCGGGTCGCGCCGGACCGGGGGCCGCGTGACAACGAGAAGATGGGGTACGGCCACCGGGCCGGCCGGGTGCAGAACCAGATCTCCCGGCGGGTGCGCGACGCCACCCGCCGGCTGGAGGATCTGGAGCGCGACCAGGTCGGCGAGCCGCCGCGGCCCCTGCGGTTCCGGAGCACGGGGCTGGCCGTTCGGGCCGAGGGGGACGGCCCCCTGGTGTCTCTGGACGGTGCCGGGGTGCCGGGCCGGCTCGCGCCGGTCAGCGTGGAGGTGTCGGCGAGCGACCGGGTGCTGGTCACCGGGGGGAACGGGGCCGGGAAGTCGACCCTGTTGGCCGTGCTCGCCGGGCGCTTGACACCCGAAGGCGTGGTGCGGCGGCGCCAGGGGCTGAGCGTGGGACTGCTCACCCAGGACACCGTGTTCGAGGTCCCGGACCGGACGGTGCGGGACACCTATACGGGGGCGTTGGGCGCAGAACGGGCCGAGGCGGTGCCGCTGGACTCACTGGGTCTGCTGCACGAGGCGGACCTGGACAAGGAGGTGGGCAGGCTCTCGGTCGGCCAGCGCCGTCGACTCGCGCTGGCACTTCTGGTGGCGCGACCGCCCCAGTTGCTGCTGCTCGACGAGCCCACCAACCAGCTCTCCCCGCTGCTGTGCGACGAACTGGAAGCGGCCTTCGGCACCGCTCCCGGCGCGATCGTGCTGGCCGGGCACGACCGCTGGCTGCGCAGGCGCTGGCAGGGCCGGGAGCTCCGACTCGGCTCGCGCCGGGAGGATGCGGGGCCGGCACTCCGCCGGCGCCGCTCTCCGCTGCCCTGAGATCTACAGTCCCAGGTCCAGGGCCAGGCACGAGGAGAAGTTCCACGTGCCCTCGGGGTTGTACGCGGCCGTCGGCGCACCGTTCCGGTCGGCCGCCACCTCTTCGGTCATGTCCTCGAAGCGGATGCGCTCGGGAAGCCTGCCGTAGCGGGCGTGCCGTACCGCCGCGGCGGCGTTCGTCGTCGGTTCCCTGTCCATGGCCGGACTCCACTTCTTCCTGGGTCGTCGTGCCGGCGGATCCCCGGCGTGGACGCGTTCGTCCTCACGACCGCTCTCCTCACGACGGGTAACCACTCTGACCAGTGATGGCATCGAACGCAAGGCTCGTCACCTTATGAATCAGTGACGATTTTATCTACGTAACCGCTTTGACTGGTGATGGATGTCTGTGCCAGAGTCGTGCTGCACGCAAAATCGCGGCACCGGTGCGGCGCTCGCCCCAACACACGGGAGGCTTCACATGATCAATCGGCGTACCTTCGGCAAGGCGATGGGTCTGGGCACCGGGGCGGCGGCCGTCTCCCTGGCCGGCGCGCAAGGCATTGCGGGTGCCGCGCAGGCCGCCCCCGCCGCTTCGGGCACCTCGGCCACGCCGGGCGCCGCCATCGCCTCCTTCCCCTCACTGAAGCAGGTCAAGGCCGGCGTACTGAACGTCGGCTACGCCGAGCTCGGCCCCGCCCACGGCCCCGTGGTCATCTGCCTTCACGGCTGGCCCTACGACATCCACAGCTACGTCGACGTCGCTCCCCTGCTGGCGGCCGAGGGCTACCGCGTGATCGTCCCCTATCTGCGCGGTCACGGCGCGACGCGGTTCCTGTCCTCGCGCACCTTCCGCAACGGGCAGCAGTCGGCGATCGCGCTGGACATCATCGCGCTGATGGACGCTCTCAAGATCCACAAGGCGGTGCTCGCCGGTTTCGACTGGGGTTCGCGGACCGGCGACATCCTCGCGGCGCTGTGGCCGGAGCGTGTCAAGGCCCTGGTCTCGGTGAGCGGCTACCTCGTGACCGACCGCAAGGCTCAGCTCGAACCCCTCCCGGCCGCCGCGGAGCACACCTGGTGGTACCAGTTCTACTTCGCGACCGAACGCGGCAGGAAGGCCATGGAGGACCACGACCACCGACTTCAGCTGACCCGGCTCGTCTGGGACCTCGTCTCCCCCACCTGGAACTTCGACGACGCGACCTTCGCCCGCACGGCGGCCGCCTTCGACAACCCCGACTACGCCGCGATCGTCATCCACAACTACCGCTGGCGGCTCGGCGTGGCCGACGGCGAACGCCGCTACGACCGTTACGAGGCGAAGCTGGCCACGGCACCGCCCATCACGGTGCCGACCATCACCCTCGACCCCGAGAAGGATCCCTTCACGCTGCCGGGCGACGGTTCCATGTACCGCGACAAGTTCACCGGCGAGTACGAGCACCGGACGCTGACGGGTATCGGCCACAATCTGCCACAGGAGGCACCGGCGGCGTTCGCCCGGGCCGTCGTCGACGCGGACCGCCTCTGACGGAACGCACGCCGACCGCCCGCGGGGGGTCAGCCCGTCGCGCGTCCCGCGAGGGTGTAGGACACCGAGCGCTCCTGCTTGCGGCGCAGGATCCGCCCCTTGGCGACGAGTGATTCGAGGGTGTTGCGCACGACCTGCGGGGTGGGCGAACGATCGGGGTGCCGCCGCATCAGCTCGTCGCGCAGCTCCTTGGCCGAGCGCGGCCCGTCATGTGCGCCGAGCAGCTCGATCAGGAGCTCTCCGAGCAGGAGCCGCCGCGGCTCGTCCGTGGCTGCGGCCTCCGACCGGGGGGTGGCGGGCCGGGGCCGTGCCTGCTCGGGCAGGCGGGAAGAGCCGGCCTCCTCGTGCCGTTCGGCGAGTGTCAGGATGTCCGTCAGGAGGGCTTCCTCCTGCTTCAACATCTTGAGTTTCTCGGCCAGTTCCCGCTGCCTGCGGCGGTTGTCCGCCAGATCCGACACGGCTTGTTCGACGTACCGCGCCCGGAGCGAGGCGGCTGATCGGCTGGTCACGACCGTTCACTCCTCGGTGGTTGCCGGCTGACGCCGCGCATCGTACCTGTGCGACATCAGTTCTTCGCGCTGTGCCGGCGTGCCCGGTAGGAGGCGGCCTTGACCCTGTTGCCGCACGTTCGCATGGCACACCATTCCCGCCGGTGGCCTCGTGAGCGATCGAGGTAGACCTGGGTGCACTCGGGACGAGCGCACTCGCGCAACAGCGCCGCCTCGTCACCCCCGATGATCTCGACCGCCTCCCGGGCCAGGGCGGCGAGTCCCTGGACGACCGTGCCGGTACGGGTCGCGCCGTCGGGTCCGAGCCGCACGGTCACGGGGAGTCCCGCCGCCTGAAGGTTCACCTCGGCGACCGCCTCGACGGGCAGTGGCCGCCCCTCGATCCGGGCCGCCACCAGGGCGTGGATCGCCTCACGCAGGTCCAGCGCGATGGCGAGGTCGGCCTCGCTCGCGCCGGGCGCCAGATCAAGCATCCCGGACTCCAGGAACCAGTCGTCGAGCAGCTCCGGGGAGGCCAGCTTCTCCATCGGTTCGGCGTTGCGCCGCGCGCGCAGCGTGCCGACGAAGTCGAGGGGGAGCGTCCCGCAGGGAAAGGCATGGTTCACGTAACCATTCTGACGAGTGACTCACGGATACGCAACATCCCGCCCGTGACAACGCACGCAGGTAACCGGTTTGGCCAGTTACGATCGGGCTCCGGTCTCGGACGGTGCGGCGCCCGTACCTTCCCGGCCGAGCCTCAGTGCCGGGCGTGGTGGATCTTCAGCCGCCCGAATCCCATGCTCCCGGAGACACGAATCCTCGGTCCGCCGGGGCGGGAGTGCCGTGGCGGCCGGTAGCGCAGGTCCTTCCACTCGGTGCGCACACCCTCGACGTCGACGACCGCGTCGCGAGGCACCGTGATTCTGGCCCCGCCGGTGCCGAGCCGCAGCTCGATGTCGACCACCGGATGTTCGATGACCGCCTGGGACAGATCCAGGCGCACCCTGCCGAAGGCGGACTCGACCTTCAGGGTCCGGGGCACCCGCCATACGCCTCGCCGCTGGATCCGTCCGCCGGCGGCGGCGATGGTCGAGGTGGTGTCGGGGCGCAGCGCCGGGAGCGAGCCCAGGGCCGACGCGAGTTGGCCGTGCGTCCCGGCGGTGAGCACTCGGTCGAGACGTTCGTCCATCTCCTCGTGCGAGATGTGCTCATGGACGTACGCCTCTTGCAGTCGCCGCACGGCCGCCTCGCGGTCGTCCTCGTCGAGCGGTGGCGACGGATCTTCCTGCTGAGCGGTCACCGTCCCACTCTAGTGCCGTTCCGACGACGTGGACCCGCGTCCTCCCGGACCGGTCGCCGCCCGTCTGCCCGCCGACCGCGGCGGCCCGTCCCGCAAGGCCGGGGCGGGCCGGCGGACCCTCACGGAATGACGATTCCCGGTTCCGGTGCCATGCGGCGAGGCGGCAGGCCGGGCAGAGTGGCTCGTTCGGGGCCCCGGGTGAACGGGGCGACCCCGTTCTGCAGACCCGCGGTGGCGGCGACGTAGTCCCGGGCCGTGAGCAGGCCCACCAGTCGCCCCCGCGGATCCGTGACCGGCAGAGCGTCGAGGTGCTCGTCCGTCATCACGGCCGCCGCGCGCCGAACGGAGTCCTCGGGGTGGACGGTCACGGTCCGGCGGGCGTGCACGAGGTCGCGCACCCTGCGGCGGGACAGCGTCGTGGCGGCGGCCGCGCAGACCACGGCCAGTTCCGCCCGGTCGAGGAGTCCGGCACAGCAGCCGTTCCCGCGGACCACGGGAAGCTGACGCTGCCGGGACCGCTCCATGACCTCCCAGGCCATCAGCACGCTCTCGTCCTCGCTGATCGTGTACGGGGCGGCGTCCATCAGACTTCGCACCGTGGGCTGCTCCTTCACGGTTGCCTCCTCGTGCCGGGCCCCGCTCGGCTCCGGGTGATCCGTGGACACGCCCGCGCGCCATGCCGCTCCCGGACGGCGTCGGGCGTGCACCGTGCCCTTTCCACGCTCGCCCCGCAGGCGCCCGCTGTCATGGGGCCGCACGGCCTCGCCGTGGGCCGGTCGCCCCTGGGGCGGGCCGTGGACGCAAGGCCGCTCGGCCCCGCGCGGTACCCGGTCAGCCCCTGGCCTCCCCACTCGTCCCGCCGGACGCTGAGGGCACCGCGTCCCCGAAGGAGAGTTCGCGATGACCGGCATCCACGAGACCCCCGTGCACGCCCTGCTGACCGACGGCACCACCGTACGGATACGGCGGGCGGGACCGGCCGACCGGGAGGACGTCCTGCGCCTGTACGAGGAGATGGCACCGGAGAATCTGCGGCTGCGGTTCTTCACCGCCAATCGGGCCTCGGCCCGGCGGGCGGCCGACCGGGTGGCCGCGGGGCGACGACCCGCGTACTGCGCGCTGGCCGCCGAGCGCGGCGGACGTCTGGTCGGACTGGCCGAGTACGAGGTCCTGGCGTCGGGCGGCACCGCCGAGATCGCGGTCGCGGTCGCCGACGGCTGGCACCACCGAGGTGTGGCCACGCTGCTGCTGGAGCACCTGGCGGACGCGGCACGCACGGCAGGCGTCACGGCGTTCACGGCGGACGCCCTGGCCGAGAACCACAGCGTGCTCAAGGTCTTCCACGACCTGGGGCTGCGCGTCACCCGCCGGTACGAGGGCCCCGAAGTCCGGTGCACCGTGCAGCTCGGTGCGGACGAGACGTATCTGCGTGCGGTCGAGGCTCGGGCCCAGGCGGCCGGCCTCGTCAGCCTGCGGCCGCTGCTGCGCCCGGCTGCTGTCGCGGTGATCGGGGCTGGCCGGACACCGGGGTCGGTGGGGCGCGCGATCCTGCGCAACATACAGAACGGCTCGTTCACCGGGCGGCTGTTCGCCGTGCATCCTGAGGCGGTCACGGTCGCCGGGGTGCGTGCCCACCGGTCCGTCGCGGACCTGCCCCGGGTGCCCGATCTGGCGGTGATCGCCATCCCGGCCGAGGCCGTGCCGAAGGTGGCCGAGGAGTGCGGGGAGGCGGGTGTGCACGCTCTGGTCGTGGTCTCCGCCGGCCTGGACACCCATCAGGCCGGGGCTGTGATCGACTCGTGCCGGCGCCACGGCATGCGGCTGGTGGGTCCGAACTGCCTCGGTCTGGCCAACACCGAGGAAGCCGTCCGTCTCGACGCCACCTTCGCCGCACATCACCCTGGGCCCGGCACCGCGGGCGTCGCCGTGCAGTCCGGCGGTGTGGGCATCGCGTTGCTGGACGGACTGGCCCGGCTCGGCATCGGCGTCTCCACCTTCGTCTCGCTCGGCGACAAGTACGACGTCAGCGGCAACGACATGCTCCAGTGGTGGGAGACCGACGGGCACACGGACCTGGCGTTGCTGCACCTGGAGTCCTTCGGCAATCCCCGGGGCTTCTCCCGTACCGCCCGCCGCGTGGCCCGGACCATGCCCGTGCTGACCGTGGACGCCGGGCGGTCCACGGCCGGGCGGCGAGCCGCCGCCTCGCACACCGCCGCGGCCGCCACCCCGACCATGACCCGGCAGGCCCTGTTCACCCAGGCCGGCGTCACCGCCACCCGCACCATCGGCGAACTCCTCGACACCGCCGCTCTGCTGCACTCCCAGCCCCTGCCCACCGGCACCAAGGTCGCCGTCGTCGGCAACGCGGGCGGAGTGGGTGTCCTCGCCGCAGACGCCTGCGCCGACGCCGGACTCGTCGTCCCGTCGTTCGGCGCCGATCTGATGGACGAGCTGCTGGACCTGCTGCCCGACGGAGCCGCCGTGACCAACCCCGTGGACGTCACGGCCGCCGCGGGAGAGGAGCGACTGGGAGCGTGTGTCGCCCTGCTGGCCCGGCACGGTGCCGTCGACGCCGTCCTGGTGAGCCTGGTCCCCACGGCGGTCGCCGCGGCCACGGGCGAAGACCTGGTGCGCGCGCTGACCGCCGTGCCGCTGCCGCTGCCGCGTCCCGTCGTCGCGGTACTGCCCACCCAGTCGGCCCGGGCGGAACTGCTGGCGACCGTCGACGACGGCAGCGTGCCCGCCTACTCCGACGCGGGGGACGCCGCCCGCGCTCTGGCCCACGCCGCCGCTCGCGCCCACTGGCTGGGCCGGCCGCCCGGCGTCGTCCCGGATCTGCCGGACGTGACGACCGGGCGGGCGCGTGAGCTGGCCGCCGCCTTCCTCGACCGCAAGCCGGACGGCGGCTGGCTCGACCCGCGGACGACCGCCGCGCTCCTCGACTGCTACGGCATTCCGCAGATCGCCTGGGCCTGGGCCCGCGACGAGAACGAGGCCGTCGCCGCTGCCGAACGGCTCCGGGGGCCCGACGGGCGCGTCGTCATGAAGGCGCACTGGCCGGGTCTGACGCACAAGAGCGAGCAGCACGCCGTCCATCTCGATCTGCGCAACGACGCGCAGGTCAAGGCGGCCCACCGGGACCTCGTCGGCCGGTTCGGCGATCGGCTGACCGGTGTCGTCGTCCAGCCGCTCGCCGAACGCGGGACCGAACTGTTCGCCGGGGTCGTGCAGGACGAGGTCTTCGGGCCGCTCGTGGTGTTCGGCCTCGGCGGTACGGCGACCGAACTCCTCGCCGACCACGCCGCCCGGCTCGCGCCGCTGACCGACCTGGACGTGCGGGACCTCCTCACCTCCCCCCGCTGCTCCCCGCTGCTGTTCGGCTACGCCGGCAGCCGCGCCGTCGACCTCGGCCGCCTGGAGCAGCTCCTGCACCGTCTCTCGCGGATGGCCTCGGACCTCCCGCAGCTGGCCGAGGCCGACCTGAACCCGGTGCTCGCCGGGCCGCACGGCGTCACCTGCCTCGATGCCCGCGTGCGGCTCGTGCCGCGCCGGCCGCGCGACCCCTACCTGCGCCGACTGCGCTGACCCCGCACCGGGACGGCCCACGGATTGCGGCCGGAGCGCTCCCCCGGGCTCCGCGAGGTCCGGGGCGGTGGTCGCCGTGATCCGGTGTCTCCGCTCCCGCGCCGAGGTCGCCTATGCGGGGATGAGGGGCACTCGCCAGCACAGTGTGGCGCCCCCGCCCCCGGGACCGGAGACGTCGAGGTGGCCGCCCAGCTGTTCCGCCCGCTCGGCCATGTTGCGCAGTCCGCTGCGCCGCCCGCCCTCCGGGATGCCCACACCGTTGTCCGAGACCGTCAGGGACACCTCGTGACCGTCGGCCGTCAGCACGACCTGGGCCCGGTCGGCGTGGGCGTGGCGGGCGATGTTCGTGAGCGCCTCGGACAGGACGGCCACGACGTGGTCGGCGGTCTCGCGCGGCACATCGGTGTCGACCAGCCCTTCCATGCGCACGCTGGGCGCGAAGCCGAGCACCGGGGTCTCTTCGCCCACCACACGGACGACCCGGGATCGCAGTCCGTCGCCGGCCCCGCCGGTGCGGGCCCGCAGCCCGAAGATGGCCGACCTGATGATCTTGATGGTCTCGTCCAGGTCGTCCACGGCTCTCAGCACACGTTCGGACGCCTCGGGGTGCTCGATGAAGCGGCCCGCGCTCTGCAGGGTCATCCCCGTGGCGAAGAGCCGCTGGATGGCCAGATCGTGCAGGTCACGGGCGATCCGGTCGCGGTCCTGGAGCACCGCGATCTGCTCGGCGTCCCTGCGGCGCTCGGCCAGTTCCATCGCGATCGCGGCCTGGGCGGCGAAGCCCCGCAGCATCTCGGCCTCCTTGCCGGAGAACACCGGCCGCCCGGACTCGCGGGCCACCAGCACCACGCCTCGCACGCCGCCCCGGCCCGTGCCGATGGGCACGGCCAGTGCCGGGCCCAGCCCCTGGAAGCGCGGCGGCTCGGGACAGATCCGCTCGTCATCACCCACGTCGTCGGTGGCGACCGGAGCGGCAGCCGAGAAGGCGAGACCCATCAGGCTCCCGGTCAGGGGCAGCACCAGGCCCCGGTGTGCCTCCGCGTCCACGCCCACGGCGATCTCCACGGTGAGGGACTCACCGTCCTCCAGCGGCGTCGCCACCGCCGCCAGGGCGGACCCCATGATCTCGCGAGCCCGTTCGGCGATCAGTTTGAGGGCCTCCGCGTGGGCGCTGCCGGACATCAGGCTGTGGCTGATCTCGGCGTTCGCCAGCAGCCAGCGCTCACGCAGCCGGGACTCCTCGTACAGCCGGGCGTTGTCGATGGCCACGCCGGCCGCCACGGCCAGCGTGCACAGTACCGACTCGTCCTCCTCGTCGAACTGGACACCGCCGCGCTTCTCGGTCAGGTACAGATTGCCGAAGACCTGGTCACGGACCCGGATCGGCACACCCAGGAACGTGTTCATCGGCGGGTGGTGGAGGGGGAAGCCGTAGGAGGCCGGGTGCTGGGGGATCTTCTCCAGCCGGAGCGGCTCCGGGTGGCGGATCACCTCACCCAGGATGCCGTGGCCCTCCGGATAGTGACCGATCTCGGCTATCTGCTCGTCGGTCACACCGACGGTGTGGAAGGCCGACAGGGAGCTGCCGTCGGGGCCGATGACCCCGAGGGCCGCGTACTCGGCGTCGACGAGCAGGGCGGCCGACTCCACGATGGCGTGCAACGCGTGTTCGAGGTCCAGTTCACGGCCGACGGAGAGCACCGCCTCCAGCAGGCTGTGCACGCGTTCCTGCGTGCCCCGAGCCGCGTCGATCCGGGCCTGCAGCTCCTCCAGCAACTCGTCGAGCTTGAGCTGCGGCAGCCGTACGCGAGGCTCTTCCGGGCTTGCCACCACGCGCCTCCATGCCCCTCATGGCCGAAGGGTGGGATTTCGGTGTCATCCGCCACGATAGCGCTCCGCGGACCGGTATTCGGTGCGGAAGCCGATTGTGCGCTCCGTGCTGGTGGGCCGGCCGGCCCGGACCCGGGTGACGGCAGGCAGGTGAGAGGGACGTCCGGCCCCTCGATGGACCCGAACGGCACTGGGCGGCGGGCTCGTCGCGCAGGACAGTGGGAACAGGAGCGGCACCGGTCCCCCGCGGTGTCGCTCCGCACGCATCGCGCCCCGCGTCCGGGGACCGGCCGGAGCCGGTGCGAGGACCGTCGTCGTCCTTGAAGAAGCAGCTCATGACCCGCAACCACGCCCCCGCGAGCCAGCGCGTCGACCTCGGCCCCGCCGAGGCGCTGAGGCTGCTCGGCAGTGTGTCGTTGGGCAGGATCGTCTTCACACGGCAGGCCTTGCCCACCGTCCGTCCGGTCGACCACGTCCTGGACCACGGAGACATCCTCATCCGCACGCACGAGGGCGCGGCCCTCACGTCGCACGGCGAGGACGCCGATGGCACGGGCGTGGTCGTCGCCTACGAGGCCGACGCCATCGACCCGGACACCCACCTCGGCTGGAGCGTGTTCGTCACGGGCTATGCCCACCTGGTGACGGACCCCGTCGAACTGGCCCGCATCCGGCAGTTGCTACAGCCCTGGGCGCCCGTCGAGGGCATCGACCAGGCCGTTCGCATCCACCCCGAGATGGTCGCGGGGGTCCGCCTGACGGAGCCGGGCGAGACCTCGGCGGCGCCCGGCTGAGCTCGCGGCCCGGCTGAGCTCGCGCCGGCTTCCCACGCCGACGGCATGCGCCCGCCCCCTGACGCCGGCGACGGTGTGCGCCCCGGACAAGGGCACACACCGCGCTGTCACCGCGCCTTCACCGGACCTGATCAGTAGTCGTCCCAGTCCCCGTCACCGTGGCCGTAGCCACCGTGACCGTAATCGTCATGGTCGTAGCCGCCATGGCCGTAACCGCCGTAGCCGTAGTCGCCGTGACCGTAACCGCCGTAGCCGCCGTCGTCCCAGCCGTAGCCGCCGTAGCCGTAGCCGCCGCAGTCGCCACGCCACCAGTGCCCACAGCCGTCGGTGTAGTAGGAGCACGAGTAGTCGTGAGCCGGGGTGACCGCCGATGCGCTTCCCGCCGCCCCGATCGCGGCGCCACCGGTCAGCAGAGCGCCGGCCGCGGAAGCCACGAACAGCCGCTTGATGCGCTGTGCTCTCATGGAAATCACCTTGCCCTTCCACTGTCTCGCGCGACGGACGAGGCGCGAGAGGGCGGCCGCGCCGAGAAGGGGAGGGGGAGGGTCGGGGAGCAGAGCGGAGAGGGGTGTGTGGCGCGGCCCCAGGGGTGCCGCACGGAGCTGCCGGCGGTTTCCGTGCCGCCCCTGCTCCGGACGAGCGTTGTGACGGTGCCCCGGCTGTCGGGCGGTCTGCCGGGGTGTCTCGTGTCGCGGCACTGCCGCACGGACGAGTCTCACCGGCGGACACCCGGGTCGCCAAGGGGACGAACGGCCCTGGTCCATGGGCCGGTCGTCCCCCCGCCCTCGTCCTGTCGGCCCCCGCCCCCCGTCGGCGGTGCGGGGCTCAGGCGGGCTCGGGTACGACCGCCACCGGGCAGGCCGCGTGGTGAAGCACGCTGTGGGCGACACCGCCCAGCTGCGGCCCGAAACGGCCCTGGCGGCGCCGGACACCGACGACGAGCAGGTCCGCCTCGCGGGACACGGCCAGCAGGGCGTCGCGTGCGTGGCCCTCGATCGTCCGCCGGCGTACCCGCAGGCCGGCCGGGGCGTCCCGCAGCGCCTCCTCGACCATTTCCGCGGCCTGCCCTTCCTGGAAGCGGGCCGGTTCACCGACGAGCAGCGGGTGCGCCCGGGGCTCGTGCAGGGGGCGGTGCCAGGCGCGAACGGCTTCGAGCGGGACGTCGCGCAGCAGGGCCTCCTCGATCGCGAACCGGACCGCGGCCGAGCCGGCCGGCTTCTCCCCCACGCCCAGGACGACGCGGCCGCGGGTCCCCGAACGTGCCTGGTTGTCGTGGCTCGCGCGCAGCACGACGACCGGACAGTGCGCGTGCCCGGAGACCGCGACACCGACCGAGCCGAGGAGTGCCGCGGTCACACCGCTGCGGCCGCGGCAGCCCAGCACCATCGCCAGAGCGCTGTGGCTCTCGCGGATCAGCGCGTACTCCGGCTCCTCGGGCAGCACATCGGTCTCGACCTTCACTCCGGGCTGCCGACGTCGGGCCCGCCGTTCGGCGGTCCCGACGATGTCCTCCACCATCGCCTCCTCCGACGGCTCACCGGGCTCCTGGGCCGGGGACGCGCCCTCGTAGCGCTCCCACAGCGAGGCGTGGACCAGCCGGAGCGAAGCTCCGCGCAGCGCCGCCTCGTCGGCAGCCCAGTCCACGGCCCGCAGGCTCGGCTCGGAACCGTCGACGCCGACGACCAGGGGCAGGTCCGGAGGGAGCCCATGGGCATGTCCGGCTGCTGCACTCATCGCTCTTCTCCTCACTCGCCTGCTCGCTCTCCTGCTCGCATCGCTCCGCGTGTTCGCCCTCGTCGGTGGCGGGTCAGCCGTGTGCGACGACCGCGACCGGGGCGGCGATGTGGTGCAGGGCGCAGTGGGTGACATGCCCTATGTGGGCGCCGAAGGAGCCGGTGCGGATACGCCGGCCGACGACGGCGAGAGAGGCATCCCGGGACTCGTCGACGAGGACCTGGGGAGCGCTGCCGCAGCGGCTCGCCTCGATCACCTCGACGTCGGGAAACTTCTGCCGCCAGGGCTGGAGCACCTGGGTCAGGACGGAGGCCTGCCCGCGTTCGAGCGAGTCGTGGTGTGCGCCGTCACCGGAGATGCCGTGGAACGAGGTCGTGGGCTCGGACCAGGCGTGCACGGCCCGCAGGGCGGCCTTCCGCCGGGCCGCGGCGTCGAAGGCGAACGCGAGAAGTGTGTCGTCCGGGTGTTCGATGTCGAGCCCGAGTACGACGGGCCGGAAGGCCGTCACGGCGGACGGCGCTCCCGACGGGTCCGTCTCGTGCTCGTCGGCGGCCCGCTCCCCCGCCCGCACCAGCACCACGGGCCGCTCGGCGCGGGCCACGACATCCAGGCTCACCGAACCGGCCACGAACCCGCGGAGGCCGCCGAGGCCCCGTGAACCCAGCACCAGCAGCTCGGCGCGGTCCGCCGCCTCGCAGAGGACGTCGGGCACCGCACCCGTGAGCTGCTCGGTGATCACGTCGAGGCCCGGGTGGTGCAGCTGGACGCCGTCCGCGGACGCGCGGACCAGCTGCTCGGTCCGGTGCCGGTAACCCTCCGGGTCCAGCAGCGGGGTCCGGCCGATGTACCGGGGCATCGGCTCCCGCACATGCACGATCGTGAGCGGCAGGCGTCGCAGCAGTGCCTCGCGCGCCGCCCACTCGACAGCGGCCCGGCTTTCGGGCGAGTCGTCCAGGCCCACGGTGATGGTTCGGGACATGGTCTGCGCCTCCCGGGGTGAGGGTCCCCACACCAGCGTGGCGCCGCGGCGCCGGCGCGATCAGGGGCCACATGGCCCCATCGGGGGCCGACCGATCCTCCGCGGGCAGGAGCCGCGGAGGCCGGGTCCGGGGCCGAACAGCCCCCCGGGCCCGGCCGAGGGCGCGTCGCGCGGTACCGGATCTCCCCGTGGTTCTCCGTGACGGCCTCGGGCGACGGCCGGGACACGCTCAGACGTTCCAGCCCCACTCCGCGACCTCGGGCAGGTCGGTGCCGTGTTCGCGGATCCACGCGTGGTGCCGGGTGCGGGCGTCCACCATCGCCTGGCGTACGGCCGCGGCGCGCACGGCGAGTCCGGGTACGCGGTCGATGACGTCCATGACCAGGCGGTAACGGTCGAGATCGTTGCGGACGACCATGTCGAAGGGGGTGGTCGTGGTGCCGGATTCCTTGTATCCGCGCACATGCAGGTTCCCGTGACCGGTGCGGCTGTAGGCGAGGCGGTGGACCAGCCAGGGGTAGCCGTGGTACGCGAAGATCACTGGCGTACCGGTGGTGAACAGGCCGTCGTACTCGGCGTCGGTCATACCGTGCGGATGCGCTCCGTGCGGCAGCAGCCGGGTCATGTCGACCACGTTGACGACACGCACCGACAGTCCGGGCAGGTGGCGGCGGAGCAACTGGGCGGCGGCCAGGACCTCCTGGGTGGGGACGTCCCCGGCGCAGGCGAGGACCACGTCGGGTTCCCCGCCGTTCTCCGTGCCGGCCCACTCCCAGATCCCGGCGCCGCGCGCGCAGTGGACCCGGGCCTGCTCGATCGTCAGCCAGTCGAAGCAGGGCTGTTTGCCGGCCACGACGACGTTGACGTAGTCACGGCTGCGGAGGACGTGATCGGCCACGCAGAGCAGGGTGTTGGCGTCCGGGGGCAGGTAGACGCGGACCACCTCGGGGCTCTTGTTGAGCACGTGGTCCACGAACCCCGGGTCCTGGTGCGAGAAGCCGTTGTGGTCCTGACGCCAGACGTGCGAGGTGAGCAGGTAGTTCAGGGAGGCGATGGGAGCCCGCCAGGGCAGCTCGCGCGAGGTCTTGAGCCACTTGATGTGCTGGTTGACCATCGAGTCGACGATGTGGACGAACGCCTCGTAGCAGGAGAACAGCCCGTGCCGCCCGGTCAGCAGATACCCCTCCAGCCAGCCCTGGCACAGATGTTCGGAGAGGATCTCCATGACCCGGCCGTGCCGGTCCAGGTGCTCGTCCACCGGGAGCAGCCCGGCCTGCCAGGCCTTTCCGCTGGCCCCGAAGACGGCCTGGAGCCGGTTGGAGGCGGTCTCGTCCGGGCCGACCAGTCGGAAGTCCCGGCGCGCCCGTGTGTCCCGCATGACCTGTTCGAGCAGGTCGCCGAGGATCCGGGTGGGCTCGTGCAGGGTGGCGCCCGGCTTGTCGACGGGCACGGCGAAGGTGTCGAGCGGCGGCAGTGGAAGATCACGGACGAGCAGGCCGCCGTTGGCGTGCGGACTCGCTCCGAGGCGCCGGGCCCCGTCGGGGACACAGGCGAGCACGTCGGCACTAGGCCGTCCGTCCGGGCCGAACAGTTCCTCGGGCCGGTACGAGCGCAGCCAGTCCTCCAACTGCCTCAGGTGTTCCGGGTTGTCGCGGACGCCGGCCAGCGGCACCTGGTGTGCGCGCCAGGTGCCCTCGACCGGTTCGCCGTCCACTTCGGCCGGGCCGGTCCAGCCCTTCGGGGTGCGCAGGACGATCAACGGCCAGTGCACCCGGTCGGTGGATCCTTCCTCGCGGGCGGCACGCTGCGCGCGTGCGATCCGGTCCAGGGCTTCGTCGAACGCGGCCGCCAGGCCGCGATGCACCTCGGCGGGGTCGTCGCCGGTGACGTGCAGCGGTTCATGGCCGTAGCCCCGCAGCAGGGCGTCGAGTTCTTCCTCCGGGAGGCGGGACAGCACGGTCGGGTTGGCGATCTTGTAGCCGTTGAGATGCAGGATCGGCAGGACGGCTCCGTCGTGCACCGGGTCGAGGAACTTGTCGGAGTGCCAGGACGCGGCCAGCGGCCCGGTCTCCGCCTCACCGTCCCCGATCACGCAGGTCACCAGCAGATCCGGGTTGTCGAAGGCGGCGCCGTAGGCGTGCGCGAGCGAGTAGCCGAGCTCGCCCCCCTCGTGGATCGATCCGGGGGTCTCCGGCGCCACGTGGCTCGGTACACCGCCGGGGAAGGAGAACTGCCGGAACAGGCGCCCCATGCCCGCCGCGTCCCGCGTCACGTCGGGGTAGGTCTCGCTGTAGCTGCCCTCCAGCCAGGAGCCCGCGAGGACGGCCGGCCCGCCGTGCCCCGGACCCCACACGCACAGTGCGTCCAGCCCGCGCGCCCTGATCACGCGGTTGAGGTGGGTGTACACGAGGTTGAGCCCCGGCGAGGTCCCCCAGTGGCCGAGCAGCCGCGGCTTGATGTGCTCGGGTCGCAGTGGCTCGCTCAGCAGCGGGTTGGCCATGAGGTAGATCTGTCCGGCGGACAGATAGTTCGCTGCGCGCCAGTGCGCGTCCAAGGTGCGGATTTCCTCGTCGGTGAGCGGAGTGGGCTCCTGGCGGACGGCATGGGACATGGGCACCTCGGGTGTTGTCCGTTGTCTGCTGTTTTATGGGTATTGTCGGAGAGGTTCGGGTATCACAGCCATCGGGCGCGCTGCGGAGGAGCACGGCGTGAGCCGCCGCCCCGGGGCGAAGCCCGGCGCGGCCGCATCCAGTGCACCGCGTCCGGTCCCTCCGCGCTGGGGCCGAACAGCCCATGCCCGGGGGCCTGAGGTCCCTTCCCGAACTCCCTTCGTGCGCGGGGCGACGCCCGGTGGGTTCCCGGCGGGTTCCCGGCCGGCGGTTCTCGATCCGTGCTCCCGGCCGGTGCGCGGTGGCCCCGTCCGGTGCGGTCGTGGCCCGGCAGGCCCCTCGTGGGGACCAATGGCCCCTGGCAGGCCCGCCGGGGCACCGCATTCCATGGAATCGACGGCGGCGCTGCCCCGTGCCACCGCGGTGAGGAGGCGAGGGCGATGGACCCTCCCGCGTCGATGACCGGAGACGACCGTGTCCCGGCCCGGTGACCGCCGGCCGATCGTGGTGGGCGTCGATCCTGATCCCGCCCGTCGGATGGCACTTGCCTGGGCGGCCGACGAGGCCGACCGCCGTCGGCTGCCGCTGCGCCCGGTCCATGTGGAGGGAGTGCCCACCAGGGGCTACCGGACACGGGAGGTCCCGCCGTCGTGGGAGGAGTGGAACGAGGCGCTGCACAAGGCCGGGAGGGAGGTGCTCGAGGAGGCGATGGACTTCGTCGCGACCCGGCATCCGCGGCTCGACATGGAGTCCCTGCTCGCGGAGGGTGATCCGGTGTGGGTGCTGCGCGAGCAGAGTCGCGACGCCACAGCCGTCGTGGTGGGATCGCGGCACCTGAACCGGCGGCAGGAGGTGTTCGGCTCCACGTCGGTCGCCCTGCCGCTCATGGCCCATACTCACTGTCCCCTGGTGGTCGTGCCGGAGTCCGAGCACATCACCCAGGAGCCCGCTTACTACGTCGTCGGCGTCGACGGCAGTGAGCAGTCCGGCGCGGCGGTCGACGTCGCGTTCGGGGAAGCGGCCCTGCGGGGCGCCGGGTTGCGGGCCCTGCTCGTCTGGGAGCCCGGACCGTTCAAGATCTTCGACGAGTACGAGCCGCAGCAGGAGTGCCGCCGGCTGCTCTCCGAGATCGTCGCGGGCCGGCTCGCGGACCACCCCGAGGTGGTCCTGCATCACGAGGTGCTCGTGGGGCATCCCGTGCACGTACTCGCCGACGCCTCGGCGCACGCCCTGGGCCTGGTCGTGGGGACCCGGGGCCGTGGAGGCTTCACCGGCATGCTGCTGGGCTCGGTCAGCCAAGGCGTGCTGCGCTACGCCCGCTGTCCCGTCATCGCCGTCCCGACCCGTGGGTGAGCCGCCGAACCGGCACGAAGGGAAACCGCCGTGACTGCAGAACCTCTCGACGTGAACGCCGTCACCGCGCTCGTGGCGGACGCCGCCGCGGCGCCCTCGCTGCACAACGCGCAGCCCTGGTCCTTCCGCTATCTGCGCGACGTCGGCGTCCTGCGTCTGTACGCGGACCTGAAGCGGGCCCTGCCGCGAACCGACCCCGAGAACCGGGGACTGCACGTGGGATGCGGTGCCGCCCTGCTGAACCTGCGCGTGGCCGCCGCGGCGGCGGGGCTGGCGCCGATCGTCCGTGTCCTGCCCGACCAGGCCTTTCCCGAGCTGCTCGCCGAGGTGCACCTGCTCGGGACGGGGACACCCGACGGCGCGCTCGCCGGGCTGGGTTCCGCGATCCGCCGCCGTCACTCCAGCCGTATGCCCTTCCGCGACGAGGCGATCTCCGCCGCCACGGTGGACAGGCTGTGCGAGGCGGCCCGCGCGGAGGGCGCCCAGTTGACGTTCCCGGGTGCCTGGCACGTGCGGTCGATCCTGGAGTTGGTGCAGGACGCCGAGGGCAGGGAGACACGCGCGCCGGAGATGCGCGAGGAGACGGCTCGGTGGACGCACACGGAGCCGGCGGGTGTCGCCGGGGCGACCGACGGCATCTCCGCCGAGGCGTTCGGTCCCCGGCAGCGCGGCACCTCGGCCCCGGTCCGTGACTTCGCGAGGGGCCGTACGATTCCCGGACGTGGCTGGGCGCCGTTCGAGAAGAACCCGAACATCGCTCTGCTGGGAACGGCGTACGACGAGCCAGCGGACTGGCTGATCGCCGGTCAGGCGCTGGAGCGGGTCCTGCTCCGGGCCACCTCGGACGGGCTGGTCGCCTCGGTCACCTCCCAGCCCCTGGAATGGCCGGAGTTCCGGTGGGCCGTACGGGATCCCGTCTCCGCCATGGGGCACGTCCAGATGGTGATCCGGCTCGGTTACGGCCCCGAAGGTCCCGCGAGCCCACGGCGGCCGGTGACCGATCTGCTCGACGTCCTCTGACCGGTACGGCACCCCTCTGTGCCGACCGGTGCTCCGGGAACCTCCTTCTCCGAGATCCCCTCTGACAGGGCGGTATGCCGCCGTCGGCGGGTGCGTTCCGTCTCGTTCGGCCCGGCCGAACGCCTCGGGGGTGTCCGTCGTGGCGGCACTTCGGAGATTGGAGACACCCCCCATGCGTCTTTCCACCGCCCACAGAGCCGCGCCCCGCCGCATCGCCTCCGTGGCGATCGCCGCCGGTGCGGTGCTCGGGCTCGTCGGCACGTCCACCGGGGCGGCCGGCGCGGCGACACCGACGCACCCCGGCCGGCCGGACAGCCCCGTCATCGGCGGCACCGAGAAGCCCGTGGGCTCGTATCCGTTCATGGCGGCGCTGCTGGCCAAGGGCCGGGGCAACCCGCAGGACCGGCAGTTCTGCGGCGGCAGCCTGCTGGACTCGAACGTCGTCATGACGGCCGCCCACTGCGTCGTCGACGTACAGCCCAAGCAGCTCGAAACGGTCGTCGGCCGCACCGTGCTGTCCAAGAAGAACCAGGGCCGGCTGCGCAACGTCACCGACATCGTCGTCCACCCCCGCTACGCCAGGGGCCAGGAGGCGTACGACATCGCGTTCCTGTTGCTGGACCAGCCCGTCACCGGTACCGCGCCGGTCAACCTGCCGACCGCCGGCACGGACGCGCTCATCCGCCCGGGTGCCAAGGCCACGGTCATCGGCTGGGGCAACACCGACACGGAGGTGCCGCGGTACCCGGACCGGCTGCGAGCGGTGGACGTCCCGGTCGTGTCGCACATCGAGTGCAAGGCGTCCTACCCGGGCTACGACAAGAAGGTCAACGTCTGCGCGGGGGTCGAAGGAAAGGACTCCTGCCAGGGTGACAGCGGCGGACCGCTGTTCCGCAAGCTGCCGGGCCGCCGCGGGGTCTACCAGGTGGGCATCGTGTCGTACGGCGACGGCTGCGCGGCGCAGGGAGCGCCGGGCGTGTACACGTACACCGGTTCGGCCAGGCTGTGGGACACGCTGGGCGAGTCCGCGAAGGGCAGGAAGCTGAAGCAGCTGCTCGGCCGCTGATCCGGTGAGGGGATGCCCTGTCGCCGGATTCCCCGCTCGACAGGGCATCCGTCGGAGCCGGCGGGAGTGGGCGGCGTCGCCGGATGCCGAGGACCGTCGCCGGATGCCGGAGACCCGATGGGCCGGCCGGCGCAGGAGACCGTCCCGGTTCAGGCCGCCCCGTTCTGCTCGAAGTGACTGTCCCTGCCGCCCCGCCGCACCAGCCGGCCGACCCGGGCCGCCTGCCTGCGGGGCATGAGGGTCCAGGTGCCGTCGGCCCGGCGCAGGGCGGCGGAGTGCCAGGGAGTGGTCCAGGCGTCCGGCGCCCGGAGGAGCCGGACGCCGAATTTGGGGGCACCTACGGGCTGGGGGTGGATGGACAGGCGTACGGCGTGGGGGTGGTGCTCGGCGATCAGATCGCCCCAGGCGCGGCTGCGCTGTATGACGCCGTAGGCCCGTTGCCGGCATGCGCGCTGGAGGGCGGAGCGGGTGCCGGCCCAGTCGGCGGTGTCCTCGACGAGGAAGCGGGTGATGCCCCGGTAGAGGGCGAGAGCCTGCTCGTCGGCACGGAACTCGGTGCGCAGGGCCTCCACCGTCGGGGCGTGGCGAGCGTGCAGACGGGCGCGTTTGGTGTCGTGCGGGAGGTCCCCGAGCACGTCGCGCAGGTCGAGGACGGAGAGTCTGTCCAGGCCCGATCGGCCCATCTCCAGGCGCAGTTCGTCGGCGTAGGCGTCGATGTGGTGATCGGGGACGCCGATGAGGTCGCCGAAGACATGCCCGTCGGAGCAGATGATCACGTGTGCGCCGGGTGGATAGATCCGTTCGATGTCGGTGCACAGGGTGTTCAGAAAGTTCAGGGAGAGGCGTTCGCCCTGGTCGGGGAGGTGGCCGAGGACCTTGGCGGGGTTGGGGGACTTGCAGGGGAAAGCGGGCAGGGTGAAGACGACGGGGGCGCCGTCCCGTACGAAGCGGGTGATGCGGCGCAACTGATGGGGAAACGCTTCCGCGGGGGCGGGGACGGGCGCGCGACCGGGGTCCGCGGTGCGGTGATGGGGCAGGAGCCGGTTCAGGATCTCGGCGCCGATTCGGGTGGGGGCGGTGTCCGGCGCGGTCGTCGGTGGCATGTCGTTCCTCCTGGGGCACGAGGGCACGTGGACATGGCGCCGTGGCGGGACAGGGGCCAGGCGCCGGGGTCGGTGGGGGTGGGGCGGCCGGGCCGGCTCCGTCGGCGGGGCCGCCCCGGTCGGCGAGACGCCGGTGTCAGAGGCACCGGCCGGTGCCGGTCAGCCGGACGCCGGTGTCACAGACGTCGGTCGGGTGCCGGTCAGCCGGACACCGGTGTCACAGACGTCGGTCGGGTGCCGGTCAGCCGGACGCCGGTGTCACAGGCGTCGGTCGGGTGCCGGTCAGCCGGACGCCGGTGTCACAGACGTCGGTCGGGTGCCGGTCAGCCAGACGCCGGTGTCACAGGCGTCGGTCGTAGCCGACGGGCAGGCGGTCGGTGCCGCGGCCAAGGACGGCCGGGATCCACTCGATGTCCTCGTCCCGGACGGCGAGGCGCAGGCCGGGCAGCCGGGCGAGCAGGGTGCCGAGAGCGACCTGGAGTTCGGCGCGGGCGAGTGCCGCGCCTGGGCAGAAGTGGATCCCGTGGCCGAAGGCGAGGTGTGGGTTGGGACTGCGGTCGAAGTCGAGGGTGTCGGGGGCTGAGAAGCGGCGCGGGTCTCGGTTGGCGGCGCAGAGCGAGACGATCACCGAGTCCCCGGCCGGTATCCCCGTGCCGTGCAGGTCGCTGTCCTGGTCGAAGAAGCGCCAGGTGGTGAGTTCGAAGGCGCTGTCGTAGCGCAGGAGTTCCTCGACCGCGCGGGGCAGCAGTGCGGGTTCGTCGCGCAGCCGGGCGAGTCGGTCCGGGTGGCGGAACAGGGCGATGAGGGCCGTGGTGATCTGGTTGGTGACCGGTTCCTGGCCCGCGACGAGGAGCTGGAAGATCATCGAGTCCAGTTCCTCCTGGGTCAGTTCACGGCGGTCGCGGGCGGCGACGAGGACGCTGAGCAGGTCGTCGTCAGCGTGCTCTCGCTTGTGGGTGACGACGTCGGCGATATAGCTCTGCAATCCGTGCAGACGGGCCTCGTAGAGGGGGCGTCCGGGGTCGGTGGGGCCGACCGGCTGGACGACCTTGCCCCAGTCCCGGTCGAAGCGAGCCGCCCACTCCTCCGGGAGGCCGATGACCTCCGCGAGGACCAGGAAGGGGAAGTGGGCGGCGAAACCGGCGACGAGGTCGGCGGGGCCGCTCTCGGGCAGGGCGTCGACCAGCGCGTCCGCCCGTTCCTGGAAGCGGGGGCGCAGGCTCTCGATCCGGCGCGGGGTGAAGGCGTCGGTGACCAGGCGCCGCATGCCGGTGTGCCGGGGCGGGTCCTGGTGGAGGAGGTGGACCTGGAGCTGGGAGTGCTGCGGTTCGGGCATGATCGAGGCACGGGCTCGCCAGCGGTCGTTGCCCCGGTCGTGGTTCTTGCCCAGGCGGTCGTCGTTCAGGGCGGAGTGCGCGGCGTCGTAGCCGGTGACGAGCCATGCCTGTACGCCGCTGGGGAAGAGGACGCGGTGGACCGGGCCGGCCTCGCGCATCCGGTCGTACAGGGGGTAGGGATCGGCCTTGTAGGGACAGCCGGTCAGCGGCACGGGATCGGGCAGGGCGTCGGGGACGGCGGCGGGCAGCGGATCCTGGAGGGTCATGGGCGTGGCTCCTCAGAGGGCGAGTTCGGGCTGGTAGTGGTCCAGCCACAGGGCGAGGTCGACGACGCGTTCGAGGCGCAGCCGATGGCCCCACTCCAGTCGGTCGGGCGGGGTGTCGAGGCAGGGCTTGACACGGGTCTCGTCGGCCAGGGCGCGGACCCGCTCGGTGGCCAGGGCGTCGCGGGCCATGTCCTGGAGGCCCCGGTTGTAGTCGGGGTGGTGGGTGGCCGGGTAGTGGTTCTTGGGACGGTGCAGGACCGCGTCGGGAGCGAGGCCGGCGCCCATCGCACGCAGGAGGCTCTTCTCGCGGCCGTCGAAGCTCTTCAGCGCCCAGGGCGCGCTGAAGGCGTACTCGACGAGCCGGTGGTCGCAGTACGGGACGCGCACCTCCAGGCTCTGTGCCATGCTCAACCGGTCCTTGCGGTGCAGCAGCTGACGCAGCCAGCGGGTCAGGGACAGGTGCTGCATCTCGCGCTGCCGGTGTTCGGCAGGGCTCTCGCCGTCGAGGTGGGGTACGGCGGCCAGCGCGCTGCGGTACGTGTCGTCGCGGAACTCCGCCATGCGCAGGTCGAGTTCGGGGTTCAGGGGCATGGCGGCCTCGTCGCCCGTGACCAGCAGCCACGGGAAGGTCCGGGCAGCCAGTGCCTTGGGACGGTGGAACCAGGGGTAACCGCCGAAGACCTCGTCGGCCGCCTCGCCGGACAGGGCCACGGTGGAGTGCCGGCGTATCTCGCCGAACAGCAGGTACAGCGAGGTGTCCATGTCGCCCACGCCGATGGGCGAGTCACGGGCGACGACGACCGCCGTGCGGTGCTCGGGGTCGAGCAGGGCGCGTGGGTCGAGGACGACGGTGCTGTGCTCCGTGCCGATGAAGGCGCCTGCCTCGGTGGCGTACGGCGTGTCGTGGCCGGTGCGCAGGACGTCGCCGGTGAACCGTTCGGCCTGGTCGCTGTAGTCGACGGCGTAGGAACGGATCCTCGCCTCGCCGCCTTCCCGCAGCCGGAGTTCGTCGGCGAGCAGGGCGGTCAGGACGGTGGAGTCGATACCGCCGGACAGCAGGCTGCACAGCGGGACGTCCGCTTCGAGCCGGCTGCGCGCCGCCTCGCCGACCAGCGCACGGATCCGGTCCACCGTCGTCTCCTGGTCGTGGGTGTGCTCGCGGGCCTCCAGCCGCCAGTAGCGGCGTTCCCGGACTCCGTCCCGGTCGAGGACCAGCAGGCCGCCGGGCTCGACCTCCCGTACGCCGGACCACACCGTCGGCCCGGTGTTGAACAGCAGGCTGTACGCCTCCCGCAGCCCGTCGGCGTCCACGCGGGGCCGTATCCCGGGATGCGCGAAGAGCGCCTTGGGTTCGGAGGCGAAGGCGAGGCCGCCGTCCACGGGCGCCCAGAACAGGGGTTTGACGCCGAGCCGGTCACGGACCAGCACCAGTCGCCGGGCACGTTCGTCCCAGACGGCGAAGGCGAACATGCCCTCCAGGCGCTCGGCGAGATCCTCGCCCCACTCCGCGTAGGCCCGCAGCACCACCTCGGTGTCGCTGCGGGTGCGGAAGACATGGCCGCGGGCTCGCAGCTCGGCCCGGAGTTCGTGGTGGTTGTAGACCTCGCCGCTGTAGGTGAGCACGATGTCCGGCCGGTCGGGCCGGTCGGTCATCGGCTGCGCGCCGCCGGCCGGGTCGATGACGGCCAGGCGCCGGTGGCCGATCGCGGCGCGCTCGCCCAGCCAGACGCCTCCGGCGTCGGGGCCGCGGCGGGTGAGGGTGGCGGTCATGGCCTCGATGACCGGGGCCTGGGTGCGGGCGTCGTGGTGGAAGGACGCCCAGCCGGTGATTCCGCACATGGGGAGGACTCCTCGGTCAGGGGCGGGGGGCGGCGGATGCCGCGTCGGTGGACTTCCGGCGCGCGAGCGCGGGCCCGCGTGCGCGGAGCGCGAGCAGGGGGACGGCGAGACAGGCGGCCACGGCCGCGAGGGCCAGCCCGGCCGTCACGCCGCCGGCGCCTCCGGCCGACGCCCAGGCCGCGGTGGCCAGGGCCGGGCCGAGGGTGAAACCGAGACTGCGGGCCAGTTGTACCGACGAGCCCACGGTCGCCGTACGGTCGGGGGGTGCGGCGGCCATGACCAGGGTCTGGGTGGGGCCGCCCTGCAAGCCCATGCCGATACCGGCCACCGCCAGCCGCCACGCCACGCCCCACGGGGACCAGTCGCCCTCCAGCGGGACGAGGAGGAGCAGACCGGTCGCGGTGAGCGCGGCGCCGCCGACCGCCACCGGCCGGGGCCCGTACCGGTCGGCGAGGCGACCGCCGACCGGTCCGGCCAGTCCCATGCCGAGAGGGAAGGCGAGCACGGTCAGCCCGGTCGTGGTGGCGCTGACGCCGTCATCGCGCTGGAGGTGGAGTGCGACGACGTAGTGCATCGCGGCGAACCCGGCCGCCGACGCCAGCACCGCCGCATGTGCCGGCAGCAGGCCCGCCGCGCGCAGGACGCCGGTCACCGGACGGCCGCCCGGCCCGCGCAGCCACCACCACAGCGGCGGCACGGCGGCAAGCGCGAGCGCCGGCCACCATGCGCTTCTCGGCGCCGTGGTCAGCGCGAGCAGCAGGGCGGCCACGCCCGAGCCCACCAGCAGGGCTTCCGCCGTGGCCCGGCGGTCGGGGCGGCGCAGGCCGCCGTCCGCGGGCATCGCCCGCCACGCCGCGACCAGGGCGAGCAGGCAGAAGGGCAGCTTGACCAGGAAGACGGAGCGCCAGCCCAGGTGGTCCAGCAGCAGTCCCCCGACGGCCGGGCCGGTCACGGCGCCCAGCGGGCCCAGTGTCGCGGGCACGCTCATGGCCCGGCCGCGCAGTTCCGGCCGTACCGAGCGCAGGGCGAGCACGGGCATCAGGACGAAGAGCACGGCCCCGAACGCGCCCTGCGCGAGGCGGGCGGCGATCAGCCAGGCCGCCCAGGGCGCGGTGGCCGCCAGCGCGCTGCACAGGCCGAATCCGGCGGTCGCGGTCAGTACGGCGGAGCGCGCTCCGACGCCGTCCAGCCAGCGGCCGACCGGCAACAGCAGGGCCACGACGGGCAGTTGATAACCCAGCACCGCCCACTGGGCGGTCGCGGCGGAGACATGCAGGCCGGCGGCGATGTCCGCCAGGGCCACGTTGACAATGTTCATGTCGAGCATCGCCACGAACGACAGCAGGCCGGCCACGGCGACGAGCAGCCAGCGGTCCTCGCCGACGGGTGTGCGGCCGGGCTGTCGGGAACCGGGACTGTGGCGTGTCACCGTTGCCGCCCCTCCAAGGTCGTCAGTGCGCTGCCGGACGGCAGCCTCGTCCCACAAGTCGGGACTGATCGCGGGTGAGTTCCCGGGCTCGGCCGGAAATCGGCGCGGCCCGGCAGCGGGTGTCCGCGACGGCAGGGCGCGCCGGTCACGCCGGTCACGCCGGTCACGCCGGTCACGCCGGTCACGCCGGTCACGCCGGTCACGCCGGTCACGCCGGTCACGCCGGTCGCGCCGGTCGCTCGCAACGGCTCGTCACGGCAGCCGGTCGCGGTGGTCGGTTGCAGCGGCTCGTGGCAGCCGCCCGTGGTGCCGGTCGGTCGCGGCAGCCGGCCGCGGCGGCCGGCCGCGTGGTCGGGCAGGGTTCGGCCGTCGGCCTGCCCGACCACGGTCATCCGCGCACGCCGGTCTCCGACGCCACGGCCGTCGACGCCTGACCCGTCGGCGCCTGATCCGTCGGCGCATGTTCCCTCGGCGCCTGGTCCGTCGGCGCATGCTCCCTCGGCGCATGTTCTCTCGGCGCCTGGTCCGTCGGCGTCCGGTGGTCGAAGGCGATCAGCGGGTCACCCGTGAGGGGGTGGTCCACGACCGCCGCCCGCACCGCGAACACCTCGGCCATCACCTCGGGGGTCAGCACTTCGCGCGGCGTGCCGGAGGCGACGACCGATCCGGCGTGCAGCACGTGGAGGCGGTCGCAGACGGACGCGGCGGCGTTGAGGTCGTGCAGCGACACCAGCGTCGTACGGCGTCGGTCGCGCAGCAGGGCCAGCAACTCGACCTGGTGGCGGATGTCGAGGTGGTTGGTCGGCTCGTCCAGCACCAGGACGTCGGGGTCCTGCGCGAACGCCCGTGCCAGCAGGACGCGTTGGCGTTCGCCGCCGGACAGGTCCGTGAAGCGGCGCCCGGCCTGCTCCGTCATGCCGACATCGGTGAGTGCCCGCGCGACGATGTCCCGGTCGGCGGCGTCCTCACCGGCGAACGCCCGCTTGTACGGGGTGCGGCCCATCGCGACGACCTCGCGCACGGTCAGTTCGAAGTCGCTCCCCCGCTCCTGGGGCAAGGCCGCCACGTGCCGCGCCCACCGGGCCGGGGCCAGCTCGCCCAGGTCGGTGCCGGCGAGCAGCACGCGCCCGGCGACGGGCTTCAGGTGCCGGTAGACCGTGCGCAGGAGCGTGGACTTGCCGCTGCCGTTCGGGCCGACCAGGCCCGTGATCTCGCCTTCGGCCGCGACCAGGTGAGCACCCGCCACGACCGTACGGCCGGCGTAGGCGACGTGCAGGTCCTCGATGTCGATCCTCACGTGCCGCTCCCCAGGCGCCGGTCCAGCAGATACAGCAGGGCCGGAGCCCCGAGCAGCGAGGTGACCACTCCCACCGGCAGCTCCTGCGCGTCCATGGCCGTACGGCAGACGATGTCGACCACCACCAGCAGCACCGCTCCGAACAGCGCCGAGACCGGCAGCAGACGGCGATGGTCGCCGCCGACGACCAGGCGGCAGACGTGCGGCACCATCAGCGCGACGAACGCGATCGCCCCGGAGACCGCCACCAGGACACCGGTGAGCACGCTGGTCACGGTGAACAGCTCGCGGCGCAGCCGGGTGACGTCGACGCCGAGTCCGGCGGCCGTCTCGTCGCCCATCAGCAGGGCGTTGAGGCCCCGGGCCCGTGCCTGGAGCCACAGGGCGGCGAGCGGAACGGCCGCCGCGGGCACCGCGAGCAGCTGCCAGGTCGCTCCGCCCAGGCTGCCCATCAGCCAGAACAGGACGCTGTGGGTCTGCTGCTCGTCGCCTGTCCGCAGCACCAGATAGCTGGTGAACCCGGACAGGAACTGGCCGATCGCGACTCCCGCCAGCACCAGCCGCAGCGGCGCGAATCCCCCGCCCCGCCGGGCCACCGTCCACACCAGCGCGAAGGTGGCCAGCGCCCCGGCGAAGGCCGCGCCGGACAGTCCCAGACCCAGCGTCCCGCCGGCACCGAGACCGAGCACGATCGCCGCGACGGCGCCGAGGGAGGCTCCGTTGGAGATGCCCAGCAGGTAGGGGTCGGCCAGCGGGTTGCGCACCAGCGCCTGCACCGCGGTGCCGACGAGCCCGAGGCCCGCACCCACCAGGGCGGCGAGCAGGGCGCGCGGGACGCGCAGCTGCCAGACGATGAGATCGTCCGTGCCCGGGCGCGGCGCCTCGCCGGAGAGCCGCCGCGCCACCACGCTCCACACCTCGGCCGGCGGGATGGCGGTCGAGCCCAGGGCGACCGCCGCGGTCAGCGTGGCCAGCAGCAGCACGGCCAGGACCGCCGCCAGGGGGCCTGCGGGCAGGCCGCCGCCCCTGTCCGGAGCCGCGGACTTCCGGCGTACCAGCGTGAACGCCACGATCAGCCGACCTTGCCCGGGTAGAGGGCCTTGGCGATCTCCTCGACGGTGTCGGCGTTGCGCACCCCGGCGATGGTGGTCTGCTCGGAGCCGATGCGCAGGAAGTGGCCCTGCTCGACCGCCTTCAGCCCCTTGGTGGCGGGGTTGGACCTCAGCCACTGCTCGGCCTCGGCGAACGCCTTCTGGTTCGCCGCCTCGCTGCCCCGGTCGCGGACCCCCAGCTGGATCCAGTCCGGGTTCTTGGCGATGACCTCCTCCCAGCCGACCTGCCGGTAGTCTCCGTCGCAGTCGCCGAAGACGTTGCGGGCACCGGCCAGGGTGATCACGGCGTTGGCGATCTGGCGGTTGCAGGTGACGCTGGGCTGCTTCGTACCGGCGTCGTAGTCGAAGAAGAAGTACGTGGGCCGGGCGCCGCGCGCCGTACCGCCGATCGCTTTCCGGACCGCGCCCAGCTTGTCCTCCATCCCCGCGACGAGCTCCTTCGCCCGGGCGCTCGTGCCGGTGACCGCGCCGAGGGTGGTGATGTCCTGCTCGACGGCGGACAGGTCGGTCACCGGGCTCTTGCTCCCCGCGGCGCATGCGGTGGACTTCAGGTAGATGTGCTTGATGCCCGCCGCCTCGAACTCCCGCGCCGTCGGCGCGTCCCCCGCCCCGCCCCCGCCCATGCCCCCCATGGAGGCGAAGGTGTCGAGGTACAGGTCGGCGCCGGAGCCGAGCAGCTTCTCCTTCGGGATCACCGTCCGGCCGAGCACCTCGACCTTCCGGGCCTGCGCGTCCAGTCCGGCGGGCAGGGTTCCCTTGCCGGGCGGGAAGCCCGTGCCGACCACCTTGTCCCCGGCGCCGAGGCGCAGCAGCAGCTCCAGGCCTGAGGCGTTGCTGGTGACGATCCTCTTCGGGGCGCCGGAGAAGGTGGTCCTGATGCCGGTGCAGTCGGTGACGGACACCGCGGCCTTCCCGGCCCGCCCCGCGCTCCCGTCCGAGCCCTTCTCCCCGCCGCCGCAGCCCGCCACCAGCAGGCCGCCCAGGACGACGGCCGCCGTGCCGCCCCACCTACGAGAACGCATCTGAAGAACTCCCGGATTCACTCGGTACGCGGGCGAACGTCCGTCACCCGCTCCAGAAGTCGGACCGAAGGCCGGTCGAGTTCCCGGGCGGTCGGCGACACGGCTCAGGAGAACCGCTCCCGGCACCGGAGCGGCGAGATGCGCGGCGAGGGCCGGGAGGCGCGCGGCGAGGGCGAGGAGATGCGCGGCGAGGGCGGGGAGGCCCGCGGCGAGGGCGGGGAGGCCCGCGGCGAGGGCGGGGAGGCCCGCGGCGAGGGCGAGGAGGCGCGCGGCGAGGGCGAGGAGGCGCGCGGCGAGGGCGAGGAGGCGTGCCCGGTGCCGGCACCGGCACCCTCCCGGCTCCTCAGGCCGCCAGGGCGGCGGGCCGCTCCGCCTCGTCCAGCAGGTCCATCAGGGTCGCGCGGGCTCTGGCCACCCGGGACCGAACCGTGCCGATCGGGCAGTCGCTGACCTCGGCCGCCTCCGCATAGGGCAGGCCCAGCAGTTGCGTGAGGACGAACGCCTCCCGCCGGTCGACGGGCAGCGAGGCCAGCAGATCCAGCAGTGCGATGCCGTCGTCGAAGCCGGGCAGGTCGCAGGGCTGGGCCAGTTCGACGGCCACCTGCCAGTCCGGTACGTCCGACAGACGCGGCCGGGCGGCGGCGTACCGGTAGCTGTCGATCACCGCGCGGCGGGCGATGGACAGCAGCCAGGCCCGTGCCGAGGAACGCCCCTCGAACCGGTGCAGACTGCCGAGCGCGCGCAGAAACGTGTCCTGGGCCAGATCGTCCGCCGCCTGGGGGTCGCCGCACAGATGCGCGACATAGCGCCGGACGTCGCGGTGCAGGGCGCCCACGAACTGCTCGACCGCGTCCGTGTCGCCGCCTCGGGCGGCGAGCGCCCATGCGGTGATCGAATCGTCGAGTGCTGCCGTCGTGTCGCTCGTGGCACGCGACGTGGGCAGGGCAGAGGTAATCACCTGGTGTCCTTCTCGGGTCAACCGTGGTCCGGGCCGGGCGCGGCGAGGCGCCGGCGGTCCGGTGAAGTGGGAAGACGGCCCTGCGTCGCCGTGGCGTCACCGCCGGCGGTCGTACGGCCGTGGCCCGAGGCGCGGTCGGCGGCCTCGGGAAACCAGCTGTCTTCAGGCGACAGCGGCTTCCGCGGGCGGACCCCGAGAAGTGATCGCGTGGACGAGGAGGAGAAGACGCGGCGCCCGGTCCGAGCGGCACCGCCGCGGGTGGACGCGCGGGCCGTCCGGGGTGGCGGGCAGGGCGAGCAGCAACCGCAGAGGCGCGGCCAGCCGTCCGGCGGCGGCCCGCAGGACGCGGAACGCGGCCCGCTCGCCCTGGGCCAGCCACAGCCCGCACAGCACCGCGGCGAGCAGGTGGGCGGCGAGCATGCCGAGCGACGACGAGCCGCCGTCCATGGAGTGCTGCCCCATGTGCCATGCATGACTCGTATGACCCATATGTGCCATATGAGCCATGTGCCCCATGCTCGGGTGCAGCGTGGGCGTGGCGTCCATGTCCAGGGCGCCCCTCCCCGTCGACCCCATGTCCATGCGGTCCATGCCGTCCGTGTCCGTGACGGCCGGTCCGACGGACGCAGCGGACACCGGCACGGCGGACATCGGCACGGCGGACGTCGACTGGGCGTAGGAGAAAGCCTCGTGCAGCACCGTCTGGGCGACGACCACGGCCGTCACGATCAACGGCAGTCCGCGCTCCCGCCCCGCCAGGCACCACCCCGCCGCAGCGGTCACCGCGAATCCGGCAGCCGGTGCCCACGCGGGGACGTCGGTACCGGACATCAGGACGTGCCCCAGGGCCGCGAGCAGCACGCACATGGCCGCGAACACCGCGGCCCGTGTCGTGCGGGCACACCAGCCTGCTGTCATGGCCTCTGATCCTCGTATCCGGACTTCGGTCTCCGTGGGCGGGTACGGACGTCCACCGGCCACCGCACTCGTTCCCGAGCCGGTGCTCCGGACCGCGGCCGCGCGCCGGAACCGACGGGGGTGCGGCCCCGGCACCCGTCCGGTGCGCACTCCCCCGGTGCCTGATCAGGCGGTTCGGCCGCCGGGGCGGACCACCACCGCGAACGTCTCGACCGGCGCGCTGCGTTCGAAGCGGAGCGTGAAGGGCACGAGGTCCCCCGCCCGCCAGCCGGCCCCGGCCCGCAGGACGACGTCCACACCGTGCGGGGACATGGCCAGCCGGCCGCCGGCGGGTACGGCGGCCGAGGCCACGTCCGCCTTGTAGGCGGCTCCGCCGGCGGTGACGCGGTGGCGGCTGAGCCCGGTCCCGCCGCGCGTGGCGGGCGACGTCACCTCGATCAGCCGGTCGTCCGCTCCGCCGCGGTTGGCGACGTCGAAGAACGCGGCGGTCTCCGTGCTGTCGCCGTACGGCAGGAAGACCCGTCCGGAGGAGACGGCGATCCGCGGCGGGCTGCCCGCCTTGCCCGCCCCCGCCCAGGTCGTCAGCCCGCCCAGCGCGAGACCGCACGCGGCCACGGGTGCGAGAGCGGCGAGCAGGGTGTCGGTCAGCCGGCGGCGCGAGGGCCGCCAGGGGTTCCGCGCGGTCATCGCGTACGCCTCCGGGCGGGCGTGGGGCGCCAGGCGCGCAGCCGCAGGCTGTTGCCGACCACCAGCAGCGAACTGGCCGACATGGCGGCCGCGGCGAGCATCGGGGTGAGCAGGCCGACCATGGCGAGCGGCACGGTGACGACGTTGTAGCCGAACGCCCACAGGAGGTTGACGCGGATGGTGCCCAGCGTGCGCCGTGCGAGCCGGACCGCGTCCGCCAGGGCTTCGATGTCGCCGCGCACCAGCGTCACATCGGCCGCCCCGATGGCCACGTCGGTACCGCTGCCCATCGCGATGCCGAGGTCGGCGCCGGCGAGCGCGGCGGCGTCGTTGACGCCGTCGCCGATGACCGCGACCCGGTGTCCGTGCTCCTGGAGGTCCCGTACGAGACCGGCCTTGTCCTCGGGGGTGCGGCGGGCGTGCACCTCGTCGATGCCCAGGGCCGACGCCACGGCCCGCGCGGGCGCCTCCCGGTCGCCCGTGGCGAGCACCGGTCGCACGCCGAGGCGCCGCAGCCGGTCCACGGCACGGTAGCTGCCGGGTCGTACGACGTCGCCGACCTCGATCAGGGCCTCGGCCGCCCCGTCCACACGGACCATGATGGGCGTGTGAGCGGCATCCTCGGCCGCGGACAGGGCCTCCGAGAGGACCGGCGGCAAGTCGCCGTCCGGCGCGAGGATCTCCACGAGTCGTCCCTCGACCCGGCCGCGTACGCCCAGGCCCGGCCGGGCGCTGAACTCGCTCACCGCCGGCAACGGCCGGCCGGACGCCGCTCGTCGGGCGTGCGCGGTGACGGCCCGGCCCAGCGGGTGCTCGGACCCCCGCTCGACCGCGCCGGCCAGCCGCAGCACCGCCTCCGGCCCCAGGCCGCCGGGAACGGCCGTGACCCGGGCGACGGTCATATGACCCGAAGTGAGGGTGCCGGTCTTGTCGAGCACGACCGTGTCGACGTGCCGCAGCCCCTCCAGTGCCCGCGGGCCGCTGACGAGCACCCCCAGCTGGGCGCCCCGCCCGGTCGCGGCCATCAGTGCGGTCGGCGTCGCCAGGCCCAGCGCGCAGGGACAGGCGACCACCAGGACGGCCACGCACGCGGTGACGGCGGCCTGGGGGTCCGCTCCGGCACCGAGCCAGAACCCGAGCGTCGTGACGGCCAGCGTCAGTACGACGGGGACGAAGAAGCCCGCCACGGTGTCGGCCAGCCGCTGCGCGCGTGCCTTGCCGGCCTGTGCCTCGGTCACCAGCCGGGTGATCCGGGCGAGCCGGGTGCCGGCGCCCACGGCCGTGGCCTCGACCAGCAGCAGCCCGCCGGCGTTGACGGCCCCGCCGACCACCGCCGAGCCCGGCCCCACTTCGGCCGGCTCGCTCTCGCCGGTGACCAGGGACAGATCCACCGCGGAACTGCCCTCGACCACTTCGCCGTCGGTGGCCACCCGTTCTCCCGGCCGTACGACGAAGATCTGCCCCGCGGTCAGCTGCTCGACGGGAAGGAGCCGTTCGCGGCCGTCCTCGCGGACCGCCACCTCTTTCACCACGAGCCGCGCCAGCGATGCGAGCGCCGCGCCCGTGCCGCGCCGGGCCCGGGCCTCCAGGAACCGCCCGGCCAGGACGAACAGCGGTACGCCGACCGCTGCTTCGAGATAGAGGTGCGCGGCACCGTCCGCGGCCGTCGGGACGAGCGAGAAGGGCATCCGCGTCCCCGGCTCTCCGGCGCCGCCGAGGAACAGGGCGTACGCCGACCAGGAGAACGAGGCCACGACGCCGAGTGACACCAGGGTGTCCATGGTCGCCGCCGCATGCCGCAGCCCGCGTGCCGCCCGCTCGTGGAACGGCCACGCGCCCCACACGGCGACCGGCGCGGCGAGCACGAAGCACAGCCACTGCCAGTCGCGGAACTGGAGGGCGGGCGTCATGGACAGCACGAGCACCGGCACCGCGAGCAGTGCCGTGACCAGGAGCCGGTCCCGCTCCCGCCGCGTGGCCTCGGCTTCGCCGCCGTCCCCGGGCTGCCGCTTCCCGGGCGGTTCGGGGAGCGCTGCCGTGTATCCGGCCCGCTCCACCGTCGCGACGAGTTCCCCGGGGCCGATCCGCGCCGGATGGCTGACCCGGGCCCGCCCCGTGGCCAGATTGACGGTGGCCGTCACCCCGTCCAGCCCGGCGAGCTTCTTCTCGACCCGCTTCACGCAGGCCGCGCAGGTCATTCCGCCGATGGTCAGATCGGTCGTCACCAGGGCGAGCGTGGTGTCCGCGCCCATCAGTGGCCCGCCCCGTGCATGTTCCCCATGTCGCCGCCCCCGCCGGGACCGCCGTCGCCCCGGTTCGTGCCGGTGCCGTGCATGCCGGGCGCGACGGGGCCGGCGGCGGCTCCCATGGCGTACGACAGCGTGAACACCAGGGCCAGCAGAAGGAGGAAGCCGCACAGGGCAGGCGGCGGCACCAGCTTCCGCACCAGGGCACCCGCGCCGAAGGAGGACTGCCAGGACACGTCCATCAACCCCGTCTCCAGATCACGTCGTACGGAGTCGCTCGGATCGATCCGTACCGCTTCAGGAGTCGGGGGCGGGCGGAGGCCAGTTCCGCGGGACGTGTATGGCGCCCGTCACATGCCGGCCGGCGGTCCGTGCCCGCCCCGGAGCAGCGGAAGGCTCCCGCGAGGACGTCCTCGCGGGAGCCTTCCGTCGTGCCGCCCGCCCGTGAGAGGTGGGAAGACGGTCACGAGGCGGCACGCTCGGGTGCGCTACGGCCTCACGGCTTGAGCAGCAGGCTGTCGCCGCGCTCCTTGGCGGCGGCGTAGCGCCTGGCCACGTCCTGCCAGTTGACGACGGCCCACATGGCCTCGATGAAGTCCACCTTCTGGTTCTTGTACTGGAGGTAGAACGCGTGCTCCCAGGCGTCGAAGACCAGGACGGGGGTGGAGCCCTGGCCGACGTTGCCCTGGTGGTCGTAGACCTGCTCGACGATGAGGCGGCCGCTCAGCGGCTCGTAGGCGAGGACCCCCCAGCCCGAGCCCTGGGTGGTGGCCGCGGCCTTGGACAGCTGGGCCTTGAAGCCGGCGAAGGAGCCGAAGGACTCGGTGATGGCGTCCGCCAGGTCGCCGACGCCGTCCTGGGCCAGGGGCTCGCCGCCGCCGTCCTTCGGGCCGGTCATGTTCTGCCAGTAGATGCTGTGCAGGATGTGCCCGGAGAGGTGGAAGGCCAGGTTCTTCTCCAGCCCGTTGACCGAGCCCCAGGACTCCTTGTCCCGTGCCTCGGCGAGCTGCTCGATCGTGTCGTTCGCACCCTTCACGTAGGCAGCGTGGTGCTTGTCGTGGTGCAGCTCGATGATCTCCGGGCTGATCACGGGCGCGAGCGCCGCGTAGTCGTAGGGGAGTTCCGGGAGCGTGTAGAGCGCCATGTCCAACGTCCTCCGACGTTATTGCGAGTTGTATGCAGCTGCACGCTAACAGCAAGAACGCTACCTCGCGATCATGCGTTGGACCTAGGACCCCTCTCCTTGACGCGCCGGAGACGTCATGGCGGTCCACGGCCCGGAACCCGGGCGCCACGGCGTCGGTTCCGAGCCGCCGTGGGTATGGACGCGGGGGCCGGGTGATCCGCCGTGGAACGCGGCGGGGACCACGGGAAGAACGCGGCACGTACCTCTCTCGTGATCATGGGTATGCTCACCGCCATGCCCACGAGCTGCGCCGCCGGGGACGTGACACCACCTCATGAGCCGCAAGACGACCGAGAGCAGTGAGAAGAGCACCGTGACCACCCACGTCTACGAGAAGGACGGGGCGGCGATCTACCGCCAGTCCTTCGCCACCATCCGCGCCGAAGCGGACCTCACGGGTCTGCCCGCCGATGTCAGCCAGGTCGCGGTACGCATGATCCACGCCTGTGGCATGGTCGACCTCGTCCGGGACCTCTCCTACACGCCCGCCGTGGTGGCCCGGGCCCGGGAAGCCCTGCGCTCCGGCGCCCCGATCCTGTGCGACGTACAGATGGTGGCCAGCGGCGTGACGCGCAGGCGGCTGCCCGCCGGCAACGAGGTGATCTGCACGCTGTCCGACCCGGCGGTCCCCGAGCTGGCCGCGAGGACGGGCACCACGCGGAGCGCCGCCGCGCTGGAGTTGTGGCGCGACCGGCTGGAGGGCGCGGTGGTTGCCGTGGGCAACGCGCCCACCGCTCTCTTCCGCCTGCTGGAGATGATCGAGGAAGGCGCTCCCCGGCCCGCCGCCGTCATCGGCGTGCCGGTCGGCTTCGTCGGCGCCGCCGAGTCCAAGGACGCCTTGGCCGCCCATCCGTCGGGCCTGGACCACCTGGTGGTGCGCGGCCGCCGGGGTGGCAGCGCCATCGCCGCCGCGGCGCTCAACGCGATCGCGAGCGAGGAGGAGTGAGCCGCGGGCCGTACGGGGGCGGTCGCGGGTCCCGGTGACCCCTTCCCGATGACCGTGCGAGCGGTCGGAGCCGTGGGCGAGGGCGTGACGCGGGCGCGTTCCCCGGGTCAGTGGTCCGCGGAAGCGCCCCGTTCGAGGGCCGCACGGATCCACCGCGCCCCGCTCCCGGGATCAGGGACGACGGGCACGCCCTCGGGAACCGGTGGTCTGCGCACCACGACGACGGGCAGCCCCGCCTCACGGGCGGCGGTCAGTTTCGGCGCCGTGGCCGCTCCGCCGCTGTCCTTCGTGACGACGACGTCGATGCGGTGGCGGCGCAGCAGCTCGCGCTCGCCGTCGAGGGTGAAGGGGCCGCGGTCGAGCAGCACCTCCATGCGGGACGGGTGCGCAGGCTCGGGTGCGTCGACTGACCGGACGAGGAACCACAGGTCGTCCAGGCCGGCGAAGGCGGCCAGGCCCATGCGCCCGGTGGTGAGAAAGACACGCCGGCCGAGTGCGGGCAGGGACCGGGCCGCCTCCTCCAGCGAGGTCACCTCGTGCCACCGGTCGCCCTCGACGGGGACCCAGCCGGGCCGGCGCAGGACGAGCAGGGGAACCTGGGCGGCAGCAGCGGCCTGTGCCGCGTTGAAGCTGATCCTTGCGGCGAAGGGGTGGGTGGCGTCGACGACCGCGTCGGCCCTGTGCTCGCGCAGCCACGCCGCCAGCCCCGCTGCCCCGCCGAAGCCGCCGACGCGCGTCTCGCCCGGGGGCAGCCGGGGGCCGGCGACGCGTCCGGCGAGGGAACTGGTCAGTTTCAGCCCGGGGGTGCCGTGCAGCAGTTCGGCGAGCCCGCGGGCCTCCGTGGTGCCGCCGAGGATCAGTACGTGCATGGGAGTCCGGGTCCGTTCATGAGGAGCAGTGAGGGTCGAGCCGTGGGCGAGGCGAGCGATGCGGTCGGGGCGCAGGGTACCGGCCGGGCGAAGGGGGGTCGCCGCGCCCAGTTGGAGCACACCGGGCTGCGGCCTGGCTGGACCACCGGGGCCTGCGCGACGGCGGCCACGACGGCCGCGTACACCGCCCTGCTGACCGGCGAGTTTCCCGATCCGGTGACGATCACCCTGCCCAAGGGGCAGACGCCGTCGTTCGCGCTGGCCGCCGAGGCGCTGACCGGGGGTTCCGCGATGGCGGGAGTCGTGAAGGACGCGGGCGACGACCCCGACGTCACGCACGGCGCGCTGGTCCGGGCCACGGTCCGGCTGCTGCCCGCCGGCAGTGGCGTCGTCTTCAGGGCGGGTCCCGGCGTGGGGACCGTCACCCGGCCCGGGCTTCCGTTGCCCGTCGGCGAGGCGGCCGTCAATCCCGTCCCCCGGCGGATGATGAGCGAGCACGTCGCCGAGGTCGCCGCGCGCCACGGAGGCGGCGGCGACGTGGAGATCACCGTGTCCGTCGACCACGGCGAGGAGATAGCCCGCTCCACCTGGAACCCGCGGCTCGGGATCCTCGGGGGGCTGTCCGTCCTCGGCACCACGGGGATCGTCGTGCCGTACTCCTGCTCGGCGTGGATCGACTCCATCCGGCGCGGTGTGGACGTCGCCCGGGCGGCCGGGCGGACCCATGTGGCGGGGTGCACCGGGTCGACGTCCGAGAAGACGGTCGTCGCCGAGTACGGTCTGCCCGAGGACGCCCTGCTCGACATGGGCGACTTCGCGGGCGCGGTGCTGAAGTACCTCCGCCGGCACCCGGTGGACCGTCTCACGATCTGCGGCGGCTTCGCCAAGCTCTCCAAGCTCGCCGTGGGCCATCTCGATCTGCACTCCGGCCGCTCCCAGGTCGACAAGGGTTTCCTCGCGGCACTGGCCCGGCACGGCGGTGCCGACGAGACGCTCGCGGCCGAGGTGGCCGCCGCCAACACCGGTCTCGGCGCGCTCCGGCTGTGCCAGGCCGCCGGAGTGCCGCTCGGTGACCTGGTGGCGAGGGCGGCCCGCGACGAGGCGCTGGCCGTCCTGCGCGGAGCGCCGGTCGCCGTGGACGTCATCTGCATCGACCGGGCCGGCTCGGTCGTGGGGCGCAGCACGGTCCGCTAGCCCGCGGGGGTCACCGGTCCGGGCACGGCACGGTCCGGTGGCCCCGCGGGGTCACCGGCCGCCCGGCAGCGTCCGCAGGTAGGCGCCGAGCCGGGCGATCGCCGAGGGGTTGCGGGGGCTCTCGACCAGGTCGGCGTAGTCCAGGGAGATGATCCGCCGGTGTCTGACGGCGGAGACGCCGCGCAGCGGGGCGTAGGAGAGGAGGAACTCCTTCTTCTGCCGGGCGCTCACGTCGCCGTAGTCGCAGATGACGATGACGTCCGGGTCCCGCTCGACGACGCTCTCCCAGCCGACGGTGGTCCAGGAGTCCGCCACGTCGTGCATGACGTTGACGCCGCCGGCCTCGGTGATGATCTGCTCCGGGGCGGCGTAACGGCCGGAGGTGAAGGGCGTGTCCCGGCCGCTGTCGTAGAGGAAGACCGAAGGACGGTCGGCGGGCCCGGGCGCGTTCGCGCGCACGTCGGCGATCTGCTCCTTGAAGTCGGCGATCAGCGCGGCGGCGCGCTTTTCGACACCGAAGAGCCTGCCCAGGTTGGTGAGGTCGGCGTACAGGGCGTCCAGGGGCGGCATGATGCCGCGCGCGGACTTGGTACGGCCGTTGTGGCAGGACTCGGTGAGGATGTACGAGGGGATGCCGAGTTTCTCCAGCGCGTCGGGGGTGAAGCCGCCGTCCTCGCGGAAGCCGTAGTTCCAGCCGGCGAAGACCAGGTCGGCGCGGGCGTCGAGGACGTTCTCCTTGGTGAGCTGGTCCTTCGACAGCCATTTCACCTTGTCGTAGCCGTCCTTCCACGGCACACCGTCCACGGCGCCCTTGTTGTCGGGCATGGCGAAGCCGGCCATGTGCTTCTCCAGGCCGAGGGCGAACATCAGCTCCGTGATGCCGACATCGTTGGTGACGACCCGCTCGGGAACCTTGTCGTACGTCACCTCGCGGCCGCAGTTGGTGAGGGTGATCCCCGAGGACGTGGCGTCCCGGGTCGGGTCGAGCGTGGCGCCGCAGCCGGTGGCCGTCGTGGCGAGGCAGAGGGCCGCGGCGAGGAGCTTGCGCATGGGCGTCCTTCAGGTGGTGGGCGGAAGCAGGTCGAACAGGAGCTGGACGGCTCCGGTCCCGGGGTGCCGGACGGGATGGGCACGGACGCCGAACACCTCGGCCAGCAGCGGGGGCCGGAGTACGTCGTGGGGCGGTCCGGAGGCGACGATCCGGCCGCCCGCGATGACGTAGAGGACGTCGCAGTGGGCGGCGGCGAGGTTGAGGTCGTGCAGCGCGGCCAGCACGGTGAGGCCGCCGGCGCGGACCAGGGACAGGACGTCCAGCTGGTGAGCGATGTCGAGGTGGTTGGTGGGTTCGTCGAGGACCAGGACCCGAGGCTGCTGGGCCAGGGCGCGGGCGAGGAGGACCCGTTGCTTCTCGCCGCCGGACAGGCCGAGGAACCCGCGGCCGGCGAGGTGGTGGACGCCCGTGCGTTCCATCGCCCGAGCGCAGATCTCCCGGTCCGAGGCGGCCGTGCGGTCCCGGTGCGGCAGCCGTCCCATGGCGACCACCTCGGCGACGGTGAAGTCGAACTCGGCCGAGGACTCCTGCGGCAGCGCGGCCAGCACCCGGGCGGCGGCTCGCGGCTCCATGGCGTGCAGGTCCTCGCCGTCCAGACGCACGGTTCCGCCGGCCGGCCGCAGGGCCCGGTACAGGGAGCGGAGCAGGGTCGATTTGCCGCTGCCGTTGGGGCCGACGAGTCCGACGAAGGCCCCGTCGTCCACGGTGAGCCGGATGTGTTCGACGAGACGGGTCCCGGCGGCCTCGACCGTGACGTCGTCGATGTCCAGTCGCATGCTCAACGCCCTCCGAACGCGTAGCCGCCCCGCCGCATCAGCAGCAGGAACGCGGGCACCCCGACCACCGCGGTGATCACTCCGACGGGCAGTTCGGCCGGGGCGAACAGCAGCCGGGACACCACGTCCGCCCACACCAGCAGCAGGGCTCCGGCGAGCGGAGCCACCGTCAGCACCCGTCGGTGGTCGGCGCCGACCAGCATCCGTACGACATGCGGCACCATCAGTCCGACGAATCCGATGGCCCCGCTGACCGCGACGACCGTGCCGGTGACGGCCGCGGTGACGAGGAACAGCTCCCGGCGCAGCGAGGCCGGCCGGACGCCGAGCGCGGCCGAGGTCTCGTCCCCCATGGCGAGCGCGTTGAGGGCTTCGGCGCGTCGGCGCAGCCAGGCCCAGCCCGCCGCCACGGTGACCGCGGCGAGCGGCACCTGGGCCCAGGTGGCACCGCCCAGGCTGCCGAGCAGCCACATCATCGCCGACCGGGCCGCCTCGCCCCGGGCCGCGCCGAACACCATGACGGTGGTGACGGCCTCGAAGCCGTACGCCAGTGCCGTACCCGTCAGGATCAGCCGCAGCGGCGTCAGCCCCCTCGGTGAGCGGGCCACGGCGTACACCAGGGCCATGGCGGCGAGCGCCGAGGCGAACGCCGAGGCCGACAGCGCCCACACGCCGAGCCCCGCGAACGCGCCCAGGAGGATGACGGCGTTGGCGCCGACCGCCGCGCCCGAGGAGACGCCCAGGACGAACGGGTCGGCCAGCGCGTTGCGGACCATCGCCTGCACGGCCACGCCGACGGCCGCGAGTCCCGCGCCGACGACCGCGCCGAGCAGCACGCGCGGCAGCCGGATCTCCCAGACGATGGTGTACGCGGCCACGTCCCGCTCGTGCACGGTCGCGCCGGTGAGTCCCGCCCACAGGAAGCGCAGCACATCGGCCCGGCCGATCCCGGTGGCTCCGAGCCCGACACCGCACGCGAGCGACAGCAGGAGCAGCAGACCCAGCGCGAGGCTGAGCGGCAGCACGGGTATGCGGCGGAGTGCCGTACTTCGGCGCACGGGAGGGGCCGTCCTTCACACACGGGCCGCCTGCTGGACGGCGAGCAGGAGACAGCCCGCGCGGCCGTGCCGGCCACCCGGTCCCCTCTCGCAGTCCACGGCGAGCAGTCAACGGGTCGGTACGCCCCCGCAGGCGATCGGGCTCGCGCGACAGCCCTCGGTCGGGCCGCCGTGCATACCGTTGCGGGTCAGCGCCGGACTCTCACCGGACTTCCCCCACGGGAGGCAAGGGGAGCCTAACAAACGGCTGCCCAGGTGTGTTTCCCCAGAGTCGGCCGGGCGCGGGTCACCCGCCTCTCCGGGTGGCGCCGGCCGAGCCGCGCCGGGCCAGGACGCCTGGGTGGCACGCCCGTTCATGTCCGGGGGCGCCGGAGAAGGTCACGGGGCCGTGATGCAGGATCGCCCCATGACCAACACCAGCAGACGCGCCGTCCTGACCTCCGTCGCCGTCGTCGCCGCCGGCCTGCCCACCCTCAACGCCGTGGTGGGCGGCGGCGCCACGCCGGCCGCGGCGGCCGACCAGTACGGGTCCAACACCGAGCTGTACACCCGTACCGCCGACAAGGAGGGCACCGACTGGATGCGCCGCTTCCGCATCGGCGCGCCGGTGCAGGTCACGGACAACGCACGCGGCACGAGCAGCGCCGTCAGCAGCACGGCGGTCATCGCGCCGCACGGCGGTGGCATCGAGGCGGGTACCAGCGAACTGTGCATGGCCGTCGCCGGTTACACGCCCTTCGACGCGGGCACCGACCCGGCGGGCGCGGCGGTGCAGGGCGAGCCGCAGCGGGACTACTGGATGTTCGAGGCCCTCGCCAACTCCTCCTCGCAGCATGTCACCGCCACCCACTGCGACGACCCGGCCGCCCTCGCCGTCTGCGCCGGCAACCTGTACGCCGTCTCCCTGCACGGCTTCGACGACACGGCCGTGAAGAAGATCATCATCGGCGGCCGGGACGAGCGGCTCAAGCGCAACCTGCGGGCGGCCTTCACGAAATACGGTCTGTCCTCCCCCGCGAGCAGGCCAGAATGGAACGTGACCGTGGTCTTCGCGAGCGCCACCGACCCCGTCAACGGCGACGACCCGGCCAACATCGTCAACCGCACCCGCACGGGCGCGGGTGCCCAGCTGGAACTCTCCACGGCCCTGCGCGACGCGATGTTCGGCGACTTCTCCGGCGCGGCCAAGCGCAGGACGACGGCGGGCGTGCCGAGCACCGGCAGCCCCTGGGCCGACCACTTCTGGAACGGATTCGTGGACGCCGTCCGCGAGGCGGTCAGAAACCACGAGCTGGGTCTCGACTCCCTCTAGGCCGCGTATTCGGTCGTGATCAAGCGGTGGTTCCGGTGAGGTCTTCGATCCGGATCATTGCACCGCGAAGGTGGAGGCCGGCGGGGTAGCTTGCGGAAGTCTTGTCAAGCGGATCGCGATGCCTCGCCGGACTTCCGCTTGTCGATCAGGCGCTCGACGGTGTTCCGGTCCTCGCTGAGCCCGGCGGCGGACGCGCCGCCGCTCTTCCGGCCCCGGGCTGCCGGTCCGAAGCGCCGGATCACACGGCATGTCCCAGAGCGGGACGGTCCGCTGGATCACCGGCGGGGCCGAACCGAGCGCAGAATCGGTGTACGGATTGTGCGGTCCCGCGTGGAGCCGGATACTCGTGGCCGGGGTGGGACGAGACCGGTTGCAGCCGGCCCGGTGGAGTCGGATTCGGTCGGGGGAGGCAACGGTGACAGGAATCGAACTTCTGGCGGGGGCCGGGGTGGCTTATGTCGTCCGCAAGCTCCGGCGGGTGGGTGAGCGGGCGGACGCGGACGTGGACCTCGCACTGGAAGCCGGCATGGACGCGGTCCATGAGCTGGTCGTCGAGCGACTCGGCTCCGACCGGGCGCTGGAGACCCTGGTGACGGAAGCCGGGAGCGGCGACGGCGCGGTGAGCGAGCGGACGCTGCGCCGGGTCGGTGACGCGGTGGCGGCGGAAGCCGAGGATGATCCTGCGTTCGAGCGCCGGCTGCGGCGGCTCGTGGAGGATCTGCAGGCCAAGGAGCAGCAGTCCGGACAACCGGGTACAAGGGTCGACCAGACCGCCGAGGTCTCCGGGAGTGGCCGCAGTTACCAGGCCGGCCGGGACATGACGATCCACGAGCGCGAATCGAGGTGAGCGGCCCGGAGCCCTCCGGGGTGGGAGCGGAAGCGATCAGGGCCGAGGTGAGGCAGCACGCGGTGGCATCCGGCTTCGCCAGGGTGTTCCAGGCCGCGGGCGACATGGTGGTGTACGGGGGTGGCGAGCCGTACCGTCTCTCGTCGTGGTCGCTCACCGGTCCGGCTGAGGCGGTGTCAGCGACGTGGCCGAGCGGCGAGTCGGTGCCGCCGAGTGCGCTGCTTCGGGCGGGCAGCGCGGTGGTGGACTTCACGGGCCGGACCGCGGAGCGGGCGCGACTTCGACGGTGGCGTGACAGCGCGGACACGATGGGCGTGTGCCTGGTGCACGGGCCCGGTGGGCAGGGCAAGACACGGCTGGCCCTCCAGGTCGCGGCTGATTGGCAGGCACAGGGTTGGTTCGTACTGGGCGCCTTTCACCGTCGGGACCGGCAGGCCGCGCCGGCGTTCTCGGTGCCGGTCGGCCTGGAGAGCTCCGCGGGTGTGCTGGTGGTGGTGGACTACGCCGAACGGTGGGACACTTCGGACCTGCTCGCGCTGCTGGGCGACACGCACGTCGGCGCGAGACGGAGCGTCCGGGTGCGGGTTCTGCTGCTGGCCAGGCCCACCGGGCCGTGGTGGCAGAACCTCTCCTTCCGGATCAACCGCGACCTCGGGCTGGTTGCCGAGCGCTTAGAACTCCCGCCGGTGGAGGACGAACCCGGAGTGAGCCGGGCCGAGTTGTTTGCCGCCGCCCGCGACCGCTTCGCCGAACTGATGAACGTACCCGAGGCCAGGACGGCGGCACCTCCGCGCGCCCTGGCCGAGCAGGACGACTACCGGCTCGTTCTGAGCGTGCACATGGCTGCCCTGGCCACGGTCCTGACGGCACGTCAATCCGCCGAGCCGCCGGGCGACCCGGTGGAGGTGTCGGCGTACCTCCTCGCCCGGGAGCACGACCACTGGCTCGCCCTGCACCACCGCTCCGAGGGCGCGGTCGAGGTGGCGCCCCACGCGATGGGCCAGCTCGTCTACACCGCCACCCTCACCGGTCCGCTCGGCTATGACGAGGGCAAGTCGGCCGTCGAGCGGGCAGGGATCGAGAGCACGCAGGTGCCGGCGCAGATGCTCAGGGACCATGCGCGCTGCTACCCGGCCTTCCCGGGAAGGCCGGTGGGCGGCGGACCGGCGACGGTGCTCGAACCGCTGTACCCGGACCGGCTGGGCGAGGACTACCTGGCCCTGTCGACCGAGGGCCACGACCACGACCACCCGCCCGACCCGTGGACCGACAGGGCACCCGCCCGCCTGCTCGCGCCGCGGACCGACCCGGCGGGAGCCAGCGCGGAAACCGGTCCGGGATGGACCCGGCACGCGCTCACCACGCTGATCGAGGCGGCCGCCCGTTGGCCCCACCTCGCCTTCACCCAGCTCTACCCCCTCCTCCACGAGCATCCCGAGCTGGCCCTGAGCGCCGGTGGCCCGGCTCTCGTCACCCTCGCCCACCACCCCCACATCGATCTCGGCCTCCTGGAGATCATCGACGAGCTGCTGCCGTGGCAGCGAACCGATCTGGACATCGCCGCGGCCGCCATCGCCGACCGGCTCTCCCGGTACCGCCTCGACACGGCTTCCGGCGACGCACGGCGCGCTCTGGTCCACGAGAACACAGCTCTCCGCTTCTCCAACGTCGGCCAGTACGAGCGGGCCCTGGCCCACTCCGCGGACGCCCTCTCCGTGTACCGGGAACTCGCGGAGTCGCACCGCGGAGCCCACATCCGCGACTACGCCCGCGCGGTCGGCAACCACACGGCGCTACTGGCGGAAGCGGGACTGCGGGAGGCGGCCCTGACTCATTCGTTCGAGGCCCTCGCCGTGCAGCAGGAGCTGGCGGAACTCGACCAGGACGCCCCACCGGACGGTCTCGCCCGCGCGACCGCCCATCACGCGCAGTTGCTGGCCGAGGAGGGACGACACACAGCGGCCCTGCACTACTCCGAGCAGGCCGTCGCCCTGCTCCGCCGGCTGACGGAGAGCCAGGGGGCCTCCCACTTGGCCGATCTCGCCACCGTGCTGAGCAACCACGCAGTACGGCTGGCAGCGGAGGGAAGGCCGGAAGAGGCTCTGTCCTACTCCGAGGAAGCCCTTGCCCTGCGCCGGGAGCTGGTGAGGCGGGACAGGACCGCTTATCTGCCCGACCTCGCCGCCTCGTTGGACACCCACGCCGGGCAACTGGACTCCGGGGGACGGCTGATGGAGGCGCTCTCCTGCTCGGAAGAGTCCCTCGCCCTGTGCCGTGAGCTGGCGGACTTGAACCCGGGCGCCCACAAGCCTGCCCTCGCCCGTTCGGCCGGCAACCATGCGCCACGGCTGGCCGAGGGCGGACGGCTGACCGATGCTCTGCTCATCTCCGAAGAAGCTCTGATCATGTATCGGGAGCTGGCGAAGGTGAACCGGAGCGCCCATCTGCGCGAGTTTGCTGCCTCGATGAGCAACCACGCGGTGCTGCTGGACAAGGCCGATCGACCGGCGGATGCCCTGAGCCGCTCGGGGGAGGCTCTCGCCCTGCGCCGGGAGCTGGCCGAACTGGACCGGACCGCCCACCTGTACGGCTACGCCACCTCTGCGGCCGCCCACACCATGCGGCTTGCCGAAGCCGGTCGGATGGAGGAGGCACTCGCCTGTTCCAGCGAAGCCGTAGCCCTCCACTGGGAACTGGCGGAGCGGGACCAGGACGCCCATCTGCCGGCCCTCGCCGCTCTGATGCGGCAGCGTGGGGCGTGGCTGGTGGACGCGGGACGGCCGGAGGACGCCCTGTCCTGCTCCGAGGATGCCGCTGCCCTGTACTCGGAGCTGGCCGAGCGGGACAGGGACGCCTATCTACCGGACTTCGCCGCGGCGTTGCACGACCTTGCACGTCGACTGGCGGTTGCGGGCCAGTCGGCGGACGCCCTGTCCTACTCGGAGCGAGCCCTCTTCCTGCACCAGGAGTTGGTGGAGCAGGGCCACGACGGCCATCTGATGGCCTACGTGCAGTGCGCCACAGGGTTCGGACAGCTGCTGCTGGAGAGCTCGCGATTCGGTGAGGCCGTTCGGCCGCTCGTCAATGCGATGAGGGCAGCTTGGCAGCTACCACAGGAGGACCGGTGGACCATGGGCATGAGCGCGGGTTTCCTCCACCTCGCGTACAACGGAGACCCGTACGTGGTCAGCGCCGAGTTCCGAGCGGTCACCGGCCTTGAGATGCCGGACTGGCTAAAACGCCCTGAGGTGTAGACGCCGTCCGGAGGCTGGGGAACGGGATGAGTCGGCCGAGTTCTACGCCGGGGAGGGGAGGGCCCTGGGCGAGCCCCTCATGCCGGGCTGGTGCCTCGTTCGCGCAGGGTCGCCCCCAGCCGGGTGATGTCCTCGGTGTCCTTACTTGCGGCGGGGCCGGCCCGGAATCCAGACCGGCGTCATGCGCTTGATCACGATCTGGGCGCGGGGACTGATGAGAAGTCCATGGCCCAACCCCCGCGGAGCCGTACCTCCGCGCCGAGGGTCGCCGCGATCTCCACCGTCCCGCCGGTCAGCCGGAGCTGTCGGGCACTGCGTGCCCTGTCCACCGCCGTGCGGGCTACGCGGCAACCCCGGCCACGGCAGCCCGGTTTCCGGCTGGGAGAGCGGGCGAACACTGCCTGACGCGGCACAGGGCCCGCCCCCGCGCCCGTTCGCGTCGCGGGCGCGGCGGCGACCGAGCGGGCTCCCTCGTCGCCGATGGCGTTGGTGCCGAGCAGGACGTGCGTGGCGTGCGGGGAGCCGGCGGCGACGGGCATCAGCCGGGCGGCGCCGCCCGCTCCGAGGCCCTGCTTGCACAGGTCGATACGTCCGTCCGCGCGCACGGTGCCGAGCGGGAACGTCTCGTCGGTCCCGACCGGCCGCGCGGACCGCAGTCGGGTGAGCAACGGCTCCAGAGCGGCGGGGTCGCTGATCGGGATGTCCGGGTGCTCGATCGCGGGGCAGCGTACGGGCGTCGGCTGCGTCATCACCACTCCACCGGTTCATCGCCGGTGCCCGGCGCGCCGAGGGCGGCATCGCCCTCCGCCCGCCCAGGACGAACCGACGCCAATCGACTTTCCTCCACGACAAGGGCGGCAAGACCGGCCGGATTCGAACCGGCGTCCTCCAGCTTGATGCTTGGGCGCGACGACCTCTGCGCTACAGCCTTGCCGCGAAGATCATAGCGGCTGTCGCCCGCGTGTTCGAGCCCTGTTGACCGCACCCGCGGGGCGAAAGGGGCGGGGTGCTCCGGACATGGGCCACCCCCGGATGTCCGCCGGCTCCGGGGAACGGCACCTCGCGCGGGGCCGCCCGTCCACCCGGCCCCACGAGCCCGCGCGGGGCCGCCCCTCCACCCGCCCCCACGAGCTCGCGCAGGGCCGCTCCCCCACCCGCCCTTCAAGTCAGCGCAAGCGCATATGCCTCTGTCATAATCCGCGCATGTCGAGCCGAGACACGATCCAGTACGCCTCCGACGCGGGCATGCTCATGATCCCGGGTGACCCGGCGAAGGACTTCTCCCCGGGGTTCGCCGTCTTCGACGACTCCGTGCCCGCACTGCGCGCCTTCGTCCTCGGCCAGTTGCGGAAGGACAGCGTCAGGCCGGCACCGCGCAAGGCCGACTGCGGGGCCGTCATACCGGTCCGCGTGAGTCTCGTCCCCCGGCCCGACAACGACTACGACGCGCGGGCCGTCTCGGTCGCCGCCCCGCCCGGCCACCAGGGTTCCGTTCTCGACCGGCACATGGGCTACCTCTACAGCAGCGCGCTGCACATCACGAGCGAGAGCATCCGCAGGCTCACCGACGAGACCGGGACGCCCGTCGGCTGCCACGGATGGATAGAGCTCCACGACCTCGAAAGCGACAGCCGTTTCGACGAGGACGAGGACGGCGACGAGGACGACGAGGACGGCACCGGCTGGGAGCCCAGCCGCCATGAGCCGGTGTCATGGGCGGAGCAGAAGGCCTTCGGGTACGCCATCGGTTCCGTGCGGATCCTGCTGCCCGAGCGTCAGACCGTACGCGCCCTCGTGGACGCGTACCTGGACACCCACCGGCCGGCGGCCGACCCGCACCCGGAGCGGGAACCGGCTCCGGCCGGTGTCGAGTCGGGTCTGCGCCGGGCGCTCGCCGAACGGCTCGCCATCCGGATGCGGACCGGCCTGAGCCATCGCGCCGCCGGCGGGGCCTGGGGCCGGGAGACCGAACGGGACCGCGAGCGGCGGCGCCGGGACGCCGAGGCGCTGCCACTGCTGCGCGCCTGGGAGACGTACCGGAACTCGGCACACGAGGTCCGCGGCCTGCGTGCGGTCACCCGCTCCGTCTACCAGCACACCCGGATCGTCGTCCTGGACGGGTCCGGCGTGGAGATCGGCCAGTACCACCAGCCGGACGGCCCGCTCACCCTCGTCGACGAGCGGGTGCGCCCCGAGGCGCTCGACGCGCTGCGCGCGCACGGGGTGGACGTGGACGCGCCCCAGCACCTGGCGGCCCTCGACGGCTTCCCGGACGCGGTGGTCGTCGTGGGCGGGGGCACCTGGTCGATCCGGCTCTCGAAGCCGGGGCTGGCACGGGACCGGCTCCCCGAGGCCGGCTGGTTCGACCCGGACTCGGGCACGCTCACCGTGTACGCGGCACCGCTGGCCGGGCCGCTGACGGTGCTGCTGCGCCGGCACGGGGTACGGCCGCTGCTCGTGACGTGGGGCGCGCCGCGCGAGGATGTGGAGCGGCACAACCTGCGCGCGGCGGTCGCACCGGCCGAGGTGAGCCCGGTCAGCCGTGCCGGCCGGGTGACGGCCGCCGTCCAGCGGCTGATCCCCGAGCCCCATCGCCGCTGGCTCAACGCGAAGCCCGAGAGCGGCAGGACGACCACCGCGACGGCCGGGAGCACGCTGCCGCCGCTCATCGACGACGCGGCGGAGAACCCGTACTACCGGCGAGCCCTGGAGTCGCTCTTCGGGGCCCCCGTGGACCTGGCGGACCGCGGGCCGTGCCGGCTCTGCGGTCGCTCCGCCCAGTCGGCACGCCCGGGGCTCTTCTACTGCCACGGCTGCTGCGCCCTCGCACGGAACGGGGCGCTCCGGGACACCGGCGAGGACGGCGCGTGGACGCAAGCCATCGTGTACGCGCTGCGCAGGCTCGCGGAGATCGAGTTCTCCGGTCCGCCGTCCCTCGTCCAACTGAACCGCCTCGGCGTCCCGTTCGACGACCCCGGCCTGGTCGACGAGGCGATGCTCTGCCGTTTCCTGGTGCCGCGCCCCGACTCCGCGCTGCTGAGCGCGCGGCCGGCCCGCGCGGCCCGCACCTGGACGGAGTGGCTGGCACACGCGGGACTCCTCACGGACGGGGTCCGCGCGTCGATGGGTACGGCGACGACGGCCACGGACGGACACTTGTGCCGCTCCCTGTTCGAGCGGCACGTGGACGACTTCCTCCACCGGTGGGGCGTGGCCCACGAGCCGGAGCCCTCCTACCCGCGCCACCCGGAGCTCAACACGACCGGCTTGCGTGCCGACTGGCGCCTGGCGGACGGCACGTTCGTCGAAGCCCTGGGGCTCATGACGAAGGAGGCGTACGCGGCGAAGGTCGCGCGCAAACGGGAACTGGCCCGCCGTCACGGCCTGCGTCTCGTCACGGTCACGGCCGAGGACCTGGACCGTCTCCCGGAGATCTTCGCGGACTGGCTCCCGGGGGGTTCGGCCGGCTGAGGGCGCTGCGCGCGGATGACGATTCGAGGAACACACATGTGCGGAATCGGGCGGAACCACAGCCCGATGACAAGGCCGACGTCCCGCTCACCCCGCGCGATGCCCGACGGCCGGGAGCGGGCCGCTCGCACGGGGTCTCGCGTCAGGGCAGGAACGCCACCCTCCGGGAAGGCGCGGGACGGGCCGGCGAGCAGGTGTCCGCGTCGGTGCCGCAGGTGCAGATCGATCTTCCACGCCAATCACCCCGAGCCCGTCACCGTCCGCACCCTGGTCACCACCGTCACCCACCACCTGGGGCTCCCTCTCCCCCAGGGCGACATCACCGCCGACCAGGCCCACGACCGCTTCCGGACGCGGCACGACCCCACGCTCCGCCGCCGCCTCAGCCTCCTCACCCAGGACCACTGCTTCGACAGCGTCCCCCTCTGGCGTCATCTCGGCCTGGAACCCGGGCCCGTGTTCGCCGACGCCTTCCCGGCCACCGCCTCGTGGTACCAGGCACATCTCAGCGCCCCGCCGGCCGCCGCACCCTGACCCCCCGTCCGCCCCCGTCGGTCCTGCCGAGCTCCCTTCGGCAGGGGCCTTTCGTGTGAGGTGCCGAAGCTCCCCCTCGGTGAGGCGGCCGGGCTTCCCGATGTCCGTATCTGCGGTTCGGATGTCATTGCCGACATGTCGCGGGGTCTCGTACGGTTCACATGGGTCACCGCGGAGTGACCCCAATCCACTGCCGAGCACACCATTCGAAGGGGACAGGCATGTCTACCACCACTCTGCGTGAGCTGAACTCGTTCGACGACACCCCCGCGTCGCTCGCGTCCGCCACGGTGATCCTGATCGACTACCAGAACACCTACACCCAGGGCGTCATGGAGCTGGAGGGCTGGAAGGAGGCCCTGGACGCCGGTGCCGAGCTGCTCTCGCGGGCCCGTGCGGCCGGTGCGAAGGTCATCCACGTCGTCAACGACGGCGGCGAGGGCACTCCGTACGACATCCGCGCGGAGATCGGCCGGATCCACCCGAAGGTCGCGCCGGCCGACGGCGAGGAGACCGTGGTGAAGACGAAGCCGAACGCGTTCCTCGACACCGACCTCGGGGACCTGGTGGACGCGGCCGGGAACGACGATGTCGTGATCGCCGGGTTCATGACGCACATGTGCGTCGCCTTCACCGCCCAGGGCGCGTTCCTCCGGGGCAACCGGCCGACCGTGGTCGCGGACGCCTCGGCGACCCGGCCGCTGCAGACCTCGGTCGCCGAGGTCTCCGCCGAGGCGCTGCACCACGGTGCGCTCGCCACGATCGGTGACCTGTACGGCGTGGTGGTGCCGTCGGCGGCGCAGCTCGGCTGAGCACGTCGACACCGTTGCGGGGAAGGTGCACGCGCGTCCCCCCGGCGCACCTTCCCCGCACTGGCCACCGGTACGCGATGTTCCCTTCACGCGGGTCCCCGCCGTTCCCGACGGCTGACGGGCCCAGCGGGAAACGGTGGCCGCGGACCTCCGCGTCCGGGGCGCCGCCGCGCCGCCCTCACGGTCCGGGCGGCCGAGCGGTCAGGCGGTCAGGCGGTCAGGCGCGGCAGCGCAGCATCTCCAGCGGCGGGTTCGCGAGGAGGTCCGCCCAGAAGTCCTCGCCGAACTCACGGACACCGGATTCGGACACCTGGAGCGGAACCCACTCCACCGCACCGAACCCGGCCGCCCCCAGACACTCCTCGTAGACCTCGCGACGCGGGACCGTGGCCACGATGCTGATCGGCTGCGGGTCGAGGAGCGCCGTGACCCGGGCCCGCGGTCCCGCCTCGGTCTCCTCGCCGGTCGGCTCGCAGCGGAATCCGTACTTCTCCAGGGACGCCAGGTCGAACCGGTAGTCCGGCCTCTGGGCGAGCACGAAGAACTCTCCGCCCGGCACCAGGCTCCGGTGGACGTTGCGGCACATCCGCCGCAACGCGGCGATGTCCTCGGCGTAGTTGAGGCACTGGACCCCCAGCGCGATGTCGAAGCGCCGGTCGAGATCGCGCAGCTCGGCCACGTCACCGATCTCGTAGCGCACACCCAGCGGGTCCCGCTGCTCGATCCCCCGAGCGGCGGCGATCATCTCGCCGGAGATGTCGACACCGAGGACCTCCCCGGCGCCGCGCCGCTTGAACTCCCTGCTGTAGAAACCGGTGCCGCACGCAAGGTCGAGTATCGACCTGCCGCTCACGTCCCCGACCATGCCCAGGAAGCTCGGCACCTCCCCGTGACGTATCAGCGGCAGGGACTTGAAACCCTCGAACGCCTCACCGATCTCGTCGTACTGCTGCACGCTCACGTGCCGCCCCCTCATGTGCCTCGTCCTGTGGACGGCCGCGGCGGTCCTCCGGATGCGGAGACTCGCCGGGTCGCGGCCGTGGCAGGAAGTCTCCCCCCGCCCTGTCCTGACGCCGTACTGGCAGATGTCACAAAGAAGTCGGCCCCCACAGCCCTCGTCCTACAACCGCGCCCGGTCTCCTGCCGGTGGTCCGGGAGCGGGCAACAGCGGCTCTACGAAGCTCTGTTCGGGCCGGACCCGGCACCGTACCGACATCGCCGACCGGCAGCGACCGCGCGCGCACCCTCACCCGGGCCACAACCCACGTGCGCCGGTCCGCCCGGTGGGGCGCCGAGCGGACCGGCGTGCGAAGGTCTGGGCGGCTTCCGGTCCGGCTACCAGCCGACGGCCACCAGCAGCCACTGCGGGTTCGCATGGGAGATGAACGACGACTGACCCGCGACATCGTCGTAGGGGAAGCCGTAGGCGAGGTGGTTGATGGCGTTGTCGTGCCAGAACTTGGCGTAGTGGTTCGCGGGTGCCGCTTTGTAGTACTGCGCCGGGTCGCCCTGCTGCGAGGCGGGCAGCGTGGCCACATGACGGTTGAGGGCGGCGCACATGTCGGGGTTGCCGGCCAGCGCAGCCGCGCAGCCGAAGATGTCGGAGGTGGCCGCGTTGACGCCGACCGACTGGGCGTAGGAGGTGAAGTAGTTCGCGTTGGCGCCGCCCGCGCGGAAGCTGGGGTCGCTGCCCGGCGCGATGATCCGGTACGGGGCCTGGGTCCGGGCCAGCACCTTGAACTGGTCCGGTACCGCGTCGGTGAAGCGCTGGAAGGTGGCGGCGCGGTCCTCGGCGAAGGTCTGCCTGTTCTCGCCGACCTCGGTGTCGTAGCCGTCCTTGGTGTGCAGGCGCATGGCCAGTTTGAGGCCGAAGGCGTCGACTCGGGTGGTGTTGCCGTTGAAGACGTTGTTGCCGACCGTGAACTCGATGAAGTCGTAGTACGGGCCGTTGGGTGAGCCGAGGTAGAAGTACATGCGGCCCGCCGAGTTCGCCGGCATGTCGAGGTAGGGCTGCTCGGCGATGGAGTGGACCTGGCCGTTGAAGCTCCAGTACACCTGGCTGTCGGGGTACTTGCCGTTGGTGCGGTTGAGGATCTTCACCTCCACGGCGTTGGCCGCGGGGGGTATGTCGCCGGTGCTGCCCCAGAAGTCGTCCGGCGGGACGGTGCCCCCGCCGGGGCCGTAGACCTGGAACTCCCACAGGGAGTAGCCGTACGGGGTCGCGCGCGTGGTTCCCTGGACGCGGACGTAGCGGCCGCTGCCGGCGATGCCGAGGTTCTGTGTGCCGCCCGTGCCCGTGGTGGTCGAGTAGAGCGTGGTCCAGTTCTGCGCGTCGGTGGACGTCTGGATCTGGAAGGCCTTGGCGTAGGCGGCCTCCCAGTTCAGCTGGACGCGTGTGAGTTGCTGGACGGAGCCGAGATCCACCTGGAGCCATTGCGGGTCGGCGAAGGCGGAGGACCAGCGGGTGCCGGTGTTCCCGTCGACGGCCGCGCCCGCGGCGAACGCCCCGCTCTCGACGGAGGAGGCCGTGGCGGGCCGGCCCTGGGACAGCAACTGGTCGGCGGCGCGTGCGGGTGACGGTGTCAGGACGGCGAAGCAGGCCGCGATCAGGATCACGACCAGACCGAGCGCGGTGCGGGAGCGGACCGGGGCGGCGGCTGGTCTGTCCGTGGGTGCGCTGGCAAGAGTCTGCATGCACGATCTCCTTGAGCCGGTTCGGCGTGCGGGGGCAGGAGCAACAGCAGGTGTGAGAGCGCTCTCTCCGGGTTGTAGTCGCACCCGTGTCCGACGTCAACAACTGAAGCCGAAATCGTTGAACTTCAGGGAAGGCCGGATCCGGGCCGGTCGATGCGTTCGAGCACTGACCGTTCACCGGGGCCGCATCACCCTTTCCCTTCATCACTTGTCGTATCCGGTACGGACCTTCCGGGTGCGGAGAGCCGCCGGCTCCCGCTCGCGGTGTCGGCCCGTCTCCGCCCGGAGCAATTCGGTCGCGCCCCCGTAGGGAGAGCCGCTAACTTCCGCATGAGCGCTGTGAGGTACGACACGCGACCGCGGAGGGAGCCGGGCATGGGGACTGCCGGCGCACGGACCGACCGTCTGGGCCTGCTGCTCGACCAGTTCGACCACGCCAGGGAGATGGCCCGGGTACGGCTGACGGGTCTCGGCGACGAGGAGTACCTGTGGGAGCCGGTGCCCGGCTGCTGGTCGCTCCGGCGCCGGGGCGAGGCGACGACGCCCCGGGCGTTCGGGCCGGGCGAGTGGGTGCTCGACCTGGGCGCCCCGGACATCCCGGCGAGCGAGTACGCCGAGGTCGCCCGGCAGGCCGCCGACGGCATGACCGTCGCCCGGATCGCCGAGGACTGGAGCGTGAGTGCCGAGCGGGTCGAGCAGGTCCTCGCCCACACCGGTGAGCCGGAGCCGGACCGGGCACCGGTCACGACCATCGCGTGGCGCCTGGCGCACCTGCACTTCCACTTCGCGGGCGACTGGGAGTGGACCTTCGGTGAGCGGCGGCAGGACCCCAAGCAGCTGGTCGACTTCACGCCCTCCGCCGTGCCGGCGGTCGAACGGTTCTGGGCGGTGATCGACCGCTGGCGCGACAGCGTCGCCACCGTCACCGACGAGCAGCTCGACACTATCGGCTTCTCGCAGTACCCGTACGGGTCCCACCCAGGCGATCCGTTCATCGACGTGCTGTCGGGAGCCAACCTGGAATTCATCCACCACATGGCCGAGATCGCGCTGCTGCGCGACCTGTGGCGAGCCACCACCGCAGCCGGCTCCGACCGCTGACAGCACGGCGCGGGTTCTTCCCAGCCCGGCTGCCGCCCCGTCATCGCATGCGTCAGGACGACGCCGACCGTGGTTCCTCCGGGGCGTCGAGCCGGAACCTTCTGCGGACGTCCGGACGGTCGAGCAGCTTGGGCGGGTAACCCGGCCCTGGCCGAGGAGTGACGTCCTCCCAGGCGAGGGGCTCCTTGCAGTGGGAGCAGACCACCTCGGCGCGGGTGTCGTGGCCGCAGGGCTCATGGCGGGCGGTGACCGGAACCCCCGCCTCCTCGGCAAGCCACCGGTCCCCCCAGGCGGTGATGGCCAGGATCACGGGGAAGAAGTCACGTCCCGACTCGGTGAGCAGGTACTCGTGCCTGAGCGGCTGGGTCTCGTAGACGCGCTTCTCCATGAGGCCCTCGTCGACCAGGCGGCGGAGGCGTTCGGCGAGGGTGTTGCGGGCGATGCCCAGCTCCTGCTGGAAGTCGTCGAACCTCCGGATGCCGTAGAACGCCTCCCGCAGCACCAGAGGGGTCCACCGGTCTCCGAGCAGATCCATGCTCCGCGCCACCGAGCAGGGCCAGTTCGCGAACGTCGTACGCCTCATGACCCGATGATACGGGTCTCTTCTTGAAACTCAGCAGGCAAATGGCGGAGCAGGACCTTGCGGTAGTCAGTCCTAATACGCAACTATGCAGCTCACGAGCGAGGAGGAGGCACATCACCGTGGAATGGACGGGACAGGTCTACGCGGACGCCCCGACAGTGTCCGTGAGCACGTACATCGAGGCCCCGGTGGAGCATGTGTGGTCGCTGGTGAGCGATATCCACCTGATGCCACGACTGAGTTCCGAGCTCCAGGAGGTGGAGTGGCTCGACGGAGCGACCGCCCCGCGGCCGGGAGGGCGCTTCGTCGGGCGCAGTGCCCATCCCTCCCTGGGCGACTGGGAGACGATCAGTACCGTCGTGGACTGCTCGGCCCCGCAGCGCTTCGGCTGGGCGGTGGGCGACCCTGACCACCCCTCCAGCGTGTGGCGCTTCACGCTGACCCGGCGGGAGACGGGGACGGTGCTGGAGCAGTGGGCGCAGATGGGGCCGGCGCCCTCCGGGCTGTCCTTCGCCATCGAGGCCATGCCCGACAAGGAGCAGAAGATCGTCTTCGTCAGGCTCCGGGAGTTCGAGACCGGGATGAAGGCCAATCTCGCCGCCCTGAAGAACCTCGCGGAACAGGAGAAGTGATGCGCACCGCGACCACCATCGAGGCATCGGGCGGCGGCGCCTGGCGCGAGACCGTCGACTTCGTGCTGGAGGCCGAGAAGCTGGGGCTGGACATCTGCTGGATGGCCGAGGCCTGGGGCAGCGACGCTCCCTCGCCGCTGGGGTATCTGGCCGCCCGCACCCACCGGATGCTGCTGGGTTCCGGTGTCATCCAGCTCGCCACCCGCTCCCCCGTGACCATCGCCCAGACCGCCATGACCCTCGCCCAACTCTCCGAGGGCCGCTTCCTGCTGGGGCTGGGCGCGTCCGGCCCCCAGGTCATCGAGGGGCTGCACGGCATTCCGTTCAGCCGTCCGCTGACCCGGATGCGGGAGACGGTCGAGATCGTCCGCGCCGCCTTCACCGGGGAGAAGATCGCCTACCGGGGCCGTCAGTTCGCCATTCCGCTGCCCGACGGCGAGGGCCGTCCCATGCGGCTCAGCCTCGCGGCGGTGTCCGTCCCGGTGTATCTCGCCACGCTCTCACCGAAGATGCTGGAGCTGACCGGCGAGCTCGCCGACGGCTGGCTCGGCACGAGCTTCGTCCCCGAAGGGGCCGGCGCCTACTTCACCCATCTCGACACCGGGCTCGCCCGCGCCGGCCGCACCCGGGCACAGCTCGACGTCTGCCAGGGGGCCGAGATCAACATCGTGGCCGACGAAGGCGACCTCGCCGGCATCGTCGGCAGCCGCAAGAGGGAACTCGCCTTCTCCCTGGGCGGCATGGGTTCCGGCTCCACCAACTTCTACAACAACGCCTACAGCCGGCAGGGCTGGGCGGACGTCGCCGCCCAGGTGCGGGAACGCTGGCAGGCGGGCGACCGCGACGGCGCCACCGGGTTGGTCACCGACGAGATGGTCCTGGCCACCACCCTGATCGGCACCGAGGACATGGTCCGCGAGCGCCTGAAGGTCTGGCAGGAGGCGGGCGTGGACACCGTACGCATGTACCCCGCCGGCGACACGCTGGAGGCCCGCATCGGGAATCTCGGCCGGGGGATCGACCTCGTTCACTCGGTCGCGCCTCGGTAGGACCCGCGAGGCGAGACCGGCGAGCGGCTCGGCTCGGCGGCGCGAGCAGTCGCCCCACCGAGTCCGCCACGGGCCGGACGGCCGCGGAGCCCACCCGCGGCATGCGGCCGCTCACCCGGAGGAACAGGGAGCCCTCCTTCCGGCCGGCCCCGTCCGCGGGACCAGGACCCGTCCAACCTCCCGTCTGCCTCGCACGCCTCACGTGATGCGCCGCCGCCGTGGATGCGAGACCGTGGGTGGGGTCCCGGTTGCCCATCAGCCGGTGAACGGCGCTGGTCGCGCACGGCTCCCGGGAGCGGGCCACCGGCTCGCGGAGTCGGAGACAGGCTGCGAGGTGTACGGCCATGGAGATCAACGGAGCGGTCGCGGTGGTGACCGGCGCCAACAGGGGGATCGGGCTGGCGTTCACCCGAGCACTGCTCGCCCGGGGCGCGGCCAAGGTGTACGCGGGCGTCCGCAGCCCCGAGAGCGTCCGGGAGCCGGGAGTGCGGGCACTGCCTCTCGACGTCACCGACGAGGGCCAGGTCGCCGCCGCGGCGGCGACGGCGTCCGACGCGACCCTCGTGATCAACAACGCCGGCATCCAGGCCGGTCCGGGGCTGCTGGTGGGATCCCTGGAGGGCGCACGGCGCGAGCTGGAGGTGAACTACCTCGGCACCTGGGCGGTCTCGCGGGCCTTCGCGCCGGTACTCGCGGCCAACGGCGGTGGAGCGCTGGTGAACATGCTGTCGGTGGCGTCGTGGCGGGTGAACAGGCCGTGGCCCAGTTACGCGGCGTCGAAGGCCGCCGAGTGGTCGCTGACCAACGCGTTGCGCGTGGGACTGCGCCCCCAGGGGACCCTGGTGGTCGGGGTGCATGTGGGTTTCGTGGACACCGACGCCACCGCCGATCTCGACGTGCCGAAGGTGACGAGCACGGAAGTGGCGGAGAAGGCCCTCGACGCGGTCGGCCGCGGCGAATCCGAGGTGCTGGTCGACGAGATCTCCCGGCGGATGCGCGCCGCGCTGTCCGGCCCGGTGGAGCTGCTGGAGCCGACACTGTGATCGGTGCCCCCGGGCCGGCGGCCGGGCCGTCCCGGGGGCACCGAGCCGTCAGAGCGGGTCGAGGCGGGCCTTGAGCAGGCAGAACTCGTTGCCCTTGAGGTCGCGGCGACCGGGCACGAGCTCACCGATACGACATGCCATGGACGAGACCGACTCTCGGCGTGGGAACTGCCAGGACAGCCGCGCGCATTGCACTTGGGCTCCCCGCAGCGGGAAGACGACCGAGACCGTACCTGGCGAGGCGAGTCGGACGTGAGAGGTTTTCGCGGCCCTCGCCTCGTCCGGCCGGACGGCGTCCTTGGCCCTAGGCGACCGTGAGTACGATCTTGCCCTGGATGTGCCCCCGGGCGGCGCGTTCGTGCGCTGCTCGGGCGTCCGCGAGCGCGAACGTGCTGTCGATCGCGACGCGGACCGTGCCCGCGTCGAGCAGGCGTCCCAGTTCGGCGAGCTGAGCGCCGTTCGAGCGGACCTGGGTGCCCGTGACCGTGACACCGAGCTCGGCGGTCTCTTCTTCGTCGAATTCACCGAAGAACACGGGGAACTGGGAGCCGCCGCGCTTGAGTGTACGGAGGAAGCGCTTGCTCCGGGGGCCGCCGACCGTGTCGAGAACGAGGTCGACGTCGCGTACGAGATCCTCGGGGCGGCTCTTGGTGTAGTCGATGAACTCGTCGGCACCCAGCTTCCTCAGAAACGGTTCATGCGCGCCCGATGCCACCGCGATGACGCGTGCGCCCTTCCATTTCGCCAGCTGCAGCGCGAAGTGTCCCACCCCGCCGGCGGCGCCGTTGACGAGCACCGTCACGTCGGCGTCGAGTGGCACCGGACGGTGCTTCGCCGCCTGGAAGGGCGACGGGTGATCGTGTCCGAGCTCGATCAGGAACTGCCACGCGGTGAGCCCGGCCATGGGGACCGCGGCGGCGTGCACATGATCGATGCCGGCCGGCTTGAGCGCGAGGTCCGACGCGGGCGCGGCCACGTACTCGGCATAGGTGTTGCCGTCGAAGCTGGGGAAGCGAAGGAGCCCGAAGACTTCGTCGCCGACGGAGAAACCGTCCACATCCGCGGCGACGGCCTCGACGACGCCGGACAGGTCCGTCCCCGGAATCACGGGCAGGTCGAACTTGGGCCTCGTCTCAGGAGGCAGGTTGGACATGCCGTCACGCAGGTACCAGTCGGGGGGATTGACGCCGGCCGCGCGCACGCGAACGAGCACCTCACCCGGCCCCGGCTCGGGGATCGGCACCTCGTCGTACCGCAGCACCTCAGGGCCCCCGTGCTCATGGAGCCGGATCGCCCTCATCGTCTGTGCCGGCATCGTCTTCTCCCGCCCGCTCCGAGGTATAAGCTCAATCGGATCAGTGATCCGGATATCCGGATCACTGATCCGAATATATGGACCACTGATCCGGATAGTCAAGAGGGGCACATGCGGGCCGACGCCAGAAAGAATCACGACCACCTGCTGGCGGTAGCGGGCACCGCCATCGCCGAGCAGGGCGTCGACGTGTCCCTGCGCGATGTCGCACGCAGGGCCGACGTGGGGCTCGCGACGCTGCTCCGCCACTTCCCGACCCGCGAGGCACTGCTCGACGCCCTGCTCCGCACGCGCTTCGACGAGCTGACGGCGAGGGCAGGCGAGCTGGAGACGTCGAGTCCGTCCGAAGACGCACTCGTTTCGTGGCTACGCGACTGCGTCGCGTGCGCACATGAGTACCGGGGCGTGACAGCGCTGATGGCAGCCGCCCTCGAGGACGCCGAGTCCGCACTCCATGCGTCGTGCGTCGCCATGCGCGCGGCCGGCGCGCGGCTCCTCACCCGTGCTCAGGCGGCGGGCACAGCGCGGACCGACATCGATGGCACCGATCTCTTCGCGCTGGTGGCGGCGCTCGCGTGGCTCAGCGATCAGACCTCGCTCGCGCCGCGCGCCGACCACCTCTTCGATGTCGTCGCCGGCGCGATTCTGACGAGCGCGGGAAACAGCGCAACGGGGACGACGGCACCCCGGCCACGCCCGTAGGCCCGTGGCGACCTGGTCGAACCACGAGGGTGCGAGGGCTCACCCGACGTCCCTCGCAAGATCTGTCGCAGCGGGCGCGACGCATGTCGCAACGGTGTCCTGGGTCAGCGGTCCACTGCGGGCAGTCGGTCCAGGCCGGTGTCGGACATGACGCGGTCGACGGTCTCGTGCAGGGTGCTGTCGGCGCCGATGACGGTCTCGAGCCCGTCGGGGAGCAGATCGCGCGGACGGTACCAGTCACGCAGCTGCGTCTCGTCGACGTCGTCGGCGATCGGCTTGGTGGCGTGCCGGGCGAGGGTTTCGTCGAACGGCACGTCCAGGTAGTAGGCGTGGGTCGGGCCTCGGTGCTCGGCGCGCAGTCGGGTGAGCATGTCGCCGTAGTGGTCGGCGTAGAGGATGCCTTCGACCACGACGTGAAAGCCGGCGTTCAGGGCGTAGCGGGCCGTCAGGTCGATGAGGCCGATGTTCGCGGCGCCGGGCCGGTCGCGCTCGCGGAGCACGATGCGGCGGAGGTTGTCCTGGCCGACCAGGGCCAGACCGCGGCCGAACCTCTCGCGGAGGCCGGCCGCGACGGACGACTTCCCGGAGGCGCTGTTGCCGCGCAGAACGACCAGCCGGGTTTCTCGGGTTCCCACCATCACGGCGGACAGGCTACCGACGGCCGGTACCACCACCTGTGGTGCCGGACCGGCCGACGCCTCACACCGGCGAGGAAGACTCTTCCCCGGCTCGGCGGGGGATTCGCTTCGCGGCGTGCCCGCGGACCGTGTCCCGGAAGGCGATCGGACTCTGCCCGGCGCGCTGGTGGAAGTACTTGCTGAAGTGGGTCGCGCTGGAGAAGCCGAGGCGGGTGGCGATGCGGGCGGCTGTCTGGTCACTGTGGGCCAGAAGGCGCTTGGCCTCCAGCACGACGCGGCGGTCGATGAACTCCTTGGCGCCGAGGCCGGCGGAGGCGAGGGTGGCGCGGGAGAGGGTACGTGCCGAGTAGCCGAGGGCCTCGGCGTAGTCCTCGACCCGGCGGGTGCGGGTGAAGTCGCTTTCCACGGCGTCGCGGAAGCTCAGGTAGGTGGCGTCGGGTCCGGGTGCGGGGCTGCCGACGGGGGCGGTGAGGTGGGCCAGGCGCAGCACGAGTACGGCGAGCAGGTGGCGCAGGGCCGCGGTGTGGATCTCCAGGGGGAGGTGCCCGAGCGCGTGGAACTCGGCGGTGAGGTGGTCGGCGGCCAGCCGCAGGGCTGCCGCGTCATGGGGCAGGGGACGGCGGAGGACGGGGGCGTGCGGGTCCTCCGTGCGGGCGCCGGTGGTGGTCGCGGGGTCGAGGAAGTCCTGGCGGAACAGGATCAGGGTTCCCTCGGCATGGGTGAGGTCGCCCCACTGCTGGACCTGGCCGGGGCGGACCCAGAGCCATGAGCCGGGTTCGAGGGCGTAGGGGGTGAAGTCGACCGTGTGCCCGAGGGTTCCGCCGGTGAGGGTGATCAGGTGGTGGAAGTCCGGTCGCCGGGGGACGGTGAGCCGCTCGGCGGGGACCCGGTGGCGCAGGTCGGCGAGGGACAGCACTTCGGCGCCGGCCGGGGTGCCGACGGGCGCGGCGAAGGAGACCTCCGGGATACCACGCTCACCATCCTGTCGCTTTTTGACCATATCTAGTCGCCAGCGTATCCGATGCAGGCTCTTCGCCTGCCCTAGCTTTGGGATGTCCGCTCGTCCTGTCGAGGCGATGTCCGAAAGAGAGAAGAGGTGCGGAGTGTGGTGCCTTCGGCTGAGCGCACCGCCCCGCACCCCGCAACGCGCTCACTGCCCGGAGGAACCGTGTACGCGTCCGTACTGCCGCTGGCCGCCTACCGCGCCGCCATCGATCTGGAGGAGCCGTTCCGCTCCCCCGCCGGCCGGGGGCCGGCTGCCCGGCCCGCCGCCCTGGTCCGCGAGGCGCTCGGCCTGCTGGCCGACGACCCGGCGGCGGTGCGGGCCGGGCTGCGCCCCGGCTCGGCGGACCGGCTCGACGATCCCGCCGCCCGGCGGCTGCTGCGCGCCGTACTGACCGTCCGGCAGCCCGGATCCCTGCCCCCCGGGACCGCTCGCGTGCTGGACGTGCTCCTGTCCGGCGAACGCCTGGCGCGCCCGACGGTCGACGCCGCTTCGCTGCCCACCCTGCGGGACACGCTTCCCCACACCACGTACCGGGCCGCCGACCGTACGGCGCTGTGGCAGGGCGATATCACCACCCTCCACGCGGACGCCATCGTGAATGCCGCCAACAGCGCCCTGCTCGGGTGCTTCGCCCCGATGCACCCGTGCATCGACAACGCCATCCACACCGCGGCCGGCCCCCGCCTGCGCGCCGACTGCCACACGATCATGACCCGGCAGAGCCACCCGGAGCCGACCGGTACCGCCAAGATCACCCGCGGCTACCATCTGCCCGCCCGCTACGTCCTCCACACCGTCGGCCCCATCGTCGACGGCCCCCTGCACCGGGGCCACGAGCAAGCACTGGCGGCCTCGTACCGCGCCTGCCTCGACCTCGCCGCCGACGTCGACGGCCTGCGCACCGTCGCGTTCTGCGGCATCAGCACCGGTGTCTTCGGCTACCCCAAGGCGCTCGCCGCCCGAACTGCCCTGGACACCGTGGCCGACTGGCTGGATCACCACCCGGGACGGCTCGACCGTGTGGTCTTCAACGTGTACGCGGACGACGACCGCGTCGCCTACACCCACGCACTGACCGAAGGAATGCCACCCCGATGAACCGTCCCGCCTTCGACCTGCAAGCCGCCGCCGGCACGATACGCACCTGGCTCGACGAGGCCGACCGCGTCATGATCACCGCCGGCGCCGGCCTGAGCGCCGCCGCCGGATACGACTACGGCGACGAGGACCGCTTCCGAGTACTCTTCCCCGCCCTGCACCGCGCCGGCCTGCGCTCCCGCTACATGGTCGGCGTACCCCTGCCACCCGCCCTGCTGTGGGGCTACTGGGCCGTCCACATCGACGACATCCGCTTCTCCGCCGCCCCCAACCCCCTCTACCGGCGCCTGCGCGCGCTCGTCGGCGACAAGGACCACTGGGTGATGACGTCCAACGTGGACGGCCTCTTCGCCCGGAACGGTTTCGCCCCCAACCGGATCTTCACCCCCCAGGGCGACTACGGCCGCTATCAGTGCGCCACCCCCTGCACCCCCGCCACCTGGGACAGCCGGCCCCTGGTCGCACGGCTCCTCGCCGCCCCCGACCCGGCCACCGGAGCCGTCACCGACCCCGATGCCCTGCCCCGATGCCCGGACTGCGGCGGCGAGGCCGAGATCAACGTCCGCATCGGCCCCCAGTTCGTCGACGCCCCCTACCTCCCCGCGGGCCGCCGCCTCCAGGACTGGCTGGGCACGGCCCCCGCCGACACCCGCCTGCTGATCCTGGAGTTCGGCGCCGGCTTCAACACCCCCGGTGTCGTCCGATGGCCCGGCGAACGCCTCACACGCCACTTCCGCCAGGCGCGTCTCGTGCGCGTCAACCCCGCCCACCCCGACACCCCCGGCGACCTCGCCGACCGGGCCCTGCCCGTACCCGCTGACGCCCACCGCCTGCTCGACGCGCTCACCGTGCCGCACCCGGCGCCCGAGCCTGGGGCGGCGCTCTGAGCGACCCGGAGAGCAACAAGGCCACGGCTCAAGTGGGACGCCCTCCAGGTCGTGCCGCCCCCTCCGGTGACGGCTCGGTCAGTGCACCCGGCGTGCCATGAAGAGGGCTGTCTCGCCCGCCGATTCCGTGCCGTCGTAGAGCGAGGTGTCCAGGCCGCAGAAGACGAAGCCCATCCGGAGGTAGGCCTGAATGGCGGGAGCGTTGACGTTGCTGACTTCGAGCCACACGTTCACCGCTCCGGTCTCCCTCGCGAGGGCGAAGGCGTGCTGCATCAGAGCGCGCCCGATCCCCTTGCCCCGCCACGCCGGTGCGACCTCGATGTCACAGATGGTCAGACGAGCGTTCCACGGCTCGAAGGCCGTCTCCACGAACCCGCACAGCTCGTCCCCGTCGGAGGCGACCACCGTCCGGCTCCACCGGGGATCGTCCGCGTCGTCCGTGTCGTCGTCGGCGGGGAAGACCTTGCGGAGGGGAGGTGTCACCGGTGTCCGGGAGACCGTGAAACCCTCCTCGGTCAGGGCCACTTCGTACACGGAGTCCGTCGTGAACGAGCCGTCGAGGCCCGCGATGGCCTCGGCGTCCTCGGGGCGCGCCGAACGGTAGGCGACGGTCCCCGCCACACCCGGCTTCGTGCCGTCCTCTGAAGTCGTCTCCACGCCAGGACCGTACGTCGTCGCCGCCGAAGACGGTCGGCTTTCGGCTGCGCATCGCTCACACGGCGAGGGCGGGTGCGGGAAGGGGGGCGGCGGGCAGGGGTCCGGTCCGTGCGTCCCCGTGGGTCAGTCGGCCCGGCCGCCCGGCCGTGGACGCGTCGCGGAGCGGCGCGCGTTCCAGTCGGCGAGGCCGCCCGCGCCCAGGACTCCGGTACCGGCGGCGAACTCCGCCTCGCTCCGGTGCCGCAGTTCGCGCCGGGAGACCCGGCCCACGAGGGCGGGGAAGACGGGGCGCAGCGGCTGGCACCAGCGCAGCCAGGGCGGCGCGTAGACGCGGGGAGCGCGGCGGACGATGCCGGCGGTGAGCAGGCCGGCCACCCGGGCCGGGGTCTGGACGCGGCGGGCGAACCGGGGCTGGTGTGCGCGCAGGGCACGCAGTACCGGGTTGTCGTCGATGCCGTCGATCATGTCGGTGCCGGTCCAGTGCAGATAGGCGACGCCGACGGCGACGCCGTCGGGTTCGAGTTCGCAGCGCAGGGCCTGGGCGAAGGACTCCGCGCCGGCCTTGGAGGCGCAGTACGCGCTCATCATGGGCGCGGAGCCGAATGCGGCGGTGGAGGCGACCTGGAGGAAGTAGCCGCGGGTGCGGGTGAGATGCGGCAGGAAGGCCCTGGCGGTGTTGGCCGCGCCGGTCAGATTGACGTCGACGACCCGCTGCCACAGGTCGGCCCCGGTGTCCCGGAAGGGCCCGCTGACGGCGATGCCCGCGTTGGCCACCACCACGTCGGCGGGGCCGAGCCGTGTTTCGACCTCGTGCGCTGCGGCGGCCAGGGCGGCCGGGTCGGTGACGTCCGCCTCGACGCACAGGGTGCGTGAGGGCAGCCCGGCCGCCGCCTCCCGCAGCCTGTCCGCCTCCCGGCCGAGCAGTGCCACCCGCACACCGGCTTCGGACAGCGCGGCGGCGAGGGCCGCGCCGACGCCGCGGGCGGCTCCGGTGACGACGGCCACCCGTCCGCGCAGGGGCGGGGCGGCGCTGTGCGGACTGGGGAGGCGGGCGATGCCGTGACGGCCGAGTCCTCGTCCGATTGTCTTCATGATCCTCGTCTCCTGCGCCAGGTCTCCCCCGCGGTCAGTCGTCCGGCGTCCTCGTCACCCGCCGCCGGCTCCTTCCCTGCGGCCTTCCCCACGAGCGGCCAGGGCCCTGAGGAGCGCGCTCCGTCCGCGGTCCGGCACCGTCCACAGCGTCTGCCCCCGCACCCCCCACTGTTCCAGCAGCGCGTTGGCGGCGAGGAATCCGCTCGTCGCCGCGCGTTCCATGAGAGCCACGGGCAGGCCGGTGCGGACGAGGTCTCCGGCGACCACCAGCCGGGGGTCCGGGGTGCGGACGGTAGGGCGGTCGCCGTAGCCGCCCACCGGGAACAGGGGGCAGTCGTCGTGCCATGCGTGGCGGGCGTCGACGACCCTGGCCGTGCGGGTCTCCGGGCAGACGCGGTGGAGTTGGCCGAGGAGACGCTTCTCTTCGACGTCCCGGGGGGCGTCGGGCGGGACGGCGTAGGCGTGCAGTTCGACGACGGAGCCGCCGGTGCGCGCGTGCCAGCGGGCCGCCTCGTCCTCGTAGCGTTCGAGCACGCTGATGTTGTCGAGGGAGCCGAAGCCGCTGGTGCCGAGGAAGCCGGGCCGGTGGGGTGCGACGGGCCGGTCCAGCCACAGGCGGCTGACCAGGAAGGGCGGGGCGGTGCGCAGCCGTCCGATCCGTTCGCGCCACGGCGCGTCGCCCAGTTGTCCGCAGCGGGCGACCAGCGACCGCAGCCCCGTGGTGTCCAGGGCGAGGACGACCCCGTCGTGGCGGCGCTCGTCCCGGTCGGAGGCAACCACGAGACCGCCGTCCGGGGCGGGCGCGATGTGCTCGACGGCCGTGCCGGTACGCACCTCGGCGTGATGCCGCGTCAGATAGCCGGCGAGCGGGTCCCACAGGGCGTCCGGGAAGGGGGCGCTGGGCACGTCGAACAGCAGCCCTTCCGCGGAGCCGAGGAAGTAGATGTGGAACATCAGTGCCATCTCGGCCGCCGACAGCTCCCGCGGGTCGGCGAAGAAGCTACGGGAGAACACCTCGAAGGCCAGGTGACGGGCGCTTTCGGGGAAGCGCACGGCGTCCAGGAAGTCGTGGGCGCCGGTGCCGTCCAAGCGGTCGTACACCTCGGGCACCCGCACGTCGAGCAGCGGCAGGGCCGCCACGGGATCCATGAGGCGCAGGTCCGCGAGCCGGAAGGAGGGGCTGAGCGCCACGAAGCCGAGCGCGCTGAACGGCGGGGTGCGCGGGACGTGCCGGAAACTGTCGCGCAGGCCGTCGGCGTGGCGCAGCGGATAGTCCGGGAGGCCGGTGAGCCGCTGGAGGCCGGGGTCGGTACGGCGGAGCAGTCCGCGCAGGTTGTAGTACTGACGGAAGAACGCGTGGAAGCCGCGGCTCATGGTCGCCGTGGAGCCGTCGCGCAGCCGGGTGGGCCATCCACCGACCCGCCCCCCGAGATACGGCCGCTTCTCGTACAGGGTGACGGCCGCTCCGCGCTCGGCGAGCACCGTGGCGGCGGCGAGGCCCGCGATGCCCGCGCCGATCACCGCCACCGACGGCGCGGTCCCTTGCACCCGCGGGGCGCCGGGGCGGGCCGGCAGGATCCGGGCCCGCCGGTCGCGTCCCCGGCGCGCGGCGCCCCGGTGGCCGGCGCCCCGGTGCGGGGTCCTCATGCGTCGTCCTTCCGCTCGTGCCCCCGGCGGGCGACGAAGGTGTGGGTGATGCCCGTCTGCCAGCCGGGCATCGGCAGGGCGCGGACCTGGTCGAAGCCGGCCGCGCCGAGCCGCCGCGCGAACCCTCCGGCGGTGTCGAACTCCAGCACGCTGCGCCACAGGTGCCGGTACAGCGGCCCGTCGCCCAGCAGGGTCGCGACCGGCTGTACGACACCCCGGCACACCAGCGTCCACACCGCGCGGTCGGCACGCCGCCCGCGGAGGGTGTACTCGTGCACGCCGAGCCGGCCGCCCGGCCGCAGGAGCCCGCGCACGACGGCGAGGACGGCGTCCGGGTCGGTGACGTTGCGGAAGAGGTAGGCGGCGAAGACCGCGTCGAAGGGGCCGCGCACCCCGGCCTCGTCGAGCCGTTCGGCAGGAGCGTGCACGAATGCCACCCCGTCAGCCCACGGCTTGGCCGCGGCCCGCCGGAGCATGCCGGCCGAGGCGTCCACGGCCGTGATGCCGGCGGCGGGCAGGACGGACCGCAGCGCGGCGGTGGAGGCGCCGGTGCCGCAGCCGAGGTCGAGCAGGCGCAGCCCCTGCCCGTGCCCGGGCAGCCCGAGCCGGCGCACCGAGCGGCGCAGGTGGGCGTGGTAGCCGGGGTTGGCGGCCACGAGCGTGTCGTAGCTGCGGGAGGCGTGGTCGAAGGCGGCGGCGAGGTGCTCGTCGCGCAGCAGCGTCATGCGGTCTCCGTCGGGGGCAGAGGCGGGGCGGGCAGGTCCGGCGCGGGAGGCGGCGGGGTGGCGGGGCGGGCCGAGGGATACGGCGGGGCGGGCAGGTCGAAGGGGCGGCGGGGCAGGCGCGGCAGCTCCAGGGCGGAGCGCAGCATCGGCCCGATGGGCGTCCGCAGGCCGATGGACACGTCCTCGTGCAGGCGGGTCCCTTCGTCGAGGAAGCGCAGCACCCGTGCCATGGGCACGCGGGCGAAGAGGCGGCCGAACAGTTCCGGGCCGTCGGCCCGGCCGCTGTCGAGGGCGCGCAGCAGGACGGCGTCCATGGCGCGGGAGCGCGCGGAATGGGCGGCCGGTGGCACGGGGCGGCGCCCGTGGCGCAGGGCGTCGGCGACGGCCCTGGTCTGGCGTTGCAGTCCGGCGAAGGTGTAGCCGGTGGCGGGGCGGGTCGCCCCGCCCGCCGCGCCGATACGGAAGACGGAGGCGCCGACCTGCCGGGGGATCGGCGCGTCGGTCATCGGGATGACGCCGGTCTCGGTGGCCAGGACCTGCCGTTCGCCGAGCCGCAGCACCTGGTCGGCGTAGTGCCGCACGGCGGCCTCGTAGCGGTCCGGCGTGAGGGTGCGCGAGGAGAACTCGGTGTACTCCACGAGCGCCTCGCACGGCCCGAGCGGCAGGACGTAGCCGAAGGACAGGCCGTGGGCCGGCTGGGGGGTGCGGAAGTCCATCAGTTCCACGGCGGCCGGGTCGAAGGCGGGCCGGGCGGTGCGCACGAACCAGCCGTGGAAGTGCTGGAGCAGGGTGGTGCGAGCGGCCGGCAGGCTGCCCGGGGGGCGGGAGTCCAGCACCCAGCGGGCGCTGAGCACCCGCGTCCGGCCGTCGGTGTCCCTCAGCCGGAGGTGAGCGCCACCGGGCACGTCCTCCACCGTCTCGACGGTCGCTTGCAGCCGCCGGACGTTGGGGCTGCGCGCCAGGTCCCGGGAGACCATGCGTTCGAAGTCGTCGGAGCGGATCATCCGGTACCGCAGCGGGGCGATGTCCCCCTCGATCGGTGCGCCGGTGCGGGGCCGCACCCTCAGCCGCCGCCACTGCGCGCGTACCGCCGCGTCGAACCGCCCGGGTCCCGCCGCCCAGTAGCACCAGGTCCGCGGGGGCGGCCGGAGCGGACCGGGCGGTGCGTCCACCAGCACGACGGACGGTGTCCGCAGCCCGGGAACGTGTCCGGCGAGCCGGTGGGCCAGCGACAGCCCGGCGGCGCCCGCCCCCACGACGGCAACGTCCGTCTCCGGCACGGCATCTCCCTTCCTCGGTCTGCTTGCGGCCTGCGGCGGTGACGGACGGCGGGGTCCCGCGGCGGTGAGGGACTCGGGATGTCCCGGCCACGCCCGGCGCAGGCGCCGCTCCGCATGCGTTCCCGGGCGTCCCGGCCTGGTCTTCCGGATTGTGTACCCCGGCGGATGCAGGGCACCCCCCGACGGCGAGCACCCGAGTGCCGGACACGGCACCGTGGAAGGTACGGATCCCCGGTGGTCGCCGCGATCGCACGGGGCGTTCGTGCATCCGCCCGCGCCGACGGTTGCGAAGCAGACGGGTGACGGGAGCGACGGACACGACACGGAGGGAAACGGGATGCGTCCCACCCACACGAAGGACCACCCCGCGCCGCCGCGCCCGGTCGCGGTGACGGAGACGTCCGTGGCGGAGGCGCCCGCGGCGTCACTTCCGCGCGGGCCGGTGTCCGGCGACGGCGCGGGGCACGGCGCGACGAAGGCGTGGCCCGCGGCGGGCGGGCCGCTGCCTGCCGGGTTCGCCGAGGTGCGCCAGGTCGACGTGGACGTGCCGGGCGCCGTCGGCCGGATGCTCGACCGGGTGCTGGCGGAGCGCCTGCGCCGGGCCCGGCTGGCGGATCCGCTGTTCGCCGAGGAGTTGGCCGAACGGGTGACGCGCTTCACCCTTGAGGGGGGCAAGCGCACGCGCGCGCAGTTGGTGTGGTGGGCCTCGCGGGCCTGCGCCGGCCGGGACGCGGCGTGCGCGGCAGCGGCGCTGCGGATCGCGGGCGCCCTGGAACTGCTCCAAACCTGCGCGCTCGTCCACGACGACGTGATGGACCGGGCGGCGCTGCGGCGCGGCCGGCCCGCGCTGCACCTGGACGTGGAGGACCGGTACGCCGGCCGGGTGGGGCCCGAGCGGGCCGAGCGGTTCGGGCAGTCGGCGGCGGTCCTCGCCGGGGACCTGGCGCTGGCCTGGGCCGACGACCTGGTGGCGGAGACACCGCTGGCGCCCTGGACCGGAGTGGTGGTGCGCCGGTTGTGGAGCGACATGCGTACGGAGATGGTGGCGGGTCAGTACCTGGACGTGCAGGGGCAGATCACCGCAGCGCGGTCCCTGCCCCGCGCGCTGCGCGCCGCCTGCCTGAAGAGCGCCCGGTACTCGGTGGAGCGGCCCCTCGCCCTGGGGGCCGCCGTGGCGGGCGCGGACGAGGCCACACTGCGCCGGCTGTCCGACACCGGCCGCTGCGTCGGCATGGCGTTCCAGCTGCGGGACGATCTGGACGACGTCTTCGCCGACCCGCGGGAAACCGGCAAGGAGTGCGGCGGTGACATCCGGGAGGGCAAGCCCACCTATCTGGTCGCGGTCGCCCGCGCGCGGGCCGAGGCCGCCGGCGACGGCGCGGCGCTCGCCGTGCTGGAGCGGTGGCTGGGCGACGCGGCGCTCACCGAGCGCGGCCTGGACGAGGTGCGGGAGGTGCTGATCGCGACAGGGGCGCGCGCCACCGTGGAGTCCAAGATCGAACGACTTGCCGCACAGGGGCTGCGGCACTTCGACGGCGCACTGCTCGACCCGGAGGGCACCGGCCCGCTGCGCGGTCTGCTGCGTGCGGCGGCCGGGGCGCGACCGGGCCGCGATGCCGCCGTGCACCCGCAGCCCGCGCACGATGCGTGCGGGACTCCGACCGGCGGCACCGAGGGGACCGGCCGATGACCCGTGCCCTGCCCGGTCCCACGGACCACGTGGTGGTCGTCGGCGCCGGACTCGCCGGGCTGTCGGCGGCGCTGCACCTGCTGGGCGCCGGGCGCCGCGTCACCGTCGTCGAACGCGAGGACCTGCCCGGCGGCCGGGCCGGACGCCTCGACCTGGCCGGCTACCGGATCGACACCGGGCCCACCGTGCTGACCATGCCGGAGCTGGCCGACGAGGCGTTCGCCGCCGTCGGCGACAGTCTGTACGAGCGCGTCGACCTGGTCCCGCTGCACCCGGCCTACCGGGCCTGTTTCGCGGACGGCAGCAGCCTCGACGTGCACACCGGCGCGGACGCGATGGCCGCGGAGGTGGAACGGTTCGCGGGACCGGCCGAGGCGGCGGGCTACCGGCGGCTGCGCGACTGGCTGGAGCGGCTGTACCGGGTGCAGATGCGCCGGTTCATCGACGTCAACTTCGATTCGCCGCTCGGTCTGCTCGGCGCCGACCTCGCCCGGCTGGCCGCGCTGGGCGGCTTCGGCCGCCTCGACGCCCGGATCGGCCGTTTCCTGGGCGACGAGCGGTTGCGCCGGGTGTTCTCCTTCCAGGCCCTGTACGCGGGTGTGCCCCCGGCGCGGGCACTGGCCGCCTACGCGGTCATCGCCTACATGGACACCGTCGCCGGCGTGTACTTCCCCCGGGGCGGCGTGCACGCCCTTCCGCGGGCGATGGCGGCGGCCGCCGCCGGCGCGGGCGCCGAGCTGCGGTTCGGGCAACGGGTCACCCGCCTGGAGCGGTCGGGCGAGCGGATCAGGGCCGTCGTCACCGACACCGGCCGCATCCCGTGCGACGCGGTCGTCCTCACCCCGGACCTGCCCGTCGCCTACCGGCTGCTCGGCCGTCGGCCGCGCAGGCCGCTCGGACTGCGTCATTCCCCGTCCGCGGTGGTCCTGCACGCCGGCACGGACCGCACCTGGCCCCACCTCGCCCACCACACCGTCTCGTTCGGCTCGGCGTGGCAGACCACGTTCGACGAACTCACCCGCACGGGACGGCTGATGAGCGACCCGTCGCTGCTCATCACCCGCCCCACCGCCACCGACCCCGGCCTCGCGCCGCCGGGCCGCCATCTGCACTACGTCCTCGCGCCCTGCCCCAACACCGACATCGGCCCGCACGCGGCGGCCTGGTCCGATCTGGGTCCGCGCTACCGGGACACGCTGCTGCGGGAGCTGGAGCGGCGCGGGCTGGACGGCGTCGAAGCCGCCATCGAGGAGGAGTGCCTGATCACCCCGGCCGACTGGCACGCCCAGGGGCACGCCGCCGGAACACCCTTCTCCGCAGCCCACACCTTCGCCCAGACCGGCCCGTTCCGGCCGCGCAACCTGGTACGCGGCACGGAGAACGCGGTTCTGGCCGGCTGCGGTACCACCCCCGGCGTCGGCGTGCCGACCGTACTGCTGTCGGGAAAGCTGGCCGCGGCCCGCGTGACCGGCGTACCCGGGCGCGGAACCCCCCGTCCACGCCCCTCGGTGACCGCCGCCCGTCCGGCGACGGCCGGCGCCACCGACCCCACGGCCCCCGCGGCCCCCGCGACCGAAGGCAGGACCGGATGAGCGATCGGGAGCTCGACGCGGCGGGGATCACCGATCCGGCGCTGCGCGCGGCCTACCGTCACTGCCGCGCCCTCAACGCCCGGCACGGCAAGACCTACTTCCTCGCCACCCGGCTGCTGCCCGTCGAGCACCGGCCCGCCGTGCACGCCCTGTACGGCTTCGCCCGCTGGGCCGACGACATCGTCGACTCCCTCGACCCCGGCGCCGGGGCGGACGCGCGGGTGCGGGCGCTGACCCGGCTTCAGGACGAGCTGGGCCGGGGACTGCGGCGGGGCGAAAGCCGTGAGCCGGTGGTGCGCGCGCTCGCCGACACCGCCCGCCGCTACGCCATCGACCACGCCCACTTCCGGGACTTCATGACCGCGATGCGCTCCGACCTGGTCGTGACGGCCTACCCCACCTACGCCGACCTGCGGGCCTACATGCACGGCTCGGCCGCGGTGATCGGGCTGGAGATGCTGCCGGTGCTGGGCACGGTGGTACCGCGCCAGGAGGCGGCGCCGTACGCCGCGGCGCTGGGCGTCGCCTTCCAGCTGAGCAACTTCCTGCGGGACGTCGGCGAGGACCTGGACCGCGGGCGCGTCTACCTGCCCGCCGACCTGCTCGCCGGTCACGGTGTGGACCGGGAGCTGCTGGTCTGGAGCCGCGCGACGGGTCACCGGGACCGCCGGATCACCGCCGCGCTCGCGGAGTTCGAGGCGCTGACCCGGGGCGTGTACCGGTCGGCGGTGCCCGGCATCGAGCTGCTGGAACCGGTGGCGCGGCCCTGCATCCGCACCGCGGCCGTCCTGTACGGCGGCATCCTGGACGCCGTCGCCCGCGACGGTTACGCGGTACTGCACCGGCGGTCGGTGGTGCCGCGGCGGCGCAGGGCGGTGGTGGCCGCCGACGGGCTGGTCCGGGTGGCGGCGGCCCGACTGCGTGCGCGGACCGCGCCCGGACACCGGCCGCCCGCAGGCGCCCGCCCCCTGCCCGCGGCGGCGCCCTCGCCCGCGGCCGTCCGCTCCGCCGAGGAGGTCGCGTGAACCGCCGTCGCCTGCCGCTGTCGCTGCGCCGCCACGCCGTGCCGTGGGAGCGTCAGCGGCCCACCTGGCGCGAGGCGCGGCCCGCGGTGATCGCCGGGGCGCTGAAGCGGGCGCAGACCCGCCCGTCCGGGAACTGGTACGTCGTCGGCGCCTCCCGCGCTCTGCGGGGGGACGGCAAACTGGCGCGGACCGTGGCGGACCAGGAGGTCGTGGTGTGGCGCGGGCCCGACGGGCGCCTCGTGGGCGGACCGGGGATCTGCCCGCATCTGGGGGCGCCGCTGCGGGACAGTCCGGTGCGCTGCGGCACGCTGGTGTGCCACTGGCACGGGCTCGCCCTGGACGGCGGCGCCTACGCGGGCTGGTCGCCGCTGCCGGTGCACGACGACGGGGTGCTGGTGTGGGTGCGGCTGGACACGGTGGGCGGCGAGGAGCCGCTGGCCGCCCCGGTCGTACCGCGGCGGCCCGAGCCCGCGCGCGCCCTGACGGCCGTCTACACGGGGGTGGGTGTCTGCGACCCCGAGGACGTGCTGGCCAACCGGCTCGATCCATGGCACGGGGCGTGGTTCCACCCGTACTCGTTCGTCGACCTGACGGTGGTGGACGCGCCCGGCGGCGCGGCGGACGACGGTGCGGACGCCTTCACCGTCGACCTGTCCTTCAAGGTGGCGGGCCGGCTGGTGGTGCCGGTGCGCGCCGTCTTCACCGCGCCCGAGCCCCGTACGGTCGTCATGCACATCACCGAGGGCGAGGGCGTGGGCTCCGTCGTGGAGACCCATGCCACCCCGCTCGGCACCGACGGGTCCGGCCGCCCCCGCACCGCTGTCGTCGAGGCGGTGGTCGCCGCCTCGGACCGCCCGGGCTTCGCCGTCGCCCGCCGGGCCGCGCCCCTGCTGCGTCCCCTGGTGCGCGCCGCGGCCGGACGGCTGTGGCGGGACGACCTGGCCTACGCCGAACGCCGTCGGCATCTGCGCTCGACGGGCCGCTTCCCGGGCTGAGCCGCGCGAGCGACGATCGCGTCGGTCCGCAACCGTTCGCCGCACTACGGGAGAAAAGGGGCAGACAGGCAGACAGGGGCGCGGCGATCGGCGCCCGCCCGCCACGGCCCGCTGAGGAGAACCTGGCATGCGACTTCGTGACGAGCTTCCCGTGGATCACAAGCTGGCCACCGTGTACCGCTGCGGCGCCGCGCTGTGCGGCGTGATCCTGCTGGTGTTCGGCGCGCTCGGCTTCGCCGACCGGCTCACCCCCTTCGACACGGACGGCACCCGCATCGCCGGCCTGAGCACCAACGGCGCGCTGAGTCTGGTCTTCGTCGTCTGCGGACTCGTGCTGGTGGCCGGGGGCGTGGTGGGCGGGAACTTCGCCTCGACCCTCAATCTGTGCATCGGTCCGCTCTTCCTGATCAGCGGTTTCGCCCACCTGTTCGTCCTGGACCGGCCGGCGAACGTCCTGGACTTCGGGATGACCAATGTCGTCTTCTCCTTCGTCATGGGGCTGCTGATCCTGACCTTCGGCATGTACGGCCGGGTCTCGGGCGGACTGCCGCACGACAACCCGTACTGGCGCCGCCGCCATGCGCGCGAGGCGGCCCGGCAGGCGCTGGCCGCACGCCGCCGCGTCCAGCGTGCGGCCCTCACCGCGTCCCCGTCGGCCGGCGGGGCCGGGCCGCTCGGCTCCGCGTCCCCGGGCCGGCCGCACCGGACGGCACGAGCCAGGTGACGCGCGATCAGGAGGAACGGGATGAACATCACCGGCGCCCGGGTCCTGCTGCCGGGAGCCACCGGAGCGATCGGCTCGGCACTGGCCGCCCGTCTGCACGACGGCGGCGCCCGGCTCGCCCTCGCGGGACGCGACCCCGAGGCGCTGGAGCGTGTGGCCGTGGCGTGCGCGGACGCGCCCCGTCTCCGGTTCGACGCCTACGACCTGGACCGCTGCGCCCTCGCTCCGCGCTGGGCGGCCCGGGCGCTGGGCGGGCTGGACGCGGTGGTCGTCTGCGTGGGGGTGGCCGGCTTCGGCCCCGCGGACTCGGTGTCCGACGCGGTCGCCGAGCACCTGTTCACGGTCAATGCCCTCGCTCCCCTGGCCATCCTGCGGGCCGCGCTCGCCCAGGAACCCCCGCCCGGCGTCCTGGCCGCCGTCACCGGTGTCGTGGTGGACGCGCCGCCGGCGGGAATGGCCGACTACGCGGCGGCGAAGTCGGCGCTCGCGGCCTGGCTCGCCGCCGTCCGCCGCGAGCGGCGGCGCACCGGTGTCACCGTGCTCGACGTCCGGCTGCCCCATGTGGAGTCCGGGTTCGCCGGGCGCCGGGTCGCCGGAGACCCGCCACGGCTGCCCCAGGGCCTGACGGTCGGCGAGGCCGCGGACCGGATCGTCGCGGAGCTCGCGACGAGCGGGGCCGGGCCGCACTCCCGGACGGGCCCGGGGCGTGACGGCGAGGCGGCGCGAGGCAAGGGCGTGAGCCCGAGTCCATGAATCCGTACGCGTGAGCCGGTACGAAGGCGGCTCCCCCGTGCCGACGCGGTGGACCGTCCTCCCCGCCGCCGGAAGCACCGCACGCGACTCCCACGGAAGGCGCCCCGCCATGACCACCCCGCACTGGCTCTTCGGCGACCAGCTCGGCCCCCACTTCCTCACGCCGGCCGGCGAGGACGGGCCGGACCGAGGGGCGCCCGTGGTGATGATCGAGGCGCGGTCGGTCTTCCGGCGCCGCCGTTTCCACCGCGCCAAGGCGCACCTGGTGCTCTCCGCGATGCGGCACCGCGCGGCGGAGCTGGGCGAGCGGGTGACGTACGTGCGGGCCGAGACCTACCGCGAGGGCCTGCGCCGCGCGGTGGGCGACGCGCCGCTGACGGTGTGCCACCCCACCTCGTACGCGGCGCTGCGGCTGGTGCGCCGTCTGCCGCGGGTGCGTGTGCTGCCCGCCCGGGGCTTCCTGGTGGCGCACGACGAGTTCGCCGCCTGGGCCGAGGGGCGCGATGGGCGGCGGCTGCGCCAGGAGGACTTCTACCACTGGGTGCGCCGGGAGCACGACCTGCTGATGGACGGCGACGAACCGGCCGGCGGCCGGTTCAACCACGACCACGCCAATCGCGAGCCTCCGCCGCACGGCGCCCGCGCGCTGGACGTCCCGGCGCCGCACCGGCCCCGGGAGGACGACATCGACGCCGAGGTGCGAGACGACCTCGACCGGTGGGAGCGCGAGGAGGGGGTGCGGTTCGCCGGCCGGGACGGGCCCCGCCGCTTCCCGGCCACCCGGCGGGAGGCGCTGTCGGCCCTGCGCCGATTCGTGGAGCACCGGCTGGCCTCGTTCGGTCCCTACGAGGACGCGATGCTCGCCGGTGACCCGTTGATGAGCCACAGCCTGCTGTCGGCCTCGCTGAACCTGGGGCTGCTGCACCCCGCGGAGTGCGTGGAGCGGGCCGAGCGCGCATGGCGGGCGGGCACCGTCCCGGTGAGCAGCGCCGAGGGGTTCGTACGGCAGGTGGCGGGCTGGCGGGAGTACGTCTGGCAGTTGTACTGGTACTTCGGCGAGGACTACCGGCGCGGCAACGCGCTCGGGCACACCGCGAAGCTCCCGGCGTACTTCGCGGAGCTGGACGCGGACGCGGTCACCGCGCGCTGCCTGGCCGGCGTGCTCGCCCAGGTGCGGGACACCGGATGGACGCACCACATCCCCCGGCTGATGGTGCTCGGCAGCCACGCGCTCCAGCGCGGCTGGGACCCCGCCGCGGTGACCGACTGGTTCCACCGCTGCTTCGTCGACGCCTACGACTGGGTCATGGTGCCGAACGTGGTCGGCATGTCGCAGTACGCGGACGGCGGCCGGATGACCACCAAGCCGTACACCTCGGGCGGCGCCTACATCCACCGCATGAGCGACCTGTGCGACGGCTGCGCCTACCGGCCCACCGAGCGCACCGGTCCGCGCGCGTGCCCCTACACCGCCGGGTACTGGGCCTTCCTGCACCGGCACCGGCGGCTGCTGACCGGCAACGCCCGCATGCGGCGCGCGGTGCAGGGCCTGGACCGGCTCGGCGACCTCGACGACGTGCTGCGGCAGGCTCGCCGCCGGGCGGGCGAGGCGCCGTAGAAGGGGCGGGCCGACCGGTTCGGGCGCCGCGGCGTCGGGGGCGGCGCCGGGGCGCAAGGACCGTGACGGGCCGACGGTTCGGGCGCGCCGCGGCGTCGGGGGCGGCGCCGGGGCGCAAGGACCGTGACGGGCCGACGGTTCGGGCGCGCCGCGGCGTCGGGGGCGGCGCCGGGCCGTTCGGGGCTCGGTGTCGCGTGGCCCGGCGCGGATCGCGGGCCGGAGACCGGCGAGGGGTCCGGCGGCCGCAGTGCCCGTCCGCTCACGGGGCGGCGCACAGCCCGCGCAGCGACTCCACCGCCTGCGGCAGTCCGGTCGGTCTGAGCAGTCCGGCGGGCCGGGTCCGGCTCCAGCCGGGGCCGCCCAGCAGCACCGCCGGCCCGCGCCGCGCCCCCTTCATGCCCCAGCGCAGCCCGGCGACGTGCCGGGCCAGGGCGGGGGCCGCCCGCGCGCTCTCCTGGGCCCACAGCACGACGGCGACCGGGCCCAGTCTGCGCACCGCGGCGTCCAGCGCCTCGGCGGGCACGGCGGCTCCCAGCATGCGTACCGGCAGACCCTCGCGGCCGAGGGCCGCGTGCAGCGCTTCCAGGGGCAGGGTGTGCTGCTCGCCGGGCACGCAGGCCAGCAGGACGCAGCCTGCCGCCGGGGCGACCACGGGGACGGCGGGCGGGGCACTGCGGCGCAGCACGGAGGAGACGTGCCAGGCGAGCAGGTGCTCCACCTCGACGTACTGGTCGGCGGAGGAGGCCCAGCGGCGCCCGACGGCGTGCAGGGTGGGGACCATCACCTCCTGCCAGGCGACCGCGAGGCCGTGACGTTCGACGGCGGCGGTGAGCTGCTCGTCCAGGGCGGGGGCGTCCAGTCGCACGGCGGCGTGGGCCAGACCGCGGCACTCCTGCCGCACGTCCCCCAGGGGCAGTGCGCCGGCGGCCCGGGACCGCTCCTCGGACGGTGGGGGCGCCGGAGCCGGGGTGCGTGCGAGGGGCGGGCCGGCGGCGACGGCGCGGGCCGCGTCGGCCGGCGGGATGCCGGTCGCCGTCAGCCGGCACATCTCCTCCACGGTCGCGACGTCCTCCGCCGTCCAGCGGCGGTGACCGCCCTCGGTGCGCGCGGTCGGTCCGATGCCGTAGCGACGGTCCCACGAGCGCAGGGTCATGGGCGACACGCCGAGACGGCGGGCCAGTACGCCCGTCGTCAGACCGGCACCGCCCGGTACGGCGGGTGGCTCGGAGGGCGGCTGCCCAGCGGAGTCCGCGACGGTCATGCGTTCCTCTCCCCGGCCGGGCCGCCGGCGAGCCGGGCCAGGGGCCGGTCCCGCTCGGCGGCCGGTGCGTGAACCGTCGGTCAGCGGGCCCGCGCCGTGGCCCCGGCGTCCAGGCTCCGGCCCAGGCGCAGCAGGCCACGCCGGGCGTGGCTCTTGACCGTCCCCAGCGGCCAGCCGGTGACGTGGGCGATCTGCGTCTGCGTCAGGTCGCCGTAGAAGGCCAGGCACAGCACCCGCCGCTGGGCCTCGGGAAGGCGGCGCAGCTCCCGGGTGACGTCCACCCGGTTCAGGACGGCGTCCTGCGCGCACGTCGGGTCCGGGGAGCGGGTCGACTCGCGTGCCGCGGCCGCCACGGCGATCTCCGTGCGCCGGGTGCGGGCGGACAGCGCGTCGGCGATCTTGCGCCGGGCGATGCCCACGAGCCAGGCGGGCAACGGCCCGCGACCGGGGTGGTAGCCGCCGCGGCCGCGCCAGGCGGCGAGGAACACCGTCTGGGTGACGTCCTCGGCCTCGGCGCCGTCGCCCAGCGACCGACGCGCCAGGGAGAGGACGAGAGGGGCCCAGCGGCGGTAGACCGTCTCCAGGCTGTCTTCGTCCCCGGCCGCGAAACGCAGGGCCAGTTCGGCCTCCGGGTCCGCCACGGACACGAGCGGGGCTTCGGTCACAGCCAGTGCGGTCATGCGGGTGCTCCTTGTGCGGGACGGCTCCCTGCCTCACGGCCACCGTCCGCCCCGCGCACTTGCTGCGGCAACTCGCATCGACTCTGCATCGAATCTTCCCGCGCGCCCCGCCGCGCCTCCCGCCTTGTCGCCTGTCGCCTGGCCTGTCGCCTGTCGCCTGCCCGGACGACCGCGGGCCTGTCGCCTGCCCGGACGACCGCGGTCAGGCGCCGCCTTCCCCCACGGAGGAGCGCTCGGGGTCGCCGGCCGGTGCCGGGGGGCGGCCGTCCGGCTCCCCGGTACCGGGCCGGGTGGGCCACCACACGCGGCCTCCGGCGTCCCGCACCAGCGCCGGAACCAGCAGGGAGCGCACCACCAGGGTGTCCAGCAGCACTCCGAAGGCGACGATGAAGGCGATCTGCACCAGGAACGCCAGCGGAATGACACCGAGCGCGGCGAAGGTGGCGGCGAGCACCACCCCGGCGGAGGTGATGACCCCGCCGGTGGTGACGAGGCCGCGCCGGACGCCCTCGCGGGTGCCGTGGCGCAGGGTCTCCTCGCGGACCCGGGACATCAGGAAGATGTTGTAGTCGACGCCGAGAGCGACCAGGAAGACGAACCCGTACAACGGCACGGACGGGTCGGTGCCGCTGAAGCCGAACAGGTCACGGAAGACCAGCGCCGCCGCGCCGAGGGTCGCGGTGAAGTTGAGCGCGACGGTCAGCACCAGCAGAACGGGCATCGCGAGGGAACGCAGCAGCAGCGCGAGGATGGCCAGAATCACGGCGAGCACGACCGGGACGATGACCGTGCGGTCGCGTTCGGCCGCGCGCAGGGTGTCGTACTGCTGCGCGGTGTAGCCGCCGACGAGAGCGTGCGCGCCGGGGAGTTCGTGCAGCGCGGTGCGCAGCCGGGCCACGGTGTCCCGGGCGGCCTGCGTGTCGGGAGCCGCCTCCGCGGTGGCCTCGAACCCGACCCGGCCGCCCACGGCCCGTGGACGGGCCGCCGGGCGGCCCTGGGCACCGGTCGCGGTCACCGCCGCGATGCCGGGGGTGTGGCGCACCGTGTGCTGTACGCGGTCGGCGGAGGCGGCGTCGGCGATGATCACCACGGGCGTGCCCGCGCCGGCCGGGAAGTGCCGGGCCAGGACCTGCCCGGCGGCGACGGACGGCACGTCCCGCACGAACGTCTCGTTCAGCGGCACGCCCCGCGAGTCCAGCGTGAAGGCGCCCGCCGAGCAGACGAGCAGCCCGGTCAGGGTCAGCGCCCAGACCCGGCGCGGTGCCCGGTCGACCAGGCGGGCGACGCGCTGCCACAGCCCGGTGGCGCCGGTCCTGCTCTCGGGCCGCGCCGGCCAGTAGGCGCGGCGGCCGAGGACGGCCAGGACGGCGGGCAGAAAGGTGAGCGCACTGAGGACGGCGCACGCGATGCCGACGGCGCCGACCGGCCCGAGCGCCCGGTTGTTCGTGAGGTCGCTCAGCAGCAGGGCGATCAGACCGAGGGCGACGGTGCCGGCGCTGGCCAGGACGGCCGGGGCCGAGCGGCGCAGGGCGGCGCGGGCGGCGGCGGCACGGTCCCGGCCGGCGGCCAGTTCCTCCCGGCAGCGCGCGGTGACCAGCAGCGCGTAGTCCGTCGCGGCGCCGATGACCAGGATCGAGAGGATGCCCTGCACCTGCCCGTCGACACGTACCAGGTCGTGGTCGGCCAGCACGTACACCACGGCACAGGCGAGTCCCAGGGCGAAGACCGCGCCGGTGATGACGGCGAGCGGCAGCAGCAGGGAGCGGTAGACCAGCAGCAGGATGACCAGGACGGTGGCCAGCGCGACGGCGAGCAGCACTCCGTCGATCCCGGAGAAGGCGTCCGCCAGGTCGGCCTGGGTGGCGGCCGGCCCGGCCAGTCGCACCCGGGTGCCAGGCACCTTCTCGGCTGCCGCCCGCACCCGCTCCAGTGTGGGCGCGAGCCGGTCGCCGAGATCGGGGCGCAGGGGCACGACGGCCTGGAGCGCGCCGCGGTCGTGCGAGGGCAGGGCCGGGGAGGGGGAACCGGCCGTGCCCGGTGTACCGGCGAGCGCGGCCACCGCCGCGGTGGCCGGCCGCTGCCGCCCTTCGACGGTCCCCCCGCCCTCGGCGGTCCAGAGCACGATCACCGGGAGGGTCTCGCGCTGCTGGAAGGCGGACTGTTCGCGCAGGACGCGGGTGGACTCGGCGCTGCGCGGGAGGAAGGCGGCCCGGTCGTCGGTGGCGACCTCGCCGAGTCGTCCGGCGAAGGGCCCCAGCAGGGCTCCGGCCACCAGCCATACGGCGATCAACGCGAGCGGCACGAGCCTGCGGGCTCGACGGAGCGGGGGCGTCATGCGACTCCTCGGTACGGGGTGGCAGTGGAATCTCAACCATAAACAATCTCAATGATTGAGTTAATCTCGCCCCGAGACGGAAGGCGTGATCACCATCGCTTCCCCGGGCGCCGCCCGCCCGGATGCAGGCGTCGCGCTCTTGAAGCGAACCGCTTCTCTCAGCGGCCGGCGGGCTCCCCGGGCACCTGGGCGAGGGCCTCGTTCAGTGCCGTAAGGAACCGCAGGGCCACGGTCAGCTCGTGCTCGTCGAAGCCCGCCCCGGCCCGGCGCAGGGCTTCGGCGAGCGGACGGAAATGGGTACGCGCGGCGGCGCGGGCGTCAGCGGCGTAGTACAGGCGCACCACCCGGCGGTCGGTGTCCTCCCGCACCCGGCGGACGTGTCCGGCGCGCTCCAGCCGGTCCACGCAAGCGGTGACCGCGCCCGAGGTGAGGCCCAGCACGGCACGGAGCCGGCCGGGCGTCATCGGCTCGGGCGCGTCGAGGATGGCGGCCAGCGCCTGCACGTCGGTGGCGTGCAGATTCTGACGGGCCGCGTACTGCTGGACGACCCGGCCGACCTCGCCGTGCAGCCGGCGCAGCTGCACCGCGAAAGCCGGCAGGTCGCCCGCGAAGGCGGGGCCGTCGCCGACGGCGGGGGCCCCGGCGGCGGGGGTGTCGGCGGCGGCAGGCGGCTCGCCGACGGCACGGGAGGCCGCACCGGTGTCCCCGCCGCCTTGCCGTGCCGGGCGCCCGCCGCTCGTCTCCGTGTCCACCGACGCATCGTACCGGGGTGCTCACGGGCCACGGCGGGGCCGCGTCCGTGTGCGGCGCGACGGCCGTGACGGTCGCCGCGGGTACGCCTGTCCGCGCGGCGACCGTCCGGCGCGTCAGCCGATCCGGTCGCCGCGCGCCGCCGCCTCCTCCTCGGTGCGGGCTCCCGCGGTGGCGAGCTTGCCGCCCGCGCTCTCCAGGTGGGCGCGCACGAACCACTGGAACTGCTCCAGGTCCCGCAGCTGCTCGATGAGGAGATCCTCGGTCGCGGTGTCGATCTCCCCCGCCACCTTGATCGTGGCGCGCACGTCCTCGACGATCCCGGTGTACACGAGGTCCAGGGCACCGAGGTGGGCGATCGCGTCGGCACGGCCGAGGGAGTAGTCCTCCCAGTTCCGCTCGGCCACCAGCGCGCCCGGCGTGCCCTGGGCGACTCCGCCGAGCGCGGCGATGCGCTCGGCGAGGTCGTCGGCCATCTCGCGGACCCGGTCCACCTGGGGGTCGATCATCTCGTGCACGGCGATGAAGTGGGGTCCCACGACGTTCCAGTGCACATGCTTGAGGGTGAGGTGCAGGTCGTTCAGCGCGTGCAGCCTCGTGCGCAGCAGGCCGATGAGCCGACCGGCCTCCTCCCGCTCGATACCGGGGACGGTGTACGCGGGCGTGAAGTCCTGGGGCATGGCACGGCTCCTTCCATAAGGCCGTTCGTACGGTGATTCGCAACACCGAATGCCCTGGATCGCCGCGGCCAGACACGGCGGCATGTGAATTGGGCCCTTCGGCCCATGTTCGCCGGCGGCGGTTACGACACCTGCGCGACCGGGCACGGCTCCGGTCTCCGCCCACCGCACCCGACCGGGCACGGGCCCGGTCTCCGCCCACCGCGCGCCGGCCGGCGGCGTGCCCGGACCGGCTCCGTCCGCACGCGCGCTCCGACGCGCGCGCGGTTCACCCCCGGGGACCGGACGGGCTCCCCGCGCCGGGGGCGCCGGGCGGGAGGGGTTCGACACCGGTCACGTGCCGTACCTTGGTCGGCTCGACGTACGCGACGACGCGCCGTTCGCCCGGGATCCCCCACTCGAACCGCTCGGTGCCGACGTAGCGGGCCGCCAGCCGGTCCATGTTCCGGTCGGCCTCCGGGCCCTCGGCGAACCGGACCACCCGGCCGCGGATCTGGACGCGGTCGTAGGGGTCCGCCCGGTCGGCGTGGGACAGGCAGACCCGCGGATCGCGGCGCAGATTGCGTTCCTTGACGCGTCCGACGGCGGTGTTGAAGTAGACGAGGCCGCCTTCGAGGCCGACCCACATCGGGCTGACATGCGGCGCGCCGTCGGCGTCGACCGTGGCGACGTACCAGATCTCGGGGGCTTCGATCCTCTCGCGGATCTCCTTGGGAAGGTCGGTCATGGAGCCGTCCTGCCCCGCTCCGGTGCCGGTGAAGCATGCCGAGCCGGGAGGGCACGCCCCCGCGTGTTTCTACTCCAGCAGCTTTCTCGCGGTGCAGTAGCTTTCCGACTCGGCCCGGGATCACCGGGGGCACGCAGTGGAACACACGGAGGGTCGTCCCATGCCCCGAGAGGCACCGTATCTCGCAGTGGCCGAGGCGCTGCGCGCCCGGCTCCTCGCGGGAGAGTGGGCGGTCGGCGAGCGGCTGCCGTCCCGGGTGCGGCTCGCCGAGGAGTACGGGGTGGGGCGCAATGTCGTGCAGCGGGCCATGGACCGTCTGATCGTCGACGGACTCCTCGAAGGCCGCGCCGGCTCGGGCACCTATGTGCGTCCGTCGCGTGAGCGCCTGCGGCTGGTCCGCTCCCGGCACCACGAGCGCCGGGCCGGCTCTCGCGACGGCCTGAGGGAACGCGGCAGGGCCGACGCCTGGGAGGCGGAGAGTGAGGCGGGCGTCCCCGCCCCCGAGGCGATCGCCGAGCGGCTCGGCGTCAGACCCGGCGACCCGTGTGTCCGCACGCGGTACGAGTTCCTCGCCGAGGGGCAGCCCGTCCAGCTCTCCGAGTCCTGGGAACCGATGGCCCTCACGGCCGGAACGCCGGTCACGCTGCCCGAGACGGGTCCCCTGGCGGGCAAGGGGGTGGTCGAGCGGATGCGTTCCATCGGCGTCGTCGTCGACACCGTGGTCGAGGTGCCGCGTCCCGCTCGCGCCACCCGGACGCAGGCGCATCTGCTGGGGATCGGCGCCGGTGACCTCGTGCTGCGCATCGAGCGGACCATCCACGACACGGACGGACGCCCGGTGGAGACCGCCGACATCGTCATCCCGGACGCGCGCCGCGAAGTGGTCTACGAGTTCGGAGTCGACCGCCCGTAGCCGGTGCGCCGCACGGAACCTTCCTCTCCCTCACGACAGCAGGAGACTCGCCATGCCGGATCCCACTCGATTCGGGCTTTTACGTGATCCGGATTTCGGCCGTCTGTCCGCCGCCACCGCCCTCGGGCAGCTGGGCGATCGCATCATCTTCCTGGCGTTGCCCTTGGTGGCCATCACCGCCCTGCATGCCGACGAGTTCCAGGTCGGGGCGCTGAGCGCGGCGACCACGGCGGGCTCGCTGCTGGTCGGGCTGCCGGCGGGCGCGTGGGTGGACCGGGTGCGGAAGCGGTCGGTGCTGATCAGCACCGATCTCGTGCGCGCGCTGGTCCTGCTGACGATACCGGTGGCGTGGTGGGCGGGTCTTCTCGGCGTCCGGTGGCTCTACACCGTCGCCCTGGTCCATGGAGTGCTGACCGTCTTCTTCGACGTCGCGTACGTCAGCTATCTCCCGCACCTGGTGGGACGCGGCAGGCTCCTGGAGGGAAACGCGAAACTCTCGGCCATCCGCTCGGTGACCAGCATCGGCGGACCGGCGGTGGCGGGGCCGCTGGTCGGCCTGGTCGGGGCCCCGGCGACCCTGCTGGCGAGTTCGGCGGGGATGGCGATGTCGGGGCTGCTGGCGTGCACCATCCGCCGGCGTGAACAGCGGCCGGAGCCGGATGAGCGCCCTCGGCTGGGCCGGGAGATCAGGGAGGGGCTGAGGTTCGTCCTCCGGCAGCCCGCCCTGCGGGCCGTCATGCTGGGGGACGCGGCGTTCAATCTGTTCCTCGTGATGTATCAGACCATGCTGCTGGTCTTCCTGGAACGGGAAGCGGGACTCGGGTCGTTCGGCATCGGACTCGTCCTGTCGGGAATGGGATGCGGCGCCCTGCTGGGCGCGCTGTCGGCCACCGCGGTCTCCCGTCGGATCGGGCAGGGCCGGGTCGTCTGGCTCGCGCCGCTGGTCACCTGTCCGCCGACCGCTCTGATGCCGCTCGCCCGGCCCGGCTGGAGCGTGTGCGTGGCGGCGCTCGGGCTCGCGGCCCTGTCCCTCGGCGGGGTCGTCCGTGTCGTGGCCCAGTCCAGCTTCCAGCAGGCCCTCACCCCGGACCGGCTGCTGGGCCGGACGAGCGCGACGGCCCGGTTCGTGTCCTGGGGCGGCATTCCGCTGGGCGGACTCCTGGGCGGAGCGTCGGGTGCCTCGTTCGGAGCGACGGCCACCTTGTGGATCGGTACGGCCGGCATGACGCTGAGCGTCCTGCCCGCGTTCCTGTCACCGCTGCGCGGCATGCGCACCCTGCCCACGGACAGCGCCGTGGAGCCGGTGGGCTGAGCCCGGCGGGGCGGTTCTCACTCGGCCGGCGACAGCCGGGCGTCGCGTCCCGGTGCCAACGCCCGCGTCCGCAGGGCCAGCAGTGCCTCGAAGCGGAAGGCGGGGTCGCTCAGTCGTTCCCCGAACAGCTCCTCCAGCCGCCGTAGCCGCTTCCGGGCCGTCTGGGGATGGATGTCCAGGGCCCGGGCCACCTCCGGAGCCGTCCGGCTCCACGACATCAGCAGCGCGTCGAGCGTCTCCGCCAGCCGGGCGGCCCGCCCGGGCGGCAGCTCCCCCAGAACGCCCAGCACCCGGTCGCCCAACAGCCGGCCGATGTGGATCCCGTGCCGCAGATGTGCCTCCGCCAGCCCGTCACCGGCGCTGACGAAGGCTCCGGCACCGGTCATGGGGTCCCCGTTCGCGGTGGCGGCACGGCCGGCCAGCATCAGCCGGGCGCAGTGCAGCGACACCCAGGCGTCCCGGGGGGCCACCGCGGGACCGAGCGCCGCCGTCCGCCCGCGGACGGCCCGGCGCAGCCGCTCCACCGTTCCCTCGCGCTCCGGGTCCGCCACGATCAGGACGAGGTCGGCGCCGTGCGTCACGGCGAGGATCTCCGCGTCGCGCTCCTGCCCGAGCCCGGACAGGCGCCCGGTGCCGGCGGCCTGGCGCACCAGCAGGCACGCGACCGCGTCCGGCAGGGGCCACTCCGCCTGCGCGGCAAGGCGCTTCACCATGTCCCCGTGCGCCGCGCGCTGCTGGTCCAGCAGACAGGCGGCCAGCGTCCGCCGGCTGCGCCGGAGGCCGCCCTCGGCCGTGGCCTGGGCGGCCGCGTAGCCCTTCACCGACTCGTTCGACAGGACGTTGATGTGGGTGAGCACCGCCTCGTGGAGCGGCAGCACCACCTCCAGCGGCAGGGACGCGGACTGCGCGGTCTCGGCGTAGAGCCGGGCGCCCACGCGCGCACCCACCCGGAAGGCGGCCTGGAGCGCGTCGGTGGTACGGCCGTTGAGGAACTCCAGCCGGCCGAGCGTGCGGAAGTGGTGCGTGTGGTGGTCCTGCCGGCTGTGGGGTTCCTCGGTCAGTTCCACGAACTGACCGATCGCCCGGCGGACCGATCCGGCGAGGTCGCGCCCGAAGGCGGAGTCGAGCGGCCGCCGATAGGCGGGCACCTCGTCCCTGATGACGTCGATCATGTCCGCCGCGATGGCGTCGATCCGAGGCCGCAGCACCACGGCGAGCCCCGGCGGGAGCGCGCGCCAGGGGCGGCGGGTGAACACCTCGTCCGGCACCCGCGTCGACATCGGCATCGCCTCCTCCCCCACGCCCGTCAGCGTGCCCTGCGGTGTCGCCCCGTTGCGCCGCCGTCACGCGGAAGTGTCACACGGGTGACACCTTTTGCCCGGCGTGCACGACATCGCTGGTGCCGGGCCCGGCCCGGCGTCCAGCGTGATCCCGATGCTACGCGCCGGTAACTCCTGTGGCTCCGCCTGCCGCGGACCGTGCCGGCGCCCGGGACAAGGAGATCGACCATGACCGACAACGGGACCACGCCCCTCCGTCCGCGCGAGAGCCGGCGTGCGCGGCGCCGACGCGGACTGACCGCGACCGCCGCGGGCCTCGCGGTGACCCTCGGACTGGGCCTGTCCTCGCTGACCGGCGGACACGCCGTGGCGGCGCAGGAATCCGCCGGTACGGGCAGGGCGAGCGCCGCCGCGGCGGACACCGTCACCGAGCCCCAGGGACCCGAGCAGACCGGCTTCTCGTCCGCGTTCAGATACTCCCTCCTGCACCCCACGGCGGTCCCCGCGGGCGCGAACGACTGGGCCTGCCGCCCCGGACCCGCCCATCCGCACCCGGTCGTCCTGGTGCACGGCACCTTCGAGAACCGCTACGCCAACTGGGCGGCGCTCGCGCCGCGCCTGAAGCGGGCCGGATACTGCGTCTACGCGCTGAACTACGGCGCCCCGGACGCCGCCCCGCTGAAGGCGACGGGTGACATGGCGGCCTCCGCCGGGCAGCTCAGCGCCTTCGTCGACCGGGTGCTCGGCGCGACCGGTGCGGCGGAGGCGGACATCGTCGGCCACTCCCAGGGCGGGCTGATGCCGCGCTACTACATCGACAGACTCGGCGGCGCCGACAAGGTGGCCAAGCTCGTGGCGCTGACCCCGCCCAACCACGGCACCACGTTCCAGGGGATGGGCCTCATGGCACGCGCGACACCGGGAGCCGACGAACTCCTCGGCGTCTCCTGCGCCTCCTGCGAGCAGCAGCTCGTGGGCTCGGACTTCCTCCGGGACCTCAACTCCGGTGGCGGCACGGTCCCGGGCGTCGACTACACCGTCATCGCCACCGTGCACGACCAGGTGGTCACGCCCTTCACGTCGTCCTACCTCGCACCGGCGGCCAACGTCGCCAATCGGACCGTACAGGCGTACTGCCTCACGAACACGAGCGACCACATCGACATCAGCTACGACCCGGTCGCCGTCCGTCTGGTCCTCGACGCCCTGGATCCGGCGGCGGGCGAGCACACCGGCTGCTGAGCCGGAGGGACGAGAGCCGGGGCGGCCACGGTCACCTCGCCGCGACCGTGACCGGGCCGCCCGCGGTTCCCCCTGCCTACAAGTGCGCAACTCATCAGAGCCGCGGAGGCTTTCCTGACGTCACCTCTTGACGGGTTTGGTCCATACCTTTAGGTTCACGGGCCAGCACCTTCCACGCATACGCCCAGCGGCCACATACATGAACCGCTTCGCTCGCGGCCCGTCCCGAAGGGAAAATCGGATGCGACAGGTGAGATCCGGTGCAGTACGCGTGCCCGTATGGCTGGCGTTCCTGCTCGCGACTCTGTGGGGTCTGGCGGCCCAGCCACCCGCCCAGGCCGCGGCGGCCGCGCAGCCGTTCCGCGTGCTGGCGCTCTACAACGGCACCTGGGACGCCGCTCACATCAGCTTCGTCCACGAGGCCAACAGCTGGTTCCCCCGGCAGGCGGCCGCGAACGGCTTCACCTACACCGCCAGCAACAACTGGGACCTCCTCGCGAACGGCGGCGTCGACGGCTATCAGGTCGTCCTCTTCCTCGACGACCTGCCGCAGAGCGCCGCCCAGCGCACGGGCTTCGAGCGGTACATGCGCAACGGCGGCGCGTGGATGGGCTTCCATGTGTCGGCCTTCACCACCGACGCGCAGAGCTGGCCGTGGTACCACAACCAGTTCCTGGGCAGCGGGAACTTCCGCTCCAACACCTGGGGGCCGACCACGGCGGTCCTCCGGGTGGAGGACCGCACGCATCCCGCCACCCAGAACCTGCCCGCGACGTTCACCTCGTCCGTCAGCGAGTGGTACAGCTGGTCCAACGACCTGCGCCAGAACCCCGACATCAAGATCCTGGCCTCCGTCGACGCCACCAGCTTCCCGCTCGGCACCGATCCCGCCCAGACCTGGTACAGCGGCTACTACCCGATCCTGTGGACGAACACCAAGTACCGGATGCTGTACGCGAACTTCGGTCACAACGCGATGAACTACGACACCGGCACGACGCTGTCGTCCACCTTCGCCAGCGCGACGCAGAACCGGTTCCTCCTGGACGGGCTCAAGTGGCTGGGCGGCGCGGCGTCCACCCAGCCGCCGGCGGACGGCATCTCCGAGACCTCGTGGTACACCGTCCGCAACCAGGGCAACGGAACATGCGTCGACACCCGCGCGGCCGGCACGGCCGACGGGACGGTCGTCCAGCAGTACACCTGCAACGCCACCGCGGCACAGCAGTTCCAGTTCCGGTCCACCGACAGCGGCTACCTGCGCATCACCGCCCGGAACAACCCCCAGCAGGTCATCGATGTCGTCGACCGCTCCACGGCGGACAACGCGCCCCTGCAACTGTGGTCCTACGCCGGCGGCACCAACCAGCAGTGGCAGCCCGTGAAGGAGGCCACCGGCCGGTACCGCTTCACCGCCCGGCACAGCGGGAAGTGCCTGACCGCGTCCGCCTCCGCCACCGACAGCGTCCAGCTCACCCAGCGGCCGTGCGACGGCTCGGGCACCCAGAGCTTCCAACTGGTTCCCCAGTCCTGACCACCGGCTGACAGCCGCCCGGTGCCGGGTCCGCCACTGAGCCGCGGACCCGGCACCGGGCGGTCGTCGTTCGCGGCCGTCGCCGGGGTGCGCCGATTTGCCTTCGAGCGCGCTCCAGCGTCCACACTGATCACGACGGGAATCCGGGTCGAGCACAGAACGGCGGCACCACATGGCGACGACGAGCGGGGCGGGGCATCCCCTGCCGTACGACACCTACCGCGAGGCCATCGAACGGGAGACCCGCGTCTTCGCCGACGTGGTCGCGGACGCCGACCCCGCGAGGCCCGTGCCCTCCTGCCCCGACTGGACGCTGGCCGACCTGACGCGGCATGTGGGGGCGGTGCAGCGCTGGTTCTGCGTCCTGCTGAGCCGGCGCGTGCAGGAGCCTCCGCGCAGCCGTGACGTGGAACTGGGGCTGCCCGACCGGGCGCGGGACTACGCCGGCTGGGTGGCGGACGGGGTGCCCGAGGTGTCGGCGGTACTGCGGGACACCGACCCCCACGCGGCGATGTGGGCCTGGGGCGAGGACCAGCACGCGCGGTTCTGGGCCCGCCGGATGCTCTTCGAGACGCTGGTGCACCGGGTGGACGCCGAACGTGCCCTCGGCCGCGAGCCGGACGTCGACCCCGTGCTGGCCGCGGACGGGGTGGACGAGTTCCTCGTCAACCTCCCCCGCGCGGGACTCTTCGCGCCCGAGGTGACGAAGCTGCGCGGCGACGGCGAGATCCTCCTGTTCCGGTGCTCGGATGCCGGTGGCGCGGGCGGCGAGGAGTGGCGGGTGCGCCTGGACGCGGACGGCTTCCGGCTGCTGCCGCGCACCGACGGCGACGCGGGGTCCGCGGCCCCCACCGCGGCAGTGGAGGGGCCGGCGACTGCTCTCCTGCTCCTGCTCTACGGGCGGCGGTCGTACCGGGAGTCCGTGTTCGACGTCTCGGGAGACGTCACGGTTCTCGACCGCTGGTTCGCCCACACCGCTTTCTGATCCCGGGAAGGCCGCCGCACTCCGCGCACCGCGCTCAACCGGCCGGCGACGGAGGCGGTACGGGTCCGCCGTCGGCGGAGAGGCAGACGGCGAGCGCGGCGATGTCGTCCTCCAGCCGGTCGCCGCTGTAGTCCAGCAGGTCGTGGTGGAGCCGTTCCAGAAGTCCTCCCGGCGGCAGGGAGGGCCAGGAACGCAGACGCTGGAGCAGGGGGTAGAAGGAGCCGGCCGCGTCGCGTGTCTCCGTGATGCCGTCCGTGTACAGCAGGAGCTGGTCGCCGGGGTGGAACGAGTAGTCGTCGACGTGGTACGGCTCCCCGAGCAGCATGCCCAGGTTGAGCGGCGGTGCCGAGCGTCCCCGGTCCAGCTCGCTCACCTCGCCCGAGCGGATGCGGATCGGGGGCGGATGGCCGCAGTTGACGACGTGGATCCGCGGGACGTGGGTGGGGATCTCCACGAAGACGGCGGTGACGAACCGTTCGCCCACCTCGCTTCCGCCCAGCTGGCTCGCCCTGCGGCTCATGCTGGTCTCCACCCGGTCGGCCAGGGCGGGAAGAGCGGCTTCGTCGTGTGCCGCCTCACGGAACGCGCCGAGCAGGGCCGCGGCGGTCTCCACCGCCAGCAGCCCCTTGCCGCGGACGTCGCCGATGAGCAGACGGACGCCGTACCGGGTGGGGACGGCCTCGTAGAGATCGCCGCCGATGCGGGCCTCCGCGGCGGCCGACAGATACAGGCTCTCCAGGTGGAGACCGCCGATCCGGTGGGGCACCGGTCTGAGCAGGACCCGCTGTGCGATGTCGGCCACGAAGCGGACGTCGGCCAGCGTGCGTTCACGGTGGGTGCGGTGCGCGGCCAGGATCGTGCCGAGGACGCCCACCAGTGCGGTGCAGATGTAGGCGGCCACGTAATGGCGGTCCCACAGATAGCCGACCTCCCGGCCGGCACAGCACGGGGTGCCGGCCAGGACTCCTTCCAGGAGGATGGCGAAGACCGTGGAGCCGGCGACGACGACGGGCCCGTGGGCGAAGGCGGTCACCAGCGGCAGCGCGATCAGCACGAAGCTCACCGGCCACTGCACGGGCGTCACGGGCTCCAGGAGCAGGAGGACCACGACGTACAGGACCGGCAGCCATCGCATCCACGCCGGAGGTGCCGGCAAGTACGTCCGCGGACCGGCGCCGTCCTCCGGCTCTCGACCGGTATGTCCGGGCTTCGGCATACGTGGTCTGCGCACACGGACTCCTGTCACCGGAACTCGACAAGACGTCCAGCCTGGTGTGCCGGACCACGGCACGCCGTGATTGGTCCTTTCAACGGCATGTTCCGTCACGGCCATTGACTCCCCCGCCCGCTATTGGTTGAGTGGCTCAGCCACTGAACCACTGTGTCGTTGGAGGCCCGGGTGGAAGCACTGCCGCGCGAGACGATCGTCGACGTACTGGAGAGGAAGCTGCGCGAGGACATCCTCGCCGGGCGTCACCCGGCCGGCAGCTATCTGCCTCCCGAGCGCGAACTCGCCGACGGCTTCGGGGTCACCCGCACCACGCTCAAGCACGCGTTCGGCCGGCTGGTGCAGTCCGGGCTGCTGGAGACGCGGCACGGCGTGGGGACACGGGTACGGGACTTCCTGCGCCTGGGCGGCACCGATCTGCTGCCCATGCTGGTGCGTCACAGCCCCGACTGGATCGGGGAGATCTTCGAAGTCCGCCGCAGTGTCGGCGCGTTGATCGCCGAGCGCGCCGCGGACCGCGCCACGGCGGAACAGGTCACCGAACTGCGGCGGCTGCTGGCGGCCGTGGGAGCCGCGGACGGCGGCGACCCGGCGCAGCTGGCGGACGCCGAGGTGCACCGGGCACTGGCCCGGGCCACCGGCAACCGCGTGTACGTCCTGCTGACCAACACCTTGTTCAACGCGTACCTGCCGCTGCGTGCCGCGCTGGCGGGGCCGTTCGCGGACGCGCGGGCGGCGCACGGCCGGCTGGCACCGGTCGTCGAGGCCGTGGCGGCCGGTGACCCGGCAGCCGCGCGCACCGCCGCGGGACACTATCTGTCGACGACGGAACGCATCATGCTCGAAGGGCTCGCACGCTCCGGCGGACGCCCGGGGGATGCCCGGTGACCGCACGCGGAACGGTGTTCCGGGAGACGATGCTGGGCCGGGTCCGGCTGGCCGGCGACGACAGCGACCGCCCAGTGCGGCTGGACCTCCTGGCCCGCGCCGACAGCCTGATGCCGACCCGTCGCACGACCCGGGCGCGGCTGACGGGACGGATCCGGATAGCCGGCCGGGCCGACGACCCGGAAGCCGAGGGCGAGTTGGAGATCTCGCCGCTGGCACGCCGCAGGATCCGCTACCGGCTCGGCTTCCGACTGGAGGGCCGGCGGCTGCTCCTGGACGGCTGGAAGTCGCTGTCGCTCAAACGTCCCGTGTCCTCGATGACCGTACTGCCGTACACGCTCTACGAGGACGGTGAACGCGTCGGCGAGGGCGTGCTGCGCTTCCCCCTCGCCACCGGCCTGCTGCCCTTCCTCGCCGGTTTCCGGTTCCCCCGGGCGGCCGAGGCCGAGCGGAGTCTCGCGCCGCGCTGGGACGGAACCCCGGGGCGGACCGAGGTCTGGTACACCACCCTGACCGATCCGGCGACCGGCAGCGGCGTCTGGCTGCATCACGAGGTCGTCGCCCCGCGCGACGGCGGGCCCGCCTACGCCCACGGCTGGGTCGCCGTGTTCCCCCCGGGCGGCCCGGCCGAGCACGCCCGCTTCGGCCCCACCCCCTGGACGGGCGACCCACGGGGCTTCTCGGCCGGCGGCATCAGTGCCGCCCCCGGCCGCCTCCGCGGATCGGCCGGTCCGTTCGCCTGGGCGCTCACCGAGGAGCCCCAGGGCCCGCCGTTGCACACCTTCCCTCGCTGGTCCTGGCGGCACCCCTGGCTGCCGGCCTCCCACATGCTGCCCGCGGCCCGGGCCCGCTACCGCGGAACCGTCCGCCACGGCACCCGCGAACTGCGGCTCAGGGACGCGCCCGGCGCGAGCGCCCGCATCTACGGCCACGGCAACGCCCGTCGCTGGGCCTGGCTCCATGCCGACCTCGGAGGCGGTGACGTGCTGGAGGTGGTCGCCGCGGTGTCGATGCGGCGCGGACTCGACCGGCTGCCGCCCCTGGTGTTCCTGCGCCTGTACCGCAACGGCCGCGGCTGGCCCCGGCGGGCGGAGCGGTCGGCCGTGGGCTGGGCGGGCATCGGACGGTTCCGCGCGGACATCGGTCTTCCGCGGTGGCGGGTGGAGGGCCGGGCGGGCCTGCGCCGCGTCCGGGTGACCGTGACCCTGCCGCCGGACGGCACGCTCGCCCTCGACTACACCGATCCGGACGGTTCCGCCGCCGTGTGCCGCAACAGCGGGAGAGCGGACGCGGAGGTGTCCCTGGAGCGCTGGCGGGGCCGCTGGCGGCCGGAGGCGGCATGGCGGCTGACGGGCACCGCGCACGCGGAGGTGGGCGACCGGTGAACACGGCTCCCCGCGCTCTGACGGGCCTGGTGGCCGCCGTCCTCGCCGACGACGGCACGGCCCCCTGGACCGAGGCCGTGCCCCGGCGCGTCACGGCCCTGCTCGACGTCATGCCGGCCCCGGCACGCGCCGCGGTACGGGGCGCCGCCGCGGCGATCGACGCCTACGCCGTCGCCCGCACCGGCCGGCGGCTGACCGCGCTCGGCGCGCGGGAGCGGGAGCGCGTGCTGGCGTCGCTCGCCGCGCGCCGGACCCTGCTGCCGCTCCTGGACGCGGTCAAGATGCCGCTCCTGCTGGCCGCCGGCACCGAGCGGATGCTGCACCGCGGGCCCGCGCCTTCGGCGTCCGCGCCCGAGGACCCGCCGCTCGACTGCACGCCCGCCCGTGACTGGCCCACGCGGTCCACCGCCGACGCGGTCGTCGTGGGATCGGGCGCCGGGGGTGCGACGGCCGCCCGGACGCTCGCCGCCGCCGGCCTGCGCGTGGTGGTCCTCGAAGAGGGCGAACACCACTCGACCGCGTCGTTCGGGCGGCGGGCTCCGCTCGACCGCTTCGCCGACCTGTACCGGGACGGCGGCGCGACCATCGCCGTGGGGAACCCGCCGCTGGTCCTGCCCGTGGGCCGGGCCGTCGGCGGTACCACCGTGGTCAACTCCGGTACCTGCTACCGCACGCCGGATCACGTCGTCGCCCGCTGGCTGAACCGGCACGGGTTCGCGGCCGCCGAGGGCTTCGGCACCCGGCTCGACGAGGTCGAACGCGCTCTTCGGGTGGCGCCGCAGCCGCTGGACGTCCTCGGCGGCAACGGGCTGCTCGCGCTGGCCGGGGCCAGGGAACTGGGGTGGGCCGCCGCTCCTCTGCGGCGCAACGCCCCCGGCTGCCGGGGCTCCTGCCAGTGTGTCGTCGGCTGCCCCGCCGGCGCCAAGCAGAGCGTCCAGCTGTCCGTGCTCCCCGACGCGTGCGCGGCCGGCGCCCGGATCGTGACCGGCGCGTGGGTACGGCGGATCCTCACCGACCGGGACGGGCCGGGCGGCCCCCGGGCCGCCGGGGTGCTGGTCCGCCGCCCGGACGGCAGCGAACTGGAGATCCTCAGCCCCCTGGTCGTGGTCGCCGCGGGGACTCTGCACACCCCGCCGCTGCTGCGCCGCTCCGGCCTGGGCGGCCACCCGCGGCTCGGCCGCAACCTCAGCGTGCACCCGGCGCTCAGCGTCGCGGGCCGCTTCGGCCACCCGGTCACCGGCCGGCGGAACGTCCTCCAGAGCGTCGGGGTGGAGCAGCTGCGGGCCGACGGCATCCTCATCGAGGCCACCGCGGCGCCTCCGGGGATGAGCTCGTTCGTCCTGCCCGGTGTCGGCCGCGAGCTGCGGCGCGAACTGGAGGAGACGGAACGGCTGGCGACTCTCGGCGCCATGATCGCCGACCGTCCCTCGGGCCGCGTCCTCGGGCGCGCCCGCCCGCTGCCCCGCTACGACCTCGCGCCGCGCGACGCCGGCCGGCTGCTCCGCGCACAGCGTGCCATGGGGCGTCTGCTGTTCGCCGCCGGCGCCGAGGAGGTGCTGACGGGCGTTCCGCACGCCCCGCGCGCCCGCACCCCCGCCGAGCTGGAGACGCTGCTCGCCACGGTGAACGCACGGCACCTCCATGTCTCCGCGTTCCACCCCACGGGCACGGCGGCGGCCGGCGCCGACCCCGAGCGCTCACCGGCGGACCCGGAGGGGCGGTTGCGCGGGGTGGGCGGCGTGCTGATCGCCGACGGCTCGGTGCTGCCGAGCTGCCCGGAGGTGAACCCTCAACTGAGCATCATGGCGGCGGCCCTGGCCATCGCCGGGCGTTACGTGTCGCGGGGCCGGTGAGACACATCACCGGGCGCTTCGTGTCGCGGGGCCGGTGACACGGCGTCCGGCCCGCTCCGCGAGCGCACCGGGGAGACGGCGACTGCCCCGCGGCGGCGGGGCAAGGGTGCCGAGCGGGCCCGCGGATGCCCGGCTTCTCCCGCCGGGCACGGACGTCCGCGGGCGGGCCCGTCCCGCACGGCACCGGCGTGCCGCCCGCGCCGCCTCGGCGGACGTCCCGGTCGCCGATCCCGGAGCGGCGGTGCTAGAAAGGGGAGATGCGCGGACGTTCCCGCCGCCCACGGGCGAGAGCGGCGCCGCCGCCCGGCACAGGGTGGTCATCCGATCCGTCCCGTGGCCGACGGCCCTGGCCGTCACGCGGACGCCGCCCTTCGTCGTCCCTGAGCGTCGGCACGCTCGCCGCGCAGGTCTTTCTGCTCCAGGCCCTGATCATGCTGATCCTGGTCGCGGTCGGGGCCGGCGCCCTGGTGCTGCAAGGGCGGTACGACGCCGAGGAGAGCGCCAAGGACCGTTCGCTGGCCGCGGCGCAGGCGTTCGCGCACGCGCCCGGCACGGTCCTCGCGCTGCGTTCGCCGGATCCCACGGCCCGGCTCCAGTCGGCGTCGGAGCAGGCCACGAAGGGCTCGGGACTCGATTTCATCAGCGTGCTGAACACACACGGGGTCCGGCTCACCGACTCCGACCCGGCGCTGATCGGCACGAAGGCCGAGGGTGTCGGCCGGGCCGCCGCGGGCGAGACCTTCACCGAGACGTACCACGGCCGGCCGGCCGACGCGGTGCGTGCGGTCGTACCCGTACTGGACGCGAGCAGACGCGTGGTCGGCATGGTCACCGCCGGCATCCAGTACGCGAACGTGGGTCACGTCCTGAACCGGCAGATCCCCCTGCTGCTCGGCGCGGCGGCGGGCGCGCTCGTCCTGGCGACCGGTGGCGCGGCCCTGATCAGCCGCCGGCTGCTCCGGCAGACCCACGGGCTCGGCCCGGTCGAGATGACCCGGATGTACGAACACCACGACGCGGTGCTGCACGCGGTGCGCGAAGGGGTGCTGATCGTCGGCGGCGACGGGCGTGTCCTGCTCGCCAACGACGAGGCCCGCCGGCTGCTGGACCTGCCCAAGAACGCCGACCAGCGGCTCGTCACGCAGCTGGGACTGAGCCCGGACCTGACCGGACTGCTGGAGTCCGGCGAGGCCGCCTCCGACGAGGTCATCCCGGCCGGGGAGCGGCTGCTGGCGGTGAACGTCCGGCCCACGGCCCCGTACGGCGGTGCCCCGGGGCTGGTCGCCACCTTCCGTGACACCACGGAGCTGAGGGCCCTGTCCGGGCAGGCCGAGCTGGCACGGGGCCGGCTGTCGTTCCTGTACGAGGCGGGCACGCGGATCGGCACCACGCTGGACGTGCGGCGCACCGCCGAGGAGCTGTCCGAGGTGGCGGTACCCCGCATGGCCGACTTCGTCACCGTGGAGCTGCTCGACTCGGTCCTGCGCGGCGAGGAGCCCACGGGCGCGGTGCACGAGATGCGCCGGACCGCGCTGTGCGCCGCCCGGGCCCGGCCGCCTCTTCAGCCGGTGGGCGACCTGATCCGGTTCGTCATGCCCGACTCCCCGATGGCGGTGGCTCTGCGCCGGGGCAGGGCCGTCCTGGAACCGGACCTGCGCACCGCCCAGGACTGGCGGGCGCAGGACCCCGTGGGGGCCCGGCTGGCGCTTGAGTACGGCATCCACTCGCTGATCACGGTGCCGCTGCGCGCCCGCGGAGTGGTCCTCGGCATGGTCAACTTCTGGCGTGGCGCCGACGCCCCCCGGTTCGAGCAGGAGGACGTCGCCGTCGCCGAGGAGCTGGTGGCCCGGGCCGCCGTGGCGATCGACAACGCACGCCGGTACTCCCGCGAGCACGCGATGGCCGTGACCCTGCAGCGCAACCTCCTCCCGCTGGGCCTGCCGGAGCAGGACGTGCTGCAGATCGCCTCCCGCTATCTGCCGGCGCAGTCCGGGGTGGGCGGCGACTGGTTCGACGTCATCCCCCTGCCCGGCTTCCGGGTGGCCCTCGTCGTCGGTGACGTCGTGGGGCACGGGCTCCAGGCCGCGGTCACCATGGGACGGCTGCGCACGGCCGTACTGAACTTCTGTTCTCTGGACCTGGCCCCGGACGAGCTGCTCGGCCATCTGGACGAGATGGTGACCCGGCTGGACACCCAGACCGCGAGCGCCGACGACGACCGGGTACCGCTCACCGGCGCCACCTGCCTCTTCGCCGTCTACGACCCGGTCTGCGGGCGCTGCACCCTCTCCCGCGCCGGACACCTCGCGCCCGCCGTGGTGGATCCCCAGGGCAGGGTCACGTTTCCCGAGCTTCCGCTGTCGCCTCCGCTGGGTGTGGGCGGGCATCCCTTCGAGGCCGGCGAGCTGGAGCTGGCCGAGGGCAGCCGCCTCGTCCTGTTCACCGACGGCCTGGTCGAGAACCGCGGACGGGACATCGACGAGGGCCTGGAACTGCTCGCCTCGACCATCGCGCACACCGACCGGACACCGGACGAGACCTGCCGCGCCCTCGTCGCGGCGATGCTGACCGGGCGCCCCAAGGACGACGTGGCGCTGCTCGTCGCCCGCACCCGGACCCTCGACCCCGCGTGCGTCGCCACCTGGGAGGTCCCGTTCGACGTGACGGCCGTCTCCCGGGTGCGCGGCGAAGTGGGCCGGCAGCTGGCCGACTGGCGGCTGGAGGGCGTCGCGTTCGCCACGGAACTGATCCTCAGCGAACTCCTCACCAACGCGATCCGCTACGGCGCCCCGCCCGTGGGTGTCCGGCTGCTGCTGGGCCGCACCCTGGTCTGCGAGGTGTCGGACGGCAGCAACACCTCGCCCCGGCTGCGGCGCGCGGCCAGCACCGACGAGGGAGGCCGCGGTCTGTTCCTGGTCTCCCAGTTCGCCGACGTCTGGGGCACGCGCTACGCGGCGCGGGGGAAGGTCATCTGGGCAGAGCAGAACCTGGACCGCACCGCGGAACCCGATGTGTCGGCCCTTTTCGACGTCATGGAGCTCTGACGGAGGAGGCGCGGCCGCGCGGTCAGGCTCGACGGCGACAGCGCGACGGTCGCACACCCGGGTGTGTCGTCCCGGGAGCTTCGTTGCACGAAGTCCTCGAAGGTGAGCTGCCGCGGGATGTCCGCGAGTGGTCCGGGCGTCAGCGCGCGAACTTCTCGATGGCCGCCGGGGTGACGGGGGTGAAGAAGTTGACGAGGTTGCCGTCGGGGTCGCGGAACAGCAGCGACCGGTTGCCCCAGGGCATCGTGGTGGGCGCGGTGACGAAGTCGGTGACGAAGCCGGTCAGGTTCTGGTGGACGCGGTCCACGTCGTCGACGAGGAACTCGGTGATCACGCTGTGGTTGTCGGCCGGGCGAGCGGAACCCGGGGCGAACAGCGGGACGGTGCGGGTGCCGGCGATCGCGAGGGTGGCGCCCGCGGTCCTGAGTTCGGCGAAGTCCTCGGTGGCCCACGTCGCCCGCGCCCCCGTGGCCCGCTCGTAGAACTCGACGAGGCGCGCTACGTCGCCGGTGATGATGCGGATCGAGACGAAGTTCATGGGAATCTCCTTGGCTGTGCTGAAGGCGTGCACGTCGCAGGCTAGGAGAAATAGGGGACAGAATCGGTCCTGTATTCGCGTTAGGCTGCGAACATGCCCCGACCGACCGCCCGCGTGCTGACGCTCCTGGAGCTGCTCCAGTCGGGCGGCACCCGGACGGTGGCCGAGCTGGCCGACCGGCTCGGCGTCGAAGGACGCACCGTGCGGCGGTATGTGGACCAGCTGATCGATCTGGACGTGCCCGTGGAATCGGTGCGCGGCCGCTACGGCGGGTACCGGCTCGCCCCCGGGTACCGCCTGCCTCCGCTCATGCTCAGCGACGACGAGGCGCTGGCCGTCCTGCTCGGCCTGGTCGCCGGCCGCCGAGCAGGGCTGACGACGACGCAGCACACGGCGAGCGAGACGGCATCGGCGAAGATCCGGCGGGTGCTGCCCAAGCACATCGCCCGCAGGCTCGACACACTCCTGGAAGCTCTCGCCTTCACGGATCAGCCCGGCGAGTTCGACACCCCGGACGCCGAGGTCCTGCTCACCGTCGCCGATGCGGTCCGCCACCGCCGGCCGGTCTCGGTCCGCTACACCGACCGCGACGGACGGCGCAGCGAACGCACGCTGCACGCGTACGGGATCGTCGCCCACGCGGGCCGCTGGTACGTCACGGGCAAGGACGCCCGGATCGGCGAGGACCGAACCTTCCGGCTCGATCGCATCGCGGACGCACGGACCCTGCCCGGCTCATTCGAAGCGCCTGTGGGTCCCGGTCCGGCACAGCGCGTGTTGTCGGCGTTCGCCACGGCCGAGTACCGGCATGAGGTGACCTTGCGGATCCACGGGACGGTCGGGCAGATCCGCGCCCACCTTCCCGCCAGCGTCGCGAGCCTGGAGGAGTACGCGCCCGTGGCGGGCGAGGACCGGGCGACCGAGCGCTGGCTGCGCGTCGAACTGCGGGCGGAGCGGCTGGACTGGTTGCCTCCGGTACTCGCCTCACTCGACCGGCCGTTCGTCATCGAGCGCCCCGATGAACTGCGCGACCTCGTCACCGCGCTCGCCGATCGCCTCATGTCCCACGCCCGTCGAGCCGACAGCGAGGAGCCGGTGTCATGAGCCGACACGCCCAGGAGGCGGCGGGACCCGGCCGGTGCCAGGTCCCCGGGGCGGCCCGGACCGCCGTCGGGCCGGACGGCGTGGCTCACTCACCGGAAACAGCGGCACCCGCGCCCCGCCGACGTCCCCAGCTGTCGCTCATGGCGGTGCGTGCCGGATCAGGGACGCACATCGACGTAGTCGCCGGCGGCCTTGGCCGGGCCGGTGGTGGTGGTGCCGGTGAAGCTCCACCGCCAGTAGCCGTCCTTGACCGCCTTGGCCGTGGTGCGAAGGGTGCCGGTGCCGCTGGTGTTCACCGTGGCCACCGTGGTGTAGGTGCTGCTGCCCTTCGGGCGGAACTGGAGTTTCACGGCTTGGCCCGCGTATCCCGCGTACCGGTAGGTGTCCCAGTTGGCCCGCTCCAGCTTGCCGGTGATGGTGATACGAGCGCCCTTGGCCACCGGTTCCGGTGAGGCGTCGACCGTGAGCCGCGCGGCACGCTTGAGGCCGAACGACCCCACGCCGGGGGCGAAGACGGAATCGCCGTCGTTGGCGTCGACCAGGGCGTCGACCGACCACGTTCCCGCGTTGGCGTTGGCCAGGTCCACCGGGTCGTCGCTGCCCGGGGCCGGGTGGGCGTTGACCGTGAACGCCGTCGTGCATGCCGTCGCGGTCTGGCAGAACGCATCGGTGGTGTAGAAGCCGCCGTGCGGCCCCTTCAGATCCACATCGGCGAACGACAGACCGGAGTCATCGGATCCGGTGACCTCGACCGGGAACCGCACGTCGTGCGTGATGCCCACGATGACGTCATGCCCGGAGTTGACGACGGCACCGCTGACCACCGGGTCGCCGGGCGCGGCATCGGCCGAGGCGCCCGTCCCCGCCAGCAGGACGGCGACGGCGCCCACCACGACACCGCGGCTCGTGGCGCGACCGACGGGCTTGTGCCGTACGGCACGTGCGGCGACGAGGAGCGGGGCGACGTCACGCCCGCCGCTTTCTCTGTCGCTGGACGGTGCGGCGAAGCGGCTCATGAATCCTCCCAGGGGATGACGGTCCTTGCTGTCGACCACACCGCGCGCGAGGGCAGCCGGTGGCGAACGCGGAAGACCGGTGTGCGTCACTCCCTACGACTGCCGAACCGGCCCGATCGTTGCCCCGGCCGAGGCGGAAAAACACCAGCGTCTTCCGGCGCAAGGTCCGCCGTCGGCATCGCGGTCGAGGCGATCATGTCGGTGAGCGGGGAGGCGGGCAGCCGGTGGGCGGCCACGCACAGTTCGGTGAGCGCCGAACCGTCCGGCCCGTAGCGTGCGGAGTCGTGCGCGGGAGATGCCCGCGCTGATGACGCCGGAGGCCCCCCGTGCCGGAGACGGAACTGAAGCAGCGGCTCTTCGAGCGGTTCCAGGAGGTCAACGGCGACCATCCGATGACCGACGCGGATGACGTATACGTCAGCGCACAGTTCATCGCCCTGGAGGAACTGTGCGCAGCCCACGGCCGCGAAGCCGACGCGGTCCGCCGGCTGATGCTGGGGCGGCGTCTGCCGCTTCCGGGATATCTGCGCTCCGACGGTGCCGAGATGGTCCCGGCCGACCTGTTCGCGCTCGCCGACGAGGCCGGCGGCGTAGACCTGCTGGAAGCGTGGTTCACCGCTCACTGGACCGACCCGGTCACCGGGAGGGCGGAGTGGCATGCGTATCTCAGCGGACAGTACGTGTGTCTGCACTCGGTGACCCCGGCCTCCATTCAGCGCAAGGATCACCTGACGACCGCGATCGGTGCCGCGGCGGGCGAGCCGGACGCCGGTTCGGCGCAGTGGCTGGAACGGCTGCATGCCCTGGTCGACGAACTCGACGCCCTGGAACCGGCGTTCACGGCCTACGACCGCCTTCGGTTCGGCGGCCCCACGTCCCGGGACACCTGCATCGACGCCATTCGCGTCCGTTTTCCCCGCCCATGACCCACGACCCGTGACCCGTGACGCCTGTAGGTCGGTTGCCGTCGTTCATGTCGCGCGGGCTTCGGCTCCGCGGTGCGGAGCCGCGCACCGGCGACGGCGTCGTGGGGTCGGCCGAGCGTCTGGTCGCGGTCACCGCTCACTCGGGCGCGGGCTCGCTCGGCGTGCCGCAGGCCGCCAGGACCTTGGCCGCCCGGTTCCTGTGGACACGGAACCGGCGCAGATAGGACCGTGCCATGGGGCCCGGGGGGACGCCCCGGGCGAAGGCCCGCATGTTGCGCTCGCCCGTGTTGTACCCCAGGGCGAGGAGTTCGTCGCGGGTGTAGCGGCGCACATGCCGCTGCGGAAGGCTCTGGTCGAGATCCTTCAGGTGCAGGACGGCGGCGCGGATGGCGAAGGCGGGATCGTCGCGGAGGTCCTGCCACCGCCCCGGCAGGCCGTGCGTCCGCTGCACCCGCTCGAACGTCGCCCGGTGCATGTTCGTCACGCCGAACGACGCCCCGGGCTTCCACCACTGCCACAGCCTCTCCAGCAGCGGATGGTGCGGCTTGTACGCCTCGTTGTGGAGGACGGTCATGGCCAGCAGAGGCGAGACCCCCGCCTCGCCCGCGCTTCGCATCACCACGGTGGCGTAGTCGGCCGGATCGTAGTCGCCGGGCAACAACGGTGGTGTCCGCGCCTCGCTGACGTCCGTCTGACGGAATCCCGGCTTCGTCGCCTGTGTCGCTCTTCTGGCCATCCCCACTCGCTTTCCCTTGCCGCCCTGCCGCCGTGCGAGGCGGGTGGCGGGCCCGTTGCCGCAGTGCTCGTGCCCGCGTGCCCCCACCTCAATCCGGTGCGTCGCGCTGGACACTTCGGCGACGCACCGCTGCCGAGGGGTGCCGGGCGGGGTTCAGGCGTCCAGGCGCAGCAGAGTCTCACGGAAGGAGACCGCGCTCTCGGGGGGCCGGTTGTGGGGCAGCTTGGCCAGGGCGGCGGCCATGCCGCAGGTGTTGGTCACGCCGGAGAAGACGAGTCCGGCGCCGATGGCCCCGGACAGCCAGTGCGCGGGCGGCCACGCGAGGCCGGCCAGGAACCCGGCGAGGCCGAGGAGGCCGGCGGCGAGGCGGACCTGGCGGTCCATGGGCCAGGTCGCGCGAGCACCGGCCGGGCGATCGACCTCGTGGCCTGCGGCGACCCAAGCGGTGGTACCGCCTTCGAGGCCGGCGGCGTCGACGCCGTGCGCGGCCAGCTCCGCGCATCCCTTGGCGGATCGGGCGCCGGAGGCGCAGACGAGGAGAAGCGGCGTGCGCCGTGCGGCGTTCTTCAGGGCGTCCGCGGCCTCGTCCAGGCGGTCCAGAGGGATGTTGTGGGCGCCGGGCAGGTGGCCGGTGGCGTATTCACCAGGGGTGCGGACGTCGATCACGGTGAACTCACCGAAGCGGGTGACGGCCTGGGCGGGCGTGAGGGTGGTGGGGGTGGTGGGGGTGGTCACGGAGCGGTTGCCTTTCTGGGCGGCTCCCCGTCACGGTACGATACCCGTGGGGGTATATAAGGAGGATGGTGTGCAACTCGACATGAGTGCCGAGGAGCTGAAGTCGGCGTTGAACCGGCTGCGGCGGGCGCAGGGTCAGCTCGCCGGAGTGATCAAGATGATCGAGGAGGGCCGGGACTGCGAGGACGTCGTCACGCAGCTGTCGGCGGTCTCCAAGGCGCTGGACCGGGCAGGGTTCTCGATCATCGCGACGGGTCTGCAGCAGTGCATGACCAGTGAGGACCCTCAGGTGCGGGACTCCGCGCAGATGCGGGCCCGGCTGGAGAAGCTGTTCCTTTCGCTGGCTTGAGGGCTTTCGGCTGTTTCACAGCAGGGTGCCGGCCGCCATCGCCGTGGCCACTGTCAGCAGGAGTCCGCCGAAGACCCGCTGCAAGGTGACGGGCGGGACCTTCGCGGACAGCCGCTTACCGTCCCAGGCTCCCAGCACCGCCGTCGCGATGAACGGCATGATCAGGGCCCAGTCCAGGCTGACCTCGGTGCACGCGTGGGCAGCGAGAGCGACCAGGGCGTTGGCGATGATGACCAGCAGGCTGGTGCCGACGGCCGCGCTCATCGGCACCGCCAGCGCCGCCACCAAGGCGGGGACGGCGAGGAAGCCGCCGCCGACCCCGAGGAACCCGGTCACCGCGCCCAGCACGGCCCCCGCCCCCACCGCCCGGGGCGCCGACACCGTCCGGTTCGCCGGCGGCGTCCGGCGGCGCAGCATACGGAGCCCGGCCAGGACCGCGAGAACGGCGAAGGCGAGGGTCAGCACGGTGGCGGGGATCTGCGCGGACAGCAGGCCGGCCGCCGCCGCGGGCAGCAGTCCGGCAGCGGCGAACAGCAGACCCGCCCGCCATCGCACCGCTCCCGCCCGGGCGTGAGCGGTCAACGCGGTGAGCGACGTGACGATCACGATGATCAAGCTGGCGGTGGTGGCCTCGGCCGGGCTGAAGCCCAGCAGATAGATCAGGGCGGGCACGGTCAGGATGCTGCCGCCCGCTCCGAGCGAGCCCAGGGCCAGACCGACCAGAGCCCCGGCGAGCAGGGCGAGGACGAACGCGGTCATATGACGGAGCCCGCCGCCCCGTGCGCGTGACCCGCTTCGCATGCGTCCGTCTCACGGACATCGACCGGCAGCGCCGTACCGTCCTCGCACGCGCGGTACGTCCGCGCAGGCGTGATACGGCCAGGGCCGTACTTCAAGAGCATGGTGTTTCCTCAAGGTGCGCCTGGTCCGCCGGCCCGTGACGGCCCGGTGGAGCAGGTGGTGCGGTCAGTGCTGGGCGGGCGTGACCAGCGCGAGGCCGGCGGCCGCGGCGGCGGGGTAGCCGTCGTCGACGGCCACGACATCGCGGCCGGCGGCGTCCAGGACCGAGGCGGCGATCGCCGCGCGCATGCCGCCGGCACAGTGCACCCACACCGTCCCCGCCGGCACCTCGTGAAGGCGCTGGTGGACCTGGTGGACCGGGATGTGCACACTGCCCCGGATCCAGCCGCCGACCCGCTCGCCCTCGCGGCGTACGTCGAGCACCACCACGTCCTCGCCCCGCCCGCGCACGGCGGCCAGGTCGGCGAACGTCGCCCGCGGGAACGAGGAGAGCGGGACCGCGTCGGTGGTCCAGTCGGCCGGGGAGCCGACGGCCGCGGCGGCCGGGCGGTCGATGCCCACCCGGGCCAGCTCACGCTGGGCACGGGAGATGTCCTCGGCGCTCTCCGCGAGCAGGGTCACCGGCTTGCCCCACGGGATCATCCACGCCAGGTAGGTCGCCAGCTGCCCCTCGACCTCGAAGTTGACAGAGCCCGCCACATGCCCCTGGGAGAAGGCCATGCGGCTGCGCAGATCCACCACCCACTCCCCGGCCGCCAGGCGGCGGGCGATCTCCCCGGCGTCGGCGAGCCCCGGCGCGGTCAAGTCCACCGGCACGGGGCCGGCGGCGTTGGCCGGGCCCATGTGGGCGTAGTAGGCCGGCACGTCGTCCAGCCCGGCCAGCAGCTCCCCGACGAACGTCTCCACGTCCTGGACCAGCGCCGGATTGGACGCCTTCTCCGCACCGATCGTGCTGCGCTCACCGCCGGCCTGGGCGGAGGAGCAGAAGCTGCCGAACCCGTGCGTGGGCATCACCGCGACCTCGTCGCCCAGCTCGGCGGCCAGGCGGTGCGCGGAAGCGTGCTGCGCGCGCGCCAGTTCCTCGGTCAGCCGCGGCTCGACCAGGTCGGGCCGGCCCACGCTGCCGATCAGCAACGACCCCCCGGTGAACGCGGCGACGGCGCGCTCGTCGTGCTCCAGCACATAGGAGGTGTGGTGGGGCGTGTGTCCGGGAGTGGCCACGGCCCGCAGCACCAGGCCCTCCTCGATCGCCTCGACATCGCCGTCGGCCACCGCGATCCGCTCGTACGCCACCGACGCCCCGGCGGGCACCAGGTAGCGGGCGCCGGTCAACCGGGCCAGCTCCAGACCGCCGGTGACGTAGTCGTTGTGCACATGCGTTTCCGCCACTGCCACGATCCGCACCCCACGCCGGGCGGCCGCGGCGATCAGCCGGTCGACGTCCCGCGGCGGATCCACCACCACCGCCGCGCGGACCCCGCCCGCCAGGTAGCTCCGGTTGCCCAGACCTTCGGTCTCCAGGATGTCGGCAAAGAACACGACACACGCTCCCTCGTCACACAGTTACCCCCGGGGGTATTGACTCGACCATAACAGAGATACCCCCCGGGGTATCGAGGGAGGTGTGAGGCGACCATCACGGGTGGGATCACTGCGGCGGATCCCGCGCGCCGGACGAGGCACCCCGCTCCCCCTGCCGCGTCGTCGGCCGCGTGCCCGGGCGGCGACCCTGCCCGGCCTGTGCGACCTGTAGGGCGCTCAGCGGCGCCGCGAGGTAGTTCTCCTGGTGGAACCGGATCCCCCGGGTGGCGGACGCACGTCGTCGCGATGCGGACCATGTGGGTGAATCTCGCTCGCGACAGAGCGCCGTGGGGGCCGCGGTTCATCGTCCGTGGTCCGGCCTTCGATCGTCGGTGGTCCGGCCTTCGCCGGGGCTACCGCGCTGTATGTCCGCCCACGCGATGATCGGCGCAGGCTGCGGCTCTACGGCGCCGCGTGCGCGCTGGGTGCGCTGGTTCTGTCCTTGGCCTCGACGGCTACCGGGATCGGCTGAGATCCGTCACGCAACCGCTGGTCGCGGATGAGCTGGTCTCGCGGTACTGCCGGGGCAGGGGACGGCCGATGACCCGACCACGTGCGGCCTCTGTCTGGTCATGTGAGGAGCTTTACGGTCGCGCGGTTCCAGACCGGTCCCGGGCGTCATCGCTGGGCAGCAGGTAAACACCGGGACGCAACTCGACGGACACTTCGGCAGCGAGCAGTGCCAGATCGGCAGGCCATCGGGTATCGAGATCCCAGGTCGCTCCCGCCGGGAGGCGAACGCCGATTGTGTGTTCGAGTCGCGCGCCACTCAAGCGCGCGTCGGTCAGATCGGCGTCGGTAACGTCCGCGCCGGCCAGGGACGCCCCCTCCAGGAACCCCTCGGACAAGTTGGCACCGGTCAGGTCCGCGCCGCTCAGGGTCACGCCGCTCAAATCCGCGCCGCTCAAATCCGCGCCACTCAGATCCGCGCCACTCAGATCCAACCGTGGCAGACGTGCGTAACGCAGATGTGCACTGCGCAGATGCGCGCCGGTCAAGTCCGCGCCGGTCAGGTCCGCGCGGGTGAGGTCCGCGCCGGTCAGGTCCGCGGCACGCAGTGACGCGCCCTTCAGGTTCGCGTACGCCAGGTCCACGTGGGCGAGGGTCGCGCCGGCCAGATCCGCGTCAACCAGATTCAACGGATCGACAATGGACGGACGCTTGAGCTCGTTGAGATGTGCGGCTTGAGGAACCGGTGTGCCAGTCACTTCCTCCGTGTGCTGTGCGATTGCCTCCGCGGTTACGGTGATGGCGATGGCGGGGCTGTCAGGGCAGGCAAGGTAGAGCAGGCCGCGAAGAGCGGCTACGTGTTGTTCGCGCTCGTCGTCCGTCACCACGTCTCCACGATAGGGCGGTGGCTCATGTCAGGTTCCGTCCATCTTGACGCAGATGGGACATCGGTAGTTCGGCTGGACATTGACTGCCAGCAGGAAGCCGACTGCGGCGTTCTCGGCTCGGCGTACGGGTCCGTCCGCACTATCGGGAGGAGGAAGTACCGCCGATCCCATGATCATCTCAATGATGTGGGTGAAGTGCTTCTCGGCCTTCTTCCAGTTCGGTTCGCTGTCCGGGCTGGCGAAATCGGCGGGATGGCGGGTACCGAAGGCCAGAACGGCAGCTCTGACCCTGTCGTTGCCCTGCTGGAAGACGTCATGCAAAGTGATCACGCTCCGCTCCCGGAGGACGGGGGCGGTGCGGCCAGGCGGCGTAGTTCCGCGAGGACATCGTCCATCTCGCGCGCGTGGTGGGCGTGGATCTGCTCAGTGATGACGTAGCCGGCGGCGGATCCGATGACCGCGGGGATGGCAGCCCAGCCGGCCAGAGACAGAGGCCAAGCGCACCACTGGGGGCGTACGGCCGCGGGTGAGGTGATGCCGACCATCACGTCGTAGGCGTTTGCCCAGCCGATCAGGAACCCGTCGAGCACATACAGGGCGCCACACACACCGAGAACGATGACGCCGCGGCTGAGCAGCCAGAGTCCGAACCGTGGGAGGGCATGCCGGTCGGCCCAGCGCGCCCGCAGCCGTTGGCGACGGCCTGGCGGCGGAGGTCCACCGGGTGACGGCGCGGATGCGGAAGACACCCTGTCGAGGGTAGAGGTCGTGCCGTGAAGCCGGGAGGTGAAAGTCAGTCGTGACGGGCCGAGTTGACCTGTGTGCTGGGTCGCCACCAGACTGCACCCCCCTCGGCCGGATACGACGAACATGATCGCTGCCAGGACCTCGCGGTCGCCGTGTCGTGTGCGACCGCCACCCTGTGGTCGCACGGGCCGGCGGAACCACCCGCTGAAACAGCTCCTGCAACCCGTCCGGCACCCTCCGTTCGACCGACTCGCGAACAGCACGGCGCAAGATCGCGCCAGGCGAAATGAGCTGTCATGGCTGAGGATGGCTACGAGATGCCTGGCAGTTCCGGCGGGCCAAGGGCGCTCCTGCGGGCGTGCCAAGTATGTGTGGGGCCGACGGTCGTGAGCGGCCGTGCGATCGGAAGGGGCATAGCGGCTTCATGTCTGCCGAAACGCATGCGTGCGGCCGTACGGCCCAAGAGATCTTCCGGGACGCGGAGAAACTCATCGATCCCGCTCTCGTGAGCGTGGTGGACCGCCTGGCACCGGTGCTGCGGGAGGCAGTCCACTACCACTACGGCTGGGCCGGGAAGAACGGCCGGCCGGTGACCGGCGAGCGCGGCGGCAGCGGACGCCATCTGATGCTCTTCGCTCTGCTGTGCGCGGGTGTCGACGGTGGCCCCGCCGAACGTGGCCTGCCCGGTGCCGTGGCGGACAGCCTCGCCGCCAACGCGGGGATCATCCATGACGACATCATGGACACGGAAGTCGCCCGCCGCGGACGGCCCACCCTGCACCATGCGTATGGCACGGTGCGGGCGCTCATGGTCGGTGACGCGCTCCTGGGGCTGGCCTTCTCCCACCTGGGTGAGCACCGACACCCCCGGACCCGGCAGGCCCTGCGGAGCCTGAGCGACAGTTGGACGGGGGTCTGCGCCGGCCAGACACACGACGTGGAGTCCGAGGGGCACAGCGAGCTCACCCTCGGCCAGGCCATCGCGGTGAGCGAGGCGAAGAGCGGCAGGGGCGTCGGCGGCACGTTCCGCGTGCCCGTCCTGCTCACGGACGCCTGCGACGCGCAGGTGGAGGCGGTCACCCAGTACGGGTTCCACCTCGGCATGGCCGTGCAATACCGCAACGACCTGTTGGACTTGTGGCCGACGAATGCGCGGGAGCGGGTCCCCTACGGAGACATCCGCCGTCGCAAGATGACTCCCATGGTCGCGGCCTGTCTCGAGTCGGGACATCCCGGCAGCCGGCGCCTCGCCGGGTACTACCGTGCCCAGGGCGACCCGGCCGAGGAAGACCTGGAGGTCATCGCCGATCTGATCGACCAGTGCGGTGGCCGCGGGTGGGCCGTTGAACAGCACCGCGAGCACATGCGCCTGGCCGACCAGAGCCTGCGGGATGCCGGCCCCCCGCCGGAGCTCTACCGCGACCTGTCCGTGCTCGGTTCGCACTTCCGGTCCTGAGGCACCTCACCGGCAGAGACCGGGGCGTGCGCGTGCTCCGGCGCAAGGCCGTATGCCGCCGGCGCCTGCCCTGGCCGCGCCGCACCGTGGCAGGGCAGGGCAGGCAGGGCAGGGCAGGCAGGGCAGGGCAGGGCAGGGCAGGGCAGGGCGAAACGAGTCGGAGGTGTTACGGGATGTCCGCTTTTCCGCGTCTGCCGGCGCTCTACTGGCCGCTGAAGACCGAGCCGCATCCCGACTCGGATGCCGTCGACGCGGATGCGGTCCGGTGGATGCGAAGCTTCCCCGGCCACCTGCGACAGGTCGGCATGCACAAGCTGCTGACCGAGAGACTGGGGGCGGCCATGGCCCACTGTCTGCCGAACGCCGACCCCCATCGCCTCCGCTTGGTGGCCCGGGCCGGTCTCCTCGGGACCGCGATGGACGACTGGTTCGAGAGTCTCGACTCTCTCGCGGAGGTCGTCGCTGCCACCTCCGCCTGCCAACGGGCCTGGGAAGCCCCAGGGATGCCGCTGCCCGACATGCCCTACGCCGCGGCCTTACGAGAGGTGGTGGCTGACATCCGTGCGCTCGCCTCGGCCGTCCACTACGAACGGATCGTGGCCGCCAACTGCATGTACCACCAGGCCGTCCCGTGGGAGACCGCCCTCCGCGCACACGGTGCGGTACTCGATCAGAACACCTACGCGGTGATGCGTACCAGAACGATCGGTTGGGCCGTCATCCTCGCCTATCTGGAGTTCGGCACCGATATCGACCTACCGGAACAGGAGGCCGCCGATCCCGCGCTTCGTGCCTTGCGGGAGGCCAGCGGATTCCTCCTTGCCGGCTTCAACGACCTGGCCAGCGCGGCCAAGGAAGCAGACGGCCCGGCTGCCCGCACCGGCCTGCCCGCCGTGCTGATGGCTGCCTACGCGTGCGGGCCGGTGGAGGCCGTGAGCCGGGCCATCGACATGCTGAATCGGGTCACGCTGCTCTACATCCGACTGCGGAGCGGCCTGGAGCGCCGTGCCGGCACTCGGCTGCGTCGATATCTCGCCGCCCTGGACACCGCGCTCGGCAATCTCACACTCTTCCAGGCCGGCTGTACCCGCTACACCGCGACCAGCGGAGACCGGACTCCGCTACGGCCGGAGTTCACTTCTTCGCCGCCGATCGGGCTCGATCCCGGTCCGCTGCCCATCCCTGCCATCGCCTGGTGGTGGGAGCAGTGACCGCGATTCCTCGTTGGTGAGATTCTCGCACGCGGTCAGCTCGTCGAACGTCCCGAGCGCGGCGGGGCGTGAATGCTCCGACCGGCGTACGAGGGTCCGCGAGTCCATGGTCTGACTCCTCGCCGGTACGCGCGGGACTGCCGTGGTGGGCCGGCACACATGCACCCGGCCCGTTCATCGCCGGCCCAGCAGCTCCGAGATCACGGCGGGCGACAGGGACGGGTTGGCTGCTGCCGCTTCCCCCACCTGCCGGTCCTCGTCGGCGAGCAGCTCCGCGATGACCGGTGGCGGAAGTGCCGGGTGGCCGGCGGCTACGGGCCTCGCTCGTTCGTCCGCCAGGCAGCCGAGCAGGGCCGAGGCCGTCGCCGCGCGATGCCGGGCAACCTCCCGGAACACCTTCCGCACCCCTGGTTCGTGCCGGACCAGGTCCTCCAGCAGCGCCGCGGGCGCGTCCGGGTTGGTCGCCACCTTGACCAGGACACGGGCACCGTGTCGGTCGACCATGGCGCGCAACTGTGCTTCGGTGAGGCCCGGATGCGGAGCCAGGGCCTTGACCACCTTCGCGTCGGGGTCGTCGGCCAGCCGGTCGAGTGTCTCGGGCGGCAGATCGCGTCGTTGGGCGACGAGCATGCGGGCGGCGGGTTCCGGCGACGTGGCCAGCTCTTCGACCTCGGCGGGAGAGCAGGCGGCGACGCGGGGCAGCAGGGTGGCGCCGATCCTGGCGCTTCGGGCCAGGTGGGCGAGCACGTCGAGCGGTACGCGGGGATGGTGCGCGAGGCTGCGGCGGACGTCGGGGTCCCGGTCGCCGGCCAGCGTACGGATCAGGGCATCGTCGATCGCGGGATTCTCGGCGAGGTCGGCGCGGACACCGGGAGCGGGGTCCGAGGCGAGCCGTGCGCAGATCTCCCCGGGCAGGTCCTGGCGGGCGGCAAGTGCCCAGCGCAGCACCAGCGACGGATGGTCCACGAGACCGACGACGGCTTCGACCGGGGTGGCAGGGTTGCGGAGTGCCGCCTCCTGCGTGTCGTGGACCGTGGACTCGTGGGAGCCGTCGCAGGAGGCGCCCGGCAGCAGATCGCAGCCGGGCCGTGGGCACTGCCGATCGTGGACGAAGGGGGTCTCCTCGCGGTCGCAGACCAGACAGTGTCGTGCCGCGGGCAGCCCCTCCCCCGTCGCCAGGGCCGCCAGCGCGGCCGGTGGTGTCGCCTCGTTGCCCGCCACCGCGCGGCGGACCTCGGCGTGCGGATGCGCCGCGAGCTTCTCGGCCACGTCCGACGTGGTCCACAACGCGAGCTCGGCGGTGACACGTACGTCCGGGTCCACCATGAGCGTGTCCACCACGTCGGCCGGGAGCCCGGGGCAGGCCGCCAGCTTCTCCCGGCGCTCACGGACCGGATCCGTCGCGAGGAGACGCGCCCACTCCGGGCGGCCGGCCCCCTGGTCGAGCAGGGCGAGGGCGGCATCCGGCCAGACCGAGGGATCGATGTCGGCGGCGGTCAGCCGGCCCAGCCACGCGAGCTGTACCGCGTTCTCGTCGCAGCGCTCGGCCAACGCGACCGCCTGCGCACGGCTGAGGTCCGCACGACAGGCGAGGTGCAGGGCGATGTCGTCGTCGGCGATGGATATCAGCCGGTCGACCAGCTCGGACGACAGGGCCGGATTGGCGGCGAGCCCGCACAGGATGTGATGCACGGAGACATCCTGCCTGGAGCTTGAACGTTGCGTTCCGGAGTTTTGCCGCCGACGGGTTGTCGGCGAGGTGCGGGGTCGTCGGGTGCGTCGATGACGAGACGGACCGACTTGCCGGTGCGGGCGGTGCGGGCGGCGCGGACGCCCGCCAAGTGGCCCAGGCGCCGCCCGCGCCGATCGGCGGCGCGCCGGTCGATGGGATAGGTGTGTCAGGGGCAGAGGATCGCTGACGAAGGTGTGCCGGCCGGATGACCAACCGTATCTGTACCGTCGGGCATTCGACGCGGGACTTCGACGAGGTGGTGGGGATGCTGCGGGCTCATGACGTGACCTTCCTGGTCGATGTCCGGTCGTTCCCGTCGTCCCGGAAACACCCGCAGTGGAACCGGTCCGCGATCGAGGAGTCCCTGCCGTCCGACATCGGATACCGCTGGATCCGCCGCCTCGGCGGGCGCCGGCACACCCCCAAGGGGGTGCCGAGCGAGAACGGCGCGTGGCGGGTCAAGGCCTTTCGCGATTACGCCGACTACATGGCCGGCGAGGAGTTCGCGGCGGGTCTCGACGAACTCCTGCGACTGGCCGAGCACGAGCGGCCGGCGATCATGTGCAGTGAGGCGGTGCCCTGGCGCTGCCACCGGCGGCTCGTCACCGACGCCCTGCTCGTCGCCGGCGCCGAGGTGGTGCACATCATGTCGCCCACGACGGCCAGGCCGGCCGTGCTGAACGAGCACGCGCAGGTCCGCGACGGGCACCTGGTCTACCCGCCGCCCCGGTGACGCAGCACGCGCGGCCGCGTCGACGGGTCCGACGGCGCTCCCCCGGAGCGAGCCGGTGCGTCATCCTCGCCGGTCGAGTGTGCCGCCCGGCCCGGGCCGGGCCATGAAGCCGCGTTCGGGCAACGCGGGCAGACTCAGCCGGGCGCAGGTGTCCTCGTCGAAGTCGTCGAGGAAGCCGTGGAGGAAGTCCGCGAGGCGGGGCAGCGCGTCCACGGCGTACAGGACCGGCTGGTAGCCGGCGACCTCGTAGGGCAGGCGCAGCATGTCGGGGATGTCGAGGGGCCGGAGGTCCGCGCGGGGGAAGTGGCCGAGTTCGCCGTACGAGGACAGCAGCGCGGCCCCGTACGCCTTGGGGCTGCCGTCCTCCCAGGCCACGCCGTACTCCAGGGTGAACCAGTACAGACGGCTGATCAGATCCAGGGCGTCGCGCGATTCCACACGGGCGGCGGCACGGCCGACGGTACGGTACAGGTCGGCGAACCAGGGGTCGCACAGATGGGTGCCGTGGCCGAACACATCGTGCAGGACGTCCGGTTCCGGGGTGTACAGCGGCATCGCCGGATGGCGGACGTACTGCACCGCGTGGAAGTAGCCGTCGGCCATGGCGCCCAGGAACCGCTTGTTCGGCACGATGCCGCCCGCCAGTGTGAACCGGAAGCCGGTCAGTTGCTCCAGGTGGTCGGAGACCTCCTCGTGCTGGGGGACCCGGTCCGCCGGGACCGGGGCGTTCTCCCCGGCCCGCAGCACCTCCCGGCAGGCCCGCTCCCGTTGCGCCTCGACGAGCGCCGCGTGGACGGTGCGCCAGGTGGCGTGTTCGGCCTCGGTGTACTCCACGCGTGGGGAAGCCGAGCCGACCGGGTGGTGCTCGGCGGCGGCCGCGAGGCGGTCCCGGCGGCGCCGGTAGGCGACGTCGGCGAAGCCGGGATGCTCCTCGGCGGCGCCCAGACGGCCTCCATGCTGGTCCAGTGGCGTGCGGCGCATCCAGTCGATCACCGGGTTCTCCTCCGTACGCTCGGCCTTCCGCGAAGTCGGTGCGGCGAGGCACCGTGCCCATCCTGGCAATCGCCCGGCCGCACCACCCGCGACGCGCCAGGCACGGCGGTGGGGGCCACCGGTGCAGCGGGCGCCGGACGGGGGGGGGGAGGCCGTCCGCTGCGGGGAGGGGCGGCCGGCGCGTTCGCCGCGGGGCGTGGACCCGCGCGCGTCCGCTGAGTGACGCGTGCACAGAGGGATGGTGCTTGCCCGGGTACACCGTGGAGCTGCCGTCCGTCTGGTGCTCGATGCGGTGCTTGGCCGGCCATGCCTGGGGGCGCGTGCCTCGTCGCCACGTTTCGACCGATTCCGCTGTCGAGTGAACCGCCGCCCCGGGATGATGCCGCGATCGCAGCCCCGGGATTCACTGTCGCGCGAGGGCTGATGGGGAGGTGTGTCGCGCGGTTATGGTGAACGGTCGACCGTGGTGCCGGCCACCCGTTGCACATGACCAGGTGCGGCATCGTCGCGTGAGGCGGGAGGGCAGCGTGACGCACAGCGAGGTGAGACTCCACCGGGACGACGTCAAACTCGACGGGGCGAAACTCTGCGGGGCACGGTTCGTGCCGACCACCTCCGTTCGCTGCCCGGAGAGCATCGCGGTGTACCGGGTGGATTCGGCGCGGGGCGCTTGGGGCGATGTCTTCCCCTGCTCACAGGCGGATCGCGAACGGTGGGACGCGGCCGTGCGCAACTGCCTCGACGCTCTCTCCCGCGCGTTGGAGGCGCTGTATCGGGCACACGGCGGCCGGAGTTGCCGGATAGACCTGTACAAGAGCAGCTGGTACTGGGTACACATCACCGAACCGCGCCGCTGGCCGAGGTGGCAAAGACGGCTGCGAGAACAGTCGGAGCAGGCCCAACTCGCTTTCGCCGCGGCCGTGCAGCAGGCGGAGGAGGCGTACCGGCCGGTCCGGGAGGAGATCGCGGAGCTCCTGGCCGAGTACAAGGCGGAACAGGAGGCCGCCGAACGCGCGCGCCGACAAGAGCGGGAGGCGGCCGAACTCGCGCGCCGACAAGAGCGGGAGGCGGCCAGGCTCGCGCGCCGGCGAGAGGCGCGGCGCAAGCGCTCCGTGCTGCGCAGGGTCGCCACCGCGCAGGTATGGCTGTTCGAGGTGGGTGAGGCCGGTTCACCCGTGTCCGTCCACCGGGCCGACGTACCGGCTTCTTCCATCGAGCTGCCGGGCCCCTCGACCGGATCCTCCGCCGAGGAGGGCCTGACGCCTCGCCGGCTGGAGGAAAGTCTGCTGACGTTGGTGCGGGAAAGTGGATACACCGCCGAGATTCGGTGGGACGAAGCCGCCCAGGCCGAGGTGGAACGCGAGTGCCGCGCGCTGGGCGCCGCCGCCTCGTTCCCCGAGTGGTGGCACGCCGTGACGAAGGGCGCTTGGAGAGACACCCGGCACGGCCCGCAAGCCGTTCCGCCGCCTCCGCCTGCTTCTGACACTCCGCTGCGGCCCAGCATCGGCGGCAGCGGAATGTCAGGAACGGGCGGCTACACCGCCGGCCACGGCTTCGGGGGCTTCGGGGGCTACTGACCGGAGCGTGCACGCCGGTGGAGCCGGCACGGCGGACGGCGGGCCACCCGCGCCGGGCACGAGCCGGCCGGGGTCGCGCGACCCGGCGGGCATGCGTCCCGGACGGAGTGGGGCGCGCAGCGCACGCTCGACGTGCTCAAGGTGCAGCCCGACAGGGTGATGGAGGCCGCTGTCGATCAACCCCTTCCGATCACGGGACGCAGCAGTGCGGGGTGCTCACGCGTGCCGCGTCACGCGTCTGCGAGCACCGTCACAGCCCCTCAGGCCCCATCGGAGTCGGAGCGGGGAGACACGGCCTGGCTGGCGGGCAGCGGGGCCCGCCATTCCAGGGTGGTGCCCCCGCCTTCGGTGACGGTGACGTCCAGCCGTCCGCCCAGCTGCCCGGCCCGCTCGGCCATGTTGCGCAGTCCGCTGCGGCGGCCGCCGGGCGCGATGCCCACGCCGTCGTCACCGACCCTCAGCGACACCTCCCGGCCGTCGGTCGCCAGGGCGACCTGGGCGCGGCGGGCGCGGGCGTGCCGGGCGACGTTGGTGAGGGCCTCGGAGAGCACGGCCATGACGTGGTCGCCGATGTCGGCCGGCACATCGGTGTCGAGCAGGCCCTCCATGCGCACGCTGGGGGCGAATCCCAGTACGGGGGCGGCCTCACCGACCGCGCGGACCAGCCTGGCGCGCAGCCCGCTTCCGGCGGAGCCCTGCCGCGCGCGCAGCCCGAAGATCGTCGACCTGATGATCTTGATGGTCTCGTCGAGGTCGTCCACGGCCCGCAGCACCCGCTCGGCGGCCTCCGGATGCTCGATGAAGCGGCCCGCGCTCTGCAGGGTCATGCCGGTGGCGAACAGCCGCTGGATGGCGAGGTCGTGCAGGTCCCGCGCGATGCGGTCGCGGTCCTCCAGCACCGCGATCTGCTGGGCGTCCTGTCTGCGCTCGGCCAGTTCCATCGCGATCGCGGCCTGGGCGGCGAAGCCCTGAAGCATCTCGGTCTCCTTCCGCAGGAAGACCGGCCGGCCGGCTTCCCGCGCCACCAGGACCACTCCTCGCACACCGCCCGCACCCGTGCCGATCGGGACGGCCGCGGCGGGGCCGAGTCCGCCGAAGCGCGGTGGTTCCTGGGAGACCCGCGGGTCGTTGACGACGTCGTCGCTGGTGACCGGGGCGGTCGCGGTGTACGCCAGCCCCATCAGGCTTTCGTGCACGGGCAGCACCAGTCCGCGGTGCGCGTCGGCGTCCACTCCGACGGCGATCTCCACGGTGAGCGACTTCGTGTCCTCCATGGGCATGGCGACCGCCGCCAGGGCCGAGCCCGAGATGTCCCGGGCCCGCTCGGCGATCAGGCCCAGGGACTCGGCACGGTCGCTGCCGGACATCAGGCTGTGGCCGATCTCCGCGTTCGCCAGCAGCCAGCGCTCACGCAGCCGGGAGTCCTCGTACAGGCGGGCGTTGTCGATGGCGACGCCGGCGGCCACGGCCAGCGTGGAGAGCACCGACTCGTCCTCCTCGTCGAACTCCTGCCCGCCGCGCTTCTCGGTCAGGTAGAGGTTGCCGAAGACCTGGTCCCGGACGCGGATCGGGACACCCAGGAAGCTGTTCATCGGCGGGTGGCCCGGCGGGAAGCCGTACGAGGCCGGATGTCCGGAGATCTTCGCGAGCCGGAGCGGCTCCGGGTGCCGGATCAGCTCGCCGAGGATGCCGTGGCCGTCCGGGTAGGGACCGATCGCGGCGATCTGCCGCTCCGTTACGCCGACGGTGTGGAAGCCGGACAGCCGTCTGCCGTCCGGTCCGATGACACCGAGCGCCGCGTACTCGGCGTCCACGAGCACCGCCGCCGCCTCCACGATGGAGTGCAGCGCCTGCTCCAGGTCCAGTTCCCGGCCGACGGCGAGGACCGCCTCCAGCAGACTGTGCACACGGTCCTGGGTGCTCCGGGCCGCGTCGATGCGGGCCTGCAACTCCTCCAGCAGTTCGTCGAGCTTCAGCTGCGGCAGTCGTACGCGGGGCTCCTCGGGGCTCGTCACCCACATCCCTCCAGGTCCCATGGACGTGCGGACTCGTCACGCCGGGTCGGCTCCACCGTATCCGTCCGGCGCCCAGGGCGGTACGCCGGGTGGACAGAGAGCCGGCCGCCCACCGGTGGCGAACCCGGCAGGGACGACCGGCCCTTCGAGGGAGGGCCGAACGGCACTGGGGAAGCACGGGGCGGTGGCCGAGAGTAGAGGGCAGGAGCGGCACCGATCCTCCCCCGTGGTGTCGCTCCGCCCGCGCGGCGCCATGGCGCGCACCGCGCTGCATCCGAGGAGCGAAGAGCATGCACGCGCGAAGAAGCCGGCCATGATCCGTCAGTACGATCCACCGCACCGCCGCGTCGACCTCGACCGGGCCGAGGCGCTGCGTCTGCTGGGCACCGTCTCCCTGGGCAGGGTCGTCTTCACCCGGCGGGCGCTGCCCACCGTCCGCCCGGTCAACCACATCCTCGACGGCGGTGACATCGTGATCCGTACGCACGAGGGCGCGGCGCTGACCTCGCACGCCCGGCAGGCCGACGGCTCCGGCGTGGTCGTCGCCTACGAGGCCGACGTCATCGATCCCGACACCCACCTCGGCTGGAGCGTGGTGGTCACCGGCTACGCCCGCCTGGTCACCGATCCCGCCGAACTGTCCCGTATCCACGCCCTGTTGGAACCCTGGGTGCCCCAACAGGGCACGGACCACGCCGTCCGTATCCGTCCCGAGCTGGTCACGGGTGTGCTGCTCACCGGAGCGGACGCGACGCCGGACCGGACGCGGCACCGCGACTGGACGCCGCACCGCGACTGAGCGCAACGGGAGCGCGGTTGTGGTGCCGGTATCACCCTGATGCCGGCACCACCTGATGCCGGCACCACTGGACCAATTCTGGATGCCGGCATCACAGACCAATCTCTGGATGCCGGCATCACTCGACCTGATCTGGCGTCTGGCCCTGAACCGTCGTCAGACCCTGAGCCGGCGGCCGGTCACCCTCTGCGGGTCGACCCGCACCCACACGTCCCGCGTCCCACCCGCCCACGGGGCGTTGTACGCCTGCTCGGTGAGCCACTGCCGCTCCCGCGGGTCCGTCACGGTCCTGGCGAATCCGCGGACCAGGATGCTCCAGCCCCGGCTGAACGCGTCGTCGATGCGGTCGACCTCGAACGCCACCTGGCGACCGGAGGCCAGTGACGGTGTCGCGCCGAGGGCGGTCCGGAAGACGATCGCGGCATCGATGACGCTGTAGTCGACGGGCACGATGACCGGCCCGGTGGCCGTGGGCACCACCACGCGGCCGACGCCGCGCGCGCCCAGCAGGGCCTGGCACTCACCGGGTGCCATCTCGGTGAAGTGGCGTTCGCGCGCGGCACGTCCGGGTGCCGGCGGCAGGTCGACGGCACCGCCGGTCAGCTCGGCGACCGTGGTCTCCAGCACCTCGGCCAGCCTGATGAGCACACCGGTGCCGGGTGCGGCGCCGGAATGTTCCTCCAGGTACCGGAGATAGCTGTCGGCGATGCCGACACGCGCGGCCGTCTGCCTGCGGGTCAGCCCCAGCCGGACCCGCCGGGCGGCCAGACGGCGGCCCAGGTCGCCGCCCGGCGCCTCCGTCGCCGGGTACGTCGTCGTCCGTTCGGTCATGGTCGTCGCGCCTCTTCTCGTTCAGGCCGTGGGGACGGCCACTTCCGCGTGCTGTGCCACGCCGAGCACCACCTTGAGCGCGCCCGTCTCGCCCGCCTTGGAGAAGACCTCGTACGCCTCCTCCATCTGCGCCAGCGGGAAGCCGTGGGTGACCAGTTGCCCGGTCGGCAGCCGGCCTGCGGCGGCCATCCGGAGCAGGGTGGGTGTGGAGTAGGTGTCCACCAGACCCGTCGTGATCGTCACGTTCCTGCTCCACAGGTCTTCGAGGTGCAGCGTGGCCGGCCTGCCGTGGACGCCGATGTTGGCGACATGGCCGCCGGGCCGGACGATCCGGGTGCACAGCTCGAAGCTCTCCGGGACGCCGACCGCCTCGATGACCACGTCCGCGCCGAGCCCGTCGGTCAGGTCGGCGACCAGCTGGCCGGGGGCCTCGCGCACGTCGGCCACCGCGTCGGCCCCGAGCCGGCGGGCGGCCTCCAGCCGGTCGGGAACCAGGTCGACGGCGATGATCCGCTCTGGTGAGAACAGCCGCGCGGTGACAACGGTGGCGAGACCGATGGGGCCGGCCCCCACGACGGCGACGGTGTCTCCGGGACGTACGTGCCCGTTGAGGACGCCCACCTCGTAGGAGGTCGGGAAGATGTCCGCGAGCAGCACGGCGTCCTCGCTGCGCACCGCGCTGGGCAGCGGATGCACGGACAGGTCGGCGCAGGGGACACGGACGTACTCGGCCTGCGTGCCGTCGATCAGATGGCCGAGGATCCAGCCTCCGCCGCCCCGGCACTGGCCGTAGGAGCCCTCCCGGCAGAACCGGCACCGGCCGCAGGAGGTGATGCAGGAGATCAGCACCCGGTCCCCTGGCCGTACGGTGCGTACGTCGCTGCCCACCTCGACGATCTCGCCGACCGCCTCGTGCCCGAGCACCGTGCCGGGGAGGACCTCGGGCACGTCGCCCTTGAGGATGTGCAGGTCCGTCCCGCAGATGGTGACGGCACCGACCTCGACGACGGCGTCGGTGGGTTCCTTGACGGCGGGATCCGGGACGTCCTGCCAGGACGCCTGTCCCGGACCGTGGAAGACGAAGCCTTTCATCGCGCTCCTCACCCGCTTCGATCGGTCCGCCGCGGGAACCGTGGCTCCCACGCGGAGCCGGGCCTTCCCGCACGTCCAGCTTCACCCGTGGGCGAGCGGTACCGCTTGGGCCGTCCGGCCCTGGCGCGCGGCCGGACGGCGCCCGTCGGGGGCGGACCGTCACGAGGGGCCCGGGATCCGGACGGGCCGGCGAAATGGGGCCGGACGGCCCTTTCGCCGGATCCGGCACCCCCGGTTTGCTCTCCCCCATGCCCGAGAACGACACGGCCCACGTGTCAGAGCACCAGACCGAAGACGACGTGGTCGTGGCGGCCCGCGGTGGGCCCGGCGGAGCGACCGTCGTGTGCCTGCACGGCGAGATCGATCTGCTGTCGGTGCCCGCGCTGTCGGAACGGCTCGACGCGCTCACCGCGCGACCGCGACCCGATCTGGTGCTGGACCTGCGGCCGGTCACGTTCATCGACTGCGTCGGACTGGGGATCCTGTGCCGCGCGCGCAACCGGATCCTGGCCCGGCAGGGACGGCTGCGGCTGGTGGCCGACAGCGCGGGGTTCCGGCGGCTGCTGCGGACCACGGGACTGCTGGACGTCTTCGAGGTGTGCGCGCGACCGCCTCGGCCGCTGCCGGTCCGCCACGGCCCTTCCTGGGCCTGAGAACGGACCCGGACAGCCCCCGTCGGGGTCCATCGGCCCCTGTCGGGACCGAGGGCGCGGGAGGCAGCGTCGAAGGTGTCACCACGCCGAGGAGGTGCCGCCGGATGAACGTGAGGAAGCGGCTGTGGCGGTGGCGAAGCAGTCCGCTGCGGCGCCGCGAGGACGTGGTGGAGGCCTGGCTCGTCCTCGCCGTCTGGGTGCTGGCCGTGGTCGGCGGCGCGGTGGCGGCGATGCTGACGGCGCGTGCCGCCGAGGGGGTGTTCGCCGAGCAGCGCGCCCACCGGCACGCCGTCCGTGCCGTGCTGGTCGCCGACGCGCCGGACGGCACCGCGGCGGCCTGGCCGACGGACGGCCTGGTCCGGGCGGTCGTGCGCTGGACGGCCCCGGACGGCACCTCCCGTACCGGGAGTGCGCCGGTCGACGGTGGTCTGCGGGCCGGTGCCCGGGTGGTGGTCTGGCAGGACGACCACGGCCGGCTCGCCCCCACGAAACCGGCGGGCGCCACGGAGGGCGCGGTCGAGGCGGGTCTCTTCGGCGCGGCGGCCGCCCTGGCCGTCACCGTCCCGGCATACGGCGCGACGGCGCTCGTGCGGCTGTGCCTCGACCGGCGGCGGATGGGCCGCTGGGCCAGGGAATGGGACCTGGTGGAGCCTCGCTGGCGGCACCCCACGGGCTGAGGACGGCCACGCGCCCGGCGCGGGACGTCCGGGGGCCGGTGGACGTGCGGTCCCGCCCCGATGTCGACGATCATGGAGCGAGTGGGGCCGGACGGCCCTAGTCCGTACGGCACTCCCGGACGGATGATCAGCCTCGTGGGCAGCCCGCAGCCTGTCCGTCGCCGGGTAACGAGAGGGCGTCATGGCCGAGACACGCAGCTTCACGGAGCAGAACCCGATCAGGGTGTTCCTGCTGGACGACCACGAGGTCGTGCGGCGCGGCCTGGCCGACCTGCTCGACGGCGAGCCGGACATCTCCGTGGTCGGCGACGCGGACACGGCCGAGCACGCCGTCGTCCGCTGCCCCGCGCTGCGCCCGCACGTCGCCGTCCTGGACGTCCGCCTCCCCGACGGCGACGGCATCTCGGTCTGCCGGGAGCTGCGCAGCCGGATGCCGGAGCTGGCGTGTCTCATGCTGACCTCGTTCGACGACGAGGACGCTCTGCTGGACGCCATCATGGCCGGAGCCTCCGGCTATGTGCTGAAGCAGATCAAGGGTTCGGACCTGGTCTCCGCGGTCCGCACCGTCGCCTCCGGGCAGTCGATGCTCGACCCCGCGACCACGGCCCGCCTCATGCGCTCCCTGCGGTCCGACCCGGCGGAGACCCCGTCGGTGCCCCCCGAGCTGGCGGGCCTGTCGCCGCGCGAACGCGACATCCTCGCCCTGATCGGGGACGGTCTGACCAACCGTGAGATCGGCGGGAGGCTGTACCTGTCGGAGAAGACCGTCAAGAACCACATCTCGCGGATGCTGGCCAAGCTCGGCGTCCAGCGCCGGGTACAGGCGGCGGTCCTCGCGTCCCAGCTGGATCCGCTGCCGCCGCGGGAACGCTCCGACCGCTGAGAGCCGCCGCCGCGCCGCGGGCACCGGCGACGGGGCCGCCCCATCCCACGTGCTCCGGCCGGTCCCGCACGCTCCGGCCGGTCTCGTATGCTCCGGCCGGTTGTGTGCTCGGCGGGAGCAGCGCAGTTCGGCACGGTGCTGCCCGGTACGGCGGCACGGTGCTGCCCGGTACGGCGGCACGGTGCTGCCCGGTACGGCACGGTGGCGCACGATGCGGCGACGATGGCGTGCCGTGCGGTACCGACCCGCCGTCCGGCGCCGGGCCGCGCGCGGCCGGGAGCGGCGGGCCGCCGCTCAGCCCTGCTCGGCACGCACGATGACCACGGGACAGCTCGCGTGCTGCGACACGTGCTGGCTGACCGAGCCGAGCAGGGCGCGGGCGAAACCGCCCCGCCCCCGGCTGCCGACCACCAGGGCCTCGGCTCCCTCCGCGGCCCGCAGCAGAACGTCGGGGGCGTTGCCGTGCACCAGGTGGGTCCGGACCGAGCCGGCCGCCTCCTCGCCGAGGACGTCGGTCAGTTCCTTCCGCATCCGCTGCCGGGTCTCGTCCTGGTCGACGTCCATGTCCACGGCAGGGGCCGACCAGCCGTACAGCCCCGGCAGCTCCCACACCGCGACCGCGTCCACGACGCCGCCGACCAGACCCGCGTACCGCACCGCCCAGCGCAGGGCCGCGTACGAGGCCGCCGAGCCGTCCACGCCGACGACCACCCGGGGTTCGGAGCCATCCCTGTCCATGCGTCCCACCTCTCCTACGGATCCCCCGCCCCGTCGATCGGCCCCCTCCACCTCCACGCTGCACGCGGTGCCGTCATCTCGCCAGGCCAGTGCCTCCCCGGAGTGCTCGGCCGAGGCGCCGTGGCCGCGCGGCGGCCCGACCGCTCGGCGGGGACCCGCCCGTGTCTCAGCTCGCGGACACCTGGGGTCGGTCCGGCACGATCGCTACCGGACACTGGGAGTGGTGCAGCAGCGTGTGGCCCACCCGGCCGAGCTGGAGGCCGAAGTGGCCCGTCCTGTGGTGCGCGCCGACGACCACGAGATCGGCGGCGGCCGAGCGATGCAGCAGGACCTTGCTCGCGGGGCCTTCGAGCGCCGAGCGGCGGGCGTCGACGCGCGGATACTCGGCGCTCGGGCTGTTCAGCGCCGCGTCGAGCAGCGTGGCCGCCCGCGCGTCGGCCGCCGGTTCGCCCGCCCGGTCGCCGCTCGGGTCGTGGGCGGTGTGGCGCCAGGCGCGTACGGCGTCCAGGACGCAGCGCCGCGCTCCGGCCTCACGGAAGGCGAACCTCAGGGCCTCGGTACCGGTGTCGGCGTCACCGATGCCGAGCAGGATGCGTCCATGTGTGCCGGCCAGGCCCGCCTGGTCGCCTCGGACCACCACGACAGGGCAGTGCGCCCGGGCCGCGACGGCCAGACTCACCGAGCCGAGCAGCATTCCCGTGAGCCGACCACGCCCGCGCGACCCCGTCACCAGCGCGAACGCGTCATTGCTCTCGTGCACGAGGGCGACCGCCGCGTCGTCCGGAAGGATGTCGGTGATGACCTTGACATCGGGATTGCGCCGCTGGGCACGCTCGGCCGCGGACTCCACGATGTGCTCTTCCAGCACCAGTTCCGAGGGCCGCTCGCCATCGGCCGCCGGCAGGGCCCGTTCGTACCGCTCCCAGCGGGAGGCGTAGACGAGCCGCAGCAGGACACCGTGGCGCATGGCCTCGTCGACGGCCCAGTCGACCGCGAGCAGACACGCCTGTGATCCGTCGACGCCCACGACCAGAGGAGGTGTCATCGTCCCCACCGCCTTTCATGGGGCTGCCGCGACCGCCTTCCGCGGTACTGCCGCGCGGGCCCGCACAGGGAGGTGATTCCACGGTCGCACTGATTTCACCCTCACGTCCGGTCCGGGCCGGCGGACGGGCCGCGAGGGCCCTTCGGTCCTCGGTACGGCCTGCGGTGTCTCATGGACGTGCCGGGGCACCGGGTGCGACCGCTCTGAAGCGTTCGGCGACGACGAGGGTGTCGTCGCCGACGACCGGGGTGCGCCCCAGGTACTCCGTCACCCCCTCGCTCCGGAAGAACTCCTCGTGGGCCGCGCGCCACTGCGCGGCATCGGCGTAACCCCGCCCCTCGGCCCGTGCGAAGTCGTCGTCGATCTCCTTCATGGGAACGACGCGTACGTCGACCAGTTCTATGGTGACGGCCGGCCGCCCGTCGGAATCGAGCACCGAGAATCGCTGACCGGCCCGGGGCACCGCCTCTCCGGCGTGCTCGTAGATCTCCAGGAGGCCCGTGAGCGCGGTCTTGCGGCCGCTCAGGATCGCCGCCACACCGCGGTCGCGTTCCGGACCGGGGAAGGCGAGTTCGAGGGTCGGAAGATCGTCGTGTCCCATCGGGTGAGCGTACGAAGTCCGGTCGGGTCGCTCAAGGTCGCGGTTCGCGGGATCGGGGCCGAAGAGCCCTGGCGGAGCGGCCGATGCCTGTGGTGTGCTGGTAATGGCGGGAAGGACCCGTTGGGATGCGGAGAAGCGGCCGAGAGCCGCGCACCGCGCAATCTGGATCCGCGAGAAGTGGATGGCCCTTCCCGTCCAGACGTGCCGCAGCCCCCCGCAGCCCTCGGAGCCCGTACGCCGCGAACGGTCGACGCGCCCGCCTCCGCCCCTCCCCCCCGCGGCAGCGGTGGCCTGGCGTGACCACGCGGCCCAGGAGGACACCGCGGCCCGGTCAGGAGGACACCATGCGCACCAGCCCGCATCGAGTCGACGACGTGATGACGCACGCGGCCGTCGCCGTGGGCCGCAAGGCCCTGTTCAAGGAGATCGTCGAGCGCATGGAGCAGTGGAAGGTCAGCGCGCTTCCGGTGCTGGAGGGCGACGGCCGGGTGGTCGGCGTGGTGTCCGAGGCCGATCTGCTGCCCAAGGAGGAGTTCCGGGACAGCGAACCGGACCGGTTCACCCGGTTGCGCCGCCTGACCGACCTGGCGAAGGCCGGGGCGACACGTGCCGAGGAACTGATGAGCGCTCCGGCCGTCACCGTCCACCCCGACGCCACGCTCGCCGAAGCGGCGCGCATCATGGCCCTGCGCAACGTCAAACGGCTGCCCGTGGTGAACGCCGAGGGGCTGCTCGAAGGCGTCGTCAGCCGCGGGGATCTGCTGAAGGTGTTCCTGCGTCCGGACAACGACCTCGCCGACGAGATCCGGCGCGAGGTGGTCGACGTCCTCTTCCCCGCTCCGGTCGAGCCCGTGCACATCATGGTCACCGAGGGCGTCGTCACGCTCACCGGAAGAGTCACCGACGCCGCCCGGATTCCCCTCGCCGTCCGCCTCGTGCGGGGCGTCGAGGGTGTCGTGGGCGTGGACTGCCGGATCACCCCGGCGGACGAGTAGCGGATCTCCCCGGGACAGTGTGGCGGCCGGCACCGCCGTCAGGCGCGGGCCGTCCGCTGTGGACGCGACAGATCCGGACCCGGCATATCCGCATCCGGCAGATCCGGGTCGAGGTTTGGACGGCGGGGCGGACCGGCCAGCGCGCTCCGCACGTCCACCACACCCTCCACGGCCCGCGTCAGCAGGACGGCGAGCGGCACCAGATCGGTGTCGCAGACCCGGCCCGTGAGCGTCACCACGCCCTCGCGCACCTCGATCCCGATCGCTTCGGAGTCCCTGCCGAGGTCGTCGTGTGCGCCGAAGAGCCGCAGGACGACCTCGCGCCGGACCTCCGCGGCGATGTCCTCGTCGGCGCGCAGGAACACCTTCAGCAGGTCGGCACGGCTGACGATGCCCTTGAGCGCGCCCGCCCGGTCGACGACCGGCAGCCGCTTGACGTTGTTGCGCGCCATGACGCGTGCCGCGTGCGCGAGAGTCGCGTCGGCTGTCACGGTGACGGCGGGGGCGGACATCAGATCGCCCGCCGTCACCGCCCACGCCTTGTGCGCGTCGGTGCCGGGCCGCGCCTGTCCGTACCGGCCGGGGCCGCCTCGGCGGTACTCCTCCTTCGGCAGCAGGTCGGCTTCGGAGACGACACCGACGACACGACCGGCGTCGTCCAGCACCGGCAGGGCACTCACCCGCCACTCCCACATGGTCTTCACGATGTCCTTGAAGGCCGCCCCCGCGCGCAGGGCCACGACCCGGTGGGTCATCACGTCGTCCACGACGGTCGGAGCGGCGTCCATGGCGTCCTCCCGAGGGATCGATGCCGTGCTGCGACACCTACAGCCTGCGCCTCGGACCGCTCGGGGGCATGGGCCGAGCGGCCCGCGCGCGGGGCCCGAGCGGCCCACGGGGGCCCGTTCGGGGAGGCGGCGGGGGCCGCTCGGGGAGGCTGCGCGCCCGCTGTCGTGGGCACCCCGCAACCCGCCGGATCGTCGCGCCGTCCCGATTTCCCCGCGGGCCGTCCCGTTCTCCCCGCGGGCCGTCCCGTTTCCCCCGCGGTGTGGCCGGCTCCCGACCTCACACCGTGATCCGGCGTCCGGTGACCGTGAAGGCGTCGATGCTCACCCACAGGCTGCGGGAGCCGCCGGCCCAGGGAGTGCTGTAGGCGCGTTCCGTGAGCCGCCGCTGTTCCTGTGGGTCCGTGACCACGCGCGCGGGTCCGCGGACCAGGACGCTCCAGCCCTGGCTGAACGCGTCGTCGATCCGGTCGACCTCGAAGGCCACCTGGCGGCCGGCGGCCAGTGAGGGCGTCGCGCCACGCGCGGTCCGGAAGACGATCGCGTCGTCCACGACGCTGTAGTTGACGGGCACGATCACCGGACCGCTGTCCGTGGACACCGCGAGACGCCCCACGCCGTGCATCGCCAGCAGGGTGCGGCACTCACCGGGACGCAGCACGGTGAACTGCGGTGCGCGCCCGGACCGTCCGGTTCCCGGTGGCAGGTCCACGGCGCCGCCCGTGAGGTCGGAGACGGTGGTCTCCAGCGCCTCGGCCAGCTTCATCAGCGCGCTGGTGCCCGGTGCGGCGCCAGGATGCTCCTCCAGGTAACCGAGGTAGGTGACCGCCATCCCGGCCCGCGCCGCCGCCTGCCGCCGGGTCAGTCCGAGTTTCACCCGCCGGGCCGCGAGCCGACGGCCGAGGTCTCCCAGTGGTGCTTCCTCGGCGACCGCCACGGGCGCGGCCGTGCCCGGGATCACCTTCGTCTGTCCGGCCATGATCTCGCCCTCTCTCTCCCGCTATGTCCCTCTCCCCCTCTGTCCCTCTGTCCCTCCGTCCCTCCGTCCTCGTCTCGTCGTGGAGTCGGCCACGTCCGGGGCCCGCGGTCGGGCCGGGCACGGGGGCGCGGTCAGTCACGCTCCGGCACGACCGCCACCGGGCACGCGGCCTGGTGGAGCAACCCGTGGGCGACGCGGCCGAGCTGGAGGCCGAAGTCGCCGTGCCGGCGCCGGGCACCGACCACCAGCAGGGCGGCATCGCGCGAGGCGGCCAGCAGGGCGTCACGGGCACGGTCCTCGACCGCACGCCGTCGTACCCGCAAACCGGCCGGCGCACGGCGGCACACCTCGTCCAGCACTTCCGTCGCCTGCTGCTCGGCCTCGTGGGCCGGTGCTCCGGCGGCCGGCGGGTGGGTGCCGGCCGCGCGCGCGGGCCGGCGCCAGGCCCGTACGGCCTCCAGCGGCACGCCGCGCAGCGCGGCCTCTTCGGCGGCGAACCAGAAAGCGGCCGAGTCCGCCGGGTTCTCGGCGACACCCAGGACGATGCGGCCGCGCGTCTCGGTCCCGGCCCGGTCGTCCTGGCCGCCCCGCAGCACGATCACCGGGCAGTAGGCGTGCCCCGCCACCATGACGGCGACGGAGCCCAGCAGCGCTTCGGTGATGCCGTTGCGGCCCCGGCTGCCCACCACCACCGCGAAGGCGTTCTGGCTCTCCCGGACGAGCGAGCACTCCGGCGCCTCGGGAAGCACCTCGGTCGTCACCTTGACGCCCGGCTGCCGACGGTGCGCCCGCCGCTCGGCGGTGTCGACGATGTCTCCCGCCGTCACCTCCTCCGGGGGCTTGCCGTGCTCGTGCGCGAGGCGGTCGCCTCCGAAGTGCTCCCACAGCGAGGCGTACACCAGCCGCAGTTGCGCCCCGCGCAGGGCGGCCTCGTCGGCGCCCCAGTCCACGGCCCCGAGGCTCGGCTCGGAACCATCGACCCCGACGACGATCGGAAGTTCCATCCTGATCAGCCTCCTGGGCATGGGCAGTGCGCCGACCGCCGTGCGCACATCGTGTTCGTACGGACGTCCGCCCGGGACGCCCGAGCGACCCCGTCGGCGGTGACGGCGGTGACGGCGGGTGGCACCGGCTCGGCGACGGCCCGTGGTCGCGCTGCCTTCATGGGGTCCTCCCCCGCACGGCGGGGTCGCCGTGCGCGACGACGGCGACCGGAGCCGTGACGTGGTGCAGGGCGGCATGGGCGACGTGGCCGATACGAGCACCGAAGGGGCTGGTGCGGATGCGTCGGCCGACGACGGCGAGCGACGCGCCGCGCGAGGCGTCGACCAGGACCTGCGCGGCGCTGCCGCACCGGCTCGCCTCGATCACTTCGACGCCCGGGAACTTCTGCCGCCAGGAACGCAGGACCTCGGCCAGGGCGGCGGCATGCCGGCGTGCGAGGAAGTCGCGGGGTTCTTCGTCGCCGGCGAAGCGGAGGAAGGTGGCGGTCGGCTCGGGCCAGCCGTGCACGACCCTCAGGGGCGCCTCCCGGCGCGCGGCGGCGTCGAAGGCGAACTCCAGCAGTGTGCCGTCCGGGTCGTCGGTGTCCAGACCCAGCACGACGGGCCGGAAGGGCGCCGCTGCGGAGGGCACGCCCGCCGGGTCCATCTCGTGCTCGTCCGCGGCCTGTTCCCACGCCCGGACGAGGACCACCGGTCGTTCGGCGCGGGCGACGACGGCCAGACTCACCGAGCTGGTCATGAACCCGCCCACGGTGCCGAGGCCCCGCGATCCGAGCACCAGCAGCTCGGCCGAGCCCGCCGCCGCGCACAGGACGTCGACCACGCTCCCCGTCGGCTGCTCGTCGATCACCTCCAGACCGGGGTGGCGCAGACGCAGACCCTGCGCGGACTCGCGCGGAATCCGCTCCAGCCAGTCCGGGCGGGTCTCCGGGCCGAGCAGCGGCGCCTGCGTCAGGTGCACCGGTGCGGGCGCGCGGACGTGGACGAGCTTCAGCGGCAGACCGCGCAGCAGGGCCTCACGCGCCGCCCACTCGGCGGCGGCCCGGCTCTCGGGCGATCCGTCGAGACCCACGGTGACGGTCGGGGACATGGTCTCCATCTCCCGGCAAGAGGTTCCGCCTCCAGCGTGGCCGTGCGATCGCGGCCGCGGTCAGGGGCCGGATGTCCCTGGGCGGGGCCGACCGACCCACCCGGGCGGGCGGCCCGCGCGACGGGACGTGAGCGGCTCGCCCGGGAACCGACGGGCCCCGGCACCGGGTTCGCGGTAGCCCGGGGAGGGCCGGCTCCCGGGACCCGGCCGGTGGGAGGCCGAAAGGACCGCCGTGGGGCCGAGGGGCCCCTTTCCCGCCCCACCCGCGCGGCACACGCTGGAAGCGGCACGACCACCCGCCGAGGACCCCAGGGGGTCAGCATGTACGGCATCCCGCACATCGTCAGCGACGTCATGACCCAGACCGTCGCGTCCGTCGGCCGGCGGGCCTCCTTCAAGGTGATCGTCGAGATGATGCAGGACTGGGGGGTCAGCGCCCTGCCCGTGCTCGATGGCGAGGGGCGGGTGGCCGGCGTGGTCTCCGAGGCCGATCTGCTGCCCACCGAGGAACTCCGTGACAGCCCCGAGGACGGCTATGCGCTGCTGCGGCGGCCGGCCGACATGACCAAGGCGGGGGCGGTCACGGCGGGAGAGCTGATGTCCTCGCCCGCGATCACCGTCCGCGCGAACGCCACCCTGGCCGAGGCTGCGCGGATCATGGCCCGGGAGAAGGTCAAGCGGCTGCCCGTGGTCGACGAAGCCGGTCTGCTGGTCGGTGTGATCAGCCGCACCGACCTGCTCAAGGTCTTTCTGCGGGACGACGCCGACATCGCCGAGGAGGTACGGCGGGAGATCGTGGCGTACCTCTTCCCGCTGCCGTCCTCGGTCATCCAGGTCGATGTGCACGACGGAGTCGTCACGCTCACCGGCAGGGTCCGCGACACCGCCCTGGTGCCCGTGGCCGCGCGACTGGTGCGGGCCGTCGAGGGAGTCGTGGACGTGGAGTTCGACCTCACCCGGAAGGCGGGCGTGCGGTAGGCGGCAGGCAGCAGGCAGCAGGCGAGAGGCGGCGTACGGCACACGGCACACGGCACACGGCAGACGGCAGACGGCAGACGGCAGACGGCAGACGGCAGACGGCAGACGGCAGACGGCAGACGGCAGACGGCAGACGGCAGGAAACAACGATCACACCCGGCGGCGATCACCATGTCCGACGTCACCACCACCGATCTCTACGAAGTGACCATGGCCATGTCCTACCTTCGGGAGGACATGCGGGCCCCGGCCAGCTTCGCGCTCTTCGTCCGCGACCTCCCGCCCGGCCGGGGCTTCCTGGTCGCCGCGGGACTGGAGTCCGCTCTGGACTACCTGGCCGGCTACCGCGTGGAACGCGAGGACGTCGAGGAGTTCGCGGCCGCTCTGCACCGTCCCTTGCGGGACCTGGAACCCCTTCTCGGTCTCGCCTTCGAGGGCGACGTGCGCGCCGTCCCGGAGGGCCGTGTGGTGTTCGCCGGGGAGCCGCTGCTGGAGGTGACCGCCCCGCTGCCGCAGGCTCAGCTGGTCGAGACGTACCTGCTGAACCAGCTCTGCCACCAGACCGCGGTGGCGTCCAAGGCGGCTCGCTGCGTCCTGGCCGCGGCCGGGCGGCCCGTCGTGGACTTCTCGCTGCGCCGTACCCACGGCACCTGGGCGGGCCACCAGGCCGCCCGACTGGGTGCCATGGTGGGCTTCGCCGGCACCAGCAACGTCGCCGCGGCCACCGCCCTGGGCATCCCCGCCTCGGGCACGATGGCCCATTCGTACATCGAGGCGTTCCCCGGCGAGGAGGCGGCGTTCCGCGCGTTCGCGCGCAGTCATCCCGGCCCGGTGACGTTCCTCGTCGACACCTACGACACCGAGGAGGGAACGCGGACGGCGGCCCGGGTTCTCGCGGACCTCGGGCGCGGTCCCGGCTGTGCGATCCGGCTGGACAGCGGAGACCTCGACGCGCTCGCGCGCCGGGCGCGCACCATCCTGGACACCTCGGGGCCGGCCGGCGTACGGATCGTGGCCAGCGGCGGACTGGACGAGTACAGCCTCGCGCGGCTGGTGCGCGACGGAGCCCCGATCGACGTGTACGCCGTGGGCACGCGTGTGGGCGTGGCCGCGGACGCGCCGTATCTGGACGCCGCGTACAAGCTCGTCGAGTACGCCGGCCGCCCGGTGATGAAACTGTCCTCGGCCAAGGTCACGGCCCCGGGCCGCAAGCAGGTCTTCCGCAGCGCCGGGCAGCCCGACGTCATCGCCCTCCTGGACGAGGACGTCCCGGCCCCCGGACGGCCGCTGCTGCGCACGGTGATGCGGGGCGGCCGCCGGACGGGACCGCCGGACCGCTGGCAGGACGCCCGCGCCCGGTTCCGCGAGGACGTCACCGGCCTGCCCGGCCCGGCGCTGCGGACCGAGCGTCCCGAACCGGTCCGACCGAGCCGGTCGCGGGCGCTGGAGGAACTGACGGCCGCGGTACGCGCGGACATCGAGGCGCGCTCACGCCCGGGCCGTCTCTCCGCCGCCTTCGGCCCGGCCGTCTCCGGTTCCCCGGAGGCGTCCGCCGACGTGTCGTGAGGGGGCGGCGGACGGACGCCGCGGGCTCCGCCCGGAACCGGCGTCGCGGGCTCCGCCCCGAACCGGCGTCGTAAGGCCGGCCCGGAACCGGCGTCGCAAGGCCGGCCCGGAACCGGCGTCGCGGGGTCCGCGTCCGTTTGCGTCCGTTTGCGTCAGCCGAAGAGACTTTCGACCCGGATCGTCTCCACGCGCCGCCAAGCACCGCCGGGGAGCAGCAACCAGTCGCCGGCCCTGCCGCGGGCACTCCAGCGGACCGAGCCGCCCGTCGCCCGCCCGCCGGTGACCGCCGCCGGCGCCCGGCCGCTGCCCGCGGCCCGCCGCCTGGCTCGCTTCCGCTTGCTCATCGCTGCCTTCCCGTTCGCTGCCTTACCGTTCGCTGCCGTCCCCTTCGCTGCCTTCCCCTTCGCTGCCTTCCCCTTCGGGGCCTACCCGTTCACTGCCTTCCGTGCACGGACCGCGGTGACCCGTTCGGACAGCGAGGCCGAAACGGTCTGTGCGAGCGGCACATCGGACCCGCCGTGGCCACCGTGCGGCGCGGGAGGGGGAACGGTACCCGAAGGTGACCCGGGGCGGAGTGCCGTGCGTACCCTCTTCGGGCCGTCCTCGCCGTGGCGCCGCCGTCGGCGACGGTGCCCACCGGGATCCGAGTGCCCAGACAGCGCACGTCGCCACAGGCGTTCTCGCCCGGCGGCACTACACGCCCATGGGCCCGGAGACACGCCCATGGGCCCGGAGGCGATGCTCAGTGGCGTCGTTCCGGAAGAGGGGCCGCGGCCTCGGGGGCGCGGTCGCCCTGCGCGATGCGGGTCAGATCGGTGAGGAGGGATTCCAGCCACGCCACGGTCGCGTAGTACCGCCGCGGAGCGCCGGGCGGCTCGGCGACGAAACCGGCGAGGGCCGGATCGACGAGCGGCAGCGCCGCGGTCGGGGTGTCGTCGCCCGGGTCCAGCGCCGCCGACACCAGCAGCATCCGGCCCGCCACCCGGTCCCCCAGCGTGCGGGCCGACTCGGCGGCCGTCGGGCTCAGCACGGCGAGCGGCGGCTCCAGCAGCCGAGTGGATCCCCACAGCGTGTGATGCCCGGCGATCAGCGTCGTCTGCCAGTCCACCGTGGGCGGTTCCGCTCCGCGCCCCCACCCCCCGAGGGGCATGGGTTCGCTCTGCACCTGCGCGTACGCGGACTCCGCCATGATGACGGCACGCTGCAACGAACGGTGACCGGGCACTCCCGACCGGGCGGCCGCCGCCGTGCCGCCCGCCACCGAGGCGCTGGTCGCCACCACGATCTCCGCCGCCCTGCGCAGGAGTTCGGCCGCCGCGTGGCGCAGCTCGTCATGGGCGCCCCGCGGCCACGCCAGCACTCCGAAGACGACGCCGATCGCGCTGCCGACCAGGACGTCCAGCATCCTGACCTCGGCCAGCCGCCACGTCGGCTGCGCCAGCTGCGCGAAGACCAGGGCCACGAGCACGGTGAACGATCCCTGTGCCCAGCCCATGCCCTTGACCGGCCCCACCGTGAACGCGAACAGCATCCAGACGGGCAGCAGGACGGCGTAGACGGCGGTGTCGGAACCCACCAGGATCAGTGTTCCGGCGCTGACCAGGGCCCCGGCCAGCGTGCCCACGAGCGCCAGGCGGATGCCGCTCCAGGTCGCGCCCAGCGTGGTCCGGGTGAGGGTGAGGGTCGCCAGCATCGCCCAGAAGCCGTGCGGCAGGGTGTCCACGCCGGCCACCAGCCGTACCGCCGTCAGTGCCAGGGCCATGCGCACCGCGTTCTGGAAGAACACCGAGCGGCGCCCGGCGTGGCCGCGCAGCCGGTGCCACCACAGGGCGGGGGCCCGGCTCCTGGCGTACCAGAAGTGGCCCGGGGGAAGCTCCAGCGAGGAGTGCCGGCCCCGAACCGCCAGATCGGCCGCCGCGCCCATCGCCAGCGCCGCGTCGGCGACCTCCAGCACGGCGGCGTGGCAGCGCAGGACGGCGGGCGGGAAGCCGGTGCCGTCCGGTTCGGGCCGGGGGTCCGCTCCGGCGGGGGGTGGTCCCGCGGAGAGGGCGGACAGGTGCGCGCGTGCCGTGGACAGCTCCCGCTGCGCCGGGTCGGGCGGCGTCCCCGCCCGCAGACAGGCCGCGGTCGCCGTCGCCAGTCCCGCCACCGCGCGCAGTACGGCGCTCACCTCGGCCGCGGGGTGCGGGCCTGGGGCGAGGCGCAGCTGCGCCAGCCTGCTGAGCAGGGTGCGGGCGGCCAGGCCGGTGTGGGCGAGGGCCCGGTCGCGCAACCCCGGCCCCGCCGGGCGCTCGGCCTCCGGCACGTTGAGCGGCCGCAGTGCCTGGCTCGCCTCCTGGGCCGCCCGCAGGTCCGTACCCGTGAGGGCGCCCGGGAGGCCGGCGAGCTTCGCGGCGCAGCGCTCGCCGGTCAATGCAGCCCGGGCGGCCCGCTCCGAGTACGGGAGCGGGGCGGGGTCGCGGAAGAGCAGCGCCTCGGCCACGACGAACAGGGCCGCGCCCGTGGTCGTTCCGATCAGCCGCTCGCCGAGCGAGCCGGGATCGTACGGCGGGAAGGACGGCAGGATGTAGAGGAGTTGCAGGCCGGGCGCCGCCCCCGCCGGACGGGGTCCGCCCACGGCTGCGAAGGCGAGCGTGAAGCCGATCACCAGCATGCCGACGACCGCGCTCCACGTCCGCACCGACAGATAGGTGCCGACGGTCACCAGCACCCAGCACACCGGCAGCAGACGCAGCACCATCGCCGCGCGCTGCCGCCCGGTGCCGGGGATCCTGGAGAGCCCGCCCACCGCCACCACGGTGAACAGCGCGTAGGTCGCCGCCACCGGCTGGTCCAGGCCGTAGCGGAAGAGGTAGAAGCCGGCTGCGGCGACCAACGTGACGCGCAGCGCGCGGCGGCCGGAGGCGGCGTAGGCCGCCGCCCGCCGAGCACCTGGAACACCCCGCACCCCTCAAGAATCACCCATCACCGGCCATCCGGCACCTCTGATCACGGCGCCCCGACCCGGCTCGCCGATCCGGCACACACCACGGGTCCGGCGAGGCCCTCTCGGGTGGCGGGACTCCCGTGACCGGAAGACACCGTTCGCGAGGGAGAAACGACAAAGGCAAGGAGGTAACCCACTCCTTGCCACTCTCAACTTATAGCGCACCGGGGGGCTTGCGGCAAGGCCCCCGTCGTACCGCAGAATCGTCGGCCGAAGCCAGGAAGCAGCGAAAAGAGGAGATTCACTCAGTGCGTGTGCTTTTGTCGACGTATGGGTCGCGCGGAGACGTCGAGCCGATGGCGGGGCTCGCGGTGCGGTTGCGGGAACTCGGCGCGGAGGTGCGGGTGTGCGCGCCGCCGGACGAGGACTTCGCGCAGCGGCTGGCCGGTGTCGGCGTGCCCCTCGTACCCGTCGGCCCCTCCGCGCGTGCCCTCACGAAGGCGGCGCCCTCGCCCGCGTCCCTGCCTCGGCGCGCGGCCGAGTTGATCACGGGCCTGGTCGGCCCGGTCACGGCGGCGGCCGAGGGATGCGACGTGCTGGTGGCGACCGGTCCGATGCCCGCCGCCGCGGGCGCGCTGTCCGTGGCCGAGAAACTGGGCATCCCCTCCGTGTCCGTGACCTTCCAGCAGCTCACGCTGCCGGCCCCGCATCGCGCACCGCTGGCGTACCCGGGCCGGCCGTTCCCGCCGGAGGTGACCGACAACCGGGTGCTGTGGGAACTGGACGCCCGGAACATCGACGCGCTGTTCGGTGAGGCGCTCGACACCAACCGGGCGGCACTGGGTCTTCCGCCGGTGGACGACGTACGCGGCTACGTCATCGGTGACCGGCCGTGGCTGGCGACGGACCCGGTCCTGGACCCGTGGCACGCGACGCCCGACCTCGACGTGGTCCAGACCGGCGCGTGGATCCTGCCGGACCCGCATCCTCTCCCGGCCGGCCTGACGGCCTTTCTGGACGCCGGGGCGGCCCCGGTGTACGTCGGCTTCGGGAGCATGCCCCTGCACGCGTCGCCGGACGCCGCCCGGACTGTCATCGAGGCGGTCCGCGCGCAGGGCCGCCGGGCGGTCGTGGCGCGCGGCTGGGCGGACCTGGCCCTGATCGACGACCGGGACGACTGCTTCGTCGTCGGGGAGGTCAACCAGCAGGCGCTGTTCGGCCGGGTGGCCGCCGTCGTGCACCACGGCGGCGCGGGTACGACGACGACGGCGACCCGGGCCGGCGCGCCTCAGGTGGTGGTACCCCAAGCGGCGGACCAGCCGTACTGGGCCGGCCGGGTGGCCGAGCTGGGGATCGGCGCGGCACACGACGGTCCCGTCCCGGACTTCGCGTCCCTGTCGGCCGCTCTCCGGACGGCCCTCGCCCCCGAGACCCGCGCACGGGCGAAGGCCGTGGCCGGTCGCATCCGTGCCGACGGAACGTCGGTGGCCGCGCGGCTGCTGCTCGACAGCGTCCGCTGACCGTCGCCGCCGGGTCCGCCTGGTCCGCCGGCCCCGCGGCGGGCGCGGCGGGCGCGGCGAGCCGGCACCCGGAACACGAACCCCCGAAACCTCGCGCCCGCGCGGACGCCGTGCCGCGCGCCCTGGCCGGACACAGCCTCACATCGGAGCCGATGCCGTGACACCCCCTCTGACCACCAGCGCCTTCGACCTTCCCGGCCACCTCTCCCCGAAGGCCGACCCCACACTGATCGCCGACGACGAACGGCACTTCGCAGCCGTCGCCGCGTGTCTGGAGCAGTCGATCGCCGAACTGTCCGACCGTCTCGACACCGAACGCAGGGCGCCCGGCGGCACGGGCCGGCAGGCCATGGACCGGGATGCCGAGATCCACCGGCTGACCACTCGTCTGCGCGCGCTGCGCCGCTTCGGGCTGGACCTGTGCCTGGGACGCATGGTCGGCCCGGACGGCAGCGAGCCCGTGTACGTGGGGCGGCTCGGCCTCACGGACAGCACCGGGCACAGGCTGCTGATCGACTGGCGCTCCCCCGCGGCCGAGCCGTTCTTCGCAGCCACCCATGCCCGTCCGATGGGACTGGCGAGCCGCCGCCGCTACCGCTGGACCGGCGGCCGGATCAGCGACTACTGGGACGAGGTGTTCACCTCGGACGGGCTGGCCGGGCATGCCGCGCTCGACGACCAGTCCGCCTTCATCGCCAGCCTCGGCGCCAGCCGTTCACCGCGGATGCGGGACGTGCTGGGCACCATCCAGGCCGATCAGGACGCCGTCATCCGGGCCGGCTCCCGGGGCGCTCTCGTCGTCGACGGCGGTCCGGGCACGGGCAAGACCGTCGTCGCTCTGCACCGCTCCGCCTACCTCCTCCACTCCGACCCCCGGCTCGGGCACCGCCGGGGCGGCGTGCTGTTCGTCGGTCCGCACCGGCCGTATCTGTCGTACGTCGCCGATGTCCTGCCCAGCCTCGGCGAGGAGGGCGTGCAGACCTGCATCCTGCGGGACCTCGTCCCCGAAGGGGCCGGCGCGGGGGTCGAGGCCGACCCGGAGGCGGCCCGTCTGAAATCGTCCGCGGACATGGTGCGGGCGATCGAGACGGCCGTCAGGTTCTACGAGGAGCCGCCCGCCGAGGGGATGGCCGTCACGACCCCCTGGTCCGATGTGTGGCTGAGCGCCGACGACTGGGCCGTGGCGTTCGAAGCGGCGGAGCCCGGCACCCCGCACAACGAGGCGCGTGACCAGGTCCTGGCGGAGCTGGTCACGATCCTGGCGGACAAGTGCGACGGGGACGGGGACGGGGAGGCCCCGCCCGAGCTGCTCCGGCGGTCGCTCCTGTCGAACAGGGAGCTGCTCACGGCCTTCGACCGCGCGTGGCCCCTGCTGGAGGCGGCCGACCTCGTCGGAGACCTGTGGTCGGTGCCCGCGTATCTGCGGATGTGCGCTCCCTGGCTCGGCCGCGACGACGTCCGCCTGTTGCAGCGCGCGGACCCCCAGGCGTGGACGGTGTCCGACCTGCCGCTGCTGGACGCGGCACGGCAGCGGCTCGGCGACCCCGAGGCGGCGCGGCGCAGGCGCGGGCACGAGGCCGTCATCGCCGCCCAGCGCGAGCGCATGGCCCAGGTCGTCGACAACCTGATCGCGGCCGCGGCCGACTCCGGCGCCGACGGTGACGACGGTGAGGGCCTGGTGACGATGCTGCGCGGGGCGGACGCGGAGGTCAGCCTGGTGGACGAGGCCGAACTGTCCACCGTCGACCCGGACCTGCTGGCGGGACCGTTCGCGCACATCGTCGTGGACGAGGCCCAGGAACTGACCGACGCGGAGTGGCAGATGCTGCTGCTGCGGTGCCCGTCCCGGAGCTTCACCATCGTCGGGGACCGCGCCCAGGCCAGGCACGGGTTCCCGGAGTCCTGGCGGGAGCGGCTCGGACGGGTCGGGTTCGACCGGATCGAGTCGGCCTCGCTGAGCGTCAACTACCGGACCCCGGAGGAGATCATGACGGAGGCCGAGCCGGTCATCCGGGCCGTGCTCCCGGACGCCAACGTGCCGACCTCCGTCCGCGGCAGCGGTGTCCCCGTCGTACACGGCTCCGTCGCCGACCTGTCCTCGGTCCTCGACACCTGGCTCGCCGCACATCCCGAGGGCGTCGCCTGCGTCATCGGCGATCCCGGCTTCCGGGCGACGTCCCGCGTCCGCTCGCTGGCTCCGGAACTGACGAAGGGGCTCGAGTTCGACCTCGTGGTCCTCGTCGACCCGGAGGGCTTCGGCGAGGGCGTCGCGGGAGCGGTGGACCGCTATGTCGCCATGACCCGGGCGACCCGGCAGCTCGTCGTCCTCACCAGCACCTGAGGCCGGCTCAGTCGCGGTAGGGACCGGCCGGCGGGGAAGGCCGGCTCAGTCGCGGTAGGCGGCCGTCGCGAGCCGGGCGAACGAGTGGATCAGGGGATTGGTGTCGCCCTCGTTCCATGCCACCACCACCCGGCTCGGCGGCATGCCGGTCAGCGGCACCACGGTGAGCCCCCGGCCCTGCTCGTGACCGAGGGGGGTCAGGCCGACCGTGCCGTTCCAGAGCACGGCTTGCCGGCATTCCTGGACGGCGCGCACCACCGGGCCTTCGCGGGGTTCTCCGCCGTGCCAGTACGCCTGCCAGAGCGGGTCGGTGCCCTCCGGGAACACGAACCAGCGGCGGCCGGCCAGGTCGGCCGGTGTCAGACTGTCGCGGCGGGCCAGCGGATCGTCGGCGCGCAGCAGGGCGCCCACCGGGTCGGCGCGCAGTTCGCGCACGGTCAGCCCCCTGGCGTCGAACGGTCCGCGGGTCAGGGCGACGTCGACCAGTCCGGCGTGCAGGCCGCAGGTGGGGTCGGCCAGGTCGGTCTCGCGGATGCGGACCTCGACGCCCGGGTGCCGACGGCGGTGGGCGCGGGCCAGCCGGGTCGCGGCCGGGTCGGTGCCGTCGCCCAGGAAGCCGACGGTGAGGGTCGCGGTGCCGGCCGCGGCGGCCACCCGTACGCGGGCCCGTTCGGCCCGGTCGAGCAGGGCGCGGGCCTCGTCGAGCAGCACCGCTCCCGCCGGAGTCAGCGCGACACCGGCGGAGGACCGGTCGAACAGTGTGGCGCCGACGTCGGCCTCCAGCTGCCTGATCGCCCGGCTCAGGGGCGGCTGGCTCATGTGCAGCCGGGCGGCGGCCCGCCCGAAGTGGAGTTCCTCGGCGACCGCCACGAAATAGCGCAGCGTGCGTAGCTCCATGCCACGACGATACCCGTGCGGTATCGAGCCGCCGGAACGGGTCTTGGACACTCCCGCGGCGCCGGCGGTGGAATCGGGGCATGACCGACGAAGCCAGGACCAGTGAGACGACCGCCGGACCCGCCGTATCGGTGGTCGGTCCGGACGAGGGCGAGGTGCTCGTGCTGGGCACCACACGAATGCGTGTCCTGGAGGACGGCGGCACCACCGGGCACCGCCTCGGGCTCGCCGAGTCCGTCCTCGCGCCACGCACACCCGGGCCGCCGCAGCACCGCCACGCACAGCACGACGAGGGTTTCTACATCGTCTCGGGCACGGTGCGGTTCACGGTGGGAGCCGAGACCCACGACGCAACGCCGGGCACGCTCGTCATGGTTCCGCCCGGTGTCCCGCACACCTTCGCCAACACGACCGACGAGCCGGCCGTCATGCTCAGTACGTTCACGCCGGATCTGTACGTGCGGTATTTCCGGGACCTGCGGGACCTGTTCGCCGACGGCCGGGCGCCCGGCCCGGAGGCGGCCGTCGACGTGATGCGCCGCTACGCCACCGAGCCGGCCACCGGCTTCGCCGGGGCCCGGGCCGAGGGCGGACGCGAGGCATGAACGTCGCCTACTGGACCGTCGCCGTCCCGCTCGCCTGCTTCTGTCTCTACGGCGGCGGGGTGAAGGTGGTGCGGAGCAGGGAGCGGCTCCGGCCGATGATGGCCTGGGTGGACGGCACGCCGATGCCGGCCGTGCGAGCCGTCGGGGTGATCGAGGTCCTCGGCGCGGCCGGGCTGATCCTGCCGCCGCTGACCGGCGTCGCGCCCTGGCTCGCCCCGGCCGCCGCCGTCGGGTTCCTGGTCCTTCAGATCGGCGCGGTCCGGGTGCATCTGAGCCGCGGGGACCGCCGGATCGCCCTCAACGTCACGCTCCTGCTCACCGCGGCCGCCCTGATCTGGCCGGCGGCATCGCGGCTGTGACGTCCGCCGGGCGGTCCGCCCCGGCTCACCGTGCCGCGCGGGCCGGCTGTACGGCGGGGCGGTGCCGGTCCGAGAGCGGCAGTGCGACACGCAGTGTGGTGCCCGCGCCACGCGGACTGCTGACGCGGATCCGGCCGCCGAGCGCCTCCACCCGGTCCTTGATCCCGACGAGACCGGTACCACGGCCGAAGTCGGCGCCGCCCACGCCGTCGTCGCGGACGGTCAGGCACAGCGCGTCGTCCTCCTGCTCGACCGTGACCGTGACGGCCGAGGCGCGGGCGTGCTTGACCACGTTGGTCAGCGCCTCGGAGACGATGTAGTAGCCGCTGACCTGGATCTGCCCGGGCAGCTCCCCGTCGTCGTGCACCACGAGATCGACCGGGACGGGGCAGCGCCGGGCCAGCGCCTTGATCGCGGCGACGAGGCCGCCCCTGGTGAGGACCGAGGGGTGGATTCCCCGCGCCATCTCGCGCAGTTCGTCCGACGCGTCCGTCAGCCCGGAGACGAGCTGGCGGAGCTTCGCCCGCAGCTCGTTCAGCCCGTTCGGCACCAGCGCCTGCGTCGACCCCGCGAGCAGCACCAGCGAGACCAGCCGCTGCTGGACGCCGTCGTGCAGGTCGCGCTCGATGCGCCGGCGCGTCTCGTCGGCGGCGCTGACGAGACGCGCGCGGGACGCGGTCAGCTCGGCACGGGCCTCGGCGTTCTCCAGGGCGGTGGCGACCAGCCCGGTGAAGCTGGCGATCTGCTCCTCCGTCTTCTCCGGGAAGGGTTTGTCGCCCTTCGCCGAGGCGGCGATCACCCCCCACAGCCGGCCGCGTACGGTGACCGGGCAGCCGACCGACGAGGTGATGCCGCCGGCGCGTGCCTCCCGCGCGATCTCCCCCGGGGCACCCGCGAAGCTCTCGATGCGGAGCGGACGGCCGCTGATCCGGATGTCGCGGGCGATGCTCAGGCCGTTCAGGTCGACGCGGGCGCCGGCGAGCAGCGGGTCCGGTCCCCGGTCCCGGGTCCAGGCGGCGACGCCCGTGACGGTTCCGTCCGTCTCGTAGCGCTCCATGCGGGCCGTGTCCGCTCCGCAGAGCAGGCCGACCTCGCGGGTGACGGCCTCGAAGACCGCCGAGGGCGGGACCGACCGGGCGACCAGTTCCGCCATCCGGCGCAACGCGGACTGCTCCTCCGTCAGGCGTTCCGCTTCCCATACCGCGCGCCGCAGCCGGGCCGCCAGCTGTCCCACGACGGCCGCCGTGAGGAGGAAGACCCCCAGTCCGACGAGGTTCTCGGGGTTGCCGAGCCGCAGCGCGTGGAGCGGCGGCACGAAGAGGTAGCCGTAGACCGCGACGGACAGCACGGAGGTGGCCAGCGCCAGTCCGGTTCCCCACAGCATGGCGACGGGGAGGATGACCAGGAGGTAGAACAGCAACGGGTGCAGCGTTCCGATGTGCGGCTTGAGGAGCGCGATGACCCCGGTCATCGCAGCGACCATGGTCACGCTGGCGAGAAGCCGGGTGGGCCAGCGCAGAGCCGGCGAGCGGACAACGCAACGCCGTGCCATCGCATCGTTTCCCTGACCGAGCACGGACTGATTTTCCTATTCAAAGTGTGACATAACGAGCCTGAAGGGAAAATTGGTGGCCGGACCGGCCGGGCGGCGAAGCGAACCGGCCGGACTCTCCCGGGCCGCCGCTCCTCCGGCCGTGGCTCTCGGATCACGCGGCGTAGGCGATGTCGGCCCAGTGCACGGCCTGACCGGCTTCACGGCGGTCTCCGTGGGCGGCCGCGACCCGGTCGACGATCATCAGCCCGCGGCCGTGTTCGTCCTCGGCGAGACCGGCTGCCCCGTCCTCGGTGGCGGGACCGCCGTCCGACACCTCGACGTACACGCGCCCGGCGGCGGGATCGCATCCCAGCCCCAGGCAGAGCGGCGGCTGGGCGTGCTGCACGGCGTTGGCGACCAGTTCGGAGACGGTCAGCAGGACCGAGTCCGCGACGTCCCCGGCCACCCCCCACCGGTTCAACAGCCCCTGAGTGATGGTGCGGGCCCGTCCGGCGGCCTCCGGACAGTGCTCCAGGGCCCAGGGCCGTGCCGATGTCGGCGTGCCGCGGTCGTCCGTCACGGCGACCACCTCCTCCAGCCCTCGCGGCGCACCGGACGCGGAGCGCCGTACGGGCCAGTTGCTCCCAGGTTCGCCTCCGGCGCCCGCGCATGTCTTCGCGGCCAGCGCCCAACACCACTACCGGGCAGCCGGAACGGCCGCGGTACAGGTGGCAGCAGTACACACGGGACGACGGCCCGCCGGGTCCGGCGGCCGCACCGGGAGCCGGTGCCCCGCCCGCTTCAGGCTCTCGGGTCCCAGAGCCCTTCGGCCTCACCGCGGGCGAGGTGCTCGGCGTAGACACCCACCTTCCACGCGATGACGGAACGGCACTCCTCGAGCGCCCGGATCTGCGCGTCGACGCGCTGCTGGTGGGCGTCGAGGAGCCGCAGACGTTCCGGCTCGTTGCCCGGGCCCCGGCGCACCAGTTCGGCGAACCGCTTGAGATCGGCGAGCGGCATTCCGGACTCGCGGAGCTTGACGCAGATCAGCAGCCAGTCGACGTCGACGGCGGTGTAGCGGCGCCGTCCTCCGGTGGTGCGCCGGACCGGTCCGACCAGCAGGCCCTCACGCTCGTAGAAACGCAGGGCGTGCACGCTCAGTCCGGTCCGCTCGGCCGTCTCGCCGATGCTGAGGGACTCCTCGCGGGTCTCGGCAGTCGTCATGGCGCCAGGCTACGACTTGATCTAGACCGCGCTCCAGATCGTAGCGTCGCCGCCATGACCACCACTGTTCAGCAGCCGCTCGGCTCGCCCTTCTCCGCCGCCGCCACCGCCGAGGACGTCATGGCCGGTCTCGACCTGTCCGGTGCGGCCGCCGTCGTGACCGGGGGCTACTCCGGACTCGGCCTGGCGACCACCCGGGCCCTGGCAGCCGCCGGAGCCCGCGTCGTCGTACCGGCGCGCCGGCCCGGCATCGCCCGTGCCGCGCTCGCGGAGGTGAAGGGCTGCGAGGTCGTCCCCATGGATCTGGCGGACCCCGCCGACGTGCGCGCCGCCGCGGCACGGATCAGCGACGCACTCGACCGGCTCGACCTCCTGATGGCCGTCGCGGGCGTCATGGCCACCCCGGAGCGGCGCGTCGGACCGGGCTGGGAAGGCCAGTTCGCCGCCAACCACCTCGGCCACTTCACACTCGCCTGCGCGCTGTACCCGCTGCTCGCCGCCGCCGGGGGTGCGCGCGTCGTCGTCAACGGCTCCGCCGGACACGCCCTGAGCGACATCCGCTGGCACGATCCGCACTTCCGCACCGGCTACGACAAGTGGCTGGCCTACGGCCAGTCCAAGACCGCCAACATTCTGTTCGCCGTGCATCTCGACGCCCTCGGACGCGACGACGGCGTCCGGGCGTTCGCCCTCCATCCCGGCAAGATCATCACTGGCCTCCAGCGGGAGATGACGCTCCGGGAGCAGGTGGAGCGCGGCTGGGTGGACGAACACGGCAAGGTGATCGGCGCGGACTTCAAGACTCCCTCCCAGGGCGCCGCCACCGGCCTGTGGGCCGCCACGTCCCCGCTCCTCGACGGCCGCGGCGGCGTCTACCTCGAAGACTGCGACGTCGCGCGCGTCGCCGCCCCGGACACCCCCATGGACGAGGGCGGGGTCCGCGCGTACGCCCTCGCACCCGGCTCCGCCGCACGGCTCTGGGACATGTCGCTCGCGGCAACCGGTGCCCCGCCCCTCCCCCGGTGATGCCGCCGGACCCGTCCCCGGCGTGGTCCGTGCGGTCCTCTCTCCGCCGTCGCGGGCGCGTGGCGCGTCCCGCGAGCAGGCCCGTCGGACCCGACGGCCCCTGGCCCGGAGCGGGCGGGCGGGCTCGCCCGGCATGCGTGCGCCCCGCCGTGGACGGGCGGCGTGTCGCGGTGCCGGCCGTGCGGTGCGACGGTATGGGCAGGGGTTGTCCCAGCCGGACGGCGAAGGCGGTGAGGTCGATGGAACTCCCCCTGGTGGCCGGCGTGGACGGATCGGAGTCGAGTCTCGCGGCGGTCGACTGGGCGGTGGACGAGGCGGCACGGCACGGGCTGCCCCTCCGCCTCGTGCACGCCTCCCTGTGGGAGATCTACGAAGGGGCGCAGCCGTCGCTCGGCTCCGACCGGCCGGCCGAGGAGGTCAGGGCCGAGCACGTCGTCGCTTCCTGCGTGGAGCGCGCCCGGCGCCGCAATCCCGAGGTCGAGGTCACGGGCAGGGTACTGCCCGAGGACGCGGCGTCCGTGTTGTTGCGGGCGGCGCCCGAGGCGTTCGCCCTCGTCACGGGCTCACGGGGGCGGGGCAGGATCGCCGGGATGCTGCTGGGGTCCGTCAGCCTGGCGGTGGCGGCTCGCGCCGTCTGCCCGGTCGTGGTGATCCGCGGCGCGGAAGCCAACCGCGAGGGAAGCTTCGGCCGCGTCGTGGTGGGGGTCGGTGGCGCCGCCGGCGGTGCGGGGGCGATACGCTTCGCCGCCCGCGAGGCCGAGGTGCGTGGCTGCGCCCTGACGGCGGTGAGGGCCTGGCGCCGCCCGTCCCGGGAGCCCCTGGACCCCATGCTGATCGCGGACGACGACGCCCGGCCGCGCGAGGAGGGGTCCTCCGCCGTCCTCGACGACACACTGCGCGAGGCCGTGCGCGAGCACCCTCGGGTCGATGTCCTCCAGCGGCCCGTCGAGGGACCCGCCCATCGCGTTCTGCTGTCGGCGTCGGCCGAAGCCGACCTGGTCGTCGTCGGCGCCCGGCGCCGGCACGGACACTTCGGGCTCCAGCTCGGCAGGGCCGCTCACGTCCTGTTGCACCACGCGGAGTGCCCGGTCGCCGTCGTCCCGCTGCCGGACTGAGACCAGCGCGCCTACGGGGGGCCGCCACGGCTTGCGGCGGCGAGCGGCACGTGGCAGGTGCCGGAGCGGACACGGGAACGGGCGGCTCCGGCCCCGCCCCGGACCGACCGCGTGAAGCTCTCCGCGCGCGCCGCAAGGGCTCCTTCGCATCGCGGGGGGCGGGAAGCGGAACCCTGGTACCGGGCCGCGCACCTCGCGGGACACGGCGCTCAGCGGCCCTCCCGAGGCGGCTCCGTCACCCGGATGACCGAGCGACGAGGCACATTGCTTCCGTTTCGTCCCAGCTCACCCCTTATTCGAACATCAGGGCGGGGCTGACCTGCCGCCGGGCGGGTATGCACGTGGACCTGACGGCATCACGGAAGGGGAACGCCATGCCACTGGATCCCGAACCCGCCGAAGCCGAGTCTGCGGCGGAGCACGTGGCCGAATCGATGATCGAGTTGTTCCGGCGGGCTCATGAGGACGTCGCTCCCACGGTTTCCGACGCGCAGATGCGTGGTCTGCTCGCGCTGGGCTGCGCGCCGAGCGATGCGGCGCGGGTCGCGGACGACCTCGGCGTCGACCGGTACCGGGCGGCCGAGCTGCTCGACCAGCTCGAACAACGCACGCTGGTGCGCCGCCTGCCCTCGGGGGAGATCTGTCTCACCGGCGCCGGGAAATGCGTCCTCGAAGCGATGCGTCAACGGCGGCGGCAGCTTCTCGACCAGGTACTGGCGACGGCGGCCGCGCAGGACCGTCCGGTGCTGCGCGACGCACTCGCCCAGCTGCACGGGCTCGTGAGCCCCTTGGCCCGGGTCCCTCGCAGCCGCTCGCCGCTCTGATCCGGGCGCGCCTCCTCCGCCCGGGGTGACAGTGCCGAACAGGTGGTCCCCTCCCCGGCCCCGGCCGCCGCCTCGGCGGCCACGGGGCATGCTCACCGCGGACACGGGCACAAGGAGTCCTGCGCCGTGCGGGCCGCCCGCCGGCCGTGCCGGGGAGGGGCGGGGTCATGCACATCTGGCAGGACACCACGGAGGTCGGCCCGCGACCGGGGCGCATGTCGCCCCTGGGGGCCACCTTCGACGGCGCCGGCACGAACTTCGCCGTGTTCTCCGAAACAGCCGAGCGCGTGGAGCTGTGCCTCTTCGACGAGGACGGCACCGAGGAACGCGTACCGCTGACGGAGGTCGACGGTTTCGTCCACCACATCCATCTGCCGGACGTCGGCCCCGGCCGGCGCTACGGGTTCCGCGTGCACGGACCGTACCGGCCGGAACGCGGTGAACGCTGCAACCCGGGCAAGCTGCTGCTCGATCCGTACGCCAAGGCGATCGAAGGCGAGGTGGTGTGGAACGAGGCTCTGTTCCCCTACCACTTCGACGGCCCGGGGCGGCGCAACGACCTCGACTCCGCCCCGTTCGCGCCGAAGTCGGTGGTGGTGAATCCCTACTTCGACTGGGGAAGCGACCACCCGCCGCGAACTCCCTACCACGAGACGGTCGTCTACGAGGCCCATGTGAAGGGCATGACGCAGACCCACCCGGCCATACCGGAGGCGATCCGCGGCACCTACGCCGCGCTGGCGCACCCGGCTCTGGTCGACTACTTCGTCAAGCTGGGCGTCACCGCCGTCGAGCTGATGCCCGTCCATCAGTTCGTCCAGGACCACGCGCTGGTGGAGCGGGGCCTGTCGAACTACTGGGGCTACAACACCATCGGTTTCTTCGCCCCGCACAACGCCTACTGCTCGTCGGGGCAGCGGGGCGAGCAGGTGCAGGAGTTCCGCTCGATGGTGAAGACCCTGCACGAGGCGGGGATCGAGGTCATCCTCGACGTCGTCTACAACCACACCGCCGAAGGGAACCACCTCGGACCGGTGCTGTCGCTGCGGGGCCTGGACAACGCGGCCTACTACCGCCTGTCCCCGGAGGACCCACGCTTCTACTGGGACACCACCGGGACGGGCAACAGCCTGCGGATGAACCACCCGCACACCCTCCAGCTGATCATGGACTCGCTGCGATACTGGGTGACCGAGATGCACGTCGACGGCTTCCGCTTCGACCTGGCCGCCACGCTTGCCCGCCAGTTCCACGAGGTCGACCGGCTGTCGTCGTTCTTCGACCTCGTCCAGCAGGACCCCGTCATCTCCCAGGTGAAGCTCATCGCCGAGCCCTGGGACGTGGGGGACGGCGGTTACCAGGTCGGCAACTTCCCGCCGCTGTGGACCGAGTGGAACGGGAAGTACCGGGACACCGTGCGCGACTTCTGGCGGGGCGAGGGCGGCACACTGGGCGAGTTCGCCTCCCGCCTGACCGGCTCCGCCGACCTGTACCAGAACGACGGCCGGCGTCCCTACGCCTCGGTCAACTTCGTCACCGCGCACGACGGCTTCACCCTGCGCGACCTCGTGTCGTACGACGGCAAGCACAACGAGGCCAACGGCGAGGACAACCACGACGGCGAGAACCACAACCGGTCCTGGAACTGCGGCGTGGAGGGCCCCACCCGGGACCGGGACGTCCTCGCCCTGCGCGCCCGCCAGCAGCGCAACCTGCTCGCCACCCTGCTGCTCTCCCAGGGCGTGCCCATGCTGCTCCACGGTGACGAACTCGGCCGCACGCAGCGCGGCAACAACAACGCCTACTGCCAGGACAACGCACTGACCTGGATCGACTGGTCGAATGTCACCGAAGGAAGCGAGCTGCTCGACTTCACCCGGAAACTGATCGCCCTGCGCCGCGATCACCCGGTCTTCCGCCGACGGCGGTTCTTCAAGGGACGCGCTTCGCACGAAGGCCGTACGGCGGGGAAGGACATCGCCTGGTTCACCCCCGCCGGGCAGGAGATGACCGACACCGACTGGGACACCGGTTTCGCCAGATCCCTGATGGTCCACCTCAACGGCAAGGCCATCACCGAACCGGATCTACGAGGGCTCCGGATGGAGGACGACTCGTTCCTTCTGCTCTTCAACGCCCACAGCCAGGCCCTCGCCTTCGCCGTTCCCGGAGAACTCGGCCCGTGGTGGGCGGTGGAAGTGGACACGGCCATCCCTCATACGGAGTACCGGCCGCTGATCAAGGGTGGCGGCGAGGTGGAGGTCGAAGGCCGCTCCCTGTTCGTCCTCCGCTGCCACGAGCACGGCTGACGTCGCACGCCCCACCCGAGCCGGAGCCCGGCCCCGAGCAGCACCCGGCCTCGTGCACGACGACGCCCTCGCCGCCCGGCGACCCGCGCCCGCCCCCGCGGACCGCCGGGCGTCCGCCTGCCGAACGCAGGTGAGGGCGGGCTCCGAATACAGCTAGCAGGAATGCCGACCGGGTACCTCCCTGGGATTCTGGAGGCATGCTGCGATGCCTGATCGTGGATGACAACCCGTACTTCCTGAGCGCCGCCCGGAGTCTGCTGGAGGACCAGGGCGTCGCCGTCGTGGGCGTGGCATCCGACAGTGCGCAGGCACTGCGGCTCGCGGCGCGGCTCCGGCCGGAGGTGGCCCTGGTGGACATCGACCTCGGTGTCGAGTGCGGTCTGGAGCTGACCGGCCGGCTCCAACGCGAGGCCGGCTCCGCGCCCTTCTCGGTGATCCTGATCTCCAGCCATGCCGAGGAGGACTTCGCCGATCTGATCGGGGCCAGCCCCGCGGTGGGCTACCTGTGCAAGACGGCCCTGTCGGGTGACGCCGTCCGCGCCATGCTCGCCGAGGCGGCCGGCCGTCACCGGGAGGACCCGGTCAACGGGCGTCCAAGTAGGTGATCACGGCTCGGACACGCCGGTGGTCGTCGTCGGTCTCCGGCAGGTCCAGCTTGGCCAGGATGCTGCGCACGTGCTTCTCCACCGTGCCCTCGGTCACCCAGAGCCGACGGCCGATGCCGGCGTTGGACCGGCCCTCCGCCATCAGCTCCAGCACCTCGCGCTCGCGGGAACTGAGCACGGCCAGCGGATCCGCCCTGTGCCGAGCGGTGACCAGTTCCTGCACCAGCGCCGGATCCACCACCGAGCCGCCCCTGGCGATGCGGTCCAGTGCCTCCAGGAACTCCCGCACGTCACCCACGCGGGTCTTCAGCAGGTAGCCGACGCCGTGGCCGCTGGCCAGCAGTTCCATCGCGTGCTCCACCTCGGCGTGCGCCGACAGCACCAGGATGCCCATGGCGGGGAACTCCTGCCGGATGGTGCGGGCCGCGTCCAGTCCCTCGGTGGCCTGCCCCGGCGGCATCCTGATGTCGACCACCACCAGTTCCGGCTGGGCCTGCCGGACCACGTCCAGCAGCCGCGCGGCGTCGGCGGCCTGCCCCACCACCGCGCAGCCCGAGCGCTGCAGCAGGCTGGCCAGCCCTTCGCGCAGCAGGACGTCGTCGTCGGCGAGGACGACCCGCAGATCCGCCAAGGCCGGTCCGTCTTCAAGAGGCCCGTCGCCGAAACCGGGGGTTCCTGGCGTCATACCTCTCATTGTCGGTGAGCCGCGCCGGGTGGGCACCCGGCGCGTCAGGCGAGGACGCGGGCGAGGAAGTCGCGGATGTGCCCGGTGACGGGTTCCAGGTGGCTCTCCAGGGCGAAGTGGCCGGAGTCGATCAGATGGATCTCGGCGTCGGGCAGATCCCGGCCGAACGCCTTGGCGCCCTCGGGTCCGAAGATCTCGTCGTTCGCTCCCCAGACCGCCAGCAGCGGGACCCGGGAGTCGCGGAAGTACTGGTGGACCCGCGGGTACAGGTCCACGTTGGTGCGGTAGTCGCGGAACAGCCGGAGCTGGATCTCGTCGTTTCCGGGACGGTCCAGCAGGGCCTGGTCGTGGACCCAGTTGTCGGGGCTGACCAGGGTGGGGTCGGCGACGCCGTGCACGTACTGCCACCGCGTGGTCTCGGGGGTCAGGGCGCCTCGCATGGGGCCTTCGGTGTCGGGGCCCGGCGCCTCGGCGTAGGCGAAGACGCTCTCCCAGAAGGGCTGGACGAAGCCCTCTTCGTAGGCGTTCCCGTTCTGGGTGATGATCGCGGTGACGCTGTCCGGGGCCCGGAGGGCGAGCCGCCAGCCGATGGGGGCGCCGTAGTCCTGCACGTACATCGCGAACCGGTCGACGCCCAGATGGGCGAGCAGGCCGGAAGTGACGTCGGCGAGGGCGTCGAAGGTGTACGGGAAGTCTCCCGGGGCGGGCATCGCGGACTGGCCGAACCCGATGTGGTCGGGGGCGATCACGTGGTAGCGGTCGGCGAGAGCGGGGATCAGCCGGCGGAACATGTGGGAGCTGGTCGGGAAGCCGTGGAGCAGGACGACGGCCGGTGCGTCCGGGTCGCCGGCCTCCCGGTAGAAGACCTGGAGTCCGTCGACGGTGGCGGTGCGGTGGTGGACTGCCGATGCCATGTCTCTAACCCTTCTCGCAGCTTTCAGTGGTTCCGGGTCAAGTCGAGCACGCCCGACCTAACCTGTCAAGAATCTTTTGCCAGTTAGAGGTTCGAGCGGCGCCGGCACCGGAGGCACCCGGCCGCGGCCGGCGGGCGGGCGGCCGTGCCGCATCGCGGCGCCACCGGAACGGGAACTAACATCGGTCAGAGCGCACCAGCACAGCGCCATGAAGGGCTGCCCCCGGCCGGCCACCCGCAGGAGGTCCGCGATGGCGACGCTGCTGTCCGTCAACGTGGGGATGCCGAAGGACGTCTCCTGGCAGGGAAGGACGGTGCACACCGGTGCCTGGAAGTCCCCCGTGGCCGGGCCCCGGATGGTGCGCCGGCTGAATGTCGACGGAGACGGCCAGGGTGACCTGGCCGGGCACGGCGGCGAGATCCGTGCCGTGCTCGTGTACCAGCTCCAGTCCTACCGCTACTGGCGCGAACACCTCGGCCGGGACGATCTGGCCTTCGGCGCCTTCGGGGAGAACTTCACCGTCGACGGACTGCCGGACGACGAGGTGTGCATCGGCGACCGCTACCGCATCGGCGGGGCCGAGTTCGAGGTCACCCAGCCGCGCGTCACCTGCTACCGCGTCGGCATGCGCCTGGGCGAACCGGCCATGGCCTCCCTGCTGGTCGCCCATCACCGGCCCGGGTTCTATCTGCGGGTGATCACCGAGGGGCAGGTCCGGGCGGGCGACGAGATCACCCTGACCCGGAGGGGTCCCGAAGGACTCAGCGTCGCCGACACCGACGCGCTGCTCTACCTCCCCGGCCGCGACCCCGCGAAGCTGCGCAGGGCACTGGCCATCCCCGCACTCAGCCCCGGATGGCAGCAGTCCTTCCGCGAGCTGGCCGCCGCCCGGCAGCCCCGACGGGAACCCGGGCGGCCGGACGGAGGCGGCAGCGACGACCGGCAGCCCGGTGAAGTACCGGGATGGCCGGGCTTCAGGACCCTGCGCGTCGCCCGCGTCGCCCCCGAGACCCCCACCGTCTCGTCGGTCTACCTGCGCACCACCGACGGCACTCCCCTGCCCGCGGCCCGTGCGGGCCAGTACCTCTCCATCCGCCTCGCCGTCGGTGACGCCAACCCGACCGTGCGCAGCTACTCCCTGTCCGCCGCACCCGGCTCCGACACCTATCGCATCAGCGTCAAACACGAGGCGCACGGCAAGGTCAGCACCTACATCCACGACACACTGCACCCGGGCGACCTCGTGGACATCGCGAGCCCCCGCGGGACCTTCGTCCTCGAAGAAGGCACCCGCCCGGTCGTCCTCGTCTCCGCGGGCATCGGCGTCACACCGGTCCTCGCCATGCTCCACCGGCTCGCCGCCCTGCCGGCCCCACCACCCGTCTGGTGGATCCACGTCGCCCGCGACCGCGTCCATCACGTCTTCGCGGACGAGGCCCACGCGCTCCTGGCCCGGCTGCCCGACGCGCACGAGCACATCTACTACACCGCCGAAGCCGCCCCGCACGTCCACGCAACCGCCGAAGCCGCCCCGCGGCACGACCGGTACCGTGTGACCCGAGGACGCCCCACGGCCTCGTCGCTCGCGGCCACGGGCCTGCCCCCCGACGCCGATGCCTACCTCTGCGGACCGGCCTCCTTCATGGACGACCTGGCCGCCCGACTGCGCGAGGCCGGCCTGCGCCCGGACCGCATCCGCACCGAGCGGTTCAGCGCGCTCCCCGCCCTGACCCCCGGGGTGAGGGCCGCGGCCGCCGTCAGACCGCACGGGCCTCCCGGCCCACCAGGCACCGGCCCCCTCGTCACCTTCGCCCGCAGCGGGATCACCACCCCCTGGTCACCCGCTCACCCCTCGCTCCTCGACCTCGCCGAAGCCTGCGACATCCCGACCCGCTGGTCCTGCCGCACCGGCGTCTGCCACACCTGCGTCACCCCGCTGCTGTCGGGCGCCATCACCTACACCACCCCGCCCCTGGAACTTCCCGAGACCGGCACCGTGCTCGTGTGCTGCAGCAAACCCACCACCGAAACCGTCCTCGATCTCTGACCCGCCGCGGCAGCCGGCCGCCCCCGGCCCGCGCACCACACGCCGACGCGCCGCGGCCCGCCACAGCGGTACGGGAGGAGCACACCGGAGGTGTCATGCTCGATCCACGAACCATCCTCGATCAGGCACGCCACGGACCGGTACCGCCGGACTGGCGGGTCTTCACCAAGAGACGCGGGAAGGTGTCCGGCTTCTTCCACGGCACCTCCCACGACCCGGACCCGCTGCTGGTCATCACCCCCGAGTGCGTCGTCGAGTACGCACACGACCGCAAACCGCTGTCGATCATCACCTTCTGCGATCTGACCGAGATCGCGCTCAAGGCAGCCGGTCAGAGCTTCTCCGACAGCTCGGCGGTCAGTCTGAGCGTGTGGCTCGATCTCATCTTCCTCGACGGCCGGAAGTCGAAGTGGCGATCCATGTCCTTCGCGGACAACCTGCAGACGGTCCAGGGGTTCATCGAGGCGTACGGCGCCCACAAGGCACTTCACGGACGATAGCCGGGCCGGGGCGCCCGAACGGCCGATCCCGCTCGCGTCCCTCCCCCGTTCCGCGGGCCGGACGGTCAGACTTGACGGACCGTGGCATCCAGGCGCGCACGAAGGGAACCCGTCCGCCCATGCATCTCGATCTCACAGGACGCACCGCACTGGTCACCGGCTCGACGCAGGGCATCGGGGCGGCCATCGCCGTCGCGCTCGCCCGGGCCGGGGCCCGCGTGGGAATCAACGGCCGCAGCGAACAGCGGGTCGCCGAGGCGGTGGAGTCGCTGCGGAGGGAAGCGCCCGGCGCCGAGCTGGTGCCGGCGGCCGCCGATGTGTCCCTCGAGGAAGGCGCGGCCCGGGTGGCGCAGCTCCTGCCGGACGTGGACATCCTCGTCAACAATCTCGGCGTCTTCGGCACCGCCGACCCCCTGGAGATCACCGACGACGAGTGGCGGCGCTACTTCGAGGTGAACGTGCTCGCCGCCGTACGGCTGACCCGGCTGTATCTGCCGGGCATGACCGCGCGCGGCTGGGGCCGGGTCCAGTACGTCGCCAGCGACTCGGCGGTCGTCATCCCCGCGGAGATGATCCATTACGGGATGTCGAAGACGGCGCTGCTCGCGGTCAGCCGCGGTTTCGCCAAGAAGGCCGCGGGGACGGGCGTCACGGTGAACTCCGTCATCGCCGGGCCCACGCACACCGGCGGCGTCGAGGACTTCGTATACGAACTCGTCGACCGGGACCTGCCATGGGACGAGGCGCAGCGCGCGTTCATGCGCGAGTACCGTCCCCAGTCCCTGCTGCAGCGGCTGATCGAGCCGGAGGAGATCGCCCACATGGTCGTCTACCTCAGCTCCGAGCAGGCGTCGGCCACGACCGGAGGCGCCCTGCGGGTCGACGGCGGGTACATCGACGCGATCCTTCCCTGACCGGTCCGGCGTCCGGCTTCCCCGGGCAAATGCGCGTCGCCCGTACGGGCGCCGGAAGCGCTTTCCCGTGACCGATGTCACGATTGCCCGCGCCCGGGTCCTTTCTTAACCATCCGGTAAATCACAGGACTGTAAAAGGACGTCTCGGCGGACCGTCCGAAGAGTAGGAATGAGGCCACATCGGACAGAGTTGACAACGTTGGCCTGGACAGATAGCGTCTCTGCCTGCTATGAGCATCTAATCTCTAATTCGGCACTCGGCCGGTAAAAACATGGACGTTCCGAATCGAAGTCGGCCATAAATTGGCCGAAACCATTCGGTCCATGGATTTCGGGCCGCCTCGCGGTTGTACCGGCGGTAACCAGCGGCACATCAATGCATGGCGGCGTCGAGAGCCACCCGCGGTATGCGGCACAAACGGGAGACCAGGGGATGCAACGCCTCTCTCGCGGTACATGTGGGGGCCACACCGGCCGAGGGACAGACCTTCCGCAGCCGGTCAGGAGCTGTCCGGCCGACCCCGGAGCGACTCGGCGCGCCGCCTTTGCGGCAGCGCCGCCATCCTCACAGAATCTTCACGAACCGTCGCACGACGCCGCCTCGTCACGCGGGAAACGGGGCACGACCTCGCTTGGGAAAATGAATCTAGGGGGGACCCACGATGCACCTTTTCGGCCGTTCAAGAGAACTCCGGGCCCTGGGTGAGGTGTTCACCGAGAGCGCGCGGGGAAACGGCCGGCTCGTGATCATCACGGGCGGTCCCGGATCCGGCAAGACCCAGCTCGTGCATGAATTCCTCACCACACTGAACGGCACCGGCGCGTGCATACTGACCGGTACGGCCTGCTCGTTCGATCGAGATCACTCGATGAGCCTTGTGCAGCAATTACTGCGGAACGCGGAGGCGGAGTGCGCGATATCACGCCACACGCCCGCGGAAGTGAACTCCCCGGCGAGAAATCACCGCCCCGCCGGCCCCGAGGACAATGCCGTCCGGGCACCCGCCGGACACCTGCCGAGCGACGCTCTCCTCGACCTCGTCCGAGAGGAACGCCCCCTGGTCATCGCCGTGGACGACGCCCACACGATGGACCGTGCCTCGCTGTTCGCACTCGTCCGGCTGCTGCACCGGAGCCGCTCCCGGCGGGTGCTCGTGGTGTGCGCCACGTCGGGGCACTTCGGCGAGATCCGCTCGCCCGCACACACAGAACTCCTCCGCCAGCCCCACCGCCGGGTACGCCTCGCTCCGCTGTCGGAGGCCGGCGTCGGCGAACTGCTCGCCGCACAGGCGGGACGGGCCCTGCCGGGACACGTCGGCACCGCCTACCACCGGGCCACCGCCGGCAGCCCCCTGCTGGTGCACGCCCTGCTGGACGACAGCACGCGCTTCGCGCCCGAGATCGGCGGGCCCATCGCCGGCGCCTCCTACCGCCAGGCCGTGCTGTCGCTGCTGCACCGCGGCGACGCGGGCCAGGTCCGGGTGGCCCGGGTCCTGGCCGCGCTCGGCCCGCTGGCGAAGACCCTCGCCGTCGGAGAGCTGGCCGGCACCACCCCGGCCGGCACCCAGGAAGCCGTAGACCTCCTCAACTCCTCCGGCCTGCTGGACGGTTGTGCCTACCGGCACCCGACCGCCGCCGCGACCGTCCTGGAGGACATGGCCGCCGACGCGCGCACGGACCTGCACGGCCGGATCGCCCACGTGCTGTATCGTTCCGGCGCACCCGCCGTCGAGGTGGCACGTCACCTCCGTCTCGCGGATCTCGTCCCGGCGGGCTGGGGCGCGGGGATCCTGCGCGCCGCCGCGGAGGAGACCCTGGCCACCGACGACGTGGAGGCCTGCACCGCCTACCTCGGCCTGGTCCTGCGCGACTGCACGGACGAACACGAACGCCATGCCCTGTCGGTGGCACTCGCGCGCGCCCAGTGGCGCACCAACCCCGCGGCGGCCGCCCCTCATCTGGAACCACTGCGCGAGGCCGCCCTCGACGGCGACCTGAACATGCGGGACACCGCCACCGTCCTGCGGTACATGCTGTGGCGGGGCGACACCGAACTGGCCGCCCAGGCCGTGGCCACCCTCGTCCCCGCGCAGTCGCCCGGCGACGCCCAGATCGTCGCCGAGGTGGAGTTCGTACGGCAGTGGTTCTACGGCGTGGCACTCCCCGGCAAGAGCACCCCGGCCCCCGGCACCGACCCCCGCCGGCGTCCGGCGCACACCGACACGGGCGGACTGGCCGCCCGGGTGGCGGCACTCATCGGCGGCGAGGCCACCGACGAGTCCGCCGCGGCCGTCGCCCAGGCCGTCCAGGGACACCAACTGGACCACCTGAACCTGGAGCTGGTCGCCATGTCCCTGCTCGCCATCGCCCACGCGGACCGGCCCGCGGTGGCCGCCGAGGCCTGCGACACGCTGCTGGGGTGCGCCCTGGAACGCCGGGCGACCACCTGGCAGGCCCTGCTCGGCAGCATCCGGGCGGAGATAGCCCTGCTCCAGGGGGACGTGACCACCGCGGCCCAGGGCACGCGCGCCGCTCTCGGCGCCCTGCACGCCCAGAGCTGGGGGGTCCTCATCGGCCTGCCCCTGTCGACGGCGATCGCCGCGCACACCGCCATGGGCTCCTACGACGAGGCCGAGGAACTCCTCAAACAGGATGTGCCCGAACCGATGTTCCGGACCGTCTTCGGCATCCAGTACCTGCGCGCCCGTGGTCACCACTATCTCGCCACCGACCGGCCCTTCGCGGCGCTCAACGACTTCGAGACCTGCGGGCGGCTGCTCCGGGAGGGCAACCCCAGCCTGCAGAAGGGCATCCCCTGGCGGTCCGACCTGGCCCTGGCCAATCTGCGGATCGGCAAGGCCCGCACGGCCCGGGAGTGGGCCGAGGAGCAGCTGCGGCTGCCCGGCGGGCACAGTTCCCGTGCCCGCGCCATGGCCCTGCGCCTGCTGGCCGCGACCTGCAAGCCGCACCGCCGGGCCTCGCTGCTGCGCGAATCGATCGACCTGCTCAAGGCGTGCGGCGACCGGTACGCGCTGGCCCAGGCGTACGCCGACCTGTCCGCGGCGCACTACGAACTCGGCGAGTACGCCCGGGCCCGGCTGGTGGCGCGACAGGCGGCACGGGAGGCCGAGGCCTGCCGCATCGAGTCCCCGGTCGACGCGCACCTGCTGGAGGATCCGGTACGTCCCGAGACCTCCGGGTCCGAGGGCGGGCCCGCCATCCTCAGCGACGCCGAGTGCCGGGTCGCGGGGCTGGCCGCGCTCGGGTACACCAACCGCGAGATCAGCACCCGTCTGCACGTCACGATCAGCACGGTGGAGCAGCACCTCACCCGGGTCTACCGCAAGCTGAACGTGGCCAACCGCTCGGAGCTGCCGTCGAAGATGCTGGACCATCGCATCCCGAAGCTGTCGGACCGCTGGGCCAGCACCCACTCGTCGACGGGCTGAGCCCCCGTCCCTTCTTCGTGCCGTGCTGAGAGCGCTCCCTCTTCCCGGCCGCGAAGCGGAGCGCGGCCCCGCCGGGGAGGTCACCGGCGGGGCCGCGCTCCGCCCGCCGTACGGGCGCGGGCCTCAGCTGAAGCTGCCGAGTTCGTCGTCCAGGATGCCGAAGAGTTCGTCGGCCGTGGCCGTCTCCAGCCCCGTTCCGCCGGTGTCCGCGGTCCCGTTCTCCCGCGACTGGCCGCTGCCGTCCCAGCGCGCGCTGAGGGTGCGCAGCCGGGCGGCCACCCGGGCCCGCTGCTCCTCGTCGAGCGCGGCGGACTCCAGCGCGGCGCCCAGCGCCGTCTCCAGGCGGACCACTTCGGCCTCCACGTCCACCAGGCCGGCGGAGACGTCGCCGCCCAGTTCCTCGAAGAGGTACCGGGCGAGGGCCTCGGAGGTGGGGTAGTCGAAGGTGAGGGTGGTGGACAGCCGCAGCCCGGTGTCGGCGCCGAGCCGGTTGCGCAGTTCCAGGGCGGCCAGCGAGTCCACGCCCAGGTCGCCCAGGGAGCGCTGCGGGTCGACGGCGCTGCCGGACCCGTGTCCGAGGACGTCGGCGACATGGCCGCACACCGTGTCCGTCAGCAGCCGCAGGGCGTCGGCGGCACCGAGGCCGGCCAGCCGCCTCGGCAGCGCCTCGGCGGACGCCGGCGCGGCGTCCGCCGCCGTCCGGGCGGTGCGGCGGACGGCTGCCGGAGCGAGTCCCCGTACCAGGGCGGGAGCGTCCTCGGTGACCTGGACGCGGACCGGCAGCAGCAGGGCCCGGTCGGCGGCCGGCGTCCGGTCGGCGGTCAGCGCCCGGTCGAACAGGGCCAGCGCCCGGTCGGCGGGCAGCGGCAGGATTCCGTCGCGGGCCAGCCGGCGCAGTCCGGTCGCGTCGAGCCCGGCCGCCATGCCCTCCCCCGTGTCCCACAGCCCCCAGCCGAGGGAGAGTGCCGGGAGCCCCTCGGCGCGGCGTCGCGCGGCCAGGGCGTCCAGGAAGGCGTTCCCGGCGGCGTAGTTGGCCTGCCCGGCCGCCCCCAGGGTGCCGGCGGCGGACGAGAACAGCACGAACGCGGCGAGGCCGAGGCCGCGGGTCAGCTCGTGCAGATTCCAGGCGGCGTCGGTCTTGGGGCGCATCACCGTCTCCAGCCGCCGCGGGGTGAGGTCGGTGAGCAGTCCGTCGTCCAGGACGCCCGCGGCGTGCACCACGGCGGTCAGCGGGTGTTCGGCCGGCACGGTCGCCAGCAGGGCGGCGAGCGCGTCGCGGTCGGTGGCGTCGCAGGCGGCGACGGTCACGGTGGCGCCCAGCGCGGCCAGGTCGTCCAGGGCGCCGGACTCGGGAAGACGCCCGCCGCGGCCGGCCAGCAGCAGATGCCGGACACCGTGCCGGGTGACCAGGTGCCGGGCGAGCAGCCGGCCGAGGCTGCCGGTGCCCCCGGTCACGAGGACGGTGCCGTGCGGATCCAGGGCGGGTTCCCGGGGCTCCTCCGCCTCCGTGGTCCGGGCCAGTTCCGGGGCGTACACCGTGCCGGCCCGCAGGGCGAGTTCGGGTGCGCCGGCGGCCACGGCTGCGGGCAGCGCGGCGTCCGAGGCGGGGTCGCCGTCGGTGTCGACGAGCACGAACCGGCCGGGGTGCTCGACCGCCGCCGCCCGGACCATGCCCCAGATCACGGCCTCGGCCGGGTCGGGCACGCTGTCGGCGTGGACGGCCACGGCCGAGCGGGTGAGGATCACCAGCGGCCCGCTGTCCGGTGCCTCGGCGAGGTGCCGGCGCAGCGCGGCGAGCGCCCGGACGGCGGTCGCGCGCGCTCGCACCGGCGGCTCGGCGTCCGGGGCCCGGTCCAGGGTGAGGGTCCGGGGCGCGGGTGCGGAGCCGCCGGCGCCGACCGGCAGTTCGGTCCAGCGCAGGCGGAACAGGTCACCGGGCGCCGGTGTGGCCGCGGTCAGCTGCCCGGCGGTCACCTGGCGGATGCGCAGCGAGGTCACCTCGGCCACGGGCGCTCCGGCCGCGTCGTACAGGCGCAGGGTCATGTGATCGGTGCGGTGCGGGGTCAGACGCAGTCGCACCGCCGTGGCGCCGGTCGCGTACAGGGTGACGCCCTCCCAGGAGAACGGCAGGGTCATCACGGTCGGGTCCTGGCCGTCGAGCAGGTCGATGGCGTGCAGCGCGGAGTCGAGCAGTGCCGGGTGCAGTCCGAAGCCGTCGGCCGCGTCGGCGTCGGGCAGGGCCAGTTCGGCGCAGACCTCGTCGCCGAGCCGCCACGCGGAGCGCAGGCAGCGGAACAACGGGCCGTAGTGGTAGCCCTGTTCGGCCAGGTGGTCGTAGGTGCCGGTGACGTCGACGGCTACGGCACCGGCCGGTGGCCACTCGGCGGCGCCGGCCGGTTCGGGCGTGGTACGCAGGGCGAGGACGCCGGTGGCGTGCCGGGTCCACTCGCCGTCCGTGCCCTCGGGGCGGGCGTGCACGGTCAGGCGCCGGTGTCCGTCGGAGTCGGGGGCGGCGGCGGACACCTGGAGGTGGACGGCACCCCGCTCGGGCAGCACGAGAGGCCGTTCCAGGGTGAGTTCCTCCACCCGCGGGCAGTTCGTGCGGTCGCCGGCCCGGACGGCGAGTTCGACGAAGGCGCTGCCCGGGACGAGGACGACGCCCGCCACGGCGTGGTCGGCGAGCCAGGGGTGAGTGGTGAGGGACAGCCGGCCGGTCAGGGCCACCCGGCCGTCGCCGGCCAGTTCGAGGGCGGCGCCGAGCAGGGGGTGCCCGGCCGGCGTCTGGCCCAGGCCGGCGGCGTCGGTGACCCCGCCCGGCGCGTCGTCCAGCCAGAGCCGTGTGCGCTGGAAGGCGTAGGTCGGCAGGTCGGTGCGGCGGGCGCCGGTGTCCGCGAACACCCGCTGCCAGTCCACGGTCAGGCCGCGCACATGGGCGGTGCCGAGCAGGACGGCGAAGGTCTGTTCCTCGTCCCGGTCGCGGCGCAGCGCCGGGACGAACGCCGACTGTCCGGCGTCGGCGAGGGCGTGCTCGCCCATGGCGGACAGGACGGCGTCGGGGCCGAGTTCGAGGAAGGTGCGCACACCGTCGGCCTCCAGTGCGCGGACCGCGTCGCCGAAGCGGACGGCCTCGCGGACGTGGCGGACCCAGTACCCGGGGTCGCACAGCTCGTCCTCGCCGGCGCGCGCTCCGGTGACGTCGGAGACGACGGGGATCGTGGGCGGCTCGTACCGGAGGTCGCGGGCCGTCTTCTCGAACTCCGCCAGCATCGGGTCCATCAGCGGGGAGTGGAAGGCGTGACTCACCCGCAGCCGCTTGGTGCGGCGGCCGGGGAAGGCGTCGGCCACGGCGGCCACGGCGGTCTCGGTGCCGGAGACGACCACGGCGCGGGGCCCGTTGACGGCCGCGACGGACACCTCGGGCCCGAGATACGGGAGCACCTCCTCCTCGGTGGCGTCCACGGCGAGCATCGCGCCCCCCGCGGGCAGCGCCTGCATGAGCCGGCCGCGCGCGGCGACCAGCCGGGCGGCGTCCGCCAGGTCCCAGACGCCGGCGACGTGTGCGGCGGTCAGTTCGCCGATGGAGTGGCCGGCCAACCAGTCCGCGCGGACGCCGTGGGACTCCAGCAGCCGGTACAGGGCGGTCTCCACGGCGAACAGGGCGCTCTGCGTGTAGAGGGTGTGGTCGAGCAGGCCGGCGTCCTCGGTGCCGGGCTCGGCCCACATCACGTCCCTCAGCGGGCGGTCGAGGTGGGCGTCGAGGGCCCGGCAGGCCGCGTCGAGGGCCTGCCGGAAGACGGGGTGGGCGGCGTACAGGCCGCGGCCCATGCCCGCGCGCTGGGCACCCTGGCCGGTGAAGAGGAAGGCGGCCTTGCCGCCGGCGGGCCGGCCCCGTACGACCGTGTCGGCCGGGGTGCCGTCGGCCAGTGCGGCGAGTCCGGCGAGGAGTCCGTCCCGGTCGCGGACGACGAGCGCGGCCCGGTGGGTGAGGGCGGCCCGGTCCGTGGCCAGGGAGCGGGCGAGGTCGGGCAGGGGCCGGTCGGCGACCGTCCGCAGGCGTGCGGCCTGGGCGGCCAGGGCCTCGGAGGTGGCGCCGGAGAGCACCAGCGGCAGGAGCGGGGCCTGCGCCGGGTCCGCGTCCGGGACGGGCTGTCCGGCCGGTGCCTCCTCGATGATCGTGTGTA
>NZ_JAINRE010000089.1 GCF_020400595.1 Streptomyces naphthomycinicus | reverse complement strand
GGCCACCACGGCGGACGGCTGCCGTTCTCGGTCGACCCGCACCTGCACCGCCGGCTCCAGGCCCTGGCCACGGCGACCGGCACCAGCCTGTTCATGGTGCTCCAGGCGGCGCTCGCCGCCCTGCTGACCCGGCTGGGCGCGGGCACCGACATCCCCATAGGCGCTCCGATCGCCGGCCGCACCGACGACGCCCTCGACCGTCTGGTGGGACTGTTCCTCAACACGCTGGTGCTGCGCACCGACACGGCGCGGGACCCGTCCTTCCGGGAGTTGCTGGACCGGGTGCGCGCGGCCGACGTGGACGCCTACGCGAACCAGGACGTGCCGTTCGAGCGGCTGGTGGAGGAGCTGAACCCCGCCCGCTCGGTCTCCCGGCACCCGCTGTTCCAGGTCTGCCTGGCCCTCCACAACACCGACCGGGCGACCCTCGACCTGCCGGGCCTCGCGGTGACCGCGGAACCCGGCGGACAGGGACGCTGGGCCAAGTTCGACCTCTCCTTCGCCCTGACCGAGCGCCGGTCCGCGGCCGGCGGGCCGGACGGCCTCGACGGTCTCGTCGAGTACACGGCGACCATGTTCGACCGGGAGACCGTCGCGACGCTGAGCGTCCGCCTGGTCCGTCTGCTGAAGGCCGTCGTCCAGGACCCGGATGCCCCGATCAGCGGCATCGACATCCTCTCGGCCGCCGAGCGCGCCCAGCTGCTGGAGGGGTGGAACGACACCGCGTGGACGGTGCCGCAGGACGTCCTGCCGGCCCGGTTCGAACGCCAGGCGGCCCTGACCCCGGACGCCGAAGCGGTGGCGTTCAAGGGCGAACGCCTGGACTACCGACGGCTGAACGAGCGGGCGAACCAGCTCGCGAGGCACCTGACCGGCCTGGGCGTGGGACCGGAGCGGCTGGTGGCCGTGGCCCTGCCGCGCTCCGCCGAGCTGATCGTCGCCCTGCTGGCGATCCTGAAGTCGGGCGCGGCCTACGTGCCCGTCGATCCGGACTACCCCGCCGACCGCGTCGCCTACATGCTCAAGGACGCACGACCGGTCCTGACCCTCACCGACGGCACCACCGCGGCCCGGCTCGCCGGGGCCCTCGGTGACACGCAGACCCTGCTCGTCGACCGGCCGGACACCCTGACGGCCCTGGAGGCCCGGGCGACGGCGAACGTCACGGACGCCGAACGGTCCGGCCCGCTCCGTCCCCACCACCCCGCCTACGTCATCTACACCTCCGGCTCCACCGGCCGGCCCAAGGGCGTCGTCGTCTCGCACGCCGCGATCGGCAACCGGCTGCGCTGGATGCAGGCCGAGTACGGGACCGGCCCCGGCGACCGGGTGCTCCAGAAGACGCCGAGCGGCTTCGACGTGTCGGTGTGGGAGTTCTTCTGGCCCCTGTGCGAGGGGGCCACGCTGGTGGTCGCCGAGCCGGGCGGCCACCAGGACCCGGCGTATCTCGCCCGGACCATCCGCGAACAGGCCGTCACCCTGTGCCACTTCGTGCCGTCGATGCTCCAGGTCTTCCTGACGGCGCCGGAGGCCGCCGACTGCGGGCAGGTCCTCAGGCACGTGTTCTGCAGCGGCGAGGCGCTGCCGCGCGAGACCGCCGAGGAGTTCCACCGGGTGCTGCCCGGGGTGCCGCTGCACAATCTCTACGGCCCCACCGAGGCGGCCGTGGACGTGACGCGGTACACCCGCGAGCCGGGCGAGCCCGGACCGGTGCCGATCGGCCGCCCGGTGTGGAACACCCGGCTGTACGTCCTCGACGCGGGTCTCCAGCCCTGTCCCCCCGGCGTACCCGGGGAGCTGTACCTCGCCGGGGCGCAACTGGCGGACGGCTATCTCGCCCGCCCGGCACTGACCGCCGAGCGCTTCGTGCCCTGCCCGTTCGGCGCGCCGGGCGACCGCATGTACCGCACCGGGGACGTCGTACGGTGGCGTCCGGACGGAGCCGTGGAGTTCCTGGGCCGGGCGGACGCGCAGGTGAAGCTGCGCGGATTCCGCATCGAACTCGGCGAGGTCGAGGCCGCGCTGACCGCACATCCCGATGTGGCGCAGGCCGCCGTGGTGGTGCGGGAGGACCGGCCGGACGACCGCCGCCTGGTGGGCTATCTCGTGCCGGGGGACGCCCGTGCGGGCGTCGACGTCACGGCGGTGCACGCCCATGCCGCGGGGCGGCTCCCGGAGTACATGGTGCCGTCGGCCCTCGTGGCGCTGGAGGCGCTGCCGCTGACACCGAACGGCAAACTGGACCGGCGTGCGCTGCCGGCGCCGGAGGTGCCGGCCGGTGCGGGGCGTGCGCCGAGGTCGCCGCAGGAGGAGATCCTCTGCGGGCTGTTCGCCGAGGTGCTGGGAGTGAGCGGGGCAGGAGTCGACGACAACTTCTTCGACCTCGGCGGTCACTCCCTCCTCGCCACCCGGCTGGCCTCACGGGTGCGTTCGGCGCTGGGGGTGGAGCTGCCGCTCCGGGCCCTGTTCGAGGCGCCGACCGTGGCGGGTCTGGCCCGGCGGCTGAAGGCGGCGGCGTCCGCGCGTCCGCGGCTGGTCCGGCGCACCCGCCCCGACACCCTGCCGCTGTCGCTGCCCCAGCGCCGGCTCTGGGCCTTGCAGCGACTGGAGGAGCGGGGCGCGCTGTACAGCCTGCCGCTGGTCACCCGGCTGCGCGGGGAGCTGGACCGGGCGGCGCTGGAGGAGGCGCTGGCCGACGTGGTCGCCCGGCACGAGAGCCTGCGCACCGTCTTCCCCGAGACCGGCGGAGAGCCGCGCCAGGTGATCCTCGACCCCCGGGAGGCCCGTCCGCGGCTCCGGGTCGTCGACGCGGAACAGTACGACGTGGACGGCGTCCTCACCGCCATGCGGGCGGAGGGATTCGCACTGGAGACGGAGCCGCCGCTGCGCGTCACCCTGCTGGCGCGCGCCGCCGACGACCATGTGCTGGTGGGCCTGCTGCACCACATCGCGGGCGACGCGTTGTCGATGGGCCCGCTGACGGCGGACCTGGCGACCGCGTACGCCGCCCGGTGCCGCGGCGAGGCCCCCGGCTGGGCGCCGCTGCCGGTGCAGTACGCCGACTACACGCTCTGGCAGCGCGAGGTCCTGGGCGAGACCGGCGATCCCGGCAGCGAGATCTCCCGGCAGCTCGCCTACTGGAAGGAGACCCTGGCCGGTCTCCCCGACTGCCTCGCGCTGCCCACGGACCACCCGCGGCCGGCCGAGCAGAGCCACCGCGGGGACGTGGTGCCCTTCGAGCTGGAGGCGGACCTGTACGAGGGCCTGGTGGCCCTGGCCAAGTCCACCGGCACCACG
>NZ_JAINRE010000088.1 GCF_020400595.1 Streptomyces naphthomycinicus | reverse complement strand
CCGCGTCGTCGCCCTGCGGTCGCGGCTCATCGCCGAGCGGCTGGCCGGCCGGGGCGGCATGGTCTCCGTGGCCCTGCCCGAGGCCACCGTCACGGAGCGACTCGGCCCCTGGGCCGGGCGCGTCTCGGTCGCCGCGCTCAACGGCCCCTCCTCGGTCGTCCTCAGCGGCGACCCCGAAGCCCTGGACGAGATCATGGCCGCCTGGCCGGCCGACGGGACACGGCTGCGCCGCATCGCCGTCGACTACGCCTCCCACTCGGCCCACGTGGAGTCCCTCGAAGCCGACCTGCGCGACGCGCTCGCCGGACTGCGGCCCGGCACGGCCGACGTCGCCTTCCACTCCACCCTGCTCGGCGAACCCCTCGGCGATACGCCGCTCGACGCCGACTACTGGTACCGCAACCTCCGCGAACCCGTACGGTTCGCCCCCGCGATCCGCGACCTGCTCCACACCGGTCACGACGTGTTCGTCGAGATCAGCCCCCACCCGGTGCTGACGGCCGCCGTGCAGGACACCGCCGAGACCGCCGGGCGGACCGCCGTCGTCGTCGGCACCCTGCGCCGCGACGAGGACGGCCCGCGCCGCCTCCTCACCTCGCTCGCCGAGGCCGCCGTCCAGGGCGTCCCCGTCGACTGGACGGCGGCCTGCCCCGACGGACGCCACGTCGACCTGCCCACCTACGCCTTCCAGCGCCGCCGCTTCTGGCCCCGCGGCCCGGTCGCCTCCGACGCCGGCGGCCTCGGCCTCACCGGCGCCGGCCACCCGCTCCTCGCCGCCGTCACCCCCCTCGCCGGCACCGGCCACCTGGTGTTCACCGGACGCGTCCCGGCGGGCACCGAACTGCCGGCCGGCACCGTGCTCGACCTGGCCCTGCACGCGGCCGGCGACCGCACGCTCGGCGAACTGACCGAGGAGGCACCGCTCGACACCGCCGGCACGGCCCTCCGCCTCCAGGTCACCCTGGGCACGGAGAACGAGGACGGCACCCGCCCGGTCGCCGTGCACTCCCGGCCCGCCGACGCCGGCGACGACCAGCCCTGGACCCGGCACGCCACCGGCGTCCTCCTGCCGCACACCGGCACCGCCCCGGCCGGCGCGCCACCGGACGCGGACACCGACCTGACCGTCGAGCTGACCGACGAGACCGCCGGCGGCTGGGGCGTACACCCCGCCCTGCTCGCCGACGCCCTCGCGGCCGTGCGCCCCGGTCTGGTCCCGGGCACCTGGCGCGGCGTCACCCTGCACGCCGTGGGCGCCACCCGGCTGCGGATACGGCTGCACCCCGCGGCCGCGGCGGCGGACGCCTTCACCCTGCACGCCACCGACGACACCGGGGCCCCCGTGCTCACCGCCGACGCGGTGACCCTGCGCCCGCCGGCCACGGCCGGTCCCGGCCGGGACCACGAGCTGTACCGGGTCGAGTGGACGCCCGTCCCGCTGCCCACGGCCGACGTCGAAGGCATCGCCGTACTCGGCGACCTCCCCCTGCCCGGCTACCCGTCCTGCCCCGGCCCGTCCGCCGCCACCGCCCTGGACACGCTGCCCGGCACCCTCGTGCTGCCGTGCCCGCAGCAGCGGCCCGACGACACCGCCGGCGCGGCCCACGCCGCCACCCGGCGCGTGCTGAGCGTCCTCCAGGAGTGGCTCGCCGACGAGCGGCTGGCCGGCACCCGGCTGGTCGTCCTCACCCACGGCGCGGTCCCGGTCGAGCACGAGGACGTCACCGACCTCGCCCACGCGCCCGTGTGGGGCCTGATCCGCTCCGCCCGCGCCGAACACCCCGGCCGGCTGGTGCTGGTCGACGTCGACGGCCCCGAAGCGCTCCAGCAGCTGCCCGCCGTCCTCGCCACCGGCGAACCCGAGATCGCCGTGCGCTCCGGCCGGGTCCTCGCGCCCCGGCTGGTCCGGGCCGCGCGCACCGAGGAGCCCGCGAGCGGGCCGGCCCCCTGGCCGTCCGACGGCGTCGTCCTCGTCACCGGCGGCACCGGCACGCTCGGCGCCCTCTGCGCCCGCCACCTGGTGACCGCGCACGGCGTACGCCGGCTCGTCCTGGCCGGCCGGCGCGGCGAGGCGGCACCCGAGGCCGTCGCCCTCGCCGAAGAACTGCGCGCCCTCGGCGCCGAGGTGACCGTCGCCGCCTGCGACGCCGCCGACCGCGACCGGCTGGCCGCACTGCTCGACGGGATCACCGCGCGGCACCCCCTTGCCGGTGTCGTCCACGCCGCGGGCGTCCTGGACGACGGCGTCATCGCCTCGCAGACCCCCGAACGGCTCGCCAGGGCGCTCCGCCCCAAGGTCGACGCCGCCTGGAACCTGCACGAACTCACCGCCCCCCACCGGCCGGCCGTCTTCGTGCTGTTCTCCTCCACCTCCGGCCTCTTCGGCGCACCCGGACAGGGCAACTACGCGGCCGGCAACGCCTTCGTGGACGCGCTCGCGGCCCACCGCCGGGCCCAGGGACTGCCCGCCACCTCCCAGGTGTGGGGCCTGTGGGCGCACGCCAGCGGGATGACCGGCCACCTGGGCACCGCCGACCTGCGGCGCGCGGCCCGCGACGGTGTGGTGCCGCTGCCCACGTCCGACGCGCTGGCCCTGTTCGACCGTGCCACCGCCGGCACCCACCCGGTCCTCGTCCCCGCCTGGCTGGACCTCACCTCGTTCGCCTCCGGGACGACCGCCGTACCCGCACTGATGCGCAGGCTGGTCCGCGGCCCCGCCCGCCGCGCCGCCACCGCGGACGCGGGACCGGACACCCTGGCCGGGAAGCTCGGCGGCCTCACCGCCGCGGAACGCGAACGGACCCTGCTCGCCCTCGTCCGCTCGCACGCCGCGGTGGTCCTCGGCCACACCGAGGACACCGCCGTGACCCCGGGCCGGGCGTTCAAGGAGCTGGGCTTCGACTCGCTGACCGCCGTCGAACTGCGCAACCGGCTGGCCGCCGCCACCGGGCTGCGGCTGCCCGCGACCCTCGTGTTCGACCACCCCGACCCCCGGGCCCTGGCCGGGCACCTGCTGGAGCGTCTCCTCGGCGAACGCGCCGAGGAGACGGCACCGGCACCGGCCCGCCCCGTCGCCGACGATCCCATCGCGATCGTGGGCATGGCGTGCCGCTACCCCGGCGGCGTGACCTCGCCCGAGGACCTGTGGCGGCTGCTCGCCGACGAGCGCGACGCGCTCTCCCCGTTCCCGGAGGACCGGGGCTGGGACGTCGCGGGCCTCTACCACCCCGACCCCGAGCACGCGGGCACGTCGTACGTGCGGGAGGGCGGCTTCCTCAGCGACGTCGCCGGGTTCGACGCGGACTTCTTCGGCATCAGCCCGCGTGAGGCGCTGGCGATGGACCCGCAGCAGCGGCTCGCCCTGGAGACCGCCTGGGAGGCCGTCGAACGCGCCGGGATCGACCCGAAGTCCCTGCGCCGCGCGGACATCGGCGTCTACCTCGGCACCAACGGCCAGGACTACGCCCAGCTGGTGCGAAGGACCGTCGAGAGCGCCGAGGGGTACGTCGGCATCGGCAACTCGGCCAGTGTGCTGTCGGGCCGGATCGCCTACGTCCTCGGTCTGGAGGGCCCCGCGGTCACCGTCGACACCGCCTGCTCGGCGTCGCTGGTCGCGCTGCACTGGGCGATCCAGGCGCTGCGCAACGGCGAGTGCTCCATGGCCCTGGCCGGCGGTGTCACCGTCATGTCCGCCCCCGACGTCTTCGTCGACTTCTCGCGCCAGCGCGGCCTGGCTGCGGACGGCCGCTGCAAGTCCTTCGCCGCGGCGGCCGACGGCACCGGCTGGTCGGAGGGCGCCGGCATGCTCCTCGTGGAGCGCCTGTCGGACGCCCGCCGCAACGGCCACCGGGTGCTGGCCGTCGTGCGCGGCTCCGCGATCAACCAGGACGGTGCGTCGAACGGTCTGACGGCGCCGAACGGTCCGTCGCAGCAGCGGGTGATCCGGCAGGCC
>NZ_JAINRE010000087.1 GCF_020400595.1 Streptomyces naphthomycinicus | reverse complement strand
CCCCAGATATCCGCGGGCCTGTCCCTCGCCCGCGATGTACAGTTCGCCGGCCACTCCGGCCGGCACCGGCCGCAGAGCCCGGTCCAGCACGTACACCCGCGTGTTCGCGAGGGGCCGGCCGATCGGCACCCCGCCGTCCGGGCCGATGCCGGCGCGGGTGGACCAGATGGTGGTCTCGGTGGGTCCGTACAGGTTGAGCACCGACGCGGCGGATCCGGCGAGCGCGCCGGCCAGCGACGGGTCGAGTTCCTCGCCGCCGACCAGCACGCGCAGGTCCGGCACCAGGCCGGGGAGGTGGTGCACCACCTCGCGCCACAGGCTGGGCGTGGCCTGCATCACCGTTACGCCGCGGGACGTCAGCAGGCGGCACAGCGCGGCCGGGTCACGCACCTCGTCGTGTCCGGCGAGCACCACCGCGGCCCCGGACAGCAGGGGCAGGAACAGCTCCAGCAGGGATATGTCGAAGCCGAACGTCGTGACGGCCAGCCAGCGGTCGCCGGGGGTCAGCGGGACGTCTTCGCGCAGGGCCGCGAGGAAGTTCCGCAGGGCTCCGTGGGAGATCACCACTCCCTTGGGGCGCCCCGTCGAGCCGGAGGTGTAGAGGACGTAGGCGGGGTGCCCCGCCGGCACCTCGCGCCGTGCGGTCCGGGCGCCGGTGCCCGGGGGAACCCGGTCCGCCAGGACCACCGGTGACCGCCGTGCCTGCTCGGGCAGCTCCCCCAGCGCGCCGGCGGTGGTCACCACCACGGCGGGGGCGGCGTCCGCCAGCATGTACGCGATCCGGTCGGCCGGGAAGCCGACGTCCACGGGGAGGAACGCCGCACCGGTCCGGGACACCGCGAGCATGGCGACGACGGTGTCGACGGAACGGGGGACGGCGACGGCCACGACGGACTCCGGTCCGACGCCGTGCTCCGCCAGTGCCCGCGCCAGGTCGTCGACCCGTGCGTCCAGTTCCGCGTAGGAGACGGCGGCGTCGCCCGCGATCACGGCGGTCGCCTCGGGGGTGCGGGCCGCCTGGCGGGCGAACGACTCGGCCGGCAGGTCCGCGGGGAACTCCCGCCCGGTGTCGTTCCAGTGGTTCAGCAGCCGCTCGCGCTCGTCCGCGTCCAGGACGCCGGTCGCGTCCAGCGGCCGGTCGGGGCCGGCGACCGCGCCCTCCAGCAGCCGTCGCAGGCGCAGAAGCACCGACTCGGCCGCCGCGCGGTCGAAACAGTCGGGGCGGTAGTCCAGGCGCAGGTGCAGCCGCCCCTCCGCCGCGTTCGACACGACGAGGGTGAGGGGGTAGTGGGTGGCGTCGCGGCCCTGGCCGCCGGTCAGGCGCAGTCCGGAGGGCAGCTCCGCCGACGTGCCCGGACCGACCGGATAGTTCTGCACCAGGACGGTGGTGTCGAAGAGCTGCCCCGCTCCCGCGAGGGTCTGGATGTCGCCGAGGCCGAGGTACTGGTGCGCGGCCAGCTCCGACTGCTCGTGCTGGAGCCGGACCAGCGACTCGGCCCAGGTGCGCGACCCGTCCAGCCGGACGCGGACCGGGACGGTGTTGATGAAGAGTCCCACCATCGACTCGACACCGGGCACGTCGGCGGGGCGGCCGGAGACGGTCGTCCCGAACACGACGTCGTCGCGTCCGGTGAGCCTCTCCAGCAGTACGGCCCAGCCGAGCTGCACCACGGTGTTCAGTGTCACGGAGTGGCGGCCGGCGAGCCGCCGCACCTCCGCGCTCAGCTCGGCGGACAGCGTGACTTCGAGCCGCCGCGGCAGCCGCGGTTCACGGGCCGGGGGAACCGGGGCGAGCGTGGTGGGTTCCGTCACTCCCGCCAGCTCGCGCAGCCAGACGTCCCCGGTGGCGGCACGGTCCTGGGCCGCCAGCCACTCCAGGTAGCGCCGGTAGGGCGTGACGGGGGGCAGCCGGTGCCCCTCGTCCGCGTAGAACGCGAAGAGTTCCCGCAGCAGCACCGGCATGGACCAGCCGTCGAGGAGGATGTGGTGATGGGTGATCACCAGCCGGTGCAGGTCCGCGTCGCGGCGGATGAGCAGCGCGCGCAGCAGCGGCGGCTCGCCGAGGTCGAACCGCTCGGCTCGCTCGTCGTGGGCGAGACGGTCGAGTGCGGCGTCGTGCTCCGGCCCGTCCAGGCCGCCGGCGTCGTACTCCCTCCACCGGGGCGTGTCGGCCCCGGCCGGGATGAACTGCACGGGCTTGCCGGACCGCACCACCCGGAACCCGGCCCGGAGGTTGGCGTGCCGGCGCAGCAGGCCGGACAGGGCCTCGCGCATACGGCCGGCGTCCAGGGGGCCGGCCAGGTCCATCGTGAACTGGCAGGTGTAGACGTCCTCGCCCTCGCCGTCGTACAAGGCGTGGAACAGCAGCCCTTCCTGTAGCGGGGAGAGGGGCAGCACGTCCTCGAACCCGGAGCGCCTCGGTACCGGTCGGCCGGTCTGCGTCACGTCACATCCTCCAGTCGGATTCAAGGTCGTCGAGGTCGTCCTGGAGGAGGTCCACCAGTGCGAGGTCGGACCGCGTGGGTCCGACGGGGTCGTCGTCCGCGCCGGCGTGGGCGGTCAGCGCGTCCACCGCTTCGGTCCACAGCTCGGCCAGCGCGCGGATCTCCTCCTCGTCGAAGAGGTCGGCGGGCCAGGACCAGGTGGCGGTCAGCCGGGGGCCGTCGTCCTCGTCGCGGGCGATGACGCTGAGCTCCAGGCTGTGGGCGAAGGGCATGTCCGCGTCCATGGCGGGGATGTGGACGCTCTCGGGCGCCACCGACCAGCCGGCGGTCCCGGTGTCGCCCGACCGTGCCCGGCCGAGGTAGTTGAAGGCGATCTGCGGTACCGGAGCGGCCGCCAGTACGTCCGCGGTGGCGGGGTTGAGGTAGCGCAGCAGGCCGTACGTCTGTCCCTTGGAGGGAAGGGCACGGAGCTGTTCGCCGACCCGCTGAAGCGCCTTCCCGGCGGCGGAGCCGCCGGCCCGGAGTTCGTGCCAGCGGACGCCGGGGTCCAGCCGCAGGGGGCACATCGCGGTGAACCAGCCGACGGTGCGGGTCAGGTCGGCCGCCCCGGTCTCGTCCCGTCCGTGTCCTTCGAGGTGCAGCAGCACCCTGCTGCCCGTGCCGTGGCCGCGGTGCCGCCGCCACTCGGCGAGCGCGAGCGCGAGCGCCGTCAGCAGCGCCTCGTCGGCCCGGGTGCCGGTGGCCGCCGGGAGGGCGGTGAGCACGGCCGCCGTGCGCTCGGCGGAGAGGACGGCCGTATGACGCGCGGCCGTGCCCCTGGTGTCCTTCGCCGGATCGAGCGGCCGGGCGGCCAGCGGCGCGTCCGGTCCGGCCGTCATCTCCTGCCAGAGCGGCAGTTCGGCTGCGACTTCCGGGGTGTGCGCCCGGGCGGCGTTGGACTCGGCCCAGGCCCGGAACGAGGTGCGGACGGGCTCCGGCACGAAGGGGCGCCGCTGCTCGGCTGCGAGCCACGCCTCCATCAGGTCGGGTACGAGGATCCGCCAGGACACGCCGTCCACCACCAGGTGGTGGATCAGCAGCAGCAGTCGTCCGGGACGCTCCGGGCCCGCGTCGAACCAGAGGGCCCGGACCATGTCGCCGGTCTCCGGGTCGAGTTCGCCCCGGGCCGCCTCTCCGTGCTCTTCGAGCAGGGCGACCGGCGGTTCGGCGTCGTGTTCCGACACGTCGATCCGGCGTACGCGGGAGCGCGCGCCCTCACCGTCGGCGGCCGGGACCTCCAGCCTCCACTGCGGGAGGCCGGACCGGTCCAGCCGCCCCCGCAGTACGTCATGCCGGTCGAGCACCGCCTGGACGGCCGTGACCAGCGGCTCCATCGTGAGTCCCGCCGGCACGCGCAGCAGCACGGACTGGGCGAATCCCTCGATCGGCCCGTCCAGCTCGCGCAGCCATTCCATGATCGGCGTGGCCGGTACGAGGCCGGTGCCCTCGGCGTGGGCGGCCGGTGCTGCACCGGACGCCTCGGGGGTCTCCTCCGTGGCGACGGCGGCGAGTTCGGCGACCGTCTGGCGCTGGAACACGTCCTTCGGAGCGAACACGAGTCCGGCCGCCCGGGCCCGGCTGACCAGCTGGATCGAGATGATGCTGTCGCCGCCGAGAGCGAAGAAGTTGTCGTCGATCGTGACGTCGGCGACCGCCAGCAGGTCGGCGAACAGCCCGCAGAGCAGCCGCTCCCGGTCGTTGCGCGGACGGCGTCCCGTCTCGGGTGCCGTCTCGGGTGCCGGGAGGGCGTTGCGGTCGAGTTTGCCGTTC
>NZ_JAINRE010000086.1 GCF_020400595.1 Streptomyces naphthomycinicus | reverse complement strand
GTCTTGCCGTCGGCAGCGGAGCCGACGATCGCCGAGGAGGCCACCGTCTCCCCGTCGGCCAGGGTCCGCAACCTGCTCAGGGCCTCGTCCCGCGAGCCGACGAGAATCACGGCCCGCTCGGGGTGGACCGCCCGTCGGGTGACCAGCGCGCCGGCGACGGTCGTCAGCGGGACGTCGGTGGCGGCGACGAAGTCCGCCAGCCGTCCGGCCTGTCCGGCGAGAGCACCGGCGTTCCGCGCCGAGAGCAGTACCGGCAGGGGCAGCGGCACCGGCCCGTCGGCCGCGGTCGCCGGCTCGGCCCCGGGCTCCTCCGGGGCCTGCTCCAGGATCACGTGCGCGTTCGTGCCGCTGACGCCGAAGCCGGAGACTCCGGCGCGGCGCGGCCGGTCCAGGTGCGGCCAGTCGCGGGGCTCGGTGAGCAGCCGTACGGCGCCCGCCTCCCAGTCGACGCGGGGGGACGGTTCGTCGACGTGGAGGGTGGCCGGGAGCACGCCGTGGCGCATGGCCTGGATCATCTTGATGACGCCGGCGACGCCGGCGGCGGCCTGGGTGTGGCCGATGTTCGACTTCAGCGAGCCCAGCCACAGCGGCTCCGCGCGGTCCTGGCCGTAGGTGGCGAGGAGGGCCTGGGCCTCGATCGGGTCGCCGAGGACCGTGCCGGTGCCGTGGCCCTCCACCGCGTCCACGTCCTCCGGGGTGAGCCCCGCGGCGGCGAGCGCCTTGCGGATCACCCGCTGCTGCGACGGGCCGTTCGGGGCCGTGAGGCCGTTGGACGCGCCGTCCTGGTTGACCGCTGTGCCGCGCACGACGGCCAGCACCCGGTGGCCCTTGCGCTGGGCCTCCGAGAGACGCTCCAGGACGACGACGCCCGCGCCCTCGGCCCAGCCGGTGCCGTCGGCGGCCGACGAGTACGCCTTGCAGCGGCCGTCGGCGGCGAGACCCCGCTGCCGGGAGAAGTCGATGAACAGGCCGGGCGTGGCCATGACGGTGGCGCCGCCCGCCAGGGCCATCGTGCACTCGCCGCGCCGCAGCGCCTGCACGGCGAGATGGATGGCGACCAGGGACGAGGAGCAGGCCGTGTCGAGCGTGACCGCCGGGCCCTCGAAGCCGAACACGTAGGAGACGCGGCCGGAGGCCACGCTGGAGGCGGCACCGGTGCCGGTGAAGCCCTCCAGTTCGGGCGGGACGCTGCCGGAGGCGAAGTAGTCCACGCCCATGATGCCGTTGAAGACGCCGACGTCGGTGCCCTTGAGGGTCGCCGGGTCGATACCGGCCCGCTCCAGCGCCTCCCAGGAGGTCTCCAGCAGCAGCCGCTGCTGCGGGTCCATCGCCAGCGCCTCACGCGGCGAGATCCCGAAGAACTCCGCGTCGAACCGGCCGGCGCCGTGCAGGAAGCCGCCCTGGTCGACGTAGGAGGTGCCGGTCTTCTCGGGATCGGCGTCCAGCAGGGTGTCCAGGTCCCAGCCACGGTCGTCCGGGAAGCCCGACACTCCGTCGCGGCCCTCGGAGACCAGCTCCCACAGGTCTTCCGGCGTGGTGACCCCGCCGGGCAGCCTGCACGCCATGCCCACGATCGCTATCGGCTCGCGTGACGCGCTCAGCAGCTGCTGGTTGCGCTTCTTCAGCGTGCCGACCTCTTCCAGCGACTTCCGCAGCGCCTCGACGAGCTTCTCGTAGGAAGCACTCACTTTCCCTGCCCCAATCTGTCGTGTGCCGCGTCAGCTTTCGAGGGACTCGCTGTCGCCTAGCGCGAGGTGTACGAGGTCGTCGACGTCCAGGTCGGCCAGCGCGCCCCGTGCGGTGTCCGCTTCGTCGGGCGCGGGTGCGCCGGGTTCCAGGGCGGCCAGTTCGACCAGCGAGTCCAGCAGTCCGGCCTCCCGGAACCGCTCCAGCGGGAGGGCGAGCAGCGCGTGACGCAGCCGTTCCTCGTCGGCCTCCGCCGCCGGTCGCTGCCCGGCGCCCTCCGGGAGGAGTTCGCCGTGCAGGTGACGGGCCAGGGCGAGCGGCGTCGGGTAGTCGAAGACCACCGTGGCGGAGAGGTTGACGCCGGTCGCGGCGCGCAGCCGGTTGCGCAGTTCGACGGAGGTGAGGGAGTCGAACCCGGCGTCCTTGAACGCCGTCTCGGCTCCGACGCCGTCCGCCCCGGTGTGGCCGAGGACGCCGGCGACATGGCCGCGGACGACGTCCAGCAGCACGGCCTCCTGCCGGTCGCGGTCCAGTCCGGCGAGCCGGCGCAGCAGTCCGTCGCCGCCGTCGCCCGCGGCGGGACGCGCCGACTGCCTTCCGGCTCGGACCAGTTGGCGCAGCAGGGGCGGCACTCCGGCGCCCGTGGCGGCCTCGGCGCGTACGGCCCTGAGGTCCAGTTTGACCGGGACGAGCAGCGTGTCGTCACCGGCCAGGGCCGAGTCGAGCAGGGCCATGCCCTCCTGCGGGGCGAGCGGCAGGATGCCGCCGCGCCGGTTGCCGCGGGTGCGGGCCGCCGCTTCCGTGCCGGTGGTCATCCCGGTGGTCTGCTCCCAGGGGCCCCAGGCCAGGGACAGCGCCGGCAGGCCGGCCGCCCGGCGCTCGGCCATCGCGGCGTCCAGCCAGGCGTTGGCGGCCGCGTAGTTGCCCTGGCCGGCCGAGCCGAACAGGCCGGACGCGGAGGAGAAGACGGCGAACGTCCTCAGGTCCAGGGCGCGGGTCAGCTCGTCCAGGTGGTGTACGGCCGTCACCTTCGGCGCGAAGACGTGGCGGAGACGCTCGCGGTCGAGTGTGCCGATCACGCCGTCGTCCAGGACGCCCGCGGTGTGCAGGACGGCCGTCAGCGGCTGCTCCGCGGGCACCGAGTCCAGGAGGGCGGCCAGGGACGCCCGGTCGGCGATGTCGCATGCCGCCACCCGTACGGTCGTCGCGCCGAGCGCCGTCAGCTCCGTCGCCAGGTCCCGCGCGCCCTCGGCGTCGGGGCCGCGTCGGCTGGCCAGGAGCAGATGGCGGACGCCGTGCCGCTCGACCAGGTGCCGGGCCAGCAGGGCGCCCAGCGAGCCGGTGCCGCCGGTGACGAGGACGGTGCCGTCGGGGTCCCAGCCCGCGGGCTCCGTGGCGGGGGCCGCCCGTACCAGGCGTGGTGCGCGGACGGTGGTGCCACGCACGGCGAGCTGCGGTTCCCCTGCCGCCAGAGCGGTCGTGAGGAGGACGGCGAGGGACTCGTCGTCGAGCTGCGGGGCGTCGGTGTCGACGAGGACGATCCGGTCGGGATTCTCCGCCTGGGCGGCCCGCACGAGCCCCCACACGGCCGCCCCTGCCGGGTCGGTCAGGACCTCCTCGCCGGTGGCCACCGCTCCCCGGGTCACGACGACCAGCCGGGACTCCGCGAACCGCTCCTCGGCCAGCCACGCCTGCAGCACGTCCAGCACCCGGGAGGTGCGGTCCAGGGCGTCGTCGGCGCCGTCGGCGGGTACCGCCAGCACCGCCGGCTCGGTGTCCCCGGCGGCCGGACCGGCGAGCCGGGCTGCGGTCTCGACCCGCGCCCAGACGGGCGTCGGGGCGCCCGCGCGGGCGGGTACGGGCAGGTCGGTCCACTCCACGCGGAACAGCGCGTCGGCGCCGGGCGCCCCGGCCGCGGCCTCCAGCTGTTCCGCACTGACCTCGCGGAACACCAGGGACTCGGTCGTCAGCACCGGTTCGCCGGTCTCGTCGGCGGCCTGCACCGACACCGCGTCGGGTCCGGACGGCGCCACCCGCACGCGCAGCGCCGAGGCTCCCGCCGCGTGCAGCGCCAGCCGGTTCCAGGCGAACGGCAGGACCGTGCGCGGTCCCGCACCGGCAGCGGGCTGCTCGGCCGGGGCGACGAACCCGTTGGCGTGCAGGGCGGCGTCCAGCAGGGCGGGGTGGATGCCGAACCGGGCCGCCTCCTCGCGCTGCCCGTCCGGCAGGGCGATGTCGGCGTACACCTCGTCGCCGCGCCGCCATACGGCCCGCAGACCCTGGAACACCGGGCCGTACGTGTACCCCTTCTCGATGAGACCGGAGTAGAAGGCGTCGACGTCCACCTCGACCCGCTCGGCTCCGGCCGGCGGCCAGGCGGTGAAGTCGAAGGTGCCGCCGGTCGCGGGCGCCGTGCCGGTGAGAGTGCCGGCGGCGTGCCGCGTCCAGGCCCCGGCGCCGATCTCACCGGCCGTGTCCTCCCGGGCCGAGTAGACCGACACCGTCCGCAATCCGTTGTCGTCGGGGCCGCCGACGGCGACCTGGACCCGGACACCGCCGTGCTCGGGCACGACCAGCGGAGCCTCGATGACCAGTTCGTCCACGACTCCGCAGCCGACCTCGTCGCCGGCCCGGACGGCCAGCTCGACCAGGCCGGTACCGGGAACCAGCACCACACCGCCGACGGCGTGGTCGGCCAGCCAGGGGTGCGTGCGCAGCGACAGCCGGGACGTGCACAGCACACCACCGGTCTCGGGTACCTCCACCACGGCGCCGAGCAGCGGGTGATCGGCCGTGCTCTGGCCGAGTGCGGCGGCGTCGGTGGCGGGGGCCGTCTGGAGCCAGTAATGACGGTGGTCGAAGGCGTACGTCGGCAGGTCCACATGAGCCTCGGTGGCACCCTCGGGGAGGATCGCCGCCCAGTCCACCTTGGCACCGCGCACGAACAGTTCCGCCACGGACAGCAGCAGCGTCTGCACCTCGTCACGGTCGTCGCGCAACGCCGGGATGCTGATCGCGTCCTCGCCGGCCGACTCGGCT
>NZ_JAINRE010000085.1 GCF_020400595.1 Streptomyces naphthomycinicus | reverse complement strand
GAGTACCAGGGCATCGAGAACGCGACCGGCACCGGCAAGAGCCTGTACTCCGGCACCGTCAGCCTCAACACCAACCTGTCGGGGTCGACGTACCAGCTCTACGACACCACCCGGGGCGGTCACAAGACCTACAACCTGGCCCACAAGACGTCCGGCACCGGCACGCTGTTCACCGACGCCGACAACGTCTGGGGCACCGGTGCGGCGTCCAGCTCCAGCACCGACCAGACCGCGGCCGTCGACGCCGCCTACGGCGCCCAGGAGACCTGGGACTTCTACAAGAGCACCTTCGGCCGCAGCGGCATCAAGAACAACGGTGTCGGCGCCTACTCCCGCGTCCACTACGGCAACTCGTACGTGAACGCCTTCTGGGACGACAGCTGCTTCTGCATGACCTACGGCGACGGCGAGGGCAACGTCAACCCCCTCACCTCGCTGGACGTCGCCGGCCACGAGATGAGCCACGGTGTCACCTCCAACACCGCGGGCCTGAACTACTCGGGCGAGTCGGGCGGCCTGAACGAGGCCACCTCCGACATCTTCGGCACGGGTGTGGAGTTCTTCGCGGGCAACGCCAACGACGTCGGTGACTACCTCATCGGCGAGGAGATCGACATCAACGGCGACGGCACCCCGCTGCGCTACATGGACAAGCCCAGCAAGGACGGCGGCTCGGCGGACTACTGGTCCTCCACCGTCGGCAACAAGGACGTGCACTACTCGTCCGGCGTCGCGAACCACTTCTTCTACCTCCTCGCCGAGGGCAGCGGTTCGAAGACGATCAACGGCGTGACCTACAACTCGCCGACCTACAACAGCTCCACCGTCACCGGCATCGGCCGCGCCAAGGCGCTGCAGATCTGGTACAAGGCGCTGACCACGTACATGACGTCGACGACCAACTACAAGGCCGCCCGCACGGCGACCCTGAACGCGGCGTCCGCGCTGTACGGCTCCACCAGCACCGAGTACAAGGCCGTCGCGGCGGCCTGGTCGGCGGTCAACGTCAGCTAGCAGCAGGATCGGGCCAGGGCGGTACCCGGGAGGAAGGTCTCCCGGGTACCGCCCTACCCTTGTGTCCCATGTCCTCGGCGCCCTTCACCTACGAGCCGGTCGGCGCGACCCGCGACGATCTGACCTTCTGCCCGCCCGGCTTCCGCCCGTTGTTCGTCCGCACCCGTCTCGGCGAGGGCGGGGAGGTGTTCCGGCAGGCCGCCGAGGCGGTCCTGACCTGGGAGATGCACCGCGCGCTGGGCGTCCGCATCGACGCCACGGCCGACCGCGCGGCCCCCGACGTCGACGTCACGGTCACCCTGGCCGGCGTCGTCAAGGCCCCCTGCCGCATCGTCTGGACGGCGGAGGAGTCCCGCCGCGCCGGCTGGGCCTACGGCACCCTCGAAGGCCACCCCGAATGCGGCGAGGAGGCCTTCGTGGTCGACCGCACCGGCGACGGCACCGTCTGGCTCACCGTCGCCGCGTTCAGCCGGCCGGCCAAGTGGTACGCCCGGGCCGGCGGTCCGGCGACCCGGGGACTCCAGCACGCGTACGCGCGCCGCTGCGGAACGGTCCTGCGAAAACTGTGCGCGGACCTGTCCGACGCGTGACGTGACGCGAACGCAGCGCCCGAGGACACCGCCCGGAGGCGGCCGAGCCGGCCGTGGGTGTCACCTCAGCAGTACCCCCGCTCCCTCCACCACCTCCTCCGACGGCACCGCCAGCACGCCCAGTTCCGCGGGCGAGGCGAGGAGGGGATGGGTGGGGAGGATGCGGACCGTGTAGCCGTAGGGGCCGGTGCGGTCCAGGGAGAGGGGGCCCTCGTAGAGGAGGCGGCCCTCCAGGTCGGGCGTGCCGGCCGGCTTCAGCGGAACGACCGCGGCGTCGGTGATGCGGTCCTCCGCGTCCACCCGCCCGGACACCGCCTGCACCTCCACGTCGTCCGGGCTCAGCTCGCCCAGCGCCACCCGGACCCGCAGGCCCACGGTGGTGCCCAGCTCCGCCGTGGCCGTCGTCGCTGTCGTCTCGACATGGTCGACGCTCACCCCCGGCCAGGCCGCCCGCACCCGGGACTTCCACTCGGCCAGGTCCCGGGCGGTGTCCGGGGTCAGCCCGCGGTGCGCCCGGGCGGCCGGAGCGTAGAGCCGGTCGACGTACTCGCGGACCATGCGGCCGGCCAGCACCTTCGGGCCGAGCAGGGAGAGGGTCCTGCGGACCATCTCGATCCAGCGGTCGGGCAGCCCGCCCCGCCCGCGCTCGTAGAAGCGCGGCGCGACCCGCTGTTCCAGGAGGTCGTACAGGGCGGCGGCCTCGATGTCGTCCCGGCGGTCGGGGTCGGTGCCGGCGCCGTCGGCGGTCGGGATGGCCCAGCCGAAGTCCGGCTGGAACCATTCGTCCCACCAGCCGTCCAGCACCGACAGGTTGAGGCAGCCGTTGAGCGCCGCCTTCATCCCGCTGGTGCCGCACGCCTCCAGGGGCCGCAGCGGGTTGTTCAGCCAGACGTCGCAGCCCGGGTACAGCTTCTGGGCCATCGCCATGCCGTAGTCGGGCAGGAAGACGATGCGGTGGCGGACCCGGGGGTCGTCCGCGAAGCGGACCAGCTCCTGCACCAGCCGCTTGCCGCTGTCGTCGGCCGGGTGCGCCTTGCCCGCGATCACGATCTGCACGGGGTGCTCGGGGTGCAGCAGCAGCTCCATCAGCCGGTCGCGGTCGCGCAGCATCAGCGTCAGGCGCTTGTACGACGGCACCCGGCGCGCGAACCCGATCGTCAGGACGTCCGGGTCCAGCACCCCCTCGATCCAGCCCAGCTCGGCGTTGCCGGCGCCGCGCTGCCGCCAGGACGCGCGCAGCCGGTCACGGACCTCCAGCACCAGTTGCTCGCGCAGGGTGCGGCGCAGGTCCCAGACCTCCTGGTCCGGGATGTCCGTGACCGAGTCCCAGCGCTCGGAGCCGCCGACGGTCAGCGCGTCCTCGGCCCGCTGGGCGCCGACCTGCCGGGCGCCGAGCCGCAGCACCTCCGGCGCCACCCAGGTCGGCGCGTGCACCCCGTTGGTCACGGAGGTGATCGGCACCTCCTCGGCGTCGAATCCCGGCCACAGTCCCGCGAACATCTCGCGGCTGACCCGCCCGTGCAGCAGCGACACCCCGTTGGCCCGCTGGGCCAGCCTGAGGCCCATCACGGCCATGTTGAACAGGTTCGGCTCGCCGCCCGGGTAGGTCTCCATGCCGAGCGCCAGGACGCGCTGCACGTCGATGCCGGGCAGCTCGGCGTCCGGGCCGAAGTGCCGGCCCACCAGCTCACGGTCGAAGCGGTCGATGCCGGCCGGGACGGGGGTGTGGGTGGTGAACACCGTCCCGCCCCGCACGGCCTCCAGCGCCGCGTCGAAGTCGAGGCCCGCGGCGCACAGTTCGGCGATCCGCTCCAGGCCGAGGAAGCCCGCGTGCCCCTCGTTGGTGTGGAACACCTCCGGCTCCGGGTGCCCGGTGAGCCGGCAGTACGTCCGTACGGCCCGCACACCTCCTATGCCGAGCAGCATCTCCTGGAGCAGCCGGTGTTCGCTGCCGCCGCCGTAGAGCCGGTCGGTCACCCCGCGTTCGCCGAGGTCGTTCTCCTCCACGTCCGAGTCGAGCAGGAGCAGCGGCACCCGGCCGACCTGTGCCAGCCAGATCCGGGCACGCAGCGCCCGGCCGCCCGGCAGCGCGAGGGAGAGGCGGGCCGGGGTGCCGTCGGGCTCCTTCAGCTGGGTGAGCGGCAGCTCGTTCGGGTCGAGCACCGGATAGTGCTCCTGCTGCCAGCCGTCCCGGGAGAGGGTCTGCCGGAAGTATCCGTGCCGGTACAGCAGGCCCACCCCGATCAGCGGCACCCCGAGGTCGCTGGCCGCCTTCAGGTGGTCGCCGGCGAGGATGCCGAGGCCGCCGGAGTACTGCGGGAGCGCGGCCGTGATGCCGAACTCCGGGGAGAAGTAGGCGACGGCGGCGGGCAGACCGTCCGACTGGGTCTGGTACCAGCGGTCGCCGGTCAGATAGTCGTCCAGGTCGTCGGCGGCCGCGGTGAGGCGGCGCAGGAAACGCCGGTCCCCGGCCAGCTCGGCCAGCCGGGCCGGGCGCACGCTGCCCAGCAGCCGTACGGGGTCGCCGCTGGCCGTGGCCCAGACCTCGGGACAGACCGACTGGAACAGATCGCGCGTCTCCGCATGCCAGGACCAGCGCAGATTGCGCGCCAGGTCGCTCAGCGGCCGGAGGGGGTCGGGGAGAACGGGACGGACGGTGAACCGACGGATCGCCTTCACATTCCACCTCGGACGCGTTGCGGGGTGAGACGCACAGCGCTGTGCGTCTCTCGTCGTGTTCGACGGTAGTGGTTACCGCGCGGTCGGTGGGGACGTACCCGCCGGGGGTGTCGGGGGGCGTCAAGTCCCGGTCACCGGGCACCCGGAAAAAGGGACCGGTCTTGTGCGTAGACATACGCGTGAGTAGTTAACAAAGTGCCGGATTGCCCACCCGAACCGGGTGGGAAGGCTCCTCCGGTACAACACCCCACAGGCGCACCACAGCACCTCCGCAGGACCCACCTCCCCACACCCTCCGCCCACACCCTCGTTGAAGCGGACAGGAGCGGTCATGCCCGCCACGCACCACTCGTCAGCACCCCCGACAAGCAGCAAGGCCAAGGCAGCAGGAAAGAAGACGACGGGCAGGAAAGGGGTGCCGCCGGCCGGCGCCACCGGCCCGTCCGTCACCGGGGAGCGGTCCTCCCCGGACGCGGCCGGCACCCTGGGCCGCATCCCCGTCCTCGACGTACGTCCCGTGGTCCAGCACGGCCGCAGGCCCGCCAAGGCCGTGACCGGGGAGTCCTTCGAAGTCTCCGCCACGGTGTTCCGGGAGGGGCACGACGCCGTCGCGGCGAACGTCGTGCTGCGGGACCCCGCGGGCCGGCCCGGCCCCTGGACACCGATGCGGGAACTCGCCCCGGGTACCGACCGCTGGGGCGCCGTCGTCACCGCGGGCGAACCCGGCCGCTGGACCTACACGGTGGAGGCCTGGTCGGATCCGCTCGCCACCTGGCGGCACGACGCCGGGATCAAGATTCCGGCCGGCATCGACACCGAACTGGTGCTGGCGGAGGGCGCCGAGTTGTACGAGCGCGCCGCCGCCGGAGTGCCCGAGGGCCGGCGGCAGCCCGTCCTGGACGTGGCGGCGGCCCTGCGCGACGAGCACCGCCCGGCCGCCTGGCGCCTCGCGGCGGCCCTGGCCCCGCGGGTGACGGAGCCG
>NZ_JAINRE010000084.1 GCF_020400595.1 Streptomyces naphthomycinicus | reverse complement strand
CGCACCCCGTCGGCCGGCCAGCACCAGGTGCCGTACCCCGTGCCGTCGTACCAGGTGTCGCGCCACCAGTGTGCCCAGCACACCGGTACCGCCCGTGATCAGCACCGACCCCGCGGGGTCGAAGTGCGCTCCCGTGGTGCCGTCCTGGACGGCGGGCGCGGTCGCGCGGGCGATCCTCGGTGCGAACAGCCGGGTCCCGCGGGCGGCGATCTGGGGTTCGCCGGCGGCCAGGACGGCGGCGAGCAGCGGCTCGACGTCGGTGCCGGCGGGGGTGTCCGTGTCGAGCAGGACGATCCGGTCGGGGTTCTCCGCCTGGGCGACCCGGATCAGACCCCAGACGGCCGCGGCCGCCGGGTCGGTCACCGTCTCCTCGGCGTCGGCGGGCACGGCGCCACGGGTGACGACGACCAGCTGGGCCGCCTCCAGGCCGGGGCTGGCCAGCCACGCCTGGACGATCTCCAGCACCCGACCCGTCAGGGCCAGCGCCGCCGTGTCGTCCGTGTCGTCCGCCGCTTCCGCACGGCCGGCTTCCAGGACGACGACCGGGGGTACGCCCGAGCCGTCGGTCAGCGCGGCCACATGGGCCCGCTCGGTGATCGGCACCCAGGCGGGCGGCAGGTCCGCGACCGGTTCCGTGCTGCCGGGCAGTTCCGTCCACTCGACGCGGAACAGGGACTGCCGGCTGTCGTCGGCAGCCGCGCCCAGCTGGTCGGTCGAGACGGTCCGGGAGACCAGCGACCGCAGCGTGAGCACCGGGGCGCCGGTCTCGTCCGCCGCTTCCAGCGACAGGGCGTCGGGCGCGGACCCGCTCAGTCGCACGCGCAGTGCCGAGGCGCCGGACGCGTGCAGGCGGAGCCCGTTCCAGCCGAACGGGAGGTGGACGCCGTCGCCGTCGGTCCGGTTCTCGCCCTCGGGGTCGGCGAGCGCCACCTCCAGCATCGCGGGGTGCAGTGCGGCGTCGAGCAGGGCCGGGTGGATACCGAACCGGGCGGCGCCGGCCCGCTGGTCCTCGGGCAGGGCGACCTCGGCGAAGAGGTCGTCACCGCGCCGCCACAGGGCCCGTACGCCCTGGAAGACCGGCCCGTAGCCGTATCCGGCAGCGGCCAGCAGCTCATAGCCGCCGGAGACGTCCACCTGCCGTGCGCCGGTGGGCGGCCACACGGCCAGGTCGGCGACCGGCTGGGCCGCGTCGGCCGGGGCCGGCGCGGTGAGGGTACCGGTGGCGTGCCGGGTCCAGGCGTCGACGCCGACGTCGCCCGTGGCGTCCTCGGGCGCCGAGTACACGGCGACCGTACGGGAGCCGGTCTCCTCGGGACCGCCGACGGAGACCTGGACGCGCACCCCGCCTTGCTCCGGCAGCACCAGCGGGGCCTCGATGACCAGTTCTTCCAGGACTCCGCAGCCCACTTCGTCGCCGGCCCGTACGGCCAGTTCCACCAGGCCGGTGCCGGGGACGAGCACCGCCGCGCCGACGGCGTGGTCCGCCAGCCAGGGGTGGGTGCGCAGGGAGAGCCGGGAGGTGCACAGCACACCACCGGTCTCCGGGACTTCGACGACCGCGCCGAGCAGCGGGTGGTCGGCACCGGCCTGTCCGAGCGAGGCCGCGTCGGCCGCGGGAGCGGTCGTCAGCCAGTAGTGGCGGTGGTCGAAGGCGTACGTCGGCAGGTCCACCCGCGCGGCATCGGCGCCGTCGGGCAGGACACCCGTCCAGTCGACCTCCACACCCCGGACGAACACCTCGGCCATCGACGTCAGCAGCCGCCGCAGCCCGCCCTCTTCACGGCGCAGCGAGCCACTGACCACGGCCTCCGACTCCGCCTCGTCCACGATCTCGTTGATCGGCTGGACGAGGACGGGGTGGGCGCTGGACTCGACGAACACCGTGTGGCCCTCGGCGAGAAGAGCGGCGACGGCCGGACCGAAACGGACCTGACCACGCAGATTGCGATACCAGTAACCGCCGTCCAGGACACCCGCCTCGCGCACCCACTCACCGGTCACCGTCGAGAAGAACGGCACCACCGGGGCCTGGCTGCGAATGTCCGCGAACGCCTCCGCCAGCGCCCCCTCGATGGCCTCGACATGGCGGGTGTGGGAGGCGTAGTCCACCGCGACCCGGCGCACGCGTACACCGTCGGCCTCCAGCGCCGCCAGCGCCTCGTCCAGCGCCTCCGCGTCACCCGCGACCACGACCGACGACGGCCCGTTGACCGCGGCGACCTCGACCCGGCCCTCCCAGGCCGTGATCCGGTCGGCCGCCTCGGCCTCGGACAGCGCCACCGACGCCATACCGCCCCGGCCCGCCAGCTGCCCGGCGATCACCTGGCTGCGCACGGCCACGATCCGCGCCGCGTCCTCCAGCCTCAACGCCCCGGCCACACACGCGGCCGCGATCTCACCCTGCGAATGACCGACGACGGCGTCCGGAACGACACCCACCGACGCCCACACAGCCGCCAGACCGATCATCACCGCGAAACTCGCCGGCTGGACCACGTCCACCCGGCCCAGCAGGTCTACGTCACCGCGCAGGACCGCCGTCAAGTCCCACTCCACCCAAGGCTCCAACGCCCGGGCACACTCCTCGATCCGCTCCGCGAACACCGGCGAGGACTCCAGCAGCTCCCGGCCCATCCCCAGCCACTGCGAACCCTGACCGGGGAACACGAGCACCGTCCGCCCGAGGGAAGCCGTACTGCCTGTCACCAGACCGGCGGCCGACTCACCCGCGGCCAGCGCCGCGAGCCCCGTCACCGCCTCGTCCCGCGAGCCGGCGACGACCACGGCCCGCTCCGACAGGACCGCCCGGCGAACCGACAGGGAACCCGCGACCTCGGCGAGCGACACCTCCGTGTCACCGACGAACGCCGCCAGCCGCGCCGCCTGCCCCGCCAGCGAACCCTGCGACGCCGCCGACACGACGAACGGAATCGTGCCGTCGGTCGGCGCCACCGGCTCCGCGGCCGGCTCCTCGGGGGCCTGTTCGAAGATCAGGTGGGCGTTGGTGCCGCTCAGTCCGAAGGAGGAGACGCCGGCCCGGCGCGGGCGGCCGGTCTCGGGCCACTGGCGGGCCTCCGTGAGGAGTTCGACGGCGCCGACCGACCAGTCCACCTGCGGGGTGGGTTCCTCCACGTGCAGGGTCGGCGGCAGGACGCCGTGCCGCAGCGCCTCCACCATCTTGATCACACCGGCGACACCGGCGGCGGCCTGCGTGTGACCGATGTTCGACTTCACCGAGCCCAGCCACAGGGGCGCTTCACGGTCGCGTCCGTACGTCGCCAGCAGGGCCTGCGCCTCGATCGGGTCGCCCAGCGCCGTACCCGTGCCGTGCGCCTCCACCGCGTCCACGTCCGAGGCGGCCAGCCCGGCCACCGCCAGCGCCCGGCGGATCACCCGCTGCTGCGAGGGACCGTTCGGAGCCGTCAGACCGTTCGACGCGCCGTCCTGGTTGATCGCGCTGCCGCGCAGCACGGCGAGGACCTGATGGCCCTTGCGGCGTGCCTCCGAGAGGCGTTCCAGGACGACCACGCCGACGCCCTCGGCCCAGCCGGTGCCGTCCGCGGTCGAGGAGAAGGCCTTGCAGCGGCCGTCGGGGGCGAGGGCCCGCTGCCGGGAGAACTCCACGAAGGTGCCCGGGGTGGCCATGATGGTCGCGCCGCCGGCCAGGGCGAGGGAGCACTCCCCCTGCCGCAGGGCCTGGGCCGCGAGGTGCATGGCGACCAGGGAGGAGGAGCAGGCGGTGTCGATGGTCACCGCGGGGCCCTCGAAGCCGAACACGTACGACACCCGGCCCGAGGCCACGCTCACCGCCGAGCCGGTGGCCGTGAAGCCGCCCAGCTCGGGCGGGATGTCGCCGCCGATGCCGTAGCCCTGGGTCATCACGCCGGAGAAGACACCGACGTCCGTGCCCTTCAGCGCGGAGGGGTTCACGCCGGCCCGCTCCAGCGCCTCCCAGGAGGTTTCGAGGAGCAGCCGCTGCTGCGGGTCCATCGCCAGTGCCTCGCGCGGCGAGATGCCGAAGAAGCCCGCGTCGAACTGGCCGGCGTCGTGCAGGAAGCCGCCCTGGTCGACGTAGGAGGTGCCGATGTTCTCGGGGTCGGTGTCGAACAGGTCGTCCACGTCCCAGCCCCGGTCGGCGGGGAATCCGGAGATGGCGTCGCGCCCCTGGACCACCAACTGCCACAGTTCCTCGGGGCTGTTGACGCCGCCGGGCAGTCGGCAGGCCATGCCGACGACCGCGATCGGCTCGTCCGGGTCGGCCACCACGACCGTGGGGACCGCCGCGCCGGTGACGCTGCCGCTCAGCCCGTCCAGCTCGTCACGGAGGAAGCGGGCGAGCGCGAGCGGGGTGGGATAGTCGTAGACGAGGGTCGCGGGGAGGCCGAGCCGGGTGGCCTCGCGGAGCCGGTTGCGCAGCTGGACGGCGGTGAGGGAGTCGAACCCGGCGTCCTTGAACGCCTTCTCCGCCTTGACGTTCTCGGGACCGGCGTGTCCGAGCACGGTCGCGACGTGGGTGCGGACCAGGTCCAGGAGCAGGGCCTCCTGCTCCGCCGGGGTGAGTCCCGCGAGCCGGCCCGCCAGGCCGCTGCCGCGTCCGGCGGCGATGCGGGCGGCGGCGCGCCTGCTGTGCGGTATCAACGTGCGCAGCAGCGACGGTATGTCGCCACCGGCCGCGGCTTCGGCGCGGATGGTTCGCAGGTCGAGTTTGATCGGGACGAGGAGGGCCTCACCGGTCCGCAGGGCCGCGTCGAAGAGGTCCAGGCCCTCCTCGGCGGCGATCGCCTGGAACCCGCCGCGGTTGATGCGGGCCTGGTCGGCGTCGTTCAGGTGGGCGGTCATGCCGGTGGCCTGCTCCCACAGACCCCACGCCAGCGACACGCCGGGCAGCCCGGCGGCCCGCCGCCGCTGCATCACGGCGTCCAGGTAGGCGTTCGCCGCCGCGTAGTTGCCCTGGCCCGCCGAGCCGAACACTCCGGCGGCCGACGAGAACACCACGAACGCGTCGAGGTCCGGCACCAGTTCACGGGTCAGCTCGTCCAGGTGCGCGACCGCGCCGGCCTTGGGGGCGAAGACTCCGGCGAGCCGGTCGGGTGTCAGCGCGCCGATCACTCCGTCGTCCAGGACGCCGGCCGTGTGCACCACGGCCGACAGCGGGCGCTCCGCCGTCACCGAGCCCAGCAGCTCCGCCGCCGCGGCCCGCTCCGACACGTCGCACGCCGTGACGGACACCGACTCGGCGCCCAGCTCCGACAGTTCGGACACCAGTTCAGCGGCGCCCTCCGCGGCCGGGCCGCGCCGGCTGACCAGTACCAGGTGCCGTACTCCGTGCCGGACCACCAGGTGCCGCGCGATCAGCGCGCCGAGGGTCCCGGTACCACCCGTGACCAGTACCGAGCCCGCCGGGTCGAAGGCCGGCGGCGTGTCGGCCGGCCCGGGGCGGGCGGAGCGGGTCAGACGCGGCGCCGACAGGGTGGTGCCGCGGGCGGCCAGTTGGGGTTCGCCGGTCGTGAGAGCGGCGGCGAGCAGACGGCCGAAGGTGTCGTCGTCGTGCGGTTCGTCCGTGTCGAGCAGGACGAACCGGTCGGGGTTCTCCGCCTGCGCGACCCGGACCAGGCCCCAGACGGCCGCGGCCGCCGGGTCCGTCACGGCCGTTTCCCCGCCCGCGGGCACGGCGCCCCGGGTGCGGACGACGAGCCGCGTTCCTTCGAGCGCGGGCTCGGCCAGCCAGCTCTGGACGACGTCCAGTGCCCTGCCGGTCAGGGAGAGCGCCGCCGTGCCGTCGACGCCGTCCCCGACGCAGTCGAGCACTGCGGCGACCGGCTGCTCCGCCGCGGCCGCCAGGGCCGTCACCGCGGCCGGGTCGGACAGCGCGACCCACTCCGGTACGGCCACGGCCGACCGGGGCGCGGGCAGCTCCGTCCACTCCACGTGGAACAGCGCGTCGTCCGCGCCCGGCGCGGTGTCCGTGGCCGCCAGCCGGTCCGCGGAGACCGGCCGCAGGGTCACGGCGTCCGCCGTCAGGACCGGCCCTCCCGTCTCGTCGGCGGCCTCCACCGACAGGACGCCGGGAGCGGACCGTACGAGCCGGGCGCGCAGCACCGTGGCGCCCGTGGCGTGCAGGACGACCCGGTTCCACTCCAGCGGCTGCCACACCTCGGCGCCGTCACCGGCGACGGCCTCCCGGACGGCGGGGTGCAGGACGGCGTCCAGCAGTGCCGGGTGGACGCCGTACCGGTCGGCCTCGGCCTGGTCCTCGTCCGCCAGCGCGGCCTCGGCGAACAGCTCGTCCCCGCGCCGCCACAGCCCCCGCAGGCCCTGGAAGAGGGGGCCGTAGGAGTGGCCGTGAGCGATCAGCTCGGCGTACAGGTCGTCCGTCTCCACGCGCTGTGCGCCGGCCGGCGGCCACGCGGAGAAGTCGAAGGCGCCGGTCGCGGCCTCGCCGGCGGCCGGCGCGAGGATTCCGGTGGCGTGCCGGGTCCAGGTGACCGGCCCGCCCGCCGCGTCGGAGTCGTCGCCGGCCGCGTACATCTCCACGCTGCGGGCGCCGTTCTCGTCCGGCCCGCCGACGGTGATCTGCACGCGGACGGCGCCGTGCTCGGGCACGACCAGCGGAGCCTCGATGACGAGTTCGTCCAGCACTCCGCAGCCGACCTCGTCGCCGGCCCGGACGGCCAGCTCGACGAGCCCGGCACCGGGCACGACGACCGCACCGCCGACGGCGTGGTCGGCCAGCCAGGGGTGCGTGCGCAGCGACAGCCGGGAGGTGAAGACCAGCCCGTCCGACTGCGGCAACGGCACGACCGCGCCCAGCATCGGATGCCCGGCACCGGCCAGCCCCAGGGCCGCCGCGTCGATGACCGACTCCGACATCCGCAGCCAGTAGTGCTGGTGGTCGAAGGCGTACGTCGGCAGGTCCACATGGGTCTCGGTGGCACCCTCGGGAAGGATCGCCGCCCAGTCCACCTTGGCACCGCGCACGAACAGTTCCGCCACGGACAGCAGCAGCGTCTGCACCTCGTCACGGTCGTCACGCAGCGCCGGGATGCTGATCGCGTCCTCGTCGGCGGACTCGGCTATCGCGCCGGTCAGCGCACCACCCGGC
>NZ_JAINRE010000083.1 GCF_020400595.1 Streptomyces naphthomycinicus | reverse complement strand
CACATCCACGCCACCACCGCCTACGGCAACATCACCGCCCGCAGCCTCTGAGCAGCACCCCGCGACGGCACCGGACGGGCTCGTCAGGGCGGTGTCCTGCGGCGGGCGGGCCGCGGGCCGCCCGGGACACCGCCGGGGCCCTTCCTCCGTTCGGAGGTCTTTGCGCGGCGCGCACGGGTGGCTTCGGGTGCGGGGCCGCGGCAGGCGGGGACGCTCGGAGCCACGGGCTTCGGGACTGACGGTGAGGGGCGATGATCGTAACGGTGGTGTCGATGCCGGAGGCGGCCGGTGCGCGGACGGACGTCGCGGAGGCACGCCGCCGGCTTCAGGCCGCCCGGTTCATCCTCGTCGATGTCGAACTGGCGCCGCAGGACGCGCAGGAGACCGAGCCGGTGGCCCGGCTTCTCGGGCTGGGGGCCGAGGAGCTGGACTGGTTCGGCCGCGCGGAGGAGCCCGTGCGGGGCGACTTCCTGGGCGGCCTCGTGGGTCTGGTCGTGCCGGTGGTCCACGACGAGGGAGTCGTCCATGTCCACGCGGTGGCGAGCGACCGATTCCTGGTCACCGCGCACCGGGGCCCGGCGGTCATGGCGGCGCGCATCATGGAGCACCTGCGGCGGGAGAAGCCGCACGACGGCGTGGCCGTTCTCTTCCTCGTGCTCCAGGAGGCCCTGACGACCTATCGGCGGGCCGCGGTCGCGGCGCTGCTGGAGGTGGAGGAGCTGGAGGACGACATGTTCCAGCAGCGGCGCCCCGAGCAGGTGTACCGGCTGGCGCAGCTGCGCCGCCGCTCGGCCCTGCTGCACCATTCGCTGCTGCCCTACGTCCAGGTGGTGGACGAGGTCATCAGCCGCAGGCTGATGAGCCGTGACTTCCCGCAGGAGCGGCAACGGCTCGCCCGTGAGTTCCAGCACGCGGCCCGTACGGTGCTCACGACCATCGAGACTCTCCAGGACGCCGCCCGCCGGGCGTTCGCCAGCTACTCCTCCCTGGTCGCGGGTGAGCAGAACGGGGTGATCAACCGGCTGGCCATCGTGTCGGTGATCTTCCTGCCGCTGTCGTTCCTGACCGGGTTCTTCGGTATGAACTTCACGTTCCTGACGGACAAGCTGGAGACCAGGGACGAGTTCTGGCTGATCGCCGTGGGGCTCCAGGTGATCGTCCTGTGCGGTTCCCTCTACGTGCTGCACCGCACCCGGATCTGGCGCCGGCTGCGGGACGAGGACTAGCCGTCCGTTCCCCGGCCGGGGCGGGGAGGTCATGCCGGTGGGGCCGGGCGGCGGGTCGTCGCCCACAGCAGCAGGGCGGCGCAGCTGAAGGCCGCTCCCAGGGCGGACACCCCGGTCCACCCCGCCTTCGCGTAGGCCAGTGAGGAGCCGAGGGCGCCGAGGGCGCTGCCGGCCGAGTAGAAGACCATGTAGCCGCCGATGATTCTGCTGCCCGCGTCCGGGTGTACGGCGTAGATGAGGGACTGGTTGGTGACGTGCACGGCCTGGACGGCGAAGTCCAGCAGGACGGCTCCGGCGGCCAGTGCCCACAGTGACTGCCGGGTGAGGGCCAGGGGGAGCCATGACACCGTGAGCAGGACGAGGGCGGTGCCCGTGGTGCGCTGGGCGAGTCCGCGGTCGTTCCATCGGCCGGCGGCGCCCGCGGCCGCGGCGCCGGCCGCTCCGGCGAGCCCGAACGCGCCGATCGCGGTGTGCGTCAGGGACCAGGGCGGGCTGCTGAGGGGCTGGGCGACGCTGCTCCACAGGGTGCTGAAGGCCGCGAAGACCAGCAGTGCCAGAGTGCCGCGGACCCGGAGCAGCCGGTGGCGGGCGAACAGCCGGAGGGTCGATGCCGGCAGACGCCGGTAGGGCATGGCGGTGGCCGGCGGCCGCTGGGCCGGCAGGGCGCGGCGCAGGAGCATGGCCAGTGTCGCGGTGACCAGGGCCGACAGGAGGTAGACGGCACGCCATCCGGCCAGGTCGGCGATGGCGCCCGCCACCGTGCGGGCCAGCAGGATGCCGGTGACGACTCCGCTGGTGACGCCTCCGACGACTCGTCCCCGGAAGGCCGGAGCGGTGAGCTGGGCCGCTGCGGCCACCATGGTCTGGGTGACGACGGCGAGTGCCCCGACCGCCGCGAGGGCGGTGAGCAGTGCCGTGGTTCCGGGTGCCAGGGCGACGGCGAGCAGCGCGGCGGCGAGCAGGCCGAGCTGGAGCGTGATCAGTCTGCGTCTGTCGACGAGGTCGCCGAGCGGGACGAGCAGCAACAGTCCCGCGGCGTATCCGAGTTGGGTGACGGTGACGATGGCGCCGAGCAGGCCGGGGCCGAGCGAGAACTGCCGGCCGAGTGTGACCAGCAGGGGCTGGGCGAAGTAGACGTTGGCCACCGCGCTGCCGCAGGCGAGGGCGAACAGCAGGGTCAGGCGTGCGGGCGGCGGTGCGGGCGGTGCGGGTGCGGTGTTCACGGCCGTCCGGTCGCCGGCCGTCGGGCGGTCGCTCGGCATGCGGTACCCCCTCCAGGGTGGTTGCAACTTGCTACCTGCCGGGACCCTAGGACGGCGAGGTAGCATGTTGCAACCAGGCGTGGAGGAGGAGAGTGGAATGGTCGCCCGTACGCGCTTCGACGCCGATCCGTGTCCCGTTGCCCGGTCGATCGACGCCATCGGCGACTGGTGGTCGCTGCTGATCGTGCGCGACGCGTTCGACGGCAGTCGCCGCTTCGGCCAGTTCCAGCGGAGCCTGGGCATCGCCAAGAACATCCTCGCCAGCCGCCTGCGGGCGCTGGAGGAAGCGGGGGTGATGGGGACCGCGCCCGCCTCCGACGGCAGCCCCTACCAGGAATACGTGCTCACGGAGAAGGGGCGCGCGCTCTTCCCCGTGGTCGTCGCGCTGCGCCAGTGGGGCGAGCGGCACTGCTTCGAGCCCGGGGAGGCGCACTCGCGGCTTCTCGACCGCCGGGACGGACGGCCGCTGAGCCCGCTGGAGATCCGCTCCGGCGACGGGCGCCCCGTCGGCCCGGACGAGACCGTCGTCGAGAAGCCCGGCACGGACTGATCCTTCGCGAACAGCGCGGTCGGCAACGGCGGTCCGGCCGAAGGGGAGAGCCGGTCGTCCCGGCGGGCGGCCCGGAAGGGTGCGGCGTCGGAGCGCACCGCGGGCAAGGGGCCGGAGCCCGTTCGTGCGCCGGCCGGGCGGCGGTTTCGTGCGTGCGTCACAGGCCGGCGAGGAGACCGTCGAGCGGGGGCGGGGTCCGTGCGGGGTCCAGGGCCTCGGCCAGGAGGCGGCCGTAGCGGATCTTGCGGCCCTTCTTGGTGCCGAGGAAGCGCCGCAGCTGGTGCCGGCGGGGGCGGCCGTGGTGCGCGGGCTGGCGCTGGAAGGTGTGCCAGGCGCGGAGGTCGCCTTCGGCCCGGATGATCTCCTCGACCGCCGGGATGCCCAGGGCGCGGATGAGTTCGTCCTCCAGGTCGGTGACGCAGACGAAGAAGGCGCGGTGCGGTGCCCGGGCGTGCCGGAGACCGCGGGCGTAGAAGCGCTGTTCGCCTTCGTCGCACAGTCCTGCCAGGTGCAGTCCGAGGCCGGGCGGGCCGAGGAGGCCGGCGTAGCGGCCGATGCTCATGGCTCCGCCTATCGGCATGACGCACACGCCCTCCGCGGCGAGGTCGCGGCCTCGCCGCGCGGCCAGCGCCTCGACGGCCGCGAGGTCGCTGGGGCCCTCCAGCAGCACCGCCGTGCGCACGTGCAGGCGTGGGGCCAGGTCCTTCGCCGGGCCGGCGGGACCGCCGCCCGCCCAGATGGTGACTGCCTCTCGAAATGCCCGCATGTCCGCCATGGGGGTGAGTGTGCGCCATGACCGGCGGCGTGGCGAGGGCCGCGGACGAGGCGAGGGCGGCGGACAAGGCGAGGGGGCGGGGCGAGGGGGGCGGGGCGAGGGGGGCGGGGCGAGGGGGGCGGGGCGAGGGCGGGGGGCGGAAGCGGCGGTTCTGGCTTGCCGCGCGGATCGCGCCCGGGGCCGACGGGCATGTCGTGGTGGGGCGTGGGCCCGGTGGGCGGTGGGGCCGGTGGGCGGTGGGGCCGGTGGGCGGTGGGGCCGGTGGGCGGTGGGGCGGGTGGGCGGTGGGGCCGGTGCGTGCCGGGCGGGCCTGTCAGCGGGGGGAGCCGCCGGTGTCGCGGTGCCCGGCCAGCCGCAGTGTCACCAGGGCCGCCGCGCCCGCGGCGACGCCGAAGGTGAGGGCGGCCGGGACGCCTCCGCCGAGCCCGGAGAACAGATGGGCGGGGCCCCATACGGCGGCGGTGCCGTCGAGCGCCATGTGCAGTATCTGGCTTGCCAGCAGGCCGAGGACGGTGGCGCAGACCGCGCCCGCGGCCATGAGCGGTGCGGTGGTACGGGTGAGCAGAGCGGGCAGCAGCCGCAGCGCCCACCACACGACGGCCAGTACGAGCGCGTCGGCGGCCCGGTAGAGCAGCCAGTGGCCGAGCGGTGTGGTGGACGGGCCCGTCCAGCCGCCGAGCAGCAGCCACTGGCGCAGCAGGTCGCCGGGTTCGGACAGCAGTCCCCGGCCGTTGAAGGAGGTCTGGATCCACGCGGCCACGGACACGTAGGAGAGGACCACCAGGGACAGGGCGATCACCGCGGTGCCGGCGCTCGCGGCCAGCCGGGCGGCGTGCGGGGGCACCGGGGTCCGGGGCAGCGGGTCCGCGCCCTTGGCGGTGGCGCGCGCCACGAGCACGGTGACCACGGCGGCCGGCAGTGCCGCGAACACCGTGACCGGACCGCTCGATGCGATCACGCCCGCCAGTTGCGGCAGGATCCGGAAGCTGCCGTGCCCCCGGGAGGCGATCAGCCAGGGCGCGGAGACGGTCACGGCGAGCGTTCCGGCCACCGGGCCCCAGGCCCACAGCGCCAGCAGCGCGGCCGGTGTGCGGCCCCGCACCGGCGGGATTCCGCGCAGCAGCAGGAGCGCGCCGGCCAGGAAGAAGACGAAGAGGGCGACGAACCTGATCTGCATCGCGGTGCCGTACAGGTCGGAGTACCGGGCGGCTGCGCTCAGGGCCGCGTCGGCGCTCGTGCCCGTTGCGGCGGCTCCGCCGGACAGCAGGGCGGGAGGGGCGTCGTAGGACCAGGGGGTGAGCCAGCGCAGGAGTTCGCCCGCGGTCTGCGGGCCGAACACGTTGGTGGTGCCGCGTAGCCGCAGTGCCTGGGTACTGGCTCCCGCCCACCACAGCAGGAGCGTGATCAGCAGGCTCCCCGTCAGTGCCGGTATCGCCGCGCGCCGGTATGTCATGCGTCTTTCCCCCGTGCCGGTTCCGTGTGCGTGGTGGTGTCGATCAGCGGAAGAGTAGGGGGTGCTGATCTCGGGCCGGTCACCCGGCCGGGGACATGCTCTCTCCCGGCCGCCGCTGCCCGGTGATGCCGCGGGACAGCGTCCAGCGTGCCGCGTCGTGGGCCACAAGGAGGGCAAGCCGCAGCCGGGCGGGGCGCCCGAGTCCTTCACGCTGCTGGAGAAGGCGATCCGGCGGGCGGGGCGGAAAGAGACGACCGGGGTGGTGTGTCAGCCCGGAAGGCACCCGGTGCGCTCCGATATTTTGAAAACATGGCGAGACCTGGCTTCCCCTGTCCTCACCGATTTCCTCACGGATTCCTGAAGGACATGCCAGGGCCCCGGGCGCGCCGGAGGGCTGTCATCCTTCTGCTGTTCGCCATGCTTTTCACGGCCGCCTCGATAATTCCGGCTCCTGCCGCATCGGCCGTGCCCGTCTGCCGTGTCGGAGCATATCTCACGGACCTGTACGGGCTGGATGTCTCACCGCGGACCATCAACGCGGATTTCTGGCTGTGGAGTGTGTGCCCGAGCGCAGGACTCGACGCCACCCGGCGCCTGGAATTCACCAACGCCACGCAGGTCACCCAGAGCGACAGGTCCGTGGAGAAGGTCGGCAGCGCCTACTGGTCCCAGGTGAAGGTGTCCGGGACATTCCGGCAGGACTTCAATCTGAGCGAGTATCCGTTCGACAAGCAGGACGTACGGATCAAGGTGGAGGACTCCGAGCTCAACTCCTCCCAGTTCACCTACGCGCCCGATGCCGCGAACTCCGGGTACGACCACGCCATCAGCCTGGAGGGGTTCAGGATCAGGGACTTCGGCGTGCGGGTGACGACGCACGTCTACCGGACGTCCTTCGGGGACCCGCGGATCACCCACGGACAGAAGAGCCGGTACAGCCAGTTCGTCATCGGTCTCGGCCTGGAGCGGGTGGACGTGGCCGGCTTCATCAGGCAGGCATGGCCCGCGTACGTCGCGTTTCTCAGCTCTTTGATCTCGTACTGGATCTGGTCGAGCGATTTCGTCACCGTACTGGGATCACGGTACGGGATCCTCGGCGCGTCCCTCTTCAGCGTGGTCGTCAGCATGCGTTCGGTGAGCCTGACCGGGACGCTCTTCGGAGTGACCCTGGTCGATCAGATCCATCTGGCCACTCTGGCCTACACGCTGGTGGGCGTGGGCTGCACGACCTACATCCTGTGGCGGTGGGCCGAGGCCGGCAAGAGGGCCTCGGTGCGGCGGACGAACACCTTCGTGGCCCTGTCCACCACGGCCGCGTACCTGATCGCGAACGCCATCAGCATCGGTTTCGCGATCACATGAGATCCGCCGGCCCCCTGGGGGCAGGGGCCGCGGGCGGCGACGCGCCGCCCCGGTCACGGTGTCACCGGCACACACTCTGTACGGGTGACATGCCCCGTGTCGCTCTGCTCGGGAAGTGGCGTTTTACGACAGTTTGGTCCGGCAGGAAATTCCTGTCTGCTATCCACCGCACGAGAGGGCTGCTGTGAAAAGGGTTGGTATCTGCACAACTCTGTCTTTTGCCGCCGCCGTGGCACTGACGGGCGCAACAGCGGGCCAGGCTTCCGCGGAAATCCGCTACGATCCCGCGCCCCCCGCTCCGCTCACTATCATCATTAATAATGGCGGGTTTGTCGGTGACATCACCAATAAGGGGGACGGAAACAGCAATAACGTCCAGGTCGGCAACGGCCAGGGCGGCACGCAGGGCGGCAACGGAAACACCCAGGGCGGCACCGGCAACACGCAGAGCGCCGCGCAGGGCGGTACCCACAACATCCAGGGCGGTGCGCAGGGCGGCACCAACAACACCCAGGGCGGCACCCAGATCGGCGGGACCCACAACGCGCAGGGCGGCACGCAGAGCGGGACCAACAACGTCCAGGGCGGCGCCCAGACCGGTACGCGCAACACCCTGGGCGGTACCCAGGGCGGCACCAACAACGTCCAGGGCGCGACCCAGGGCGCCGGGAACAACAACACCCAGGGCGCGACGCAGGGCGGCACCAACAACACCCAAGGAGCCACGCAGGGCGTCACCCGGGACGCCGCGGCGGCCATCGGCGAGGAGACGGAGAAGCTCATCGCCAGCTCGTTCGAGCTGGTCGCCGCGGCGATGAAGCCGTGAGACCGCTGCCGTGACGGGCGAGGCCCCCGGGGCCGGTGAGCGAGACGCACGACGTCCGGCACCGCGGCCCGGGGGCCTTGCCGTGCCGCGCCCGGCCGTGCCGCGCCCGGCCGTGCCGTGAGCCGGACCGGTCCCGCCGCCGCCCTCCCCTGACCCGCACCGGCCCGGCCCGGCCAGGCGGCCGCACGGCGACAATGCGCGCCATGTCGCTTCGGGGAACGGACGCCTGCCGTGACGACGTTCGGGCGCGTCTCCAGGCACCCGGTCGACCAGCGTCGAAGGTGATCCGGAACGGGCCCGCATCCGGGCGGCACGGTGGTGATCGACGACTTCACCCCGGCCACCACCTGGCCGCCCCGGTTCGGCGGCGCACCTGACCGGCCCCGACTGCACTGGCTCGAACACCCCGGACTCCGCGCCACCGAACTCCGCCTCGCGGCAGACCTCAGCGTGATCGCCGGCACGCGTCTGCCGGGCAGCTGACACCGGTCACGCCCGCCGGCCGCAACGACGTCCAACGACGTCCGAGAGCCCCGCACCGGCCCGGCCCCGCACCGCCCGGGGCCGGGCCGGGCTGTCGGTGCGGGGGCTCCGCCGTTCGTCTCGGCCGACGTACCGACGGATGCGTCAGCCGGTCGGTCCTCCGACCGGGGGACACACGGCAGCGGTCAAAACGGCTGAAATTAATTACGCAAGTTCATCCAACCGGAACTGCATCCCCCCAGAAATTGGAAATACGAGGTTCTCTCATGTTCATCAACTCTCGACGTCACATAGCTGCCCGTATCGCCGGTATCTCCTGCATCGCTGCTCTGGCCGCCGGAGGCCTCGGTGTGGCGAGCGCCGAGGCCGCGCCGATGAACCACCACGCCGCGCATGCGTCCAACCAGCATCACCAGCAGCGCAACCAGAACAACATGCCCAACAAGGGCAACATGCCCAGGGGCGGCAACACCCAGGGCGGTACGCAGGGCGGCGGGAACGGCAACACCCAGGGCGGCACCCAGGGCGGCGGCAACGGCAACACCCAGGGAGGTACGCAGGGCAACGGCAACGGGAACACCCAGGGAGGCACGCAGGGCAACGGCAACGGGAACACCCAGGGAGGTACGCAGGGCAACGGCAACGGGAACACCCAGGGAGGTACGCAGGGCAACGGCAACGGGAACACCCAGGGCGGCACCCAGGGCGGCGGCAACGGCAACACCCAGGGAGGCACCCAGGGCGGCGGCAACGGCAACACCCAGGGCGGCACCCAGGGCAACGGCAACGGCAACACCCAGGGCGG
>NZ_JAINRE010000082.1 GCF_020400595.1 Streptomyces naphthomycinicus | reverse complement strand
AGAACCCCGCACCACGGCCAGCACCGGATGCCCAAGCCGCCGCGCGTCCGACAACCGCTCCAGGACGAGGACGCCGAGCCCCTCGGAGAATCCGGTACCGGCCGCGTCGTCGGCGAAGGAGCGGCAGCGCCCGTCCGGGGAGAGGGCGCCCTGCCGGCTGAACTCCACGTAGGTGCCCGGCGAGGCCATCACCGTCACTCCCCCGGCCAGAGCCAGCGTGCACTCGCCCTGCCGCAGTGCCTGGGCGGCCAGGTGCAGGGTGACGAGGGACGAGGAGCAGGCGGTGTCGACGCTGAGCGTCGGTCCCTCCAGTCCGAGGGTGTAGGCGACGCGGCCGGAGACGATGCTGCCGGAGCCGAAGCTGCCGAAGTAGTCGTGGTACATGACGCCCGCGAACACGCCGGTGCGGCTGCCGCGCAGCGACACGGGGTCTATTCCGGCGTTCTCCAGCGCCTCCCAGGAGCCTTCGAGCAGCAGGCGCTGCTGGGGGTCCATGACGAGGGCGTCGTTGGGGCTGATGCCGAAGAACCCCGCGTCGAAGTCGCCCGCGTCGTGCAGGAACCCGCCCTCGCGGGTGTACGAGCGGCCCGGGACGCCCGGTGTCGGGTCGTACAGGCCGGGGTCCCAGCCACGGTCGTCGGGGAAGGGCGTGATGCCCTCCCCGCCGTCCGCGACCAGCCGCCACAGGTCCTCCGGGGACCGGACACCGCCCGGGTAGCGGCAGGCCATGCCGACGATCGCGACCGGTTCCCGGGCCGCCGCGGTCAGCGCGCGGTTGCGTTCCCGCAGCCGCTCGATCTCCTTGAGCGAGGCGCGCAGCGCCTCCACCATCCTGGTGTCCGGCTTCTCGGACTCGGCCATGGTCCTCTTCCTTCTCGCGGGCGTCGTCACAGGGCGTCGTCGTCACCGACGAGATCGTCGAGCGCCATGGTGATGAGGCTCTCGGCGTCCATCGCGTCGATCGACGCACGGCCGGCCTCGCCGTCCTCGGCCGGCTCCGGCGCGGGCCGTACCCCCGCGAGTTCGAGCAGGCTGTCCAGCAGACCGGCCTCGCGGAGCCGCCCCACGGGGATGGCGGCGAGCGCCGCCCGGACGGTGTCCTCCTCGTCCCGCGCGCCGTCGCCGGAACGCGGGGCCAGTTCGGCGGCGAGGTGGTCGGCGAGCACGGCCGGGGTGGGGTGGTCGAAGACGAGCGTGGCGGTCAGCCGGAGGCCGGTGGCCTCGTTGAGCCGGTTGCGGAACTCGACGGCGGTCAGCGAGTCGAAACCGAGGTCCTTGAAGGGCAGTTCCTCCTCGAACTCCTCGATGCCGAGGACGGTGAGCGCCTCGTCGCGTACCAGTCGCAGCAGCCGTTCGGTCCGCTCGGCCGCCGCGAGCCCGGCGAGTTCGCGGCGCAGCGCCGACGCGGCGGCCGACGCCCCGGGCCCGCTCCGGCGCGGTGCCCGCACCAGGGAGCGCAGCAGCGGGGCGACGCGGGCGGCCTCGCGCGGGGCGAGGTCGAGGCGGGCCGGCAGCAGGACCGGCTCGTCGCGGCCCGCGCCGGCGTCGAACAGGGCGAGCCCACTCCCGGCGTCGAGGGCGAGCACACCGCCGGACGCCATGCGGCGGACGTCGGTGCCGTCGAGCCGGTCGGCCATGCCGCCGCTGCCCGCCCAGGCGCCCCAGGCGAGCGAGACCGCGGGCAGGCCGAGCGAGCGGCGGTGGGCGGCCAGGGCGTCGAGGAACGTGTTGCCGGCGGCGTAGCCGGACTGGCCGGGGCTGCCGAGCAGGCCGGCCGCGGAGGAGAACAGCACGAACGCGGTCAGGGGCCGCTCACGGGTCAGTTCGTGCAGGTGCCAGGCGGCGTCCAGCTTCGGCCGCAGTACGGTGTCCAGCCGCTCGGGGGTGAGCGAGGTCAGCACGGCGTCGGCGAGGACGCCCGCGGTGTGCACGACCGCGTCGACGGGGTGCTCGTCCAGGACCCGGGCGAGGGCGGCGCGGTCGGCGGCGTCGCAGGCGACGACGGTCACCCGCGCGCCGAGCCTCGCGAGTTCCTCGCACAGTTCGGCCGCCCCGGGTGCCTCGGGTCCGCCCCGGCTGAGCAGCACCAGCCGCTCGGCGCCGTGCGCGGTGACCAGGTGCCGGGCGACGAGCCGGCCCAGGGCGCCGGTGCCGCCGGTGACGAGGACGCCGCCGGACCAGTCGGCCGGGGCGGGCTCGGCCAGGCGCGGGGCGCGCGTCAGCCGGGGGACGCTCGGCGCGCCGGCGCGCAGCGCCAGCTGGGGTTCGCCGCAGGCCACGGCCGAGGGCAGCAGCCGACGGGAGGCGTCCGTGCCGTCGAGATCGGCGAGGACCAGACGGTCGGGGTGCTCGGACTGCGCGGAGCGGATCAGGCCCCACGCGGCGGCGGCACCGGGATCGGTGACGTCGCCGGGACCGGTCGCTCCGCGCGTCGCCACCACCAGGGTCGTGTGGGCGAACCGGGTGTCGGCCAGCCATTCCTGCACCTGGTGGAGCAACTGCCGCACTCCGGCGCGGATCGCGTCCGCTCCGTCACCTCCCGGGTGCAGGACGACGAGGGTGTCGGGGGCCTGTCCGGCGGCCTCGGCCAGGTCGCCGGCGACGGCCACCTCGGCGACCTCGCCCGCGAGGGCGGCGGAGAGCTCCTCACGGCCGGGGCCGAGTACGGTCCACCGCCCGGCCTGCGGGGCGGCGGGCACGGACACGGGCACCCAGTCCAGGGCGAACAGGTCGTCGTGTCCGCCCGCCGCGGCCGCGGCGATCCGCTCCGGATCCACCTCGCGCAGCGACAGGGACGCCACCCGCGCGACGGGCCGGCCGGTCTCGTCGGCGGCCTCGACGCGTACGGCGCCGGTGCCGGCCGGGGCGATCCGCACCCGCAGGGCGGTCGCGCCCCGCGTGTACAGCTCCACGCCGCTCCACGCGAAGGGCAGCGTCATGCGCTCCTCGGCTCCCGCGCGCAGCCCGATGGCGTGCAGGGCGGCGTCGAACAGTGCCGGGTGCAGGCCGAACGCGGCCGGGTCGGCGGGGACGGCGACCTCCGCGTACACCTCGTCACCGCGCCGCCAGGCCGCGCGCAGGCCCTGGAAGCGGGGCCCGTACTCGGCGCCCAGCTCCGCCAGCCGCTCGTAGACACCGTCCAGGTGGACCGGTTCGGCGCCGGGCGGCGGCCAGGCGGCGAGGTCGTGGCCGGGCCGCTCCCCGGCGGGCCGCAGCAGGCCGGTGGCGTGGGTGGTCCACGGGTCGCCGTCGGCCGTGGCCGCGTACACACGGAAGGCACGGGCGCCGGTCGCGTCGGGCTCGCCGACCGTGCACTGGAGGCGGACCGCGCCGTCCGCGGGCAGCACCAGCGGTTCGGTGACGGTCAGGTCCGCCACCGTGCCGCAGTCCACCCGGGCCCCGGCGGCGAGGGCCATCTCCACGAATGCGGTGCCCGGCAGCAGCGGCACTCCGCCGATGCCGTGGTCCGCCAGCCAGGGGTGGCCGGCGAGCGAGAGGTGCCCGGTGTACAGGGTGCCGTCGGCGCCGGCGAGTTCGACGGCGGTGCCGAGCAGCGGGTGGTCGCCGGCCGGACGCGGCAGGCCGAGGTCGCCGGTCATCCAGAAACGGCGGCGCCGGAAGGCGTAGGTGGGCAGGCCGGAGCCGTCGCGGTGCGGCAGCAGGGCCGTCCAGTCGACGGCGGCACCGTGCGCGTGCAGGGCCGCGAGCCCGCTCAGCAGGGCCTCGGTCTCCTCGCGGTCCTTGCGCAGCAGGGGGACGACGGCCGTCTCCTCGGGCAGGCACTCGCCGGCCGCGGTGGTCAGCGCGGTGCCCGGGCCGACCTCGGCGAAGTGCCGTGCGCCCGCCTCGTGCAGCGCCGTCACGGCGTCGGCGAAGCGAACGGCCTCGCGGGCGTGCCGCACCCAGTACTCGGGTGTGGACAGTTCGTCGGGGGCGGCGGGGGCGCCGGTGAGGGTGGACACCAGCGGGATGCGCAGGGTTCCGTACGACAGCGAGGCCGCGATCGCGCGGAACTCCTCCAGCATCGGCTCCATCAGGGCCGAGTGGAAGGCGTGGCTGACGGCCAGCTCCTTGCTGCGCTCGAAGCGCGCGGCCAGTGCGCGGGCCGCCTCGGCGGGGCCGGAGACGACCACGGACGCGGGACCGTTGACGGCGGCGATCCCCACGCCGTCGCCCAGCAGCGGCGCGACCTCGTCCTCGGCGGCACGGACCGCGATCATCGCGCCGCCCCGGGGCAGGGCCTGCATCAGGCGCCCCCGGGCGGCGACGAGCGTGCAGGCGTCCGTCAGGTCGAGCACGCCCGCGACATGGGCGGCGGCGAATTCGCCGACGGAGTGTCCGGCGAACAGGTCGGGCCGGACGCCGAACGACTCCAGCAGCCGGTACAGGGCCACTTCCACGGCGAACAGCGCGGGCTGGGTGTACTCGGTGCGCTCCAGCAGTTCGGCGGAGTCCAGGATCTCGGCGAGCGGCCGGTCCAGCAGCGCGTCGAGACGGGTCCGGACCTCGTCGAAGGCGGCGGCGAAGGCGGGGAACGCCGCCGCGAGGCGGGTGCCCATGCCCGGCAGCTGCGAGCCCTGCCCGGAGAAGAGGAGGGCGAGCCGGCCGTCGGTGGCGGCGGCGAGGACGCCGGTCCGGGGCGTGCGGCCCTCCGCCACGGCCCGGACGCCCGCGATCAGTTCGTCGCGGGTACGGCCGAGGGCTGCGGCGCGGTGGCCGAGCCGGGTGCGGGAGTGGGCGAGCGCGCCGGCGAGGCGGTGCGGGTCGCTGTCCGGGGCGGCGGCGAGGTGCTCCAGGAGCCGGGCGGCCTGGGCGCGCAGGGCGTCCGGGGTGTGGCCGGACAGCAGCCACGGCACGGTGTCGGTGGGCCGGGCGGCGGGCTGACCGGCCGGCTCCGCGGCGGGCGGGGCCTCGATGATCACATGGGCGTTGGTGCCCGAGATGCCGAAGGAGGAGATGCCCGCGCGGCGCGGACGCCCCGGGTCCGGCCAGGGACGGGACTCGGTGAGCAGCCGGACGTTGCCGCCCTCCCATTCGACGTGCCGGGAGGGCCGGTCGATGCCGAGGCTGGCCGGCAGGGTCTCGTTGCGGATGGCCTCGACCATCTTGATGACCCCGGCGACCCCCGCCGCGGCCTGGGTGTGGCCCAGGTTGGACTTGACCGAGCCGAGCCACAGCGGGCCGTCCTCGGTGTGCTCCGCGCCGTAGGTGGCGATCAGTGCCTGGGCCTCGATGGGGTCGCCGAGGGTGGTACCGGTGCCGTGCGCCTCGACCACGTCGACCTCGGCCGCCGCGACACCGGCCGCCTCCAGGGCGCGGCGGATGACCCGCTGCTGGGCGGGGCCGTTGGGGGCGCTGATGCCGTTGGAGGCACCGTCCTGGTTGACGGCGGTGCCGCGCAGCACGGCGAGGATCTTCCGGCCGTTGCGGCGGGCGTCGGAGAGCCGTTCCAGCAGCAGGACGCCTGCGCCCTCGCCGAAGCCGGTGCCGTCGGCGGCGTCCGCGAAGGGCTTGCAGCGGCCGTCCCGGGACAGGCCCCGGTGCCGGCTGAACTCCACGAAGGTGCCCGGGGTGGCCATGACGGTCACTCCGCCCGCCAGCGCCAGCGAGCAGTCGCCCTGCCGCAGCGCCTGTGCGGCCAGGTGCAGCGCCACCAGGGACGAGGAGCAGGCCGTGTCGACGGAGAGGGTGGGTCCCTCCAGGCCCAGGGTGTAGGCGACCCGTCCGGAGACCACGCTGCCGGAGCCGAAGCTGCCGAAGTAGTCGTGGTACATCACGCCCGCGAACACGCCGGTGTCGGAGCCGCGCAGGCCGGCGGGGTCGATGGAGGCGCGCTCCAGCGCCTCCCAGGAGGTCTCCAGCAGCAGCCGCTGCTGGGGGTCGGTGACCAGGGCCTCCTCGTCGTCCATGGCGAAGAACGCCGGGTCGAAATCGGCCGCGTCGTACAGGAACGCGCCGTGCCGGGTGTAGCTGGTGCCGGGCCGGTCCAGGGTCGGGTCGTAGAGGTTCTCGACGTCCCAGCCGCGGTCGTCGGGGAACTCTCCGACGGCGTCGCGGCCTTCGGCCACCAGCCGCCACAGGTCCTCCGGTGAGCCGATCCCGCCGGGGAAGCGGCAGGCCATGCCGATGACGGCGATCGGTTCGTCGGTGGCGGCGCCGCGGGGCGCGGTGCGGGCGGCGGTCTCGGCGAGGGTGCCGGTGAGCTCGCCGAGCAGGTACCTCGCGAGTTCGGCCGGGGTGGGACGGTCGAACACGAGGGTGGCGGGCAGGCGGAGGCCGGTCGCCGCGGAGAGCCGGTTGCGCAGTTCCACGGCGGCCAGCGAGTCGAAGCCGAGTTCCCGGAAGGCCAGGGAGCGGCCGACGTCCTGGGCGGAGCGGTAGCCGAGGATGGTCGCGACGTGGCTCTGCACGAGTTCGGTGAGGAACGGTTCGCGCTCCGCCGCCAGCAGCCCGGCGAGCCTCTCCCGCAGGGCGTCGGCCCCGCCGGCGGCGGTCTGCCCGGTGGCCGCGCCGGCCCGGCGCACGGGCACGAGGCCGCGGAACAGCGGGGCCAGGTCCTCGCCCTGGGCGCGCAGCGAGGCCGTGTCCAGCTTCACCGGCAGGACGGCGGGGGCGTCACCGCGCAGCGCGGCGTCGAACAGGGCGACGCCCTCCTCCGTCTCCAGGGGGGCGACTCCGCCGCGGGCGATGCGCGTGAGATCCGTGTCGTCGAGGGTGCCGGTCATGCCGCCGGCCTGCGCCCACAGGCCCCAGGCCAGGGAGTGCGCGGGCAGCCCGAGGGCCCGGCGGTGCGCGGCGAGCGCGTCCAGGTAGGCGTTGGCGGCTGCGTAGTTCGCCTGGCCCGGCGAGCCGAGCGTGGCGGCGGAGGAGGAGAACAGCACGAACGCCGACAGGTCCAGGTGCGCGGTGAGTTCGTGCAGATGCCACGCGGCGTCGACCTTCGGCCGGAACACCGTGTCGAACCGCTCCGGGGTGAGGGAGGTGAGCACACCGTCGGCGAGGACTCCGGCCGCGTGGATCACGGCGGTCAGCGGCCGGTCGGCCGGTACGGCGTCCAGCACGGCGGCGAGCGCGGCCCGGTCGGCGACGTCGCAGGCGACGCTCGTCACCTCGGCGCCCGGCCGGCCGAGCTCGGCGACGAGGTCGTCGGTGGCGCCGCTGCGGCTGACCAGCAGCAGGTGCCGGACGTTCCGCTCGCCGACCAGGTGGCGGGCGAGGACACGCCCCAGGGCACCGGTCGCGCCGGTGAGCAGGACGGTGCCGCCGCCCAGGTCGAGGCTGTCGCCCGGCCGGGTGGTGAGGTCCGCGCCGTCGGCCGGCCGAGAGACGGGGGCCGGGCCGTCACCCTGCCGGAGGACGGCGTCCGGGCCGTCGGCCGGCTGAGAGGCGGGGTCCGGGGCGTCGCCGTGCCGGGGGGCGGGGTCCGGGCCGTCGGCCGGCTGAGAGACGGGGTCCGGGCCGTCACCCTGCCGGCGGGCGGCGTCCGGGCCGTCGGCCGGCCGAGAGACGGGGTCCGGGGCGTCACCCTGCCGGGGGGCGGGGTCCGGGACGCGGGTCAGCCGGGGCACCAGCCAGGCGCCGTCCCGGAACGCCAGGTGCGGCTCGCCGGTGGCCACCGCCTCCGCCAGCCGCTCGGCACCCGGCGGCTGTTCGGCCTCGACGAGCACGATGCGGCCCGGATGCTCCGACTGCGCCGAGCGGACCAGGCCGCCGGCGGCGGCGCCCGCCGGGTCGGTGCCGGTGACGACCACGAAGGCGAGGTCGTCCTGCGCGAGCCGCGTGCGCAGCGCGTCCAGGACCGTGCCGACGGCCGCCCGGGTCTCGGCGGCGCTCGCACCGCCCGGGACCCGCACCACCTCCGGCGCCGCAGCGGTCGCCACAGTCGAGGGAGCGGACGGGGCCGGTATCCAGTCGACCCGGTACAGCGCGCCCGCCCGGGCCGAACGGGCCGCGGCGGCCAGCGCCTCCGTCCGCAGCGGCCGCAGGGTCAGCGAGTCGACGGTGGCGACGGGGGCGCCCGTGGGATCGGCGAGCGTGAGGGAGACGGTGCCCTCGCCGGTGGCCCGGACCCGGACGCGCAGCGCGGTCGCGCCGGTGGCGTGCAGCCGCACCCCCGACCAGGCGAACGGCAGCAGGGCCTGGTCGCCCGCGGCGTCGGTGAGACCGACGGTGTGCAGGGCGGCGTCCGACAGGGCCGGGTGCAGTGCGAAGCCGTCGGGCGCGGCGTCGGTGGCGACCTCCGCGTAGAGGCCGTCACCGGTGCGCCAGGCGGCGCGCAAGCCCTGGAACAGGGGCCCGTAGCCGAGGCCGAGGGCGGCGAGTTCGTCGTACAGGCCGTCGAGCGGGACGGGTTCGGCGTGCTGCGGGGGCCATGCGGTGAGCGGGTCGGCGGGGGCCGGGAGGCTGCCGGTCGGGGCGAGCAGGCCGTCGGCGTGCCGGGTCCACGGCAGATCCTCGCCGGGGCTCTCCGGGCGGGACCAGACGGTCACCGGGCGGGTGTCCCCCTCGGGCGCGCCGACGGCGACCTGGAGCTGGACGGCGCCGTGGTCGGGCAGGACCAGGGGTGCGTGCAGGGTGAGTTCGGCGATGTCGCCGCAGCCGACCTGGTCGCCGGCGCGCAGGGCCAGCTCCAGGTGCCCGGTGCCGGGGAAGAGCAGCCGGCCGCCGACCCGGTGGTCCTCCAGCCAGGGCTGGGTGCCCGGGGAGAGGCGGCCGGTGAGGACGGCGCCCTCGCTGTCGGCGCGGACCATCGCGGCGCCGAGCAGGGCGTGGTCGGTGGGGGCGAGTCCAGCGGAGGTGACGTCGGCGCCGCTCGCGGTGCTGTCGAGCCAGTACCACTCGTGCTGGAAGGCGTAGCCGGGCAGCGGGACGCGGCGCGGGCGGCGGCCCTCGGCCACGGCGGTCCAGTCGACGGTGGCGCCGTGGGTGAACGCCTCGCCCAGGGCGGTCAGCAGACGGTCCCGGCCGCCCTCGTCGCGGCGCAGTGAGCCGACGGCGGCCACCGCGTCGTCGGTCTCCTGGATGCCGACGGTCAGCACGGGGTGCGGGCTGGACTCGATGAACAGCTGGTGTCCGTCGGCCGCGGCGGCGCGTACCGCCTGTTCGAACAGCACGGTTCCGCGCAGATTGGTGTACCAGTACCCGGCGCCGAGTTCCGCCGTGTCGATGAGTCCGCCGGTGACCGTCGAGTAGAACGGCACCTGGGTGCCGCGCGGCTCGATGCCGTCGAGAACGTCCGCCAGGCGCTCGCGCAGGGTCTCGACGTGGGCGCTGTGGGAGGCGTAGTCGACGGGCAGGCGCTTGGCGCGGACCTTCTCCTCCCGGAGCCGGGCGAGGAGCTGGTCGAGGGCGTCGGGGTCGCCGGACACCACCGTGGAAGCGGCGCCGTTGACGGCGGCGACCGACAGCCGGCCGTCCCAGGCGGTGAGCCGGGCGCGGACCGCGTCGGCGCCCTCGCCGACGGACATCATGCCGCCCGAGCCGGAGAGCAGTTCGGCGATCGCCCGGGACCGCAGGGCGACTACGCGGGCTCCGTCCTGGAGCGACAGGGCGCCGACCGCGCAGGCGGCGGCGATCTCGCCCTGGGAGTGGCCGATGACGGCGGCCGGGGTGACGCCGTAGCTGCTCCAGGTGTGCGCCAGGGACACCATCACGGCCCACAGCAGCGGCTGGACGACGTCCACGCGGTCGAGGCCGCCGTGCAGCTCGGTGTGGAAGTCCCAGTCGGTGTGGGGCGCGAGCGCGGCGGCGCACTCGGCCATGCGGGCGGCGAACACCGGGGACTCGGTGAGGAGCCGGGCGGCCATGCCGGGCCACTGGGAGCCCTGGCCAGGGAAGACGAACACGGGCCGGGCGCGGCCGGGCGCGGTGCCCTCGGCGAGGGCGCGGGCGGTGCCGCCGTCGGCCAGCGCGGCCAGCGCGCCGCGCAGTTCGGCCGTGTCGGCTCCGTTGATCGAGGCGCGGTACGCGAAGCGGGCACGGGTGGTGGCCAGGGACCAGCCGATGTCGGAGGGGTCCAGCCGGGGGTGCGTGTCGAGGTGGCCGAGCAGGGCGGCGGCCTGGCCGGCGAGCGCGGCGGGTGTCCTGGCGGTCAGCAGCCAGGGAGCGGCGAGGCCGTCCGGTCCGGTGTGCCGCGGCGCGGCGGGCGCGGGCGGTGCCTGTTCGAGGATGACATGGG
>NZ_JAINRE010000081.1 GCF_020400595.1 Streptomyces naphthomycinicus | reverse complement strand
GCGAGTTGTGGGTTACTGGGCCCCGTAACGCCTTCCGACCGTGCCCGGCCGGGGACGACCGGGCACGGTCGGGACGGTTACGGCGCGTCCGGCCTGGGAGCGTTGGCGACTAGTTCCAGAAGCGCCGGATCACCACTCCAGCGCGCGAGCTGCTCGGCCTGGACGTACAAGCTCTCGGCCGCCCGCACCGTGCTCGGGGTGCAGAGGGTGCGGGCGGTCCGGCTGCGGTCGGCGGCCGCGTCCAGACACAGGATGTCGGCGACGATCCGCAGGGCGGTCGCCACCATCTCGCGTTCGTCGTCGGTGACAGGGTCGGACACGGCGTCGTCCTCCGGTAGGCAGCAGCGAGTTAGTGCTTACTGGGGTCAGTTTCGCGGGCGGCTAGCCGCGGGCGTCTTCTGCGCGGCGATGAGCTTGCGGAAGAAGTCGGCGTGCAGGGCTTCGGCGGCGGCGGGTGGTGCGTCGTCTGGTAGGGCCGCGAGTGCGTCGGCCAGCTCGCCACGCAGCTTCAGCATCAAGGCCTCGGCGCGGAGCTTGGCGGCCTTGGTCTGGAGGCGTTCGAGCATGGCGGCCTGAATGTCCGCGAGTTCTTCGGTGGTGGCCACCCGGACGTGGTCGGCCCGGCCGCCGAGGCTGGCGACCATGTCGGCCACGGAGTCGTAGAACTCGCCGACGACGACACCCTCCATCTCCTTCTCCGCGTCGGCCCGCTCCACCGTGGCGTACGCGTCGCCGGTCATGACGACGCCGCCCATCAGCGGCTCCTTGGCGGCCCCCTCGTAGACGAACTGGAGGTTGGTTTCGTCGGAGTCGTCGCCGTCGAGGTGGACGTGCCCCCGCAGGCCGCGTGTCCACTCGATGGCCCGCCGTCCGGCGAACGCAGCCTCGTACTCCGCCCACCAGGCTCGGAGCTGATCCGGTCTGCCGTAGCCCTCGGCCCGGCGCGGATTGGTGCCCTCGACCTCGATGTCCCACAGCCGGTAGAGGATCTGGAAGGGGGTCATGGACTTGTGGCCCCGGCCGGTCTTGGAGTCGGCCCGCACGGTCTCCATCGCAGCAGCGCCCGCGGCGTCCAGGTCGGCCCGGACCGAGTCCGTCAGCGTGATGGCCGGCGCTTCCTTCCCGTCCTGGACCTTCGTCAGGTACTCGATCAGGGCCGCGTCATCAGCGGATCGCACGATCTTGACCATGACGCCGTGGCCCTTGCCCTCGCACTTGCAGTCCCTCTCGGTGCATTCCTTGGACGGTGCCCAGGTCGGGTCCATCTTCCTCAGGGTCTCGGTCCAGAAATTGCGCAGCCAGTCCTCCCACGCCTCCAGGTCCTCGGCCGTGGGCTCGAAGTATCCGGTGACTGTGCCCTTGGCCGGGGTACCGTCCAACGTGCCGCCGAGGAACATCAGCAGGTTCATGTGCGGGTGCCAACTGTTGGCCAGCGTCCGCGTGACCTCGGAGGCCCGGACCATGCCCGCGTACCCGATCCGGTGCCGGTGGCCCTCTTCCGCCTCACGGACCGAGTGGCCAAAGCTGCCGTCCTTGCGCTCCCACCAGGACACCGACTCGGGCCGCCCGTAGAACGCCGGGTCGGTCAGCATCCGCTGGTAGGCACCGGGCACTCGCCGTGGCCTACCCGACCGGTCAAGCACCGGTTCCCCTTCCGCGTCGAGCTTGGGTTCGCCCCACAGCCCGGCCGCGAGCCGGGACAGCTCCGTCGTGCGGTTGTGGCGGGCGGTGAGCACCACCACGGCGAGGATGCCGCCCTGGGCCAGCCAGCGCAGGGCACCGGTCTTCAGCTCCTCCGTCCGGCCCCGGCGGATCGCCGCCGAGCACTCCGGACAGAACCAGATCCGCCCGCACCGGACCAGGCCGATCGTCACGGCGTACCCACGCGAGGACCGGGCGGTGATCACGCCCGTCTCCGGGTCGAGGATCCGCACGCCGCAGCCCTGGCACGCGTCGATCTTCGACGTACGGTTGAGGACCTTCCGCCCCTGCCACCGCCGGATCGCGGACCGCGCCGCCTTGTCCGCGCGGGTCTGTTCTGAGGGGCGCTGCGCCCCCTCAGACTCCCCAGCTCCACCCTCCGGACGTTCTTGCAGGTCAGGGGCGGACGGGCCGCTCTTGGAAAACTCTGTCAACCCTTTACCAAGCTGTCCGCGGTTGCCGTCGGACCTCTTCAACGCACGCTCAGCGGCCCGCTTCTCGGCCTTCCGGCAGGCATCGGAACAGAAGACACGCCGAACCTTCCCAGGCGTACAGGTGATCTTCTTACCGCACTGACGGCAGCAGAGTCCGCCTTCCGCTCTCTCCCGCGAGGCGGCACGCGGAGGTGGGGGTGTTGCAGACGCCGAGGCGTCCTTTACGCTGGACACAGACGAGTCCCTTGGTTGGTAGCCGGGCGGACGTCAGAAGCGGCTCGGGATTAGGCCCCCGGGCCGTTTCGCTTTTCTCGGGATGATCCTGCCACCGCGCGCAACGTTCGTTCCCTCCGGCACGCCTGACGGCCTTTCGGCCCATGCGCAGCACTCGGCGTGTTCCTGGTGGCGAGTGGCCAGTTGGTGGACGTCGGCGCGGCCGGCGGCGTGCTCGGTGTAACCGCAGGTGCAGGCGAAGGCCGCGCGCGGCATCGGCACCGCGGCGATCCAGAGGCCGGGGAAGTCGGGAGTCGGCTGGAGGTGGCTCACACTTCCGTAGACGGGGTGAGTCGCTGATCCATTACATGCGGCCCCCGCGCGCACGTAGGACGGTCTCATGAGTTCCACGAGGGTTCCTTCCTGCTGCTCAGGGGCGCGACGGTAGGTCTCGAAGCGGACACCCCCCGGCTCTGCGGTACGTCTGCGACGAAGATCCGTTACACCCGCCCCGGCGAACCGGGGCGAAGCGGGCTGTATCACCGGGTTGTTGCGCAGGTTGCGCAGGTCACGCGCGTACGCGTACGCGTGTATGGGGGTCCAGAAAGTCCAGAAACCCCCGAGGGGCTGGTGTGACGAGAAGGGGCGGAAGAAACCCCGCCAGCGAAGGGCCGGCGGGGCTGGGGAGTTCAGGAGGCGATGCGCCAGACCCAGGGCTCACCGTCGGCGGCAGCCCTTGCAGCAGCGTCGGCCAGGGCTCGGGCCATCGCGGACGGGCCGGGCTTGACGAACTTCCACCGGGAGATGCGAAGGAGCAGTTCGGCGACCTGTCGGGCCTTCTCCGGGGGGATGCTCCCGCCGTGCCCCGGGTCCCTGAGCAGGTCCACGAGCGGGCCTCGCTCGGTTTGGGAGAGGCATCCTTCGGCGTACCCGGCGAGGGAGGCCAGGGCCTTGAGAGGGTGACGGTCCTCGCCGAAGAAGTCGGCGCCGTGGGACACGATGGCGTGGGGCGCGCGGTCGGTGATCTGCGGCTTGCGGGTCATGCGTTGTCCTCCGTCAGCTCGATGTCGCACCAGCGGCAGGGCACTCCGGGGTCGTCCAGCTCCTTGTGGAGGCGATATCCGACGAGAGTCGCCACGATCAGGGCAGCGGTGGTCCAGGCGGCAGCCGGCGGGCCCCAGGCCGGGGTGCCCCAGCCGAGGGCGACCCTGAGTCCGAGCCCGGCGAAGGGCAGGATGGAGACGCTCGGGGTGTGGGCGAGCCACAGCAGGGCAGCGCGTACTCGCCAGGACTTGATGAGCAGTAAGAGGCTCATGCCGTCGCCCTCTCCAGCTCCTTGAACCGGGCGGCCACCCAGCCGGTCGACCAGCCGGTGAGCGTGGCGACCTGCCGCTGTGAGCGGCCGTCCCGAACCGCATCGGCGACGGCCTGGCGAGCGTTGGCCTCGCTCATCTTCTGGTCGGGCGCGGCGTCGTGAGCGGTCGCGCTCACCGTGGCGCTCACGGCCGGGCGGGGGGTGCTCACGGCGGCGCTCACGGACGCGGGAGCTGTCCGTCGGGCCTCGGCCGCCTTCCGGTCCCGTTCGGCCTGCTGGGCCCGTTCCGTGGCCTTTCGGACGGCCTCCTGCTCACGGCGCTGGCGTTCCTGGCGCTCCTGCTCTTCTCGGCGCTCGCGGTCGAGGCGCTCCTGTTCCTTGCTCCGTGCCCGCTCCTCGCGGTCGAGGCGCCCCCGCTCCAGGGCGGCAGCGTGTTCGCGTTCCTCGCGGGCGAGCCGGGCGGCGTGCTCCCGCTCACGCTCACGGTCGGCCATCTCCTCGCGGCGGCGCTCACGTTCGGCGGCCTCCTGCCGCTCACGCTCCAGCCGGGCGGCCTCTTGCTCACGCTCCCGGTCGGCCCGTGCGCGGTCCTCGCGCTCACGCTGCTCACGACGGCGGGTCTCCTCGCGCTCACGGCGCTCCGCCTCGATCCGGGCGGAGGCTGCCGCGATCTCCTTGCGCCACTTCAAGGACGCCTCGGCCACGACGATGAGCACCGCCGGGGCAGCGGTGTGCACGAGCGCCCCGACCCAGTCGCCGTTGAGCACGGAGTGCCCGATGTTGAGCGCGACGGAGGCGCCGCCGGTGAGCACCCGGAGGGCGAGCGGCCAGCCGGTCGTTGAGCCACCGAGGCGGGAGACGATCGCGTCGACCCGGATCGAGATGACGACGGCGACGTCGACCACGAGGGGGAGGATCGGCGCCGACCACTCCCATCCCTCCGGGGTGGAGCGCTCGACCAACGGCGTCACTGTGAAGACCGAGAACAGGATGACACCGAACACAATCACCCAGGACAGGCGGAGCACCTTCTCCGCCTGGTCGACCTGCTGCTGCGTGTTGAGCTGCACGGTCACCGCCCCGCCTTCGCGCGGGAGAGCATCCCGCGGGCGGTCGCGGTGACTTCGGTCCGCTGGATGACCTGTCCCTGGTAGACGTGCGTGGTCGATGCCGACCGTGCCCGGGCGATGGCGGCTCCGACGGCCGTGGCCACCGCGGCGACCCCGGCGAACGGGATGGCCACCGCGAGGACTCCGAGCAGGGTGACGGAGGAAAGGCCCTGGAGGACGAGCCAGGCGCCGCAGCCGAGTCCGGTGACGCCGGCGCCGACGCCGATGCTCGCCACGGCGACCCCGGCGGCCCACTGGGGGACGATCCGGGAGTCCGGCTGGGGGACGGGCGGGGTGGAGCCGAAGGCGGGCACGGGGGTGGTGTCCCGGAAGCTGGTCGCGGGCCGCGGGGTGGGCTCTGACCGGTACGCCTCGCGGATCAGGCGGGCGGCCTCGGCGGACGCCTCGGCGGTGAGGGGATACTGCGGATCGGTGGTCACGGGATGCCTCCGTGGTCATCAGGCGGGCCGCCCCGGTTGCGTCGGGGCGGTCCGTCGTCTGCTGTGCGGGGGGTGTGCGGTCGCGCTGTGCGGCGGTGTGCGGGCTGGTGTGCGGCCCTCTTCACACGCCGTGCGACGTGGAGATTCGCGCTGTGCGGCTGTGCGGGGGTGTGCGGGTGTGCGGCCTGCCGTCAGACCCCGGCGAGGGTGGGCATGAGCCGGTACACGCCCTCCTCGCCCGTCGGGGCCAGGCGCCCGTCCTCGGCGAGCTTCTTCATCTCCTTGGAGACCCAAGAGCGGTCCCGGCCGATCTGCTCCAGGTACGGGTACAGGTCCCGGACCGCGACAATGCCGGGGCCGACCTGGGCGAGCATGTCGATCAGCTCGCCTAGCAGCTCCAGCGCCGCCTCCTTCGACGGCTTGTCCTGCGGAAGTGCTACCGACCCCTCGGCGGGCGGAAGGTCGGCGGTCGCGTCCAGGTCGGCGTCCTCGGCGTCGACGAGCGCGGCGACCGTCTGGGCGGACTCCTGGGCGTCGGACAGAGCCGGGCCAGTGGCCGGGGCCGAGGCGGGGACGGCGGCCGGGTCCGAAGCACCCGCCCGTACACGGCGGTGGGTGAACAGCTCGCCCGCGACCTTGGCGGCGACGGCCTCGGTCACCGCACCGGTGCCCTGGGGTCGGATGCCGGCGAACTGGCTCACGATCCAGGCGGCGGCCTTCTCGTACTCGCCCGACGGGCCGGTCCAGAACGTGCGGGCCGGGTTCGCGTACAGGTCCTCGTCCACCCCGGCCGACACCATGTAGACGTAGCCCTTGCGCTTGTTGCCCCAGGCTCCGGGGTTGGCGCCCGCCTCCAGGACCTCCTCCGGGAGGGCGAAGCTCGCGTCGTCGCCGCGGACTCCGAAGCACATCGCCGCCGGGAGCGAGGCCCTCGTGTCTGTCGACAGCTGGTAGCCGGAGGCGCGCTGCATGGAGATGACCAGGGAGACCCCGGCGGACCGGGCCTCCTGGGCGATGCCGGTGAAGGTGTCTTCGCCCAGCTCGCGCAGCAGCTTGGCGGCCTCCTCGAACCAGGCGACGAGGTAAGGCATTCCGTCGCAGCCACAGGCGCCGGCCGCAGCGCAGGAGTGCGCCAGATCGGTCTGGGGTCCGGCGGCCGCGGGCTCCCAGGCGCGGTAGCTGTGGTCCCGCAGCCAGGCGGCGCGGGCGGGGATGACGGCCTGGACGGTGGAGACCATCGCGGCGGCGGAGACGGTGTCCAGCGCGGCCCAGTCGAGCCCCGGGACGAGCGGCAGGAAGTCCTGCCCACCCTTGGCCGCGTCGGCCAGCCACACCGCCACGTCCCTGCGGGTCAGCAGCTCGAAGAACAGGTCGAGGGCGCCCTCCGTCTTTCCGCTGCCGGTCATCCCCATCACGAGCATGTGGATCGCGTCCAAGAGCGGCAGCACCAGGTCGCTGCCGTCGTCGTACACGCCGATGCGCAGCGGCACCTCGATGGACGCGCCGGGGGCGAACGGCCCCGGGTACAGCGTCGGAGTCTTGAGCATGTCCTCGGGCACGATCACGAACTGGCCCTTCCTGGCGGAGTCGGGGTCGTGCTGAACGCGGATGGCCGTGGTCGGCACATCGAGGGCGGAGGCGATTCGGGGGAGCGCCTTGGCGACGTCGTCGTTGGTCAGCTCCCCGGCGGGCAGCTCGTAGGGGACCGTGACTCGGTTGGGCTCGACCTTGATCTGCTTGAGCTTGGTCCGAGCGAGCCCGACCTTCTCCAACAGGCCCTTGTCAGAGTCGGGCCCGGTGCTCTCGCCGCCCGACGAGCGCATGACGTGGCGGATGTTCCAGGACAGGGCCAGGGCCGCCCCGCCCATCAAGTACAGGTCGGGGAGCGGGCCGGTGAGCGGACCGGACAGGGCGGCGGAGGTGAGCCAGGCCGACCCGGCCGCCACGGTGATAGCCGAGTGCAGGCGGCGCTGGGGGCTGGTCGACTTGCCTGCCCACCAGGTCGCACTGGTCAGGAGACCCGAGGCCAGGGTGAGGCCGACGCCCGCCCACGGGGAGCCGCCCCACTGGAGATTGGCGCCGGCACCGGCCAGACCGACTCCGCCGGTCACAAGCCACGGCGGGGTGTACGGCTTGGCCCGGTGCCACAGCCAGGCCGTCATACCGGTGCCGCCGGAGGCGAGGCGGTCCTCCTGCTGCTGCTGAAGATCCTTACCCATCGCTCGACCCCCTCTCAGAACTTGAACTGGTTGACGGGGGCCTGCTGAGGCCTCGGACGGATGACGTCGGCGTACTCGCGCTGGAACGCGGCGTGCGCCGCCACGGCGTTCTTCGCCACGGCCACGGCGCCGTCCGAGGCCCGCTTCAGCTTCCAGCCGACCCGCCGCGCCCGCAGTGCGGTCTGGATCTTGTTCTCACCGGGCAGCGGCATCGCCTGAGACAGCCGGGCTTCCAGGATCTTGGCGGCCATGGCCAGCTCGATAGCGCACTGGACCATCAGAGCCCGCACGTGGTTGCAGTAGGCCCGGACGTCGTCGGTGTTGTCGAACGCGGGCTCCCCCAAGACGAACTGCGACCCCCCGCCCTGCTGCGGCACCGAGCCGCCCCCTCCCACGTGCTGGGTCCGGTTGATCGTGATGTTCACGGGCGGGACGAACGACTGCCCCATCGCACCGACGAATCCGCCGGCCGCCGCACCGGCAGCACCAGCCGCGGACTTGAACTTGTTGCCCTTGTTGCCCGCCCCCCTGGGCGGAGCGTTCCTTGTGGCCACGACAGCACCTCTCCATGCCGAAGGTACGAATCTATCGGCTGTTAGGTACTTCACGTACCTTGCCGACGACAGGAAGGTACATGAAGCACCGTTCGAGGGCAAGCATGTACCTTGAGGGGGTCATTGATGTACCTTCGGAGGTGTACCGCACTCCGACAAAGAGGGAGAAGCCATGGCATACAAGGCACCGGAGGGGAAGGGGTATGCCGACGTGGCCGCCCACTTCCGCACTCTGATCAAGAGCGGGGACCTCGCTCCAGGCGACTCGCTCCCATCAGTCTCAGAGATCCGCGAGCAGTTCGGCGTGGCGGCCAAGACCGTGAGCCGGGCCTTGGGCCTGCTCAAGAGCGAGGGCCTCGTCACCTCTCGCGGTGCGCTGGGAACCGTCGTAGCGAAGTCGCCCCTCGTCATCACCGGTGCGGACCGGCTGAACCGGATGGAGCAGAACGGGATGCGCTACGCGCCCGGCGAGACCTCCTCCGGCCACCGCGTAATGCGCCGGTCGGTCTACGACCCGGAGGTCTGCACGGCGCTCGACCTGGAACCAGGCGACGAGGCCGTGATCCGTATCCGCGTCTTCCGGCAGGACGACAAGCCGACGTCGGTCGGGATCTCCATCTACCCGCCCCACACCGTCGCGGCCGTCCCGGAGTTGGCCGACGATGTGCGCATGGTGAAGCAGTTCGACAAGCTCTACACCGAGCGCACCGGCCGCGAGGTGGTGAAGGGGCAGCGCATCGCGCACGCACGGCAGGCATCCCAGGACGAACTGGCCGCTCTGGAGATCGATGCCCCGCCTCACTCAGCCGTGGCCCTCCTCGTCACCACAGTGACTTTCCACGACGACGAACAGGCACTGGGGTACTGGGAGGACGTCTATGCCCCTGGTGCACGGGTCCCCATCAGCGAGTAACCCCCCCGCCGCACCGTCCGACCGAACGCTGAAGCCCCGCCCGATGTCGGCGGGGCTTTCTGCTGTCCGTCAACGGCGGCATCCCTGGGCGGTTTACGTGACACCACCACCGCCGACAGCGGGTGGTCGATGGTCCTGTAGACCCGCCAGCGGAGAGGGGGAGGGGGGTCGTGACGCTGTACGGCCGTCTACCGGACCGGAGTCCGGGCCGGGCGCCGTACCGCCACCGTCGCGGGGCTGGACTGCGTGAGCGGCTCTGGAGCCTCGCCTCGGGCTGATGGGGGGCAGCTGCTGCCGCGATGTGGCCGGGCGCCGTAGGGGCGCTCCGCTCAGCGCGGGTCCGTGGTCAGACGTCTTCGTCGGCCGGCGAATCCAGCACCAGCTGCATGCCGTTCCACCTCACCTGTTGCCGCGGATCCGCCTTGGGCCGCTCGGACGGCTCGGTAGGAGCTGTGGCCTGCGGCGGAGCAGCATCCCCGCGATTCGCGCTCTGACCTGCGGGTTTCGTTTCGTCAATTGTCGAAACGCTAGGGCGACGGGTTACGTCAGTTGTCGAAAGTAGACGCTCGTCAGCCCTTCCTGCGGAGTAGGCCCGCAGCCTCATCGCAGCATCACGCCGGGATCGGTAGGCGTACTCGCGGTGCGTACGCGAGCAGTACTCACGGCGCCGGCCGACGCCGGACTGGAGGATCGGTCCGCCGCACCAGCCGCACAGCGGCTCGCCAGAGTCGTCACGGGGTGTCTCGGTGCTCATGACGGACGACCGTAGCCGGTCAGGTCGGGAGGCCTAGCGCGGCGGGTCTTCTGGCGAGGCGAGTGGCACTCTCGTCCGCACCTACGATGCCCCTCGTGACAGCTCGCCGCCCTCTCGGCACCGGCCCCGACGACCTTACGCACATCCGTGCCGCCCAGGCCGATCTCCTCCAGCGCCTCCCCAGGATCCGCCTGCCCGATCTGGACGACCTTCGGGCCCGCGGAGTCCTCAGCTCACACCCGCACGCAGCCGAGGGCAACGGCCAGGTCGACGAGGGCCGGCGGTACCTGGCATCACCCTCCTGAGACTGAGGCCGGAGGCCGCGTTACAAGTTTCTCTACTGGTTCAAGGCCGCCCGCTGACGCGGTCGGCGCGGCCCGGACCCGGCCGGGCCGCTCCTGTCTCCGCCCCGCTCCCCGGCCGCACCCGGGCCGCCGGCGCCCCGACCCATATCCAAGTTGCTCACGGCATTCAAGAGAGGCAGCTATTGAATGGCTGCCCTCGTAACAGGTCTTCTCGCTACGGATTTCGACGCCGGTCCTGTTGGGGCCTTCGACTCCCTCTCCACCGCCCGGAGGGGGGGTTGCGGAGCTAACCCGTCAGTCCTCCAGCCTCGTCCCCGGCCGCCGATCCCCGACGGCCGCCCACTCTGTAGGAGGACCCACCCCATGCCCACCGACCGCGTGCAGCAGCTCGTCCTGGCGCTCGTCGTGACCGCGCTCATCGGATACATCGGCTACACCCACCCGGCCACCGTCCCCGCCCTAGGCCTGTGCGTCGGCGCGTTCGTCGCCGTGGCCGCGGTCCTGAAGCTGTGACGTCAGTCCGCTGAGGAATCGGCCGGCACCGGCACCGAGTGCGAGGAGTAGATCACCTGCCACAGCTCGACGCCCGTTGCTGAGCCTCCAGAGCCGCTTTGAGACTCGGTCGGTGCTGAAGCAAGTCCTCCCACTCCTGGTCCGTCAGCTCGGCCCGAATCAGTGCTGCCTCGTACATCGCGAACTCGCTGAACGTCTCCACGTCCATCCCAACGAGATGCCCGCGTGATCGTCGTCCCTGAGTTCGGCGGTTGCGTGACATCTCTTGCAACTTCGCCGGAGTGGCGCGAGAGACTCCCGTCATGAGCACCGCGCGACGCCGACTCGGCACTGGTCCGAGCACCACCAGGAGCACGACGACGACCGACCCGAGCCCGCGGCTTCTGCCCATCGAGCGAGCGGAGCCGGACGCACTCCTGGTGGAAGGCGAGCACCAGGACGTGACCACGCGGAAAGGCCGGCGGAACCTCGGGCCGGGAGTCGTTGGGACGCCCGAGGGGGGTGTCGTAGCGAAGTAGTCGGCGCGGCCGGACCCCTTGACCGCGCACGTCGGCCGCGCGTTCGACGCCACCCTAGGGCAAGTTGCAGGGCAACTTGTGAGGCAAGCCGTACG
>NZ_JAINRE010000080.1 GCF_020400595.1 Streptomyces naphthomycinicus | reverse complement strand
CCCCCCCCCCCCCCCCCCCCCCCCCCCCCCCCCCCCCCCCCCCCGCCCCCCCCCCCCCCCCCCCCCGCCCCCCCCCCCCCCCCCCCCCCCCCCTCCTCCTGTGTGCCGCTGTGCGGCTCGCCGCACTTCGCCCGTGCCGCTCGCCGCACGCTCACGTGCCGCTCGCTCACGTGGCTCGCCCGCCGCAGGCCCACGTGCCGCTCACTGCACGTCGAGGCCCCCGTTGTGCGCCATCGGCTTCAGGTCGAACTCCCCGTCCCGCGCCCCCAGCACGAACGCCCGCCACTCCGCCTCGGTGTAGCGCAGCACGGTGTCCGGGTCGAGCGAGGACCGCATCGCCACCGCCCCGCCGGGCAGATACGCGATCTCGACCCGCTCCTCGTGCTCCTCCGTGCCCGGCGCGCAGTGCCACTGAGCGCCCGAGATGTCGAGCGCGTACAGCTCGTCCCGCTCCCGCTCCTTGCGCGCCTTGATCTCCGCTTCCGTCTCCGCCATGGTGCAGCGACCCCTTCCCGAGGTAGGTACGGTCCCGGCGCTCACCCTAGTGGCGGACACCGGCCCACCAGGACGGTTCGGCGACCGGGCGTAAGGTCCCCGCCATCGGCTGGTACCCTGAGTGACGGCCGTTTGTGTACGCACCCCCGGAACCCCGACTTCACGGTGTCCTGGAGGCCGCGCCCAGCGGATCCCGCCACCCGAGTAACGGAAGCTTCCCCGAGATGAAGACCGGGGGCACTCGGTGGCCACTCACAGACTATGAGGAGTACGCGTGTCGCTCGACGCCGCTACGAAGAAGCAGATCATCGCCGAGTTCGGTGCCAAGGAGGGTGACACCGGCTCCCCCGAGGTCCAGGTCGCTCTGCTCTCCCGTCGGATCTCCGACCTGACGGAGCACCTCAAGACCCACAAGCACGACCACCACTCCCGTCGTGGCCTGCTGATCCTCGTCGGTCAGCGCCGTCGCCTGCTGCAGTACCTGGCGAAGAAGGACATCCAGCGCTTCCGTGCGCTGGTCGACCGCCTCGGCATCCGCCGCGGTGCGGCGGGCGCCAAGTAGGACGCCGTGAGGGGAGCGGTTCCCGGGAGGACTCGGGGACCGCTCCCTTTGCCGTATGCGGGGCCCCGCCCCGCTCACGGGACCCCTCCTCGTACGTGGGGAAACGTGCGGAGTGTCACGCACGCTTTGTAGTGTGGTAGCACAACGCAATACGTACGACACAGAACGAGGAGAAGTGCACCTCGCCGCCGCCGGTCCTCGGTAGTGGCCCCCGGGGGGAAGCGAGCCCCGGGTGCTTCGATCGAAGACCGGCCCGCACCGCACGGAGTGCTTCTCCACCACCGTCCCCCTGCCACACGGGCAGCCAAGGGACGAAAGACGATATGTAACGGAGAAAACGCTAGTGGAGAACGAGACCCACTACGCCGAGGCCGTCATCGACAACGGACCTTTCGGCACCCGCACCATCCGCTTCGAGACGGGCCGCCTGGCCAAGCAGGCCGCCGGCTCCGCCGTGGCGTACCTGGACGACGACACCATGGTGCTGTCGGCCACCACCGCTTCCAAGAACCCCAAGGACCAGCTCGACTTCTTCCCCCTCACGGTGGACGTCGAGGAGCGGATGTACGCCGCCGGCAAGATCCCCGGCAGCTTCTTCCGCCGTGAGGGCCGGCCCTCCGAGGACGCGATCCTCACCTGCCGCCTGATCGACCGCCCGCTGCGCCCGTCCTTCAAGAAGGGCCTGCGCAACGAGATCCAGGTCGTCGCGACGATCATGGCCCTCAACCCCGACCACCTGTACGACGTCGTGGCGATCAACGCCGCGTCCGCGTCCACGCAGCTGGCCGGCCTGCCCTTCTCCGGCCCGATCGGCGGCGTCCGCGTCGCGCTGATCCGCGGCCAGTGGGTCGCGTTCCCGACGCACACCGAGCTCGAGGACGCCGTCTTCGACATGGTCGTCGCGGGCCGTGTCCTGGAGGACGGCGACGTCGCGATCATGATGGTCGAGGCCGAGGCCACCGAGGGCACCATCAAGCTGGTCGAGGGCGGCGCCGAGGCGCCGACCGAGGAGGTCGTGGCCGCCGGTCTCGACGCCGCCAAGCCCTTCATCAAGGTGCTCTGCCGCGCCCAGGCCGACCTCGCCGCCAAGGCCGCGAAGCCGACCGGCGAGTTCCCGATCTTCCTGGACTACCAGGACGACGTCCTGGAGGCCCTGACCGCCGCGGTCAAGCCCGAGCTGGCCCAGGCGCTCACCATCGCCGGCAAGCAGGAGCGCGAGGCCGAGCTGGACCGCGTCAAGGGTCTGGCCGCCGAGAAGCTGCTCCCGGAGTTCGAGGGCCGCGAGAAGGAGATCTCCGCCGCGTACCGCTCGCTCACCAAGCAGCTGGTCCGCGAGCGCGTGATCAAGGAGAAGAAGCGCATCGACGGCCGCGGTGTCACCGACATCCGCACCCTGGCCGCCGAGGTCGAGGCCATCCCGCGGGTCCACGGTTCCGCCGTGTTCGAGCGTGGCGAGACCCAGATCCTGGGCGTCACCACCCTCAACATGCTCCGCATGGAGCAGCAGCTGGACACCCTCTCCCCGGTGACCCGCAAGCGCTACATGCACAACTACAACTTCCCGCCGTACTCCACCGGCGAGACCGGCCGCGTCGGCTCCCCGAAGCGCCGCGAGATCGGCCACGGCGCCCTCGCCGAGCGCGCCCTCGTGCCGGTCCTGCCGACGCGCGAGGAGTTCCCCTACGCGATCCGCCAGGTCTCCGAGGCGCTGAGCTCCAACGGCTCGACGTCCATGGGCTCGGTCTGCGCCTCCACCATGTCGCTGCTGAACGCCGGTGTGCCGCTGAAGGCCCCCGTCGCCGGTATCGCCATGGGCCTGATCTCGCAGGAGATCGAGGGCGAGACGCACTACGTCACCCTCACCGACATCCTCGGTGCGGAGGACGCCTTCGGCGACATGGACTTCAAGGTCGCCGGCACCAAGGAGTTCGTGACCGCCCTCCAGCTCGACACCAAGCTGGACGGCATCCCGGCCTCCGTCCTGGCCGCGGCCCTCAAGCAGGCCCGCGACGCCCGCCTCCACATCCTCGACGTGATGATGGAGGCCATCGACCGGCCCGACGAGATGTCCCCGCACGCCCCGCGGATCATCACCGTCAAGATCCCGGTCGACAAGATCGGTGAGGTCATCGGCCCCAAGGGCAAGATGATCAACCAGATCCAGGAGGACACCGGCGCCGAGATCACCATCGAGGACGATGGCACGATCTACATCGGTGCCGCCGACGGCCCCTCCGCCGAGGCCGCCCGCGCCACGATCAACGGCATCGCCAACCCGACGATGCCCGAGGTCGGCGAGCGGTACCTGGGTACGGTCGTCAAGACGACCACCTTCGGTGCGTTCGTCTCCCTGCTGCCCGGCAAGGACGGTCTGCTGCACATCTCGCAGATCCGCAAGCTGGCCGGCGGCAAGCGCGTGGAGAACGTCGAGGACGTCCTCGGCGTGGGCCAGAAGGTCCAGGTCGAGATCGCCGAGATCGACTCCCGCGGCAAGCTCTCCCTCGTCCCGGTGATCGAGGGCGAAGAGGGCTCCGACGAGGCGAAGGACGACGCCGAGCAGTGACGTCCCGTGGCTCCAAGGTGACGGCCCGCTCCTCCTCGGAGGCGCGGGCCGTCGCCCGTACCCAAACCCTCATCAAGGGCACGGCCGGCATCGGCACGGTCCGCAAGACCACCCTCCCCGGCGGCCTGCGCATCGTCACCGAAACCCTGCCCTCGGTCCGCTCGGCGACCTTCGGTATCTGGGCGCACGTCGGCTCCCGCGACGAGACCCCGGCCCTGAACGGCGCCACGCACTACCTGGAGCACCTGCTCTTCAAGGGCACGCACCAGCGCAGCGCGCTGGACATCTCCGCCGCCCTCGACGCCGTCGGCGGCGAGATGAACGCGTTCACGGCCAAGGAGTACACGTGCTACTACGCGCGCGTGCTCGACACCGACCTGCCCCTCGCCATCGACGTCGTCTGCGACATGCTGACCGGCTCGCTGATCCTCGAAGAGGACGTCAACGTCGAGCGCGGCGCGATCCTCGAAGAGATCGCCATGACCGAGGACGACCCCGGCGACTGCGTGCACGACCTGTTCGCGCACACCATGTTCGGCAACAACGCCCTCGGCCGCCCGGTCCTCGGCACGGTCGACACGGTCAACGCCCTCACCGCCGACCGCATCCGCCGCTTCTACAAGAAGCACTACGACCCCACGCACCTCGTGGTCGCCTGCGCCGGCAACATCGACCACAACAAGGTCGTACGCCAGGTCCGCGCGGCCTTCGAGAAGGCCGGCGCCTTCAAGAACACGGACGCCCAGCCCATCGCCCCGCGCGACGGCAGCCGTACGATCCGCACCTCCGGCAAGGTCGAGCTGCTGTCCCGCAAGACCGAGCAGGCGCACGTCGTCCTCGGCATGCCCGGCCTCGCCCGCACCGACGACCGCCGCTGGGCCATGGGCGTGCTCAACACCGCCCTCGGCGGCGGCATGTCCTCCCGCCTCTTCCAGGAGGTCCGGGAGAAGCGGGGCCTCGCCTACAGCGTGTATTCGTACACCTCCGGCTTCGCCGACTGCGGCCTCTTCGGCGTCTACGCCGGCTGCCGGCCCAGCCAGGTGCACGACGTGCTGCGGATCTGCCGCGACGAACTCGACCACGTCGCGCAGAACGGCCTCTCCGACGACGAGATCGCCCGCGCCATCGGCCAGCTCCGGGGCTCCACGGTCCTGGGCCTGGAGGACACCGGCGCGCTGATGAACCGTATCGGCAAGAGCGAGCTGTGCTGGGGCGAGCAGATGTCCGTGGACGACATGCTCGCCGAGATAGCCGCGGTCACCCCGGACGAGGTCCGCGCGGTCGCCCGCGACATCCTGGGACAGCGTCCGTCTCTGTCGGTCATCGGTCCGCTGAAGGACAAGCAGGCCTCCCGGCTGCACGGCGCGGTCGCCTGAAACACCACCGGTTAGGAAGCAGGAACATGAGCAAGCTGCGCGTGGCGGTCCTCGGTGCCAAGGGCCGGATCGGGGCCGAGGCGGTCAAGGCGGTCGAGGCCGCCGAGGACATGGAACTGGTCGCCGCCCTCGGCCGGGGCGACAAGCTGGAGACCCTGGCGGAGACCGGCGCCCAGGTCGCCGTCGAGCTGACCACCCCGGCCTCGGTCATGGGCAACCTCGACTTCTGCGTGCGCCACGGCATCCACGCGGTCGTCGGGACGACGGGCTGGACCGAGGAGCGCCTCGCGCAGCTGACGGGCTGGCTCGACCAGTCCCCGCGGACCGGTGTGCTCATCGCGCCGAACTTCTCCATCGGCGCCGTACTGACGATGAAGTTCGCGCAGGTCGCCGCGCCCTACTTCGAGTCGGTCGAGGTGGTCGAGCTGCACCACCCGAACAAGGTGGACGCGCCCTCCGGCACCGCTACGCGCACGGCCCAGCTCATCGCCGAGGCCCGCCGGGCGGCCGGCACCGCCCCGGCGCCGGACGCCACGGTCACGGCCCTGGACGGCGCGCGCGGCGCCAGCGTCGACGGCGTGCCCGTCCACGCCGTCCGCCTTCGCGGCCTCCTGGCCCACCAGGAGGTCCTCCTGGGCGGCGAGGGCGAGACCCTCACCATCCGCCACGACTCCCTGCACCACAGCAGCTTCATGCCGGGCATCCTGCTCGGCGCCCGCCGCGTGGTGTCGACTCCGGGCCTGACGTTCGGCCTGGAGAACTTCCTGGACCTGAGCTGAGCCCACTCGTCATGCGCGCGAAGATCACTTACCTCGTCACGGCCGCCGTCCTGGTCTTCTACTTCGTCCTGGTCGGCAGCCGCGGCGTGATGCTCATCCAGTCCGGCACGCTCCTCACGGTCACCTTCGGCGTGGCCGTGCTGATCCTGCCGGTCATCGGCCTGTGGTTCCTGTGGAAGAACACCCAGTTCGTCCGCAGGGCCAACCAGCTCGCCGCCGAACTCGACGCCGAGGGCGGTCTGCCCGTCGACGAGCTGAGGCGCACCGAGGGCGGCCGTATCGACCGTGACTCGGCCGACGAGGTCTTCGCCAAGCGCAGGGCCGAGACGGAGGCGACCCCCGACGACTGGCGCTGCTGGTTCCGCCTGGCCGTCGCCTACCACGACGCCCGCGACACCCCCCGCGCCCGCAAGGCCATGCAGCGCGCCATCGCCCTGCACGACGGCAGACCGGTCCAGGCGTGAGCCGGCCGCACGGCCGGCCCGCCCCGACCGGCTGAGGCCGTCCGGGGCAGCGGGTACGCCGAAGGGCATGTGCGAGCACGCCGAAGGGGCCGGTCCGCCGCAGCGCGGACCGGCCCCTTCGGCGTACTCCCGGATCAGCCGCGCCCGTTCTCCGCGGCCCAGGCCTCCAGCATGTCCGCGGCCCGGTCGAAAGCCACCGGCCGGGCCAGGAAGTCCAGGGTGTGCGTGGTCAGCAGCGGCGGAGTGTCGTCGGTGCGCCGGTCCTTGCTCACGAGGGTCAGCGCCTGACCCTGCACGGTGCGCGGCAGTCCCAGCCAGCGCACCGGCTGCTGCACCGTGCGCACCGAGACGACCCGCGCCCACGGCACCGTCCGTGTCCGCAGGAAGCCGGTCCGGCGCAGCCCGCGCCTGCTCACCCACACTCCCATGCGCAGCAGCCGCAGCGCGCAGGCGACGATCAGCACGCCCGCGACGAGGACCGCCCCCGCGGTCGGCACCGAGCCGGTCAGCGCGGTGAGCACCGCGGCGAACAGGGTGAGCGAGGCGAGCAGCAGCCACAGCGCGGCCATGCCCACTCGCCAGGGTCCGGGCCGGTAGGGGCGCCGCCAGCGGTCCGGGTCGTCGTACGGCAGCGCGCTCTCGGCTGCCGTCTCGAAGGTGCGGTCGGCCGTCAGAAAGGGCAGGGGCACGGCTGGTCCTCACTCGGTCCTCGCGTGGGCTGTGCCCGGTGAGGCTATCCGGCCGTGTTCCCGCTCACCAGCCTTGAGCGTCCGGAAGGGTCAGACCCCTCCGCTCAGCGCCCCTGGGACGCCTGCGACTGCTGAGCCGGCGTATCGGACCGCGCGGAGAGCGCCGGGGTGCCCACGAGCAGGGCGCCCACGAGCCCCGCGACAAGAGTGAGGCCCAGCAGCCAGCGTCCGGCCATCTCGCCGAAGGACGCCCGCGGGCGGGGCGGGGGAGTGACATTGCTGCGGAACCTGTCCGCCTCGGCCAGGAAGGCGAAGGGTACGGGCTCGCCGGGTGCACCTCCCGGCGAAACCTGGGGCTGGGACATCGTGGCCGCCGCTCCTTTCAGGGTTCGAAGATCGAACGCGCACGTCTCACCGATACAGACGACCGGATGACACAAAAGGTGCCCATGTCCGAAAAATTCGTCGCGTGTTTTTTGGGTGAGGGGCTGTTAGGGCTGACACGAGTGGCCCCGTAGGGTGGGCGTGAAACACAAGTGATGGGAAGGACTCCAACCCCCGTGACCACCCGCGAGTCGCTCACGTTCCGCAGCGACGTCACCGTCGAGCTGGTGAAGTCCGCCGCTTCGGACGCCGACGTGCTCTTCGCCGCCCGTGTCTCCACCGCCGGCGAGCAGTCCCTGGACGAGCTGAAGAAGGACCCCGAGCGCTCCAAGGGGCTGATCAACTACCTGATGCGCGACCGGCACGGCAGCCCGTTCGAGCACAACTCCATGACGTTCTTCATCAGCGCCCCGATCTTCGTGTTCCGCGAGTTCATGCGGCACCGGGTCGGCTGGTCGTACAACGAGGAGTCCGGCCGCTACCGGGAGCTGGAGCCGGTCTTCTACGTCCCCGACGCCTCCCGCAAGCTCGTCCAGGAGGGCCGCCCCGGCAAGTACGTCTTCGTCGAGGGGACGCCGGGGCAGCACGCGGCCGTCAGCGAGACCCTCCGGGAGTCCTACGAGCAGGCGTACACGGCCTACCAGAAGCTCCTCGCCGAGGGCGTCGCCCGCGAGGTCGCCCGCGCGGCCCTCCCCGTCGGCCTCTACTCCTCGATGTACGCCACCTGCAACGCGCGCTCCCTGATGCACTTCCTCGGCCTGCGCACTCAGCACGAGCTGGCCAAGGTGCCGTCCTTCCCGCAGCGGGAGATCGAGATGGTGGGCGAGAAGATGGAGGCGGAGTGGGCGAAGCTCATGCCGCTGACGTACGCCGCCTTCAATGCGAACGGGCGTGTGGCCCCGTAGCGAAGCCTTGTTCCCCTCCCGGGAACGGATGTACTGATCAGCCTCGCGAAGTGTCCGTATTGCGGCATTTAGAGAAGTTCATCTAGCCTGATCAAACGGACCCGGCACTGCTTGAACCCCCGAGCAGGCAGTGCCGGGCTCCATCTTTGTCCTGACTTTCCCGGCACCCCAAGGGCACACCTCGTATCGAGCACCGAGTAGCGTGTTACCCATGGCTCCGACCTCGACTCCGCAGACCCCCTTCGGGCGGGTCCTCACCGCCATGGTCACGCCCTTCACGGCGGACGGCGCACTCGACCTCGACGGCGCGCAGCGGCTCGCCGCCCACCTGGTGGACGCAGGCAACGACGGCCTGATCGTCAACGGCACCACCGGCGAGTCCCCCACCACCAGCGACGCGGAGAAAGCGGACCTCGTACGAGCCGTCCTGGAGGCCGTCGGCGACCGAGCCCACGTCGTCGCCGGCGTCGGAACCAACGACACCCACCACAGCATCGAGCTGGCCCGCGAGGCCGAGCGCATCGGCGCCCACGGCCTCCTGGTCGTCACGCCGTACTACAACAAGCCCCCGCAGGAGGGCCTGTACCGGCACTTCACGGCCGTCGCGGACGCCACCGGCCTCCCGGTCATGCTCTACGACATCCCCGGCCGCAGCGGCGTCCCGATCAGCACCGAGACCCTCGTCCGGCTCGCCGAGCACCCCAGGATCGTCGCCAACAAGGACGCCAAGGGCGACCTCGGCCGCGCCGGCTGGGCCATCGCCCGGTCCGGCCTCGCCTGGTACTCCGGCGACGACATGCTGAACCTCCCGCTGCTCTCCGTGGGCGCGGTCGGCTTCGTCTCGGTCGTCGGCCATGTCGTCACCCCCGACCTGCGCGCCCTGGTCGACGCGTACATCTCCGGGGACGTCGTCAAGGCCACCGAGATCCACCAGAAGCTGCTCCCGGTCTACACCGGCATGTTCCGCACCCAGGGCGTCATGACCACCAAGGCGGCACTCGCGCTCCAGGGCCTGCCCGCCGGACCGCTGCGCCTGCCCATGGTCGAGTGTTCGCCCGAGGAGATTGCCCAGCTCAAGATCGATCTTGCTGCCGGCGGGGTACAGCTCTGACAACAGACTTGGCACCACCCGAGCTTCACAACTGAATCGACAACAGCAGACGCGGGCCACCGGTGCCCGCACCCCACAACGACAACTGCTTCTGCACGAACGTCACGCGCGCCACGTGCCCGACCGGTACGTGGCGCGCGTGGTTGAGGAGAGTCTTTTGAGTCATCCGCATCCTGAACTCGGCTCGCCGCCGCCGCTCCCCGAGGGCGGCCTGCGGGTCACCCCGCTCGGCGGTCTCGGCGAGATCGGCCGGAACATGACGGTCTTCGAATACGGCGGCCGTCTGCTGATCGTCGACTGCGGAGTGCTCTTCCCCGAGGAGGAGCAGCCCGGAATCGACCTGATCCTGCCGGACTTCTCGTCCATCCGGGACCGCCTCGACGACATCGAGGGCATCGTCCTCACCCATGGCCACGAGGACCACATCGGCGGCGTCCCCTTCCTGCTCCGCGAGAAGCCGGACATCCCGCTGATCGGCTCCAAGCTCACGCTGGCCCTGATCGAGGCCAAGCTCCAGGAGCACCGGATCCGCCCGTACACCCTGGAGGTGGCGGAGGGGAACCGCGAGCGCATCGGTCCCTTCGACTGCGAGTTCATCGCCGTCAACCACTCCATCCCGGACGCCCTGGCCGTCGCCATCCGCACCCCCGCGGGCATGGTCGTGCACACCGGCGACTTCAAGATGGACCAGCTTCCGCTGGACAACCGCCTCACCGACCTGCACGCTTTCGCGCGGCTGAGCGAAGAGGGCATCGACCTCCTCCTCACCGACTCCACGAACGCCGAGGTCCCGGGCTTCACCCCGCACGAGCGCGACATCTCCAACGTGCTGCGCCAGGTCTTCGGCGGCGCCCGCAAGCGGATCATCGTGGCGAGCTTCGCCAGCCACGTCCACCGCATCCAGCAGATCCTGGACGCGGCGCACGAGTACGGCCGCCGGGTCGCCTTCGTCGGCCGCTCCATGGTCCGCAACATGGGCATCGCCCGTGACCTCGGCTACCTGAAGGTCCCGCCGGGCCTGGTGGTCGACGTCAAGACGCTGGACGACCTGCCCGACCACCAGGTGGTCCTGGTCTGCACGGGCTCCCAGGGCGAGCCGATGGCGGCCCTGTCCCGCATGGCCAACCGCGATCACCAGATCCGGATCGTCGACGGCGACACGGTCATCCTCGCGTCCTCGCTGATCCCCGGGAACGAGAACGCGGTCTACCGCGTGATCAACGGCCTGACCCGCTGGGGCGCCAACGTCGTCCACAAGGGCAACGCCAAGGTGCATGTTTCCGGCCATGCGTCCGCGGGGGAGCTGCTGTACTTCTACAACATCTGCCGCCCGCGGAACCTGATGCCGGTCCACGGCGAATGGCGCCACCTGCGCGCCAACGCCGAGCTGGGCGCCCTCACGGGAGTGCCGCACGACCGGATCGTCATCGCCGAGGACGGTGTGGTGGTCGACCTGATCGAGGGCAAGGCCAAGATCTCCGGCAAGGTCCAGGCCGGTTACGTCTACGTCGACGGACTCTCGGTCGGCGACGTGGGCGAGCCGGCGCTGAAGGACCGCAAGATCCTCGGGGACGAGGGCATCATCTCGGTCTTCGTGGTCGTGGACGCCTCCACGGGCAAGATCACGGGCGGTCCGCACGTCCAGGCCCGCGGCTCCGGCATCGAGGATTCAGCGTTCGCCGACGTCCTCCCGAAGATCACGGAGGTCCTGGAGCGGTCCGCCCAGGACGGTGTCGTGGAGCCCCACCAGCTCCAGCAACTCGTCCGCCGGACCCTCGGCAAGTGGGTCTCGGACACCTATCGCCGCAGGCCGATGATCCTCCCGGTGGTCGTGGAGGTCTGACGACCCGTCGGTGCGGGACTGGAGCGGGGCGCCTCGATTTGCATCGGGCCGCCCCGCTCCAGTACGTTTACGGCTCCGCCCAACCGGGAACCCCAGCACTTCACGCGCTGGACACGGATGCCCGGGGCGGGTGGGAAAACCGACTCAGAACTTCTGATAA
>NZ_JAINRE010000007.1 GCF_020400595.1 Streptomyces naphthomycinicus | reverse complement strand
AAAGGTCGACACCAAGGCCCTCCCGGCACCCGGCCACGACCGGCCCGAACTCGCCGCCGTCTACACCGCGCCCCGGAACTCGACCGAGGAGACCATCGCCGGCGTGTGGTCCGACGTCCTCGGCATCGACACCGTCGGCATCCACGACAACTTCTTCGAACTGGGCGGACAGTCGATCAGCTCGGTGCGGGTGGTCTCCCGGCTGCGGGAGGCCGGTCTGGGCGTCGCCCTCCAGCAGATCGTGCGGCATCCGACGGTGGCCCAGCTGGCGGCCGCGCTGGACGTCCCGCAACCGGCGTCGTCCGGGCTGATGGTGCTCCTCTCGGCCGTGGCCGATCCCGAACTGCCCGTCCTGTTCTGCGTACACCCGGGGGGCGGCAGCACCCACCCGTACCGGGCGCTCGCCCGGTGCCTGGCGGGCACGTTCACCGTGTACGGCGTCCAGGCTCCGGGACTGAACGCGGATGAGGCACCGCTCGTCGGGATCGAGTCGATCGCGGAGCGGTACTGGCGAGAGATCCGCAGGGTGCAGCCCGCGGGCCCGTGCACGATCCTCGGATGGTCGACGGGCGCCGTCATCGCGCACGCGATGGGCGTGCGGGCCCCCGAGGAGGTGGCCGGTCTGTTCCTGCTGGAGCCGGCGGTCACCGGTGTCGACCAGCGGGACCGGTTCCAGCGGCACGCCGAGGTGTACCGCCGGGTGAACGCGCTGTGGCACCGTGGCCAGAACGAGCACGGCGCCGAGCGGAGCGCCACAGAGCGGGAGTTGCGGCGCCTGGCACCGGAGATGAACCTCGACGCGGAACTGGTCACGCTCGACGAGTGGCTGCCCTATACGGTGCTGGAGGCCGAGGTGCGCTCGCTCGCCGCCTACCGGCCCGGACGCTCGGTGGCCAGGGCGACGCTGTTCGTCAGCGACACGGTGCGTGACGGCAGCGGCGACGAGGTGCCGGAAGCCCGGTACCTCGCCCACTGGCGCGGTCTGTACCCGGCGGGGCTGGCCCAGCGGGTGATGCCGGGACGCCACATGGAGATGGTCAGGGGCGACGAACAACTGGAACTGGTCGTCTCCACGCTGCGGGAAGCCGTGCCGGCGGCCGCCGCCGACCGGGAACGGGAGCTGCTGTCGGCCTGACCGGGAAGCCCGGCCGAGGCAACGGAGCCGACGGACGAGGGGCCCGCCACGAACGTGGCGGGCCCCTCGTCCTGTTCATCGGCCGGGCGGCACCGGCCGGAGCGGTGGAGCGGCCCCGCGAGCACGCCGCCTGGCTCGCCCCCTTCCCGCCCGGCGCCGCCCTTCCCGGCCCCGCTCCACCGCTCCGGCCGGTGCCGCCCGGTGCCGCCCGAACCCGCCCCGCCCGGTGCCGTCCCGCCCCGCCCGGCGTCACCCAGGTCTCGTCCAGACCGGCCAGGCCGCAGTGCGCGCCGTGCGCGCACTGCGCACACTGCGTGCCGTGCGCGCCGTGCACCCGGGACCGGAAGGCCGCCGCGGGCACCCGGTCCGTGCCGGCGGCCGGAGCGGCGGGGCTTCGGAGACCTGAGGCTTCGGAGACCTGAGGCTTCGGAGCCGCGGGGGCGCCCTGCCCCGGACCGCTCCGGGCCCGGGGCCGGTGACGCCGCAGCCCCGCCCTCCCCGGCTCCAGCTCCGGTCTCCCATCCCTCCGGCCCCCGCCCCTCGCCCCCCCCGGGGGGCGAGGGGACCCCGGGGGGCGAGGGGACCCCGGGGACCCCGGGGCCCTTCCGTCCCCCCTTCTCCTCCCGGCGCACACGGCGACGCCCCGGTCTCGTGCTCCCACCTGTGTCAGGTGGAAGCACGAGACCGGGGCGTCGGGGGGCAGCGGCCGGTGCCGCCCGGCTCACCAGCGCTTCAACTCGGGGAAGAAGCCCGGTATCTCCGTGGCCCGGCCGGTGCGCACGGCGGTCCGGTAGATGTGGTAGCCGACGGCCAGGTCGAGGACGCCGAGGCCGAACGGGGAGAACACGGTGGGGCGGTCGTGGCCCAGGGTCACGTCGCCGCGCAGCACGTCGGCCAGCGTGCCGTCGATGAAGTCGCGTGTGCCGTACTCCGTCTCCGTCAGGTGCGGCGAGGTCTGTGCGGTGAGGCAGTGGTCGATGTCGTCCAGGACGTTGTGGCACTTGATCATGACGGTGGGGTGGATGTCGCGCAGGGACAGGTTCAGGATGAGCTGGCCCGGCAGGAGGGTCTGCCCGTCCGCCAGCCAGGGCGCCGGCGCGGTGGTGGCGAGGACGACCAGGTCGGAGGTGGCCAGGGCCGCGTCGATCTGCGACACGGTGCGGGTCTGCCAGCCGTGGGTGTCGGCGGCGTAGGCGGCGAAGGTCTCGGCGTACGCGTCGACGTGGTCGTGGACCAGGCATTCGCGGACGCGGGTGCCGCGGGCCGCGAGGAAGTCGGAGACGGTCCGGCCGATGACGCCCGCGCCGACGAAGAGCACCGTCTTCGGGGTGTCGCCGTCGGCGAGAGTCTCCACGGCGAGCGCGGCGGACGCCGCCGTACGGGCCGCGCTGATGCCGGACGCCTCCAGGCAGGCGAACGGGTAGCCGGTCTCGGCGTCGTTCAGCAGGAGTACGGCGGAGGCACGCGGCAGGTTCCGGCGTACGTTCTGCGGGTAGCTGGCGATCCACTTGAGGCCGGAGACCGGTGTGTCGCCGCCGAGATGGGCGGGCAGGGCGATGATCCGGGCGCCGGGATCGTGCGGGAAGCGCAGGAAGTGGCTGTTGGGGTTCACGGTGGCCCCGCGGCTGTGCTGGAGGTACGTCTCCCGCACGAGGTCCAGGACGTCCGACGGCGCGGAGCCGATGACATCCTGGGCGACGGAACCGTCGATCACGTGGAAGCTCGACATCGGTGGTTGCCTTTCGAGGGCGGGCGGCACGGGCGGGATCACGTCAGGGCGCCGAAGTTCCGCTCGACCCAGTCGTCGTTGTAGACCGTGCCGAGGTAGCGCTCGCCGAGGTCGGGGGAGATCGCGGCGATGCGGGAACCGGCCGGGAGGGTGTCGGCCCGGCGGCGCACCGCGGCCAGGACCGAGCCGGTCGAGCCGCCGGTGAGCAGGCCGTGGGTGCGGGCGAGCAGTCGGCACTCGCGCACGGCGTCCTCCTCGGCGACCAGTACGACGTCGTCGGCGAGGCCGGGTTCGAACAGTTCGGGGATGCGGCTGGCGCCCAGTCCGGGGATGCGCCGCGGACCGGGTGCGGCGCCGAGGATGACGGAGCCGAGGGCGTCGACGGCGACGATCCGGGTGTGGGGCGAGAATTCGCGCAGGTACTGTGCGCAGCCGACGAAGGTGCCCGTGGAGCCGACGCCGATGAACAGGTAGTCCAGGTGCTGGACCTCCTTCAGCAGGGTGCGTGCGGTCTGTTCGTAATGGGCGCGCGGGTTGGCCGGATTGGCGTACTGGTTGAGCCAGACCACGGTGGGGTCCGCCTCGATGTGGCGCCGGATGTGGGCGATGCGTGACTGGAGGAAACCGCCGTTGGCGTCGACGGTGTCGACGACGACCACCTCGGCGCCCAGGGCCCGCATGTGATCGATGCTGGTGGCGTTGGTGTTCGGGTCGACGACGCAGGTGAAGCGGTACCCCTTGGTGGCGCAGATGGAGCTGAGGGCGATGCCGAGGTTGCCGGAGGAGGACTCGATCACGCGGGCTCCGGGCCTGAGGACGCCGTGGTGCTCGGCGTCCTCGATGAGGCTCAGCGCGGTCTTCAGTTTGACGGAGCCGGCCGGGTTGAGGCCCTCGATCTTCAGGAAGACGTCCGAGCCGGGCACCAGCCGGGGCAGCAGGACGAAGAGGTCGTCGGTCACCAGTTCGTAGGCGTGCTCGTAGATCATGACCGGGGCTCCCACAGGTCTTCGGGGCCGGTCTCCTCCGCGGCGTAGCGGCCCAGCGCGCTGACGGCCATGCGCAGTTCCAGCGCCATGGCGTCCAACAGGCGTTCGAGCCCGTGCTCGGGGTCCTCGTCGGCGGCGATCAGGGCGGCGCGGCCGAGGCCGACGGCGCGGGCGCCGAGGGCGAGCAGCTTCACGGCGCGGATGCCGTCCCAGACGCGTCCGCTGGCGAGGAGGGTGCGGCCGGCGGGGTCGACGCGGCGCATGGCTTCGGCGAGGGGCAGTCCGACGTGGCCGAGGAAGCCGGTGGGGGCCCAGCCGGTGCCGCCCTCGGCGCCGTCGACGGCGACGGCGTGGGCGCCGGCGTCCCAGGCGATGGTGGCGGCCTGGCCGACGTCGCGGCCGGGGAAGAGCTTCACCCAGCAGCGGGCGCGCGGGTAGTTGTTGCGCATGAGCTGGATCTGCCGGCGGAAGATCTCGTCGGTGAAGGTGCCGGGGCTCGCACAGCGCAGGATCGACGAGGCGCCGGGGCCGAGCCGTTCCACGGCGTACTGCCCGGCGAGGTCGGACGCGACCGCTTCGCTGATCATGGTGAGGCCGCCGAGGCCGGGCTTGGCACCCTGGCCGACCTTGAGTTCGAAGCCGAGGCGGCCGGAGGTGAGCAGGCCGGTGACGGCGGGGTCGCTGTAGACGTGGTTCCAGACCTCGGAGTCGGCGTCCTCGGTGCTCTGCTGGACGCAGATGCCGCCGACCCCGTCGGGGAGTTCCTCGCAGTACGCCTGGATGCGTTCCAGCAGGCCCTTGCGGTGGTCGTCGCCGCCGGAGCGGAAGCCGTTCATGGGGGCGACGTTCTCGCCGATGACCATGGGGATGCCGAGCCGTCCGGCCTGGCGGCTGAGCGCGAGGCTGGTGCCGGCGACGCGGGTGGAGCCGAGCGCCGACAGGTAGACCGGCAGGGGGGCGGTGAAGCCGCCGAGGTCGGTGTCGAGGCGGACGTCCGAGTAGAGGGGTTCGCGGCCGAGGTCGATGAGTTCGGCGAGGCGGCCCGGCATGAAGACGGGCGGGACCAGGCGCAGCGCGTCGATCTCGTCGCCGACGGGTTCGGGGGAGGCGCCGAAGACGGCGGTGCCGTAACTGTCCAGAGGCGGGAAGACGGCGGCGGCGCCCTCGCGGGCCCGGGTGCGGACGGTGCCCTCGGGCAGGCCGGGTGCGGTCAGCCGGGTCACGGCGACACCACCCCCGCGATCTTCGGGAAGGCGGTGGTGCGCCAGGCGGAGTCCAGGCCGGTGACCCAGCGGGTCAGGCGCTCCAGGCCGATGCCGAAGCCGGCGCTGCTGGGGATGCCGTGCCGGGCGACGTCGAGGTACCAGGCGTACTTGGAGGGGTTCTCGCCGGTTTCACGCATCCGGGTCACCAGGGCGGCGTAGTCGTACTCGCGTTCACTGCCGCTGCAGAGTTCCCCGCAGCCCTCGGGGGCGATGAGGTCGAAGTTGAGCAGGGTGCCGGGCGCGGTGGGGCTCTCCTTGTCGTAGAAGCCGCGGGAGCCCTTGGGGTAGCCGACGATGAAGAACGGGGCGTCGGCCTGGCGGGAGATGCGCTCCTCGGCCTCCCATTCGATCTCGGTGCCGGCGGCCTGCGGGTAGCCGTCGCGGCGCAGGCCGTCGACGACCTCGCCGTGCGGGACGCGGGCGAAGGGCCGGGCCACGTAGCGGCGCAGGGCGTCGGGGTCGCGGCCGAGCACCGCGAGATCGGTGCCGCACTCGTCGACGGCGGTGGTCACGGCGTGGCGGACCAGCTCCTCGGCGACGTCCATCGCGATGTCACGGGTGGCGCCCGCGTACTCGACGTCGATCTGCCGGAATTCGGCGAGGTGGCGGTGGGTGCTGCTGGTCTCGACGGGCTCTAGACGGACGTTGGGCGCGACGAGGAAGATACGGTCGAAGGCGAGCAGCGATGCCTGCTTGTAGAGGATGGCGCTGGTCATCAGCTTGTAGCGGTGGCCGTAGTAGTCGACATCGACCTGCTTGGCGCCGCGCGAGCCCGGGTCGGTGACGGGGCCGATGACCGGGTGGGCCATCTCCACGGCGCCGTCGGAGGTCAGGAAGGCGCGGGCACCGGCCACGAGCGCCTGCTGGACGCGCAGGGCCGCGCGGGTGCGCGGGTCGCGCAGGTGTTCCAGCGGCGAGGGCAGCGCGGGAGCCTCGGGTGCCGGCGGGAGATCCATCTGGAGTGTCATGTCGTCGTGTCCTGTCCAGTCGTTGCGGGATGGGAGGTGACCGGCCACCGGTCGCGGGAAGGATCCGGGGCGGCCGCTCGGGTCAGCCCGCCCTGCCGAGAAGGGCGGCGGGGTCGTCGTAGCGGTTCTTGACGTGGTTGAGCGCGTGCAGCAGTCCGGACGAGGTCAGCCGCCGGGACGGCGTTGCGGCGACGGGCCGGCCGAGCGGGAGCGATCCGGTGCGCGACCACTCCAGCCGGCCGCGGTCGGAGATGAAGCTGCGGGCGCGCCCCGCGTTGTCGGGGTGCAGGCAGAAGGGGACGTCGAGGTAGCCGTGTGCGAAGGCACGGATGAGGGCCTGGCCGAGGTCGTCGTGCAGGTGCAGGACCGCCTCGACGAGGGAGCGGGCCTCCGCCTCGACACCGGTGGAGGGCGGCGGCGGGGCCGGCCGCGCGGTGCGGGCGGCGGTCGCGGCGGTCTCCAGCGCGGTGACGTTCTCCTCGACGGAGGGGATGCGGGCCGACTCCGCCGGTGTCTTGACGATGAGCCGGGTGGCGCCGGTGCGTACGGCGAGCCGGGCGGCGTCCGCGACCAGCCGCAGCGCACCGGCCCGGGTCTCCGGGTAGACGCCCATGTACGCGTAGACGACCACGTGCCAGGAGGTGTCCGGGAGGTGGTCGGCGGCCAGGGCACGCAGTGCGTGGACGGCCTCCTCGTCCTGCTCGGGGCTGATCTGCTGGGCGTAGCTGAGGGAGACGCTGCGCAGGCCGTGCCGGCGGAAGAACATGCCTTCCAGGACGGAGAGGGCGACGAGCAGGGACGGCGGGCACAGCTGGCCCAGCATGCAGCCGCCGAAGGTCTCCAGGTGTGGTTCGGCGCCGGTCTCCCGCAGGGCGGCGAGGCTGCGGCACGCCTCGGCCCAGGCGCGGACCGAGGTGGCCAGCGGAGTGCGGCCGTAGGGCAGGCAGTAGGAGACGGGGCCGCCCTCGGTGGCGTCGAGTCCGGCGGCGACGAGGGCTTCGACGATCCGGCCGGGCCGTGCGGAGCCGTGTCGCACCTGCACGGGGAAGCCGGGGCCGTGGACGCCGTCGAGGACACCGGTGGTGGTCTCGCGGTCCATGCTGACCAGCGGATAGCCGTTGAGGTGGTGGCCCTGGGCGACGGCGCGGGCGGCGGCGGCGTAGTCGCCGACGCGGGTGAAGCTGTCCAGGGTGAGGGTGCCGACGGTGGTGGCGTCGGCGGCCCGGGTGGCGATCAGGCCCCTGCGCATCCGGGCGGGGTCGGCGAAGCCCATGCGGGGCTGCACGACGAGGGTGCCGGTGCGGGCGGCGTCGGCCATGAAGCGGTGGAAGGCGCCTGCGGCGGGGGCGGGTTCAGCGGACGGCATCGGCGTGGGACCTTCCGTGCCGGTGCTCGGGCAGGGCGTCCAGCAGGGCGAGCAGGCCGGGGACGGCGTTCGCGCCGGTCAGGACGGCGTCGAAGCCGGCGTCGGTGAGCGAGGCGTGGACGTCCGGGGCGGTGGTGCCCGAGATGTCCAGCTTGCCTCCGACGACGAGCGGCACCTCGGCCAGCGCGGGCACGGCGCGGACCGCCCGGCCCAGGCCCGGTGCCTCTTCGGCGCCGTGTCCGTTGACCGTGCTGACGACGATGAGGTCGGGCGTGCGGGCTGTGGCCTCCTCGACCAGGACGCCGACCGGGACGCACGCGCCGAGATTGGTGACCTCCCAGCCCTGTTCCTCCAGCAGCAGTTGCAGGAAGAGCAGGTTCCAGGTGTGTGAGTCCGAGGCGATGGTGGTCAGGACCGCGTGGCGCGGGCTGTCCGGGAGCTGGTGATGCGGGTACACGACCGGCTTGTCCTCTCGACACCGTGATGGGGCCGCGACCGCTGCGATCGGGCCGGGTGCCCGGGAAGGCGCCCCCAGTCGGGGCGTCCGGGCTGTCCACTAGTGACGCCGTCCATGGTGGCCAGCGGTGATCGTGGGCGGCACTGGGCAGTTGTGACCACCCCGCCGGACGTCATTTGTGCCCACTGGGGGCACCCGCCCGCGCGCCCTAGCGTGCATGTCGCGGACGTTCTGCCGGGGTCGTGGTCTTGCCGGCGGCGCGGCTCCCGGCCTGCCCGGAGGTGCCCCGCCCCACCCTCACCGCGCGTCGTACGACGTGCCGCCCGTGAACCGCTTGTACCGATGTCCTGACGATGGGGAGTGAACGGTGGCTGATCACCAGCTGGGGGAGTGGCGGCACGAGTCGGCGGGCCCGGAGCCGCTGGAACTGCCTTCGGACCACAGGCCGTCGGACGACGGCCCGGGCCCCGCGGACCGCGTCCTGTTCGACCTGCCCGCCCGGACCGCCGACGCGCTGACCGCGCTGGCCCGCGACGGCGGCGTGGAGCTGCCCGCGGTCCTGCTGGCGGTGTTCCACACGCTGCTGACGCGCTACGCCGGCCGGGACGACGTCCCGGTGGCGGTGCCGGCGGACGCCCCGGACGCGGCTCTCGTGGTGCGGGGCGCGGCCGGCGACCCGGTGTTCACCGAGGCCGTGGCGCATGTCGCGCGAGGCATGGCGGCCGCCACCGGCCGGGGGCCGGTGCCGCCGGCGGCACCGGCGGACACGGTGGCGTGGTTCGCGTGGCGCACGGCCGTCCGGGAGGCCACCGTGTTCCCGCCGGACGCGCACGTCACCCTGGAGATCGTCGCGGACGGCGGCGGGCTGAGCGGTGTCCTCGGCTACCGGACCGATCTGTTCGAACGGGCCACGGCCGAGCGGATGGCGGGGCACCTCGCGACGCTCGCGGGCTCCGCCGGCGACACGCCGGGGGAGCCGCTCAGCGCGCTGGAGATGCTGACGGAGCCGGAGCGGCACCGGATCCTGAGCGAGTGGAACGGGCCGCGGTCCGCGTTCCCGGACACCGCCACCGTGCACCGGCTGGTGGCGGAGCGGGCCGCTCTCCAGCCCGATGCGGTGGCCCTGGAGTACGGCGGGCTGCGGCTGACCTACCGGGAACTGGAGACGCGGGCCGAGGGGCTGGCACGGTACCTGGCGGAGCGGGGTGTCGGCCCCGGCGCACTGGTCGCGGTCTGCCTGGAGCACGGACCGGACCTGGTGTGCGCGCTGCTCGGCGTGCTCAAGTCGGGCGCCGCGTACGTGCCGTTGGACCCGGGCTACCCGGCCGAGCGGCTGCGGTACATGGTCGAGGACAGCGACGCCCCGCTGGTGGTGACGCAGTCCGCGCACGCGGGCCTGTTCGCGCCGGGCACCGCGCTGCTGCTGGCCGACCGCGAGTGGCCGGCCGGCACCGGCACCGGCACCGCCCCGGCCGTCGCCGCGGGCCCGGACGACGTGGCGTACGTCATCTACACCTCGGGTTCCACGGGCCGCCCCAAGGGAGTGCGGGTCGGGCACCGTGGCGTCGTCAACTACCTGCACTGGTGCGACCGGAACTATCCTCCGGCGCCCGGCGCGCGGATAGGTTCGCTGCTGTGCTCGTCGGCGGCGTTCGACCTGACGGTGACCGCGCTGTTCCTGCCGCTGGTGCAGGGGCTGTGCCTGGTGGTGCCGCGGCCGGAGCCGGGCCGGGCGGTGTTCGACGCGGCCGTGGACATCGTCGCGTCCGGGGTTCCGATCAGCTTCCTGAAGGCGACGCCCTCGCACCTGGAGCTGCTGACCGCCCGGCTGGAGCAGGACGGCGTCCGGCACGGCATCGTCACGGTGGTCGCCGGCGGCGAGGACCTGACACCGGCGCTGGCGCACCGGGTGCTGGCCCTGGGCAGCGGGGACACGGCGATCGTCAACGAGTACGGGCCGACCGAGGCCACCGTCGGCAACGTGGTCAGCCGCTCGGTGGCGGTGGACCCGGCGGCGGACCACGTCCCGATGGGCCGGGCGATCGACAACACCGAGGTGTACGTCGTCGGGCCGCACGGTGAGGTCCAGCCGGTCGGCGTCCCCGGGGAACTGCTGATCGGCGGCGTCAACGTGGCCCTCGGCTACCTGGGCCGGCCGGAGCTGACGGCGCGGCGGTTCGTGCCGCACCCCTTCTCGGCCGATCCCGAGGCCCGCGTGTACCGCACCGGCGACCTGGTGAAGTGGCTGCCGGACGGGCGCCTGGTCTACCTGGGCAGGATGGACGACCAGGTCAAGCTGCGCGGGCACCGGGTGGAACTCGGAGAGATCGAGAACGCCCTGCTGTCCCGGCCGGACGTCGCGGCCGCCACGGTCGTGGTCCGCGAGGACGTCCCCGGCGACAAGCGGCTGGTGGCCTACCTGGTGCCGGCCGGCGGTGCGGCCGTGGCCGTGGCCGGGCTGCGCACGGCCCTGGCGCGAGAGCTGCCCGCGCACATGGTGCCCGCCCGCTACGTCGTACTGGAGCGGCTGCCGCTCACCCCGAACGGCAAGGTGGACCGGCGGGCGCTGCCCGCGCCCGAGAACCACCGCCCGGACGTCTCCGCCGCGTTCACCGCCCCGCGTACGCCCACGGAACGGGCGGTCGCCGGCATCTGGACCGAGCTGCTGGGCGTCGACGCGGTCGGCGCGGACGACGACTTCTTCGAACTGGGCGGGCACTCCCTGCTGGCCGCCCGGGTCGCCTCCCGGCTGCGCCGGGACCTCGGGGTGGACGTGCCGCACCGGACGCTGTTCGACGCGCCGACACCGGCGCTGCTGGCGGCTGCCGTGGACACGCTGGGGCCGGGCACCTCCGCCGCGATCCCGCGCGCGGACCGGTCGGCGGGACCCCTGCCGCTGTCCTTCGCGCAGCAACGCCTCTGGTTCCTCGACCAGCTGGCGCCGGGCCGGGCCGAGTACGTGATCCCGGTGGGGCTGAGGCTGGAGGGGGACTTCGCGCCGGAGGCGTTCGGCGCCGCGCTGACGGCGCTGACCGCCCGGCACGAGATCCTGCGGACCCGGTTCGTCGCGGACGGCACGGGACGCCCGTTCCAGGTCGTCGACGCCGTGCGGGAGGTGACGGTGGACATCCACGACGCCCGCCGCCTCGGGGCCGGTGCCGCGCGGGAGATCCTGCGCGAGGCGGCGGAACGGCCGTTCGACCTGGCCGCCGGGCCGCTGCTGCGCGCGGTGGCGGTACGGGCGGCCGACGCGGAGTGGCTGCTGCTGCTCGCGGTGCACCACATCGTCTCCGACGGCTGGTCGGAGGGCATCCTGGCGCGGGAGCTGGGCGAGCTGTACGGCGCGGCGGTGGCCGGCCGGCCGGACACCCTGGCCCCCCTCGGCCTGCAGTACGCGGACTTCGCGAGCTGGCAGCGCGAGGCGCTGGACGGTCCGGCGCTGGCGGGTCAGTCCGCGTACTGGAGGGAGCGGCTCGCCGGGGTGCGGCCGCTGGAACTGCCGGCCGACCACCGGCGGCCGGCCGAGCGGTCGGGCCGGGGCGGCACGGTCTCCTTCTCGGTGCCCGCCGACGTGGCCGCAGCGGCCCGGCGGCTGGCGGCGGGGCGGGGAGCGAGCCTGTTCATGTCGCTGCTGGCGGTGTTCCAGCTGCTGATGGCGAAGTACAGCGGCCAGGAGGACATCGCGGTCGGCAGCCCCATCGCGGGCCGCAACCGTGCCGAGACCGAGGAGCTGATCGGCTTCTTCGTCAACACCCTCGTCCTGCGCACCGACCTGTCCGGCGACCCCGCCTTCACCGAGCTGCTGGCCCGGGTCAAGGACACCGCGCTCGGCGCCTACGACCACCAGGACCTGCCCTTCGAACGCCTCGTGGAGGAACTCGCCCCCGACCGCGACCTGTCCCGCACCCCCCTGTTCCAGACGATGTTCGTGCTCCAGAACACCCCGGACGGCCACGCCTGGCGACTGCCCGGAACGGCGGTGGAGCCGTTCGCGGTCCGCGCGGAGGAGGCCAAGTTCGACCTGACCCTGTTCCTCACCGAGCGGCCCGACGGCTCGCTCGACGGCGATCTGGTGTACGCCCTCGACCTGTTCGCACCGGACACGGCCGAGCGGCTGGCCGGGCACTTCGCCACGCTGCTGCGCGCGGCGGTCACCGGCCCGGAGCGCCGGCTGTCGGAACTGGAGGTGCTGGCCGGTGCCGAGCGGCGCCGGGTGCTGGCCGACTGGAGCGGTACGGGGTCCGCCCCGGCCGTCGCAGCCGCAGCCGCAGCCGAAACCGGTGCCGGTGCCGAAGCCGCTGCCGGGGTGACGGTGCACCGGCTCGTCGAGGAGTGCGCCGCCCTGCGGCCGGACACCACGGCGGTGCTCTCGGCGGGCGGCGACCTGACCTACCGGGAGCTGAACGCGCGGGCCAACCGGCTCGCCCGCCACCTGCGTTCCCGTGGAGCGGGCCCCGGAGCCGCGGTCGCCGTGTGCCTGGAGCGCGGTCCCGAGCAGATCACCGCACTGCTCGCGGTCCTCAAGTCCGGCGCCGCCTACGTGCCGCTCGACCCGGAACACCCGTCCGACCGGCTCGCCTACATGGTCGCCGACGCGGGAGCCGCGCTCGTCGTCACCGACGGCGCCGGGGCCGCACGGCTGCCCGAGGAGCCGGGCCGGTTCCTCACCGACCGGGACTGGCCGTCCCTCGCGGACCTGCCGGCACACGACCCGGAACCCGCGGCGGCCTCCGGCGACCTGGCGTACGTCATCTACACCAGCGGCTCCACCGGCCGGCCCAAGGGCGTCGAGATCGAGCACCACAGCCTGGCCGGCCTGGTCCGCTGGACGGCCGACACCTTCGGCGCGGCCCCGGGACGGCGTGTCGCGTTGCTGGCGGGGGTCGGGTTCGACGCGGCGGCCTGGGAGCTGTGGCCCGCGCTGGCCACCGGTGCCACCGTGTGCGTACCCGACGACACGGTGCGGCTGACACCGGCGCTCCTCCAGCGCTGGCTGACCGAGCGGCGGGTCACCGGCACCTTCGTCTCGACACCGGTGCTGGAGGCGCTGGCGGCCCTCGACTGGTCGGAGCCGACCACCCTCGAGTACGTGCTGACCGGCGGTGACGCACTGCGCCTGCCGCCCGGGCTGCGCCTGCCGTTCCGCGTCGTCAACAACTACGGACCGACCGAGTCGACGGTGGTGACGACCTCGGCCGAGGTCGTCCCCGGCACGGCCGTGCCGCCGATCGGCCGGCCGGTACGCGGCACCTTCGTGTACGTCGTGGACCGGCACGGCCGGCCGGTGCCGACCGGAGTGCCGGGCGAACTCCTCGTCGGCGGGACCGGCCTCGCGCGCGGGTACCGGGGGCAGCCGGGCCAGACGGCGGAGCGGTTCGTGACCGCCCACGTCGACGGTACACCGCGCCGGGTCTACCGCACCGGGGACCGCGTGCGCTGGCTGGCCGACGGGCAACTGGAGTTCCTGGGGAGGCTGGACGAGCAGGTGAAGCTGCGCGGACACCGTATCGAGCCCGGTGAGATCGAGGCGGTGCTGCTGGCCGGCCCCGACGTCGCCGCGGCCACCGTCGTCGTCCGCGAGGACACCCCCGGCGACAGGCGGCTGGTCGCCTACGTCGTCCCGGCGGCGGGCGGCCCGGTGCGCGGCGAGACCCTGCGCGAACGGCTGCGCCGGGAACTGCCCGACTTCATGGTGCCGACCGCGTTCGTGACGCTGGAGCGGCTGCCGCTCACCCCGAACGGCAAGGTGGACCGGCGGGCGTTGCCCGTGCCGCGGCCCCGCGTGCCCGAGGCCGGTGGTGCGGCCCCCAGTACTCCGGTCGAACGGGCGATCGCGGCGGCCTGGTCCCAGGTGCTGGGCACCGAGGTCACCGGTGTGGACGACAACTTCTTCGAGCTCGGCGGCCACTCCCTGCTCGCCACCCAGGTGACGTCACGGCTGCGGGACGCGCTGGGCGTGGAGGTGCCGGTGCGGGCCTTGTTCGCGGCACCCACCGTCGCCGGGCTGGCCGCGGCCGTGGCGGAGCCGGCGGCGGACGGGACGGCCGGCGCCGAGCGGATCGTACCGGCCGGCCGGACCGGCGAGCCGCTGCCACTGAGCTTCGCCCAGCAGCGGCTGTGGTTCCTCGACCAACTGGAGCCAGGACGCGCGGAGTACGCCGTGCCCTTCGCGCTGCGCGTCCACGGGGCGCTGGACACCGCCGCCCTCGACGCGGCGCTGACCCGCATGCTGGCGCGGCACGAGATCCTGCGGACGCGGTACGTCGCCGACGACAACGGTGAGCCGGCGCAGGTCGTCGATCCGCCGGCACCGGTGCGCACGGTCGTCCACGACCTGCGGCACATCGCCGATCCCGAGGAGCGGCGGGAGGCGGCACGGAGCTTCGCCCGGACGGAGGCCGCCCGCCCCTTCGACCTGGCGGCGGGACCCCTGCTGCGCGCGCACCTGGTGCGGCTGGCCGACGAGGAGACACACCTGCTGCTGACGGTGCACCACATCGCCTGCGACGGCTGGTCGGAGCCGCTCATGGCGCGCGAACTGCGGGAGGGCTACCGGGCGGCGACGACCGGCACGCCGCCCGCGGACACGGAACTGCCGGTGCAGTACGCGGACTTCTCCGTCTGGCAGCGGCACAGGCTCACCGGTGAGGTGCTGGAGGAGCAGCTGGCGTACTGGCGGGAGCGGCTCGCCGGTGTGGAGCCGCTGGAACTGCCGACCGACCACCGCCGTCCGGAGGGACGGCCCGGCGGCGGCGACACCGTGACGTTCGAGGTGAGCGCGGCGGTGGCCGCCGGGCTGCGGAAGGCGGCCAGGAGTGGCTCCGCGAGCCTGTACATGGTGCTGCTGGCGGCCTTCCAGGTGCTGCTGGCCAAGTACGGCCGCCAGGACGACGTGACCGTCGGCAGCCCGGTCGCCGGCCGCAACCGTGCCGAGACCGAGGAGCTGATCGGCTTCTTCGTCAACACCCTCGTCCTGCGCACCGACCTCTCCGGCGACCCCGCCTTCACCGAACTCCTCGACCGGGTCAAGGACACCGCCCTCGGCGCCTACGACCACCAGGACCTCCCCTTCGAACGCCTCGTGGAGGAACTCGCCCCCGACCGCGACCCGTCCCGCAACCCCCTGTTCCAGACGATGTTCGTGCTCCAGAACACGCCGGACCAGCACGGCTGGAGCCTTCCGGGACTGGACGTCGAGCCGTTCACGGTCACGCTGCCGGACGCCAAGTTCGACCTCACCCTGATGATGTCCGAGGACGCGGACGGCGGTCTGCGCGGCGTCCTGGAGTACCGGACGGACCTCTTCGAACGGGACACGGTCGCCCGGCTCGCCGGCCACCTGGGCACCGTGCTGGAGACGGTGGCCCGCGAGCCCGGGGTACGGATGTCCCGGCTCTGCCTGCTCACTTCCGAGGAGCGGCGGCGGACGGTGGTCGAGTGGAACGACACCGCCACCGCCTTCCCGGACACCGCCACGCTGCACGGCCTGTTCGAGGAGCGGGCGGCACGGCAGCCGGACGCGGTGGCCGTCGAGGGCCCGCAGGGCACGCTGACCTACGGCGAGCTGAACGCACGCGCCAACCGGATCGCCCACCACCTGCGCACCCGGTACGGAGTGCGGCCGGACATGCCGGTCGCGGTGTGCCTGGAGCGCGGCCCGGATCTGGTGACGGCGGTGCTCGGCGTCCTGAAGGCGGGAGCCCCGTACGTGCCGCTGGACCCGGACTATCCGGCCGAGCGCCTGGCGTACATGGTCCGGGACACCGCGACCCCGGTCGTCCTCACCGGCACCGCGCACACCGGCCGCCTGCCCTCGGACGTACCGCTGCTGCTGCTCGACCAGGACACCGCGACGCTGGCCGGCGAGCCGGACACCGACCCCGGGCATGTCACCGCACCGCACCACCTGGCCTATCTGATCTACACCAGCGGATCCACCGGCCGCCCCAAGGGCGTGCAGGTCGAGCACCGCAGCGTGGTCAATCTGGTGCACTGGACGGCACGGGAGTACGGGCTGGAGCCCGGGCAGCGGATCGCGCTGCTGGCCGGGATCGGCTTCGACGCGGCGGCGTGGGAGCTGTGGCTCGGCCTGACCCGGGGCGCGACCTGCTGCGTCACCACCGAGACCGTCCGGCTCACCCCGCACCTGCTGCGGGACTGGCTGTGCGAACAGCGCGTCCACGCCACGTTCCTGTCCACGCCCATGCTAGAGGCCCTGGTGGCGCTGCCCTGGGCGGCGGACAGCACCCTCGACTACGTGCTGACCGGCGGCGACCGGCTGCGGATGCCGGCACAGGCCCGGCTGCCGTTCCGGGTCGTCAACAACTACGGCCCCACCGAGACCACGATCATCGTCACCTCGACGGTGGTCGAACCCGGCGACGCGGTCCCGCCGATCGGCCGGCCCATCCCCAACGTCCTGGCGTTCGTGGTGGACCAGCACGGCCGGCCGGTGCCGGTCGGGGTGCCCGGCGAACTCCTCGTCGGAGGGGTGCCGGTGGCCCGCGGCTACCGGGGCCGGCCGGAGCTGACCGAGGAACGGTTCACCGCGTACGAGGCCGAAGGGGTCAGCACCCGGGTCTACCGCACCGGGGACCTGGTGCGGTGGCGGGCGGACGGGCAGCTGGAGTTCCTGCGGCGGATCGACAACCAGGTGAAGATCCGCGGCAACCGCATCGAACTCGGCGAGATCGAGGCCACTCTGCTGGCCCACCCCGGCATCGGCGAGGTCAGTGTGACCGTCCGCGAGGACACGCCCGGCGACAAGCGGCTCGTGGCGTATCTCGTGGCGACCGGCACGGACGCGCCGAGCACCGGCGAACTCCACGCCCACCTGGGGCGGTTCCTGCCCGACTACATGATCCCGGCGGCGTTCGTCACGCTGGAGCGGCTCCCGCTCACCGCCAACGGCAAGGTGGACCGGGCGGCTCTGCCGGTGCCGGACCACCAGCGGCCGGACCTGGGGACGGAGTACACGGCGCCGCGCAACGCCGTCGAGCGGACCGTCACCGTCGTGTGGCAGGAACTGCTGGACATCGAGCGCGTCGGCGTGCACGACAACTTCTTCCAGCTGGGCGGGCATTCGCTGCTCGCCACACAGGTCGCCTCCCGGCTGCGAAAGGCGCTGCGGGTCGACATACCGGTGCGGGCCGTGTTCGACTCTCCCACCCCGGCGCGACTCGCCCAGGACATCGCCGACCTGATGATGGCGGCGATCACGGCGCAGTTCGCGCCGGCCGGGTGACGACGTCCGGTGCCACGCCGTGAAGGGGCCGGATCTCGGTGACGAGATCCGGCCCCTTCACGGTGCGCCCCGCACGCCGGGCGCGGGACGGTTCAGGCCACGTCCTCGGCGCGGATGCCGCCGCTGGCGAGCGCGAGGGCACCGAGCTGAAACCGGCTCTGGGCACCGAACCGGTCGGTCAGCTTCTCCGAGAGCCGGCGCACCGTGCGCAGGGAGACGTCCATCTTGCGGGCCGCCGCCGCGTCCGTGAGCCCCTGCGCCCACAGCCGGAGCACATGCTGCTCCTGCAACGAGAGGTTGCCGCGGGTGCGGGGGCGCGCCTCCGCGAGCGGCAGGGCCTCCTTCCACAGCCGGGCGAACAGGGTCGCGAACGCCTCCGTGACCGACTCGACGCCGCACGCCATCGCGCCGACCACGCTGTGGCCGCCGATGACCGGTACCACGACATGCCTGCGGTCGGAAAGGATCATCCACACCGGCAGCGACGGCAGCGTGCGGACGGTGCCGCCGCACTCCTCGGTCCGGCGCAGGCGCTCCGTCGCCCCGGGGTCGTTGCGGACGCTCTCCAGCACGATGGCGCGAGCGGGAGTGCCGCGCCGCCGCAGTATCTCGTCCACCGGGCGGCCCGCGTCCAGGACCGCCGCGTCCAGCCGCTCGGCCGGTCCGACGGTCAGCCATTCGTTCGCGCACTCCTCGGCGAGAGAGGTGATGTGCCGCCACACGGCGTCCGCGCCGGCCAGCCACTCGACGTCCGGAACGCCCTCCCGGCCGCGCCGCCCGCGCTCCGAGAGCAGCCGCGTCACCTCCAGCCGGCTGCCCTCCACCTGAAGGCGGTGGCGGGCGAGTTCGTCCTGCTGCCGGGCGAGCATCGCTGCCAGCCCCACCTCCGGATCGACCGGACGCCAGCCGCTCGCGGAGTCGCCCGGGACGACGAGCAGCAGGGCGGACAGCCGCTCCAGCCCGTCCCGGACCGTTTCCTCGGTCTCCCCGAGATGCTCGGCCAGCTCGGCCATCTTCGCGCCGGGCCGGTCGACCATCGCGATGTACACGCTCCGCGCAACGGAGTCGATACCCAGAGAGGTCCGCATGTCGTCCACTCCTGTATGTCTTGTCGTACGGCACCTGTTGGCTGTGGGACACGGGTCGATATCGGACCGACGGCGCTCCCTCGGGGCACGACCGCGGGCCGCCGGCCGGACACCAGTAGAGCGGGAGCCGCCGCGACGGCGGATGCGGGCCGATCCCCCAAGTTTTCTCCGGACACCCGCGCGTGGGGCGGGCGAGGGCACCATCACGAACGGCGCCCGCCGGCCGCCGCGCCGTTCTCCGGCGCGAGCGCCCACCGCGCCCGGCGGGCGGACGGGACACCACCGCGTACGGCGGCGTGCTCGCCGGGCCGTGCGGGCCCCCATATATCCGCGGGGCCGGCCACCCGCCCCCCACCCCCCTCGGCCCCGCGTCACCGGGCCCCGCCCTCAGTCACGCGTACGTCGCCGGCCTGCGCCTTTCATCCGGTGAGGCGGAACGGCCCGGCCCGTCGTCGCCCGACGCAGCGCGCTCCGTGGCCCCTTGCCCCCCATCGGCCGGGGGCACCGGACCAGGGCTGCCGGAGAATATGGGGGACAGTTCCCCATGCGGGCCCCCCACGGCATCTGTGACCTTGTTCTCGTGACCGCATCAGCCGCACCCGCGACTCATCCCAGCGCGAATCCTCCGGCCCCCGCCCGGCGGGCCGCCGCGATCCTCCAGGCCGGCACCGGCCGCGACCCGCTTCGCACCGGCGCCCCCGTCCCGACGGCGCCGATCACCGGACTTCGCTGTACCGGCCAGACCATCGCACGCTGAGAGTCACCGGGCGGACCTCCCGGCGCCGCCTCGCTCACCTTCCCCGCACCCGCCCTCACAGACACGAGGTTCCTCATCATGGCCGAGCTGCGCCGCAACGACTCCTCCGCTCCCGCCGACCTGCCCGCCCGTCCGGCCGACGACACGGACGCCGCCGGCGGCATCACCCTGTCGGGCCGCAACCGCGCCTGCGCCCGGGCCCGTGTCCTGGCGGGCATGGTCCTCACCAGTGGTCTCGTCATCACCCTGACCTCGATCGACACCTCGGTCTCGGCCCCGCACTGAACCCGCCCGGGCGGCTGGCCGTCATCGGCGCCGCGGGCAGGACGGCTGCTCTGGATCTCGTTCGGGTGGTGCGGCGTGCCGGATGGGTGTGCCGGGTCGGTGGACAGGCGGAACCGACTCCGGCTCGTCTCGGAGGAGAACGCCTGTGAGCCGTCCCGTGCCGGTGGCCGTCCTGTTCCTGTTGTTCGCCTGTCTCCTGGTGGCCGACCGCGCCGCACGACGCACGTCCGACCACGCCGGTGGCCTTGCCGGGGGTCAGGCGAGGGCGCTGCGGAGGTAGGCGGGCAGTGCCCGGCAGACGGCTGGATCCGCTGTCCATCCGGGGGCGGCGAGCTGGTCGGGAGTGATGACGGACTGGCTGCCGTTGTCGGTGTGGACGACGACACGGAACGTTTCACCCCGGGTGGGCCGTCCGGCGAGGTAGGCGGCGAGGACGGCCCGCCCGAGCTCGGTGGGGTTCGCGCCGGTGGTCGTACGACCGAAGTCTTTGCAGATCCACACGCCGCTGAACCGTTCGTGCATCAGGATTTCCCACCGTACGCAGCAGGGCATGTCTTCGCGGTACACGACCGTGATCATGCCCTCACAAACCTGCCCTGCTTTCACTACCTGCGAGTACTGGCCGGAAAGCGCGCCTTTTGAGCCCAATGACCCCTCTACCGCGCGGTCGGGCGGGCGCGGCGGTGGCTCAGCCCCGAGCCGAGGAGGGAAAGCAGCTGCCGTCCGTCCTGAGGCCGGACCCTCCGGTGGGAACGACGCCGACGTCTCCGCCGTTTCCCGACCGTCGACTGTGTTGCGGATGATGGGGGGTTAGGTGTGGCGATGTGGGCCATGTCGTTCCCGGCGTTGGCTTGTCTGCTGATCTTGTTCGCCCTGATGGAGAGCGCGTGGCGATGGTTTACGGGGCTGGGCCTGATCCCGTGGCTGCGCAGGCGCACGGGGCGGTCCTTATCGAGCATCGCCTTCGACGAATTCACGGCGACCGTGAACGGAAACAAGACGGTGGAGATGGAGCAGCGGCGGGTGGAGTTGCTGCGGCGGGACGACGAGAGCGACGGTGCACCGCCCCGTTCGAGCATCGACCTGACCAAGGGCACCGCGTTCATCGTGGTGCCCCAGAAGGCGGGCAGCCCCCGCGCTGACAGACGCGATGCCCGTGAGGGCCGGCGGTGAACCGCGCACAGGAGGGACCGGACACAGAACCGTCCACGCTGTGGGGGCGTACTGCCTGTGTATGGGCAGCCGCATTCGCCGCGTTGCACTTCTACTGGGCCGTCGGCGGTGACGTGGGGCTGAACATCTCCGCCGGGCCGCTGGCCACCGAGCGGCCGCTGTGGTTCGTCGTGACCGGCTTGTGGGGCGTGGGTGCCCTCTGTCTCCTCGGCGCTCTGCTGGCATGGCTGCTGGCCCGGTCCAGGCTCCGCGGCGTGCCCGCTCTGCTGGCAAGGCGGCTGGGATGGGGCGTGAGTGCTCTTCTACTGGCCCGTGGTATCGGTGTCGAGGTGCTGCTGCTGATCAATCCGACGCACCTGGATGCCTCCGTGAGCGCGGGCCAGCGGGCTTGGACGCTGGCCCTTTGGAACCCTTGGTTCATCGCGGGAGGACTGGCCTTCGGCCTCACCGCTCTTCGTTCTCGCCGTCATACCGACGCAGAACCGCCGCCTCCGTCGAGACCGTGATTGCTCCGCCGGCCGGCCCACGGCTCCACTTGTCCCAGATCGGACGACTCGCCGCAGGGAAGCTCACCGACCGCGCGGACACCGGCGCCCCCCGCCCACCTGACTGCGCCGCCCTCGCTGAGCACGCGCAGCATGCCCGCCTGGTTCAGCCCTGGAGGGTGGCGAGCCAGTCGGTCAGCAGGCGGTTGACCTCGTCGGGGCGCTCCTGCTGGATCCAGTGGCCGCAGCCGTCCAGGAGGTGGGAGCCCGACAGACCGGGGAGGGTGGTGGGGTAGGCGTCGATGGCGTCGGACATCCAGGTGGTGGAGGCGTCCAGGGCGCCGCCGATGAACAGGGACGGCTGCTTGATCGGGGCTCCGCGGTGCGGGGCGAGGTCTTCCCAGTCTCGGTCCATGTTGCGGTAACGGTTGAGTGCGCCGGTGATCCCCGTGCGCTCGAACTCCCCGGCGTAGACGTCGAGGTCGTCCTCGCTCAGCCAGGCCGGGAGGACCCCCGTGGGGAAGCGGTCGCGCAGCCGACCGCCGCCGCGGGCGACGAAGTGCGGGTCGGGCTCGCACTGGGCGGGCATGGTGTCGGCGGACAGGGCCGCGTAGAAGCCCGCGAGCCAGCCCCGGACGTCGGGCTCGATCTCCGCCTCGGCGCGGCCGGGCTCCTGGAAGTAGGAGACGTAGAACTCCTGCTCGGGGCCGCCGATCTGGCCGAAGACGTCGGTGGGGCGGGGGCCGCCGGGCGGCGCGTAGGGGACGCTCAGCAGTCCGACGGCGCGGAAGACCTCGGGGTGGAGCAGGGCGGAGGCGGCGGCGATGTTGGAGCCCCAGTCGTGGCCGACGACCACCGCGTTCTCCTCGCCGAGGGCGCGTACGACGGCGACGTTGTCCTCGACCAGGTCGAGCATCCGGTAGGCGCCGGTCCCCTCCGGCTTGGCGGAGCGGCCGTAACCGCGCACGTCGATCGCCACCGCCCGGTGGCCGGCCGCGGCGAGGGCCGGGAGCTGGTGGCGCCAGGAGTACCAGGACTCGGGGAAGCCGTGCACGAGCAGGACCAGCGGGCCGGTGCCCTGCTCGACCAGGTGCAGGCGCCCGGCCGGGGCCTCGACGGTGCGGTGGCGGAGCTCGGCGGTCGGCTCGGGCTGCATGGGCTTCTCCTCGGTTCGCGTCGGGCGCGGTTACCCATCGATCATGCGGCGCGGCACCCGCCCGACGCGATCAGCCTTGCCATTCTGGCAAACTCGCAGGACAGAGCGGTGGAGTGGCACTACGAGAAGGAGTGGGAAAGGTGGCAGTCGACGACGTGGACGGCACGCTGGCCGCGATGGGGCCCCGGTTGCGGGCCGCGCGAGAGCACCACGGCACGACGCTCACCCGTGTCAGCTGCGCGACCGGCATCTCGACCAGCACGCTGTCCCGGATCGAGACCGGCCGGCGCAAGCCCACCCTGGAGGTGCTGCTGCAGCTGTCGAAGGAGTACGGCGTCTCCCTGGACGAGCTGGCCGGTACGGCACCCGTCCCCACGGCCGAGCCGCGGGCCACGGCGCCGCTGAGCTTCGGCGACGACAAGGTGGTGCTGCCGTTGACCCGGTACGTCGGCGGCCTGCACGCCCACAAGCATGTCCTGCCCGCCCTGGAGGACCCGCCCGCGCGGCCCCGTCAGGTCTCCCACGACGGTTACGAGTGGCTGTGCGTCCTGTACGGGCGGCTGTGGCTCGCGCTCGGCGACCAAGACCTCATCCTGACCCCCGGGGACGTCGCCGAGTTCGACACCCGCACTCCGCACGGGGTGGCGAACACCAGTCCCGGCGGTCCGGTCGAGTACCTGGTCATGTTCGGACCGCAGGGTGAGCGCCCACGGCCGCGCACCCCTCCAACCGCTGGTCGCGCAAGCCGCCGGACGGATCGGGCCCAGGCCGGCTGGGAAGAACAGCCGTAGGCTCCGAAACCCGCTCCGACACGACAGCGAAAGTCACGACCCGCGCATAGGTGCGCGGCCAAGGGCTGCCCAGGTTCCTCGAACTCGCGCACTACCTCTTGAGCGGCCCAGAAGATCCGCAAGAAGGAACAGGGCCACGACACTGCCGTCTGCCTTGCTCCGGACGACGACCTCGCGCCACCCACCTGCTTCGCGCGCTGCTCGTACTGACGAACAGCGAGGCCACTACCGGGAATTGATCCATACCGCAGGCAGCCCACGCCCAGCACAGGCACTCGGCAGCAGCGTCACTGAGCCGGGATCGGCTGGGTGAGGTTCACCGGGTTGCCGTCGGGGTCCTGGATGTGGGCGACGCGCTGTCCCCACGGCATGTCGTTGGGGCCGCTGCGAACCGAGCCGCCCAGCGCCTCCACCCGGCCGAGCGTCTCGTCGACGTCGTCGACACCGATGCTGAGCAGGATTCGCGGTGCCGTCCCGGTCCCCGGGTCCGTCTTGGCCACCAGCCCGAGGTCGGTGTCGCCGATGCGCAAGCCGCGGTAGAAGGCCGGCCCTTCCGCCGGTACCCGGAAGATCTCCTCGGCACCGAACAATGTCGTGTAGAAGCCCAGCAGGGCGTCCTGGTCGGCAGTGATGATCACTGGCTGGATGGTGGACATGGCACTCCTGTCGAGAACGGTCGTGTCACTGGGTAGACCGTTCGAGGACGGTGGACTCATCGGCAGAACCGTCCAGCCAGACGATCCACACCTCAGACTGCCACCCGCGACCAGTACGGGCAGCCCGGAACGAGGTCACGCCACCCCTGTTGACCAGCCACTTCAAGATGGCGCAGCCTCATGAGACCGGCACCGACTCCTCATGCCTCGCCGGCGCCGAGCCCCTGCCGAGCATGCGCGGTGCCGACTGCCATGGTGGCGCTCGAACGGGTGCAAAGCGGTGCCCACTACCCCAGCGACGTTGCTGCCGGCGCCGTCATCGGCTTGGCCGGCGCCTGGCTCACTCGCCACTCTCTGCGCGTGATCCTGCGCCACTGGCTCTAGCGGCCGAGGACTGGGCAACTGGTGAAAGCCGCCGGGCTCGTCGGCCGCACCGCCTGTCCTGAACTCGCCTGTTCGGGGTACTCGCGCGGTGATCGGAAATGCCGGCCGGGCGCATGGCTGAGTTCCGGTCCACTGAAAAACGCAGAGAGACGGGAGGTGACCGCCGTGTCGAGTACGCAGCCGCACCATGCCGGACCCGGCTTGTCCACGGACCGCACCGGCCAGGAGCCGGTGGGAGAGCTGGTGCAGCGGGCTTCGCAGCAGCTGACCGAGCTGGTGCGCGGCGAACTTCGCCTGGCGCAGGCGGAGATGAAACAGAAGGGCAAGCGCTACGGCAAGGGCGGTGGCCTGTTCGGCGGCGCCGGCGTGGTCGGCTTCCTCATGGCGCAGGCGCTGGTCGCCACCGTGATCGCCGCGCTGGCGGTGGCGCTGCCGGTGTGGGCGGCCGGGCTGATTGTCACGGCGGTGCTGGGTGTGATCGCCGCGGTGATGGCCATAAGCGGGAAGAAGCAGGTCGACCAGGCCGCGCCGCCCACACCGCAGCAGACGGTCGAGAACGTGAAGGCCGACGTGGCCGAGATCAAGGAGAGTGCACACCGATGACCCAGCCGCCTCACGACGAGCCGACCGCCGAGAACACCGAGGAGCTGCGCGAGCAGGTCGAACAGACCCGCGAAGAGCTCGGCCAGACGGTGGAGACGCTCGCGGCCAGGACCGACGTCAAGGCCCGCGCCCAGGAGAAGGCCGCCGAGGTCAAGGGACAGGCCGCCGCCAAGGCAGGGGAGTTGAAGGAGCAGGCCGTGCTTCAAGCGGGGCAGTTGAAGGAGAAGGCGGTCGAGGCCGCGGCTCTGGTGCAGGACAAGTTGCCGGACCCGATCAAGGACAAGGCCGCCCAAGCCGCCGGGCAGGTTCGTGCGAGGGCGGCCGAGGCCGGTCAGCTGTGGGAAGAGAAGGCGCCGGAGTCTGTGCGGACAGGGTCCTCCCAGGCGGCCAGGGCGGCTCGGGACAACCGTCTGCTGCTGGCCGCCACCGGCGCGGCCGTCGCCGTCTGGCTGTTGTGCCGGCGCCGGAAGGGATGAAGCCAAAGCGCCCGGGTTCGCCTGCGAACCTGTCGGTCTCGTGCTCGGCGCGGTCAGCGGCATGGTCGCCGGCGGCCTGTTCAAGCAGGCGTGGAGGCTGCTCGGCACGAGGAGGACGCGCCTGACGCCACCGACGAGGACCGCGACTGGAGCGAGGTCCTGCTCGCCACTGCGCAGCCAGGCGCCCTCTTCGGGGGCGCCTGGCATAAGGACCGGAGTACCGTCAGGGGCGGCAGGGCCGGGTTCGGGCCCGGCTCACCTCAGAGGTTCAAGCACGACCCGTGGACCTTGACACTGTCGGTTCGGATGCAGGAGGTACCGGCGGTGTACTTGCCGCCACGGTCGAAGACTTGGATCACCGATGGCTCATCTGCCTGCCACCACGATGCGAACGCCTCGGCGATGTACTGGGACTGTTCTTCCAGGACCAAGGTCCTGTCGACAGCATCGTCTGCCTCGTAGTCGACCGTCGGGTAGTCGGACGCCACCTCGATGGCCGGGTACACCTTGCGGGAGTATCCTCGCCACTTCTTCAGGTGTTCGACCGCCTTCTTCTGCTCAGTGGTCCCGTGCTCCGCGACGAACTTCTTGAACTGAGCCAGAGAGCCAGGGGTACCGACGATCTCCGCGAGCGACATGGTGACCTTCTTCGGCTTCCGCCGGGCGGACGTCCGTGAGCCGGCCGTGACGCCGGCGGAAGCGCTGGGCTTGGTCGCTGACGCGGCACCCGACTTGCCGTCATCGCCGTCGCACTGCGTCGCCATCGCCAGGACGAGCGCGACGACCGCGAAGACGCCACACCCCATCGCCGTCTCGTTCTTACTCTTGCTGCTGCCCACGTACACGATCTCCGTCGAGTGCTGGAGGGGGTACCGGTAGAAGCCACGGCAGGTAGGTGGCCCCCTCATCTAGTGACGCGTGATCGTACATGTGGCCAATCTGTGAAGAGATCGCGCCCCTGTCCCAGGGGAAGGCCGGAGGGGAAGGGGGAATCAACCCCTCCGCGCTCGCCTGCCGGTGTGGCGTGCTCCGCGCGGCATACCGCCTTGCCGCATGCCGGGCGGTCGCCGCGCGCTCGCCCGGACCGATCGCTGCGGTACGCGACAGGCGGTCCCAGGGTTTCCCGGCGCATTCGTCTTCCCTGGCGAGTCAGCGCGTTGAAGGAGCCCAGCGTTCTCGATTGGTGATCACAGTCACCGGCATGCCGCACCTGTCATGGCAGTTGGCGGGAAACGGCCTTCCCGGCTCGCGGGGCACAGCCGGACCCGGGCGTCCAGACCTCCGCCGGGGGCTGCGTGGAGTGTGATCTCTCCGCCGGAGGCGTGCACAAGGTGGCGGACGATGGGCAGGCCCAGGCCGGTGCCGTCGTGGTGGGAGTCGGAGGCGCGCCAGAAGCGGTCGAAGGCCCGTTCCCGGTCGGCCTCCGGCATGCCCGGGCCCTGGTCGATGACGTGGAGACCGGCACCGGGGGCACGGGCGAGGGTGATGGTCGTGCCGGGTGGGGAGACCCGCAGCGCGTTGGCGACCAGGTTGTCGATGATCTGCTCCAGCGCCCCGGGGATCGACCACACCCGGCCGGCCGCCGGTCCGGAGACTGTGATGGTGACGTACTGCTCGGCGGCGAGCGGCTCCCACATGGCCGCCCGCTCGGCGAGGACGGCGTCCGCGTCGACGGGTTCGGGGGTGGTGGCGGTGTTTTCCAGGCGGGCCAGGGCCAGCAGGCCGTGGACCATGCGGCTGAGGCGTTCGACCTCCCCGATGGTCTCTTCCAGGCTGGGATGGGCGCGGGGGTCGAGGTAGGGCTCGAAGTTCTCCAGGCGCAGCCGCAGCGAGGTCAGCGGAGTCTTCAGCTGGTGGGAGGCTTCGGAGGCGAAGCCGTGCTGGGCCTGGAGCAGGTGCTGCAGGCGGGTGGCGGTGTGGGTGAGCGCGTTGGCCAGGCGGCGCAGTTCGGGGGGCCCGCTGCGGGCGTCGGGCGGGTTGTCCAGGCGGCCGGCGGCGAGCTGTGTGGTGGCGCGTTCGAGGGTGCGCAGGGGCCGGGTGATCCAGCGGGCCAGGGTGAACGCCACGAGCGCGACGGCGGCCAGGATGCATGCGCCGGCCAGGGCGAGGGCGGTCCAGATGCGGGTTTCGCGGTCGGCGACCGTGGTCATCGGGTAGGTCACCCGCAGCGCGCCGCGGATGGTGGTGCCGGAGGAGCCGGGCATCGTGGCCGCGAGAACATCCGTGCCGTCTGCGCCGGTGCGCGTGGTGACCGTGGTCCGGTTGCGCAGGGCGGCGGCGATGTCCGGCTCGCCGGCCAGCGTGGTACCGGTGACGGTGGATCCGGCGGAGTCGGTGAGGACCAGGCCGGTGCGGTCGACGATCACGACACGGGCGCCGGTGTTGTCTTCGGCGTACTCTCTGGCCAGTTCCGGCAGGGCGGTCAGGTTGCCCTTCTCGATGTTCTCCTCGGCGACCTCGGCCAGCATCGAGGTGTCGCGTTCGACGCTCTGGGAGAACCGGGATTCCTCTCCGCGGGCGTAGAGGTAGCCGAGCGGGATCTCCAGCCCCAGCAGGACCAGTAGCGCCAGCGCGAGGTAGCTGAGCATCAGGCGCCGGGTCATGACGCCCCCTCGCCCGGCTCTGCCTCGCCGGGAACGGTGAGGCGGAAGCCGACGCCGCGCGCGGTGATGATCCAGGTGGGATCGCCCAGCTTGCGGCGCAGCGCCGCGACGTGCGCGTCGAGGGTCTTGGTCGGGCCGAAGAAGTGCGGGTCCCACACACTGTCCATGATCTGCTGGCGGGAATGCACGGCGCCGGGATCATCCGCGAGGTGGGCGAGCAGGTCGAACTCCCGCGGGGACAGCGCGATCTCGCGGCCCTCAAGGCGGACCTGCCGGGTGCGGCGGTCGATCTCCAGTGGACCCAGCCGCTGCGCCGCGACCGTCGGCGGGGATGCCGGTGCCCTCTCGGCCGCCGGAGCGTGCGCTGCCTGGGGCAACGTCTGCTGCGTGCCGGTACGGCGGGTGACGGCCCGGATCCGGGCCACCAGTTCCCGCACGCCGAACGGTTTGGCGAGGTAGTCGTCCGCGCCCAGTTCCAGTCCGACGACCCGGTCGGCTTCCTCACCCCGGGCGGTGATCATGATGATGGGGATCGCGGACCGGGCGCGCAGCGTGCGGCAGACGTCCAGACCGTCCATGTCCGGCAGCCCGAGGTCGAGCAGGACCAGATCGGGAGCCTGAACGGTGTCGGCGAGGCCGGCGGCACCGGTGCGTACCCGGTCCACCGTGAATCCGTACCGGCCGAGCCCTTCGGTGAGGGGCCCGGCGATCCGGTCGTCGTCTTCTATCAGCAGCAGCCGCATGGCGACAGGCTCGCACAGCTGTGCGGCCGGAGCCGGAGCGTTCATCACAACCCGCCGGGGACCAGAGAAACGGACGATGCGACAGATCTGACAGAGCGGAAAGAAAAGGGGCGCCGCCCGGCCGATCGAAGCGGGAGTGGTGATGAGCCTGGCGGCGGCAGCGGGACGGCATACGACGACAGGAGCGGGGATGTCAGCCCTCGTTCTCTTCCGTGCCCTCCTGCTTGGTGCCGGTGACGTTGTAGCTCTTGTCCAGGTAGACCTCGACCGTGGTGCCGTCCGACTTCTTGACCTCCACCGCGAGCATGCCGGGCTTTTCGGTGTCCTCCTCGGACTTCACGACCGTGCCCGGGTACTTCGCCAGCGCCGCGGCCTCGGCCTTCTTCTTGACCTCACCTGCCAGCGGCGTCTCCTTCTCCTCACCGGCCTCGTCCTCGGCCGCGCCCGACTGGGCGTCCCCGGCGTTCTGCGCCGACTGCTCGGTGCCCGCGGCGTTCGAGCTGCCGGAGTCGGAGTCGGACCCTCCACCGCAGGAGACCAGAGCGAACATCAGCACGGCGGCAGGAGCGGCGAGCAGGGCACGACGAGGCATAGCGCGCATCAGAAATCTCCAGAACGAGCTCGAGAACGGTGGTCCGTGTGGCCGGATCACCGGGGGACACGCATGACCCTAGAAACCCGCCCTCCAGAGCACGTCCAACAAACGACAGCAACAGACCAGCAACCCCCCAATCTTTCGCCGCGGTCACAAAAAAGCAGGTCACATTGGGTTGCCGGGGTCGTAAACCTCATCGTGCGGCCTACAGCGCCATCCACGGTTCCCGTGGGCGAGCGCAGGTGCCGCTTCGAAGTGATCGGGAGCGGAACCATCCGGCCGGCTCTGCCGATGAGGGCTCATTCCGACGTCGCTTGGGGGCTCGGGGCGCGACCGCGAGCGTGCATCCCCTGCCTCCTCGTGCGCTGTCCCCGGTTCCCGAAGACCTCTTTGACTGCGCGGACCCCGCCAAGCTGAACCAGATCGCCGCCCGCAAGACCCGCCCGCCCAAGCAGACGGCCCGGCCGCTCGCCCAATCGCGCGCCCGGTGGAAGGCGAACGCGATCCTCGCCCCCCGGGGTGGCCGTCGACATCATCAACTCCCTCCTCGCGGACGGCAGGGCACCACGCATTGCGTCGTTCCCTTCCGTACCCACCCGAAGCGGGGCATGCGCATGTGCCGTACAACCATCTGGCCCCTTCGCGAGTCGCATCACGCGAACCATCAGCACCACCGTGGGGACCACATGAACCGCGCCACCATGACTACGCTCGCCGCCCTCGCCCTCGCCGCTACGCTCACCGCGTGCAGCAGCAGCGACGACAGCAGCACCAAGCCCGCCAAGACGCCGACCCCCTCGGCCACCGCGTCCAAGGCATCCGACCCGCTCGCCGTCGCCGGCATACCGGCCGTGCCCACCGGCCAGGCCCGAACCGACCTGCTGGCCGCACTGCGCAAGGTGAACGCCGCCCTTGTCGCCGATCCCGACAAGGCCATCGACAACACCCGGAACCAGTGCTCCGCCATCAACGGCAAGTCGCCTAAGGCCGACGACGTCGCGCAGGCCCGGTTCAGCAACAGCACGCACACCGTGAGCGCGGCCGAGGCCAAGCAGATCAACGCCGCCATCAGCGCGTACTGCAAGACCGCATAGCGGCCGTCATCGACGCCCCGCCCCGCTCCCGCGCGGCGGGGCGTCGATGACGTCGTCCTCATCCGCCGCGACCGCGCCGACTCCCCCCTGCACCACGCCCGGCGGCAACGTCATGCGCGGGGACCACCCCTGGCGCGCCCGGGGATCGGTCGTTGGTGGGTCAGGTTGGGTGGCAGGCGGGGCTCACGGACTGGTCTGGTAGGTAGGCCGCTCGTTCGTCCGTGGTGAGATCGCGGTTCACGTGTTGGCAGATGGTGCGTATTGCGGTGTCGGGTCTGAGCAGGACCGAGTCCCATAGCCGTACGGTCTTGTCGCCGCTGCCGGTGGCGAGGGTGCCTTGGTCGGGGCTGAACTCCACTGCCAGCACCCAATTGGTGTGGCCGGTGAAGGTGGTGAGGGCACGGCCCGTGGCGACGTCCCAGAGTCGTGCGGTCTTGTCGGCGCTGCCGGTGGCGAGTGTGTGCCCGTCGGGGCTGAACGCCACAGATTGCACCACATCCGTGTGGCCGGCGAGGATGGTGCGGGTTTTGCCCGTGGAGACGTCCCAGAGTCGTGCGGTCTTGTCGGCGCTGCCGGTGGCAAGGGTGTGTCCATCGGGGCTGAACGCCACGGAGGTGACCACGTCCGTGTGGCCGGTGAGTGTGGTGCGGATCTTGCCTGTCGCCACGTCCCACAGCCGGACGGTGTTGTCGTTCATGCCCAAGGCGAGGGTGTGTCCGTCGGGACTGAACGCCACCGAATTTGCCGAGAAGCCAGCACCTTGGCTGACCGCGATTGTCCTCAGGAGGCGGCCGGTGGCGACGTCCCATAGCCGTACCGTCTCGTCATAGCCGCTGGTGGCGAGTGTGTGTCCGCCGGGGCTGAAGGACACGGAGGTCACTTTGTCTGTGTGGCCTTTGAGGATGATGCGGGTCTCGCCGGCGGTCACGTTCCACAGCCGTATCCTTCCGTCGGCGCAGCCGATGGCGAGTGTGTGTCCGTCCGGGCTGAACCTCATGGCCCACACCTCATCCGTCTGGCCTCCGATGATGGTGCGGGTCTTGCCGGTGACCAGGTCCCAGAGGCGCACGGTCTTGTCGTCGCTGCCGGTGGCAAGGATGCGTCCGTCCGGGTCGAACGCGAGCGATCCGACCGGGCCCGTGTGGCCATTCAGGGTGGTGCGCGTCTTTGAGGCGGGTGTAGCCAGGTCCCACAGGCGCACGGTCTTGTCGTCGCTGGCGGTGGCGAGGGTGCGTCCGTCCCGGCTGAACGCCACGGCTTCTACCTCGCCCGTGTGACCGGTGAGTGTGGTGCGGGTTTTGCCCGTGGCGACGTCCCACAGTCGTACGGTCTCGTCGGCGCTGGCGGTGACGAGGGTGCGCCCGTCCGGGCTGAACGCCACCGCCCAAGCCTGAGCTGTGTGGCCGGTGAGTGTGATGAACTTGCCGGTGGCCAGGTTCCACAACCGGACTGTCTGATCAGAGCTGCCGGTGGCGAGAGTGCGCCCGTCCGGGCTGAACTGTACGGCCCAAACCTCATCTGTGTGGCCGGTGAGTGTGGTGCGCGGTTTGCCGGTGGCGACGTCCCACAGTCGTGCGGTGTGGTCTTTGCTGGCGGTGGCGAGGGTACGTCCGTCGGGGCTGAACGCCACCGAGTACACCCAGTTGTGGTGGCCTTTGAGGACGATGCGGGTCTTGCCGGTGGCGACGTCCCACAGTCGTGCGGTGTGGTCTTTGCTGGCGGTGGCGAGGGTACGTCCGTCGCGGCTGAACGCCACCCAGCTCACCCAGTCGTGGTGGCCGGTGAGGATTCTGCGGGTTTTGCCGGTGGCCACGTCCCACAGCCGTACCGTTCTGTCCTGGCTGGCGGTGGCGAGGGTACGTCCGTCGGGGCTGAACGCCACTGACCACACCGGACCTGTGTGGCCGGTGAGGATGATGCGGGTCTTGCCGGTGGCCATGTCCCGAAGCCGTGCGGTGTGGTCGATGCTTCCGGTGGCGAGCGTGCGACCATCGGGGCTGAACGCCACCGAATACACCTCACGCGTATGGACGACCAGACGCCGGCGCAACGGAAAAGAGACAGCCGCAGCATTCCGCAAACTCGCAAGAGCTTCGGGAGTTTGGCTCGTGTGGTATGCCTGGATAGCCAGCAGGGAGGCAAGGTCAGGGTTTTTGTCGAAGAGCGTGTTTGATTCCTCGGCGAGTTGCCGGGACTGGCTGGCTTTTCTTTCTGTGTCGGCCGTGTGCCATTGCCACAGGAAACCTCCTGCGGCACCGAGTGCGAGCACCAGGAGCGAAGCAAGAATAGCGTTAAGGCGTCTACTACGCCGGACAATGGCTTGTTGCCGCTGTTTGCTGGCGGCGAGGAAGGCCGCGATGTCGGCCGGCAGCCGGCGCTGCCGTGACCATTCCAAGCCCTCGGCGAGTGCACTTCCGCCGAGCAGGTCTCCGGAGTCGGCTGTTGCAGTCCAGCGGGCGTGCCGTTCACGGGTGTTGTCCAGCCAGTCCTGGAAACGGTGGTCCTGGCTGACCCACTCGCGCAATACGCCCCAGTCGCGGATGAGGGCATCGTGTACCAGTTCGGCCACCGGCTCTCCCGGAGGCGCCGTGGCACCGCTCGGAGAAGCGCGGAGCGTCTGGGTCGTCATGATGCGATGGCGTGTGAGGGTGGCCATGACCTGGTCGACGGCTTGGCCGCCGTCCGGTGCACCGCCAGGGGCAGCTCCCAGGTCACGTAGTTCGCGGAGCGGGACCTGTGCGCGTACGGCGGCAACGTTGCGACTGGGGTCAGTGGGGTGAACCAGGGACGTCAGGATCCTGCGGGCAATGAGGCGTTGCTCGGGGGACAGCTCCTTGAGGGCGTTGTCGCACCAGGTGGTCAGGCTTCCGCTCACCGCTCCGATGCGACGGTAGGCGACATGGGTGAGGTACCCGTCCTGCCGTCGGAGCCACAGTTGGCTGAGCGTCAGCTCCAGCAAGGGCAGTACCGTCACGGGCGCCTGGCGTGACGCGGCTGCCCCGGGGGTGATGGCGAGAACGTCGCTGATGATCTGTTCCGGTAGCCCTGGCTGGAATTGGAGCCCCACGTCCTGGGCGGGCAGGGTGATGATGTCGTGCAGGTCCGCCTCGCTCAGGGTGCCCGGCACGTTGAGCAGTCCTGGCATCGCGGCTTCCAGCAGTTTGGGCGCCAGAGCCGCCAGCTGGGGATAGAAGTCGTCCCGCATTACCAGGAGCACGCTGAGCGCGGCGTCACTTTCAGCCGCCGCAGTGATCTGGTCCGCGGCGGCCAGGCGGCGTTGCTGCCGGCCGTCGGCAGGCTGGGTGAAGAGCTCTTCGAACTGATCGATGACCAGCAGGACGCGCTGATAACCAGGATTGGCCGCGAGTTTACGGGTGACCGCCTTGGCGATCCCCTCGGCGGAGGCCCCAGGCAGCCCGGAACGCTCGACTCCAGCGAGCAAGTCCTGCCCGGGGCGCGCGAGGACCGACAGCCACCGGTCGCTCCCCGGCAGCGCACCCGCGGCCAGCGCACGCAGGACACCGGCCTGGATCAGGGACGACTTGCCCGAGCCGGAGGGCCCCAGCAGCAGCGCCAGCCGTCGCTGTCCCGCCAGATAGGCGACGACCTGTCGCACCGCGTCCTTGCGGCCTTCGAACCATTGGGCCTGCTCCGCAGTGAACGGCTCCAGTCCCCGGTACGGGCACACCTCTCGCAAAGCCAGTGCCGGCACAATCTCCCGCAACACCTGGACCGGAATGACATAGGCGATTCCCTGCCCCCGCTCGTACGCGTCGGGGGCGGTGATCTCGGTCAGCATGCCGATGTCCAGGCCGGTCACTTCGTCGAGCACAGGGCCGCCGCTGAAACCGGCCGTGAGGTCGTTGGCGGAAGTCAGCTGAAGAAGCGCGCCCTGGCCCGCGGAGGCTGGCAGGAGATCACCGACCACACCGAAACCGAAGTGCCCCTCCGGCCGAGCCTGGGCGGGAAACCCGAACGAACGCACGTGATGACCCCGGCAACCCACCGCGGAGCCCACCGGCAGTGCCTTCGTACCCCTCGGCGTATCGTTCAGCCGGATGACGGCCACGTCGCCGTCCTCAGGAGCACGCCACAACTCGTCCGAGACATCGCCCTCGACCCGGTGTGCGCCTTCCACATGGGGGAAGGTCACATGCACTGTCGCACCGGGGCCGCCCCCTGCAGCCTGGATGACATGCGCACAGGTGACCAGGACCCCTTCGGACACCAGGAAACCAGCTCCGACCACCTGGCCATCCGGTCCGAGAATCTGTGCCACGGCAGCGAGCAGGTCCGGTGCCGTTCCACTGTCCGGCGTGTCGGCGTTCTCCACGGGTCAGCCCCCACTCCGATCTGTCTGAGGGAGACCGGCGTCGCCTTTCTTCCACGACAAGGTCACCTTCAAGTGGCAACCGGCCTGGCTCTTGGTGATCACAGCCCCAGCCTCCACCGAGAGATCGACACCGAACTCGACCGTGATCTCGTCAGGACTGGCCTTGCCCAATACATCGAGTACGGCGCGCGCCGTCTCCGTCACCGGTTCCAGAGCCTGTTGCAGAGTCGTCGGCAGCTCGTGGATGGCATCGCTGATGCGACCGGCCTTCACCGGCCCTTCCCACACAGCCGCTGGCGCCTCGACCAGGACGGACCCCCCGCCCTCCAATGGGAGCCGAATGAGAGGTGCCATACTGCCTCCCCATCTGTCGCGCTCGCTGCCGGCGAGATGGGGCATTCTTCTGCCATGTCCGCAGCTCTTGCTGCGGATTGCACCGCCTTAGACCAGGCCAAGGCGGAAGTAAAGATATTTCCGGCGATGCCTGTTCGCCGATGGGATTACGTCACAAGCTATGCCACATTGACAGGCTTGGTTTCACCGTCAAGATTTTAGGTGGATTTCTCTATTCACTCCTTCTTCTAGTGTGTCATTCCGAGGCGGCCCCGGCATCTCGGAAATTCCGACTACACGGCACCTGTTGCGACTCTGCGTCTGATGACGCCGGAAGGGGAATCGTCGGCGTGCTGGGCGCTGGCTGACCTGGTGCGTTGCGAGTTCGTTCAGAGGCCGGGTGCACGGTTCCGGGTTCGGGTGCCGGGGCGGTGGTGGATTTCGGCGAGGTGGTCGAGTTGTACGGCGTCGAGGGATTGTTTGGTGATGTGTTCGGTGCCGTCGCGGATGGCGGCTTGGCGGATGAGGCGGGTGAGGCGGGTGAGAGAGCCGATGCGGCCGGCGGTGCGCCCCCGCACGGCCTCCCGGACGTCCGGAAGGCCAGAGGGCCTCCCGGACGTCCGGAAGGCCGGAGACACCGCCGTGTCTTCTCGTGCCGGCTCTTGGCCCCGGCACACGCCCAGTCCGCCTCTTCCCCAGGAACGCGCAGCACGCGTCCGGCGCGCGGCACCCCGTACAAGCGACGGGCCGGTGGCCGGTGAGCGGTACGTCACAGGTTGCGGGCCCGGTTGACGTGCGGGAGCGCCGGCGGACAGGCATCACGTCCGTTCGCCGGGCCGGCCGGGAAGCCCGCTAGCCGTCCCGCAGGGCGGCCGACCGTGCGCACAGGTCCGCGCGGTTCGCCGCCCCCGTCTTCGTGACCAGACTCGCGATGTGCTTCTCCGCCGTGCGCGGTGAGATGAACAGCCGGTCGGCGATGTCCTTGTTGCTCAGCCGTTCCGCCAGCAACCGGAACACCTCGAACTCCCGCACTGTGACGCCCTGGGCGCGCAGCCGGTCGGGGATGCCGCTGGTACCGGTGCGGTGCTGGTGCACGGAGGCACCGAGGCGGCGCAGCCCGGCCCGGCAGGCGCCCGTGACGGCCTGGACGTCCCGCTCGTGGAAGTAGTGCTCCGCCCGCCGCAGCCAGCCCACCGGATCGCCCCAGCCGTCCTGGTGCGCCGCGTCCGCGATCAGCCGCAGCCCGAGATGCTGGGCCAGCGGGTACGGCTCGGCCACCGCCAGGGCGGCCTCCACCGTGGCCGCCGCCCGCTCACCCGCGTTCTCGCGACCCAGCAGGACGGCCTCGGTGAGCAGCACGAACTGACGGTTCCAGCGCATCCGGGCGACGGCGGTGGCGGTGATCTCCTCGTGCCGGGCCCGGTCCGCGTCCCCCGCGAGCACGTCCAGCAGCAGCACCAGACCGTGGGTGCCGCCGAGATGATAGGTGGAGGGGTTGCCGGCCTCCAGCGCCAGCACCTGCCGCAGCTCCTCCCGGGCGAGGCCGCGGTCCTCCTCCAGCAGCGCGCAGAAGGCCCGGGCCAGACCGCGGCCGAGCGCTTCCTCCTGCGATCCGGCGCCGTCCCACTCGGCGAAAGCCGCCAGCGACCGCTCCATCGCCGCCCGGTCGGCGTGGTGGGCCGCCTGGACGGCCTGGGCCATGAGGACGTACCGCACGACGGGTGCGAGACGCAGCCGTCGCACGACGGCCATGCACTCGGCGGCCGCCGACCGGGCGGCGTCGTAGCGGCCGCCCAGCACCGCGTCCAGCACGAGGATGCCGTCCACGGTGTGGACGATGTTCACGGAGCCGAGCCGCAGCGCCTCCTCGCGGGCGGCCAGCAGGCCCGTGGTGTCGCCGTCCTCCAGCCAGGCGTTGCCGCCGAGCCGGGTGGCCGCGTACATGCGTTGCAGGGGGAGACGGTGGCGCTCCGCCGTGGCCAGGGCCTGCCCGAGCATCGCCGCCGACTCCTCGGGGTCGCGCTCGCGGGCCACCGTCGCGAGGAGTTCCCAGGCCTGGCAGGCGACGACGGGCAGACCGTGCCGTTCGGCGGTGTCGGCGGCGGACCGGGCCAGTTTCTCCGCGTGCTGGGTGCGGTCGGGCGCCGGGGTGTCGAGGGCCAGGTAGGCGGCCGTGACGTCGACGGCCGCGGCGGCCGACTCGTCCGGTGCCGCGGCCAGCACCTCGCGGGCGCGGGCTATCTGCCGGTTGCCGTCGCTCCACCGGCCCGCCGTGTGGGCGACCTTGGCCAGCCGGGTGTGCAGCGTGGCCAGGCGGACGGGGCTCAACCCCGAGCCGTCCAGCGCGTGCAGGTCCTCGGCCAGGTCGAGGGCGCGGGCGAAGTCACCGGCCTCCGCGAGGGCCGGCAGCAGATTCTCCAGCACCATGGCCCGCGACTGCGGATCGCCCGCGTCGGCCAGCAGGCTCTCGGACCGGCTCAGCAGGGTGACGGCGGAGCCGAGCGCCCCGGCCGCCAGTGCTCGCCCGCCCGCGTCCGCGAACAGCAGACCGGCGGCCACCTTGTCGCCTGCCGTGCCGCGCAGACCGGCCGCGAGCGAGCACCAGTCACCGGCCAGGTCCGGATGCAGTTCCTCGACCGCCTCCGCGCCCCGCCGGGCCAGGTCCGCGCGCAGGCCCGGGGTCATCTGCGTGAACAGGGCCTCCACGGTGAGCGAGTGACGGAAGGAGTACCAGTCCGGCGCGGGTTCGTCGGGAACCACCAGCCGCGCGGCCACCCCGGCGTGCAGATGGCTGAGCAGGGCCCGGTCGTCGACGCCGGTCATCCGCTGCAGAACCGTGAGCGGGAAGCGCCGTCCGAGCACGGCGGCGGCCGACAGCAGGGTCAGGCCCTGTGCGCCGAGCCGGTCGATGCGCCGCAGAATGCCGCGCGCCAGCGACGAGGAGACGTCGCTGCGGAGGTCACCGACGGCCTGCCAGCCCTCCGGCCCCTGCACCAGGGTGCCGGACCCGATCATCGACTGGAGTAACTCCTCGATCAGGTACGGGCTTCCCGAACTGTCCTCCCACAGCCGCTCCAGCACCGCCGCGGGCACCTGCTCCGGGCCGTCGGCGCCGAGTTGTGCCGCGATCATCCCGTGCGCCTGGGGCCGGGTCAGCGGCGGCAGTTCCACCAGGGTGGCGGCGCCGCGCCGGCGGGCGGACTGCGCGAGGTCGAGGGCGTCGCTGAAATCCGTCCGGACCGTGGCGAGCAGCAGGACGGGCGAGTACTCCAGGTTGTCCACCAGGTATTCGAGAACGCCGAGCGTCTCCGGGTCGGCGTCGTGCAGGTCCTCCAGCAGCAGCAACTGGCCCTGCCCGCGCCCGGCGGCGATGAGCAGGCGCAGCACGGCCTCGCCCAGGATCACCATGGAACTGCTGTCCCGTTCCCCGGTGTCCCAGTCCGGGATCAGCCGCCCGAGCACCGGCCGGTAGGGGCCGAGGGCCAGGTCGTCCATGGGGTCGCCGCCGCGGAACAGCGACATCAGGGCCTCGGTGAGCGGCCGGAACGGCGCAGCCGGCCCCGTGGTGCTGCTGCGGCCCCGCAGCACCCGCATCCCGGCGCCCAGTGCCCCGCCGACGGCCTCCGCGGCGAGCCGCGATTTGCCGACACCCGCCTCTCCCACCAGGAATACGACACCGCCGCGACCCTGGCGTGCGTCGGCCAGGGCACGTTCGAGCAGGGCCGTTTGGGAGTCCCGTCCGACCAGAGAAGGCGCATGGGAACGCATGAACGCACATAGTAATCGGACATCGCGGCCCGCGGCAGGTCGCGCGGCCGGGGACTGGTTCCGCCACCGCCGCGCCCCGCCGGGCGCAGGCCCTCGCCCTCACGTGCCCGGGAACCGGCCCGGTGTCACCGCGTCACGGGGGCGAGAAGCGAGTGTGCCGCGCGTGGTGACGACGCCGCCGGCGGGCGCCATGGCGGCCCCGCACAGGCGCGGGGCCGGCCGCGCTCCGTGAGCGTGGTGCGAGGGAGCGGGGACGCGACCGGTCAGTGACCGGGCTCTTCCAGGAGCAGCAGGGACGGCACGGTTCCGGGGTGGGCGAGACGGAGGAGACCGTAGCCGATGCCGGACAGTCCGGTCAGCAGCCCGGGGGAGGGGACGTGGTCGGGAGTGGCACAACGGTGGCTCTGCGCCTCCACGAGCGCGAGCACCTGCCCGGAACACCGGGACAGCGCCCCGGCGGCCACCGCGTCGCCCCGCCCGGCGAGCACGGCCAGCGCCTCCAGCGTGCCGAGCGTGCCCTGTCCGAGACTCAGCCCCGGGCGCACCTCGGCGTTCGCCAGGAGGGGCGTCAGCGCGGCGGCGGCGTCCGCGGGCGCGGCGGCGGCCACGCCGGCGACCCCGGAGACCCAGGAGAGGTCCGCGGGAGCGGCCCGTACGGTGCGGACCGCGGCACGCAGCAGGGCGTCGGCGGCGCTCGCGTGCGCGGTGGCGCGCTCCGGGCGGCAGCCGGCGTAGCGCCGCAGAGCCCAGCCGATACCGGCCGCGCCGTCGGCGAACCCGGGCCCGCCGCCGTCCGCGGCGTCCGCGGGCGGGCCCGCACGGTCCGGTCCGCGTACGGTCGCCAGCAGCAGATCCGCCACCGCGTCGGCCAGCCGCAGGGCCTCGGGTACCCCGGTCGCCTCGTGCGCGGCGACGGCAGCGGTCAGCGCCCCGGCCGCGCCGCCGGCCAGCCCCCGGTCGGAGCAGGCGGCGACGGCGTGCCCGAGCGCGGTGAGCGCGTCCGGCAGACAGCCCGTCACGTCCTCACCGAGCAGTGCCGGCAGCCTCAGGAGAGTGTGGACGACGCCGGCGAGCCCGGCGTAGGCGCCGGGTCCGGCAGCCGCGCTCAGTTCCGGATCGGCGGCCAGCGCCTTCATCAGGGCGGGCAGCGGCCGGACCGCCTCCCGGGCCAGCGCGGCATATCGCCCGGCCCCGGTCAGCGCGTCCGCCTGGGCCAGGAACAGCGCCACCCCGCAGTAACCCTGCCCCAGCCCGGCACCCATCGGCAGCACGGCCCAGTGCGGCCCCGACACCTGCTCCAGGCCCAGCCAGTTGGTCCGGCCGCCGCCGCGTGTCGCGCGGGCGGCGATCTCGTCGGCGATGCCGCACGCGGCCGCCAGCAGCCGCGAGGTGTCCGGCACGACCGCCGGGAGCGGGGCGAGGGCGAGCTCGGAACGGCGTGCCAGGGGTGAACCGGTGCCGCGCGCCGCCAGCGTGGCCGAGATGACCCACTCCTGGTCGCGGCAGTCGACCTCGTCCATCCGGGCCAGCTTCTCGCCGACCGCGGCCAGGGCGGCCACTGGCAGGACGTCCGGCAAGCAGGTGCCATCGGCCGTCCGGACCCCTGTACCGGACGGCCGATGCACGAACAGGGGGACGTCACCGCGCCACAGCTCCGCGGTCTCGTGCTCGACCAGGCGCCGACGCGCCTCGTCGTGCTCGGACTCGGTCCACAGCACCGCGAACACACCCTCCCGGGCGAGGGCGTCACCGAGCAGTGAAGGGTGGGCGGACTCCTCCAGCAGCGTGGCGTACAGGCGGGTGGAACGCACGATGAGCCGCGCGGGGCTGTCCGCGTGCTCCGCCAGCGGGCCGCCCGGGGCGAGCAGTTCACGACCGTGCGCGGCCAGCGTCCCGTAGCCGGTGCGGAATCCCTCCAGCAGGGCCGCCCGGTGGTCGGCCCCTTCCAGGGGAGCCCCCGCGGGCAGTGGCTGGTTCTGCGCGGCCGGGCTGAGCACCGCCCCCCGTACGGCCCGCATCGTGTCCTTGCCGCTGTCCTCCCAGTGCAGGCCCTCGCTCGGGAAGGTGCCCTCGGCGTCGCGGCCCAGCGCGGAGATGTCCAGCGCGCCGTGTTCCCCGATCAGCAGGTGGGGCAGCAGACAGGTGCGGTGCACGGAGGCGTGCAGGGCGTCCGCGGCCGGATCCGCGCCGGCCGTCATGGCCTGCGGAAGGCCGGTGTGCAGCAGGGTCTCCGCGTCCACCAGCACCGGCTGGTCGCCGCAGGCGATGACGTTCTCGTAGTGCATGTCGGCGCCGTCCACCGCGTACAGCAGGGCCAGCAGCGCACCCTGGTGACGGTAGAAGGCGTCGGTCTCGGTGACCGACCGGCACCAGCGGTGCTCCACGAACTCCAGCCAGCCGTACCCCGGCCGGCGCAGGCTGCGCGGCGTGCGCAGCGCCAGGCCGGGCACCTTGGTGCCGAGCCAGTCCGTCAGGTCGTCCAGCAGGGCGTGCTGTTCGAGCGGCCGGGGCTTGTACACGAGCCGGTCGCCGCCGGCGAAGCGCAGGATCGCGACCGCCCGGTTGCCCTGGTGGGCGTCGCCCAGACCGAGGTCCACCCCGGCCAGCGCACCGGGCCCGCGCCCGTCGAGGAGCCCGGTCACCAGGTCCTCCCGGTCGGCCTGGAACCGCGTCACCAGCTCCGCCGCCGCGTCCGCCGCGTCCAGCGCGGTCTGCGCGAGCATCCGGGCCAGCACCGGGTAGGCCGCGAAGAGCGCGGACAGGCCCCGCCGGCTGCCGGTGGCGGCGACGAACCAGGCGAACCGCTCACGCGGGCCCGCTCCGACGAGCCGCCGGGCACGCCGGGCCTGGGACAGCTCGTGGACCAGGGTCCGGGCGGCCTGCCGGGTCAGCTGCTCGGTCAGCCGCCGTTCGAACGCCTCCTTCCACACGGCCTGTTCGGCCGTGGGAACGTCCGCCGTGCGTCGGGCGAGCCGGTCCGCGGCCGGGGCGACGAGCGGCCGTACGACGGCGGCGAAGACCCCGGGACCCACGCCGTCCGCGGTCGGCTCGTCCAGGCTCTCGGGGGCGGCGGCCAGTGCCGCCTCGGCGTAGTCGGCCCAGTGCGGCTTGGCCGCGCGGGCGGCGAGACGCTCGGCGGGCTCCGCGGTGAGGGCCGCCGCGGTCGCCCAGTCCACCCCGAGGTGGGCCAGCCGCAGGGCGAAGCCCTCGCCGTCCCCGAGGTCCCACGGAGCGCGCCCGGCCGCGGGACCGGCGGACCCCGCCGGGAGTCCGGGCGCGGCGAGCCGTTCCGCGAGGGTCAGCGCCGGGGCCCACCAGGCGAGCGGCAGGCGGGCGCTGAGCGCGGTCGGAAGGCTGGCGGTCCGGGGAGCCGGGAGCTTGGCGGTCTCAGTCACGAGGAAGAAGGTGCCAGACCTCCGCGACCCCCACATGGGGAAGTGACCCCCATATTCCTGCGCACCCGCCCCACCGTTGGGGAGCGGCCACCGCGCGAACGCCCCGTACCGAAGGAAACGGCAGGCCGCGCGTGTGCCCTGACGGTGCCCGGTGTCGTTCAGAACCGGGGCGCGGGCAGCAGCCGCGGTTCGATCCGCTCCTCCGCCACCCCGGCGCCCGCGCGGCCGACCACGTAGGCTCCCTTGCCCGGCAGTTCCGCCACGGCCTCGACCAGTTCGGTGCCCCGGTAGACCAAACCCACCCCGTCGTCGATGCAGTGGGCCGTCCGGAAGGCGCCCTCGGCGACCATCCGGTGGATCAGCGGACGCCGGCCCGCGTCGGAGTCGTAGTGCACGCCGTTGCCGTACGGCAGCAGGCCCAGCCCGTCGGTGACCGGGTGCAGCCCGGGGCCGAAGGAGTCCGTCGCGCCGCCCTCGAACCAGCAGATGGAACCCGCGCTGACCCCGGCGAGCACCACCCCCGCCCGCCACGCGCGCCGCATGATCACGTCCAGGCCGTGCACCCGCCACACGGCGAGCAGATTGGCCACCGAACCGCCCATCACCCAGACCACGTCGTGCGCGAGGACCGTGCCCTCGACGTCCTCGACGTTCGGCATGGGGAACAACTGCAGGGGGGTGAGGTCGTAGCCCGCCACCCGGGCCGCCTCCGCCACTCGCGCCGTCACGTGTTCGGCGTCACCGGTCGCCGTGCCGACGTACAGGATGCGGGGACGCCTGCCGTGGACGCCGGAGAGGTCGACCGCGTGGTGGACCAGGGCGTCGAAGAGCAGCCGGGTGCGTGTACCGGCACGGTGCCCTCCGGACGTGGCGAGGATGGTCGGTTCCGGAGCGGTCACACCCGTGATCGTAGCGCCCCCGAACTCCCCTGCGAGCGTATGAACGTATGAACCCGTCCCCGGGCCGTGAACACGTGAACCCGCCCCCGGGCCCGGCGCGAACCCCGTGGCGCATGCCGAGGCCGTCAGCCGACCGCACCGACCGTCAGGTGGGGGAGGGGGTGCCTGAACGGGGCCGCGGCGGGCGCCGTATCTCAGCGCAAGCGCCGCGCAAGCCCCGTGCCTTCGGGACGGAAGGAGAGTCAGGTGCCGACACCGCCCGACCCCGAACAGCCGCCACCCGGACCGGTCCTGGAACCCGTCCGCGTCCTGCGGCCCCGCCGCTTCGACGCCCTGGCGGAGCTGATGCGGGAGATCCGCCCGGACCCCGTGGTCTTCGAACCCCTCGGTACGGCGCCCGGCCCCCGCCCCGCCGTGCCGCGCACCGTGGAGGAGGACACCCAGGAACTGCCGCCCGTACCCACCGGCCGGCCCGCGGACCCACGCCCCACGGACACCCCCGCTCCGAGCACCCCCGGCATCGGCCCGGTACCGCGCCGGATCGCCGTCGTCCTCGCGGTGGCGGCCGCGGCGCTCGCCGGCTTCGGCTGCGCCCTGCTGCTCCCCGGTCGCGGGGAGGCAGCCGCGACCGACCGGCCTCCACCAGCAGTCACACCCGCCACACCCGTACCGTCCGCCCCCGCAGAGGCTCCCTCCACTCGCGCCCCGGCAGCGTCGGCCGCCGCCACGGCCACCACCGACCCCGACGGTCCCGGCACCCTCCGCCAGGGCGACAGCGGGCCCGAGGTCGTCGAGCTGCAACAGCGGCTGCTGCGCATCCCGGACGTCTACCGCGAGGGCTCCACCAGCGGCACCTACGACGTCACGCTCACCGAGGCGGTGGCCCGCTTCCAGCTCTGGTACGGCATCAGCGGCGACGAGACGGGGGTCTACGGCAACGACACGCGCCGTGCGCTGGAGTCCCGTACCGGCTTGGGCGACGATTCATGAGCGGCCCGCCGGGCACACCGGGAACAGCGGGGAAACCGGGTTCGCCGGCAACGCCACGCGGCCGGCGTGGACTGGGCCCGGGCGGCGGTGGACGGGAGCGGAGCGGCATGGCGCAGCAGAACGGCACGGCGGACAGGGGTCGGCGGGCCGAGCCCGGCGGTGGTGGCCGGAAGGCGGATCCGGGCGTCTTCTTCGAACGGCTGGACCCGGACATGTGCGTGGTCACCGCTGCGGCGGGCGGGGAGCGCGCCGGCTGTCTGGTCGGCTTCGCCTCGCAGTGCTCCATCAGCCCGCCCCGGTTCGCCGTGTGGCTGTCCAAGGCCAACCGCACCTACCGCATCGCCCGGGCCGCGCAGTGCCTCGCCGTCCATCTGCTGACCCGCGACCAACGGGACCTGGCAGAACTGTTCGGCGGCGAGACGGGCGACGAGGTCGACAAGTTCGCGCGGCTCGACTGGGGGGAGGGGTACGGCGGTGCCGCCGTCCTGGAGGACGTGGCGGCCTGGTTCGTCGGCACCATCCTGCACCGCACCGACGGCGGCGACCACGTAGGTTTCGTGCTCGACCCCGTCCAGTGGGGCGAGGGGCACGGCGGGCCGCTGCTGCGGATCTCCGACGCCCTCACCATCGACGCCGGCCACCCCGCGGACTGACCCGCGAGGACCATGTCCCTAGGGCCTGTCTGACAATTCGCGTCTGCCGCGCGACGCCAGGCACGCACTCTCGCCGCACCGGCCCCGGCCCCGAGTACGTCCGGTACGAGGGCCTGGAGCCGGCACGCCGAGAGCACGCACCTGACGCCGCGCGGCCGCCCTTCGGGCGACGACGAGAATTGTCGGACAGGCCTAGGCCCCCGACTCCCCGGCCGTCTCCGCCGCGTCCCGCACGTCGTCGGGCGGCATCCGGATGTCCAGGACGCAGACGTCGTCCCGTCGCTCGTCCGCCAGCATCGTCGCGAGCAGCGCGTCCAGGGAGCCGTCCCCGCCGCGGCCGTGGGCGAGCACCGCCTCGGCCAGCCGGGCGAAGCCCTCGTCGAGGCTCTCGCCGAGGCGTTCGACCAGGCCGTCGGTGTACAGCAGCAGCCGGTCGCCGGGTTCCAGCCGCAGTTCCCGCGATTCGTACTCGGGCGCGGCCGTCGCGCCGAGCAGCATGCCGCCGGGCCGTTCGAGGAAGCGCACCTCGCCCCGGCGCACCAGCAGCGGCGGCGGGTGTCCGGCCTGTGCCCAGGACAGGACATGCCGGGCGGGGCTGTAGCGGGCCAGGACCATGGTGGCGGTGGTCTGGCTGTCGCGGGAGTGCAGCAGCAGCTGGTTGAGCCGCGTCAGCGCGGTGGTGAGCGAGGAGCCGGTGCTGACCATGCCCTTCGCGGTGAACCTGAGCTGGGCCATGGTGGCCACCGCGCCGATGCCGTGGCCCGCCACGTCACCGACCACGAACAGCGCGTCGTAGTCGGGAAGCTCGATGGCGCTGAACCAGTCGCCGCCGACGTGGATACCGGCCTGCGCGGGAAGATAGGCCACCTCGACGCGCAGCCCGGCCAGCTGCACGGGCTTGCTGGGCAGCGGCAGCAGGGCGTGCTGCAGCCGCGTCGCCAGGGCCCGCTCGGCCTGGAGGATGCCGCGCTGGAGCAGCATCGCGCGCTCGCTCTCCATCAGGGCGAGTTCCGCGCTGCGCTGCGCGGAGACGTCCTGGACGAAGCCGTGCACCTCGACCGTGGTGCCGTCGTGCGCCATGACGGCCTCCGCGACCATCCGCAGATGCCGGACGCCCACGGGCGTCTCGATCCGGAACGGCACGTCGAACCGGCGTCCGCGCGAGACGAGTTCGGCGATCGCGTGGGCGAGCGGCCCGGTGTCCTCCGGCACGGCGAGATCGGGCAGCTGCTCCAGCCGGACCGGCTGCTGTCCGGGATGCCGGCCGAGCACGGCGTACGTCTGCGCGGCCCAGGAGGTCTCCTGGGTGATCAGGTTCCAGTTCGCCCAGCCGAGGTTGCCGAGCCGCTGCACGTCGGACAGGCGCTGCTCCTGCCGGTCCACCGGGTCGTGCCGCAGCCAGGTCACCACCAGGCCCTCGCCCAGCGGGGCCGCCCGCACGGTGTAGGTGGCGGTGACGGGCATCTCGCCGATGACGTCCTGGTAGGCGAACGGCTCGCCCTCGAAGGGCATTCCGGTCTCGAGGGCCTGTAGGTAGCCCTGCCACAACGGTTCGCCCGCGACCGACGGATAGCTCTCCAGGATGTGCTTGCCGACCATGGCCCGCCCGGTCCGGCCGAACACGTCGACCGCCTCCGGGGTGGCGGCGTCGATGCGGTAGTCCTCCACATCGCCGGAGGCGGCGCGCAGCGGCGTCAGCAGGATCGCCGCGCCCGGCAGCGCGTCGAACACGGCCTGAACGGTCTGGGAGATGTCCCCGGGCGCGGTGTTCTGCGGGCTGTCGAAGGCGCGCAGCCGGCCGGCGCACAGCCGGGCCACGGCCCGCAGCAGCTCGCGCTCGCGCGGCCGGAACGGCGCGTCGCGGCGCCGCAGCACCCCGAGGGCGGCGCTCGCGGTCTCACCGGCGGGCACGGGCAGCCAGGCCCGGGTGCGCCAGCGTTCCGGGGGGTCCCCGATGAGCAGGTAACGCGTGCGGTCCTCGGCTAGCTCCTCCAGCCAGCGCGGCTCCCCGGAGTCCAGGGCGTCGAGGGCGGGCACGCCGGTCACCGGGGGCACGTGCCGCCACTGGGCGGCGAGAGCGGGGTCGATTCCGGCGTACCCGATCAGTCCGAGCCCGCCTTCGGGCAGCCGCTCGTAGAGCATCACCGCGTCGGCGTCCACCTCGGGCCCCAGGTGGTCCAGCAGGCAGCCGGTCAGCTCGTGGGGCGAGGCGACCGGGACCAGGTCACGGCCGATGTGCCCCAGTACGTCCGCCAGGTCCACGGTGCCGGCGGGGGCGTGCTCCCAGGAGCCCACGATGGCGGGCGCTCCCGTGCCCGGTGTCGTCGGGGCGCCGGGGGGATGTTCCCGGGGCGGCAGCGCGCCCAGGGTGAGCCAGCACTGTTCGAGGAGGGTGCGGTTGCCGTCCTTCGCGCGCTGGAGCAGTTCCTCGTGGGCGGCGTCCGGCATGCACCCGGTGACGGCCATCAACACGCCTTTGGCCCGCTCCAGGACCGCCGAGGTCGCGGCCAGGTCCCGCAGCCGTTCCATCTCCGCGCGCTGCCGGGCCACGACCTTGGCCAGCGCCATCAGATCGGCGCCGGTGTCGCGATCAACAGGAGGCAGAGGCTCGCTCGTCACGCGTTGAGCATGGCACATCCGACACCGCTCGATCACTCGTCTGCCGGGTCGGGATTTTAACGACCTCCGTACGAACGTCCTGGAAGTTCTTCATGCGAGCTTCCGGGTGGTGCGGAGGGGCCCGCGGGCGGAAGGCGCGGCTCCGGTCCGGGCTCGGGCCGGCCGGCGTCGGCGGCCGGCCCCGGCGGGGAAGGGCTCGGCGGGAGCGGACCGGGCCCTGGGGGACCGAGCGGCGGGGGAGGGGCGGCAGGAGGGGACGGCAGGGAACGGCAGGGGACGAGCTGTGCGGCGCCCGACGGCGAGGACGGCGGGGCGGCAGGGGGCGGCAGGGGGCGAGCCGCGCGGCGGCCGGTGGCGAGGACGGCCGGGCGGTGGGCCGGCCCGGCGGTGGGGGTGGGGTGGGGGTGCGGCCGGCCGGGCGTGGGGTCAGCGGCTCGTGCTGCGGCCGGCCAGGGCCTCGCTGACCGCGCGGACGCTGCGCGCGATGTGCTGGAGCTGGAGGACCTCGGCCGCGTACAGCTTGATCGTGTGTTCGATCACGGTTTCGGGCAGTCCGAGCATCGGCAGCTCGGCCCGGGCGGTCTGCAGGGCGGTCCGGGCCACCCGGATCTCCTGCTGCACCTGGATCTGCGCGTGCCGGGCGAGCAGCACCGGGTGCCGGATGAGCGCCGGATAGCTGGCGTAGCGCGCGGGGATCAGCTCGCGGAGCCATTTGGCGGCCGAGCGTTCCCAGTCGTAGCTGCCCGGCGTCTTGACCTGACAGGGCCAGTCGGGGCTGATGCGCGTGCTGGTCAGAGGCATGATCATCGCTTCCGGTGTGCGGCGTCGTGAGGGTGTCGACGGATTCGGGGCGGCCCCGGCCTAGGGGATGGCCGGGGCCGCCACGGGCGCGTCGCGCAGACGACACGCCCCGGTACACCCCCGCCGCCGACGTGGGTAGGGGACGGCGGCGAAAGGTGTCCGTGCGGGAGCCCCGGACGCGGGGAACCGGCGCTGCGTGCGGTGGTGCGTGCGCATGGGCGGTCCGTCGGCTTTCTCGGGGCGGTGTGCGAGCGGTGAGTCCGCGGATGCGGTCCGTGCCCGGAGCGGGCCGGACGCGATCCGTGAGCAGTATTTATATATGCCGTCCCGTTTGCAAGACGTATGAAAAAATTCATGCACGGTATGGGGTGAATCATCCCCGTCCATGCGGTGTGTGGCCGCAAGATCTTCACGGATGCCCGGCACGGGCGGAAGGATCGGCCGCCGGAACGGCTCCTGGGAACGCCCCGTCCGCTCCGCCTCCACGCCCGGGAGGAGCACGTCCGGACCCGGGGAAACGCGCGTCCGTTCCCGGGGGCGAACGAGTCCGGCCCCCGGGGAAGGACGTGTCAGTCCCTGAGGAAGAACTGGTGCTGCTCGGAGAGCTGTTCGTACTTCTCCAGCCGGGCCTGGGTGCGCTCCGGATCGGCGTCGGTCATGGCCTGCAGCAGGGCCGCGGCCAGCACACCCGGAGCGGCATAGGAGTCGAACACCATCCGTGAGCCGGTGCCGGTGGCGAAGGTGACGTCGGCCTCGTCCGCCAGCGGCCCGAGCGCCAGGTCGGTCACCAGGGCGACCTTCAGGCCCGCGCCCCGTGCCACCCGGACGGCGTGCAGAGTCTCCTGGGAGTGCCGGGGCATGGCGAAGGCCAGCACCCAGCTGCCGCCGGCCTCACGGGACTGGAGCAGCGCGTCGTAGGCCACGCTGCCGCCGCGGGTCACCAGCCGCACGTCGGGGTGGATCCGGCGGGCGGCGTAGCCGAAGTACTCGGCGAGCGACACCGAGATGCGCAGGCCCAGCACGGTCAAGGGGGTGGAGCGGGACAGCTCGCGGCCGACGTGGATGACCCGGTCGGGGTTGGCGAAGTCGCGCCGCAGGTTCTCCAGGTTCTGGATCTCGGCGTCGACGGCCGCCTGCAGCTCGTTGGCCCGGTCCTCCTCCCCGGGCCCGCCGGCGAGGGTGCTCAGCGCGATCGACTGGAGTCTCTCGCGCAGCGCGGGGTAGCCGCTGAAGCCGACGGCCGCGGCGAACCGGGTGACGGACGGCTGGCTGACCCCGACCCGGTCGGCCAGCTCGGTGATCGGCAGGAACGCGGCCTCGGTGATGTTCTCGATCAGGTACTGGGCGATGCGCCGCTGCCCCGGCGACAGGCGGGGGCCGTCGAAGAGTTCCCGGAGCCGGGAGGTCGGGGCGGCCTCGGTCCCGGGCACCGCTTTGCCCGACGTGATCGCTGATGCCTGTGCGCGTGCCTGCTGCGGCGAGGGCACCGGTCGGCCTCCTTTGTCTGCCACGAGCAATCAACATAGCTCACCGACCGCCGTGACCAGGGGGTTGAGGCGCGGTCCTCAGCGCCGGTACAGGCTGATGGAACGGCCCACTTCGCCGACCGGCCGGCTGCCGGCGATCAGCTCGGCGAGCCGGCCGCGGGCTTTCGCGACGGCGGAGTCCGACACCACCAGCAGCCCGTGCACCCGGTCCGGCGGCACGTCGCGCGGATCGGCGGCGCGGATGCCGTAGTACGACGGCACTCCGCTGCCCTTGTACACCAGCCACACCCGCTCGCCGGGATACCGCTCCCGGAGCCGGTCGGCGAGCCGGCCCAGGTCCTGCCCCCAGTCCACGTTCGAGTCGTGCAGCAGCAGGTGGGTGCGCGCGGGCCCGCCGAAGGCCTCGTTCGCGTACGGCAGGTAGTACGGGAACGTACGCAGCGAACTCACCGCCGCGAACAGCACCAGCGCACCGGTCAGGGCACCGCGCCACCGCCACCGCACGGTGAGCACGAGGGCCGCCGCCACCGCGAGGAACACCGGCACGAACAGCGTGTACCGGGTGCCGAAGTCCCGCGCCCCCGTCATCGCCGCCGCCAGCAGCACCGCCGGCGGCAGCAGCAGATACGGCGCCGCGGGCCGCAGCCGCCGCCGCGCCACCACCGCCACGGCACCGGCCGCGCCCAGCGCCAGCAGCCCGAGCGGTGTCTTCACGAGCAGGGCGGCCGGCAGGTAGTACCAGAGCGAACCGGTGTACAGGTGCCCGAACAGAAAGCCCTGCCAGGGGTAGTCCTCCAGACCGAACTGCACCCGCATCCCGGCCCGGTACGCCGGAGGCACCGGCAGCAGTTCCACCAGCCGCCCGCGCAGCCCGGCCACCGCCGGTACCGGCTCCGCGGGCGAGAACCGCAGCCGGGGATCGACGGCCAGGTAGGCGGCCCACACCACGGCGACCGCCACCACCGCCACGACGGCCGCGCCCGCGAGCGCCGACAGCACCCGCCGCGACCGGCTCCCCGGTGGTCCCGGCCGGCCTCCCCGCCGGGACCACCAGGGAGCCGGGCCGGACCGCTCCGCGGCCATGACCGAGACCGCCGCCAGCGCCATCAGCACCGGCACCGCGGGCAGTGCGCTCATCTTGGTCGCCACGGCCGCCCCCAGCGCCGCCCCCGCGGCCGGCAGCCGGCGCAGGGGCCGGTGCCGGGCCCGCCACACCAGCCAGGCCGACGTCAGCACGAACCCGGCCGCCGGCAGATCCAGCGTGGCCAGCGAACCGTGCGCGATCACATCGGGGGAGAAGGCGTACAGGGCGAGCGCGACCAGCCCGCCCGCCGTGCCGGCCAGGTCGCGGGCGAACCCGAACACGACCAGCCCGCACAGCAGCGCCAGGGCGATCACCGGCAGCCGTGCCCACAGCATCAGCCGCCAGGGGTCGTTGCCCGACTCGTACAGCAGATGCCGGCCCACCTCCCCCTGGGTGCCGGTGTACGAGGGGTCGTAGTGCGGGCGGGCCACCGCCACCCCGGCCGCGATCAGCAGCTTGCCGAGCGGCGGATGCTCGGGGTTGTAGCGCAGCCGGTGCTCGCGCAGATAGTCGGTGGCCGTCGCGACGTACACCGGCTCGTCGATGGTGGGGGTCTGCTGGACGGCCGTGGTGACCATCGCCGCGGCCATCTGCGCCAGCAGCAGGACGACCAGGAGGGGCAGCAGCCACCGCCGGTGTCCGCGCAGCCGCGCGTACGGGCCGGGGGCGGCCTGCGGTGCCGGCCCCGCGGCGGGCGCCGGGGGCGGGCTCAGGACCGGGTGCTGTTCGCGCGCCATCATCCGTACCGAGGCGGTACCGGCCGTGCGGTGGCGGGAGGGCTCGGGGGCCGGATCATGGCCCCACTGTCGCACCGCTCCCGCCGCCGCGGACGTCACCGCCGCACGAGTCGTACCGGCAGACCTTCTGCCGTGCACACGGGTACGGCCCGCAGCCGGCCGGAGTTCACCTCGATCCGCTCGAACCGCCCGGCGGACCGGGGCGCGCCCGGCGCGGCGGACGCGCCGCCGGCGACCGGAGTGCCCGAACGCCAGCCCTCCGCGGGCGGCAGGGCCGGCAGCGCGGTGGCCGGTACCACCAGGCCCCGCGGCCGGAGGGCCCGAATGTCAGCCCTCCGCGGGCGGCAGGGCCGGCAGCGCGGTGGCCGGTACCACCAGGTCCGCCCGCTCCCGTGTGGTCGCGATCAGGTCGGCGTTGCGCTGGTCCGTGCCCAGCACCCAGGCCACGGCCGCCGCCCGGTCCTTGCCGAACTCCTCGTGCCGGGCGACCAGTCGGCCGATCCGCTCGTCCTCGGCGATCTCGCAGAACCACACCTCGTCCAGGCACGGCCGCACCCGCCCCCACGCCCCCTCCGCCAGCAGCAGGTAGTTCCCCTCGGTCACCACCAGCCGGGCCCCGGGCGGCACCGGGATCGCGCCGGCGAGCGGCTGCTCCAGCACCCGCTCGAACCCGGGCGCGTACACCACCTCGTCCTCCTCCTCGCGCAGCCGCCGCAGCAGTGCCGCGTACCCGGCCGCGTCGAAGGTGTCCGGGGCGCCCTTGCGGTCCCGGCGGCCCAGCCGGTCCAGCTCGGCGTCGGCGAGATGGAAGCCGTCCATGGGCACGTGCGCCGCCCACGGCGGGCCGTCGGCGTTCAGCGCGGCCACCAGGCGCTCGGCCAGCGTGGTCTTGCCCGCACCGGGACTGCCCGCGATACCGAGCAGGGCACGCCGGCCGTCCCGGGCCAGGGCACGGGCGCGGACGAGGAGATCGTCGAAGGCCCACGGCACGCGGTCGGAGGCCGGCGGCACACGGCCGGAGGTCGGTGGCACACGGCCGGAGGTCGGTGGCACACGGCCGGCAGTGGGCGGTACACGGTCGGAGGTCGGCGGCACACAGGAGAGTGTCGCACCGCCCGGCCGCCCGGTGTGTGGCGCGCGCCACCCACTGGAGCGCTCCCGACGGGGAACAGTCCTGGGTATGACTCAGCTCGGTCTGCCCGACACCATCCAGGCCTGTCTGTTCGACCTCGACGGGGTCGTCACCAAGACGGCCGTCGTGCACGCGGCGGCCTGGAAGGAGACGTTCGACGCCTTCCTGCGCGACTACCGGGGCGAGCAGGGACGGCCGTTCGACTCCGCCGCCGACTACGACGAGTACGTCGACGGCCGCCCCCGCGCCGACGGCGTCCGGGCCTTCCTCGACTCACGCGGCATCCGCCTGCCCGAGGGCGGCCCCGGCGATCCACCCGACGCCCGTACCGTGCACGGCCTCGGCAACCGCAAGAACGAACTGCTCCTCGCGAAGATCCGCACCGGCGGAGTCGAGGCCTACGAGGGCACCCTGCGCTATCTGGAGGCGGTCCGCGCCGAGGGGCTGCGCACCGCGATCGTCTCCTCCAGCGCCAACTGCCGGGACGTGCTGCGCTCGGTCGGCGCCGAGCACTTCTTCGACGTACGCATCGACGGCGTGGTGGCCGCCGAACGGAACCTGCCGGGCAAACCGCACCCCGACACCTTCCTCGCAGCCGCCCGGGACCTGGGCGTCGAGGCGTCCCGCGCCGCCGTCTTCGAGGACGCGCTGGCCGGCATGGACGCGGGCCGCGCGGGCGGCTTCGGATACGTCGTGGGCGTGGACCGGGTGGGCCAGACCGAGGCACTGTACGCGCACGGCGCCGACACCGTCGTCCGGGAGCTCGCCGAACTGGGAGGCAAGCAGTGATCACCGACCGGTCGTACGCCGTCGAGCCGTGGACCGTCCGGGAGACCGCTCTCGACCTCGACGTCCTCGCCCAGAGCGAGTCGGTGTTCGCCCTGTCCAACGGGCATGTCGGCTGGCGCGGCAACCTGGACGAGGGCGAACCGCACGGCCTGCCCGGCAGCTACCTCAACGGCGTGCACGAGGTGCACCCGCTGCCGTACGCGGAGGCCGGCTACGGCTACCCGGAGTCCGGGCAGACCGTCATCAACATCACCAACGGCAAGGTCCTCCGGCTGCTGGTGGACGACGAACCCTTCGACCTGCGCTACGGCCGGCTCGTCGCCCACGAGCGCGTCCTGGACCTGCGCCGCGGCGTGCTGGAGCGGACCTGCGAGTGGACCTCACCGGCGGGTTCGACGGTCCGGGTGCGCTCGACCCGGCTGGTGTCGCTGACCCAGCGGGCGGTGGCCGCGGTGGCGTACGAGGTGGAGGCCGTCGGCAGCCGCAGCCGGGTGGTCATCCAGTCGGAGCTGGTCGCCAACGAGAGCCTGCCCGAGTCCGACGGCGACCCGCGCGCGGCGAGGGCGCTGAAGTCGCCGCTGGAGCAGGAGGACGGCTTCGCCGCCGGCGAGCGGCTGCGGCTGGTGCACCGCACCCGGCGCAGCGGCCTCAGGGTCGCCGTGGCCGCCGACCACGTGGTCTCCGGGCCCGAGCGCACCACCAGCCGCAGCGAGAGCGGCATCGACGTGGCCCGGCTGACCGTCACCTCCGTGCTGGAACCCGGCCAGACCCTGCGGGTGGAGAAGCTGGTCGCCCACGGCTGGTCCGGCACCCGGTCGCTGCCCGCCATGGCCGACCAGGTCGACGCGGCGCTCGCCGCCGCCGCGCACGACGGCTGGCAGGGCCTCCTCGCCGACCAGCGGGCCTGCCTGGACGACTTCTGGGCCCGCGCCGACGTCGAGGTGGAGGGCGACGAGGAGATCCAGCAGGCCGTACGGTTCGCCCTGTTCCACGTCCTGCAAGCCGGCACCCGGGCCGAGCAGCGGGCCATCCCGGCCAAGGGACTGACCGGCTCCGGCTACGACGGACACGCCTTCTGGGACACCGAGATGTTCGTCCTGCCGGTGCTCACCCACACCGCGCCCCAGGCCGTCGCCGAGGCGCTGCGCTGGCGGTACTCCACCCTGGACGAGGCCCGCGAACGAGCGGCCCAGCTCGGGCTCGCGGGCGCCGCCTTCCCCTGGCGGACCATCGCGGGCCCGGAGGGCTCGGCGTACTGGCCGGCCGGCACCGCCGCCTTCCATGTGAACGCCGGCATAGCCGACGCCGTCGTCCGGTACGTCGAGGCCACCGGCGACACCGCCTTCGAGCGGGAGACCGGCGTGGAACTGCTGGTGGAGACCGCCCGGTTGTGGCGGTCGCTGGGCCATCACGACGCGCACGGCGTCTTCCACCTCGACGGCGTCACCGGCCCCGACGAGTACAGCGCGGTCGCCGACGACAACACGTACACCAATCTGATGGCCCGCCAGAACCTGCTGGCGGCGGCCGACGCCGCCGAGCGCCACCCGCGCGAGGCGGGGCGGCTCGGGGTGGACGAGGAGGAGAGCGCGGCCTGGCGGGACGCCGCCGACGCCATGCACGTCCCCTACAACGACGAACTCGGCGTCCACGAACAGCACGCCGGGTTCACCCGCTACCAGCGCTGGGACTTCGAGGGCACCCGCGCCGACCAGTACCCGCTGCTGCTCCACTTCCCCTACTTCGACCTCTACCGCAAGCAGGTCGTCAAGCAGGCCGACCTGGTGCTGGCCATGTACACGTGCGGCGACTGGTTCGAGCGGGAGCACGACGAGGAGCAGATCGCCCGGAACTTCGCCTACTACGAGCCGCTGACCGTCCGTGACTCCTCCCTGTCCGCCTGCTGCCAGGCCGTCGTCGCCGCCCGGACCGGCCATCTGGACCTCGCCTACGCGTACACCGCCGAGGCCGCGCTGATGGACCTGCACGACCTGGAGCACAACACGCGCGACGGACTCCACGTCGCCTCGCTCGCCGGCACCTGGATGGCGCTGGTCGCGGGCTTCGGCGGAATGCGGCGCGAGGGCGACCGGCTGCGGTTCGCGCCCCGGCTGCCCGAGCGGCTGCGCCGGCTCGCCTTCCACGTCCAGTTCCGCGGGCGCCGGCTGCGCGTGGACATCGGCGCGGACAAGGTGACGTACGCGCTCCTGGACGGCGAACCGCTCACCCTCGGCCACCACGGCGAGCCGCTGACCGTCAGCACCGACGAGCCGGCCGTCCGGGCCGTACCGCCGGTGGCCCGCCGCCCCGCCCCCGAACAGCCGGCGCACCGCGCACCCGGCGGCTGAGCGGAGGTCCTCGGCCGCACGGCCCGGGCAGGACTTCGTCAGCCGCAGAGCCCGGGCAGCAGGTGCAGCAGGTCGCCGGTCGCGTCGGCGGCGAGCAGCGCCGGCAGGGTGCCGAGCGCGAGGACGGCCAGGGCGGCGGGCCACCGGGACGGGGGCGGGCTCGTCCGGAGGGCCGCGATCCGGCGGGTGACGGCCCGGTCGGTGAAGTGCAGGGCGCAGGGGGTGCGGGCCCGGCTCGCGCAGAGCGCGGCCCGGGCCAGTGCCCTCGCCGTCACCCGCCGGTCCCCGACCACGGCCGCGGCCCGTTCGTCGGCCCACCGCTCCACGAGGAAGACGACCGCCGAACGCACCGGCCCCAGCAGCGGGTCGGCCGCCGCGGCGAGCGTCACCGCGGTCACCAGCGCCCCGTGCCCGTGCGCGAGATGGGCCCGCTCGTGCGCCAGGAGCACCCGTCGCTCGGCCGGGTCGAGCGCGCTCAGCATCGCGGAGGTGACCAGGATCCGTCCCGGCCTGCCCGGGATCGCCAGCGCCCGGGGCACCTCGGAGGCGGCGACGATCAGTTCGGTGCCCGCCGGCTGCCCCGCGGTGAGCCGCCGCAGCGCCCGCCGCGTGCTCCGCTGCGCACGCACGGCCCGGTGGATCCGCAGGGCGACGACCACCAGAGCCAGGCCCGCGGCCAGCCCGATCACCCCGGGCACCGGATCGGTGAGGGGCCGCCCGTGCTCGCGGGCCGCCCGGATCACCGGCGGGGTGTCGCCGATCAGCGCGGCGGCCAGCAGGAGGAGCGACCAGGCGGTGGCCGCCGCCGTCAGCACGGCGGCCGAGGCCAGCACGCGCGCCGCGACGGCCGGAGCGGCCCGCCGGGCGAGAACGGGACCGACGGCCGACAGCAGCAGCGACAGCACCAGCGGGCTGTACACGTCGTACCTCATGCGCCGCACCTCACGCCGTCTCCCCTGCGCCGCACCTCAGACCGTCTCCCCGGCGCCGCACCCCGGGTCGTCCCTCGTGCGCCGCACCCCACGCCGCCTGTCATGCGCCGCTTCTCACGCACCTCTGGCGCCGTCCCCGGCGAGCAGTTCGCGCAGAGCCCGCTCCTCCTCGGCGCTGAGTCCGGTCACGAACTGCTGGAGCGCGGCGATCGGGTCCGGCCCCCGGTCCAGGGCCTCGTGCATCGCCTGGGCGGTCAGCTCGGCCGCGTTCTTGGCCGGACGGTACGCGCCGCGCCGACCGTCGGCGTCGCGCAGCACCAGCCCTTTGTCGTAAAGGCGTTTGAGGATCGTATGTACGGTGTTGTACGCGAGTCCGCCGCCGATCTCGTGCTGGATCTCCGCCGGGGTCAGTGGCCGCTCGGTGGCCCAGAGGGCGGCCAGCACCTCGCTCTCCAGCTCCCCGGCGCTGCGCCGCTCCGCCCTGCCGCGGGACCCTGTGCCAGCCATGCCCCAACCTTACAGCGCGTAGGGCCGTGGGCCGGATGGCCCTGCCTGCCGGACGCGAGGGGGTGATCTACGGTAGTTTTTCCGTGTTTTCCCCCGCTCCCGCCGCGACCCTACAGGTCGTAGGGTGACAGTGGACCCTACGACGTGTAGGGCCTGGAGGGACGGAGGGGTGGTCATGGCCGGCAGTGTGCCCGCGACACTCGACGCGGCGAGCCGCGTGCCCTCGCCCCGCGCGGTCGCCGGCCCCGCCCGCACCGTCCGCCCCCTGGCGGCCGTCGCCGCGGCCTTCACCCTGGCCCAACTGCTCCTCGTGGGGTGCGGCATGGGGCTCGGCTGGGACGAGACGATCTACGTCAGCCAGGTCGCCGGACACGCCCCCGCCGCCTTCTTCAGCGCCCCGCGCGCGCGGGGCGTCTCCCTGCTGGTCGCACCGGTGGCGGCCTGGTCGTCGTCCACGACGCTGCTCCGGATCCACCTCGCCGTTCTCTCCGGCCTCGCCCTCTTCCTCGCCCTGCGCGCCTGGCGAGGTCTGTTCCCGGTCCGCGTACTCACCCTCGCGGGAGCCTTGTTCGCCTCTCTGTGGGTGACGTTGTTCTACGGCCCCCAGGCCATGCCCAACTACTGGGTCGCCGTGGCCGCCCTGGCCGCCGTCGCCTGCTTCCTGCGCGCCCGCACCGACCGGTCCGCGCTGTGGGGGCTGGCGGGGAGTGCGGCACTGATGGCCGGCACGCGGCCGGTGGACGCGGTCTGGGCGGCCCTGCCCCTGCTCGTCCCGGGCCTGGCGCGCCGTCACCGTCGGGCCCTGCTCGTGCTGGCGGCCGGACTCGCGGCCGGCGCCGCCGAGTGGGTGATCGAGGCGTACGCGCGCTACGGCGGTCTGGCGCGCCGGCTGTCCGACGGCTCGGCGATCCAGGGCGGTCTCGGCCGGCACCTCGCAGTGATGGACCAGTTGCGCAGCCTGGGCGGGCGGACACTGTGCCGGCCGTGCGCCGGCGCCCTGCCGCATCCGCTGCTCACCCTCTGGTGGTTCGCGCTGCCCCTGCTCGCCGCTCTCGCGCTGGCCGTCGCCGTCCGCGCGCGCCGTCCGGCGCCCACGGCCCTGCCGCTCGCCTGCGCGGCGACGGCCGCCTTCCCCTACCTTTTCCTGATCGGCTACGCGGCACCGCGGTTCCTGCTGCCCGCGTACGCCCTGCTCGCCGTACCGGTGGCCGACGCGCTGACACACCTGCTGACCGCCCCGCCCCCGAACCCGCGTCGCGTCCCGCCTTCCGTCCTGCGTCCCGTCGTCGTGACGCTGGTCTGCGCCGGGCTCGCCGTCCATCTGGCCGGGCAGGTCAGCGTCGTCCTGCGCGTCGCCGGCGGCGCCACCACCGCCCACCGGGTCTGGGCCCGGACCGCGGCCGAGCTGCACCGCCGCGGGGTCCGTCCGCCCTGTCTGCTCACCGGGCACGAGGCCATCCCGGTCGCCTACGCGGCGGGCTGTGCCTCGGCCGCGACGGCCGGGCCCAATGCCGACGCCACCGAGGACGGCATCGCCCGGACCGCCCGGCGGATGCCGGTCGCCGCGCTGGTCGCGGCCGGGTCGGCGCCGCCCGGGTACGCCCGTGCCTGGGCGTCCGCGCCCCTGGGCGCGGACCGGCTGTACTACGTCGTACCGGACGCCGTCGTACCGGACGCCCGCTCATGACCTCCCCCGCCGACCTCACCGCCCCCCTCGGCCGGCGGCGCGCCCGCTGGCACGCGGCGGTCTGCCTCGTCGTCCTGGCCGGCGCGCTGTACCTGGGCCGCCGGCACTGGCCCGCGGTGGAGAGCGGGGCCGGGCGGCTGGCGGTCGCCGACCAGGGCTGGCTGCTGATGGGCGCGCTGGCGGCCGTGGGCACCTGGGCGGCCTCCGCGCTCGCCCAGCAGGGCGCCGTCGTGCAGCGGCTGCCCGGCCCCCGGCTGGTCGCCGCCCAGTTCGCCGCCTCCGCCGCCAACCACCTGCTGCCGGCGGGGCTCGGCGCCGGTGCGGTGAACCTGCGGTTCCTGATGCGCTGCGGACTGCCGGCCGCGCGCTCGGCCGGCGCACTCGCCGTCAAGGCAACCGCGGGCGGCGCCGTCCGACTGGCGCTCATCGCGCTGCTCGCCCCGGCCTGCCCGGGGCTGCTGCGCCTCCCCCGGATCTCCCCGGCGGTGATCGCCGCGGTACTGGGCGCGGCCGCGCTGGTGGCGGTCCTGCTGGCCACCCCCCTGTGGTCGCGCTGCCGGCGAGCACTCACCGCGGTGGTCGCCGACATCCGCGCACTGCACGCCTGTCCGGCCCGCGCGGCGGCCCTGTGGGGCGGCTCCCTGGCCTTCGCCGCGCTGCACGCGCTGGTCCTGATCGCCGTCACCCGGGCCGTCGCGCTGCCGCTCGCCCCGCTCCAGGTGGCCCTGCTGTACCTCGCGGCCAGCAGCGCCGCAGCCCTGCTCCCCACGCCGGGCGGCCTGGGCTCGCTGGACGCCGCGCTCGCCCTCGCCCTCACCGCCGCCGGCGCGCCCGGCGCCGCCGCCGCGTCCGCGGTGCTCGGCTACCGGTTGCTGACCGTGTGGCTGCCGCTGCTCCCCGGCCTGCTGGTGCTCGGGCTGCTGGTGCGGCGCAAGTCCCTGTGAGGGCCGGTGGGTCCCGGATCCGGAGCCGGATGCGGGGACGGAGGGAACCGGCCGCGAGTCGGCGCCCGCCCGCCCGGGACGGGGCTGCGCGGCGCAGCGGCGCCCCGGGACCGACCGCGCGCCACACCCCGCTCGTGATGACCGGCGGGCTTTCCCCGCCCATGGGGAAGCGCTGTCCGTCCCATGGGGAAGCCCTGCCGCCGCATTTACTGCACATGGGTTGCAGGTGCGGAGCAATGGCGCAAGGCTGTGGAGCGCGGCCGTGACCGCACCACCGAAGGAAGCACCGTCCGAGACGGCCGTCCCTGACTCCGCTCCGTCCCTCCCCGCCCGGACCGGGCCCCTGTCCTCGGTCCGGCACCGCGTCCGCGGCTCCATGGCGCGGCAGGAGTGGATCAGGGGCGGCGGAACGGCCGGCCTCGTCCCGGCCCCGCACGTCAGTCGAGGCGGTCGATCTGGCGCAGCCGGTTCGTCGCGTCCAGCGCCGCCACCTTGTAGGACTCCGCCAGCGTCGGATAGTTGAACACCGCGTTGACCAGATAGTCCACCGTGCCGCCGCAGCCCATCACGGACTGGCCGATGTGGATCAGTTCGGTCGCGCCCGAGCCGAAGCAGTGCACTCCGAGCAGCGTGCGGTCCTCGGGCGACACCAGCAGCTTCAGCATGCCGTGGGAGTCCCCGATGATCTGACCCCGGGCCAGCTCCCGGTACCGGGCCACCCCCACCTCGAACGGCACCCGGTCCTCGGTGAGCTGGTCCTCGGTCCGCCCCACGAAGCTGATCTCCGGGATCGTGTAGATGCCGATCGGCTGGAGGTGGTGCATACGGCCCACCGGCTCGCCGCATGCATGGTAGGCGGCGGCCCGGCCCTGCTCCATGGAGGTCGCCGCGAGCGCGGGGAATCCGATGACGTCACCGACCGCGTAGATGTGCGGTACGTCGGTACGGTAGTCGCCGTCCACCTTGATCCGGCCGCGCGCGTCCGCCGCGAGGCCGGACCGGTCCAGGGCGAGCTCGTCGGTGAGACCCTGCCGGCCCGCCGAGTACATCACGGTGTCCGCCGGTATCTTCTTGCCGCTCTCCAGGATGGTGAGCGTGCCCCGGGGGTGGCGCTCGACGGCGGCGACGGTCTCCCCGAACCGGAAGGTCACGGCCAGGTCCCGCAGGTGGTACTTGAGCGACTCCACGATCTCCACGTCGCACAGGTCCAGCATGGCGGGACGCTTCTCGACGACGGTCACCTTGCTGCCCAGCGCGGCGAACATCGAGGCGTACTCCATGCCGATCACACCGGCGCCGACGATCACCATGGACCGCGGCACCCGCTCCAGTGAGAGCACGTTGTCGGAGTCCATGATCGTCCGCCCGTCGAACTCGACGCTCCCGGGGCGGGCCGGCCGGGTGCCGGTGGCGATGACGATGTGCTCGGCGCCGACCAGCCGTTCCCGGCCGGAGGCGTCCGACACGGCGACCGTGTGCGGGTCGGTGAAGCGGGCGGTGCCGGAGTAGAGGGTCACGTGATTGCGGGCCAGCTGGCTGCGGACGACGTCCACCTCGCGGCCGACCACGTGCCGGGTGCGCGCGGTCAGGTCGGCGACGGTGATGTCCTCCTTCAGCCGGTAGCTCTGCCCGTAGAGGTCGCGCTGGGTGAGGCCGGTCAGATACAGCACCGCCTCGCGCAGCGTCTTGGAGGGGACGGTGCCGGTGTGCAGGGAGACCCCGCCGAGCATGTCGGGGCGGTCGACGACGGCGACCCGGCGGCCGAGCTTGGCCGCGGCGATGGCGGCCTTCTGGCCGCCGGGTCCGGATCCGATGACGAGCATGTCGAAGTCGAAGTCGGGCACGCCCGGGAGTCTGACAGCCGGCGGCCGCCCCGGGGAAGGGACGGCCACCACGGAAATCCCCCCGCGCTGGCCGGAGTTGCCGACACAGGGCCTCGTCCGGCGCGAACCCCACCCCGTCTCCCGGCGCACGGTCCGGCTCGTCCTGGCCGACCGGGGGGAGGGCAGGCCCTGGTGCCCGTACTGGCCGACCTCGCGAACTGGCCCCGGTGGGCCGAGTTCATGATCACCTTCCATCGGCCGCCCTCGCTCACCGAGACCGCCTTCAAGGAACAGACCGGCCTGGTCGACATCGAGCTCGCTCCCCTCAAGGAGATCCTCGAAACCGGTCGGTCGGGGAGCACGCCACGCTCGGCGTGATCAAGGTGCGGCGCTGGGGGAACCGCGGGTTGTATACGTGAGACCCCGCCCGGGCCGCGGCGCAGCACGCTCGGCCGCACGCGGGCCCGGCTGGTACAACGGACCGACAGGATGATCGCGGCACGGGGAGGACGACATAGCCAGGAGGCGGACGACGTTCCTCCGAGAGGGCGCGGCGGCGCGGTTGCTCGCACGCCTCGCCGTGCTGACGGCGGCCGGCGCCGTGTTCGTGCTGATGCACGCGCTGGGCGCGCGCGGCCTGCTGATCGCCGGTGCCGGGCTCCTGGGGCTGGTGGTCTGCGCCGCCGGCCTCTGGTGGTTCCTGGCGCACCGTGGCGCGGTGCGGCTGCTCGGGGCGCTGGTCGCGCTCGCCGCGCCCGTGGGTGTGCTGATCCTCTTCACCCAGGGCGGTGTGTGGCAGACGGCCCTGGCCTCCAGTCTGTGCTGGGGCGCGGCGCTGACGTGCGCCCGGGCGGCGTTGCGCGGTGCGCGCCCGGAGCGGCCCGTGCGAGCGACCGCCGCGCCCCGGCCGCAGCGGCCCCTGCTCATCATGAATCCGGCGTCCGGTGGCGGGAAGGTCGCCCGGTTCGGCCTCGTCGAGCGGGCCGAGGAACTCGGCGCGCGGGTCGTCCTGCTCGACCCCGAGGTCCGGACCGACGTCGACGCGCTGGCCCGCCGGGCCGTCGCCGAGGGCGCGGACCTGCTGGGCGTGGCGGGCGGCGACGGCACCCAGGCGCTGGTCGCGGCGGTCGCCGCCGAGCACGATCTGCCGTTCCTCGTGATCTCCGCCGGCACCCGCAACCACTTCGCCATGGACCTGGGGCTCGACCGGTCCGACCCGGCCCGTTGCCTCGACGCGCTGACCGACGGCGAGGAACTCAGGGTCGACCTCGGCGACGTCGCGGGCCGGGCCTTCGTCAACACCGTGTCGTTCGGGGTGTACGCGGACGTCGTGCAGCACCCCGAGTACCGCGACGACAAGGCGGGTACCGCGCTCAGCCTCATGCCGGACCTGCTCCTCGGCGAGGAGGTGCGGTGGCTGGACGCGCGCATCGACGGCAGCACCCTCGCGTCCCAGCAGGCGCTGCTGGTCAGCAACAACCCGTACATCACGCCCGACGCGTCGAGCGGCAGCGGTCGCCGGCTCCGCCTGGACGGCGGCGAACTGGGCGTGCTGGGCGTCCGGGTGGAGAGCGCGGCACAGGCCGCCGACCTGGCCGTGCGGGGCTCGCAGTCCACGGGGCTGACCGTCATGACCGCGCGGCGGGTCGAGGTGACCTCCGCCGCGGAGGAGATCCCCGTGGCGGTGGACGGCGAGGCGCTGCGGATGCCTACGCCGGTCGTGTGCTCGCTCCGCCCGGGCGCGCTGCGGGTCCTGGTACCGCGTGACCGGCCGGGCATCGTGGTCCCGGCGCCGCCCGTCGACTGGCGGCGGCTCCTCGGCCTCGCGTTCGGCCGTAGCCGGCGAACTCCCCAAGGAGAGACTCGTGCCTGACCGGAACACCACCCGGGTCACCATGTCGGTCCGGCGCACCGTGGCCGCTGCCGGGCCCGCCGCGGCCTCCGTGATCCGCGACCTGCACGCGATCGACGGGGCCCTGTACGGGGCCGTGGCCGCCACCCCGACGCCCACGCTGGACCGTGCGCTGCGGCGGCTGTCGCACGCGGCCGACCACTCGAAGATCTCCCTGGCCGCGGCGGCGGGCCTCGCGCTCCTGCCCGGCCGTCCTCGGCGGGCGGCGCTGGCCGGGGTCTGTTCGGTCGCGCTGGCCTCGGCCGCGGCGAACCTGTTCGGCAAGCGGATGGTCCGGCGGCGCCGGCCCGACCGGGACGAGGCCCGGGTGGTGACGGACCGGCACGTGCCCATGCCGAAGTCCGCGTCCTTCCCCTCCGGACACACGGCCTCGGCGACCGCGTTCGCCACCGCCGTGGGCGTCGTGCTGCCCCCTGCCGCCGTGCCGCTCGGGGCGCTGGCGGTCGCCGTCGGCTACTCCCGGGTCCACACCGGGGTGCACTACCCCGGGGACGTCGCGGCCGGAGCCGTCCTCGGGTTCGCCGCGGCCGCCACCTCCCTCGCGGTCCTGCACGTTCCGAGGCACCGCGTCACGATGCCGCAGACGTAAGGGGCGCGGCGAGAGACCCGGCCCCGCTACCGCTCGCCCGTACGGCGGGCGGCCACGGGGGCCCTACCGCTCGCCCGGCGTGCCCGCAGGCGACGCGGTGCCGCCGGTGGACGGGGGCCGGGAGCGCGCGGCGCCGGGCCGCTGCGGGGGCCGGTCGCCCGCGGGGTCCTCGGCGAGCAGCGGCCGGAGGGCGCCGAGGAGCGCGTCGACACAGATGTCGCGGAGCCGGTCGCGGGTGCACGTCTCCTCGGTGAGCCAGTCGACGCAGAGCACCTGGACGAAGACCAGCCAGCTCTTCAGGACGGCGGACACGGCCGGGCGGGCGCTGTCGTCCGCGAGGGAGAGGACGGTCAGCAGCCGGGTCCGCAGGGCGTCCAGCTCGTTCGTCATGATCGACTGGATCACCGGGTCGCCCGCGAGCACCCGGTTCGCGGCGAGGACGGCGTTGCGGTTGGCCACGAAGTAGTCGAGATGGACGTCCATGCCCTGGACGAGCTGCTCCACCAGGGAGTCGGCGGGATCGAGCCGGGTCTCGGCGAGCAGCTGGTCCGCCGCCTGCTGGTAGACGGCCGCGAAGAGGGCGTGCTTGTTCGGGAAATGACGGTAGAGCAGGGCCCGGGAGATGCCCGCCTCTTGGGCGACCTCCTCCATGAGCACGTCGTCGTACGGCCGTGCGGCGAAGAGCCGTGCGCCGACGGCGAGGAGCCGGGCGCGGCGGTCGGCGGGGCTGAGTCGCTGGCGGGGAGGCACGCACGCAGGCTACTTGACATGTGTCTACTTGTGCGCGAACCCTAGTAGACACACGTCAACTAAGCGCTCCGCCGATGCGGTCTCGGAGGCACCATGGCAAGGGCTCTGCGGGCACTCACCCACCTCATGGGCTGGGCCTGCGTGGTGATCGGTGTGTTCCACGTGATACTCGGCAACGCGGCCGTCCCCGGCGCCGGTTCCGCCGGTGCGACGGTCGACAGCTGGGGCCGGTTCATGGGGGCCGCGTTCGTGGGCTACGGGCTGGCCTGGCTCTGGGCCGCCCGGCAGCGGCCCGTCCCGGCTCCGGCGGTACGCCGGCTGGCCGGCGTCCTGCTGCTGGGCGGCGCGGGCCGGCTGCTCTCCCTCGCCGTGCACGGCTGGCCGCACTGGTTCCAGACGGCGCTCGCGGTGGTCGAACTCGGCCTGCCGCCGGTCTTCTTCTGGCTGGCCGCCGCGGAGGAACGAGAGGTACGCGGCGACGCGCGGCCCGTGCCCTCCGGGCGATGAGGCACAGGGCGCGCGTCGCCGGGCCGGCCGCCGCGGTGCCGGATGCCGCGCCGGCGTGACCATCGGCGCAGGTTGCTGCCGCGCTTCCTTCCGCACGCGCCAGTGACCGGACGTGCCGACCAGGCCGCTACGCTCGTTCTTCCCGGCCTGCTGTCCCCTCGGCAGACCGCGAACCTGACGTCGGCGGCCGAGGTGAACACCGAGCCCCGCCGCCGTCCTCGACGTCTCTCTGCCTACCCCGCTCGACCTCGTCGGGGCCTGTCGGGCAAGCGGTTCGTCTGTCAGACCTGCCTGGGATGCTCCGGCCATGGAGATGACAGTGCAGCTGACGATCGACTGTTCCGATCCGCAGCGATTGGTGGCCTTCTGGGCCGAGGCCCTGGGCTACGTGCCTGAGCCTCCACCGGGCGGGCACGCCACCTGGCGTGCTCACTGGGCGGCGACGGGGGTGCCCGAGGCAGAGTTGCCGGCCGGTGCCGGTGATGTTCCGGAGTCGATCATCGATCCCGCGGGACGTGGACCGAGGGTGTGGTTCCAGCAGGTTCCGGAGCCGAAGGCCGCCAAGAACAAGAACCGGTGGCATTTCGACCTGAAGGTCGGTGGGGGCCGTGACGTTCCACTGGACGTCCGCGCACAGCGGGTCAAGGCTACGGTGGACAGGCTGGTCAAAGCCGGTGCCACCGTGCTGCGGATCAAGGACGAGCCGGACATGGGACGCTACGCCGCCGCCATGCAGGACCCCGAGGGCAACGAATTCGACGTCGTCTGACGGCCGTTGCGCCGGCGCCGGTCACAGCCACTCGTTCACGGCTGCGACCGGCACCGTCGCCCGACTCAGCCGCTCGACTTCTTCCGGAGCTGGGTGCTGCCCGTCGCCGAGGTGCAGCGGCCCTGGACGCAGGGTCATATGCGCCGTCGAACTGCCCCGGGTGCCGACGCTCTTCTTCGACTTGGCGTTGACGATCAGGTAAACGCCCGAATGGATGTACTACGACCGCCACAGCTGCGAATGGTCGCTCGTGGCAGTGCAGTTACCCAAGGCCGGCGCCGCGCCGCCGGCGGTGGAACCGTGGCTGACGCCCGGACACTTGCCGTTGTAGGGGTTCCTGAGCCTACTGATTCCCCCAAGTCGGTTCGTAGCGCTGTTGACGTAAGCCATCGTGGCCGGACACACCGGCGGCCCGCCTTGGCGAGAAGCGCCAGGCACTTCGGCGGGAGCGCCAGGCAACGCCAGCGCCCCCAGCGAACCGCGGGCGGCGGCTGACTTTTGATCATCGGGTCGGCGACCCTCGCGAGCGGCCGTACGTTGCGGGGCGTACCCTCCTGCGCGATGCTGGAGGAGCAGGGCCTTGCCGACATCGTTCACGCCGCAGACCTCCCTCGGCGAGCGGCGACGGTCGCAAGAGGAGAACCTGATGACGAACATAAAATTCTTCGATGTGTTCGCCCAGTTCCTCGAACAGACGGAGGAGCCGATCGTCCTCCGAGTCGACGGTGAGAAGGTCTTCGCGGACAGGGTCGAAAGCAACGAGACCGCCTCGATAAACCTGAAGGTACCGATCGCGACGACCCTGACGATCCAGCTGGGCACCGAGGACCCGTTCCAGCCCTTCCTCTATCAGAAGCTGGACCCCGGGGGGAACTTCCTGATCGAGGAACTCGAAGCCTTCGAGATCGCTGTCAACCAGGACAGCCCCAACTCCCAGGACGCGTTCTTCCGCAGCAAGATCCCGCATCACCACGGCAAATTCACACTCAGCTACAGACTGCCGGGCTGAACCGCCGGCGATGCGGACGGCGATCGGCCAGCCGCCCCCGTGCCGCGCTCGGACGGACCCGAACCAAGCCCCATCGCGTGCCCGTGGTCAACCAGGTCGCAGGACGCCGCCGCCTCCACCGCCGCCGCGAACGCACGGCCGTACACCTCCTCGCCTTCGCCGGCGCCGTACACCTCCTCGCCTCCGCCGGCGCCGTACACCTCCTCGCCTTCGCCGGCCTCGCCCGCACCCGCACGCGCTGCCGCCCGACCACCCGTGGAGATGACCCGTCAGCCGGTCTGCCGCGTCCCGGGCGCCAGGAGGCGTTGTCAGTGGGTCCCTATAGCGTGACGGCCATCTGATCGAGCGATCGATCCCGCTGGGGTCGGCGGAGGAGGGGCTGTGGGGCGCAGGGAGCTGGCCGGGGCGGGCTCGGCGGAGGGGCGGTTCGAGGGCGAGGCTCCCGCGGCCGCCGTGACGTCGGCGGAGGGCGGGCCGGTCGAGCTGCCCGACGAGGAGACGTTCCGGATGCCGGCCGGCTGGCGGCGGCAGGTGTATCCGCGGCGCGGCGGGATCGAGCGGAGCGTCGCCGAGCTGCATCCCGAGGCCGAGCCGCGCACCGCGTTCCGGCTCCACGAGGCGGCCGACTGGGTCGAGACGATGCTCACCGCCCCCAAGAGCGACCCGCGGATCGTCGAGGACACCCGCGCCCACCTGAGCGGTCGTCACAACCCGGTCGGCGCCGCGGTGCTGGCGTCGCTGACGTTCCACTGGCAGTACCCGGACGGCATCTTCGCCGACGCCTGGGTCCGCGCGCACGGCCTGGTGTTCGCCGCACAGGCGGTGGTGGAGTACTTCGACGTCGAGCAGCACTACTACCAGATAGGCGCCCGGCGGGAGAACGCCTGGATCGGCTTCCGGGCCGGAGCCGCCACGGGCGGCGACTGGGCGCGGTCGAAGTTCGCCGACCGCGTACGCGCCCTGCTGAGCGTGACCGACGAGGACACCTACCGGCAGACGGTCGCGGCACTGGCCGGCTGCCGGACCGGCGTACGCCGCCGCATCGTCGTCTCCTACCTCCTGCCCACGGAGCGGGAGTGGGCCGACGAATGCTGCCTCGACGTTCCCCAGGCCGACGAGACGCTGCGGGCGATGCTGCTGTGCTCGCTGACCTCCCCCGAACAGCTGAAGCACTTCGGCCACCGCGCGGGCCTCGGCTGGAACGGCTGGACGACGGCGCTCGTCGCCACCCTCGCCGAGGGCACCGGCGATGCCTTCGCCCCGCTCCTCGACGAGGCCCTCGACCGGTCCTACGGCTCCGAGCAGACCAGGACCATCGCCAACATCCTGGTCGCACTGCCCACGGACGACGCGTTCCGGCTGCTCCTGGACCGCGTCGACCACAAGCACGTCCGCCCGTACCTGCTGGAGGCGACGCGCCGGTACCCGGTGCGCGCCCTGCGCCTGCTGGGCGCGGCGGCGGCCGGCTCCGGCGAGAACGCGTCGACGGCCGGGCGACTGCTGACCGCGCACGTCCTCGCGCACCCCGCTCTCACCACGGCCGTGCTGCCGGATCTGCCCGCCGGGACCGCGGACCTCGTGGCACCCCACCTCTCCCGCACCGACCGGGCGGCCGAGGCTCCCGCCGAGGCGCTGCCCGCGCTGCTGGTCAGCCCGCCGTGGGCGGGCAAGCGCAAGGTCCGCGCGGCACGCGTCGCCGCCGAGATCCCCGCGTCCCCCGAGACCCGGGTCGTGTGGCGGCCGGGCGAACAGGAGGCCTGGGCAGAGGCGGGCAGCCGGTACGGCGGCCGGCGCGGCACGTACGACTGGTCCCGCGAGATCGAGTACCTCCGGCAGACCGGCCGGCTCGGGAGCTTCGGGCACATGCGCCTGTTCGTGGACGGCCCCGAGGACGTCGTACGACCGCTGCTCGCCGACTGCGCCCCGGAGCACTTCTGGGGCGGCGAGGCCGCGCTGAAGCCGGTCGCCGCCCGGCACGGTGCGGCCGCGCTGCCGCTGCTGCGGCGCGCCGCAGCCCGGCATCCGGGCACCCTGGGGCAGCTGCTGCTGCCGTACCGCGACGGCGAGGTGGCCGCGCTGGTCTGTGCGTGGCTGGCCCGCCTGAAGTCCGCCGACGCCACCGCCCGTGCCTGGCTGACCCGGCACGGCCTGGACGCGGTGCCCTTCCTGGTGCCGCACGCGGTGGGGCCGGCCGGCACGGTCCGGCGCGGGGCGGAGCGGGCGTTGCGGCTGCTGGCCGACGCCCACGGCGGCGCGGCGGTCACCGCGGCGGTCGCCGGATGCGGGGGCGAGAGCGCGGACGTCGTCGAGGAGACACTGGCCGTCGATCCGCTGGTCGGCGCCCTGCCCACGCGCCTGCCGACGGTCGGCCCCTGGGCGGAGCCGGCGCTCCTGCCGCAGCTCATGCTCACCGAGGGCGGTGCCCTGCCCGCCGACGCGGTCCGCAACGCCCTCATGCTGCTGGCGCTGTCCAGGCCCGGCGAGGTCTACCCGGGCCTGGAAGTGCTGACCGCGCACTGCACTCCCGCATCGCTAGCCGGCTTCGCCTGGGGGCTGTTCGAGCAGTGGCGGCTGGCCGGCATGCCGGCGAAGGACAGCTGGGCGCTGCACGCGCTCGGCTGGCTCGGCGACGACGACACCGTCCGCAGGCTCACCCCCGTCGTGCGGGCCTGGCCCGGCGAGGGCGGCCACCACCGCGCCGTCGAGGGACTGACCGTGCTCGCGACGATCGGCACCGACGTGGCGCTGATGCATCTGCACGGCATCTCCCAACGCGTGCCCTTCAAGGCGCTCAGGCAGCGCGCCCAGGACAAGATCGCCGAGGTCGCCGAGGGGCTGGGCCTGACCGGCGAACAGCTGGGCGACCGGCTCGTGCCCGACCTCGGCCTCGACCCGGACGGCAGTACCGTCATCGACTACGGCCCCCGGCAGTTCACCGTGGGCTTCGACGAGCAGCTGCGCCCCTACGTCCGGGACGCCGACGGCAAGCAGCGCAAGGCCCTGCCCGCGCCCGGCGTCAAGGACGACCCGGAGCTGGCCCCGGCCGAGCGCAAGCGGTTCACCGCACTGAAGAAGGACGTCCGCACCCTCGCCGGCGACCAGGTACGGCGCCTGGAGGCGGCGATGGTGACGCGGCGCACCTGGACGGCGGCGGAGTTCCGGGACCTGCTCGTCGCCCACCCCCTGGTGGGGCACCTGGTCCGCCGGCTGGTCTGGATCAGCGACACCGGCGGCGTGGCGACGGCCTTCCGGGTCGCGGAGGACCGCACCTTCGCCGACGTCCACGGCGACGGGCTGACGCTGCCCGAGGAGGCGACGGTCCGCGTGGCACACCCGCTGCACCTGGGGGACGGTCTCGACGCGTGGTCGGAGGTGTTCGCCGACCACGCGATCCTCCAGCCGTTCCCGCAGCTGGGCCGCGCCCTGCACGCACTGACCGAGGAGGAGGCCGCCGGGCACCGGCTGACCCGGTTCGAGGGGGCGAAGGCGCCGGTCGGCAGACTGCTCGGCCTCACCAAACGGGGCTGGGAGCGCGGCGAACCGCAGGACGCGGGCGTGGAACGCTGGTTCCACCGGCGGCTCGACGACGAGCGCCATGTGGTCGTCGGACTCGACGAGGGCATCGCCGTCGGCGCGCCGGACGTGTTCCCCGACCAGACCTTCACACATGTCTGGCTCGACTCCATCCCCGGCGACTACTGGCCCAGCCGTACGTACCCGCTGCGCTTCGGCGACCTCGACCCGGTCGTCGCCTCAGAGATCCTCGCCGACCTCACCGAGGTGACCGCCGAGTGACCGCCGCCGCGCTCACGACCCTGGCGGACGCGGCCCAGCAGGGCCTGCGCCATGTGACGTCCGCCACCGCACCGCCCTCGGTGACGGCGCGGACCGCCTGCGTCGCACCGGCCCGCACGCCTCGGCCCGCCTCCCGGACGACCTGTCCCGCACCCCGCGCGACCGGGACGAAGCTCCCGCGGCCGTATCTCGCTGGGCGACGGCTCGGATCCACCTGACGACGAGCCTGGACCTGGACCAGGAGGACGACGGGCGAGTCCGGAGCGGATGACGCTCCGGGCCCACTCGATCAGCGCACTGAAGGGTGGAGTGCCTGGCAGGCGGTCCGGGCTGGGCTCGGAACACTTGGCCCCCGCGTGGCCCGCCGCCCCGGGACGGGCGGGCCAGCGCCTCGGAAGGCACCGACGCGGGGTAACCGGAACCTACGCTTCCGGCAGTCAAAAGGGAAGGGCCGCCCAGATGCTCACGGAGCCGACCCAGGATCGGACAATTTGGTTATATAGCCACCAAAGAGTCTTAAGCGCGCTCATGCGGTCGATTCCTGTCCTGGAGGCATGATGAGCCAGCAGCCGGTCCTCCTCCCGTACGCCGACCCCGCCTTCGTGGCGGACCCCTTCCCGCTGTACCGGCGGCTGCGCGAGGACGGTCCGGTCCGGCGCGCGGTCCTCGCCCGTGGCCTGGACGCCTGGCTGGTCACCCGGTACGAGGACGGGCTCGCCGCCCTCTCCGACCCGAGGCTCAGCAGCGACGTGCGCGATGCCTCCGACCCCCGCCTCGCCGAGCAGCTTCCCCGGTACGAGCGCGAGTCGATGATGAGCAACATGCTGCGCTCCGACCCACCGGACCACACCCGGCTGCGCCGCCTGGTCTCCAAGGCGTTCACCGCGCGCCGGATCGCCGGGCTGCGGCCCCGGATCCAGGAGATCACCGACCGGCTGCTGGACGCGGTGGTGCCGGCCGGCCACGCGGACCTCGTGGCGGACTTCGCACTGCCGCTGCCCGTCACCGTCATCGGCGAGCTGCTCGGCGTACCGGTGGACGACCGGCACGACTTCCAGCGGTGGGCCGACACGTTGCTCCTGCGGGACGAGCCGATCCCCGACCCGGCCGTCGTCGACGGGGCCTGGCAGCAGATGCACGCCTATGTGTCGAAGCACCTGGAGGCCAAGCGCGCCCGCCCGGGGGGCGACCTGCTCAGTGCGCTGGTCACCGCACACGACGACGAACAGAAGCTGAACGACGACGAGTTGATCGCCATGACCTTCCTGCTGCTGGTGGCGGGGTACGTCACGACGGTCAACCTGATCGGCGGCGGCATCGCCGCACTGCTCGCCCACCCCGAGCAGTTGACGCTGCTGCGCGAGGACCCGGCACTACTGCCGCGCGCGGTCGAGGAGTTCCTCCGCTACGACGGCCCGGTCAGCCCCGGCATCGCCCGGTTCGCACGCGAGGACGTCGAGATCGGGGGCGTGAGCGTTCCGCGCGGCGCGACGGTCCTGGTCGCGTCCGCGATCGCCGACCGCGATCCGGCACGGTTCCCCGACCCCGACAGGCTGGACATCACCCGGCAGGACAACGGCCATCTGGCCTTCGGGCACGGCATCCACTACTGCCTGGGCGCGCCGCTCGCCCGGCTGGAGGGCCAGATCGCCATCGGGACGGTGCTGCGGCGCCTTCCCGGCCTGGCCCTCGCCGTGCCGCGGAGCGAGCTGGGCTGGCGGCCCGGCGGTCTGCGCGGCCCGTCGCGGCTGCCCGTCACCTTCGCCCGGCCGGCGGGCGAATGAGCCGAAGCGGCGCGCCGACTCCCGGCCGGGGGACCGGGGCCCTCTCGGCGAGGCCCCGGCCGGAGCCCCCTCCCCGTGCCCCCGGCCGGAGCCCCCTCCCCGTGCCCCCGGCCGGAGCCCCCTCCCCGTGCCCCCGGCCGGAGCCCGCCCGTGTGATCACCGCTCCGTCAACCGCCCGCCGCCATGGGGGAGTCCGGTTAGGATCCCGGTACGGCATCGCGTGTCGGTCACCGGCTGGGTGAGGCATGGAGGTGCCCGTGAGTCTGCCCTTCGGAGGCATTCCACACATGTCAGTCGAGTTGAACCACACCATCGTCCATGCCCGGGACAACCGGGAGTCCGCCGAATTCCTCGCCCGCATCCTCGGGCTGGAGGTCGGGACCGAGTGGGGCCCGTTCATCCCGGTCGCCACCGGCAACGGGGTGACCCTGGACTTCGCCGCCATCCCCGCCGAGTCGATCGTCATGCAGCACTACGCCTTCCTCGTCTCCGACGAGGAGTTCGACGCCGCCTTCGCCCGGATCCGGCAGGCCGGGATCGACTTCTACGCCGATCCGCACCTGAAGCAGCCGGGCGAGATCAACCATCACCACGGCGGCCGCGGTGTCTACTTCATGGATCCGGCGGGACACGGCATGGAGATCATCACCCGCCCCTACGGCAGCCACTCGCTGCCGGCCGCGTCGTGACGTGACGGAGAACGGCCGGCCGCGGGCGTGACAGGCGCGGCCGGCCGCTCGCGACCGCGGCCGGCCGCGGCCCGCTGTTAGCCTTCTCGTCTGATCATCGCGAACTCGGGGAGGGGCGCGCGTGGGGTTCAAGCGGCTGTTCGGGATCGGGGATCCGGACGAGGCGATCGAGGTCGACACGCAGGTGTTCGGGCCGGTGTATCCGGGCGGGGACGTGAAGGGTGAGGTGCTCCTCCGGGGAGGGGCGCGCGACACCCCTGTCGACGGCATCTACCTGCGGTTCACCGTCCGGTGCACACGGTACGACGGTGAAGAGCGCGACTACGAGTTCGACAGCTGCGTCGCCAGGCCCTCCGACTTCACTCTGCACAAGGGCGAGGAGCAACGCCTCACCTTCTCGGAACGGCTGTCCTGGGAAGTGCCGGTGAGCGAGCTCGGCGGGCGGGCCCTGGGCGTCGTGCTCTCGGTGAAGAGCAAGTTCCGCCGCGACTGGAACGACGACGGCACGGAAGTCGACAACGACCTGCTGCACATGTCGGCCCTGCCCTTGCAGGAGGCCGTCCTGGACGCGTTCGCGGAGGAGGGGTACTACTGCGACTCCGCCTACGTCGTCGACTCCTACATCCCGGGCGTGGAGCAGCACCGGGGCTTCTACCAGACCTTCGTCCTCACGGACCGCTCACCCGGCCCACGGCGGCCGGAGCAGTTGGAGGTCGTCTTCCACACGAACGTCGTCGGGGCCCTGGTCCACGTGCGGCGTGCCGCACCCGAGGTGCGCTCCTGGGACAAGAAGCCCCCCGTCCGCCGCTTCGCCGCCGCCCATCACGAGGTCGGCCACGTCGACTGGCGTCCTCGGGTGCGCAAGGTGCTGGAGGAACTCGTACTGCTCGACGAGCTGTGAGGGAGTGACCCGCACCCGACTCCGGCAGGGTCCGCCCGAGGAGCCGATGCCCGCACGAGGGGAACCACGGGTGCCCGTAGTGGACTTCTACGCTCACGTCGCCACGCGGGGCGACGTCCTCGGTGCCGGCATCGGTTCCGGTCCCGGCGCCTGGGAGGCCACGGTGGGGCCGGACTAGCACGGTGGAGCCCGACGACCTCTCCGGCAGCGTCCACCGCTATCGCGTGCCCGAGTCCGGCGTCCGCGTCTTCGTCGTCGACGACCCCGATCCGTACGGCCACGGTGATCACGACGCCGACGACCCCGACGTCCACCAGGCGGGCGACGTCTGGGCGTTGAGCGTGCCCCCGCCCTGGTGCCGGCCGTGACCGCCGCGGGGCGCCGTCGCGCGCTGCCCCGTGGCGCCCCGCGCTCCGCGTCATGAGCCGCGCGGCGGCTTCCCCACCCCCGACGGGGGCCTTGTCCCCCGAGTGACCGGCGACGGACGTCACGTCGCCGGGTGTGCCCCCGCCCGCGATGGCCCCCGCCGGCGCGCCGGCGACAGGGGCAGGCCGTCCTCCCTGCGGTTCTCCACCCCGTACGTGCTGTCGCCGCGCGCCCGGGCTGCTGGGCGCGTCCACCACGGCGACCTCGGCGGAGGCGCGGAGGGGCCGGCGGACTGTTGTGAATACCTCTCATTGCAGTTACAGTCTCTAACTGTTCGCCCGGGAGCGAGTTGTCCCGGAGTGGTCCGCAGGGGAGAGGGATCCGATATGTCCGCCACCGCACGTGATCTGCACGTCGTCCTCGGCTCCGGTCCGGCCGGCTTCACGCTCGCCGGAGAGCTGGCCCGCCGCGGCTTCGCGGTCCGGCTGGTCGACCGCTCGGGCAGCGGTCCCGCTCCCGAGGGGGTGTCCCGTCTCAAGGGGGATGTGGGCACCCTCGAGGGCGCGCGCGTCGCGATCAAGGGCGCCGCCGTCGTCTACCACTGCGTCAACGTCGCCTATCACCTCCAGGTCGACGCGATGCCCGGCATCCAGGACGCCGTGCTCGGCGCCGTCGAGGCGGAAGGTGCCCGGCTGGTCGTCCTCGACACCCTCTATCCGTACGGTGAGACCCACGGCCGGGTCATGACCGAGGACACGCCGTGGAACGCCACCGGCGCCAAGGGCAGGATGCGGGCGGCCCTCGACGAGAAGTACCTGGCCGCGCACCGTGCCGGACGGGCCCGTGTCGTGCTGGGCCGGTCGGCCGACTTCGTCGGCCCCGGCGTGCTCAACTCCACCCTGGGCGGCGCTGTCTTCCCCGGTGCGCTCACGGGCGGCGAGGTGGTCGGGCTGGGCGACATCGACCTGCCGCACAGCTACACCGACATCCGCGGGGTGGCCGCCGGTCTGACCGCCCTCGGGGAGAACCCCGAGGGCGACGGCCGTGTATGGCACCTGCCCACCGCCCCGGCCCGTACCACCCGCGAAGTCTTCAGGATGATCGAGGAGAGGATCGGTCGTCCGCTGAACATCACCGTCAAGTCGGAGCCGCGCCCGTTCGGCCCCTTCGACGAGGTTTTCATGAACTCCTATGCCGAGCTCTTCTATCAGCACACCGAGCCGCAGGTCATGGACTCCACCGCGATCCAGGACGCCTTCGGCGTCAAGCCCGCCCCCTTGGAAACGACCCTGGACGACACCATCGCCTGGTACCGGATCTTCCTGGCCTCCCGGGGCTGACCCGCGGCGAAAATCGGCCGACGCGGGTCCGATAGCATGATCGAACTTCGGGTGAGTGATATCCTCACCCGTCCTTCGTGGGAAACCGCGCCGCCCGGCGCGCAATTGAATACCCAGTCAATACACAACAAAATCGGCCATTTAATTGATACCTATAGTGTCGCGGGTGTTTTCGCGAATAAAGTGCAGACCGGATTTCAGCGCATGGCGTCAGCCTCGGGTGCTGCTGTGGGGCGCGGCGGGCGCGGTGGCCCTCGTGTTCTTTGTCGCGCTGGAAATCGCCGCGCGCCGCTACGGCCTGCCGGGGCCGATCACCAATCAGCTGCAAGAAGTGATATTCCCGCCCAAGTCGGGATTCCTGCTGTACGCCAGCATGGGCCTGATGATGGTGGTGCTCACCTGGCGGCAACGGCTCATCGCGGTGTCCGTCGCGATCGGTATCGACGTCGTCGTCCTCCTCGGGCGATGGGCGCTGGGTATCGAGGTGACCGACGGCCACCCCTTCGGCAACGGCGCGCTGTGGGTGATCCTGGGCTGTGCGGTCATCGCCGTCACCCGCCGCACCGGCCGGGAACGCCTCCTGCTGCTGAAAGGCGTCGGGCTCGGTCTGCTGCTGGTGGCCGGCCGCAAGACCGGCGACACCTGGCTGCTCATCACCTCGAAGACCCGGCCCGCGGTGCTCGACCAGTACGTGGCGACCGCCGATCACGCGCTGGGCAACCCCTCGTGGGTGGTGGGCCGGATGGTCAGGGCCACCGGGCCGGTCGGTGCCCACGTCCTCGACTACGTCTACGTCCAGCTCGCGGTCGCCGCGGTCGTCGTCGCGCTGTACCAGCTGCGCAACGTGGCGGTCGAACGCCGGTTCCCGCGCCACCACCTGGTGCGCACCTTCCTGGTGATCGGCCTTCTCGGACCCGGCATCTACATGATCTTCCCGGTGGTCGGACCGGTCTTCGCCTACGGCGTGGACGGCGGGCACTGGGCGGTGGGCAATCTGTGGCCGGACACGCCGACGGCGATAGGCGCCCCGCACCACATGCTCTTCGACGAGATCACCCCCCGCAATTGCATGCCCAGTCTGCACACGGCGTGGGCGACGGCCATTTTCATCCATTCCCGCAAGGGGCCGCGCATTCTGCGCTACGCCGGTGCTTTCTGGCTGGTTGCCACGCTGGGCGCCACCCTGGGATTCGGCTACCACTACGGGGCGGACATCATCGCCGGTGTGGTGTTCACGCTCACGATCGAGGCGGCGCTGCGCTCCCTCGCGCGGGGCTGGGACCGGTCGGGACTCCAGCTGGCCGCCTACGGCGCGACGGTCTTCGTCGCGCTCCTGGTGTCCTACCGCTTTCTGCCGCTGGTGATGGCCAGGCATCCGTGGGTCTTCGGACCGCTCCTCGTGCTGGCGATGCTTTCGGTGATCCAGTACTACGTACGGGTCACCCGGACATGGGAGCCCAAGGCCGTGCCCGTGCTGCAACCCGAGCCGCAGCCCGAACTGGTGTGAGCCGTGCCGGAGCGGCGCGCACCGGGCCCGTGGGGGGATCCCCCACGGGCCCGCCGCTTCAGGCGACCGCCGCCCCTGGGTGCTCTCCGCCGTCCCGGTGGATGGGCGTGTCCGAAACGGTCAGGGGGACACCCGTGCCGCCCCGCCTGGCAGCGACGATCTCCGCCGCGATCGACAGGGCCGTCTCCTCCGGCGTCCGGGCGCCCAGGTCGAGGCCGATCGGGGAACGCAGCCGCGCCAGCTCCCCTTCGGTCACACCCTCCGCACGCAGACGCCGGTTGCGGTCCTCGTGGGTGCGGCGCGAGCCCATCGCGCCGACGAACGCCACCGGCAGCCGCAGCGCCGCCTTGAGCAGCGGCACGTCGAACTTCGCGTCGTGGGTCAGCACGCACAGGACCGTGCGGGCGTCGGTCCCGGCGCGCCGCAGATACCGATGCGGCCAGTCGACGACGACCTCGTCGGCCTCGGGGAAGCGGGCCCGTGTGGCGAAGACGGGGCGGGCGTCGCAGACGGTGACGTGATAGCCGAGGAACTTGCCGGCCCGCGCCAGCGCAGCCGCGAAGTCGACCGCACCGAAGACGATCATGCGAGGCGGCGGCACGTTCGACTCGACCAGCAGGGTGAGCCCGCCGGGGCAGTGCGAACCGTCCGCGGAGAGGGCCACCGTGCCGGTGCGGCCCGCCTCCAGCAGGGCCCGGGCCTCGGCCGCCGCCGTCCGGTCCAGGTCCCGGTGGCCGCCCAGACCGCCCTCCTCCGTCCCGTCGGGCCGCACCAGCAGCGCCCGGCCGAGCAGCTCGGCGGGGCCACGGACGACCCGCGCGAGCGCGGCCGGTTCACGCCGGGCCGCGGCCCGCAGGGCCGTCGCCAGGACCGTCCGGGCCGGTGCCCGCACGCCCACCGGCGTGATCAGCATGTCGATCGTCCCGCCGCAGGTCAGCCCCACGGCGAAGGCGTCCTCGTCGCTGTAGCCGAACCGTTCGGTGACGCTCTCGCCCGTCCGGAGCGCCTCCAGGCACAGGTCGTAGACCGCGCCCTCCACGCACCCGCCGGAGACCGAGCCGACGACGGTGCCGGCGCTGTCCACGGCGAGGGCGGCGCCCGGGCCGCGCGGCGCGCTGCCGCCCACCGCCAGCACCGTGGCGACGGCGAAGTCCCGGCCCTCCTCGATCCAGCCGAGCAGTTCCCCGGCGACGTCAAACACCCGACGCCCCCGCCGCGATGACGCGGTCCGGCCGGATCGGCAGGCTGCGGTGGCGTACGCCGGTCGCGTGCCAGACCGCGTTGGCGATCGCGGCGGCGGCACCCACGATGCCGATCTCCCCGATGCCCTTGATCCCGACCGGGTCGTCCGGGTCCGTGTCGTCGATCCAGTCGGCCTCGATGCGGGGCACGTCGGCGTGCGTCGCCACGTGGTACCCCGCGAGGTCGGCGCCGACATGTCCGCCCGAGGCACGGTCCCGGACCGCCTCCTCGTGCAGGGCCATGGAGATGCCCCAGATCATGCCGCCCAGGAACTGGTTGCGGGCCGTGAGCGGATTGACGATCCGGCCCGCCGCGAAGATGCCGAGCATGCGCCGCACACGCACCTCGCCGGTGGTGACGTCCACGGAGACCTCGGCGAACTGCGCGCCGAAGGAGTGCCGTTCGGCGGGGGCGAGGGCACCGATCGCGGCGGCGGTGTCCGACCGGACGGTGATTCCCTCCGCCGGGATCTCGGCTCCCAGGGCCAGCCGCTCGCGCAGTTCGCCGGCCGCCACGGTGATCGCCCAGGACCAGGAGCGGGTGCCCATGGAACCGCCTGCGATCATCGCGGGTCCGAAGTCGCTGTCACCGATGCGCACCCGGACCCGCTCCGGGGACACCTGGAGGGCGTCCGCGGCGACGAGGGTGAGCGCCGTACGGGCCCCGGTGCCGATGTCGGCCGCCGAGATCCGCACGGTGAAGGTGCCGTCCGGGTACGCGGTCGCGGTCGCCGTCGACGGTGCGGCCCCGGCGGGGAAGGACGCGGCGGCCGTACCGGTGCCGAGCAGCAGGCGGCCGTCCCGGCGCAGCCCGGGGCGCGGATCACGGTCAGCCCAGCCGAACCTGCGGGCGCCCTCGCGGAAGCAGGCGGCCAGATGGCGTCCGGCGAACGGCAGGCCGGAGACCGGCCCCTTGGCGGGTTCGTTGCGCAGACGCAGCTCGATGGGGTCGACGCCACACCCCTCGGCCAGCTCGTCGAGCGCCGCCTCCAGCGCGAACGACCCCGGTGCCTCGCCCGGGGCACGCATCCAGGTGGGGGTCGGTACATCGCGCCGTACCACCCGGTTGGCGGTGTGGTGGGCGTCGGCGTCGTACATCACCCGGGCCACCCCGGCGCTCGGTTCGACGAACTCGTGCACGGTGGAGGTGAGGCTGACGGAGCGGTGCTCCAGGGCGCGCAGCCGTCCGTCGCTGTCGGCGCCGAGCCTGACGCGCTGGGTGGTGGGGCTGCGGTAGCCGGCCAGAGAGAACATCTGGCGCCGGGTCAGCACCACCCGCACCGGGCGCTGGAGCAGGGTGGCGGCCATGACGGCGGCCACCTGGTGGGCGCGTACGCCCTTGCTGCCGAAGCCGCCGCCGACGTGTTCGGAGCGGACGCGCACCGAGGCCGGGTCGAGCGAGAAGAGGCTCGCGAGTTCCCCCACGACCCAGGTGGCGCCCTGGTTGGAGTCGACGACCTCCAGACGCCCGCCGTCCCAGCGGGCGGTGGCCGCATGCGGCTCCATCGGGTTGTGGTGCTCTTCGGGGGTGGTGTATTCGGCGTCCACGACGACGGCCGAGGCGGCCAGTGCCGCGTCGAGGTCGCCCTTCTCCGTCACCGCCGGCGCATGGCCGTCCAAGGGGTAGGCGTCCGGGTGTTCGCCGGTGAAGTCGACGTCGTGGTCCGCCTGTTCGTAGTGGACCACGAGCGCCTCGGCGGCCTCGCGGGCCTGCTCCGAGGTCTCGGCGACGACCAGCGCCACCGGCCAGCCGAGATGCGGCACCCGGTCGTGCTGGAAGACGGCACAGGTCGGATCCGGCCGGCTGCCCATCAGACCGGCGTAGTCGGTCTCCAGGCGCGGCGCGTTGCGGTGGTCCAGGACGGCGAGGACGCCGGGCATCGCGAGCACGGGCTCGGAGTCGAGGGCGCGGATGCGGCCGCGGGCCACCGTGGACAGCACCAGCCAGCCGTGCGCCAGGTCGGCGAAGGGCACCTCGCCGGCGTAGCGGGCCGCTCCGGTGACCTTGTCCCGCCCCTCGACGCGGGTGTGCGCGGTACCGACGGAGGCCGCCCGGGCGGGCGTCTCGGTGGTGAAGGCGGTCATCGTGCGGCCTCCTCGGCGAGATCGGTCAGGACGGCCACCACCAGGTTGCGGAGGAGGTCCACCTTGTATGCGTTGTGCGGCAGCGGCCGGGCCGCGGCCAGCTCCGCGTCGGCCGCGGCGGCGTAGCTCTCGGGGCCGGCCGGCGCGCCGGTCAGGACGCGCTCGGCCGTGACCGCCCGCCACGGGCGCGACGCGACGGCGCCGAGGGCCAGGCGGGCGTCGTGCACGACGCCGTCCCGGATGTCGAGCGCGGCGGCGACCGAGCCGATGGCGAACGCGTACGAGGCGCGCTCGCGCACCTTGCGGTAGCGGGAGGCGGCGGCCACCGGGGCGGGCGGCAGCGTGACGCCGGTGATCAGCGCGCCCGGGGGCAGAGCGGTCTCGCGGTGCGGGGTGTCGCCGACGGGCAGGTAGAAGTCGGCGAGCGGCAGCTCCCCGGGGCCGTCCGCCGTCTCGAAGCGGACGACCGCGTCGAAGGCGGTCAGGGCGACGGCCATGTCGGAGGGGTGTACGGCCACGCAGTGCTCGGACGCGCCGAGGATCGCGCCGTTGTGGTGCTCGCCCGCGACCGCGGGGCAGCCGCTGCCGGGCACGCGCTTGTTGCACGGCTTGGTGACATCGGTGAAGTATCCGCAGCGGGTGCGCTGCAGCAGGTTCCCGCCGACCGTGGCCATGTTGCGCAGCTGCCCCGACGCGCCGGCCAGTACCGCCTGGGCGAGCGCCGGGTAGCGGCGCCGGACCTCGGGGTGGGCGGCCAGGTCGCCGTTGGTGACGGTCGCACCGATGCGCAGGCCGCCCTCGGGGGTCGGCTCGATGCCGGCCAGCGGAAGTTCGCGGATGTCGACGAGCCGGGCGGGGCGCTCGACACCGGACTTCATCAGATCGACCAGGTTGGTCCCGCCGCCCAGGAAGCGGGTGTCCGGGTCGGCGCCGAGCAGTGCGACGGCGCCGGCGACGTCGTACGCCCGCTCATAACCGAACTCCCTCATGCGGCGGTCTCCTTCACGTTCACGGTCGCTGCGGGAAGCGGGCGTTCCTCGTCCGGTCCGGCTCCGGCCGCGCGGGCCACCGCCTCCACGATCGAGACGTACGCGCCGCAGCGGCACAGATTGCCGCTCATCCGTTCCCGGATCTCGTCGGCGGTCAGGGGTGGTCGCCCGGCTTCCGGGCGGATGTCCTCGGTGACGGCGCTCGGCCAGCCCGCCGCGTGCTCCTCGATCACCCCGATCGCCGAGCAGATCTGGCCCGGTGTGCAGTAGCCGCACTGGTAGCCGTCCAGATCGAGGAAGGCCTGCTGTACGGGGTGGAGCCGCTCGCCGTCGGCCACGCCCTCGATGGTGGTGATCTCACGGCCTTCGGCCGCCACGGCGAGTTGCAGGCAGGCGACGGACCTGCGCCCGTCCAGCAGGACGGTGCAGGCGCCGCACTGTCCGTGATCGCAGCCCTTCTTGGTGCCGGTGAGATCGAGGCGCTCGCGCAGTGCGTCGAGCAGGGTGGTGCGGTGGTCGACGGGCAGTGTGTACTTCTCCCCGTTGATCTTCAAGGTGATGGCACTGGACGTCGATGAGGCCATGAGCTGCTTCTTTCGCAATTCCAGAACAGGGGGCCGGCGGCTGGAGTACCGCGCGGCGCGGAAACCGGTCATGGGGAACCTGTGCCGCCGGGGCGAAACGAATGTGCGGGATGCTGTGCTCGAAGAAAGGCGGTCGGCGACTGCCGTAGGGCCGCGTCCGTAGCTATGGTGGCTGTAAACGGACAGCTGTCCATTACTTGGAAACTTAACGGACAGCTGTCCGGTTAGCAAGGGCGAGGTTCGGCCAGGAACCCTCGACCGAGGAGGACGAGTGCCGCAGCAGCAGGACTCACCCCGGCGCTCGGACGCGCAGCGCAACCGCGAGCGCATCCTGGAAGTGGCCCTCGTCGAGCTGTCGCAGTGCGCGAACGTTCCGCTGAGCGTGATAGCCAGGAAGGCCGGCGTGGGCCAGGGCACGTTCTACCGCAACTTCCCCAACCGGGAATCACTGGTCCTGGAGATCTACCGCCACGAGATGCAGCAGGTGGCGGACAGCGCGGCCCACCTGATCGAGACCCGGGCACCCGCCGAGGCCCTGCGTGCCTGGATGGACCGGCTCGCCGAGTTCGCCATGGCCAAGGCCGGGCTGGCCGGTGCGATCCGGCAGGTCACCGGCGCGCCGGGCGGCCCGGCGAAGCCGCCCCACACACCGGTGACGGCCGCGGCCGAACTCCTGCTCCGCGCCGCTGAGGAAGCCGGCGCCATTCGGCCCGGTGTCACCGCGGACGACTTCCTCCTCGCCATCGCGGGCCTCTGGCAGCTGGAGCCGCGCCAGGACTGGCGGCCCCGCGCCGCCCGGCTCCTCGACCTCGTCATGGACGGCCTGCGCGCGGGAGCGCCGCACGGCTGACCGCCGAGCCGACGAGGGCGGCCGGCGCCGGGGGGACGTCCCCTCCCCGCCGCCCGCCTTCGCGTCGCCGCCGCTGCTCGCGCGGCCCGGTAGCCCGGCACCTCGCGGCGGGCTCAAGTTCCGCTCAAGACAGACGTATCACCGCGGTGGCGGGCGCATACTCCCTGACGGAAGCACCTGAACGAGGGGGAACACACATGAAGACACTGCTCGCCCGAGCCGCCACGCTCATCGGGGACGTCGTCTCCGGCCGCCGGCGTCTTCGCACGTACGGCGACCCCGAGGCCCACCGCCGTCCGCACCACCGCGATGCGGGCCTGGCATACCACTACGTCCCGCCGACAGGCAGCCAGAACTCCCTGGTCAACTGAGGAAGACGCTGTGCGTCCCGGGCACCTCCAGCTCCTCTCCGGGAGGGATGATCCGGACGATGCTGCCCCGGCAGCCCGGGATGTTGTGGACCAGGGCGGGTATGTCCGTGAAGTTGAAGACCGCTGAGAGACGGGCTATCTCGAAGCAGCCGCTCGGGTTGCTGTGAACGACTCCGTCGATCTCTAGGAACCCGTTCGCGGCGAAAGCGGAACCCGTGACCGTGAGCGTGAGCGCTCCGGCGGCGGCGAGAGGGGCGAGTGTCCGGGCGAGGGGGACGAGTGTCCGGCTGAGGCGACGCATGACGAACCTCCTGACGTGCAGGCCAGGCACGTATCCCGGCCCTGGAACCGACCGTACGGAAACGTGCGGGCACTGCACCCCGGCATCCGCCAAGCGGATGACCGCGCGAACCGGTCCGGGCCGCCCGCCCAAGACGCGCCCGCGCCACCCGGGTCACCCGGGCAGGTCCGTCTCGTCCGGCACCACATGCACCGCCGCTTCCTCCGCGCCCGCCGCACCCCCGTCGATGCCCACGTCCTCGGCGATCTCCTCCTTGGTGGTGTCGGCGTGGGCGCCCTCGTCGGGGGCGACCAGGCGGCCCGCGCGGGACTCGCCCGCCTCGGGGTCGACCGGCTCGCCCTCGCCGCCGGGGACGTCCCCGATGTCGTCGCCGGCCGGAACGGTCACGTCCGGGACCTCTTGGCCGAGCCGCTCGTCGAGGGTCTCGCCCGCGCGCTGTTCCCCGGCGGTGGTGCCGTGCTTGGTGACGCCCAGGGGCCGTTCGGGCGGGGAGTAGCCCTCGTCGAGCATCTCGTCGTACGTGCGCTCGCCGACGGCGTCCTGGAGGTCCAGGGGGTTCGCGTCCTCCTGTTCCTCGTTGCTCCCGGTGGGCTGGTAGGCGTCGTCCGCCATCGGGGTCTGCTCGGACTGCTGGTCGCTCATGGCCGCCGCCTCCTTCGGGGTCCCTACGCGGTCCCGGTCCGCGTTTCCCGAGGGCGGATCATTAATCCCACCGGCCCCGGGAGCCAGTGCCGTGCGGTCCGCTACCGCCAGGCGGCGCAGGGACGGGTGGCGGGCGGATCCGCCTGAGGAAATGAGCGGCAGGGTCCCCTTGGTACGCGGTACGGTGCGCCGATGCCAGAGATCAAGAAGTTCCAAGTCACCTTTGACTGCGCGGAGCCTGAGCGCCTCGCTCGCTTCTGGTGCGAAGTGTTGGGGTACGTCATACCGCCGCCGCCTGAGGGGTTCACCACCTGGGACGATTTCAACCGCACCCTGCCTCCTGAGAAGCAGGGATCATGGTTCGCCTGCAGTGATCCCTCAGGCGTGGGCCCGCGCCTGTACTTCCAGCGCGTCCCCGAAGGCAAGATCGTCAAGAATCGGGTGCATCTCGACGTCCGGGTCGGCACCGGGCTCGTGGGGGACGAGCGCCTCGCCACGCTCGAAGCCGAGTGCGCACGACTGGTCGCGCTCGGTGCGACCCACGTGCAGACGCTGTACGCCGATGAGGAAAACGAGTCGTGCATCCCGATGCTGGACATCGAGGGCAACGAGTTCTGTATCGACTGAACATTCTCCGAGCCGGGAAGGTGGGGAGCCACCTCCCTTGGACCTCTCTGGTCTCGTACGGGGCCCCGTTCACGGCGGTGCGGAATGAACAGGCCGGGGCCCCGACAGCCGCCGTCCGCGATGACCGTGGCCCGGCCGACCGCGGCCTTCGCACCGGAAGGTTCCCACGCCTTGCCATCGTCGCGGTCGCCGGGCAGCGGCCGGCCGACGGCGACGACGAGTGGGGAGTCGGCGTCGATGACGACCTGGTGGCTGGTGGAGTACCGGTAGCTCTCCGACCGCTCGGCGACGGTGTGGTCGCGGGCCGGGACCAGGGTGCCGTCCACGATCAGCACGGCGTCCTTGCCGAACCCTCTGCGTTGCCGGAGTGCGAGCGACGGCCCGAGACGGCCGATGACACGGTCGGCGGCCGACTTCGACACCCCGAACAGCGGGGCCGGCCGGCGCGGGGTGCGGGTGCCGGCGGCCGCCGCGCTTGATCGCATTGTCAGACCCCCCTGCCATCATCTCGCCATGCCCGACGACGCCTTGACGGCCGGACACACCGCGCTCGCCCAGCGCCTGAGCGCGCTGCCCGCGAGCGCCGACGCCGCGCATATCCCCGGCGTCGGCGCGGCACCTCGTGGTCGGCGTCCCGCGGGCGCCGGCCGAGGACGGCCCGCTGTGCGGCAAGGCCGGCGGGGCGCACGGCGGCCGGCTCGACGACCGCTGTCACCGCCACGGCAAGGCCACGCCGCCCGCCGCCGACACGAAGATCACCGAACACCGATCCTCCACCAGCTCAAGAGGGGCGCCCGATGAACCTCGCCGACCGGCTGCTGCACGCACTGGCCGACCCCGACCTCACCCTCGACGAGCAGGACCGGCACCCGGACCTGTCGCAGGTCTCCGACGAGGAGCTGGGCAGCCTCCGCGCCGCGGCCTACCCGCCGGGCGCCCCGGCCGCCTATGCGCTGCGCCGGGCGATCGAGGACGAGATCGGGCGTCGGCAGCCCCGGTACACGCCCGACGCGTGCCGCCGGATGTTCCAGGCACTGGCCGAGAGGTGCGAGGAGCACGGCTGGGCGGACCTCACCCTGGGCCTGAACGCCCTGGAGCACTGCACCGGGCCGCTGCCCGACGTGTCCGGACCGGCCCGCAGACTGGTCATGACCTGGCTGGAGCAGAACTCCGTGCGCCAGCCGTACGCACTGTTCGCGGTCGCGCGACTCGCCGGTGAACGGACGCTGCGCGCGGCCGTGGAGCGACTGTCCCAGGACGTCGGTCCCCTCGTCGCCGACGAGATCGCGGTCGTCTCCGGCGTCACCCCGGCCGAACAGGCACTGCTGTCCGAGATCGACCGCAATCACGGGCTCGAACCGCTGCCCGGCCACGTGTGGCAGCGGTCCGCCGAGAGCCCCGCCTATGCGGCGTTCGCCCGCCGCGCACTGGAAGCGGCGGCCGACCGCACCGACGCGATCCGGGCGGGCGAGATCCCCTACCGGGCGGACAAGGCGTTCACCGACCGGGAGATCACGGCGCTCGGCAAGGCCCTGCGGGTGGCGCTGCTGCGCGACGAGCCCTGGCTGCCCGCGCTGTTCGACCGGCTGCTGCCCGGTGTCGCCCTCGCCCCGACCACGGCGAAGACGCTTCCGTCACAGGCCCTGTTGTACGAGGTGGTACGCGCAGCGCAGGACTTCCCGACGCCCGAACTGGTGACCGCGATCCGTACCGTGCGCCGGACCGTCCGGCACGCCGGGGTGCCCAAGCAGCTGGACAAGATGCTCAAGAAAGCCGACGCGGCCCTGGCCGGACGCACCGACGTCGCCCTGCGGCTGCCCAGGCTGGGTTTCGAGACGGCCGCCCTGAGCGGCTCCACCGAGGGCGGTGTCCTGCGCCGGCCGGCCGGTGCCTACGACGCCGTCGTCACGGTCACCGAGACCGCCACGCTGACCTGGGAGAAGGACGGCCGGCCGCTGCGCGGCGTCCCGGCGCCGGTGCGCCGCGACCACCCCGCCCTGGTCAAGGAGATGCGCGACCTCGTGAAGCGGGTGAACGCCCAACTCGCCACCCTCGTACGCGCACTGGAGGGCGGCCTCACCGCCGACGCCGCCCACCCCTACGGCTGGTGGCGGACCGAGCTGGCCGGACACCCCCTGGCCCGCACCCTCGTACGCCGGCTGATCTGGGAGGTCGAGACCGCACCCGGCGCGTGGCAGCCCGTACTGCCCGAGGCGGACGACCGCCTTCCCGACGCCCCCGACGACGCCCCCGTACGCCTCTGGCACCCGATCCGCTCCGCGCCGCACACCGTGCGGGCCTGGCGGGACCTGCTCACCGAGCGGTGTCTGCGGCAGCCCTTCAAGCAGGCGTTCCGGGAGATCTACCTCCTCACCCCGGCCGAGGAGGAGACCCGGCTGTACTCCAACCGCTTCGCCGCGCACCTGGTGCACTACCGCCGGATGTTCGCCCTGTTCCGGGCACGGGGATGGCGGAGCGACCGGCTCGGCCCCTGGGACGGAGGGGACGGCGACGAGGCCGAACGCACCCTCGGCGCGGGGGAGTGGCGGGTCCGCTTCTTCCACAGCTGGGCCGACTGGGCGGGCGACGACGAACTGGCCTCGACCGACCAGGTGCGGTTCGACCGGAGGGCGGGCGGCGTCTGGCACGCGACACCGCTCGCGGACGTGCCCCCGCTGGTGTTCAGCGAGGCGATGCGCGACGTCGACCTGTTCGTGGGCGTGACCTCGATCGCCGCCGACCCCGACTGGAGCGACGGCGGCCCCGTGCGCGCCTACTGGGAGCGGGCCTCCTTCGCCGAGCTGACGGAGAGCGCCGAGGCACGCCGGGACGCCCTGGCGCGGATCCTGCCGCGCCTGAAGATCGCCGACCGGTGCACGCTCGACGGCCGCTTCCTGACCGTCCGCGGTGATCTGCGGACGTACCGGATCCACCTGGGGTCGGCCAACATCCTGATGGAACCGGACGACAGCTATCTGTGCGTCGTTCCGGCCCGGCGCCCGGCAGACGGCAAGGTCTTCCTGCCGTTCGAGGACGACCGGCTCTCCCTCGTCCTCAGCAAGGCGTTCCTGCTCGCCGCGGACAGCCGTATCACCGACGAGTCCATCCTCCGGCAGATCAAGCGAGGTGCCTGATGGCGACCGTGACGTTCCGGGACGAGACCGCGACGGGCAAGCCGGTCACCGAGTGGGAGGTCACCGGGCTGCCGGACCGGATGACCGTACGGGAGCTGATCAGACTGCGGGTCCGTGAGGAGGTGCTCCGGCACAACGCCCGCCCCGGCCACCGCTTCAACGGCCTCGTCCGTCCCGACGACGCCGAGACCGAGCTGAACGGCTACCGGCTCCGTGAACTCCGCCGCATCGACTGGGAGCGCCAGGCCGAGATCGCCGAGCGCGCCTTCCTGGCCAACGGGTTCTTCGTGCTGGCCGGCGACCGGCAGGTCGACGACCTCGACGAGGTCGTGGATCTCGGCACCGACCCCGACCTGGTCTTCATCAAACTGGTCGCGCTCGTGGGCGGATGACGGCCGGCCGGTCCCGTGTTCGAGGGGGCCCGGCCGCGCGGCCCCCTCGAACACGGGACCGGCCGACGGCGGCCGTCGGCCGCGCCCGATAATGGCAGCGTGATCGACAGGCAGCTGCGCGTGGTACTGGCCGAGGACTCCGTCGTGCTCCGGGACGGCATGGTCGAGCTGCTCGGAGCCCGCGGCTGCCAGGTGGTGGCCACCGCCGGAACGGCACCCGAGTTGCTCGCCGCGGTGGCCGAACACCGGCCCGACGTGGCCGTGGTGGACATCCGGATGCCGCCCACCCACACCGATGACGGCATCCGCGCCGCCGTCGAGATCCGGGCACGGACCCCGGAGGTCGGCATCCTGGTCTTCTCGCAGCACGTCGAGACCGCCTGGGCCTCCCGGCTGATGGCGGACGGCGCGGCCGGCATCGGGTATCTGCTGAAGGAACGCGTCGCCCGCACCTCCGAGTTCGTGGACGCGTTGCACCGCGTCGCCGACGGCGGTACGGCGCTCGACCCGGAGGTGGTCGACCGCCTGATGCGAGGTGGACGGCGCAGCCGGGTGGAGACCCTGACGCCACGCGAGCGCGAGGTGCTGGAGCTCATGGCACAAGGCCACTCCAACCGCTCCGTCGCCGCGCGGCTGGTGGTGTCGGAGCGGGCGGTGGAGAAGCACGTCGCCGCCGTCTTCACCAAGTTCGGCCTGCGGGCGACGGACGCCGACAACCGGCGGGTGAAGGCCGTCCTCACCTACCTCGCCGAGAGCGGCGGCTGACGTCCCCTCACAGGCGCGCCGGCAGCTCGGCGGTGACCACCGTGGGGCCGCCCGGCGGGCTGTCGATCGCCAGGACACCGTCCACCGCCGCGAGCCGCTCGGCCAGACCGGTCAGCCCGGTGCCGGCGCCGAGCGCCGCGCCGCCGTGGCCGTCGTCGCGGACACTCAGCCGGACGCGCCCGCCGGCCGCGCTCGCCACGAGTTCCGCCGAGCGGGCACCGCTGTGCTTGGCGACGTTGGTGAGCAGCTCGGCGGCGCAGAAGTAGACCGCCCGCTCCACTCCTTGGTCCGGGCGCTCCCGCAGGTCCAGGCGGACGGCGACCGGCACCGGGGAGGTGGCCGCGAGCCCCGGCAACGCTTCGCCCAGGCCGTCGTCCAGCGCCACCGGATGGATGCCCCGGGTCAGCCGCCGCAGCTCGGAGATGGTGTCGTCGGTCTGGCCGCGTGCCCGGCCCACCAGGGTGCGCAGCCGCCCCAGGTCCGGGTGGGCGACCGGTGAGAGCGCGTCCTCGGCCAGGGAGAGGGTGATGGCCAGGGCGACCAGCCGGGCCTGGGTGCCGTCGTGCAGGTCACGCTCCAGGCGGCGGAGCCGGTCGGTGTTCTCCGCGAGCAGGGTGGCGCGCGCGGTCTCCAGCTCCCGCACCCGCTGCTGAGACCGTGCCGGGCCCAGCAGCAGCCGGGCGAGCCCGCGGTTCGCTCCGCTCAGCGCCCGGACCGCGCGGGGCACCGCGGCCGGCAGAACCAGGCCCAGCGCGACGGCGGCGCCGTCCAGCCAGGTGACCGGCCGCGGGCCCGGTTCCAGCAGGCGGCTCCAGAGCGGATAGCCGATCAGCCAGCCGCAGCCGAGGGGGAGCGCCACGGCGGCGGCGAACCCCAGCACGCCGAGCGGCAGCCGCAGCACCAGATACAGCAGTGTCCGCCAGGCGACCGGATCGGTCAGTACGGCACGGCCCCGGGCGACCGCACCCGCCGGGCGGGGCAGCCGGCCCGGCGTCTCGACGTGCTCGCCGAGCAGCCGGCCGACCAGGCGCCGGTGCAGTTCGCCGAGAGCGCGGGCGCCCAGCAGCGCGGCGACCACGAACGGCAGTCCGAGCACGGTGAGCGAGAGCAGCGCGCCCGCGTAGAGCACGGCGAGCGCGTAGACGCCGCCGAGCAGCGCGAGCGGCAGCCCCAGCACGGCGAAGGCCCACTCACCGGCCCGCAGGGAGAAATGCCGCCGCCACTCAGCCACGTCCGGCCTCCCTGCCCCCGGCAGTCCCGCCGTCGCCACTCGACCGGGCCGAGCGGGTCGTCTCCGTGGCGTCCGTTCCCCCGGCAGTCCCGCCGGTGCCGGGCGGCCGGGCCGAGCGGGTCGTCTTTGAGGCGTCCGTCATCCGGGCAGTCCCGCCGTCGCCACTCGACCGGGCCGAGCCGGGTGTTTCCCCGCTGTGCGGGGGTGTCGGTTCGCGGGTCGTCTCCGTGGCGTCCGTTCCCCCGGCAGTCCCGCCGTCGCCACTCGACCGGGCCGAGCGGGATGACTCCTCGTCGTGCCGGGGTGTCTCCGCGCAGGCCTTCCCCTCGGCCGTCGGGCCCTCGCTCTGCGCCGCCCCGGCGGCCGGGGTCGTCGGCTCCTTGCCCTGCGCCGTCCGGCCGGCCGGGGCGGTCCCGGGTTCAGTCACGGCCGTCGCTCACCAGCTCCGCCGCCGGGCCACGCACCGCCCGCAGGCCCGTCCCCAGGATGCCCGGGACGGTCAGCGCCGCCGCGCCCGCGACGATCCAGCAGCAGGCGTCCACCGGGACGGACGGCACCGCCGAGCCGGTCACCGACGCGCTGAACGCCGCCGACGCGGCCCCCGCGACCGCGGCCCCGAGCACGACACCCAACGCCGTGGTAAGCACCGCCTCCGCGGTCAGCATGCGCATCAGCTGCGACCGGGTCGCGCCGACGAGCCGCAGCAGCGCGAACTCGCGGCGCCGTTCGACGGTCGCGGCCACCAGGGTGTTGACGGTGGAGACGGCGGCGAAGCAGACCAGCATCGTCAACTCGGCCTGGCGCAGCCAGACATCCGTGTCGGAGGTGGCGCTGGTCGCCGTCGTGCTCGCGGCGTGCCCGGCGGTACTTGTCATGATCGACATGGTGCCCGACAGCCCCACGAGCAGGGCGACCGGGACCACGGCGGACGACAGCCGCCGCGCGTACCCGCGCAGGTTGGCGTCGGCCAGCCAGCCCGCCCCCGGGGCCAGAGCCCGTACCGGCCCGCCCAGCGCGGCCGCCAGGAGGCGCACCGCGAGCGGCCCCGTCAGGGCGATCCCGATCAGCAGCACCAGCGAGCCGAGCAAGGCCGCCTGCCCCGCCTTGTCCGCCTGTTCCGCCGGCCGCGTGGCGGACAGCCGCAGCAGCAGGGCACCGCCGGCCAGCACGCCGGCACCGGCGAGCAGGCGCGGCACACCCGTCCGTCCCTGTTCGGTCGAGCTGGCGGTGAGGGCGGCCGCGGGCGCGATCCGGGAGATCCGCCGGGCCGCGACGGCCGTGGCCGCCAGACCGACGGCGAGCGCGACGGCCAGAGCGACCAGCATCGGTACCGGCGTCCCCGGCACCCGCAGACCCGGTGCCGCCATCCCCCGCCGTTGCAGCTCGGCGAGGAGACGACGGGCCGCCACCGCGCCGGCGAGCCAGCCCGGCGCGGTCACCAGCAACGTGGTGGCGACCACCTGGCCGCGTACCAGCCGCCGTGCCTGACGGGGCGTCGCCGCGACGGTGCGCAGCAGCGCCAGCTCGCGGTGCTGCCGGCGCAGCGCGAAACCCAGCGCGTTGACCACGACGAAGAACGCGACCAGCACCGCGATCTCCCCGAAGGCACCGGCGATCACCTTCAGCCCCGGTCCGGCGGCCGCCTTCCGGGTGGCCGTGGAGGCGGTGGCGTCGGCGGCGAACAGCGAGCCGAACAAGGTCATGGTGGCGATGGCGAGGAAGAACGCGACCGCGAGGCCGGCGAAGGCGGCCGGACGCCGGCGCATCTGCCCGAGGGCGATCGAGGTCATCGCGCTCACCCGCCCAGCCGGCTCAGGCGTTCGCCGACCCGGTCGGCGGTGGGCCGGTCCAGCTCGTCCACCACCAGCCCGTCGGCGAGGAGCAGCACCCGGTCCGCGTACCCGGCGGCCACCGGATCGTGGGTGACCATCACGCAGGTCCGGCCGTCCTGGTCCACACCGGCGCGCAGCAGGCCGAGGATCTCGTGGCCGGTGGCCCGGTCGAGCGCGCCGGTCGGCTCGTCGGCGAACAGCACCTGAGGGCGGGAGACCAGTGCCCGGGCGATCGCCACCCGCTGCTGCTGCCCACCGGACAGTTGGCCGGGCCGGTGCCGTTCCCGCCCGGCCAGCCCCACCCGGGCGAGCGCGTCCAGCACGCGGTCCCGGTCGGGCCGTTCACCGGCCAGCCGGCCGGGAAGCCCGACGTTCTGCGCGACCGTCATCGCCGGCATCAGGTTGAACGCCTGGAACACGAAGCCGACCCGGCTGCGCCGCAGCTCCGCCAGCCGCCGCTCGGGTAGCCGGGACACCTCGGTGTCGCCCCACCAGACGGACCCCCGTGTGGGCCGGTCCATGCCCGCGAGGCAGTGCAGCAAGGTGGTCTTGCCGGAGCCCGAGGGCCCCATCACCGCCGTGAACGTCCCGGGTGCCAGGGTCACCGACACCCCGCGCAACGCCCGCACCGCGGCAGCGCCGCGCCCGTACTCACGGTGCAGGTCCACCGCCCGGGCGGCGGTCTCCGTCATGTTGTCCGTCACCAACTCAGCCATGCCCTCATCCTGGGCGGGCGGGGCCCGGCGATCGATCGTGTCCGCACCCGAATTCACGGTTCGGGAAACCGAACCCCGGCGGGCCGCTCAGTGCTCGTCGGCGCAGCAGCCGTGGCCCGGCACGGAGGGGGCGGCGGTGTCCAGCCGGCAGAAGCAGGACGCCTCGACCGGTACGTCCGCCAGCGCGGCGGCGATCTTCAGCTGCTGGGCCACGATCCGTGCCTCCCCTTCCTTGCCGAGCCGCAGCAGGCACTCGTGGAAGCCGTGCAGGGCCCAGACGTTGCCCGGATGCTGCAGCGGGCGCGGCAGCGTGTCGTCGAGCCCGAGGTCGGCGCGGTAGACGGCCTCGGCCTCCGCGACCAGGCCCTGTTCGAGGAGCAACGCGCCGTACGCGTGCCGGGTGGGCTGCATCCAGCCCCACGGCTCGTCGTAGGGCAGGCCGTCGTCCAGCTCGATGGACCGGCGCAGTGCCGCGAACGCCGCTTCGTACTCGCCCTTGCGGTACTCCAGCTCTCCGTCCAGCATCTGCGCGGCGATCGCCAGGATGTCCACGCAGGTGTTGTTGAAGAGCATCCGCGTCTCCGGGACGCGGGCGGCCGCCTCGCGGAACAGCGCACGTTCCTTCTCGGCCTCCTCGATCCGGCCCGTGGCCGAGAGGGCGACCCCGCGCGCGTACCGCAGCATCGCCGTGGTCACGCAGTACAACCGCGGGTCGGCGGGCATGGGCAGGCGCAGGACGTCGTGCCAGCGGCCGAAGCGGATGAGCACGTGCACCCGCATCGCGAGGAAACCCTCCAGCCAGTCCGCCATGGGCGGGCTGTCCACGCGCAGCAACTCCTCGGGCACGGCAGCTTCGAGCCGCTCCGCCGTTTCGATCGCGTCCTGGAAGCGGCCCAGGAACATCGCGCCGTAGATCTTGAAGTGGTGGTTGTGGCACCGGTACAGGGTGTAGAAGTTCATCGCCCCGGCCGTGGCGAAGAACTTCTCGTCGGCGGCGATCGCCTCGCTGTTGTCCGCGATCACACGGCGGTAGTCGCCGCAGAGCACTTCCAGGTGCGACGGCATGTGCTGGAGATGGCCCGCGTCCGGCACCAGACCGCGCAGCCGGTCGCCCGCCGGCAGGGCGGCCTCGGGGGTGGGGGACATCTCCATCAGGTGGATGTACATGTGGAGCAGGCCCGGATGCCGCGCCCCCGCCTCCGTGGCGAGCGCCCGTTCGAGTACCGCCCTGGCCTCGGTGGTGCGCGCGCCGGGGGCCGGGCTGCCCGTGCGGATGTCCCACAGCTGCCAGGGCGTGAGGTTCATCAGGGCGTCGGCGTACAGGGTGGTCACGTCGAGGTCGTCGGCGGCCAGCCGGTGGACGTCCCGCATGCTGTCGGCGTAGGCGGCGTTCCAGACGGAGGCGTCCTCGGCGTCTGGGGCCTCGGTCCGGGGGTAGCGGGCGCCCAGGGCGCGGACGAGGGCCTGCTCGACCGGGGTGGCGCCGGCGGCCTTCGCGTGTGCGCGCCGCACGGCGGCATGCGCTCGCTCCACCGTCCGCCCGAGGTCCCGCTCGTCGAAGAACTCCCAGGGCTTGTTGTAGTTGGGGCCGAGAGCGTAGGCCAGGCCCCAGTCGGCCATGGCGCAGTCGGGATCCGCCGCGGCGGCGGACTCGAAGCAGCGGACGGCCTCCTCGTGGTTGAAGGCGTACGTCCAGTTCAGCCCGCGGTCGAACCATGTCTGTGCCTCGGCGGACGACGTCGTCACGCGCCGGACGTGGCCGCCGAGGTCGTAGTAGCGCATACGGGCTCCTCAAGGCTGACGTCCGACCGCCCCGGCTCCCGGGACGGCACGGCAGTGGCCGGTACGACGACCCTAGCGAAGGACGGCGCCGGCACCGCCTCGTCCGGGCGGGAAACACCCGCCCGAGGAAGCCTCGGCGGGCCGGCGGAGGCCGGCTGATCGCCGTTCCGTCGCGCGTCCGGTCGGCTCACCGGCAGCGGCTCCGCCGTCTCCCGGGGCGTACGGCGGCCGGCCGTCAGGCGTGCGGCCGGGCCCATCGCGTACGCCGCGGCCGGCATCAGCGCGCCGAGCAGCAGCCAGCCGGGCGTGCCCCAGCCCAGCAGCAGCCAGGTGACCAACAGGGGGCCCAGGGTGCGGGCGACGGTCACGCCCGTGCCGAAGAAGCCCTGGTACTCGCCTGTCCGGTCGGCCGGCGCCAGGTCGAAGGAGAGCTGCCACGAGCCCGCCGACTGCTGCATCTCCGCCACGACCTGAAGCACCGCACCGATGATCAGGGTCGCCGCCGCGGGCCAGGCCGACCGCCCGGCCGACAGCGCGAACACCGCGCAGGAGGCGAACATCACGAGCCCGGACCGGCGCAGTACCCGCAGGGCGCTGCCGAGTCCCGTCACGGCCCTGGCCGCCCGCACCTGGAACAGCGTCACCGCCACCGTGTTGAGCACGAACAGACCCGAGGCCAGCCAGGCCGGCGCCCCGGTCCGCTCGGTGATCCACAGCGGCAGCGCGAGGCTGAGCAGCGGCAGCCGCAGCAGCAGAACGGCGTTGAGGAGCGCGACCAGCACGTACCGCCGGTCGCCCAGCACCGCGATCCGCCGACCGCCGGCGACCGCGCCGCCCGGGGGCGCGGGGCGCGCAGGGGGCGCGGCGCTCGCATGGGGCACTGCGGGCACAGGGGGCCCGGCGGGCACCGTGGTCATGTCAGGCGCTGTGGTCACGTCAGACACTCTGGTCACGTCAGACACTGTGGTCACGGCGGGCACCATGGTCACGGTGGGCACGACAGCCGTGGCGGGCAGCCGCAGCAGGACCAGCGCGCAGACCAGGAAGCAGAGCGTGTCCAGCAGCAGAACTCCCCGGTACGCCGCCGCCGTCCCGGCACTCAGCGCGAGGCCGCCGAGCGCCGCGCCCACCGCGAGCCCGCCGTTCAGTGTCGACTGGAGCCGGGCCAGCAGCCCCGTCCGTTCCCCGGCCGGAACCAGCCCCGCCAGCAGGGCCTGCCGGGCCGCCGCGAGGCCCGACTGCGCGGAGGCATAGACGCAGGCCGTGAGGACGAACGGTACGAATCCGTGCACCAGCAGGAAGCACGCGACCGCCGCGGAGGTCCCCAGTGCCAGCAGCACGGACATGCCGCGTGGCCCCCGCCGGTCGGCCAGGCGCCCGAGTGGCACGCCGAGCAGCGAGCCGACCGCCCAGGCGAGGGTCAGCCCGAGACCCACGCGGGCGGGGGCGAGCCCGGCGACACGGGTGAAGTACAGGGCCGAGGTCACGTAATAGGCGCCGTCCCCCACGGAGTTGGCGAGCTGGGCGAGCGCCAGGAGGCGCCGCGGTCGATGCGTCATACGGTCACGCTAGAGGCGCGGTGGACCACTGAGCAGACCCAATCACGACCGGTGTGTGTGGTCCATTTCCGGGGCGCATCAGGTTCGACGCGCGACTCGGAGGCCCCCGGGCCGCCCCCTCGCCCTCGGCCGGGCCTGGCCGGCCGCCTCAGGCGAGTGTCGCTCGTGCGGCCGCGTGGAACTGCACGTATTCGATGGTCGCGCCGCCGGGGTGCCGCACGGTGAGGTTGCGGCCGGTGGGGACCTCGTTGGGGCCGTCGAGAAGCTCCCCGCCGTGTTCCTCGACGAGGCGCAGGACCTGGTCGATGGACTCGACGATCGTGGTGGCGTGGGTGCCACGGTACGGGGCGAGGGCCTCCCGCGAGCCCGCGAGCAGCAGATAGCCGCCGACGCTCGCGAGGTCCAGGTCGCGGTAGGTGAACCTCAGGCGTGGCTGCTCCCCGGTCAGCTCGACGAAGGTCGGCAGGGCCACGTCCAGATCGTCGACGTAGACACGGGCCAGGGTGGCGAGCACCGTCACGGTCATCTCCCAGATCATTTCGACTTTCCCGAAACGTCGAAGCGATCTGCATACTACGGGTGTCACCGGAGGAAGACGAGGAGGGCCGGTGGAACAACTCGATCACACGGACCGGGACTTGGCCGTGGTGCTCCATGCCCTGGGCGATCCCGTCCGGCTGGCGCTGGTGCGGCGGATGGCCGAGCACGGCGAGAGCGCGTGCAGCCCGGACGGCATGGACGTGCCCCGGTCGACCCTCTCCAATCACTGGCGGATCCTGCGCGAGGCCGGCATCACCCGGACCCGCAGGGAGGGCAAGGCCCGTCTGATGACACTGCGCCGGGCCGATCTCGACACCCGCTACCCCGGGCTCCTCGCCGTCGTCCTGGGCGTCCCGGCCACCGGGCCGGCGGGAGAAGCACCCGGTCACGGCATGTGACAGCGACGGATGACGCCGGCCGGGCGGGATCCCGCCCGGCCCGGCTCCCCGTTCGATTCCCTTCGCTCTTCCCCGGACCGCCCTAGGGCAGCAGCTTCTCGATGGCCGCCGGGCCCTCCGACTCCAGCTTGCGACGCGCCCAGTCGAGGTTCTTGGGTGTGACGTCCCTGCCTGCCGCCATCACCATGTCCTCGGGGGTGACGTCCCTGGGGGGCGCGGAGTGGAGCAGGGCGTCCGGGGTGCAGACGTCGTCCGACGCGCGGGACTCTTCGGGTGTGGATGTCGACATGTTGCCTCCTCCTCGGTCCGGATGACCGCATCCGTGCCGGTGCCTCCGAACGGGGCACATACTCACCATTGCCCTCCCCGGCGCAGCCTGCATCCGGAGGCGCCGGGGAGCGGGTGAGGAGCGCCTTCCCACGCCATACGGAACCACACGCTCCTAAGCTGGAAAACACCCCGCGCCCGGGAGGCACCCGCCGGGCGAGGACAGCGCACCGCACCGCTCACCGGGAGGCCGCCGATGCCCGGAACGCCGTATCCCGAGGACGCCGTCCGCGGCCACCGCTATCTGCCGATCGCCGAGCACGGCCTCATCGGCGACCTCCGCAGCGTCGCCCTGGTCGGCACCAACGGCACGATCGACTGGTATTGCTGCCCCTCCTTCGACTCGCCCAGCGTATTCGCGGCGATCCTCGACGCCGAGCGGGGCGGACGCTTCGAGCTGGCCGCCGCCGTACCGGCACGCACCAAGCAGTTCTACTTCCCCGACACGAACGTGCTGATCACCCGCTTCTTCACCGAGGACGGCGTCGGCGAGGTGCAGGACTTCATGCCCGTGTGCTGCGACCGCTCCGGCGAGGTGCGCCGGCACCGGCTGATCCGGCGCGTGGTGTGCGTCCGCGGCACCGTGCCGTTCCGGGCCCTGATCGCTCCGCGCTTCGACTACGGCGCCGCCCCGCACACCCTGCGCCTCCTGGACGACATGATCTTCTTCGAGTCCCCGGAGCTGTCCCTGACGCTCACCTCCACCGTGGCGGTGGAGCACGACGGCCGCGACGCGTGGGCCGACTTCAAGCTGAGCGAGGGCGAGACGGCGGTGTTCGCCCTCGACCAGCTCGGCGAAGAGGTGATGCCGCGCGGCTGCGCCCATGCCGAGGCGGAGCACGAGTTCAACGCCACCGTCACCTACTGGCGCAGCTGGCTGCACCAGTCCCGCTACCGGGGCCGCTGGCGCGAGATGGTGCACCGCTCCGCCCTCACGCTGAAGCTGCTCACCTACGCCCCCACCGGTGCCATCGTCGCCGCCCCCACCACCAGCCTGCCCGAGCAGCTCGGCGGCGAGCGCAACTGGGACTACCGCTACGTCTGGGTCCGCGACGCGGCCTTCGCCGTCTACGCGCTCCTCAGACTCGGCTTCAGCGGCGAGGCCGCGGCCTTCATGAAGTTCCTGACCACGCACATCAGCCCCGGCGACGGCGCCGCCTCCGGGCCACTCCAGATCATGTACGGCATCGACGGCCGCTGCGACCTGCCGGAACGCGAGCTGCCGCATCTGGAGGGGTACCTGGGCTCGGCCCCGGTCCGCGTCGGCAACGCCGCCGCCGACCAGCTCCAGCTGGACATCTACGGCGCCCTGATCGACTCCATCTACCTCTACGACAAGTGGGCCCAGCCCATCTCCAGCGGGCAGTGGGACGACGTGTGCCAGCTGGTCGACTGGGTGTGCGACCACTGGGACCAGCCCGACGAGGGCGTGTGGGAGACCCGCGGCGGCCGCAAGAACTTCCTGTACTCCCGGCTGATGTGCTGGGTCGCGATCGAGCGGGCCATCCGCCTCGCCACCCACCGCGGACTGCCCGCCGACCACCGGCGCTGGCGCCAGGCCCGGGACACCATCTACCGCAGGATCATGGACCACGGCTGGTCGGAGCGCCGAGGTGCCTTCGTGCAGCACGAGGACGCCGAGGTCCTCGACGCCTCGGTGCTGATGATGCCGCTGGCCAAGTTCATCGCGCCCACCGATCCGAAGTGGCTGTCCACCCTGGACGCCCTCACCGAGGATCTCGTCTCCGACTCCCTCGTCTACCGCTACGACCCGCAGGCCAGCCCCGACGGACTCCGCGGCGACGAGGGCACCTTCTCCATCTGCTCCTTCTGGTACGTCGAGGCACTGGTCCGGGCCGGCCGGCTCGACGAGGCCCGCCTCGCCTTCGAGAAGATGCTCACCTACGCCAACCACCTCGGTCTGTACGCCGAGGAGATCGGCCGCACCGGCGAGCAACAGGGCAACTTCCCGCAGGCGTTCACCCATCTGTCCCTCATCAGCGCCGCGTTCAACCTGGACCGGGCCCTCGGCTGAACCCTCCGCCCCGTCCCGGTCCGGCAACGGCTGTCACCGAACCGTCACAGCCCGTGCGCGCACCACAACCACCCCCACCCCTCCCGGGTCGAACCATGCGCCGACACCGACCACCGGCTGACGGAACATCAACCACCCCCGGGGGTAAGGGACATGACCGTAATCAATCGTCGTACCGCAGGCTCCGCCGCCGTCGCCGCGGCCTCCTTCCTGCTGCTGGCCTCGGCGGGCATCCTCGCCGCCCCGGCCGCGTTCGCGGGCGTACCCGGCGGCACCACGGCCGCCGACCGCAACAGCGACTTCAACGGCGACGGCTACACCGACCTGCTCACCGGGGCCCCCGAGGGCACCGTGGACGGCAAGGAAGGCGCCGGCTACGTCACCGTCCAGTACGGCGCCCCGAACGGCATCGGCACCGGCACCACCGTCCCCAAGGGGCGGGTCCAGGTCGTCAGCCAGTCCACCAAGGGCGTGCCCGGCACCTCCGAGGCCTGGGACGACTTCGGGCAGGCCGTCGCCACCGGAGACCTGGACGGCGACGGCTACGACGACGCGGTGATCGGCGCGCCCGGCGAGGACGAGGGCAGCGTCGCCGACGCCGGCCGGGTCACGGTCCTGTACGGCTCGAAGAAGGGACTCGGCGCCGAACAGACCGCCTCCGTCACCGCGGCCAGGCCCGCCGCCGGCGCCCGCTTCGGCCTGTCGGTGGCCGCCGCCCGGTTCACCGGCGACGTGGCCTCCGACCAGCTCGTGGTGGTCGACCAGGAAGTGGGCCTGAGCGTGTTCACCTGGCACGCGGGCGTCCTGCGGCAGGTCGGCGCCCCGCACTCCGCCGGCCACCGGCTCCAGCCCGCCTACGTCACCACCGGCGACTACGACCGCAACGGCTTCGCCGACCTCGTCGTCTCCGGCTACAGCCCCGACGACGACTACGCCAAGGGCTGGTCGGCGTACTACGCGGGCGGCCCCGAGGGCCTCGCCTACCGGCGGGACCTGCACGGCGGCCTCGGCTCGGCCTCCGGCGACATCGACCGCGACGGCTACGACGACCTCGTGGTCGGCCAGCTCGGCGCCGCCGACGACGCGACGGGCGACGCGAACGCGCCCGGCGGCCTGATCGGCGTCTACTACGGCGGCGCGGACGGCCCGGCCGGCACCCAGGGACCCGGCACCGCCCCCCAGTGGTGGTCGCAGAACTCCCCGGGTGTCCCCGGCACCGCCGAGGACGGCGACGCGTGGGGGGCCGACCTGTCGGCCGCCGACGTGGACGGCGACGGCTACGCGGACGTGGCGGTCGGCGCGCCCGGCGAGGACATCGGCACCGTCGCCGACGCGGGCGCGGTCTGGCTGCTGCGCGGCTCCCGCACCGGACTCACCGGCAGCCACGCCCAGTCCTTCGACCAGAACACGGCCCACGTCCCCGGCACGGCCGAGGCCGACGACGCCTGGGGCGCCCAGGTGTGCCTCGCGGACACCGACGGGGACGGCCGCGCCGAACTGGTGGCGGCCGCGCCCGGCGAGAACGCGGGTGACGGCGCGGTGTGGCTGCTCCCCGCCGGCGGCAGCGGCCTGCTCGCCGACGGCTCCTGGTCCTACGGCGCCGCCGCCCTCGGGGCTCCCGCCCACGCGGCCCGCTTCGGTGCGGTGATCGACGAGTAGCACCGGCGCCGATCGGGCCGTGTGCCCGTAGGTCGCACGGGTACCCGGGGTGTCCGCAAACGGATCGACACAGGGGCGACCGAAGGAGGAGACCCCGGATGACCAGCACCAGCGAGACCGGCGACGTCACCGGCACCCGCGACAAGGACTACAACCTGATCTGGTACGTCGAGGCGTGCCTGAACAACGCCCTGCGGCTGGAGCAGTACATCCAGGACGCCGAGCGGGACAAGGACGACGAGGTCGTGGACCTGTTCCGCAAGGCCCAGGCCGACAGCCGCAAGGGCGCCGAGCTGGGCAAGCAGCTGCTGCGCTCGCGGCTGGGCGGCGGCTGAGCGCCGTCCGGTTCGGGCGAACCGCGCACTTCGAACGGGCCCGGCGGACCACACGGACGCCCGGTCACCGCGCGACCGCATGCCCCCGAAGAGGGCGTGGCGAGGGCGGTGAACCGCGTGACGTCGTCCGCCGGGCCCGCGCCGTCTCAGAAGCCGGCGGACGGGCCCGAGGCCGTGGTCGTCGCGCGGGAACGCGCTGACAACGCGCTGAGAACGCGCTGAGAACGCGCTGAGAACGCGCTGAGAACGCGCTGAGAACGCGTCGCGAACGCATCGAGAACGTGTCGAGAACGTGTCGAGAGCACCCGCGAGAACACCCCGGAGATCAGCACTCGCGCTCCGACGTGTCCGCAGCGGATTCGCCGGTGGCCGCGGTGGCCGCGGTGGCCGCGGTGGCTCAGGGCAGGGGTTGCTCCGCCCAGATGACCTTGCCGTGCGGGGTGTACCGGGTGCCCCAGCGCTCGGCGAGCTGGGCGACCAGGAACAGGCCCCGGCCGCCCTCGTCGGTGCTGGCCGCGTAGCGCAGATGCGGCGAGGTGGTGCTGCTGTCGGAGACCTCGCAGATCAGCGTGCGGTCGCGCAGCAGCCGGACCCCGATCGGATCACGCCCGTAGCGGATGGCGTTGGTGACCAGCTCGCTCAGGATCAGCTCGGTGGTGAACGCCAGCTCCTCCAGGTCCCAGTCGGCCAGCTGCCGGGTCACCGAGGCCCGCACGTCGGACACCGCGGCCGGATCGGGCGGCACCTGCCACTGGGCGACCCGGTCGGGACCCAGCACCCGGGTGCGGGCGACGATCAGCGCCACGTCGTCGCTGGGCCGGGCCGGGAGCCGGTCCAGCACGGTCCGGCAGGTGTCCTCGGGTGAGGCGCCCGGCGTCCGCAGCAGGGCGTCGCGCAGCAGCCCCAGCCCCTCGTCGATGTCCCGCTCCCGGTCCTCCACCAGACCGTCGGTGTACAGCACCAGCCGGCTGCCCTCCGCCAGCTCCAGCTCCGCCGTCTCGAACGGCAGCCCGCCCAGGCCCAGCGGGGGCCCCGCGGGCACGTCCGCGAACTCCACGACGCCGTCCGGGCGCACCAGCGCGGGCGGCGGATGGCCGGCCCGGGCCAGGGTGCACCGTCGCGACACCGGGTCGTAGATCGCGTACAGGCAGGTCGCGCCGGTCACCACGGCGGTGCCCGCCGCGGTGGTCTCGTCCTGGTCGATCCGGCCCACCAGCTCGTCCAGCAGACTGAGCAGTTCGTCCGGCGGCAGGTCGAGCGACGAGAAGTTGTGCACGGCCGTCCGCAGCCGCCCCATGGTCGCCGCCGCGTGCAGTCCGTGCCCCACGACGTCCCCGACGACCAGCGCCACCCTCGCTCCGGACAGCGGCAGCACGTCGAACCAGTCGCCGCCCACCCCGGCCTGGGCCGGCAGATAGCGGTAGGCGAGGTCGAGGGCGCCCTGCTCGGGCAGACTGCGCGGGAGCAGGCTGCGCTGGAGGGTGACCGCCATGCTGTGCTCGCGGGTGTACCGGCGGGCGTTGTCGATGGACACCGCCGCCCGCGCCACCAGTTCTTCCGCCAGGGCCAGTTCCTCGGCGTCGAACGGCTGCGGCTTCTCCGCCCGCCAGAAGTTGGCGATGCCCAGCACCAGACTGCCCGCCCGCAGCGGCACGGTGATCATCGAGTGGATGCCGTACGCCAGCACATGGTCGGTGCGCTCCAGGTCCTGTGCCCGCCAGCCGGGCTCCTCGCGCAGCTCGGGCGCCACGACCGACTGCCCGGTGGTCAGCGCGCGGGCCTGCGGCGAGGTGGCCACGAACCGGATCCGCTCGCCGACCGGATACAGCGGGGCGTCCTTGCGGATGCCCGCACAGGCCACCCGGCGCAGTGCCGTCCCCGGGCGCGGCTCCTCGCCGTTCAGCACCGGGTCGAAGAGGTCCACGGTGGCGAAGTCCGCGAACCGGGGCACGGCCAGCTGGGCCAGCTCCTCCGCGGTCCGGGTCACGTCCAGGCTGGTCCCGATGCCCACCCCGGCGTCGTACAGCATGTTCAGCCGCTCCCGGGCCACCTCGGCACGGCCCGACAGGGCACGCAGCTCGGTGGAGTCGCGCAGCGTGGTGACGCTGCCCGGAGGGCCGCCGCGCAGGTCCGTGGGCCGCTGGTTGATCGCCAGCAGGCGGTCCTTGACCAGGTGCACCTCGTCCGTGGCGACCCGCCCCGAGGCCAGCAGTCCCGCCGTGTCGTCGTCCAGGCCCAGCTCCAGCACATGCCGTCGCTCGGCGTTCTCGGGCAGGTCGAGCAGCCGCTGGGCCTCGTCGTTGGCGAGGAGCAGCCGTCCGTCGCCGCCGACGATCAGCACGCCTTCCCGGACCGCGTGCAGCACCGCGTCGTGGTGCTCGTACATCCGCGTCATCTCGTACGGTCCGAGGCCGTGCGTCTGGCGCAGCAGCCGTCTGCTGACCAGGGCGGTGCCGGCGGTGGCCAGCGCGAGCGCGGCGGCCGCCGCGGCGAGCAGCAGCGGCAGTTGCTGGTCGGCGGCCCCGCCCACGTGCGCGGTGGTGATCCCGGACGACACCAGGCCCACCACCGTGCCGGTGGAGTCCTTCACCGGCACGATGACCTGAACCAGCGGGCCGATGGTGCCGGTGATGTGCTCGGTGACGGTGTCGCCGGCCAGGGCCGGACCGATGTCACCGACGAACTTCTTGCCGATGCGGTCCCGGTTGGGGTGCGTGTAGCGGATGCCCTCGGTGTTCATCACGACGAGGAAGTCCACGCCGGTCGCCTTGCGGGTGGCCTCCGCGCGCGGCTGCAGCACGGCCGTCGGATCGGGGGAGCGCAGGGCGGCGGCCGTGCCAGGGGCGTTGGCGAACGTCTCGGCCACGGCGAGGGACCGATTGGTCGCCTCCACGTCGCTGTCGTGCCGTACCTGGAGCACCTGGGCCACCACCGCCGAGACGACCAGCAGCAGCACGATCACCACTTGCAGGACGAACACCTGACCGGCCACGCTGCGCCCGGTCACGGCCGACCGGAGCACACCCGGCCGGCCCTCGTCGGTGACCGCTTCCTCCCGCGGCGGTCTGTACGGTGCGCGCGGGCGCCCGAAAGATCGGGACGGCCGTGTCGCGGACCGGCCGGGCAGTCGCACCATGTGCCCATGTCTACACTGCTCCGCGCCGGAGGGCGAGAGGCGTCACCCGAGGTGCCGCCCGCCGACCGGCTGTCCGGGGGGCGACGGTGGGCCCGGTCGACGACCGGCTGTCCGGGGGCCGTCGGCGGGCCGGTTCGGTCAGCGGCCGTCCGGGGGCCGGTCGGTGGTCGGTCCGGTCAGCGGCCGTACGGGGGCGCCGTGCGGCCCGCCGGGCGGTTCGGTCCTCGGTCGCGTGCGGGTGCCGCGCGGCGGGCCGCCAGCAGGAGGGCCACGTCGTCGGGGCGGTCGGCGGCGTGCCGGGCGGTGGCCGTGAGCCGGTCGGCGACCCCCGCCAGGGACCGCCCGCCGCGCCGGCCGACGGTGGCACCGGCCTTGGCGAGCGCCAGCCGCAGCGCCGTGATCCCCTCGTCGATGTCGGCGCCCGGCCGCTCCACCAGGCCGTCGGTGTACAGGGCGAGGATCGCGTCGGGCTCCAGCAGCAGCTCGGTCACCGGGTACCGGGCGTGCGGATCCACCCCGAGCACGACACCGCCCGGGACGTGCAGCACCCGGGTACGGCCGTCGGCGCAGCGCAGCAGCGGCGGCGGATGGCCCGCCCGGGCGATCCGGACCCGCCCGGTGGCCGGATCCAGACGCAGATAGCAGCAGCTGGCGAACTGGCCCGGGTCCAGATCGATCAGCAGATGGTTGGTACCGCTCAGCACCTCGTCCGGCGGCCGGTCGCCCAGCGCGAACGCCCGGACGGCGCTGCGCAGCTGGCCCATGGTGGCCGCCGCCTGCACCCCGTGCCCCTGCACATCGCCGATGACCAGCGCGAGCCCGTCCCCGGCCTCGACCACGTCGTACCAGTCGCCGCCCACGTCCATGCCCTGGGTGCCCGGCAGATAGCGGCCCGCGGTCTCCACCCGCGGATGCGTCGACAGCCTGCGCGGCAGCAGGGCCTGCTGAAGCCCCCGGGCGAGGGCGGCCTCGCTGTCGTAGCGGCGCGCCCGTTCCATCGCGTGTGCGATCAGCCCGGCGAGCGCGGTGAGGACCGTGCGCTCCTCCGTGCTGAAGCCGCGCGGACGGTCGAAACCGAGGATGCAGGAGCCCACCGGACGGCCGGAGGCGATCAACGGCAGGAAGGCACGGGCCCCCACGTCGGCGTCGAGCGCGAGACCGGGGTACGCCGCCGCCAGCTGCTGCATGGACTCGAAGAACAACGGCCGGCCGGTCGTCAGGGTCTCCACGCCCGGGATGCGCGCGTCGAGACCGACGCCGTCGAACGGGGCGAGGAAGCCCTGCGGGAACCCCGTCTCCCAGGCCAGGTACAGATGCCGGTCCTGGAGCAGGTAGATGGCCAGCCGCCGGCCGGCGAACGCGGGCAGCAGCTCCTGCATGACCACCTCCGACACCTGCCGGGCGGTCACCGCGTCCGTCAGCGCGATGGCCAGCGCGATCGGACGGTACAGCGGCGCCATCGCGTGGTCGCCCGCCGCGGTGTCCTCCGGGACGTGCGCCTCGGGGGCCGTCCCCGTCTCGGGATCCATCCGGCTCGCCGGAACCAGCGTGCAGGTCAGCAGGTCCTGCCCGGGATGCACCGACACGGCCAGCCAGTCGCCCTCGCCGGGCCCATCCTTGGCGCCGGCCGGCCGGCGCGCGTGGAAATGCACCGGGTCCGGGGAGAGCAGGGCGCCGCGCAGATGATCGTCGTACGGCGGCCCGGTCAGCCAGGGCATCGCGTCCCACAGCGCACACCCGAGCAGCCCCTCCCGCTCCCGGCCCGCGAGCCGGCCCGCCGCCGGATTGGCGTACACGATCGTCCCCAGCCGGTCCATACAGAACACGCCCTGGGGCAGCAGGTCGGCCGCGCCCTCCGCGGCAGTGGCGCGACCGGGGTGGAGGACCACTCCGCCCACCGCCGGCCCGGCGCCGTTCGCGTCCGCCGGCCACAGGTGCAGCAGCCGTGGCGTGCCGTCCCGGGCCCGCAGACTCAGCGGCGTGCTCGGCGGCTTCCCGGCGGCCGCGTCGCGCAGCGCGGCCAGGATCCGGTGCGCGTCGTCCGGCGCCATGGCGTCCGCCAGCGCCGCCGCCGTCCTCACCGGCTCGCCGGGGCAGAGGCCGAGGAGGGCGTGCAGCCGGTCGTCGGCGGACACCGTGGAGGTCGCCGGATCCCAGCTGAACCGTCCTACGGCGACCTGCGCGGACCGGCTCGCGGGCGGGCGTACGCAGAGCGGCTCCCCGTCCCAGCGGACCGTGCTCTCGTCCCCGTCGGCCAGAGCGAGCAGTTCGGCCCCCAGGCCCTCGGCCAGCCGGGCGAGCAGCTCCCGGTCGAGTTCCTCCTCGGCGTCCGTCACGGTCGGGTGGAGCACCGTGAGCACCCCGAGCGGCTCGGTCCCGCCCGGCACCGGCACGTGCACCGACCCGAACGGGAACGGCAGGCCGGCCGCGAACTGCGGATACCGGCGCATGGTCTCCGTGGCGTTCGGGAGGACCACCTGGACGCCGAGGCGGTAGGCGTCCGCCACGGGGAAGGGACGGTCGATGTGCAGCCGCCACCAGGGCCTGAACAGCGGTCCGGGGAGTCCGGCGAGCACCGACAGGCGCAGCAGGCCGGGGGTGCCCGACCGCAGGTAGACGCCCGCCACCCGGCCGCCGGCCGCGCCGAGCGCGCCGGTCGAGACATCGGCCAGCAGCGCGGTCAGCCGGGCCCGCGTGCGGACCGCCTGCTCGTCGCTTCCAGCCATCGGCCCTACCTCGTCCCGTGCGCCTCCGGTGGATGACACAGCAAGAATGCGCTAAGACGCGCGCGGAACGCACCTGGGCGGGGCGGGGAAAAGGGGAGGGCGGACAGAGAGGAGAGGGGGCGGGGAAGGAGGGAGGAAGGGAGAGAGGAAGGGAGAGAGGAAAAGGGCCGGGAGAAGGGCCGGGAGAAGGGGGTTAAGGGGGGAGAAGGCTGAGAGCAACGGTGGAGGACGAGAGGAAAGGGCGGAGGGGGAGAGGGGTGTGCCCGGAGCCGGACGGCGGAGGGGCGCGTCGGTCCACCGGCTCACACCAGCGCCGCGTCGGTCCACCGGCTCACACCAGTGCCCCGCCCGAGTGGCGGGCACCAGGAGCCGCTCCTAGTAATGGACTGCGTAATGACGCGTCGCACACCGGGGCGTCGGCGCGGTCGCCCCCTTCTCCTGGAGCCGAGATGACCAGCCGCTCTTCGTCACCCCGTCCCGACGACTCGCTGATACCCCCGGCACCGGCCGCCACCGGCCTCCCCACCCCGGCCCCCAAGGTCCTGATCCTGCCCGCACGGCCGACCGAGCAGCTTGCCGACCCCCACAGCCGCACGGCCGACGGCCCGCACGACAACGGCATGGCCGACGGCCCGCCCGAGGACCGTGCCGACGAGGGTCCGTACGACGAGCGCGCGGCCGACGGCTCGCGCCACGAGCGCGCGGACGACGACCCGTACGGCGAGCCGTACGACGACCCCGGGGGCGACGGCCCCTACGGCGACCCCTTGCAGGGCCTGGTCCAGGCGGCCGTCGCCGATCGTCCGCTGGAGGACGTCGTCCGGCTCATCACCCTGCTGGAAAACGCACCCGAGCACGCCCGGGCCACGGCCGCCGCCCTGCGTGCGGCCGCGGTCGACCGGTCCGTGGAGGACGTCAGCCGTCTCGTGGCCCTGCTGACGACATCGCCCCGGGGTACCGACAGCGCCGACGAGGCGATCCGTGCCGCCGCCGAGAGCCGCCCCCTGGAGGACGTCTCCCGACTGGTGCGGCTGCTGCACCGGACGCCGGTGGAGCGCCGCTGCGGGGAGGAGGCCGTCCGGGCGGCGGCCGTCCACCGGCCCGTCGAGGAGCTGGCCGAGCTGATCGGCCTGCTGGCCGCCGACCCGAAGGCGCCCGAGGGTCCGCTGCCCGAGCCGATGGGCCCTCCCGCGCCCGCCGACGCCCCGCCCGCCGAGGCCCTGCCAGCCGAGGCCCTGCCCGCCGACGCGCTGCCCGTGGACGTCGTGTCCGTGCCCGCCGTCGCGGCATCGGCGGTCGCGCGGGTCCCGCAGGATCCGCAGGCCCCGCAGGCGCAGGCCCCGCAGGCTTCACAGGATCCGCAGCACCGGCCCACCGGTGAACGGCCGGCGAAGAAGCGGGCCCCGGCCCCGGACCGGGCCGGGGGAGGGCGGACGCCGACGGCGTGCGTGTGGGCCGCCAGGGCTGCCGCGCTGCTCGTGCTCCTGTGCGGGGTGGCGCACATGCCGCGCTACTGGACCGGGCTGTCCCACGGCGCCCTCGGGACCACCCTGCTCACCTCGGCGGTGTGCGGGCTGCTGGCGCTCGCTCTGACCGCGCGGGCGGCGCTGGTCCGGCTCGTCGCGGCGACGGCGGCCGTCGGTGCCACGGCGGTGCTCGCCGCGGCGCCGGTGCTCGGCGGACGGTTCGGCCTGCCGGACCCGGCCCGGCTGGCGACGGCGACCCTGGCCCCGCCCTGGCTGGCCGGCCAGGTGGCCGCGACGGCGTCCCTCGGCGCACTGGTGGTCCTGCTCACCGCACTGACCGCGAACATGGCCCCGCGCGACGGCGGCGGCTGAGAGAGAACGGCGCCGGTGAGAGAGAACGGCGCCGGACCTCCGGCCGCGCCGGGGCCGCCGGGGCATCCGGTATTCCGGCGGAACGGCCCGCCGCGTCGTACGACGGTGCGGAAGGGCGCGGCCGGTCAGATCCCGTTCGTGCCCGGCGGCAGCGGCCGGGCCGCGCGCAGGCTGCGCAGGGCGAGGAGCAGAACGCCGATGTCGTCCAGATAGACCGGGTCGGGCAGCAGGTCGGTGGGGAGCAGCAGATACGCGACCGCGCCCCAGAACACCCACCGCGGCCCCGTCGGCAGACCCGCCCGCCGCAGTGTCCGCCGGGCCCGCACCAGCCGTACCAGCAGACCGACGGCGACGGCCAGCAGGGCCGCCGCGACGAGGGCGCCGATCACCAGCAGGGTCGTGGTGGTGTCCATCCTGGCTCCTTGTCCGGGTCCGAAGGCTACGACGGCCGGTCGTCCGGGACGCGGTCGGCGGCCGTGCCGTCGTCGTCCGGGGCCGGGCCGGCCGGTGTGCCGTTCGACGAGGCGTCCGCGGCCGGGTCCGGCTGCTGCCGGCCCTTGGCCGTGAGCTTCAGCCGTTCGAACGTCCGCGTCAGCTGCTGGAGCGCGCCCGGTGTCCGGGTACCCGGCCGTTGCTGCGGCAGACCGGGCGCGGGGACCTCCCGGTACGCGGCGAGGGCCTCCAGCGCCTGTTCGGCGGCCTGCTGGTACAGATCCCGGGACTTCGTCATCGCCTCCAGCGCGTCGGCGTACATGGCGACCAGCCGCCGCTCGCGGTCCAGCTCCTCCTGAAGGGTCATCAGGGTCCAGTTGTCGCGCAGGTCGGTCAGCGCCTCCTCGGTGTCCCGCGGCAGCGACCGGGGCAGGGCGGCGAAGCGCCGCAGAGCCGCGACGAGTTCGGCCGGCTCCGTGCCGTCCAGGAAGACGCTGCGAACGCCGTACTCCCGGCCGTCGTAGCCGTCCGGTGCCGGATCCGGCGGCAGCAGCACCGCGCCGCCGCGCGGCACCTCGACGCCGCGGTCCTTCAGCGCCCAGTTGACGCCGCGCAGCTGCTGCGGGGCGGCCCGGTGCTCCACCACGCGGTGCCGCAGGCCGGGCGGCAGCAGCCGGGTCAGCGGCAGCCGGCCCTGCTCGTCCGGCGTCATGGCCTCGTGCACGACGACATGGACGCACCACGTGTCCCGGGCCGCGTCCCGCAGCCGGCGGCGCATTTCCTTGTCGTCCTCGGGCAGCGCGTTGACGTGCCGGAAGCGCAGACCGGCGACCGTGGGGTGGTGGTCCCAGGAACCGTCGTCAGCCGTGTCCGAGCCGCCCTCGGGCCAGAACAGGGCCGCGGGCGAGGGCCATGCGTCGTCCCAGGGGCGCTCGGCCTCCGCGACCAGCCGCCACTCGTGGTGCTGCGGCCGGCTCTGGTGCGGTACGAGGCTGAGCCGGGCCCGCACGGTCACCGTGCCGCCGGCCCGCCAGCGGGCCTCGAAGACCCGCCGGCCGGGGTCGTCGGCGACGGGCGGCTCGGCGAAGTCGTCGATGTCCCCGCTCTCCCTGTGGCGGCGCAGGGTGCGGCGGACGACGTCCTCGGGGGCGGGGCCGGTGTGGCGGCCCCGGGTCGCCCAGAGGGTCTGAGGGACGGTGGCGTGGTCCGTGGCGGAGTTCGACATGAGCCAATCTGCTGATGGGGGCGGGTGTGCTTCCCAGTATCACCGCTCGGCGGGCGACACGGCGGCCGGGGGGCCCGCCCCGCGCGTCGCCCTGGTGCGCGGCCCGCGCACGGGGTGTGCGGCGTACGCCCGGGAAGTGCGCGGTGCGCGTCGGACGACCGCGGTTCACTCATGCCCGGCCGCGGGGCTCGGCACCCACAATGGTCCGGCGAACGGGGTCCGCCCGCCCATCCGCCCAGGGGTGGACCCCGTTCACGTGATATATCCGGTTTTGCTCATCGGTGTCCGGTGTCCGGTGTCCGGTGTCCGGTGTCCGGTGTCCCGGTGTTCGGTGTCACTCCACGCGGTGTACGTCCGCGGCCGAGACGTCCTGGCCGCGTGACGGCGAAGGCCGCGACCCGGCCGGGCCGGGCGGCGCTCAGTGCGGGAACGCCCGGGGCGGTCGCTGCCGCGGCACCTCGTCACGGAACGCGGAGACGGCTGTGCCGATCTGGCGCATCAGCACGGTGTTCTCCAGCCGGTCCAGGTAGAGGTTGGTCCGTGCCAGCGCGGGCAGGTCCACGCAGAAGTACAGCGCCATCAGCGGGTTGACGAACAGCTCGCCGCCCCGGGTGCGTTCGGTGAACCGCACGTCACCGAAGTCCCCGCGGACCGCGGCGGCGACGGACCCCTGCACGATGCTCGGATGGCTCGCGTGGCAGCGCTGGGCGTGCGCCACCGCGTCGAGATAGGCGGCCCCCTCCGGGCTCTCCCGGGGGAGGGAGAACGCCCCCAGGTAGCCGCCCGCACGGTCCAGAGCGGCCAGATTCTCCAGGACCAGCGAGTGGTTGACACCGTGATGGGCGTCCACCCCGAAACCCAGGCAGGCCACCAGCCGCTCCGGGACCTCCCCGAGGCCGGCGACGGCGGCCAGGCTGGCCATGTCCTCCTCCGGGGTGCCGAGCCCGTGTTCGTCCCCGCGCATCAGGATGTCCGTGCCGCCGTCCACCAGCACGATCGCGTCCACCCCGCCCAGGTGGCCGAGGAGCGCACGGTAGGCGGCGCGCAGCGGCTCCACACCGGTGAGGGGGAAGGCGTACACGGAGTCCGGCATACCCTGCGACGCCAGCCACCGGGCGAGCGAGCGCTCGGGGAAGTAGTCGCCGCGCAGCGGGGTGTCCGGGCGGACGGCGGTGACGTCCTCCGCGACCCGGGTGTCCGGGCCCAGTCCGTACAGGTCGGCGAAGGACAGGCTGGCCAGGTGCACTTCCTTGCCGGCCGAGCGCAGCGCGAGGGCCAGCGGCAGCCCGGCGTACACGTCGAAACCGCCGCCGGCGCCGGCGACGAGCACGCGACGGGCCGCACGCAGTCGGGTGAAGAAGGCGGGTTCGGACAACGAGAACACCGAAGGACCCTAACAGGGGCTTCCCCGGCTCCGGTTGGGGGTTCCGGCGGAGCCGCCCCGGACGCGGCCCCGGTCGTCCACAGGGCCGGGCCGGGGGCTCGCGGTGGTTGTCCACAGGCCCCGGCCGGGTGTCGGACCTCCATGCCAAGATCACCGCATGCTCACTCACGACCTGCTGCCCGCGGAACCCCACCGGTCCAGGACCTACGTGCTCTGGGTCTCGGCGCACGAACCGGACGCCGAGAGCGCCGCCGTCGCCCTGCTCGACGAGGTGGCGACGGCCGTGTCGTCCGCGTACCCGAAGATGGGGCGCTGCCTGGAGCGGCTGCGGCGGTCGGTGAGAGGGCTGCCGCCCGCCCATCTGCCGTGGTTCTGGGACACGGTGGCGCACCGGCTGCTGGGCTACCCCGGCGGTGCCGCGGCCAAGGCGTACACCCTGGCCCGCAGAGCGGAGCAGGAGCACGCGCTGCCGGTCGACCCGGCCTGGCGGCTGGCCGGCGCACGGCTCTTCGCGGTGCACGGAGCCCTGCCGGTGAAGGAGCTGAGCGAACACCAGCGCTGGCTGGCCGGGCAGTTGCCGGCCGCCGAGGCGCATGAGGAGTACGTGCGCGTGCTCACCGCGTGGGCGGCCTCTCCCGGGGAACTCCCCGCGGACCTCGCCCGCCGGATCGGGGCGTCCGCGCGGGCCGCCGGCCTCGGCACCGACGAGGACGCCCGGATCCTCGGCCACGTCCTCGGCGCCGCACGCGGCAAGGCCGTCCCGGACGCCCTGCTGGAGGCCGCCGCCGGACCGCTGGGCGACCATCCGCAAGGGCCGGGACCGCAGGCCGCGTTGCTCGACCTGTTCCCCGACTCCCGCAAGGACGCGGCGGCCTGGCTGCGACTGCTGCTGCGCGGCGGCATCGTGGACGCGGCGGCGTCCGGGCACCTCGACCCGGAGGACGGCCTGGGCGGCTGGCTGTGCCGCTACACACGCACGTACCGGCACCAGCGGGTGGCGTACGGCGGCGTCGCGCGCCAGCCCATGCCCGCCGAACTCTTCGAGATCCTCTCCCGGTTCGCCCCCCGGCTGCGTGCCGCCGGCACACCCGTGGTGATCCACGAGGACAAGTACCACTGGCCGGACCTGGACGCCGACCTGCTGGACGCCTGCCTCGCCGAGGGCATCGCCGTCGAAGACCCGGGCGACGCCGTGAAGCTGACGTTCTGGGACGACCGGTCACGCCGCGATCTGAGGGCCCTGGCCGCCCACCCGGTGTTCGGCCGCCGTCTGGAAGGCACCGTGCACGAAGGACTGCGCGGCGCCGGCACCGCGATCACGCGCCTCCCGGAGAACGCGGGCATCGCCGCCGAGGTGCACTCCCGCATCGCGGGCCTGCTCGGCGACTTGCGGGGCGGCGGGCTCGCCGCGGCCGACGAGGCGGTCACCGAACTGGCCGGCCTCCTCGACCGGCCCACCGCCATCGCCCTGGACGGCATCGAGGAGGCGCTGGCCGCGCTCGACCTCACCGGCCCGCTGGCCCGCGCGCTGCACGCCGGGCTGCCCGAGGAGCTGGGCTGGCCCGCGCTGGAAGCGGCCCTCGCCGGCTTCGACCCGGCCGACACCCTCCGCGTCACCTGCACCTGGCCGGTCCTCACCGTCTTCGGCGGCGACCGCGCCGTCGCCGTCGACCCCGCGGGCACCCGTGCGACCTGTGTCTTCCGGGTCCCGGAGGAGTCGCTCTCGCACTCCGTCCACTACGTCGGCGGGCAGTTCCTCGTCAGCTGGCGCACCGGAGACCGTCACTCTCCCAGCGGCCAGGCGTACTGGGCCGACCGGCCGCAGGAGGTGTTCGCACCGGAGGAGCAGTTCGGTCTGCGGCCGTACGGCGGACTGATCCAGGGCGGGTTCGGGTACCAGTTCGAGACCCCGGACCGCGGCGGCCGGTTCGACGGGGAGAGGGTGCTGCGGCCGGGCGGACGTGAGGGCATCGGCGGCCACGAGTTCCAGATGAGCGACGGCGGACGCTTCTACGGCGCCGCGGTGTTCCACACCCGCGGCAACTGGACGCCGTACGACCCCGTGACCGGTGCCCCCGCGGCCGACCGCGCTCTTCCGGACTTCCACCGCGATCGGGAACTCCCGCCGGGCATGGAGGAGTTCGAAGGCGGCCAGTACCTCGCGCTGCTTCCCGAGGACGCCCCGGCCTCCCCGCTCGGCCAGGACGGCCGGCTCGTCGGCTGCCGGGTCCTCAACCGCACGCCCTATCAGGGCCCCTCGCCCACCGAGTTCCTGCTGGAGTCGGTCGACGGCCGCACCGCCCGGTACCGCAGCCGCCGCTTCGGCCGCCACCCCTGGGGCGTCGTCGGCCTCCCGGCGGGCGGTGAGAACGCCGTCACCGTCGGCGAGGCGACCATCCGCTGCCACGCCGCCGCCGACAACTCGCTGCTCTGGCAGGTGCACGGCTTCGTCCCGCCCTCCGGGCGCGACCGCGACCATCCGCCCACCCTCGGCGAGGCGGCCGGACCGGTGCCGCCGCCCGCGTTCTGGCATTTCCTCACCCCGCGCGACGAACGGGCCTCCAAGGCGCTGCGCACCGTCCCCGGCCCCACCGTGCGCGCGCTCCTGGAAGCGGCCCTCGCCGCCCATGACGACGAGCTGCGCGACCTGGTCGTCCGCCTGCTGCCCGAGGTGGGCGACGCTCGTGTGCGGGACGGAGTGGCGCGCGCGGCCCGGCTCGCGGCCGACGTCCTGCGCCGCCGTGCGGAACTGTCCCATCGCGTCGGCATCATGCGTTCCGGCCCGGTGGTGGACCTGCCCGCCGCCATCCCCGACACCGCTCTCGTCCCCGCCCTGTCCGGCCTGCTGCCCGACCTGCGCGCCTTCGAGGCCCACACGCCCGAGCGGCACGCCGGCACCCTGACGGCCGTCGCCGCCGACGGCCGCTTCCTGCGCGGCGAGATCGACGACGAGACCCGCGGCCTGGCCCCTCCCGCGCGCCCCGCCGAATGGCAGGTCCTGCTCGGCGGCATCGACGCCGTCGCCTGGCGGGCCGCCGTCGAGACCACGTCCGAGGACGACCGCACCGCCCTGAACGGCCTGCTGCGGGTATGGAGCCGGCAGCCCTTCGCCGAGCCCGGCGGCACCTGGCGCACCGGCCGGGCCCCGCAGGAGGAAACGGCGGCCGTACCGGACGCGGCGGTGGGCCCCGCCCGCGGCGGACTCGCCCGTTTCGTGCAGCCGGCCGCCTCGCCCGCCCCCGCCCGCACCGAGGAGGAACGGACCGTCACGGTCACCCGCGACGACGGCGCACGCCTCACCCGTCTCCTGGAACTGGCCGAACGCCACGGACCCGTGCCTCTGACCCCCGAGGCCCTCGCCGTCTTCTCCTGGCGCACCGGAGTGCGACGCCCCGTCGCCACCCTCGCCCTCGGCGGCCTCCCGCGCCGCGCGGGACACGACGAACAGGCCAGAATGCTGCGCTCCAAGCCCTACAAGGCGAACAAGACCACGGCGGCGGAGTACGACGGCTTCTGGTACCGGCTCGGCCCGCACGGGCGGCGCGCGCTGCTCGCCGCCGGGCTTCCGGAGGACCCCGCCGACCTGTGGACGCCGGACGGCCCGGTGCGCGCCGCCGAACGCATGGCGGCGGTCTGGGCCGACCTGCTCGGCACCCGGCCCTACGTCGACGAGGAGCTGGCGGACGCCCTGGAGACGGAGCTGGGCCTGTCCGCCGAATGGGCCCGGGCGCTGGCCGCCGGCCGTCCGCCCGTCGAGCCGGGCGGATCCGTCCTGGTCGGCAGCCGCACCGGGCGGCTCCACCTGCACCAGGCCGAGCCGGACGGGACGGCCGGGGAGTGGATACGCCGCGACCGGGCGCCGCACACCCGGATGATGTCCGTGATCGCATGGGCCCTGACCGAGCGGCCGGTCGGCGACCCCGCGGCCGACGGGGCGCTGGGACTGCACGAGCGGCTACGGGCCTGGATCGCCGCCCCCGGCACCCTGGTCGAGCTGCTGTGGAACCAGGCTCTGGCCGAGCATGCCGCCGAGGACCCGGCCTTCCGTCCCTACCCGGGCACGGTGCTTCCCTGCCCGCAGCCGCTCCTGGACAGCGTCACGCAGGCGCCGACGGCACTGGACGACGGGACGTTCGTCGTGGCGGTCCCCAGCGGGGACGTCTTCCTGCGCACGGCCGCCCTCGCGGACCCCGAGCGCCTGGCGCGGGCGCTGGACCTGTGCGACCGGCTGGACCTGTCCGGGCTCCGGCAGGAGGTCACGCGGATGCGGGACCTGTTCGAGGGCCTGGCCCGGATGGCGGACCGGGCGACCGGCACACCCGTGCCCGTGGGCGGCTACGAGGCGAATCCGGTGCTCGGCGTCCCCGGCCTGGTCGCCGAGGTGGCGCGGCGGCTGGGGGTGGGGGCGGACGCCGCCGCGCTCCACCTCCAGCTGGGAGCGCTCGCCCGGCCCACGGACCGCAACATCCGCCGCTGGAACGGCTGGACGGCCGCCCGGCACAAGGCGGCGCAGGCGGAGCTGGTGGCGGCCGGGGCGGTGCGGACCGGCCGGCGGGCCCGGGCCGGCCGCACGGCCTTCACGGATGACACGTGGGAGCCCCTGGAGGCGCCCCATCTGCCCGTGGAGAGCGGCAAGCTGAGCACGCACGGCGCGGTCCGGTCGGGCAAGGGCCTGTACGGCCCCTTCACCCGGCTGCTGGCACCGGTGCCGCTGCACGAGCTGTTCGCGCGGGCGGCGGGCGGCTGAACGGGACGAGGGGGGCCGGCGCACCGGCGCCGGCCCCCCTCGGGGCCTCAGCGGAGCCCGGGGCTTACGCCCCGCTCTCCCGCAGCATGTCCTCACGCTCGACGATCTTGACGCGCTCGCGGCCCTGCGGCTCGCCCAGGGCACGCTCGGCGGCGTCCAGCCGGTACCAGCCCTCCCAGGTGGTGAAGCGGATGTTCCGCTCGGCGAGGAAGGCGTCCACGGCCTCGGGCTCGGGCGCGGACGGGGTGTGCAGCCGGCCGTTCGTGTAGTCGTCCAGCAGGTTGGCGACGGTCTCGTTGGCGTCGCCCTTGGTGTGGCCGATCAGGCCGACGGGGCCGCGCCGGATCCAGCCGGTGACGTAGGTGGACCGCAGGTGGCCGCCGCCCTCCTCGATCACCCGGCCGCCCTCGTCCGGGACGGTGCCGGAGCCGATGTCCCAGGGCAGCTTGGGCAGCTTCTCGGAGAGGTAGCCGACGGCGCGGTAGACCGCGGTGACGTCCCAGTCCTTGAACTCACCGGTGCCCTTGACGTTGCCGGTGCCGTCCAGGGCGGTGCGCTCGGTGCGCAGGCCGACGACCTTGCCGTCCTCGCCGAGGATCTCGGCAGGCGACTCGAAGAAGTGCAGGAACAGCTTGTGCGGGCGGTTGCCGGTGTCGCGGATCGCCCAGTTCTCCAGCGTCTTGGCGACCATGTCGGCCTGCTTGTTGCCGCGCCGGGTCTCGATCGAGCCCTCGTCGTAGTCGATGTCCTCGGGGTCGACGATGACCTCGATGTTGGGTGAGTGGTCCAGCTCGCGCAGCTCCATCGGGCTGAACTTCGCCTGCGCCGGGCCACGGCGGCCGAAGACGTGGATCTCCACGGCCTTGTTGGCCTTCAGGCCGTCGTAGACGTTCGCCGGGATCTCGGTCGGCAGCAGTTCGTCGGCGGTCTTGGCGAGGACGCGGGCCACGTCGAGGGCCACGTTGCCGACGCCGAGCACGGCGACCTTCTCGGCCTCCAACGGCCACGTGCGCGGCACGTCCGGGTGGCCGTCGTACCAGGAGACGAAGTCGGCGGCGCCGTAGGAGCCGTCCAGGCCGATGCCGGGTATGGACAGCTCGCGGTCGGCCATCGCGCCGGTGGAGAAGATCACCGCGTCGTAGAAGGCCCGGAGGTCGTCCAGGGCGAGGTCCGTCGGGTAGTCGACGTTGCCGAACAGGCGGATCTGCGGCTTGTCGAGCACCTGGTGCAGGGCGGTGATGATGCCCTTGATGCGGGGGTGGTCGGGTGCGACGCCGTACCGGATCAGGCCGAACGGGGCGGGCATCCGCTCGAAGAGGTCGATGGACACACCGGGGTCGGCGGCCACCTCGGACTTGAGCAGGGCGTCGGCGGCGTAGATCCCGGCGGGGCCGGCTCCGACGATGGCTACCCGCAGGGGGCGCGGCATGATCAGGTTCCCTTCGAACGTGAATCAGTCGAACGTGAATGGGCGACTTGATCAGGAAGCCTAAACTAAGGCAGACCTAAGTTGGTACGGGGGTCCGGTCTATGACCTCATAAGCCGACCTTATGGGTGTGCCAGGGGTTGCTTATACGGCCTCGCGGCGACGAGCGGCCGCGGCTGAGGCGACAGCCATCCGGCGTGACGGCCGCTGGACGAGGGCTGCCGCCGGGTCAGCGCCACCATGCGGCACGGGGACGGCACGGCCGCAGCGCGCCCGCCGACGTCAGAGACGTGGCGGGCGCTTCGGCCGTGCCGTCCCCGGACCCGGTCAGGCCGGCCGTACGATCCGGTGGATCGCCGCCTCCCCGGCGCCGTAGATCGACTCCTCGCGGATGATCGCCCCGGGGCCCGGAGCATGCACCATCATGCCGCCGCCGATGTGGAGGCCCACATGCCGGTCGTCGTCGAAGAAGAGGACGAGATCGCCGGGTTCGATCCCGGCCGTCGTGACCGGGGAGCCCGCCAGCGCCTGCTCGTGCGCGGCGCGCGGCAACACGACCCCTGCGGCCTTCCACGCGGCCTGGGTGAGGCTGGAGCAGTCGTACGAGCCCGGCCCCATCGCACCCCACACACAGGGCTTGCCGACCTGTGCCCGAGCGAACGCGATCGCCTTCGCGGCGCGCAGCGCACGGGGTGACTCCGGCACCGGGACGCCGGCGGGGAAGGCCGTCGGGTCCGGAGCCGGGGACGTCCCGGGGGCGATGGGGTGGGCGAAGGCGCCTGTTCCGGTGACGGGCGCGGGCGCGGGCGGAGCAGCGTACGGGGAGGCGCCGGTGATGGGGGCCGGGGGCGCGGTGTAGGCGAAGGCGCCGGTGTCGAGAGCGGGTTGCGGAGCTGCGTAGGGGGCGGCGCCTGTGTCGGTCGCCGGTGTCGAGGGTGCGGCGTAGGCGAAGGCCCCTGTGTCGAGGGCGGGTTGCGGGGGTGTGGCGTAGGTGAAGGATCCCGTGTCCGTGATGGGTGCCGGGGGTGTGGTGTAGGCGAAGGATCCCGTGTCCGTGACGGGTGTCGCGGGCGTCGTATAGGCGAAGCCGCCTGTGTCGGTGACCGGTGCGGGGGGAGCCGGGAAGGCGCCTGTCTCGGTCGTGGGTGCGGAGGGCGCCGCATAGAGGATGGCGCCCGTGTCGGTGGCCGGGGCCGGGGCGGCGAGCGGGAAGCCGGCGGCCGCTCCCTGCTCCCGGAGGCCCGGCAGGGCTGCCGGGAGCACGTCCGTCATCGCGTCGGGCACGTTCAGGCCGACCGGTACCGCGGCGAACCCACCGGTCGAGTCCAGGCCGCCCATCGCGGGTAGAGGCAGCTCCGCACCGGGTCTCACCGGTCTCCGGCCGTCCGGTACCACCGCGGGCGGCCCGCCCGCGGCCGAGCCGGCCGTGAGCCACTCGGCCCCGGCACTTCCGCCCGGCCGGTCCGCTACGGCAGTTCCGCCCGGCCAGTCCGCTACGGCGGTCCCGCCCGGCCAGTCCGCTACGGCAGTTCCGCCGGGCCAGTTCGCCACGCCGGTCCCGTCCGGCAACGCGGCCACCGCGCCTCCGCCCGGCGATGCGGCGACCACGCCTCCGCCCGGCGATGCCGCGACCGCGCCTGCGGACGGCGGGTTGGCCGTCGCGGCCCCCGGCGGCAACGCGGCCACCGCGCTCCCGCCCGGCAGTTCGGCCACCGCGCCTGCGGACGGCAGTGCGGCCGGTGCCCGGCCGGTGCCCGGCTCCAGGGCCTGGGGTGCCCGTGCGGCCGGTCCCGGTTCGAGGGCCGCCCGTTCACCGCCCGGGAGGGCGCCGCCCCCGCTCCGGTTCCCGGCGCGCGCCGGGAGGGCCGCGCGCTGGGGCGTCCGGCCGGGCAGCCGGTCGGCGGGCAGCACGGCGGGGACGGTCGGGCCGAGCCGGTCGCGCGCCGCGTCGAACCACTGCTGCGCGATCTCGTCGAGTGCCGGATCCGAGCGCCGGTTCGCCCGCTTGGCCAGCGGGACGCCCCGTGAGCGCGTCCGGGAGGCCATGGCCCGGGTCGCGTTGAAATTACCGGTGGCGTTCTCCGCCTGGTCGTACAGGGACTCGATCCGCTGCCGAACCTCGTCGCGGCTCTCCGGCGCCATGGAAGACGTGCTCCTTCCTCGCCCCGCAGGGCAGTTGAGCGGCACGCCGGGGCTGAGCCGGGCGGCGGCCTCGCGTCAACCTAGCCAACGTGTGTGCCTCGTGTGAAGGTTGAGGTGCGGAATGTCCGATACATATTCGTGATGTTCGCAGTGACGTTCGACGGGGAAAGAGCGGAGACCATGGTTTCCTGTGATGTCCCGGTGAATTCGCGATTCTGTTGAACACGGGGGCTCCGCCCTCCGTATGAAGCCGGGGAACTTCATGTCCGACCGGTGATCACGCGCCGGCGCTCACTCACAGGGGACGACCTTGGTACGCAACAGGCGCAGACGCCCGACCGGCGCACGACGCGCGACCCTCGCCGCGGTCGCCCTGATGCTGGGCGGGACCGGACTTGTCGCGGCGAACGTCTACGCCTCGGCCTCCGAGGGCTGGGGCGAGGGGTCCGGCACGGATTCGACCGGACACGTGCTGACCACGGGGATGGCCACCGTCGACTGCCCCGACGTCGGCAGCCGGCTGACCGATGTGCCGGACGCGGCCCGTCCGGACGTCGACCGCGAACTCGCCCTGCTGGACCGGGAGACCGCGGCGGCGTACCAGCAGGTGCAGCAGGCGGGACGGAACGGCGGCGACGCCGGCTCCGCCGACGATACGATCATGAACCCGCTGAAGGAGAAGCGGTCGGCTTCCCTCGCGCGGATAGCCGACGCCATCGACCGGGTGGGGGAGCGCCCGCAGGGCCTGGACTCCCTGGCCGCCTGCACCCTGCGCCCCGGCGACACCGGCCAGGCCACCGGCACCCCGGGTGCCGGCGCCGGCCAGGGTGGCGCCGGGCAGGGGCAGAACGGCGCGGGGCAGGGCGGCAACGGCCCTGTCGTCTCCGACTACGCGGACATCACCGCCGTACAGCCCGACCCGTCGGCCGCGCCCCCGCGGGGCGACGCCTCGCGCGGCACGTTCACCTCCGACTGCGGGGTCAACGCGAACGGCCTGTTCAACTCCGACAACGTCATCGTCGCCCCCGGCGTCTCCAACGGCGCCCACCACTTCCACGACTACATCGGCAACCAGAGCAACAACGCCTTCGCGAGCGACGAGGACCTGGCGAACGCCGACACGAGCTGTGCGGACCAGGGCGACAAGTCCACGTACTACTGGCCCGTGCTGCGCCTGCAGAACGGCACCCGGGAACGGGACGCCGGAGCTCCGGGCGGCGGCACGGAGGGCAACGCGGGGCAGATCGTCACACCCGCGCGGGTGACGCTCACGTTCGTGGGCAACCCGCGCGAGAAGGTGACCGCGATGCCGCGCCTGCTGCGCATCATCACCGGCGACGCCAAGGCGTTCGTCAACGGTCCCGGCAACGCGAACGCGTCCTGGAGCTGCACCGGGTTCGAGGACCGGCAGCTGAAGGACAAGTACCCGCTGTGTCCGCGGGGCAGCGACGTCGTGCGCACCTTCCGCTTCCAGAGCTGCTGGGACGGCCGCAACATCGACAGCGCCAACCACCGCACCCATGTGGCCTTCGCGGCCGAGGACGGCTCCTGCCCGGCGGGCTTCCGGCCGATCCCGCAGCTGGTGCAGCGCATCGTGTACGACGTCCCCGCGCCGAGCGTGACGGACGGCGGCCGCACCGTCCCGCTGTTCGCGGTGGACTCCTTCCCCGAGCAGCTGCACAAGCCCGTCACCGACCACGGCGACTTCATCAACGTCTTCGACGAGGACCTGATGAGCGAGATGGTCGACTGCATCAACTCCGGTCGCACCTGCGGCTCTCCCGCCGACGACGACTCCGGTGCGACGGCGGCGCCCACGGCCGGTTCGGGTTCCGATGCCACGGCCACGCCCGGTGACGGCGCCACGGAGGAACCCGGTGACGGCGCCACGGACGAGCCCGGTGACGGCACCACGCAGGAACCCGGTGACGGCGCCACCACCGCGCCCGGCGACGGCGCCACGGACGAGCCCGGCGGGGACCCCGCGACCGAGCCCGGCGGGGACGTGACCTCCGCGCCGGCGCCCTCGGCCTCTCACGCGGGCGGGGCCCCGCACCACGACGCGACGACCGCACCGGCCCGTACCACCAAGGACGACGCGAGCGGCTCGCACGACGCCGAGGGCACGAACCACACGGACGGCAAGGCCGCACCGGTGAAGCCCGCCGAACCCCGGTCGACGCCGGCGCGTTCGGCCTCGGCCGGGTCGGCACCGGCGCCTTCCGCGTCCGCCTCCTCCGCGTCCGCCTCCTCCGGTTCGGACGGGGCCGCCGCCGGATACGTGCCGCCGTCGGGCGCGCAGACCGAACCCCAGGCGTCCCAGGGCAGTCTGGCGGAGACCGGGGCCCAGCTGTGGCCCGCGGCCATCGGCACACTGCTCGCCCTGTCGGGCCTGTTCATGCTGCTCCGGGCCAGGCGCCTGCGCTACTGACCGGCAGGCCCGTGGACCGGCCGAGCCGACTCCGGCCGGCAGATCCGTGGACCGGCCCCGTCGACACCGGCCGGGTGCGGCGGCTCCACCCTCGTCGAGGTGGTGCCGCCGCACCCGGTGCCCCGGCCGCGGCCGCAGCCCCTTGTGGGAGCGCTCCCAGATGCGCAGGATGGCCGCATGCCGTCGTCCCCCGAACCACTCTGCCTGATCCGGCCGTACCGCCCCGCCGACCGCGATGCCGTGGCGGAGGTCTGCGTCCGCACCGCGCACGAGGGAGGCGACTCCCGGGCGCTCCACCCCGACCTGCGGCTCATGCCGTCGGTCTTCGCGGACCCCTACTGCCGTTTCGACCCGGACCTCGCCTTCGTCCTGGGCGACGGCACGGGCCGGGCCGTGGGGTACATCGTCGTGCCGGACGCCGGTCCGCTCACCTACCTGGGCTGGTCCATGCTCCCGGACTGAGCGGGGCGCCGGCGGCGGCTCTCAGGAGAGGGCGAGGGTCTGCTTGGCGAGGTCGTACGCGGGGCGCATCTCCTCGTGCTCCTCGGTGTCCATCCCGCCGAGGTGCAGGACGACGGGGCCGTCCGGCGTGCTGACGGCGAAGGCACTCTCCTTCTTCGTCTCGTCCAGCAACTTGCTCGTGTAGAGGTACTCGACCTCCACGGCGGCGAGGCCGCCCCCGGTCTTGAAGGAGTGGTACTTCTCCTTGCTGACGTTGTCCTCCGCGGCGACGAACCCGCGCAGCACGCTGCCCGCGTCGGCGTCGCCCGGCTTACCGGTCCACACCCGCAGGAAGCCGATGTTGCCGGCCGGCTTGGCGTCGATCTCGCAGGCCGCGGTGACCGGCCCCTGGCGCAGGAAGGCGTCGGCGAGTGCGCCGCTCAGATCGCCGTCCTCGCCCTTCGAAGCCTTGGACAGCTCCTTCTCGGCGTCGACCGACTTGGCCTTCCAGTGCTGGGCGATGTCGAAGCGGACGGGCAGCTCACAGGCGGAGCCGGCCGCACCGACCGAGCCGCCGCGGGCCGCCGCCGGGTGCTTCGCGCCGGCGTCCCCGGCCTTCGCACCCCTGGAGTTCGCCGATGGGCTCGCGGACTTCCCGCTGTCGTCGTCCGTCGATTCGGCGCACCCGCCGAGCATCGCCGCGAGCGCCGCCGCGACGAGCACTCTGCCTCCGACCGTCCCCACCCTGACCTGCACTGTTGTCTCCCCTTCGGTCCGCGCAGCCGCCACTGTAACCGGCGGGCACCGACAACGCCGAACGCAATTTCCCCGGGGACCGAGGGGCCGGGGGACCGAGGGGCCGGCCCCCGGGTCAGTCCGCCTCGCGCCGGGCGAGCAGGAACAGATGGGGCTCGGGTCCCGCCTCGGGGTGGTCCGGGGTGAACAGGGTCTGCTCCTCCGCCAGCACCGACAGGCCCGCTTCGGTCACCAGCGCGGTGAACGCCGCCGCGGAGAAGCTCGTCACCCGCACCGGCTGTCCCATGAAGACCGCCTCGACGCCCTCCACATCGAGCGGCACGGTGGCCAGCGCGACCAAACCGCCGGGCCGTACCGTCCGCGCCAGTTTCGCCACGACGGCCTTCTGCTCGGCGCGGGACATCTGCAGGAGCGAGAAGTACGCGCACACGGCGTCGAAGGAGGCCTCCGCCAAGGGGGTGTCACGGATGTCGGCGAGCCGGAACTCGGCCTCGGGCACCTGCCGGGCGGCCACGTCGACCATGACGGGGGAGACGTCGATGCCCAGCACCCGGTGCCCGGCCTCGCCGAGGATCTGCGCGGTCGGCCGTCCCGTGCCGCTGCCCACGTCCAGCACCCGGCTGCCCGGCGCCAGCAGCTCCAGCAGCCGGCCGAGCGACGCCCGGTGCGGTGCCGAGCCGGCGAACGCCCGCTCGTAGTCGAGCCCCAGCGCGTCGAACACCACGGCGGCCGGTGCCCGGCGGTCCTCCTCGGCCACGACGACTCCTCTCCGTCCTCCCACGCGGCGCGACCCGTGCGCGCCGCCCACCGCGCCCGCCCCGGCCCGCCGTTTGCGGAAGACGGCGGCCGCAGGGCAGGGTGCCGCATGTGCCTACCCTGCTGATCGTCCATCACACTCCCTCGCCCAACTGCCAGGCGCTTTTCGAGGCCGTCGTGTCCGGTGCCACGACACCGGAGATCGAGGGCGTCCGTGTCGTACGGCGGGCGGCTCTGTCGGCCACCGCCTGCGACGTGCTCGAAGCCGACGGCTATCTGCTGGGCACGCCCGCCAACCTCGGCTACATGTCCGGCGCGCTCAAGCACTTCTTCGACCAGATCTACTATCCCTGCCTGGACGAGACCCGGGGCCGTCCCTTCGGCTTCTACGTCCACGGCGGCAACGACGTCACCGGTGCCGTCCGCGCCGTAGAGACCGTCACCACCGGCCTCGGCTGGCGCCGGGCGGCCGAGCCGGTGACCGTCACCGGTGATCCGGGCAAGGCCGATACGCAGGCGTGCTGGGAGCTGGGAGCCACGGTCGCGGCGGGCCTGATGCCCGGCGCCTGAACGGGGCGTCCTCCGCGATCGCGTCGTACGCGGCGAGGAGGTCCATGACGGCCCTTGGGGCACCCGGCCCGCGAGCACCGCACGCCGGACGGACGCCCGGGGAACTCCGGGCGTGCGCGCGAGCGTCGTAGCGGTGACGAACGTGCCGGGGGGACCCCGGCGGAAAGGAGCGCCCGATGCTTTCCGCGTGGGCCGGGGCCCTGGTCCCCGTCTTCAGCGACACGAGCGTGAGCGGCACCGGCCACCTGGCGCAGCGGCCCGGCACCGGGTACGTCCTCGCCGCCAACCACACCTCGTTCTTCGACCCGGTGCTGCTCGTCGGCACCCTGCACCGGCTGGGTCTGCGTCCCGCCGTGCTGGCCACCGCCGGGTTGTGGCGGGTGCCCGGACTGGGCCGGGCGCTGACCCGGGAGGGCTACGTGCCCGTGCACCGGGGCAGCCGCCGGGCCCCGGACGCCCTCGGGCACGCGGCCGAGGCCCTCGCCGCCGGACGCGGCGTGCTCATCTACCCCGAGGGCGGGCTGCCCCGCTACCGCGCCTCCCACGACAGCCCGCCCGGACGACTGAAGTCCGGGGTGGTCCGGCTCGCGCTGTCCACCGGCGCCCCCGTGATCCCGGTCGGGCACGCGGGCGCCCGCCGGGTCTCCTCGGGCAGCCGCGCCAAGCAGCTCGCCGGCTGGGCCACCGCGCCCCTGCGCCGTCCCCGCGTCCATGTGCACATCGGCGCCGCCCTCCGCCTGGACACGTCCGACCGTCCCCTGGCCGACCTGGAGACCGCGCTCGCCGGGGCATGGTCCAGCGCGGTGCACGCCCTGGACACCCCACCCGGCACGGACGGCCCCCTACCCGCCGGATGAGGACGGCGGCAGGCCCGCCGCGGGGGCGGTCAGCCGCAGCGGTGGACCGCCGTGCTCTCGTGCCGGTGCCAGACGGCGTCGACGACGCGTCCGTCGGGCAGGGTGTGCCGGGCCGGGCCCCGGTCGGGGACGAAGCCCGCGCGGATCAGGGCCCGTCGGCTCGCGGTGTTCCCCGGCTCGGCCCCGGCCCGGATCGTGGCCAGCCCGGCATGGGTGTGGGCGAGTTCCAGGCCCGCGCGGAACAACTCCGTGCCCAGACCCTGCCCGCGGCAGCCCGGCGCCAGCCAGCCGCCCATCTCGCCCGGCTGGTGCTGTAGTTCGAGGGCACCGGCATAGCTGAGGTCGGACCTGCGCACGCAGACCAGCAGGAGCGGATCGTCCGGGGCGGGTGTGTACGGCTCGGCCAGCGCGCGGGGGATGCGGCGGCCGTCGTCCCGGGCGGGCCGCCAGGCGAGCAGGGCCCGTCGGATGTCGGGGTCGGGCACCACCTCGTCCGCCCGGGTGCCGAGCCACCGCTGCGCCTCCGCGTCCGCGCTCGCGGCGAGCGCGGCGACCACGTCCAGTTTGTTCCGGGGGGTGAACAGCAGCAGCCGCCCGGTGGTCAGCACGTGCCGGCCGGGCGTGCACCGCCCCGGCACGGGGAGCCCTCGCGCGGTCCGGCTGCGGCGGATCAGTGACCAGACCATGGAGCCCCCGGAAGAACAGGTGCGGCGGACACGGGATCCGAACGCTACCGGACCGCCGACGGGTCCGAACGCCCCGCACCGGCATGCATCCAGTGGGAGTCCAGCGGGGTCCGACGGGGTCAGGCGGCCCACGGCCGGTCTCCGTGAGGGGCATGGCCGGTCTCCGTGAGGTTCACGGTCGGATTCCGAGAGCGGCACCGCGAGTCTCCGTGAAACTCACGGCCGGTCTCCGTGAGGCTCACGGCCGGTCTCCGTGAGGGGGCGGCCGGCTGCCGTGACGGTGACGGTGCGGCCTGTCGCCGGCCGGGGCGGACGCCGCCGCGGAGCGCGGCTCCCGGTTCAGCCGGCCTGCTCCTGCGAGCCGGGCTTGGGGCGGGTGCGGGTCCAGGAGGGGTCGGCGGCCGGGGCGGGGGTGGGGGTGGGGGTGGTGTGGTGCATGGCTTTCCTTCGGACGGGTGGGGGATGGTCCGGGGTGGTGAGGTGGCGGGTGCCCGCAGCCGTGCGCCCGTCCGGGAGGCCGACGTCCGCGACACCGGCTGGGCGCAGCGGGCCGGCGCGATGGCGGGGGCCGGCGGAACGAAGGGGGGCCGCAGGGCGCCGCCGGTCGGCGGAGCCGGGGCAGGCGGCCCCGGAGGCGAGCCGGTCGGGGCCGTCAGGCCCAGGGAGTCGACCAGGACGCTCGCCTCCGGGTGGTCCGAACCCCCGGCCGGGTCCGGCGGCCGGGGGCAGCTCCTCGCGGATCTACGGAAGATGCTCCGGAACGTGGTCGACGCCCGGCCGGGGACGCGGTCGGTGGAGCGGTCGGGGGAGAGAGGTTGGAGCCATCACCGTGCGCCTTTCGTCCGGCCTCGCGGTGAGGGGCGGGCAGGGGACCGGCCGCTCGGGCAGCAGACGTCACACCGCGTGCCGGGAGGCCGTGGTGGCGGCCTGTCTCCCCGCAAGCGGGCCGCGCCGCCTGCTCCTTGGTCGGCCGGAGCAGTCAGTCCACTCTGGCATCCGGCAATGACGCTCCGCAACCGGCAAGTTGAAATTTTCAAGTGGCCAAGTGCATGCTGCTTCCGCCGGAACGTGATCGAATAGGCGGGAAACCGATCGCGTGCAAGGGTGATCCCGGGACCTGACGAGGGGGTGGGCGTGACCGCGGAGACCGACTGGGGCGGCGCCCCTTCAGTGCTGCGCATGATCCTCGGCAGGCAACTGGAGGAACTGCGCACCAGGGCGGGTCTGAACTACACCGAGGCGGGAGACGCCATCGGCGTGAGCCACTCCACGATCCGTCGCATGGAGGCCGCCAAGGTCGCCCGGCTGAGGCTCGCGGACGCCGAGAAACTCCTCCAGGTCTACGGCGTCACCGACCAGCAGGAGATCGAGACCTTCCTGCAGTCGGTACGCGAGGCCAACAAGCGTGGCTGGTGGCACACCTACCGGGACGTCATGCCCGACTGGTTCGCCGCCTACCTCAGCCTGGAGCAGGCGGCCCTCCAGATCCGCGCCTACGAGAACCATTTCGTGCACGGCCTGTTGCAGACGGAGGATTACGCCCGGGCCCTGCTGCGCGCGGCCGGCCCGCACGCGCCCGCGGCGGTCACCGAACGCCGGGTCGCGCTGCGCATGCGCCGCCAGGAGCTGCTCGCCAGACCGGCACCTCCGCGGCTGTGGGTGGTGATGGACGAGGCCGTGCTGCGCTGGCCCGTCGGCGGTCCCGAGGTGATGCGCGCGCAGATCGACCACCTCATCGAGGTCAACCGGCTGCCCCAGGTGACCGTGCAGCTGATGCCGTTCGCCAACGGACCGCATCCCGCCCTGCGGGCCGGAGCCTTCCACCTCTTCCGGTTCCGGGCCCGTGAACTGCCCGACGTCGCCTACCTCAGCGGTCTCGTCGGGGCCGTCTACCTCGACAAGGCGGACGACGTCGTGGTCTACCGGGAGGCCCTGGACCGGCTGAGCGCCCAGGCCGCGCCCGCCAGGAAGACCGAAACCTTGCTCGGCACGCTGCGCAAGGAGCTGTGACCCGCACCCGTGACGCAAGCCCCCGCCCCCGACGAACCCCGCGACCGAATGGGAGACACGGCGTTGCCCGACAACGGATGGCCGGCCGACCGGATCGACACCGAGCATGCCCACTCCGCCCGCATCTACGACTACATACTCGGCGGCAAGGACTACTACCCCGCCGACAAGGAGGCCGGTGACGCGATGTCCCGGGAGTGGCCCGCGCTCCCGGTGCACATGCGCGCCAACCGCGACTTCATGAACCGTGCCGTGCGCTGGCTCGCCGAGGAGGCGGGCATGCGCCAGTTCCTGGACATCGGCACGGGCATCCCGACCTCGCCCAACCTGCACGAGATCGCGCAGACGGTGGCCCCCGAGTCCCGGGTCGTCTACGCCGACAACGACCCGATCGTGCTCACCCTGTCCCAGGGCCTGCTGGCCAGCGCCCCCGAGGGCCGCACCGCGTACGTCGAGGCCGACTTCCGCGATCCGTCGGCCATCCTGGACGCCCCCGAGCTGCGCGAGACCCTGGACCTGGACAGACCGGTCGCCCTCACCGTCATCGCGATCGTCCACTTCATGCTGGACGCGGACGACGCGGTCGGTGTCGTCCGCCGGCTGCTGGAGCCGCTGCCGTCGGGCAGTTACCTGGCGATGTCCATCGGCACCGCCGAGTTCGCGCCCGACGAGGTGGGCCGGGTCGCCCGTGAGTACGCGGCCCGCGACATGCCGATGCGGCTGCGCACCATCGGCGAGGCCCACGAGTTCTTCGAGGGCCTGGAACTGGTCGAGCCCGGCATCGTCCAGGTCCACAAGTGGCACCCCGACGGCACCGGGGAGCAAGGCATCCGGGACGAGGACATCGCCATGTACGGCGCGGTCGCCCGCAAGCCGTGACAGACCCGGGGCCGGGGTCCGACCCACCTCCCGGACCCCGGCCCCGCCCCGGCCGTACGACACGGCGGGCGGCTGCCCGGCCGGCCCCACAGCCCCCGTGCCCGCAACCGGACCGACACGCCCGTGACCGGACCGACACGCCCGCAACTGGAATGACCGGAAGCGAGTCGTGGCCCGGCCGGAATTCGGCACAACCGTTTCCGTGCCTCAAGCGCAGGACATACCCGGAAAAAGAAAGCGGAAAGAAGCGGAACCAGTCCGCGGGAGACGCGGTCTTAAAGTCCGCCGACAGCCGGCATCGCCCCGGTCGCGGAGGATCCGGGGGGATGGACCACCTGTCCACGTGCAGAACGTGCCGGTGAAGCCGAGAAGGCGGCCGTACGCGCGGGCCGGCCGGACCGGCGTCGGTCCGGTCGCGGCACCGGCGCGATCACGACCTGGGACAGGCCGGCTGACCGGGGGACACCGGACGTGGGTCCCGCCCCGCCCCATTCGGGGCGGGGCTCACGCGCCGTGCCCTCACCCGCGGCCGTGCGGGCGGTACGGCCGGGGCAGGGCCAGACCCCGGCCGGCCATGATCTGCCGCACGCGGTCGGGATAGTCGGTGATGATGCCGTCGACACCCAGATCCATCAGCGCCTCGACCGTCGCCGGGTCGTCACACGTCCACGGCACCACCTTCAGCCCCCGGGCGTGCGCCTCCGCGACCATCGTCGCGTCGGAGTAGAACCGGAACCCGGGGTCGCCGACCTTGCCGGTCTGCGGGAAGCCGTAGTTGGGGGAGAGGGTCGTGACGCCGGGCAGGGTCGCCGCCGCCCGGACGAAGTCCCCGCCGTAGTCGTCCGCGTCGATCCCGCCCAGCCACGGGGACGCGCCGGGCCGGCCGACCTGCAAGAAGTCGTAGTTCGTCAGCGCCACCAGCGGCCACCTCGGCGCCAGCCGGTGCATCACCTTCAGCGCACCCCAGTCGAACGACTGGATCGTGACCTGCCGCTCGATGCCCGAGCGGTGGATCTCCTGGTACACCCGGCGCACGAACACCTCACGCGGCGCGGTCTGTTCGGGCGCGCCCGCCTCGACCTTGGTCTCGATGTTCAGCTTCACGCCCCGGGCGTGGTAGCTCCTGACCAGGTCCAGGACGTCCCTCAGCTCCACCATCCGGAAGCCCTTGACGACCTCCTGCTCGGGAAAGCCGGGGAGCTGCTGGTAGCCGCAGTCCAGCGTCCTGATCTCGGCCAGCGTCAGATCCTTGATGTACTTGCCCACGTACGGGTACATCGGGTCGCCGGCCGTGACGGGGCCGGTGTCCCTGCACTTGACGCCGTTGATCTGCCGGTCGTGGTTGACGACCACCTTCAGATCCTTGGTTACCTGGGTGTCCAGCTCCAGCGTGGACACCCCGAGCCGCATCGCCTTGCCGAAGCCCTCCAGGGACTCCTCGGTGGTCATGCCGAGGCCGCCGCGATGGGCCTGGAGGTCGAAGCGGGCCTTCGCCGGACCGCCCGGCGCCGCGTGCGCGGCCACCGGGGACAGCAGCGCGGGCAGGAGGGCCAGGCCGGCGAGCAGGTGCCGTACGGAGAGGCGTCGTGGGGGCAGGTGTCGTACGGACATCGGATACCTCACTCGGGTCGAAGCGGGCGTGCCCGCCCGCCGTCAGGCGTTGGGGTCGAAGGAGATGCCCGACGGCATGGAGTGCGCCAGCGCGTACGAGAAGTCGCCGTCCTTGATCTTGATGGTGGCCGCCCCGAAGTCGGCGCTCAGCAGCTTCTCGCGGTAGCCCGCCGGATAGCCGTTCCAGCCGACCAGACGCGGATAGAACCACCCGCCGGTCGCGTTCTCCGGCGGCTCGTCGCCCGTGCCGGCGAACCGGAAGCAGTGGGTGGAGACGCCGTCCTTGTGGTAGACGATCTTCGGGTGGGTTCCGTCGAAGCGCACCGCGTTGGCGGCGGCCACCTGGTAGCCGCTGTGCTGCGACACCGAGACGTACTGGACGGCGTTGTCCTTGGTCCACACCACGACGTGCTCCCAGTCGTGGGTGTGCCCGATCGCCGCCGGTCCGAGGGTCGCCTGGTCCTTCTCGAAGTAGCTGGCGTACACCACCGCGCACCAGCCGTTGTTGCACTTCTCGCGCGAGTAGGTGTTGGCGTTGGCGAGCTGGGCGGAGTCGTGGCAGTGGCCGTTGACGTCGCCGCCCAGTTTCAGGCCGGGGTTGATCGTGCCGTCGCTGCCGATCGCGGCGGTGGCGTAGCAGCCGTCGCCGTCGTAGTCGTAGGCGGGGGAGAAGGTCTGCTCCAGGCCGTCGGCGTTCTGCGGCAGCAACTGGAGGACGTTCGCGTCGGCGGTGCCGGTCGCGGTGAGGACGAGGGCGAGCGCGCCGAGGGCGGCGGCGAGCGCGGAGGTCAACTGACGCACGGGGGCTCCCTGTTGTCGAGGCGCCGCAGATTCTCGCAACGCCCCGCGGGGACGGGCCACCCTTCGGACTGAACATTGCCGCACGGACAGTTGAACGCGCAGGCGGATCACCCGCGCATGCGGCTCACGCGTGCCGGCCTCGCACCGTCGCAGGGCACTCACGCGTGCCGGCCTCGCACCGTCGTCGGGCCCTCACGCGTGCCGGCGGCTCACGAGCGCCGGGCGCTCGCGGGGCGCCGGTCTCTCACCCTCGTAGGCCGCTCACGCGGGCCGGGAGGTGTCGCCGCGGCCGTGATGGCGGCGGCGCTCGGTGGGAGTGCGGTGCAGGGCGATGAGCGCGGCGTCGTCGCCGAGCCGGCCGCCGACGTGGGCCAGCAGATCGCGCCGCAGATGGTGCATCAGTGCCTCGGGGCTGTCGTCGGTCCACCGGGCCGCCCGGTCGGCGAGCGGGTAGAACCGGCCGCGCTCGTCCCGGGCCTCCACGACCCCGTCCGTGTAGAGCAGCAGCGTGTCACCCGGCTCGAAGGAGAACACGTCCAGCGTGTGCTCGGTGTCCCCGTGCACCCCGAGCGGCGGCGACGGGTGCAGGCTCGGCACCGTCACGACGTGGCCCGGGCTCAGCAGCAGCGGCGGCGGGTGGCCGCAGCTGGTCATCCGGGTGATCGGATCGTGGTCCGGGATCTCGACGAGCAGCGCGGTGGCGAACCGCTCGCCCATCTCCTCCGGTGGATCGAGGTCGGCCGCGTAGCGGGTGATGCTCTGGTCCAGCGACGCGGCGAGATCGGCCAGCCGGATGTGCCGGGGCGCACTCTCCCGGAAGGCGCCGAGCAGCAGCGCCGCCTCGCCGATGGCGGGCAGGCCCTTGCCGCGGACGTCACCGATCAGGACGCGTACGGCGCCGTCGCAGCCGGTCGTCGCGTACAGATCCCCGCCGATCTGCGCCTCGTCCTCCGCCGCCAGGTACAGCGAGGCGATCCGCAGTGTGCCGATCTGCTCGGGCAGCGGCCACATCAGGACGTGCTGCGCGGCCTCGGCGACCGTGCGGACCTGGGCCAGCTGGGCCTGCCGGCGCTCGCGCAGGGCGCTGTAGAGGATCGTGAGCACCACGAGCACCGTGAGGGTGATGATCTGCACGATGTGGTTGGTGGTGCCGATTCCGCCGTGGTGGATGCCGATGAAGATCTGGGCGATCACCGCGAGCGCTCCGACGGCCGCGGTGGTCCGCGGGCCGGCGAAGGAGGGGGTGAGCGCGGGCGCGATCACCAGGGCCGGTCCGAGGTGGATGTCGTTGGGGGTCCGCAGATCGACCACCGTGATCACCACGATGAGCGCGACGGGGAGAAGCAGCAGCGCGTGGACCGACTGCCACGGCTGCCGCGGGCTCGCGGAGCCGCCCCGGAGTGTCATGCCTACAGGGTGCTCCAGGGCCTGTCGGGCGGCCACTCGCCGCCGGGGCGGCGCAGAGAGGGAGGAGGCGCACGGGAGAGGCGCACGTCACACGGAAGAATTGGAACCGGGCATTCCGGGCGCCTCTTCGATTCCCGAATATCGGACGGTGATCGCGTTGCCTTCGGTTGATGGATCGACTAGCGTCATCTTCCGTTCAAATACCGGCTGGTTTGCTCGCCGAACCTGGGAAATCAAGGCTCTTGCGAGGTGTTCTGGGCGGCCCTCAACCGATATCGCAGCATTTAGCGTGCTGTGTCATGACACAGACGGCGATGAGGCCGGATGCCCAGGACACGGCAACCGGCGACGGAGTGCGGGGCAAGGGCCTCGGCGGCAATTCCATCGGCCTGCTGGGCAGCGCGGTCATCGGTGTCTCCACCGTGGCCCCGGTCTACTGCCTCACCTCGACGCTCGGCTCCACCGCCGGCGAGGTCGGCCTGCACATGCCGGCCGTGTTCCTGGCCGGTTTCCTGCCGATGCTGCTGGTCGCCTTCGCCTACCGGGAGCTGAACAAGGCGATGCCCGACTGCGGCACCTCCTTCACCTGGACCGTCAGAGCGTTCGGCCCGCACGTCGGCTGGATGTGCGGCTGGGGACTGGTCATCGCCACCGTGATCGTGCTGTCCAACCTCGCCGGAGTCGCCACCTCCTACTTCTGGCTGCTGGCCGGCGAGATCACCGGCAGCGGCACGGTCGCCGGTCTCGACGCGAACAAGGCCGTGCACATCGTCACCTGTCTGGCGCTGATCGCCGCCGCCACCGCCGTCAGCTACCGCGGCATGACGACGACGAAGGGCGTGCAGTACGCGCTGGTCGGACTCCAGCTCGTGGTGCTCGCCCTCTTCGTCGTGATGGCCCTGGACAAGGCCCGCACCGGTGCCTTCCCCGGCCGCGCCGACTTCTCCTGGTCCTGGCTGAACCCGTTCGCGGTGAAGTCCTTCGCGTCCTTCAGTGCCGGACTCTCGCTGTCGATCTTCATGTACTGGGGCTGGGACACCTGCCTGACCGCCAACGAGGAGACCATCGGCAGCGAGAAGACCCCCGGCCGGGCCGCCCTGATCGCCATGGTCGTCCTGGTCGGCTCCTACCTCACCACCGCCGTCGCCGCGCAGATGGCCGTCGGCTCCGGCACCGACGGCCTCGGCCTGGCCTCCCCGGCCACCTCCGACAACGTCTTCGCCGCCCTGGCCGGCCCGGTCATGGGCCACGCCCTGGGCCTCCTGCTCTTCGCCGCCGTCCTCGCCTCGGCCGCCGCCAGCCTCCAGACCACCTTCATCCCGGTCGCCCGCACGGTCCTCGCCATGTCGACCTACCAGGCCCTGCCCGCCTCCTACGCCCGTGTCCACGAACGGTTCCGCACCCCCGGCCGGGCCACCGTCACCGCCGGCGTCGCCACCGGCGTCTTCTACGCGGTCATGTCACTGCTCAGCGAGCACGTCCTGGTCGACACCATCTACGCCCTCGGCCTGATGATCTGCTTCTACTACGCCCTCACCGCGTTCGCCTGCGCCTGGTTCTTCCGCCGCGACCTCACCCGCTCCGCCCGCGACGCGCTCTTCAAGGGCCTCTTCCCGGTCCTCGGCGGCGTCCTGCTGACCGCCGTGTTCGGCAAGACGCTCTACGACATGTGGAACCCGGCCTACGGCAGCGGCTCCGCCGTCCTCGGTGTCGGCTCCGTCTTCGTCATCGGGGTCGGCCTGCTGCTCCTCGGCGTGGTGATCATGCTGGTGATGCGGCGTCGCAGCCCGGCCTTCTTCCGCGGTCAGGTCCTCGACGCCGGAACCCCGGCGCTCGTCGTGGCGGACTGAACCTCTTCCGGGGCGCCGTGTCGCCGGCGGCGCGCCGGGTACCCGTGCACCCCCGGGGCCGGTCCGGCCGTCCGGGAGCACAGGGTGCCGAACGGAGAGGTCATGACGCAGAACGGGGAGGAAACCGCGCCGCACCGGCGACCGGAGATCGCCGGACTCCGCCTCGCCATGGACGGCCCGGACCCGCAGCCCGCTCCGGAGCCGCCGGAACTGCCGCAGGACCGCAGCCAGGCGATCCTGGAGGCCGCCAAGCAGATCGGGGCCCTGCTCAAACGGGCCGGCCACCCCTTCGCGCTCGCGGGAAGCGTGGCCGTCTACGCCCACGGCGGCAGCCGCTACCTGCAGCACGACGCCGACTTCGCCATCCTGCCCGACGACGCCGAAGCCGTGGCCGCGAGCCTGCGCGAGGCCGGTCTCGCCGTACGGACCCCGCCGGAGGACTGGCTGCTCAAGACCACCTGCCACGGACAGAACGTCGACATCATCTTCGAGCTGGCGCACGAGCCCGTCACCCGGGACATGCTCGACCGGGCGCACGTCCTGCCCGTCGACTCGGTGCTCATGCCCGTGCTGTGCCCGACCGACCTGATCCGCAGCCTGATCAGCGCCTTCTCCGAGCACTACTGCGACTTCGGCTCGGTCCTCCCGGTGGCCCGCGCGGTGCGCGAGAAGGTCGACTGGGACGTGGTGCGGGCGACCTGCGGCGACGAGCCCATGCCGGCCGCCTTCCTCTTCCTCCTCGAACGGCTGAACGTGATCGAACCCACGGAAGGGCAGTCATGACCGACGCATCGTCGCCGCTCACACCGGCGGCAGAGAACCTGGACTACCGCGTCGCCCACCTCGCCGAGCACCTGGCCTCCGGGGACTGCGGGGAACTCGGCGTACGGCTCGAACTGCGCGGCGACACCGTCCTGCTCACCGGCACCGTGCCGTCCACCCAGTGCCGGGACGACATCCTGCGCACGGCCCGCGAGGAACTGGCCGGGCATCCGGTCCACAGTGATCTGCTCATCGCCGGGACCACCTCGCCCGACCACGGAGAGGACCTCACATGATCCGCGTCGCGGCCGTCGGGGACATCCACATGGGGCCGGACAGCCAGGGCACGCTGCGCCCCTCCTTCGAGAAGCTGCCCGAGTGCGCCGACGTCCTGCTGCTCGCCGGCGACCTCACCCGGCACGGCACACCGGAGGAGGCCGCGGTCGTCGCCCGGGAGATCAAGGACCTGGGCGTGCCCGTCGTCGCCGTACTCGGCAACCACGATCACCACGACGAGCGTCCCGAGGAGGTCACCGCGATCCTCCGGGACGCCGGCGCCCACGTCCTCGAAGGACAGGCCGCCGTCGTCACCTCCGACGGCGCCCGGATCGGGGTCGCCGGGACCAAGGGCTTCGGCGGCGGCTTCGTCGGCCGCTGCGCCGGGGAGTTCGGCGAGCCCCTCATGAAGGAGTTCGTCCGCTACACCCGCCGGTGCGCCGACGGCCTGCACGGCGCCCTGAAGGACCTGGAGGAGTGGAACTGCGACGTACGGATCGCGCTGACCCACTTCTCGCCCGTCCCGGACACCCTGGCCGGGGAGCCGCCGGAGATCTATCCGTTCCTCGGCAGCTACCTGCTGGCGGAGGCGATCGACACCGGCGGCGCCGACCTCGCCGTGCACGGCCACGCCCACGCCGGCACCGAGCACGGCATGACCAGCGGGGGCGTCCGCGTACGCAATGTCGCCCAGCCGGTGATCGGGCAGGCCTTCCACGTGTACCACCTGCCCGGCCGGTCCGGCTGACGCCGGCCGGGACCCGTCAGGCCGCCGTGCCCAGGGCCTCCCGGCCGGTCACGTCGCCGTCCTTCGCGCTCAGCGTCAGCGGCACCGGTCCGCCGCGGCGGCGCACCAGCAGGCCCGCGCCGATCGACCCGGCGATCAGCAGCCCGCCCGCGACCAGGGCGCCGCGCGCACCGGCCCACTCCATGAGCAGCCCCAGCAGCGGCGGCCCGCCGAGGCCCCACACCGTGCCGATGCTGGACCACACCCCGAGCACCCGGCCCCGCAGATGCGGCGGCGGATCGGTCTGGAGCACGGCCGTACCGGCGGTGTCGGAGACGGACTCCACGATCGCCATCGGCAGCACCAGCACCAGCAGCACGGCCAGCGACGGGGACAGGCCCGCCACCACCTGGAGCAGGGCGCCGGCCGCCGCGAGCAGCCCCACGGTCCGTACCGACGGCTTGCGCAGCCGGGCCCCCAGGACCGCGCCGAGGATGCCGCCGACCGCCAGCACCGTCGAGACCGTGCCGAACGCCCCGGCGCCGCCGGCCAGCGGCCCGGTGACGAGGACGGCGAGGGTGAGGCCGTAATTACGGCCGAAGACGGAGCTGATCCCGGTGATGCCCGCGAGGGCGACGAGACGGGGCCTGCGCACGAAGAAGGACAGTCCCTCCCGCACGCTCATCTCGGCGCGCGCCGGCACCGCCGGTGCGGCCGCCGGCTCTGCGGCGGCCCCGGGAGCCGGCCGCAGGAACGGCACCACCGAGGCCACGAACAGGAACGACAGTCCGTTGGCGGCGTACGCGGCGGAGGTGCCGAGGAAGCCCACGGTCACCCCGGCCAGGGCGGTGCCGGCCAGCCGGCCCGCGCTGTGCACCAGCGCGCCCACCCCGATCGCGGACGGTACGTCCGCCACGGGCACGAGATCGTTGCCGAGCAGGGCGCAGGCCGGCCCGTCGACGGTGGCGATGACGCCGGTCACGGCGGCCAGCACCATGAGCGCCGGCAGATCGATCCGGTCCAGCGCCACCAGCAGCGCCGTCGTGAAGGCGACCGCGCCGAGCAGGGCCTGGCTGACCGCGACCGTCAGCTTCCGGGGCCAGCGGTCCACGGCCGCGCCCCCGAGCAGGCTCACGAACAGCGCGGGCGCCGCCTGGACGGACATCGACAGGCCGGTCGCCGCCGCCGAGCCCGTGATGTGCAGCACGAGCAGGTTCTGCACCGTGAGCTGCATCCACGTACCGGCGTTGGAGACGAAGTTGGCCGCGGACCACCAGCGCATGCTCCGGTACCGCAGCGACCGCCACGGCGAACGCGAGACCGGGGCGGTGCTGGGCACGGAGGGGGGCAGGGCGGAGGAAGAGGCAAAGGGCACAGCGAGGTACTCGACAACCGGGAAAGTCGTAGGGACCGGCGGGGCCCGTCGGGCCGGCTGCGCTGCACGGCCGGGGCCGCCTGGTCGGGGCGCCGCCCATGGTGGCAGACGGGACGGGGCGGGCGGCGTGGCCGTTTGCTCCGCCCCGCTCCGCCGGCCCCGAAACCGGCCCCGTCACACGGCAGTTGAGCACCGCGTGGGGTTCCTCACAGACCTCCGCACAGACCCCCGTCGGCCCTCTCTCAGTCCCCCGCGCCCGACTGCACGGGGGGCGACGAACCGGTCGGCCATGCCGGAGCACGGCCTGCCGTGCGGGGCGCCGGCCCGGACGCCCGACGGCACCGGTCCCCGGTCACGCTCCGGCACGGCCGGTCACCGCCTCCCGCGGCACGCGACCGCGCCCGGCTACCGGTTGACCGTGCGCATGCCCGCCTCGTCGTACCGCTCGCCCGCCGCCTCGGGCAGCTCGGCGTCGATGCGGGCCAGGTCCTCCTTGGTCAGCTCGATGCCGGCCGCGGCGGCGTTCTGCTCCAGGTAGGTGCGGCGCTTGGTGCCCGGGATCGGCACCAGGTCGTCGCCCTGGGCCAGCACCCAGGCGATGGCCAGCTGGGCCGGGGTCACGTCCTTCTCGGCGGCGATCTCCTTCACCTTCTCCGCCAGCCGCAGGTTCGCCTGGAGGTTGGCGTCCGTGAAGCGGGGGTTGTTGCGGCGGAAGTCGTTCTCGTCCAGCTCGTCCGGCGAGGTGAAGCGGCCGGCGAGGAAGCCACGGCCCAGCGGCGAGTACGGCACGAAGCCGATGCCCAGCTCCCGGCAGACGGGCAGCACCTCGGCCTCCACGTCCCGCGTCCACAGCGAGTACTCGCTCTGCACCGCCGTGATCGGGTGCACGGCGTGCGCGCGCCGGATGGTCTCCGCGCTCGCCTCGCTCAGTCCGATGTGGCGCACCTTGCCCTCGGCGACCAGCTCGCCCAGCGCGCCGACCGTCTCCTCGATGGGCACGTTCGGGTCGACCCGGTGCTGGTAGTACAGGTCGATGCGGTCGGTGCCCAGCCGCTCCAGCGACCCGTGGACCGAGCTGCGGACGTGCTCGGCCGAGCCGTCCTGCCGGCCGACCGTGTTCATGTCGCCGGGCACGGCGTCGTCCATGCGGTAGTTGAACTTCGTCGCGATCACGTACTCGTCACGGTGTCCGCGTATCGCCTCGCCCACCAGCGACTCGTTGGTGAGCGGGCCGTAGATCTGCGCGGTGTCGAGGAAGTCGATGCCGAGATCGAGGGCGCGCCGGATGGTCGCGACGCCCTCCTCCTGGTCGGCGGAGCCGTAGAAGGCGGACATCCCCATGCATCCGAGGCCGATGGCCGATACCTGGAGGTCCCGCAGACTGCGCTTCTGCATGGGGGGTCCTTTCGTGCACACTCGTTCGTCGTACTCCGGGGCGCGAGGGCCTGCTTCCATCTAGCGACGGATCGCGGCACCCGGCATCCCGTGGGGGAGGCCGGGCGCGCGGGCCTGCTCGGTGTCTGCGACGCTACGAGTTGAAGCGCGCTCGAAGTCAAGGCGCGCCCCGTGCGGGACTACGGATTCAGCCGCACCGGCAGCTCGAACAGGTCGTTCTGCGTGACCACCGGCTTGTTGCGCAGCTCCGCGACCGGCACCGCCAGATCCAGGCGGGGGAAACGGGCGTACAGCGCGGGCAGCGCCACTCCCGCCTCCAGCCGCGACAGGGCGGCACCCGGGCACACATGCGGGCCGTGACCGAAAGATATGTGACGGTTCCTCGTCTCGCGGGACACGTCGAACTCCCCGGCACTCGGCCCGTGCGCGTTCTCGTCCCGGCCGATCGCCCCGTACGACACGATCAGCGCGTCACCGGCCGGGATCACCTTGTCACCGACCGGCACGTCCTCGGTCGCGAACCGGATCAGTACGTGCGAGGTCGGGGTCGCGTACCGCAGCGTCTCCTCGATCACCGCCGCCCAGTCGGCCTCGCCCGACAGCACCCGGGCCCGCTGCCCGGGGTGCGCGGAGAGGTTCACCACGGCGTTGACGATCAGCGAGATCGTCGTCTCGTGGCCCGCCGCCACCATCAGCTGGAGCGTGGAGACGATCTCCTCGTCCGTGAGACGGTCGCCGTCCTCCGAGGCGAGGATCAGCGCGCTGGTCAGGTCGTCACCCGGTTCGGCGCGCTTGGCCGCCACCGTCTCGGCCATGATCCGCGCCAGCTCGGTGAGGGTCGCGAGGACTTCCGCCGGCGGGGTCTGGGTGGAGAAGAACTTCTCGAACAGGACCTTCAGCCGGGGCAGCCGCGCCTCCTCGATGCCCATGAGGTCGGCGATGACGTACATGGGCAGCGGGTAGGCGAAGGCCGCCTTCAGATCGACGGTCTCGTCGCCCGTGGGCAGCGCGTCGAGCAGGTCCTGGGTGAGCTTCTCGATCCGCTCCCGCATCCGTTCCACCCGGCGCGGGGTGAGCGCCTGCGCGACCAGGGTCCGCAGCCGGCGGTGATCGGCGCCGTCCACCGTGAGCATGGAGCGGCCCGGGTTGGCCAGGCCGATCAGCGGCCAGTCCGCGGGGATCTCCCCGCGCTGCCAGGCCCCCCACACGTTGATGTCCTTCACCAGCCGGGGATCGGTGAGCAGCGCCCTGGCCTCGGCGTGATGGGTGACGGCCCACACCGGGACCCCGCCCGGCAGTTCCACGGCGGCGAGCGGTCCGGCCGCCCGCAGCGCCGCGCTCTCGGCGTCCAGGTCGCTGACGAAGGGGTCCAGGGCGATGCGGGGTGCTTCGGTACCGGTCGTCATCGTGACGTGCCTCCCAGGGCAGGGGTCGGGGTACTGCGCCGGTGCGTCGGTGGGGGCGACGCGGGTTCAGAGGACGGGTACGGGAGTGAAGCGGACGGGCAGCCGGGTCAGTCCCCTGAGCCAGGGCGAGGGCCGGCGGGCGAGGGAGTCCGCGGGCTCGGCCAGGTCGATGTCCGGCAGCCGGTCCAGGACCACCTCGATGCCGGTCCGCGCGATCACCTCGGCGATCTCCTGCGCGGGGAACGGGCAGCGGTGCTCTCCGTGACCGAAGGAGAAGTGCGCGTTGTTGCCGCCGGTCAGCGCGGAGCCGTCGGTGCGCACCTGCGGATCGGAGTTGGCCCCTTGGAGGCCGAGCACCAGCAGGTCGCCGGCCCGGACCCGGCGGCCGCCGAGGTGCGTGTCGCGGGCGGCCCAGCGGCCGGCCACGTTCTGCGAGGGCGTGTCCTCCCACAGCACCTCGTTCATCGCCTCGGCGACACTGTTGCGGCCGCCGAACAGGGAGGCGGCGAACCGGTCGTCGGTCAGCATCAGGCGGAGCGAGTTGCCGATCCAGTCGGCGGTCGGCTGGTGCCCGGCCGCCATCATCACCATCAGGTCCTGCGCGATCTCCTCGTCGCCGAACCCGCTTTCGTCCGCGAGCATCCGGGAGACCACGTCGTCCGCGGGCTCCTTCTTCCGGTCGGCGAGCAACTGCGCCATGGAACCCGCCAGATGGGCCTGGCCGGCCAGCGCGCGCTCCCGGCCGTCGATCATGTCGTTCAGGGCGGTGACCAGCCCCGGACCGTCCTCGTCCGGGAAGCCGAACAGCCGCGCCAGGACCCGCACCGGCAGCAGCATCGCGTACTGCGCGACCAGATCGGCCTCGCCCGCGGAGCACAGCGCGTCGATCAGCTCGTCCGCGAACCGCTCGGCATGCCGGCGCAGTTCGAACGGATCCACCGACTCCAGCGCGTTGCTGATCATCGCGGCGCGCTGCCGGTGCCGTTCGCCGACCGTGTAGAGGATCGAGGGCTGCTTGTGGCCGATCATCGGCAGCAGCGGCCAGTCCGCGGGGATGTTCTCCCACTGGTTCCACAGTTCCGAGTCCCGGCTGAACAGCACGGGATCGCCGGTCACCTGGTGCAGCTCCCGGTAGCCGAGGACCAGCCAGGCCGGAATGTCGCCGTCGAGCAGGACCGGGACCACGGCTCCGTGGTCGCGCCGCATCTCCCGGTACAGACGGGCGGGATCGGTCTGGAACCGGGGGCCGCCGAGCGGGACGGCGTCGGGGGTGGTCACACGAACTCCTGTCGGGGCAGACCCGCCCGCGCGAGCGGGCCAGCGTACCGGTTCTTCACATGCTGCACCAGCGTGATCAGGACCTGCTTGGCCGACTCCCGGGAGCGGGCGTCGCAGTCGACCAGCGGCACCTGCGGATCGAGGTCGAGGGCCTCGCGGACGTCCGCGCCGGCCCGGACCGGACCGCCGAAGTCGTTGCAGGCCACGATGAACGGCGTGCCGTGCTGCTCCAGGCGGTCGATGGCGTACCAGGAGTCGTCGATGCGCCGGGTGTCGACCAGGACGACCGCGCCGAGCGTGCCGGAGAACAGCCGGTCCCACAGGAACCAGAACCGCTCCTGGCCCGGCGCGCCGAACAGGTACAGCACGTTGCGCAGATCCAGACTGATCCGGCCGAAGTCGAAGGCGACGGTGGTGGCGGACTTGCCGCGCACCTGGCCGATGTCGTCGACCGTCGCACCCGCCTGCGTCATCGTCTCCTCGGTGTTGAGGGGACGGATCTCGCTGACCGAGCGGACCAGCGTGGTCTTGCCGACGCCGAAGCCGCCCACCACCACGATCTTGAAGCCCTGGTCGGCGGAGGCACCCAACGGGGTGCGCGCGTCAGAGGTTGCGGAGTCCAACGAGCACCTGCTCCAGAATGTCGGGGTCGGTTATGGCCGGCCTGCGCGGATGACGGGCGCTCACCCGGCCCGCCGCCGACAGGTCGGACAGCAGCACCTTGGTGATGCCGACGGGCAGCCGCAGCTCGGCGGCGATCTCCGCCACCGAGGTGGGGAACCGGGTCAGCTTCAGGATCGCCGCATGCTCCGACTGCATGCCGGCCACCGGGTCCGACTCGGCCACCACGAGGGTGACCAGGTCGAACGGGTCGTCGGGGCTGGACCGGCTGCGTCCCTGGGTGATGGTGTACAGCCGGTCGGGGGCGTCGTCCCGGCCCGGACGGTTCATGCCCGGTCGGCTCATGACGTGCGGGGCGGAGCGGTCAGGTACTCACCGAGCTGCTCCACCAGTTCGCTCATGTTGTGCCCGACCACGCCCGCGTCCGCGTCCTCGGTGGTGACCACGGCCAGATGCGCGCCCGCGCCCGCCTCCACGATGAACAGCACACCGCCGTAGAACTCCGTCATCGCCGAGCGCACTCCGCCGCTCCCGTCGCCGAACTCCATGGACGCCCCGTGCGACAGCGACTGGATGCCCGCGGCGATCGCGGCCAGCTGGTCGGCCTGGTCGACGCTCAGCTCCGGCGTACGGCACAGCTTCAGCCCGTCCCGCGACAGCACGAGCGCGTGCCGGGTGCCGGGGGTCCTCTCCAGCAGGCCCTCCAGGAGCCAGGTGAGCTTGTCGTCGGCGGTGGTCGGGCCGGTCATGAAGTGGTGTCGCCTTCCGGGTGCGTGTGCGTGTGCGTGTGCGGGTGAGACGGGGCGGGGGAGCTGTGCTCACCGGCCCCGGACGAGGGGTGGCCGCCGGGCCGGCTGTCCGGCGCGGTGCCCGGCGGAGGGACGGCGGCCCGGTCGTGCGGTGCCGGCGCCTGCGCGGGGTCGGGTGCGAGGGCCCGGTCGTCCGGTGCCGGCGCGTGCGACGGCTCGGGTGCGGGCCCGTCCTGCGACGGGGCCGCGGCGGCCGGTGCGGCCGGGCGGACGGCCTGGCGGAAGCTGCTGAAACGGGCGGCGCGCGTCTTGCCCTCGTCGGTGCCCGGCGCGGTGCGGGACGCGGCACCGTCCGGCGCGGACCGGCCCCGTTCGGCCGCGGCGAGCGTCCGGCCCCGGCGCCGCTTGGGCAGCCCGGCCGGGCCCTCCTCCGGCGGCGCGGTGGTCTCGGGGGCCGGAGCGGCGTCCACGGCGTCCGGGGACGGCGCGGACGCGGCGCTCTCCGGGCGCGGGGCCGCGACGGCCGGTGCGGCCGGGGCGGGGCTGGTGAGGATGTCCTGCGGAACGAGCATCAGCACACCGGTGCCGCCGCGTGCCGACGGCCGGAACGACACCTTGAGTCCGTGCTTGCGGGCCAGCCGGCCCACCACGGCGAGCCCCAGCCGGGTGCCGGTCAGTCCGCCCAGCTCGGCGGTGTCACCGGCGACCGCCCGCTCGGCGCGGCGCAGTTGCACCTCGCCCATCACCAGTCCGCTGTCCTCCACGGACACGATGATCCCGGCCGGCACCTCTTCGACGTAGACATGGACCTCGGCGGTCGGCGGCGAGAAGTTCGCCGCGTTGTCGAGGAGTTCGGCGAGCGCGTGCATCACGCCTTCGGCGGCGTGTCCGGCGACGGCGGTCTCGCTGACCGAGTGCACGCGCACCCGCCGGTAGCCGGCGATCCGGCCCATCGCGCCGCGCAGGATCGACTCCATCGCGATCGGTCGCGCCCACCGGCGGCCCGAACGCGCCCCGGTCAGCACGGCGATGGAGTCCGCGAGCCGGCCGGCCTGGGCGGTGCGGTGGTCGAGATGGAGCAGGTCGGCGAGGACGTCCTCGTCGGCGTGCCGGTCCTCCATCGCGCGCAGGTCGGCGAGGGTGGCCGTGGCGAGGGCCTGCATCCGGGCGGCGGTGTTGGAGGTCGCGGAGATCGCGGCGGCACGATCCCGCCGGGCCCGCTCCCCTTCGTCCGTGAGCCGGGCGTTCTCCCGCCGGAGCCGGTCCAGTTCCCGTGCGCCCTCCTCCTCCAGCCGGGCCCGTTCGGCCGTGAAGGACTCCGTGAACTCCGTGCGCTGCTGGGCGAGTTCGTCGATGAGCCGCTGCTGCTCCCGGCGGGCTTCCTCGGTCGTACGGGCCTGCTGCTGAAGCAGCCGTCCGACGTCCTGGGTGACACTCTCCAGCCGGCGCCGGGCGTCGCGCGCCGTCTGCCGCGCCTGCGCGGCCGTGGCCACCGCCGCGCTGAGCAGGAGCGCGGCGGCGGCCCCGCCCGCGGCGAGCGGGGTGCGCACCGAGCCCGGCGCCACCGCCACGGCCGCACAGACCAGGAGCGCCGACAGCACACCGGTCACGGCGAGGGCGGAAACGAACGTACGGAGGGAAGGTCGGTCGCCGGGATGCGTGGGCGCGGTCATCGGTCCGGTCTGGTCCTCGCGGCAGAAACGGCTGGGTGGGGGCTGGCAGAAGCGTTCGGATGGTGAGACGTGACACTGGGTGGTGAACTGGCGGTCACTATACGAGAGTTCGTGATCGAAACGGAAAGGTTCCGCTTTACTTCGCGTAACAGGGCGGTCATATACACCTGTTGGTGGTGAAGGGGGATACTCGGGCATACCGGGCCCGACCGTCCCGCCGCCCGCCGCCCGGAGGCCGGTACGGGAGGACGGAACCGCGCGGGCCCGGGTTGTCTCCCGGCCCCTGATTTCCGGGCCGTACGCCTGTGGGTCTTCCCACACCGGCGCGCGTCCGCGACGGATCTTGACGCCCGTCGTGCGGCTCGCTGAACTGTTTCCGGCAGGGGGCCGCGATCCGTCCTCCGTACGACGGCGCCCGGGACGGACGGGCGACGGCCGAACGCCTCGCACGGCGGGACCGCCGGGGGCGGGGCGAAGGGGGCGATGCACATGACGGGGGAGCCACAGGCGACGGACCGCCGCACCTCATGACCGCTGACGGGCACACCGGACCGCCGTACACCATGACCGCTGACGGGCACACCGGACCGCCGTACACCATGACCGCTGACGGGCACACCGGACCGCCGCACCTCATGACCGCTGACGGGCACACCGGGCGGCTCCGCGCACCGCTCGCACGGCTCGCCCGCTTCGCCGGACGCACGCTGCGGGCCGAGTGGAACGCCGTGGTCGTCGACCCCGTGCGGCGGCTCGCGCGACGCGGGCTGTCCGGACTGCTGCTGGCGTTCGTCGCCGCATCGGGCGTCGTCCTCTGCCACGACATCGCCCAGCACCCCACCGGAGCGCTCTGGGTACGACGGCTCGGCGGCGTCCGGGCCGACCTCCCGCTGTGGCTGTCCCTGCTGCGCACCCCCGTCTCGCTGTACGTCCCCGCACTCGACCTGCCCGTCTGGGCGGGCATCACCCAGCTGTTCCTCGCCTTCGCCCTGGCCGAACTGGTCCTGGGCCGGGCCCGGACCCTGCTGATCGCCTACCTCACCACCCTGGCCGGCACCCTCACCGCCCGTCTGATGGTCGCCATGGGGCCCGGCTGGTGGGGGCTCGGGCTCCCGCCCGAGGCCGGGCGGATCCTCGACACCGGGCCCTCCGCGGCCGTCGTGGGCCTGTTCACCTATCTCTCGGTGGTCCGGCGCGCGCCCGTGGTGTTCACGCTGACCGGCGGCTCGATGGTGTGGGAGTCCCTCGCCGTGCCCAACCTGGCCGGGCGCGAACATCTGATCGCCGTGGTCACGGCGATCGTCCTCGGGTTCCTGCGTCCGAGTGCCTCCGCGGGCCACCGCCGGCCGCGACGGGAACGCGTGCGGGAAAGACCGCGGCGGCCGGTCGCGGTGATCGTCACCGCCTCGCCGGCGGAGCCCCCCAAGGGAGGCGAGTGCCCTGAGACCGGACGGCGTGCCCCTGTGGCGCCGACCACCCTGTCAATGTGATGGTTTTCGCACATCGACCCGTGCGGGCACCCCCTAAGGTGGCCGCGAGTACGGCAGGGCGTGGCTGACACCAGGGTGTTCGTCGCCGGCAGGCAGCTGAAGGGAATCCAGGATGTTCCGCAAGGTGCTGGTCGCCAACCGTGGAGAGATCGCGATCCGCGCGTTCCGGGCGGGCTACGAACTAGGCGCGCGCACCGTCGCCGTGTTCCCGCACGAGGACCGCAACTCGCTGCACCGGCTCAAGGCCGACGAAGCGTACGAGATCGGGGAACCGGGGCATCCGGTGCGGGCCTATCTCTCCGTGGAGCAGATCGTGAGCGCCGCCCGCCGGGCCGGCGCCGACGCCGTCTACCCGGGATACGGCTTCCTCTCCGAGAACCCCGAACTGGCCCGCGCCTGCGAGGAGGCGGGCATCACCTTCGTCGGCCCGAGCGCCGCCACCCTGGAGCTGACCGGCAACAAGGCCCGCGCGGTCGCCGCCGCCCGCGCGGCGGGCGTGCCCGTCCTGGGCTCCTCCGCGCCCTCCACCGACGTGGACGAACTGGTGCGCGCGGCCGAGGAGATCGGCTTCCCCGTCTTCGTCAAGGCGGTCGCGGGCGGCGGCGGGCGCGGCATGCGCCGCGTGGAGGACCCGGCCCAGCTGCGCGAGTCCATCGAGGCCGCCTCCCGCGAGGCCGCGTCCGCGTTCGGCGACCCGACCGTCTTCCTGGAGAAGGCCGTCGTCGAGCCCCGCCACATCGAGGTGCAGATCCTCGCCGACGGCGAGGGCAACGTCATCCACCTCTTCGAGCGCGACTGCTCGCTGCAACGACGCCACCAGAAGGTCATCGAGCTGGCGCCCGCCCCCAACCTGGACCCGGAGCTGCGCGACCGGATCTGCGGCGACGCCGTCCGCTTCGCCCGCGAGATCGGCTACCGCAACGCCGGCACCGTCGAGTTCCTGCTCGACCGCGACGGCAACCACGTCTTCATCGAGATGAACCCGCGCATCCAGGTCGAGCACACCGTGACCGAGGAGGTCACCGACGTCGACCTGGTGCAGGCGCAGATGCGGATCGCCTCCGGCGAGACCCTCGCCGACCTCGGCCTCTCCCAGGACACCATCACCCTGCGCGGCGCCGCCCTCCAGTGCCGCATCACCACCGAGGACCCCGCCAACGGCTTCCGCCCGGACACCGGCCGGATCAGTGCCTACCGCTCCCCGGGCGGCTCCGGCATCCGGCTCGACGGCGGCACCACCCACGCCGGCACGGAGATCAGCGCGCACTTCGACTCCATGCTGGTCAAGCTCACCTGCCGGGGCCGCGACTTCCACGCCGCCATCGGCCGGGCCCGGCGCGCGGTCGCCGAGTTCCGCATCCGCGGCGTCGCCACCAACATCCCGTTCCTCCAGGCGGTCCTGGACGACCCCGACTTCCAGGCGGGCCGGGTCACCACCGCCTTCATCGAGCAGCGCCCCCACCTGCTGACCGCCCGTCACTCCGCCGACCGCGGCACCAAGCTGCTGACCTACCTCGCCGACGTCACCGTCAACAAGCCGCACGGCGAACGCCCCGGCCTGCTCGACCCGCTGGCCAAGCTGCCGGCGCCGGCCGCCGGCGAACCGCCCGCCGGCTCCCGCCAGCGCCTGGTGGACCTCGGCCCGGAGGGCTTCGCCCGGCACCTGCGCGAGTCGCCGACCATCGGCGTCACCGACACCACCTTCCGCGACGCCCACCAGTCCCTGCTCGCCACCCGCGTGCGCACCAAGGACCTGCTGGCCGTCGCCCCGGTCGTCGCCCGTACGCTGCCGCAGCTGCTCTCCCTGGAGTGCTGGGGCGGCGCCACCTACGACGTGGCGCTGCGCTTCCTCGCCGAGGACCCGTGGGAGCGGCTGGCCGCGCTGCGGGAGGCGGTGCCGAACATCTGCCTCCAGATGCTGCTGCGCGGCCGCAACACCGTCGGCTACACCCCGTACCCGACCGAGGTCACCGACGCCTTCGTCCAGGAGGCCGCCGCCACCGGCATCGACATCTTCCGCATCTTCGACGCCCTCAACGACGTCGGCCAGATGCGCCCCGCCATCGAGGCCGTACGCGAGACCGGCACGGCCGTCGCCGAGGTCGCCCTCTGCTACACCGGCGACCTGGGCGATCCGGCGGAGCGGCTCTACACCCTCGACTACTACCTGCGTCTCGCCGAGCAGATCGTCGACGCCGGCGCCCACGTCCTCGCGATCAAGGACATGGCCGGCCTGCTGCGTGCCCCGGCCGCCGCGAAGCTGGTGACGGCGCTGCGCCGCGAGTTCGACCTGCCGGTCCACCTGCACACGCACGACACCGCGGGCGGCCAGCTCGCCACCTATCTCGCCGCGATCCAGGCCGGTGCCGACGCCGTCGACGGCGCGGTGGCCTCCATGGCCGGTACCACCTCCCAGCCGTCGCTGTCCGCGATCGTCGCGGCCACCGATCACTCCGACCGGCCCACCGGCCTGGACCTCCAGGCGGTCGGCGACCTGGAGCCGTACTGGGAGGGCGTCCGGAAGATCTACGCCCCGTTCGAGGCGGGTCTCGCCTCCCCGACCGGCCGCGTCTACCACCACGAGATCCCCGGCGGCCAGCTGTCGAACCTGCGCACCCAGGCCGTCGCCCTCGGCCTCGGCGACCGCTTCGAGGACATCGAGGCGATGTACGCCGCCGCCGACCGGATCCTCGGCCGTCTGGTCAAGGTGACCCCGTCCTCCAAGGTGGTCGGCGATCTGGCCCTCCACCTCGTGGGCGCCGGCGTCTCCCCGGACGCCTTCGAGGCGACCCCCGACAAGTTCGACATCCCGGACTCGGTGATCGGCTTCCTGCGCGGTGAGCTGGGCACCCCGCCCGGCGGCTGGCCGGAGCCGTTCCGCACCAAGGCGCTCCAGGGCCGGGGCGCGCCCAAGCCCGCCCCCGAGCTGTCCGCCGAGGACCGCGACGGCCTGCAGAAGGACCGCCGGGCCACCCTCAACCGGCTGCTGTTCCCCGGCCCGACTCGGGAGTTCGACACGCACCGGCAGAGCTTCGGCGACACCAGCGTGCTGGACAGCAAGGCGTTCTTCTACGGCCTGCGTCCCGGCAAGGAGTACGCGGTCGACCTGGACCCCGGCGTCCGGCTGCTGATCGAGCTCCAGGCGATCGGCGAGGCGGACGAGCGCGGTATGCGCACCGTGATGTCCACGCTCAACGGCCAGCTGCGGCCCATCCAGGTCCGCGACCGGGGCGCCGCCTCCGACGTCCCGGTGACGGAGAAGGCCGACCGAGCCAACCCGGGGCATGTCGCCGCTCCCTTCGCCGGTGTGGTGACCCTGGCCGTCAGCGAGGGCGAGGAGGTGGCGGCCGGCGCCACGATCGCCACCATCGAGGCCATGAAGATGGAAGCCACGATCACCGCGCCGAAGGCGGGGCGCGTCTCCCGGCTGGCCATCAACCGGATCCAGCAGGTGGAGGGCGGGGACCTACTGGTGGAGCTGGTCTGACGACAGCGCCAGGCGCTTCTCGTAGTCCGTCATCAGGAACCGGCCGAGCTGCTCGACCGCCGCGGAGCGCAACACCTCGTGCGCGAAGCGGAACCGGGGCTCGGCCGGCCCCTCGCCCTGACTCACGGTGAGCAGGCGCCCGATGCCGCTCCGGAGCATCGTCTCCAGCCGATAGGGCGCCTGGCCCGTGAGCCGGGCGAGGTCCGACCTGGTGAGCCCCTCGGGGCCGGCCGCGAGCAGGCCGATCACCTCCTGATGGTCGGTGCTCGCCGTCAGTACGGCGAACAGCTCGTGGGAGGCCGCCCGGGGGAGGTCCCGGGCCGAGGAGGACGGGGCGAGCGTGCGCACCCGGCAGGTGCGCAGCGGGTGGCCGGCCGGGACGTCGTCGGGCAGGGCGACCCGGCGGCCGGCGACGAGCACCCGCAGGCCGTCGTCCGGCCGGTGCGGCAGCAGCGAGGCGATGCTGGGCAGACCGGTCTGCGGTCCGCGGTCCTCGTCGAGGCCGTCCACCAGCAGCAGAAGCCGCCTGCCGTCGGCGTGGGCCCGCGCCGCCGCGCGGTTCAGCAGGCGGCGGCGCAGCTGGTCCCGCGTACCGGAGTGCATGGTGGCGGTCGAGGGCGCCGTCTCGTCGAGCGACCAGGCGAGTTGCTCGATGAGCGTGTCGGTGAAGGCGAGGCTGTCGGCTTGGCCCGCGAGGCGCAGCGTGGCGAAGAACGCCACGACCCCGACATCGGCAGGCGGCCGCAACGCGAAGGAGGAGAGCAGCGCGGTCTTGCCCGACCAGGGGGCGCCCTGCCACAGCGCGTACGGCTCGTCCCCGAGGCAGAAGGCGGCCAGCTCGGCCAGTTCCGCGTCCCGGCCGCGCAGTACCGGGGGAGCCAGCTCGCGGACGTGGTCCAGGTAGGGGGCCACCCGGTCGGCTTCCCGGGCCGGAACCTCCTGCGGCGCGAACTGCCGCAGACCGAGCAGCGAGGCCAGTCGCTCCACGCTCTCGGGTGAACCGTCCAGGACGCGCTCGATCCGGGCGGCCGCCAGACGGCCGGGGCCGTCGGCGGAGTGGTGGACGTTGACGACGCCGACGATGCGGCCTTCGGCCCACACCGGCGCGCCCGCGAGGCCGGCCCACGGGGACATGCTGCGGTCGGACGGTGCGCTCGGCGCGGCGGCCACCGTGATCTCCAGGGTGCCGCTGCGCAGGTTGGACAGGCTGGAGGCGGTACCGAAGAGATGGGCCAGGTCGCTGAATTCGGGCCCGCTGAATTCCCCGTGGCGTGATTTGTAGGCGGGGAAGCCGGCCGATTCCACCGTCACCACGGCCGGCCGGCTGGTGATGCGGCCGTAGCGCACAGGGGGGACGACCGGAGCGTGGCTGGGCGCGTCGAAACGCAGGACGGCGATGTCCGCGCTCTCGTCCACCCATGCGACGGTCGCCGGAGCGCTCCACTCGTTCTGGCGGTCGGCTTGCAGCCGGACGGTGATGCGGGCCCCGCCCCGCACCACATGACCCGCGGTCAGCACACAGTCGTTCGTGACGCGATAGCCCGAACCCCGGCGCCCCGGTCCCTGCTCGCTGAGCACCAGGACTTCGGCGATGCGCCCCGGGTCCAGGTGCTGCGAACGGGTGGGACCGGCGGCCTCCGCCCGCGCGGGCGCAGCCGCCTGTCGCTCCTCCGCCGCGGTCGGGAAGATGGTGACCGTGATCATGCCGTGCCGGATGACGACCACCGGTTCCGGTGAACCCACGGTCTGGCAGTCCGCGACCGACCGGGGCAGCCCCGCTCCCACGGACTCGACCAGCTTCACCCAGGTGAGGAGCCGCGCCAGGCGGAAGTTGCGGGGCTGTGACTGGCCTTCCAGAGCACTGAGCCGTACCTGGCCGTCGGGCAGTTCCGACGGAGCGCTCCAGGTGCCGGGACTGATCACCTCGATACGGTCGTCGAAGACGTGGACCTGTACGCAGGCGTCCTGTTCGGCGTAGTCGCGGTGGACGACCGCGTTGGCGATGATCTCCCGCACCGCGATCATGGGATAGCGGTAGGCGGGCGCGCTGTACGCGCTGGCGGCGGTGGGAGACTGACCGAGCAGTGCCGAGTCCGCCACGAAGTCGCGGGCCATGACGATCAGTTCGGGAACCGTTCCGTGGAGATCGACGCTCTCCACGGGATCGGTCTTGCGGGTGCCGCGGAACCGGACGCACCGCACCATCGCCGAGGGGAGCAGCGCCGTCGGGTTCTGCCCGAACAGCAGCACTCCGGCGAGCGTGGGCCGGCCGTCCGTCAGCAGTCCCGCCCGCTGCAGGAACTCGCCGGACGTCAACTGCTGCGGCAAGGTGGCCGCCATGTCGTCATGCAGGTCACGGCGGAACGCCTCGATGCGCTGCTCGCTGAGCACCGCGCCGCTCGCGACGTCGTCGAGGAAGACGGAGCGGGGCCGGTGGCGGGGGGCGGGGCCGGCGTCCGCGGGCTGTTCCCGACGCGGCTGGGGGAGGGCCTGCTTCTCGGCCGGCGGCTCCCGGCGGGCGATGGGTACCGCGCCCGCGCCGTCGAACTTGCGGTGCGGCTTGTGGCCGTCGAATCTGACCTGCGAGAGATGGGTGAAGAGGTCGTCCAGGTCGACTCTCCGGTCGGCGTTGCGGTCGACGGCCTGGGTGAGCAGGCCGTCGACGAGCGCGCGGGTGAAGGGGCTCGGTTCACCGCGGGCCGCGGCGTCGGCGGCCTGGTCCGTCGCCGAGGTGGCGGCGAGCAGGTAGCGGCCCTCGCCGGACAGCTCGTCGAGGAGGCCGTCGTCGCCCTTGAAGCCGCCGCTGAAGCAGCAGTCCAGAATGACGATCTTCACCTGGGCGAAGCTGGCGGCGATCACCTCCGACAGCAGCGACCCCGGGAGGGTGGAAGCGGGCAGTCTGTCGGTTCTGGTGTTGCCCGCGCACAGATAGAGCCGCCGGTTGCGGTTGCGGCCGTGACCGCTGTAGTAGAACAACAGCGTGTCGTCCGGCTCGGCGGTGCTGAAGAACTCGTCGACCGCCTCGACGATCTCGGCGGAGTCGGCCTCGGGCAGCAGGCGGACCTCGCTGCGGTCGAAGAGACCGGCAGACCGGTCCGTGAGCGCGTCGCGCAGCAGGATGCCGTCCGCCTTCGGGCCCTGGAGTTCGGGCAGGGCGCCCGGGTCTCGGGAATAGCGTGAGTTGCATACGATCAGGGCCCGGTACATGCAATTCCTCGGCGCAGGCTGGGGAGTTGACGGCTGACAGCCAGCTTATGCAGTGCCCGTCGGACTCACCAGCCGCTCACCGCCGACCGGACCGGCCGGCGGTGAGCGGGCTACGACGGCTATCCCCGGCCGAGGAGGTGCCGCAGGCGGGCGAGGTGGAGGTTCGGGTCGTGCCGGGTGGCGGAGGCGGAGCTGGGCACGTAGACGGTCCGGCCGCGCACGGCCACGGAGGTCGGGTTGGACAGGCCGTCCTGTGCGGTGAGCAGGGGTGTGACGGTGCCGTCCGGGCGCACCAGGACGACCTTGTTGCCGGAGTTCAGCGCGGCCAGCACGCTTCTGCCGTTGCCGGGGAAGGCGAAGTCGTCGATGCCGCCGAGCCCGTCGGCCCGTGTCTCGACGGCGCCGGCGGTGCCGTCCGGCGCGACGGGGATGCGCAGCAGGGTGCCCCGGTCGGTGTTGGAGACCCATACGGCGTCCCGGCGGACCTTGATGCCGTTGGCGCCGCGGCCGGAGGCGTTCGGCGCCCGGAGCGGAGCCAGCTCCGTGTCCGTCGCCCAGGCCGTGGCCGTGCCGCCCGTCTGCGGCACGCGCCAGACGGTGCCGCGCACCGAGTCGGCCGCGTAGAGCACGCCACGGCGCTCGTCCAGGGTCAGTCCGTCGGGCAGCCCGTCGGCGGGCAGCGCGGTGATCTGCTCGGGTGCGCCGCCGTCGGGCGGGAGCCGCCAGATGCCGGTCTCGCTGGTGCCGGTGGCGTAGTTGACGTACAGGGTGCCGTCGTGGGCGCGGGCGATGCCGGTGACGACGGCGCTGTGGACGAGCGGGGTCGCCGGGTTCGCCACGTGGGGCAGGGTCGCGCGGACCCGGGTGCCGCCGTCGGGGGTGACATGGGCGACCTGCCGGGCGAAGGCGAAGGTCAGGTCGGCGGAGCCGTCGGGATCGAGCGCGATGTTCTCGGGCGTCTGCCCGGCGGTCAGGTCGAAGTGGGCGACGACGCGCGCGTCGGTGACGAGCGGCTCGTCTCCGGTCGCGGGGGCGGCGGTGACCAGGCCGAGCACGAGCGCGGCCGTGGCGACGCCGGTGAGGCGGGGGACTCGGGGCATGTGACCTCTTTTCGGACGGCGCGTGAGGCGCCGGCGGGCGGGGTCACACCAACATGACGGGGTACGGGTCGCCGGTGGCGGGAGCCGGGGCCGCGGGTTCGCCCGCGCGGACCACCGTCCCACGCCGTACGAGGCACGCCCGGGTGCCGTGGGGCCGGGCCGTCAGTCCCAGAGCGGGTAGGTCATGATCTGCTGGTAGCCGTCCGGGCGGGCGCCCGGGTAGGTGAGGCTCAGCTGGCTGAAGCGCTGGAATTCCGGATGCTTCGTCCAGGTCTTCGCGCCGACCAGCCGGACGGTCACCGGGTACGCGTGGAAGGTGCCGGCCGCGCAGTACGGCTTGCAGTCGTTGACCATGTTCACGCCCACGGCGGTCGCCCCGCCCGGACTCCACCTGTCCCAGTGGAGTCCGGTGAGGCGGCTGTTGCCGTCGCCGCAGGCCAGGAGGAAGTCGTCGGGACGGACGGTGCGATGCCACAGGCAGTCGACGAGGACGGGCTGTGACGCGGTGGTGCGGGGAGGCGTCGTCGCGTTGGCCGGCACACCTGCCGTCGCCGTGGTCATGGCCGCTGTCAGCAGTGCTCCTGCCGCGAGCGTGACCGCCGTTCCCATCACTGATCCGCGCATGGCCGCTCCCACTGTCGTGCTGTGTCCGACCGCGTGCCCTCGACGCTACGACCGTCCCGCCGTTTGCACCAATCGCGCAGGTCGCACCGCGTGTCAGCCGTGGGAGACGGTGAGTCCGTAGAACGCCACGCGGGCGCCCTTGGTGGTGCTGTCCGAGGAGGACTGGTTGTAGGAGCCGGCCTTGAAGTACTGCTTGTAGGGCTTGAAGGACGACGGGATGGCGTAGTGGGTGGTGGAGCCGTTCACGGTCAGGTCGACGGTGTTCCCGCCGGAGACGGCGATGGTGTAGCTCCAGGTCTTGCCGAGGGACACGTGCCCGACGGGATGCTGGGTCTGTCCGCCGGACGGCGAGTCCTCGGTACCGAGGACGATGTCCCCGTTCGCGTGGTAGTACAGCTCCACCAGCGGCTTGGTGGAGGAACCGCCCGAGCCGAGGTGGATCTGGCCGACGCACACGTTCTTGGTCACGGAGACCACGCGCAGGGTGGCGCTCAGCCGGTGGCTGCCGCTCAGCGACCAGTCCGCGGCGGAGCCGTCGCGGTTCATCTCGCGCAGTTCGGAGCGGGCGTAGTTCGAGTTCGGCGTGGTGACGCCCTTCTCGGGCGCCCAGAACGTCATCGCGCCGTCGCGGGTGTCGGTGTAGAAGTACGCGTCCTGGTATCCGTTCGCGCCCTGGAGGCGGGACGACGGGATGGTGGTGGGCTTGCCGGGGGAGCCGACGGGCTCCTGGAGCTGCCAGACGGCCAGGTCGAAGTTGCCGCCGGGCGCGACGTGCGGGTCGGCCGCGTCCGCGCCGCCCGTGCCTAGGGCGGTGAGGGCGAGGGCGAGACCCGCGGTGGTCGTCGCCGTGAGAAGCCGGGATCGGGTCATGTGGGGGTCCCTTCGTCGGACCGGGATGCGTTCAGGATGATGAACGCTGAACGCATCCTGGGTCGTCGATGACCCGAGAAGCTAAAGGTCTGAACCTGACACGTCAAGAGGTTCAGCAGGCGCCCTCGTCCTGCCACGGCCCCCACTGCGAGGCGCCGGGCACCTCGTTCTGGGTCCACCACTTGGCCTTCCAGTTGTGCTTGCCGTAGGAGACCTCGCTGCCGCCCGTGTACGCCGTCGCCGCGTTCCAGGCCGTCTTGCAGGCGGTCGGGGTGGGTGTCGGCGTGGGGGTGGGCGTGGTGGTGGGCGGGGTGACCCCGGCGAACCTCACCGAGTACTTGGCGAAGTCCCAGGAGTTCTGCGCCACGCTGGAGCAGGTGCCGGACGTACGGCCGCCGTTGTCGGCCGGGGTGCACTGCCGGTCGCGGTTCAGCGACCAGAACGTGAACCGGTCCATGTTGTGGCTCGTGGCGTAGTCGAGCACGGTCTGGAAGTCGGCCTGGGAGAAGTACTCGCCGGTGTCGCTGCGGCCGTTCATGCCGGAGAAGCCCTCGTGGGCGTAGGCGGTCGCCTGGTCCCAGCCGAAGGTGGACTGGAGGATGGAGTTGAAGTTGGTCAGCGCGCTGGTCTGGGCGGCCGCGCCGGTGAAACCGCCGTCGAACGGCATGATGGAGAAGTTGTTGGGAGTGAATCCCTGCGACTTGGCCTCCAGCAGCATCTGCTTGCCGAACCAGCCGGTGCCGTCCGCCGTGCCGGCCGTGGTCACGGACACGTACAGGCCCGGGTTGTCCTGCTGGAGGATCTTCGCGGCGCCGATCTCGTTCTTGATGGCCGCGCTGTTCTCGTACTCCGGCTCCTCCAGGTCGAAGTCGATGGCGCGCAGCCCGTACTTGGTGATGACCTGCTGGTAGGCCGCCGCGGTGGAGGCCGGGTCGGAGCAGGCCTGGCCGAGCTTGGTGCCGCCGTAGCCGCCGATGGAGACGGAGACGTCGCCGCCCTTGGCCCGGATGGTGTCGATCACGGACCGTACGGCGGTGTCCGAGGAGACCGGCGCCGTGCCGTCCCAGGTCGGGGTGCAGCCGCCGCCGTTGGGGGCGAGGACGAAGGCCAGCTGGAACGCCTTCAGGCCGGTGGCGTCCATGATGGCGGCCGGGTCCGGCGGGTCGTTGTCCAGCGGCATCAGATAGGGGGCGGCGGCGTACCAGCGGTTGCCGAGCGCGGTGGTCGCGCCCGAGGCGTTGCCCGCGACCAGCGCGGTGGCGCCGGCGGCGGCGAGGGTGACGGCCGCCGCCGCGCCCAGACATGCCCGAAGACGTCTCATACGTGCCTCCAGAGGGTGGGGGTCCCGGAACGGGGAGCCCCACCCTCTGGGAGCTGTTGCGCTCACGTCAATGAGTTGGACTAGACCAAAGCGCTCTTTGGACTAGACCATACGACTCCTTTACCTTCCGCCGACCAGCCGCACGGTGAACGCGTGACCCAGGGACAGGCTCGGTGTCGTGACGGTCGTGACATGGGTGCCGGCGTCGTACGTCCAGGCCCCCGCGGGCAGTTGACGCCCGTCGAGCAGGACCCGCGCGGGTGCCGTGCCGCCGTGCACGGTGAACCGGTACGCCCGCGCGTCCACCTTGCCCGAGTAATCGCCCCTGCTCGCGCCGACCGTCACGGTCGTGCCCCGGGCGTCGCCGCGCACCGACACCCGCTGGCGGGCCGCCGCGCCCTTGGCGAAGTCCCGGGTCGTACCGTCGTCCTCGTACAGCGTGTAGTGGCCGGTGCCGTGGGCGGCCGGGTACAGGTCCCAGTCCAGTTCCTGCCGGTCACGGGTCTGCCAGCTCGTCGTCCCCTTCGGCCACATGGGGACGATCGCGCCCTCGCGCACGAACAGCGGAAGAGTGTCCAGCGGGGCGTGGTAGCCGTCGACCGTGGTCGGGCCCTGATAGGTGCGGCCGGTCCAGTAGTCGGTCCAGGTGCCCTTCGGCAGGTAGATCCCGTCACGGGTGTCGGAGTCCTGGTAGACCGGGGCGACCAGGAAGTCGGGACCCGAGAGGAATTCGTACTTCGCCCGCGCGTCCAGCGTGTTCGGGTCGTCCGGGTACTCCAGCCACAGGGGCCGTACCGCGCCCACGCCGGTCTTCGCCGCCTGGGCCGACAGCGTGTACATGTAGGGCAGCAGCCGCTCCTTCAGCTGGAGGTACTTGCGGTTGACCGAGGTGTACGGTTCCCCGTCCAGCCAGGGCTGCTGATCGGCAGGCTTGCCCGTGGTGAGGTCGCCGGCCCAGCCGTCCATCGTCATGACGGCCGGCAGGAACGCCTTCCACTGCAGATCGCGGGCGTACATCTCGGCGTCGTGGCGGTAGATGCTGCCGATGTCGCCGGTGTTGTACGCGATACCGGACATCGTCGCCCCGGCGTACGTGGGGATCTGCCAGCGGATGTAGTCCCAGGACAGCTTCTGGTCGCCGCTCCACAGCACCCCGCAGCGCTGGGCGCCCGCCCAGGAGACCGGCAGCCACACGAAGCCGCGGGCGTCGCTGTTGTCCTCGATCCCCTTCTTGGCCGCGTCGCAGGCGTCCAGCGCGAACTTGTAGCCGTTGCCCACCCAGGCCACGTCCAGCTTCGCCACCCGCTGGCCCGCCTTCACCTGGTCGGCGAGCTTGCCGATGCCGTCCTGGGTCCACAGTCCGAGCTGTGCCCGGTGGTCCTGGAGCCCCTTCGCGGTCTGCGCCAGATCCTCGTATCCGCAGCCGTACCCGTCGTTGACCAGCATCCAGCCGAGCGGCATCCCGTGCTCGGTGTAGCCGTCGGCGATCTTCAGTGCGTCCAGGGTGTGCCGCTCGCCCCGGTTGGCGTTGTGCAGATAGCAGTCGGAGTCGCCGGGTTCGAGCCCGTAGACCGGCGGCATGAAGGGCTTGCCCGTCAGTGCCGTGTACTTGCCGATCACGTGCTTGGCGTCGCCCAGGAAGTAGTAGGCGTCCAGCCGCCGTTCCTGCTGCCCCGTCGTCACCGGTGAGCCGAAGGTGTAGACGCCGGGCGCGAAGGTGTTGCGGAAGACGCCGTAGCCGGCGCTGGAGAGGTAGAACGGCTGGGAGTTGTTGTAGCCGCCCTCGTTCCAGTCGAAGCTGTTGGCGACGTACATGGTCCGTCCGCGGTGCGAGAAGCTGCCGTTCTGCTCGCCGCCGCCGAAGAACTGCTCGTCCGTGCCTCGCGCGAGGCTCTGCCGCATCCCGCCGGTCGACCAGCGCAGCGGCTTGTCCTCCTGCCAGATCCGGGTGCGGTTGTCGGGCTTGTACAGCCCGAACCGCAGCGGCTTCTTGTACACGCGCAGCACGGCTTCCGGGGAGCGGATGCCGTAGTACTCGCCCGCGTCGAAGGACGAGGTGTGCCGCTGGAGCGCCGGCGGGCGGCGCACGATCGCGGTGCCGGCCGGATCGCTCAGCGAGCCCGAGGGGTCGGCCTGCAACCGCAGTTGACCGTCCCGCAGGAAGTCGGCGCGGGCGGTGAGCCGGCCCGCCTCGACGGTGTAGCTGCCGTCGCCGCCCGAGAAGGCGGTGAGATCGCCGGCGTCCGTGGTCGCGGGCAGATAGGCGGTACCGGTGAAGGAGTTGTCGTGCACGTCGTACGGCACCACGAGCACGTGGTACGTCCCCGAGGCCCGCGGGATGACCGTGGCCTCGGGGTCGGCGGTGCCCGCGCTGGACGCCACCTGTGTGCCGTGGTCGTCGTAGACGTACAGGTCGAAGTCGTCCGAGGGGTGCTCCCAGGTGATCGACAGCGGGATGCCGCCCTCGGGGTTGTCGTCCCAGTAGCCGTCCGGCACCGAGACGGTCAGGTCGAAGCGGTCGCAGACCCCGCCGGGGTCGTCGGCCGCGCCGGGGCATTTCTCGGGGCCGCCGCCGGTCCCCTTGGCGTAGACCGGGCTCTGCCAGCTGACGCTGCTGTGAGCGGGGTCCAGTACCGCGCCGGACGGGGCGGCGGCGGCCCGGGCCGGAGCGACGAGCGCGCTCCCGGCCAGGACGCTCGCCAGCCCCAGCGGTATCCAGGCCGGCCACGGCGGACGGTGTCGGAGTCTTCGCACGGCGGAACAGCTCCCCTCGCACCCTTGCGGACTGACTGTTCTTGCGCAGTGTTGCCCAGTGATGCTCGGAGTCGCTTGAAATGAGCGTCAATCGAGCAACTTCACGCACGAAGCCTCGGGGTTGACGCAGGTTCATGTCAATACCGTCGCCGGCGGCCCCGGTCAGTCCGTGCCGGGCGCCCGGAGCATGGCGAGGGTCAGCACGCCGCCCCCGATGCCCCAGCCGCCGTCGGTCACCTCCTCGACCAGGACCATCGTGGTGGCACGGGCTCGCTCGCCGTAGATCTCGACGTAGAGCTCCGTGGCACGGGTGACGATCAGCTCCTTCTGCTGCTCGTCGAGGCTTCCCGCGGGGATCTTGAAGTTCGCGAAGGGCATGGGCCGTCTCCTGGGATGGTGCGTGGGGTGGGCGGTGCGAAGGGGTGAGTGTGAGTGCGTGTCAGACGATGCCGCCGTTGGCGCGGACCACCTGGCCGTTGACCCAGTGGCCGGCCGGGGAGGCGAGGAACGCCACCACCTCGGCGATGTCGGCGGGCGTGCCGAGGCGCTCCAGCGGGGGCTGCGCGGCCAGCCGGGCGATGGTCTCCTCGTCCTTGCCCTCCAGGAACAGCTCCGTGGCCGTGGGGCCCGGGGCGACCGCGTTCACGGTGACGTCCCGGCCGCGCAGCTCACGGGCCAGCACCAGGGTCAGCGCCTCGACCGCGCCCTTGCTCGCGCTGTAGGCGCCGTAACCCGGGAACGCCAGCCCCACGACGGACGTCGAGAAGGCGATGAACGCCCCGCCCCGGCGCAGCGTCCGCGCGGCCTCCCGGGCGACCACGAAGGTGCCGCGCACATTGGTGCGGTGCAGCGCGTCCAGTTCCGCGAGGTCCAGCTCGGCGACCGGGGCGAGATACATCCGGCCCGCCGTGTGGACGACGACGTCGACTCCGCCGTACTCGGCCGCGGCGGCCTCGAACAGAGCGGCGACCTGCTCCTCTTCGGCGACGTCGGCGCGGACCGCGATCGCGCTGCCGCCCGCCGCGGTGACGTCCTCGACGGCGGCCTCGGCCAGGTCCCGGTTGCCCGCGTAGCCGACCACCACGGCGAAGCCGTCGGCGGCGAGCCGTGACACCGTCTCCCGGCCGATGCCGCGCGAACCGCCCGTGACGACGGCGACGCGCGGCCGGCCGGGCGTCCGGCGGGCGGAGGGCTGGGGGGCGGTCTGCTGAGCGGGCATGGCGGACTCCTGGCGGCAGAGGCGGACGAGCAGTGCCCTTCCAGCCTGCGGCGGGCGTCCGGCCGGAACCACGGCTGTCCCCACCCTGGGGTCGGCGACCCCTGGCTCCGGGAACGCGCAGGCCCGACCATGGAGGGCGTGAACCATTCCGAGCTGGCCGCATTCCTGAGGTCCCGGCGCGACCGCGTCCGCCCCGCCGACGTCGGCCTGCCCGTCGGCCCCCGCCGCCGGGTGCCGGGCCTGCGGCGCGAGGAGGTCGCCCAGCTGGCCGGGCTGTCCGCCGACTACTACACGGAGCTGGAACGCGGTCGCGGCGCCCAGCCGTCCGCGCAGGTGCTGGCCGCGCTCGCCCGCGCGCTCCGGCTGAGCGGCGACGAACGCGACCACCTCTTCCACCTCGCCGAGCGCCCCCTCCCGGCCGCCGCGCACGGCCCCGGCGCACCCGCCCAGCCCGCCCTGCTCGGCCTGCTGGACCGGCTCACCACCACCCCCGCCCAGGTCATCACCGACCTGCACGAACCCCTCGTGCAGAACCCTCTCGCCGTCGCCCTCCTCGGTCCGGCACCGGTGGGACGCGGGCTGGAGTCGAGCTTCGCCTACCGCTGGTTCACCGACCCCGACGCCCGGACGCTGTACCCGGCCGAGGACCATCCGCACCACTCCCGGGTCTTCACCGCCGACCTCCGGGCCGTCGCCGCCCGGCGCGCCAAGGACCCCGACGTCACCCGGCTGGTGACGGTACTGCTCCGGCGCAGCGAGGAGTTCGGCGCGCTCTGGGAGCAGCGGGACGTGGCGCTGCGCCGCACCGACCACAAGCGGATCGTCCACCCCTCGCTCGGCGTCGTCGAACTGGACTGCCACAACCTGTTCAGCGAGGACGGCCGGCAGCGTCTGCTGTGGTTCAGCGCCCCGCCCGGCACCGAGGGAGCCGCCCAGCTGGAGCTGCTGTCGGTGATCGGCACCCAGGACCTGACGCCGGGGCCGGACCGGCCGGGACGGCGACCCTGCTGAGGGCCGCCGCCGGTGCGGTGACCGCCCCGCGCTCCACGCCCGGCCCCCGTACCCGGGCGGGCCCACGACCCCCGCCCTCGGACGGGGGGCCCGCGTGCCCGTGCCTCGAACGGCCTACCCCTGCTCGCGCCCGCGCCCCATTGCGGGTCGGCTGGCAGACAGAGGACCGGCTCGACCAGGAGGCACGGTGGCGGAAGGCAGGGAGCAGGGGGACGACCGTGGGGAACGGTCCGAGATCCAGGAACTGCGGGCGCGGGTGGCGGCCCTGGAAGGCGGCCGGGAGCGGCCCGCCCGGCACCACGTCAGGTCCTTCCTCGCCGTGGTGCTCATCGTCGTCGGATGTGTCCTCGCCCCGCTCTCCGTCGTCGCGGCGTGGGCGGCGGACCAACTGGACGACACCGATCGCTACGTGGAAACGGTCGCCCCCCTCGCCTCGGACCCGGACGTGCAGAACGCCGTCGCCAACCGGGCCACCGACGCGCTCATGGCCCATGTCGACCTGCCCGCGCTGCTCGCCGACGCCGCCCCCGAGGACCGGCCCCGCCTGCGGAAGGCGCTGGGCGGCCGGCTGGGCGACTCCCTCGAAGGAGCCGTCCGCAGCTTCGTCCACGACAAGGCCCGGGAGATCGCCGCGTCGGACGTCTTCAAGACCGTCTGGACCGATGCCAACCGTCGGATCCACAGCTCCCTGGACAAGGCCCTCACCGGCGCCGGCGGCGGCGCGGTGCAGCTGACGAACGACGCGGTCACCCTCGACCTCGCCCCCCTCGTGGACCGGGTCAAACAGCGTCTCGTCGACGCCGGGCTGTCCGTGGCCGCGCGCATTCCCACGGTGCACACCGACTTCACCCTCGTCCGATCCGATCAGATCGGCGGGATCAAGACCTATGTGCGGCTGCTCCAGCTCGCCGGGAACTGGCTGCCGGTGCTGGCCGTCCTGCTGGTCGCCGCCGGTGTGCTCCTCGCGGTCCGGCGCCGCCGGGCGCTGGTCGCGGGCGCCCTCGGGGTCGCCGTCGCCACGGGGCTCCTCGGCATCGCGCTGCACGTGTTCCGCGCGATCTACCTGGACCGGCTGCCCGCGGACGTCTCCCCGGGCGCGGCCGGTGCCGTCTACGACGCGCTGACGCACTTCCTGCGGACCACCGTGCGGATGGTCGTGGCCCTCGGCGTCGTCGTCGCCCTGGGGGCCTGGCTCTCCGGTCCGGGCCGGTACGCCGGGCTCGTACGGCGGTTGTGGACCTCGGGCATCGACGCGGTCCGCGCCACCGCCGACCACGCCGGTCTGCGCACCGGCCCGGTCGGTCCCTTCGTGCGCCGCCGCCGTGCCTGGATCACCTGGATCCTGGTCGCGGCGTCCCTGGTCGCCTACCTGCTGTGGCCGTACCCCACCGGCTGGGTGGTGGTCGGCATCGCCCTGTGCCTGCTGTTCCTGCTGGCCGTGGTCGAGTTCCTGGCGGCGGCGCCGCCGGAGGGCCGGGGGACACCGGCCGGGACGCCCGCCTGACGCCCGGGGCGCCGGCCGGGCCGCCCGCCGTCACCCGCTCGGCCCAACGCCTGTGGCCGAACCGCCTCGCCCGCCGGAGTGTCGGAAGAGGACGCCGTCGGCCACCCGAGAACGGAGCGTCATCATGACCGCACAGCCTCAACCCGGAACGCCCTCCGGCGGATACCGCCAGGGCTCCGCCCCGAACAGTCCCTGGGCCGCCGGCGGCGTCACCTTCGCCGGCGTCCTGATGCTGCTGAACGGTGTCCTGGCCATTTTCCAGGGCATCTCCGCGATCGCCACGGACGACGTCTACGCCCGCCTCAACGACTACGTCTACAAGATCAACCTCACCGGCTGGGGCTGGATCCTGCTGGTCATCGGCGTGATATCCGTCATCGCCGGCGGGGGCATCCTCTCCGGCGCCGTCTGGGCACGCGTGGTCGGCATCGCGCTGGCCTCCCTGAGCCTCCTGGCGCAGTTCCTCTTCCTGCCGTACGCGCCGCTCTGGTCGTTGTTCATGATGGTCGTCGACGTGTTCGTCATCTGGGCGCTGGCGGTGTACCAGCCGGCCCCGGCGGACCGCTGAGGCGCCGCCGCCCGCGCACGAGGCCCGCGCCCGACGGGTCCGGTCAGGACGCCGCCCCGACGGGCCGCTCGGCCCAGACCGTCTTGCCGCGGTCCTCGTAGCGGGTGCCCCACCGCTGCGCGAACTCCGAGACCAGCAGGAGGCCGCGGCCACCCTCGTCCGTCGTGCGGGCGTGCCGCACATGCGGCACGGCGCTGCTGCCGTCGGAGACCTCGATGCTCAGCGTGCGGTCGCGGATCAGCCGCAGCCGCACGGGCGGCTCGGCGTACCGGATGGCGTTGGTGACGAGTTCGCTGACGATGAGTTCCGTGGCGAACAGCTCGTCGTCCAGGGCCCACGTGCCCAGCTGGCGGGCGGTGAGCGAGCGGGCGGTGGCGACGGCCGCCGGGTCGGCGGGCAGTATCCAGGTGGCGACGCACCCGGGATCCAGCGGCCGGGTGCGGGCCACCAGGACCGCCGCGTCGTCCGGGGGATCGGGCGGAACCAGCGCCTCCGTGAGCCGCAGGCAGAGGTCCTGCGGGGACCGGCAGGGCCTGGAGAGCAGGAGCGAGAGCGCGCCGCGCCCGACGTCGCCGGCGAAGGCCTGGAGCAGCCCCGGGGTGAACAGCACCAGCCGGCTCCCCTCGGGCAGTCCCAGCGTGGTCTTCGCGAACGGCGGCCCGGGCCGGCCGAGCGGGGGACCGGCCGGAACGTCCGGGAAGGCCACCGTGCCGTCCGCGTGCACCACCGACAGTCCCGCCGGACCGGCCGAGGCCGCCGCGCACCGTCCGTCGACGGCGTCGTAGACCAGGTAGAGGCAGGTGGCGCCGACGGGGCTGTGGGTCGTCGCGTCGGCGGTCTCGGCGTCCATCTGGCGGACCAGGTCCTCCAGGCGGGCCATGACCTCGTCGGGGGCCAGATCGAGGGCGGCCAGGGTGTGCACGGCCGTGCGCAGCCGCCCCATCGTGGCGGCGGTCCGCACGCCGCGACCGGGCGTGCTGCCCGCCACGAGCGCCACGCGGGCGCCGGGCAGGGCGATGACGTCGGTCCAGTCGCCGCCCGCGCCGGAGTGCACCCAGTGGTGTGCGGCCTGCACCGCGTCGGCGGCGGGCAGGACCTGCGGCAGCAGGCCCCGCTGGAGGGAGAGCACGGCGTTGCGCTCCCGCGCGTAGCGGCGCGCGTTGTCCAGGGCCACCGCCGCCCGGGCCGCGATGTCCTGGGCCAGGTCGAGGTCGTCGTCCTCGAAGGCCCCACGGTCCGTCCACCGGTAGAGGGAGACCAGTCCCAGCGCACCGTCACGGACGAGGAGAGGGACCACCATCAGCGAGTGGACCCGCTCCTCCAGCATCCGCCGGCCCCGGACGGCGTCACCGCGTACCCAGGCGCTGTCCTCGTCCACCACGGGCACCAGCCGGGGCCGGTGGTCGGTGAGGACCTGGGCCGCGGGCGCGGCGGCGGGGTAGCTGCTGACCTCGCCGACCCGGTAGGCGGCACCGTGGGCGGCGTCCGTGTGCAGGGACCGGGACGCGGCCCGCCTCAGGTCCCAGCCCGCCGGACCCGGCGCGCCCGGCACCTCCTCACCGGCCAGCACCGGCTCCAGAAGATCCACCGACACACGGTCGGCCAGTCCGGGTACCACCACGTCGGCCAGTTCCCCCGCGGTGAGCAGCACGTCCAGGGTGGTCCCGATCCGGGAACCCGCCTCGGCGGTCAGGGCGAGCCGCTCCTGGGCCCGGTGCCGCTCGGTGACGTCGACCAGTACGTCGGCCACCCCGAGGACGCGGCCCTCGTCGTCCTCCAGCCGGAACGCGGACGCCGAGTAGACATGTTCACGGCCCGGGTCGCCGGGCGGACGGCACCGCTTCTCGAAGGACAGGGCCGGCTGCCCGGTCCGCAGTACTTCCGTCATCACCCGCTCGGCCGTCTCGGCGCCGAAGTCGGGCCAGACCTCGGTGGGCCGCAGCCCGAGCCCTTCGGTCACCCGAGTGCCCCGCATGCCTTCCGCCGCGGCGTTGTACCGCATCAGACGCAGCTGGGGGTCCAGGACGAACAGGCCGACCGGGGAGCGGTCGAACAGCGCCTGCACCAGTGCCCGGTCGACGGCGGCGCGGGTGGCTTCCTCGCTGGGCACCAGCTCGATCCGCCAGTGCGGCACCGGCTCCGCGTCGTGCTCGGCGCTCACCCGCACCCGGCAGCCGACGTGGTGCCCGTCCAGGTGCCGGAACACGACGTCGGACGTCTGCTGGTCCGCCGTGGTGTCCGCGACCACCAGGTCTTTCGCCGGCCGTCCGAGGATCTGGTGGGCGAGGTAGCCGAGCAGGTGCTCGGCGGCCCGGTTCCACGCCACCACGACGCCCTCGTCGTCGAGGACGAGGGCGGCCGTCCCCGCCTGCCCGTGCGCCGGTCCCGTCGCCCGGTGGTCGCTCTCCGCCGACTCAGTCATGATCACCGACCGTTCTCCCGCTGGCCCAGTGCGGTCGTACTCCCCAGTCTGACCAAGACGGCGCCGGTCGGCACTCCGCTCGGCCGCGGGCGGCACGGCCGGTGGCGCGCCACTTCGCCCGGCCGTGGGCGGCCGGGCCGGTGGCGCGCACCGCTCCGGCCGCGCCTCAGCGGTCGCCGCGCACCGCCCGCCCCACCTCCGTGCGCAGCGCCACGAAGCCGGGCAGGCCGCGGGTGGCGATCTGGTCGCGCTCGGCGGGCAGTCCCACCGGCAGATCGCGGACGATCCGCGAGCCGGGGCCGGGGGAGAGGACGACGACCCTGTCGCCCAGGTAGACGCTCTCGTCGATGTCATGGGTGACGAACACGATGGTCGTGCCCTCGTCGCGGTGCACCTCCAGCAGCAGATCCTCCAGATCCTCGCGGGTACGGGCGTCCAGGGAGCCGAACGGCTCGTCCATGAGCAGCAGCGAGGGGCGGCACACCAGGGCGCGCGCGATGGCCACGCGCTGCTGCATGCCGCCCGAGAGTTCCCGGGGCCGGCGGCGGGCGGCCCCGGGCAGGCCCACCCGGTCCAGGATGGCCTCGGCCGCCTCCCGGCGGGCGGCCCGGCCTAGGCCCCGGCGGCGCAGCGGCAGGGCCACGTTGTCACGGACGGTGAGCCAGGGCAGCAGCGAGCGGCCGTACTCCTGGAAGACCACCGCCAGCCGGTCGGGCACCCCTGTCACCGGTGTCCCGTCCACCGTGATCGTGCCCCGCTGCGCGGGCAGCAGCCCGGCGACGGCGCGCAGCAGCGTGGACTTCCCGCAGCCGGACGGCCCGACGACGCACAGCAGCTGTCCGTCGGGCACGGTGAGGCTGATCCGGTCCAGGACGTGATGGTCGCCGAAGTACCGGCTGACGGAGTCGAGGCGCAGCATCCCTCACCCGGCCCAGGGCTCGTACAGGGTGCCGGCGCTGCCGGCGACCCGCAGGTGCAGCAGGAAGGGGCCGGTGTCGTCGCCCCGGCCGAGGGCGTGGTCCAGGGCCGCCGGCAGCTCCAAGGGGTCCTCGGCGCGTGCCGCGGGGCAGCCGAAGGACTCGGCGAGGGCCGCGAAGTCGATGCCGGCGATGTCGGTGCCGGGGACCGGTGCGACACCGATCCGGCGGCCCAGCGCGCGCACGGCCGCGTAGCCGCCGTTGTCGAGCAGGACGAAGGTGACGGGTGCCGTGTGCCGGGCGGCGCTCCACAGCGCCTGCACCGAGTACAGCGCCGAGCCGTCCCCGGCCACGCACACCAGCCGGCGCCGGTCGGCGAGCGCCCGGCCCACCGCGAGGGGGAGCCCCCAGCCGAGGGCCCCGCTGCCGGTGGTGAGGAAGCCGCCGGAGCGGTCGACGGGCACGCGTGCGTGCAGCGCGTCGCGGTGGCTCGGTGCCTCCTCGACGAGGACACGGTCGCGCGGCAGCCGCGCGCGCAGCAGGTCGAAGCACAGCTCCGGGCTGATGCGGGCGGCGACGGGGGCCGCCGGGGGTGCCGGACGGGGCGGTGGCGGGTCCCGGTCGGGTTCGGGCAGCAGGTCCGTCAGCCGGCGCAGGGCGGGGCGCAGGGTGGTCACGATGCTGGTGCCGGTGGGCAGCCAGGCCGCCTGGCCCGGATCGCAGTCCAGGTGGAACAGTTCGGTGCCGGGCGCCAGCGGCGGGCTCTCGTCCGCCACGTGGTAGACGAACACCGGGGTGCCGAGGGCGACCACCACGTCGTACGGGGCCAGCCGCGCGGCGAGCTGCCCGGCGACCGGGGGCAGGAAGCCCTGGAACAGCGGGTGCGACTCCGGGAATCCGCTACGGCCGGACAGCGGGCTGATCCACACCCCGGCCCGGATCCGCTCGGCCAGTGCCCGCGCCTCGGCCAGCGCCTCCTCGTCGTCCACGCCCGGACCGATCACCAGCGCCGGGCGCGCACAGGCGGTCAGCCGGGCGGCGAGCGCCGCGAGGGCCTCCGGGTCCGCCGTGAACGCGGTGTGCACCGTGCGCGGGGCGACCGGTTCGGCGGGCCGGTCCCAGTCGTCCTCGGGCACCGACACGAAGACCGGGCCGCGCGGATGCGTCATCGCGGTCCGGTACGCCTCCGCGAGCACGGCCGGCACGTCCGCGGCCCGCTCCGGCTGCCGGGCCGACTTCACGTACGGGCGGGGGAACTGAGCCGGTTCGTCGGCGCCGAGGAAGGGCCGCAACTGGACGAGCGAGCGCGCCTGCTGCCCGGCCACGATCACCAGGGGCACCCGGTCCCGGAAGGCGTTGAACACCGCGCCGAGCGCATGCCCCACGCCGCCGGCCGAGTGCAGGCTGACGAAGGCCGCGCGCCGGGTGCCGAGCGCGTGACCGGCCGCCATGCCGACCGCGACGGACTCCTGCAACCCCAGCACATAGGTGAAGTCCTCGGGCCAGTCGCGGAACATCCGCAGTTCGGTGGAGCCGGGATTGCCGAAGACCGTGGTCATGCCGGTGTCCCGCAGGAACCGTACGACCGCCTCCCGCACCGTGGCCGTCGTCATGCTGCCCTCCCTCGGCCGGCGAGCCGTCTCTCGGCCGCCAGCAGACCGGTGTTGAGGAGATACCCGAGCGCACCGACCAGCAGCAGCGCGGCCCAGACGGTGAGCAGGTCCGAACGGGTCTGGGCGTCGGTGAGGGTGAAGCCGATGCCGTTGTCGCTGCCCGGCAGCAGCTCCGAGAAGACCATGAGGATCAGGGACAGCGACAGGCTGAGCCGGAGCCCCGCGAAGATCCGGGGCAGCGCCGAGGGCAGGATCAGGAACCACAGCCGCTCGGCCGCGGTCAGCCGCAGCACCGCGGCCACTTCCAGCCGCAGCGGGTCCGTGGCGCGGGCGCCCTCCGCCGTGTCGACGAGCACCGGCCACACCGCGCTGAACCCGATCGACGCCACCTGCATCGGCGTACCGAAGTCGAAGACGACGACGAACACCGGCACCAGCGCGGGCGGCGGCACGGCCCGCGCGAACTGCAGCACCGGGTTGCACAGCGCGTACGCCCGCCGCGAGCGGCCCACGGCGATGCCGAGCGCGGTCCCGGCGACGGCCGCGAGCCCGAACCCGGCCGCCATCCGGCCGAGGCTCGGCAGCACGGTGGCGACGGCCGCCCCGGTGAGGAACAGGTGGCCGGGGGGCCCGGAGAACCACAGGCCGTACGCGTGGCGGGCGATGCGCAGCGGCGGCGGGAAGTACACACTGCCCCGCGCCCGTGCGGCCGCCTCCCAGACGCCGGCGGCGAGCAGCAGCACCGACCAGCGCAGCAGGAAGGGTACGGCGCTCCGGCCGCGGCCCGCCTCCGCGCTCATGCCCGCTCCCCCTCCCGGCCCCGCGCCGTCGGGCCGCCGCCGTCGGGCCGTTCGTGGGACCAGGCGAACAACCGCCGCTCCGCACCCACCAGTACGCCGTTGACGACCAGTCCCAGAACCCCCGCCCACACCACCCCCGCCAGCACGTCCCGGGTGCCGTCCGGGGCCGTCTGCGCCTGGGCGATGAAGATGCCGAGGCCGTCGCCGAAACCGGAGAGCAGCTCGGTGGCGACGGCCAGGATCAGGGCGATCGCGGCGGAGATCCGCACCCCGGCGGCAATGAACGGAGCGGTGCCCGGCAGCTCCACCCGCAGCAGCACCGCGAGCCGGCCGAAGCCGAACGCGCGCAGGGTGTCCTTGGCCAGCGGATCGGTCTCGCCGAGGCCATGGACGGTGTTGAACAGCACCGGCCACAGGGACGCGTACGCGATCAGCGTCACCTCGGTTCCGGTGCCGGCCCCCAGCAGCAGCGACACCAGCGGGATCAGCGCCACGGACGGCAGGGGCCGCAGGAACTCGACGATCGCGCGGACGGCGGCCTCGACGACCGGAACCGCGCCCAGCAGCAGCCCGAGCGGCACGGCGATCAGGCAGGCCAGCCCCAGGCCCAGCGCCCAGGCGCGCAGCGTGACGCCGACCCCGTCGAGGAAGGCCCGGTCACCCGCCAGCCGCACGGCCCGCACGAGTACGTCGGAGGCGGGCGGCAGATAGCTGTGCCGGACGACCCCGGCGCGGGCGACCCCCTCACAGGCGCCGAACGCCAGCAGTGCGCCCAGCAGACCCAGCAGGAACTCCCGGTGCCGGCTCATTTCACCAGCAGCGGCGCCGGGTCGATGGCCTTCTCCAGCATCCCCTGGTCACGCATGAGCCGGGTGAGCCGGCGTAGTCGCGCCGGGTCGGCGGCCACCGGGTAGGCGGGCAGATGAAGCTTTCCGGCCTGGGCCGCGGTCACCTTGGAGTACTTCGGCAGCTCGGCACGCACGAGGTCAGGGTGCTCGGCGGCGAGCCGCGAGGCCGCCTCGATGGCGCGCCGGAAGCCCTCCGCGGCCTTCGGGTGCTGCTGGACGAAGGCGCGCGTGGTGACGTACCCGCTGGCGGGCAGGCCGCGTGCCGGTCCCGAACCGCCGTCCAGCAGGACGCGCGCGCCCAGTTCGCCCTGGATCGCGGTGCTGAAGGGCTCGACGGCGTGCACGGCGTCCACCTGCCCCCTCTCCAGCGCGGGTCCCATCTGAGGGAAGAGGATCTGCCGGTAGGCGGGCCGTCCGGCGCCCTCGGCGTCGAGGATCGCGTTCAGCGTCAGGGACTGGATGTTGTTGAGGACGGCGACCGCGATCTTCTTGCCCGCGAGGTCGGCGGGTGACCTGAGCGAGGAGTCCCGGGGGACGAGGACGTCCATCATGTGGGGGGCGATCCGGACGCCTTCGGCGAGGATGCGGAGGTCCAGAGTGCCCTTCTCGTACGCCTGGAAGTAGGTGACGTAGTTCGCGCTCGCGATCACGCCGACCTGTCCCTTGAGCAGTGCGGGCAGTGCCTGGATGCTCTGCTGCACCTGCTGGATGCGGACCTCCAGGCCCTCCTTGGCGAACAGGCCGCGGTCCCGGGCGAGATAGAGGGCGGCCGAGTCGGTGAGCGGGAGCGCCGCCACGGTCAGCCGCAGCCGCCCGTCGGCGGAGGACGAAGAGCCCTCGCTGTCGCAGCCCGCGAGCACCAGGACCGCCGCGGTCAGGAGGGCGGCGAGCCGTTTCGTTCCCGATCGTGAGCGACGTAAGGCCATAGGGGCATGCCTACCCTCGAATTGTCATGATCGCTACATTTTGGAGGGGCTGGTTTCGGGGGTCGGGGGCGGGGCGCGGTAGTCGGGAGTCGGGGGGCGGGGCGCGGTAGTCGGGAGTCGGGGGGGCGCCTCTCCGGCTTACCCCCCGTCGCCCGGCTCCCCGCTCTACGGACCCCGGCCCTCCGCTCTGCGGACCCCGGCTCCCACGCCCCCCGCTCCTCGGACCCCGGCTCTCCGGCCCCCGCTCCTCGGACCCCGGCTCCCCGGCCCCCGTTCCCCGGCTCCCCGGTCAGGCGGACGGGCCGGCGATGCGCAGAGTCGCCGCGGTGACGACCGGTGCGGTGCCGGCGGTCTCGCCGGTGGCCTCCGTCCACCAGTCGGCGCCGTCCTCGACGTAGCGCAGCAGCACGCCCTCGCGGATCGCCCAGGGGCAGACGACGGCCCGGGGCAGGCCCATGAGCTTCAGCGCCGTGTGCCCCACGACCGCGCCGGCCAGGCTCTGGGCGGCGCGCGGGGCGGAGATCCCGGGCAGCAGGGCGCGTTCGACGGCGGGCAGCGCGGCGAGGGTGTGCACCGCCTTGCGCAGGTCCCGGCAGATCAGCTCCCGCTCCGCGAACGGTCCGTACCGCCCGGGAGCGGCCCCGCACAACCGGGCCAGCTGCTGGAACGTCCGGGAGCTGACGGCCGCGGTGCGCGGACCCTCCCAGCGGATCCGCGAGGCCACGTCCCGCAGCTCATGGCGGATGCGGCGGCGCAGCTCCTTCAGCTCGGCCGGTCCCGGCGGATCCTGGACGCCCAGGTGCTCCCGGGTCAGCCGGCTCGCACCGAGCGGCAGGGACGCGGCGAAGTCGGGCAGCCGGCCCCGGCCGAAGGCCACCTCCAGGGAGCCGCCGCCGATGTCGAGCAGCGCCAGCGGACCCGCCTTCCAGCCCAGCCAGCGGCGGGCCGCCAGGAAGGTCAGCTCGGCCTCCGTCTCCCCGGGCAGCGTGCACATGCGGATCCCGGTCCCGGACGCCACCCGCTGGAGCACCTCATGGCGGTTCGGAGCACCGCGGATCACCGCCGTGGCGAAGGCCAGCGGTCCCGCCGCATGCCATCTCCGGGCCGTGGCACCCGCCGCGGCCACCGCCTTGACCAGTTGCTCCACCGCCTCGTCGGCGATGGTGCCGTCCACGCCGACCTGTTCGGACAGGCGCAGCTTCCACTTGACGGTGTGCACCGGCAGCGGAACCCCGCCCACCACGTCTGCGATCACCAACCGGACCGTGTTCGACCCCGCATCCACCACACTCACCCGCATGGCCGGGACGTACCCACTTCACCGGCGACGACCCTTCGACCGTGGGGGCGTGCCGGTGCACACCGAGCCCGGTGCGTGCCTCGGGACCGGCTCGCGCGGCCGCTCGACGCGAACCGGTGGCGGGAGGCGCACGGCCCGGGGACGGCGTGCGCCCACCCGGCGGCGGTGTGCGCGCACCGTCCCCCGGCCGCCCGGGGGCGGACACGGACGAGCCCGGGGGGCCTCGGTTCGGAGACCCGGGCCGTGCGCGGGGTGCCGGGCGGTGCAGGCGAGTTCAGACGGCCGTAGCGACGACTTCGGTCCGGAAGCGGGTGGTTGTCACCTGCGGCCGGTGAAGTGGACCCTCGTTGCCGAGGTGGGTCGCCGTCCCCGAACCGTACGTGAGGTGCATGCGCATGCGTCATACCCGAGTCCAGGGCGCCGCACGGAGCTCCGCCCGCGTCCGTGCGCGGGTCGCGACGACCGCCGTGCTCGCCCTGGCGGCCCCGGCCCTGCTGTCCGGTGCGGCGCAGGCGCGCACCGTCCCGCCCGCGACGGCCGGGCGGGGGACGACGCCCCTCGCGACGGCCGGGCGGGGGACGACGCCTCCCACGGTGACCGAGCGGTGGACGGCCGAGACGACCGAGCGGTGGACGACCGAGACGCTCGCTCCCGGCGTCACGGTCCGTACCGGTGTCGTGGAGCACCCCGGCGTCCGGCACTCGTGGACGATCACCGTTCAGGCCCCGAGCCGGACCCGGTGGACCTCGAACGACCCGGACGCCCCGCTGAGCTGGGCCGAGGTCGGCACCCGCGCCTGGGCCGAGGACACGGCGAGCGAACTGACCCGGGCGGCCCTGCGGCCCCGGGTGGAGAGCGTGCGGTGGCCCGACTACGCCGACACGCCCCGCGGTGTGATGGGGCTCCGGGTCCGCGTCGGCCGTTTCGCCACTCAGGAGGAGGCGAAGACGGCCGCGTCGGCGGTGACCGCGGCCGGGTTCCACCCGGCTCTCTCCTGGACGGGGTACGACGTCCAGGAGCCGGCCGACCGGGAGAACATCCATGTGGCGGTGATCGACCCGAAGACCTTCGAGGGCCGGGTCGAGGCCACGCACGACGGTGACGTGACACGGCGTGAGACCACCTCGGCGGTGGCCCGGAAGCTGAACTCGCTGGTCGGGGTCAACGGCGGCTTCTTCGTGCTGTCGCCGGGCGACGGCGTGCCGGGCACCATGTCCGGGATCGGCGCCTACCGGGGCGAGCTGGAGTCGATGGCGGCCGGTTCCCGCTCCGCGCTGCTCGTCCAGGACGGCGGCCACCGCCTGCGGATCGCGGACCTGACGAGCACCGTCACGGCCCGCGCCGGCGGCGCCGCCTACCGGGTCCAGGGCATCAACCGGCTGCCCGGCACGGTCCGGGACTGCGGCCGTCCCGGCGGCACGCCCAGCGAGCTGCCCTGGCAGGACGTGACGTGCCGGCTCGCCGACGACCTGGTCCTGTTCACCCCGGCCTTCCGGGCCGGTCTGCCCTCGGGACCGGGAGCGCAGGCCGTGCTGGACGCGTCCGGCCGGGTCGTCTCCGTCGGCGCGCGCGGCGGACGGGTACCCGAGGGCGGGCGCGTGTTGCAGGGCATCGGCCGGGCGGCCGACTGGCTGACCGCGCATGCCCGGCCGGACAGCCGCGTCCGGGTCGGCGAAGCCGTCCGGACCGCCGAGGGCGGCCGCGTCACGCTCGACGCCGACGACTCCCTCGTCAGCGCGGCCCCGACACTGGTCGAGGACGGCCGTATCGACATCGACGCCGCTGCCGAAGGCGTCGTCGATCCCGCCTACACCTCCTTCGGATACGCCTGGGCCAACGTCCGTCAGCCGCGCACCCTGGCCGGCGTCGACCGGCGGGGCCGGCTGATCCTCGCGACGGTGGACGGGCGGCTGAAGGGCGGCAGTGAAGGGTTCACCCTCCACGAGGCGGCCGCGTTCATGCAGTCGCTCGGCGCGGTGCGGGCGATGAACCTCGACGGCGGCGGCTCCACCGCGATGGCCGTCGGCGGCACGCTGGTCAACCAGCCGTCCGACGCCGCCGGCGAACGCGCGGTCGGTGACACCGTCCAGGTCCTGCCCGCCGGCCACTGACGACGCCCCGACCGCGCGGTCGCCCCCGGCCCCACCCCCGCTGCCCGGTCGGCCGGGTCCGGTCCCCGGTTCGGGGCCCGCCGCGCTCGGCCGGCCCTGTCCGGATCTCGGCCCCGGGCGCCCCGGCATGGCCGCCGCTGCCCTTAGATGGCCATGACCACTGCCGGCGGGGAGAGGCGGCAGGCGACCGGAACGGAAGCGATGAGGGTACTGGTGATCGGCGGTGGCATCGCGGGGACCGCGACCGCCCTGGGGCTGCACAAGGCCGGTTTCGACGTCACCGTGTGGGAGGCGCATCCGGACACGGCCGAGGACCTTGGTGCCTTCCTGACCCTGGCGAGCAACGGCATGCGCGCGCTGGCCCAGCTGGACGCCACGGACGCGGTCGCCGCCGTCGGTTTTCCGCTGACTTCGCTGCGGCTGCTCGACAGCCGGGGCGCCGAGGTGACGCACGGACCGCTCGGCGAGGCGGCCGACCCCGCACTGCGCTACCGCTGCCTGCGCCGGGGCGAACTGAACGCCGCTTTGCAGGCCGAGGCCGTCCGGCGGGGCATCCGGCTGCGCCACGGGGCCCGGCTGGTGTCGCTGACGAACGGCCCGGACGACGTCACCGCCCGCTTCGCCGACGGCGGCACGGCGACCGGGGAGCTGCTCATCGGCGCCGACGGACTGAACTCGACCGTACGCCGGCTGCTCCTGCCCGAGATCCGGCCCGGGTACGCCGGCCAGCGGGTCTACTACGGCTACACCGGCACCGCGCCCGCGCCCGGCCCCGCCGGAGCCATCACCATGGTGCGGGGCAGCGGCACCGCCTTCGGGTACGCGGTGTCACCGGCGGGGGAGACGTACTGGTTCGCCCGCGCCGGAGGCGACCCGCTGCCCGTCGGGGCCCCCGCCGAGCCGGCCGCGGCGCTGCGCGCGCACCTGCTGCCGCTGCTGCGCGAGGACGCCACCCCCGCCGCCGGCCTCGTCTCGGCATCAGCCGACGCCGTCATGGTCACCAACGCCACGGAACTGCCGCTCGGCACCACCTGGCACTCCGGTCGCGTCCTGCTGATCGGCGACGCGGCCCACGCCGCCTCCCCGGCGACCGGCCAGGGCGCCTCGATGGCCCTGGAGGACGCCGTCGTCCTGGCCAAGGCGCTGCGCGACCTCCCCGGCCCGCAGCCCGCGTTCGCCGCGTACGAGCGGCACCGCCGGCCACGGGTGGAGCACAACATCACCGTCAGCGGCGGCCTCTCCCGCGGCACCCGCGCGGCCTCCGGCCCGGCACCCGTCGTGGCCCGCCCCGCCGAACCGGACGAACGGCTCCTGCGCCAACTCGCCTGGGACGTTCCGCTGCCCGCCGGGCCGCACTGATCCGGGCCCCGGGGCGAAACCGGCCACGGTGCGCGAAGCTGATCGTGCGGGGCCCCGTTCGCGCGCGAAAGTGCAAGAGGCGGCGCACGGGAGTCCATTGCCGCAGGCGACGCCGGAGCCGGATGGTTCCGTGGAACCCGCCCTTCGGCAACAAGGAGCACCCGTGCGACCGTTGAGCAGAGCAGGCGGCGCCCTGGCCGCGGCCGTCGCCCTGGTCCTGGGCGGCGGCACCGCGTCCCCCGCGCAGGCCGCGCCCCCCGGCGATGCCGGTTACACCGTGAGCGTGGGGACCCCGGTCCCGTTCCCCCACCCCACGGACACCCCCGCCACCCCGTACACCGACCGGGACGGCACCTTCCACTACCAGCAGTCCGCCGCGCTCTACGGCGCCGACGACCCGAGGGTCTGGGACTTCTACACGGGCAAGGACTTCGACACCGCCACCTTCGACCGCACGCTCAGCGAGGCGGTGAACCCGGCGAATCCCGCCGACCGCAACGACGACACCACCTGGCGGTGCGACAACAGCCCCACCGGACGGGAGGCGACGTACGCGCCGAGCGGCTCGGGCTACGCGCAGAAGAACTACTGCGACCTCTCCGGGGTGTGGGTCGATCCCGACACCGGTGACTGGTACGGCCTGGTGCACAACGAGTTCACCCCGCGGCCTTTCGGCGACGGGCTCCACTACGACGCCATCGACTACGCCGTCTCCACCGACCGGGGCCGCACCTGGACCGTCCGGGACCATGTGCTCACCTCGCCGTACAGCACGAAGCGCGGGGACACCACGGCGTTCCCGCAGCAGACGTACTCCTACGGAGACGGCGACCAGCGCCTGTTCACCGACATCGCCTCCGGCTACTTCTACGTCTATTACGGCTCGCGGATCGTCGACAAGAGCGGCGGCTGGAAGGCGTTCTACGAGCACGTGGCCCGCGCCCCGATCGCCGCGAAGATGGCCCCCGGCTCCTGGCGCAAGTGGTACGACGGAGCCTGGTCCCAGCCGGGCACCGGCGGCCGGGAGAGCAACATCGTCCCGGTCGACGCCGCCCACCCCACCGGCTACACCCCCGCCTCCGCCGAGTACGACCCGGCCGCCACGGGGACGTCCGCCGAGCAGATCGCGGCCGGCAAGATGCCCCCGACCTCCCCGCTGTTCGTGATGAACATCGCCTACGACGCCCATCTGGGCCGCTACATCGGCACACCGCAGGCCGTCGACCAGAGCGGCGGCTCACCGCAGTACCTGTACGCCACGGACGACCTGGCCACCCAGAAGTGGGAACTCATCGGCGACACCGGGGACTACACCACCGCCTCCTGGTACCGCTGGTTCCTGGACGGCGCGAGCCGCACCGGCTCCGCCGTCGTCGGCAGGACCTTCCGCGCCTACTGCTCCTTCGGCTGCTCCCACGACGCCTCCGGCGAGTACGTCGACCTCACCGTCGACTCCGCCGCGCCCGCCGTCCCGCCCGTGGACACCGGCCGCCGCTACCGCGTCGCCGCCGGCACGGGCCGGATCCTCGCCCAGGCGTCCGGCGGCTCCGCCGTCACCTCGGTGGCGCGGTCCACCGGCTCCGCCCGCGCGTCGTGGCTCTTCACGCCGACGGGCGACGGCGCCTTCACCCTCACCAACGCGGCGACCGGCCGGCTGCTGGGCGTCGACTCGGCACGGACGGCCGGCCGTGCCTGGGGCGCCAGGCCCACGGCCACCGCGGCCCGGGGCCGCGGACCGGCCGTCGGGCAGCAGTGGTTCGTGCTACCCAGCGCCTCCGGCGGAACCGCCCGGCTGGTCAACCGGTACAGCGGCCTCGCGCTCGCCCTCTCCGCGGCCTCCGGCCGGCTCGCCGAGACCACACCCGCGCGCACCTGGACGGACACCGGCGGGAACGCCGTCGGCGGCGGGCGTACCGCGGCCGAACAGACCCTGACCCTCACCCCGACCGGGGACTCGACCGGGAACTGACCGTACGGACCGGGCCCGCACCGGCACCCGCCGCCGGAGCGGTGCCCGGTCCGGTTCCGCCGGCGTGACCGGCCTATCCTGCACACCATGTCGATCATCAACGGGGGGTCCGACGCCCGACTGGCCGTGACGGCGGCTCAGGCGGGCGCGGCGGTGGTGCGTGACCTGTACGGCCGGCGGCTGGACCGCTACGAGAAGTCCGCCGGCGACTTCGCCACGGAAGCGGACCTCGTCGCCGAGCGGGCCGTCCTGGACGTCCTGCGCGCCGCCCGCCCCGAAGACGCGGTCACGGCGGAGGAGAGCGGACGGGGCGGCGCCGCCGGTGCCCGCCGCCGCTGGCTCGTCGACCCGCTCTGCGGCACCCTCAACTACGCCGTGCGCACCATGCTCGTCGGCGTGAACGTGGCGCTGCGGGAGGATGCGGAGGTGACCGCGGCGGCGACGGCCGATCCGTTCGCCGGTGAGGTGTTCTGGACCGACGGCGCACGGGCCTGGGTCCGCCGGGACGGCGACGACTCGGAGCTGACGCCCGCCGCCGGGTCCGCGCTGGTGGACGTCAACCTCGACGCCCCGTTCCCCAACGCGCCCGGTTTCCAGGCGGCCCGCCTGCTCGCCGACCCGGGCTTCGCCGAGCGGTTCCGGCCCCGGGTGATCTCCAGCACCCTCGCGGTGGCCTGGGTCGCCGCCGGGCGCCGGGCCGCCTATGTCACCGACGGCCACCTCGCCGACAGCGTGCACTTCGCCGCCGGCATCGCCCTGTGCCGGGCCGCCGGCTGCACGGTGACCGGCCTGTACGGCGAGCCGCTGCACACCGGCGCGGGCGGACTGATCGCGGCGGCCGACCCCGAGACGCACGCCGCCCTGGTGGAGCTGGTCAAGCGGCAGGCGAACGCGGCGCGTTGACCCGGCCCGAGGCCGTCGCGCGCCGCCGGCCGGCGGCGCGCGACGGCCTCGGGCGGGAGTCCCGCGCGCATGCCGGCCGGTGTCACGATCCGCTTCTCGTCCGGGGGCGCGGACCCGGTCCGCGCCCCCGGGCGAAGCCGCCGGTCCGGCAGGACGGTTGAAGGATCTGCTGTCCGAAGTCTTGTGGCGCGCTTGGTTCATCACTTAAATCAAAACATGAACTAAGCCGTGGGGTTGGTAGTTCCACCCCCGCAGTCCTTTGGAGCCGCCGCATGAGACTGAGATCCCTGGGCGTCGCGCTGGCCGCCACCGCCGCGCTGATCGCCCTGCCCACCACACATCCCTCGGCCACCGCGGCCGAAACCCCCCTGTCCCAGGGGAAGACGGCCACCGCGTCGTCCGAGGAGAACGGCGGCACCGGCGCCGCCAAGGCCGTCGACGGCGACACCGGGACCCGCTGGTCCTCGGCCGCCGGCGACGACCAGTGGTTCCAGGTCGACCTGGGGGCCACCGCCACCGTCGACCAGGTGGTCCTCGACTGGGAGGCCGCCTACGGCAAGGACTACAAGGTCCAGATATCCGCGGACGGCACCACCTGGACCGACCTGAAGTCCGTCACCGGCTCGGACGGCGGCGTCGACACGCTCGACGTGTCCGGCAAGGGCCGCTACGTCCGCATGCTCGGTGTGCACCGGGCCACCCAGTACGGCTACTCCCTCTGGGAGTTCCGGGTGTTCGGCAGCACGGACGGCGGCCAGCCGGGCTGCGGCACCGGCAACGCCGCCCAGGGCAGGCCCGCCACGGCCTCCTCCACCGAGAACGCCGGCACGCCCGCCTCCGCCGCCTTCGACGGCAGCACCACGACCCGCTGGTCCAGCCAGGCCGCCGACCCGCAGTGGCTCCAGGTGGACCTCGGCGCCGTCAAGGACCTGTGCAAGGTCGACCTGAACTGGGAGGCCGCCTACGGCAAGGACTTCCAGATCCAGGCATCCTCCGACGGCCAGAACTGGACCACCCTCAAGAGCGTCACCGGGGCGAGCGGCGGCACGGCGTCGTACGACGTCAGCGGCTCCGGCCGGTACGTCCGCATCAACGGCACCGCCCGCGGCACCGGTTACGGCTACTCCCTGTGGGAGGTCGCCGTGCACACCGGCGGCACCGGCGTCCCGCCGGTCGAGGGCGGCGGCGACCTCGGCCCCAACGTGATCGTCGTCGACCCCTCCACCCCGAACCTCCAGCAGAAGTTCGACGACGTCTTCGCCCGGCAGGAATCCGCCCAGTTCGGCACCGGCCGCTACCAGTTCCTGCTCAAGCCCGGCACCTACAACGGCATCAACGCCCAGCTCGGCTTCTACACCTCGATCTCGGGCCTCGGCCTGAACCCCGACGACACCCGGATCAACGGTGACGTCACCGTGGACGCGGGCTGGTTCAACGGCAACGCCACCCAGAACTTCTGGCGTTCGGCGGAGAACCTCTCCCTCAACCCGGTCAACGGGACCGACCGCTGGGCCGTCGCCCAGGCCGCGCCCTTCCGCCGCATCCACGTCCAGGGCGGCCTCAACCTCGCCCCCAACGGCTACGGCTGGGCCTCCGGCGGCTACATCGCGGACTCGAAGATCGACGGCACGGTGGGCCCGTACTCCCAGCAGCAGTGGTACACCCGGGACAGCTCGGTCGGCGGCTGGACCAACGGCGTGTGGAACATGACCTTCTCCGGCGTACAGGGCGCACCCGCGACCGACTTCGACAGCGGCCCCTACACCACCCTGGACACCACCCCCGTCTCCCGGGAGAAGCCGTTCCTCTACCTGGACGGATCCGCCTACAAGGTGTTCGTCCCCGCCAAGCGCACCAACGCCCGGGGCGTCAGCTGGCCCGCGAACGCGGGCACGTCGCTCCCGCTCGACCGGTTCTACGTCGTGAAGCCGGGCGCCACGGCCGCCACCATCAACGCGGCCCTCGCCCAGGGTCTCAACCTGCTCTTCACGCCCGGTGTCTACCACCTCGACCAGACCATCGACGTCACCCGGCCCGACACCGTCGTCCTGGGCCTCGGCCTCGCCACCCTCGTCCCCGACAACGGGATCGACGCCATGCACGTCGCCGACGTCGACGGAGTGCGGCTCGCCGGGTTCCTGATCGACGCGGGCCCGGTCAACTCGGACACGCTGCTGCGCATCGGCACCCCCGGCTCCTCCGCCGACCACTCCGCCGATCCCACGACCATGCAGGACGTGTTCATCCGCGTCGGCGGCGCCGGACCCGGCCTCGCCACCAACTCCGTGGTGGTCGACAGCGACGACGTCATCATCGACCACACCTGGATCTGGCGCGCCGACCATGGCAGCGGCGTGGGCTGGGACACCAACCGCGCCGACTACGGACTGCGCGTGAACGGCGACGACGTCCTGGCCACCGGGCTGTTCGTCGAGCACTTCAACAAGTACGACGTCTACTGGAGCGGAGAACGCGGCCGGACCGTCTTCTTCCAGAACGAGAAGGCGTACGACGCCCCGAACGCCGCCGCCGTCACCCACGACGGCACCGTCGGCTACGCGGCCTACAAGGTCGCCGACACCGTCACCTCCCATGAGGCGTGGGGCCTGGGCAGCTACTGCAACTACACCGCCGATCCGTCGATCGTCCAGGCACACGGCTTCCAGGTGCCCGCGACCCCGGGGATCAAGATGCACGACCTGCTCGTGATCTCCCTCGGCGGCAAGGGCCAGTACGCGCACGTCGTCAACAGCACCGGCGCACCCACCTCGGGCACCAGTACGGTCCCGTCCAAGGTGACGTCCTTCCCCTGAGCCGCCCCGGCGTCCCGTACGGAGACACGCTCCGTACGGGACGCCGGTCAGTCGCCGGACAGGGTCTCGTGCGGTGCCCGCCGGTAGGTGTCCCGGTACAGGGAGGCGAAGCGGCCCGGGTGGTGGAAGCCCCAGCGGGCCGCGACGTCCGTGACCGTGATCCCGTCGCCGGGATCGGCGGTCGACAGGTCGTGATGGGCGTGCGCGAGGCGTACCCGGCGCAGCTGGGCGAGCGGGGTGGTGTCCAGATGGCGGCGGAAGGTGTATTGCAGCGCGCGTACCGTCACATGGGCCGCGCCGGCTATGTCGGCGACCGTGACGGGCTGGTCGGCGTGGTCGTCTATGTAGGCGAGCGCGCGGCGCAGCGCCGTCGGACGCATGTCGTTGCCGTCGGCGCCGGGTTCGTCCTCGGCCGTGTTGGGGAAGGCCGCCAGGACGCTCGCCGCCAGGTGCTGGGCTGCCGTGGCGGCGACCAGCGGCTGTTCCGCCGTCTCGGGATCGGCGAGCACCGTGTCCCGCAGATGGACGATCGTCCGGCTCAGCTGGCGCGCCGCCGCGGCGGAGCGCGGCCGGTGGCCCGTCAGCCGCACCGGTCGCGATTCGTCCGGACCCGAGGCCACCTGGGCGAGCAGGGCCGGGTCCAGCATGGTGATGTTGTACCGGGCACCGCAGATCCGCCCGGCGTACGGCAGGTCCGGCGGGGCGAACAGCACGACGTCACCCGGTCCGAAGGAATCCTCGACGCCCTGGAAGCCGTGGTCCCGCACGGTGCCCTCGTGCACGACGCACAGACAGACCCGGCCCAGCGGTGTCACCGAGTAGGCCATGTCGAAGTCCAGCGCGATTTCGTCGACACTCACCGAGCCGATGCCGGCGCGGCGGATCCGGGCGCGGGTCGAGCCTGGAGTACCGCTGGCGATACGCATCCTGGCGTAGGCACGGCTGAGGAAATCCTCCGTGACCTCCAGGTCGTCGCTGTCGAAGGTGAGGGTGTCCATGGGGGCCCTTTTGCCCCGGAACGACGTTTCCATGTATCTGCTGACCAGCGGTTTTTCGTTTTACGGACGACGGCCTGCCATGTTGTTCGCCCGGTGGCTGTCGCCCGGCGAACAAGCTGCGCAGGGTGAGCGCATGATCGGACGTGACGAGCGGGCGGACCAGCGGGCGGACCAGCGGGCGGACCAGATGCGGGCACTGCGGGAGGAGGTCGGCCAGCTGCGTCAGGCGCTGATCTCGCATGCCCTGATCGACCAGGCGATCGGCGTGGTCGTCACCGTCGGCGGGCTGACCACCGCACAGGGGTGGGACGCGCTGAAACACATCTCGCAGCACACCAACATCAAACTGCGGGAGGTGGCGCGCTGCCTCGTGGAGTGGCCGGCCCGCCGCCGGCTGCCCGAGGTGATCCGCCGCGCGCTGCCCGCCGCAGTGGAGCACGCCCGCGCCCGCCCCGGCACCGTCGGCCAGAGGAGCGAGCGGGAGAACGAGCGGGAGAGCGAGCGGGAGAGCGAGCGGGAGGTCGGCTGCGGCCGGCCGGGGTGAGCCCCGGCCGGACCCCGCACGCCCATGACCGGCTCCGCCCGAACTGCGGCGGTCCGGGTCTGCACCTAGGGTGGCCTGTGCGGGCGGCCGGGTGCCCGTCTGATCCGGGTCAAGAAGCCGGCCCTGCTGATGAAAGCGTCCTCGGCAGGAGGCACTTGGCCCTGCCGGCGGTCCCCGGGCCCGGACCAGCGCGTCCGGCGGGCCTGCCGTCCCGGCAACTCGATACGAGACGGCCCGACTTCACCCCGACCGGGAAATCACCACGATCCCCGGTTTCGGACGCCCCGGCCCGGGGACCTCGGTACGAGGGCCGTCGTCGACCTTTCATTGTGGTTTCACCCGAAGTGACCAATGGTGTCGGCCGTGTGCCCCGGCGTGGCCACCGTGCCGCGCGACGCCCCGCGCGACCGCGCCGGACCCGCCCCCGTGACCAGCGAAGGAATGGGTACTGATGAGCGAGACGAACCCCTTGAAGCGTGCGGCGGACAAGGTGGCGGACGCCTTGCAGGGCGGGCCCGCGGGCCCGGAGGACGGCATCCCCGGCAAGCCGGGACCCAAGTCGCCGCCGGTCGCCGAGCCGACCGATCCCCATGAGCCGTATCCGGCGAAGCCCGACCAGACCGGCCCGGCCACCGTCTCGCCGACCGGGCAGCCGACCGGCGCCGACCAGGCACGGATGGCGCAGAGCGGCAGCTATCTGACCAACGCCCAGGGCACCCGGCTGTACGACACCGACCACTCCCTCAAGGCGGGGCCCCGCGGACCGGTGCTGCTTCAGGACCACCACCTGCGGGAGAAGGTGATGCACTTCGACCACGAGCGCATCCCCGAGCGCGTGGTCCACGCCCGCGGCGCCGGGGCGCACGGTGTCTTCCGCAGCTACGGCACCGCGGCGAACGTGACGAAGGCGGCGTTCCTCGCCGAGGACGCCGAGACACCGGTGTTCGTCCGCTTCTCCACCGTGCTCGGCTCACGGGGCTCCGCCGACACGGTCCGCGACACCCGGGGCTTCGCGACGAAGTTCTACACCAGCGAGGGCGTCTTCGACCTGGTCGGCAACAACATCCCGGTGTTCTTCATCCAGGACGCCATCAAGTTCCCGGACGTCATCCACGCCGGCAAGCCGCACCCGGACCGGGAGATCCCCCAGGCCCAGAGCGCCCACGACACCTTCTGGGACTTCGTCACCCTGCACACCGAGGCCACCCACCACACCCTGTGGAACATGTCCGACCGGGCCATCCCGCGCTCGTTCCGCACGATGGAGGGGTTCGGCGTCCACACCTTCCGGCTGGTCGACTCCGCCGGGAAGACGACACTGGTGAAGTTCCACTGGAAGCCGAAGCTGGGCGTGCACTCCCTCGTGTGGGAAGAAGCGCAGATCGTCAACGGCGTCGACCCCGACTTCCACCGCCGCGACCTCGCCGACGCCATCGAGGCGGGCGCCTACCCGGAGTGGGAGTTCGGCATCCAGACCTTTCCCGACACCCCCGAGCAGACGTTCGAGGGCATCGACCTGCTGGACCCGACGAACATCGTCCCCGAGGAGCTGGCCCCCGTGCAGCCGATCGGGCTGCTCACCCTCGACCGCAACCCCTCGAACTTCTTCGCCGAGACCGAGCAGGTCGCCTTCCACCCCGGCCACCTCGTCCCCGGCATCGACATCACCGACGACCCCCTGCTCGCCGGGCGGCTGTTCTCCTACCTGGACACCCAGATCACCCGTCTGGCCGGGCCCAACTTCGCCCAGATCCCGATCAACCGGCCGCAGGCGCCGGTCAACGACATGCTGCGCGACGGGTTCCACCAGACGGCCGTACACCGGGGCGTGGCCCCCTATCGGCCCAACTCGCTGGACGGCGGCTGCCCCTTCACCGCGGGCGCGGACCTCGGGGCCTACATCGAGACACCCGTACGCGTCCCCGAGGCCACCAAGGTCCGCGAGGCACCCGAGACGTTCAACGACCACTTCAGCCAGCCCCGCCGGTTCTGGCTCAGCATGAGCCCGGTGGAACGCGAGCACATCATCGGCGCCTACACCTTCGAACTCGCCAAGTGCTACGAACAGGCCATCCGGGAAAGGGCGCTGCAAGTCCTGGCGAACATCGACCCGGAGCTGTGCGCGGGCGTCGCCGTCGGCCTCGGCCTGCCCGCCCCCGAACCCACCACGCCCCTGGCCGACGTCGAGCCCAGCCCCGCCCTCTCCCAGGTCGGGCAGACCTGGCCCACCGACGGCCGGATCATCGGCATCATCACCGGCCCCGACGGCGACCTCGACGGCGTACGCGCCGTACGCCAGGAGGTGCTCGACGGCGGCATGGTGCCGCTGGTCATCGCACCGGCCGGCGGCACCCTCGGCGACGGCACCGACGCCCTGACCGTCCAGCGGACCTACGCCACCGCGCGCTCCGTGGAGTTCGACGCCCTGCTGGTGGCCGGCACCCCCGGCGTGGGCGTCGACGCCTACGGCGCCCGCGACGCCAAGGCGGCCCTGCCCAGCGTCCAGCAGGCCACCCCCGACCCGCGCGTGGGGCTGCTGCTCGCGGAGGCGTTCCGGCACGGGAAGGCCATCGGCGCCGCCAAGGGCGGGGAGGCCGCGCTGGAGGCGGCCGGCATCCCGCAGGACGCACCCGGGGTGATCGCCGACGACACCGCCACCGCCGTCCTTCGGCAGCTCACCCGTCTGCTCGGCGCCCACCGGGTCTGGGAACGCTTCCCGTCGGCCGCCTGACCGGCCGGTCGGGGGAACATCAGGGCAGGGCGGTCCTAACGGCTTACCCGGAGGGGCGAGGGGGGCCCGTCCCGGTTGTGATGGAGGCGTCCCGACGCCAACCAGTGAGGCAGATCATGCGTCTTCGCAGCTTCGCCACAACGACCGTACTCGCGAGCGTCCTTGCCCTGGCCGGTGCGGCGAACGCCACCGCGGCCGCCCCGACCCCGACCACCGGAGCCGCCGCGAACAGCTCCGGGGTCCTCTCCGGAAACGTGATCCAGGTGCCGGTCGACCTCCGGCTCACCCTGTGCGGCAACAGCATCGACGTGCTCGGCCTGCTGAACCTCGCCGCGGGCAACGCCTGCGTGGCGAACTGACGCCCACCGTGCGCCGGCCCCCGCGGACGGGGACCGGCGCACGGCCGTTCACCGCCGCGTGGTGCGGCACAGCAGCAGACAGATGTCGTCGTCGTGCTCGGAGTCGTGCAGCATCGGCTTGAGCAGCGAGTCGGCCGCCGCGTCCAGATCCGTCAGATCCGCCGGACCGAGCGCCCCCATGGCCTGCGCGAGCCGGTCGATCCCCGCGTCGATCCCCGCGGACCGCCGCTCCACCAGCCCGTCCGTGTACAGCGCGAGAGTGGAGCCGGCCGGCAACGCGACCGCGTGCTCCTCGTACTCGTACGGCACCGGAACCCCCAGCATGATCCCCGGCCGGGTCTCCAGCACCCGTACCTCGCCCCGGGGGTCGCGCGCGACGGCCGGCGGATGACCGGCGGCGGCCCACACCACCCCGGGCTCCCCGGGTGTGAACCGGGCGATCGCACAGGTCGCGTACAGCTCGGGCTGCTGATGGCGCAGCATCCGGTGCAGCAGGGTGAGGATCCGCGCCGGACCGTTGCCCTCGACGGCGTAGGCGCGCAGCGCGGTGCGCAGCTGGCCCATGATGACCGCCGCGCGCAGCCCGTGCCCCGTCACGTCCCCTATCACCGCCAGCACGCTGCCGTCCGGTTGCGGGAAGGCGTCGTACCAGTCGCCGCCGATGTTCAGGCCGTGCGTCGCGGGCAGATAGCGCGCGGCCAGCGCGAGCCGCGGCGTGGCGGGCAGTTCGGTCAGCTGGGCCCGCTGGAGGGCCTCGGCGACGTCCCGGTGCTGTGCGTACTGGCGTGCGTTGTCCAGGGCGATGCCCGTACGCCGGGCCAGCTCCAGCAGCATCACGGTGGCGTCCGGGTCGAAGCGGTCGCCGGGCGCGGACAGCGTCAGCACCCCCTGCACGCTGCGCGCGCCGAGCGGCAGACAGAGCAGCGGCCGGTCCGGGCAGAGCGCCGACGGCGGCATGTCGTCCACGCCCGGCAGCTCACCAGGATGGCGGCCCGCGTGCTGGGGCCGGCCGGTGCGGGCCGCCGTCACCGCGGCCGCCGCCCGCTCGCCCGGCGGGTTGCGGTCGTCGTCCACCAGCCAGACGTCGACGTGCCGGGCGTACTCCGGGACCAGCAGCTCGGGCAGCCGGCGCAGGATGTCCCCGTGATCGAGGGAGGCGTTGATGACCGCGCTCGCGTTCGCCAGGAAGGTCAGCTGGCGGCGGGCGTTCTCGGCCTCCGCGCGTGCCGCCCGCTCGGCGTCGAGCAGTTCGCGCTGCGCCAGGGCCGCCGCCTCCAGCTCGGCGTGGAGCGCCAGCACCCCCTGGTTGGTCTGGTGCAGCTCCTCCCGGTGGAACCGCAGCAGCTCCTCCGTCTCCGCCAGGCTCGCCAGCAGGACGGACGCGTCCTCGTCGGCGGCCAGCAGCGCCTCGTCGAGCGGGGCGTCGTCCAGGCCGGGCAGCGGGCCGCGCACGGGCGAGGGACAGTCGAGCGTGTGCCGCCAGGGCGCCGGCCCGGCCAGGGAGACCCGCAGCTCCCGGCCGGGGCCCGCGGTCACGGTCAGTTCCGCGCCGCCCGCGCCGAGGCCGCGGCGCAGCCGGGCACCGCACGAGGCCAGGAAGCGGGCGCGGTCGAGCGCCGGCACCCCGGCGTCCGCGGTGAGCCGCGCCAGCAGGGCACGGGCGCGGACCGCGTCGGCGGCGGAGGCGATGGTCCAGGTCTCAGAGGCGGCTGTCATGGGCGCTGGTCCGGCGGTCGGGGGCCAGTACGGCCACGCTGGTGTCGTCGCGTACGGGGCGGGCCGGGCTGCCCGCGTCGCGCAGGATCGCCGCGGCCACCACCGACGGGTCGTGGGCGAGCAGCAGAGGGTCCTCCGGTGGCGTCCAGCGGCTGGGCAGGCCGTCACTGTGCACGACGAGCAGACTGTCCGGCCCCCACGGCACCCGCCGCACGGGGACGTGCGCCGGGAAGTAGGCCCCGACGATCCCCGGGTGGGAGACCAGGGACGTCCAGGAGCCCTCGGTACGCACCCGGGCGCCGGCGTTGCCGACTCCCGCGAAGCAGAGTTCCGCCCGGTCCGTGTCCACCTGGGCCACCGTGACCGCGGCGCCCCGGGTGGTCCGCAGCGCCGCGTGCAGCCGGCGCAGGATCTCCACGGGCGGCAGATGCGCACAGCGTCGCAGCTCGGCCACCGCCGCGCCGGAGGCGTGCGCGGCCTTCGCCCCGTGCCCGAGGCCGTCCGCGAGCAGCAGCGTCAGCAGGCTCCCGGAGCGTGCCCACGCCCAGGCGTCACCACACTCCTCGGCCTGCGCGAGGGCGACCGTGATGCCGCCCGCGGGCGGCGGCGCCGCGGGTGCCCCGCGCCCGCCCGGCTCGGGGTCGATCCGGGCCGTCGCCACCGTGCCACCGCCCGGCACGCTGTGCAGATGGAAGGCGTCGGCGCTGCGCAGACAGCTGCCCAGGCCCGCGCCGAGCGAGTCGGTGGCGGTGGAGTAGCCGTCCCGCAGCGCGGCGTCCACGTCGGCGATGCCCGGCCCGTGGTCGAGCGAGAACAGCTGGACCGCCGTGCCCGTATCACCGGCCGGCGGCGCCACGAGGTTCACCACCATCAGGCCCCCACCCGCGTGCTTGAGCAGGTTCGTCGCCAGCTCGGTGGCGACCAGCTCCGCGGCCGCCGTCCGCGCCGGGGCCAGCCCCGCCCGGCCGCACGCCTCCCGGGCCGCGATCCGGGCGTCCCGGACCCGCGTGGAGTCATGCACCGGGACCTCCCACACCCGGCTCATCGCACCCCCGGACGCGACGCGGGCACCTGCGCCACCCAGGCGACGGCCGTCACGGTGGTACCCCGGCCGGGCTCGGTGTCGACGCTGAACTCGTGCACCAGCCGTCTGGCGCCGCTCAGCCCGAGCCCCAGCCCGCCGCCGGTGGTGTACCCGTCGGTCATGGCCAGCTCCAGATCGCGGATGCCCGGACCGCTGTCGATGAAGGACATGCTCAGGCCCCGGCTGCGGCCGTTGTCCAGCGGCGTGACCTCCACGCGTCCGCCGCCGCCGTACACCAGTGTGTTGCGGGCCAGCTCGCTCGCCGCCGTGACCAGCTTGGTCTGCTGCACCAGTCCGAAGCCGAGCTGTGCCGCGCACTGCCGCACGTGCTGCCGCACCCAGGCCAGATCCGCGTCCGAGCCGATGGGCAGGCTCGTCGCGGACGCCTGACCGGAGCGCTGCATCAGCTCCCCCTCTGGGACAGCAGTTCCATGGCCCGGTCGACGTCCAGGGCGGTGACCAGACCGGGCAGGGTGAGCCCCAGTTCGACCAGGGTGATCGCCACGGCGGGCCGCATCCCGGCCAGGATCGTACGGGCCGCCAGCAGCCGGGCCGTGGAGGCGATCTCCGCCAGCACCCGGCCCAGGAAGGAGTCCACCATGTCCACACCGGAGATGTCGATCACCACACCGGTCACGCGGCTGGTGGAGATGCGGTTGGTTATGTCGTGCTGGAGTTGTTCGGCCATGCCGTCGTGCAGCTCGCCCTGGAGGGAGACCAGCAGGACGTCGCCCAGGGCGAGCACCGGGATCTGGGCCGGCAGACCGGGAGTGGGCTGGTTCACCGGGCGCTCGCCCCCGCGTCCGCACGCGACACCTCGATGCCCTGACGGCTCAGCGCATAGGCCAGGGCGTCGGCCAGGGAAGCCCGGGTGAGCACCGAGCCCAGGTCGATGCCGAGCTGCACGATGGTCTGCGCGATGGCCGGGCGGATGCCGGAGACGATGCACTCCGCGCCCATCAGACGGGCCGCGGCCACCGTCTTCATCAGGTGCTGCGCGACCAGCGAGTCGACCGTCGGCACTCCGGTGATGTCCAGGATGGCGTACCGGGCCCGCTGGTCGACGATGGCCTCCAGCAGCGACTCCATCACCACCTGGCTGCGGGCGCTGTCCAGCGTCCCGATCAGCGGTACGGCGACCGTGCCCTCCCACAACTTTATGACGGGGGTGGCCACTTCGAGCAGCTGCTGCCGCTGCCGCTCGATCAGCTCCGCGTTCGCGTCCAGCGCCGTCTCCATCACCACCAGACGCAGCGTGCCCAGCAGCAGGGTCAGCGCCAGCGCGCTCTCGTGGGCCTGCGGACCCGCGGGGTCGGCGAACTCCTCCCGGAGCAGGTCGACCACGGGTTCCCGGAGCCTGGCCACCTCGTCGGCGATCTGCCCGGGGGTGGATCCGGCGCGGGTTCGGGTCGCGGCCATGCGCCCCAGCTGGTCGCGCACGTCCGTGAAGCCGGGCGCCGAGACGTTCTCCAGCTGTCCGCTGACCGCTACCTCGGACAGCGCGTCCACCACAGCCTTGCACGCCTCGACCGCCTCGTCGCGGGAGATGGTGAAGACCGAGCGGAACAAGGCGGCGTCGGCCCAGCGCTGCGCGATCTGCTCCTTGCGCTGTTCCAGGAAGGAACTCACCACCTGCGGTGCCGATGCTGCCGCGTCCTGCTCGGACACTCTCGTCCTCTTCTCTCCCACGGCCGGGCGTGCCGGCCGACCGGTTGTTTCGGTGCGTTCACGTGGCACCGGCCCGCCGACGTGCGCCGCCGGGCCGGTGTCGGTCAGCCGCCTACCCCGAAACCGGCAGGACTCTCCTCGCTGTTGCCGACGTCACCCGCGCGTGCGACGGACCTCCGGGAGGATCGCCTGATCAGTCGGGCGCGGGGGCCGTACGGCGGGACGCGGCCGGCTCGGCCCCGGGGGCGGGCCGGCGCCGCCGCAGCAGCAGCCGGCGCGCCGGGCGCTCCACACCCTCGTACAGCACCCAGGACAGCGCCAGCGACACGGTGAACACGGCCACGGTGACGGCCAGCCCCACCGGCGGACCGAAGTGCGGTTTCCTGCCCAGCAGCTCCGTCGCGGCGCGCAGCACCAGCAGATGGACCATGTAGAAGGCGAACGACAGCTCCCCGAGCCGCACCATCCGCCGGTGCCGCCACAGGGACGGCAGCCCGTGCAGGTCCGCGACCGCCGCCGCGGGGATGAGCAGGGCGAATCCGGTGATCGTGCACACGGTGGCGGAGTAGTCGGTGGTGACCTGCGGGACCAGGAAGTACCCGATGACCGCCAGGGCGAGCGACGCCTCCAGTCCCGGTCCGCGCCAGCGGCCGAGCAGCACCAGCCGCGCGGTGACCGCGCCGAGCACGAACTCGGGCAGCCGCGCGGCGGGGAACGAGTACACGGACTGGTTCCACCAGTGGTGTGCCTCCGCCCAGGCCAGCACCAGTACCGCGGCCAGCGACAGCCCGCCCAGCGCGGTCGAGCCGCGCGCGCCGAGCCGGCGCAGCACCAGGATCAGCAGCGGGAAGGCGGCGTAGAAGAAGGCCTCGCAGGCCAGGGACCAGCTCACCGGGTTCAGCGTCTGCCACCACGGCCGCCACCAGGAGTGCAGCAGCAGCGCGTTCGCCAGGGCCTGCTTCGGTGTCGGCCGTGGCTGGTGCGCCGTCGTGTACGCCATGACGAACGCGACGGCGAGGGTGACCAGGTGCACCGGGTAGATCCGGGCGACCCGCCGCCGCCAGAAGGGGAGCGCGCGGTCGCGGGGCCGCGCCGACCAGGTCAGCACGAATCCGGAGAGCACGAAGAAGAAGGACACTCCGGTGGCGCCGGCGCCGAAGCCCCAGGAGACGAGGCGGCCGCCCCTGCCGCCGAAGTAGCCGAAGTTGTGCACGTGCAGCCCGAACACCAGCAGTGCCGCCATCCAGCGCAGGCCGGTCAGGGAGGGGAGGGAGGGCAGGGCGGACGGTGGACAGACCCCGGCGGCGGGCGCGCCGCTTCGGGTGGGCGGCGTCCGGAGCGCCCGGGTCGTCGCCGTGGTCATCACATCACCTGCCGCAGTGGGTTCGCGTGGGGCATGACGGGGAACGTTGCCCGTTCACGCCCGGCCCATCACGCCGCATGGCAAACATCACACGGCTGCCGAACGACGGACCGCCGCCTGTGCCACGGACGGCGGGACGGGGTGCGCCCGCACGGGTGACGACGCTCGGCCGGCGGTGGTCCGGGGGACGGCGGGACCGCCGCCCGTCCGACCCGGCGGGGCCGCGGCGCCCTGCCGGTCCGGAGCCTCGATCAGCTCCCGGTGCGCGTGCCGCGACGTGACCGCGACCTTCGGTGCGGGCGCTCCGCCTTTCGGCGCCGGATCGCCGCCTTTCGGCCGCGCTCTTCCTACCGTCGGCGGACAGCGCCGGAGCGGCCGGGCCCGGCAGGGTGACCGTATGCAGAGGACCGAGGGAATCGATCGCGCACAGTTCCTGGCCGGTGTGGCGTCCGCGGGACTGGCCGCGGCCGTGCTGCCGGCCGGGCCGGCCCGGGCCGCGCGACGGGGACTGCGCCACCACGGGATCGTGTACACCGTGGGCGCGGGGGAACGGCCGGGGACGGCCTTCAGCGCGGCCCGGATGCGGAAGGACCTCCGGGTCGTCCGTGACGAGCTGTACGCCGACACCGTCGAGGTGACGGGGGACGGGGTGGAACGCCTGACGACGACCGCCGCCGAGGCTGCCGAACGGGGGCTGCGTGTCTGGCTGCAGCCCACCCTCGGCGACGCGCCGGAGCGGGACATCCTGGAACACCTGGCCGAGACCGGCCGGTTCGCGGAGCGGCTGCGCCGCCAGGGCGCCGCCGTGGACCTCAGCGTGGGCTGCGAGTTCTGGCTGTTCGTGCCCGGTATCGTCCCGGGCGCCGATGTCTTCGAACGCATCCGGAACCTGCTCGACGGCAAGGTGGACCCCGTCGCGATGCAGCACCGCCTGGACCGCTTCACGGCGAAGGCCGCCGCCGTCGGCCGGTCCGTCTTCCGCGGCCGGCTCGGCTACGCCGCCGCCCAGGACGACGAGGTCGACTGGCGCCTCTTCGACATCGTGGGCATCGACTACTACTCGTACTTCCCGCACCGGGCGGACCACGTGCGGGAGCTGAGCCGCCATCTGCGGTGGGGCAAGCCGGTGGCCGTCACCGAGTTCGGCACCTGCGCCTACGTCGGGGCACCCCGGACCGCGGGGATGGGCTGGGACGTCGTCGACCGCGACAAGAACGAGATCAAAGGCGACCTGGTCCGCAGCGAACGCACCCAGGCGGCCTATCTCACCCGGCTCCTCGACGCGTTCTCCACGATGGACCTGTACGCGGCGATGGCCTTCGAGTTCGTCACGCCGGACGCCCCGCACCGGCCGGGCGACCCGCGCCACGACCTGGACATGGCGAGCTACGCCGTCACCAAGCCCCTGGAGGACCGCCCGGGTGACCCCGCCTCCGGCTGGCACTGGGAGCCGAAGGAGGCCTTCCACGCCCTGGCCCGCCGCTACCGGTCCGCGCGCACCGGCCGCCCGCACGTCCACTGACCCGGCCAGGCGGGCGGGGCACCCGCCGGCCCGGCCCGTCGTACCGGCCGTCGGACGGACACGGGGAGTGCTGCGGAGGCGGGCTCCGGGCGACGGCATACGGCCAAAATTGCATCACTCGTTTTCTTGAACCGCTCGTGTTTATGAGGGTAGGTTCGGCTCCATGACCGCCTCCCCGACCCCGACCACCGCAGAAGAGCTGCGCGGTGCCGGCCTGCGCGTGACGGCAGCCCGCGTCGCGCTGCTGGAGACCGTCCGGGACGGCGACCACCTCGGCGTCGAGGCGATCGCCTCCGGAGTCCGCGATCGCGTAGGCCACATCTCCCTGCAAGCCGTCTACGAGGCCCTCCACGCGCTCACCGCCGCGGGTCTCGTACGGCGTATCGAGCCGGCCGGACACCCGGCCCGGTTCGAGGGACGCGTGGGCGACAACCACCACCACATCGTGTGCCGGTCCTGCGGTGCCGTGGCCGACGTCGACTGTGCCGTCGGCGAGGCCCCCTGCCTGACCGCCTCCGACGCCCGAGGCTTCGCCATCGACGAGGCCGAGGTCGTCTTCTGGGGCCTGTGCCCCGACTGTTCCACAGGCCGCAGTTCCTGAGCACCGAGTTCCGCACAGTTCGGAAGGATTGCCATGACTGAGAACCACGACGCGATCGTCACAGACGCGAAGTCGGAGGAGGGAAGCGGCGGTTGCCCCGTCGCGCACGGCCGTGCCCTGCACCCGACCCAGGGTGGCGGCAACCGCCAGTGGTGGCCGGAGCGGCTCAATGTGAAGATCCTTGCCAAGAACCCGGCCGAGTCGAACCCCCTCGGGGAGGACTTCGACTACGCCGAGGCTTTCAAGGCCCTCGACCTCGCGGCCGTGAAGCGGGACATCGCCGAGGTGCTGACCACTTCGCAGGACTGGTGGCCCGCCGACTTCGGCAACTACGGCCCCCTGATGATCCGTATGGCATGGCACAGCGCGGGCACCTACCGCATCAGCGACGGCCGTGGTGGTGCCGGCGCCGGGCAGCAGCGCTTCGCCCCGCTCAACAGCTGGCCGGACAACGGCAACCTCGACAAGGCCCGCCGTCTGCTCTGGCCGGTCAAGAAGAAGTACGGCCAGAGCATCTCCTGGGCCGACCTCATGATCCTCACCGGCAACGTCGCCCTGGAGACGATGGGCTTCGAGACCTTCGGCTTCGGCGGCGGCCGCGAGGACGTGTGGGAGTCGGAGGAGGACGTCTACTGGGGTCCCGAGACCACCTGGCTGGACGACAAGCGCTACACCGGCGACCGCGAGCTGGAGAACCCGCTCGGCGCCGTCCAGATGGGCCTGATCTACGTCAACCCGGAGGGCCCGAACGGCAACCCGGACCCGGTCGCGGCGGCCCGGGACATCCGCGAGACGTTCCGCCGCATGGCGATGAACGACGAGGAGACCGTCGCCCTGATCGCCGGCGGCCACACCTTCGGCAAGACCCACGGCGCCGGCCCCGCCGACCACGTCGGCCCCGACCCGGAGGCCGCCGGCCTGGAGGAGCAGGGCCTCGGCTGGAAGAGCACCTACGGCACCGGCAAGGGCGGGGACGCCATCACGTCCGGCCTGGAGGTCACCTGGACCACCACGCCGACCCAGTGGAGCAACGGGTTCTTCAAGAACCTGTTCGAGTACGAGTACGAGCTGACCCAGAGCCCGGCCGGCGCCCACCAGTGGGTGGCGAAGGACGCTCCGGAGATCGTCCCCGACGCGCACGACCCGTCGAAGAAGCACCGCCCGACGATGCTCACCACCGACCTGTCGCTGCGCTTCGACCCGATCTACGAGCCGATCTCCCGCCGGTTCTACGAGAACCCGGACGCCTTCGCGGACGCCTTCGCCCGCGCCTGGTACAAGCTCACCCACCGTGACATGGGCCCGAAGTCGCTCTACCTCGGCCCGGAGGTCCCGGAGGAGACCCTGCTGTGGCAGGACCCGCTGCCGGAGCGCGAGGGCGAGCTGATCGACGACGCCGACATCGCCACGCTGAAGACCAAGCTGCTCGACTCGGGTCTGTCCGTGTCCCAGCTGGTCAGCACCGCGTGGGCGTCCGCCTCCACGTTCCGCGCCAGCGACCGGCGCGGCGGCGCCAACGGCGCCCGCATCCGCCTCGCCCCGCAGCGCGGCTGGGAGGTCAACGAGCCCGACGAGCTGGCCCAGGTGCTGCGCACCCTGGAGAGCATCCAGCAGGAGTTCAACGCCTCCTCCGGTGCCAAGAAGCTCTCCCTGGCCGACCTCATCGTCCTCGGTGGTGCCGCCGCCGTGGAGAAGGCCGCCAAGGAGGGCGGCTACGAGGTCGAGGTGCCCTTCACCCCGGGCCGTGTGGACGCCGGCGAGGAGCACACCGACGCCGAGTCCTTCGAGGCGCTGGAGCCGACCGCGGACGGTTTCCGCAACTACCTCGGCAAGGGCAACCGGCTGCCGGCGGAGTACCTGCTGCTCGACCGGGCGAACCTGCTGAACCTGACCGCCCCCGAGACGACCGTGCTGGTCGGCGGTCTGCGCGTCCTCGGCGCCAACCACCAGCAGTCGCAGCTCGGCGTCCTCACCAAGACGCCCGGCGTCCTCACCAACGACTTCTTCGCCAACCTGCTCGACCTCGGGACGACGTGGAAGGCGACCTCCGCGGACCAGACCACGTTCGAGGGCCGCGACGCGGCCACCGGCGAGGTGAAGTGGGCCGGCAGCCGTGCCGACCTGGTCTTCGGCTCCAACTCCGAGCTGCGCGCCCTCGCCGAGGTCTACGCCTCCGACGACGCGAAGGAGAAGTTCGTGAAGGACTTCGTCGCCGCGTGGCACAAGGTCATGGACGCGGACCGGTTCGACCTCGTCTGATCCGGCTCGCCTGACCCACCCGACGAGACGTCCGGGCCCGCCCGACAGGGCGGACCCGGACGTCCTCGTTCACGACCGGGCCGGCCGTCCGGCCCAGGACCCGGGCGAGCCGGCGGTCAGCGGCCGAGCACCGCCGCACCCGCCTTCGCGTAGCTCTCGTCCAGGTCGCCCGACGGCGCGCCCGCGACACCGATGCCCGCGACGGGAGCGCCCTTGGCGGTCACCGGCGTACCGCCCGCGAGGAACAGCGTGCCCGGGATGTCCTTCAGGTTCGGCGCCTGCGCCAGCCGCTTGGCCAGCTCCGAGGTCGGCGCGTTCCAGGACACCGCGGTGAACGCCTTGCGTTCGGCCGACTCGTACGACTGCGGACCCGCGCCGTCACCGCGCAGGGTGACCAGGGTGTTGCCGTTGCGGTCGACGACGGCCACGGACACCTGCCGGCCGTCCTTCTCGGCGGCCTCCACCGCGGCCTGCGCCGCCTTGGTGGCGGCGTCCAGGGTCAGGTGGGTGCTCTGCGTCAGTTCACCGTGCCGGGCGGCCACGGGGGCGGCGGCGGGCGTGGCGTCCGTGGAGTCGGCGGCGTTGGCGGCGACCGTGCCGACGACACCGGCGCCGACGACGGCCAGGGCGGCGCCGCCCACGAGGACACGGGTACGGCCGGACGACTTCTTGCGGCTGGGCATGGGGAGGGACCTTCCAGTAGAGCCGGGGCTGGGAGCGGACTCGCTCCCGGAACCGATCCTCGGCCCGGAAGAAGCCGCGTCCCGTCGCCGGACCGGATGTCCCGGGGGTCATCCGATCGGATGACCCCACTGGTCTCCGCCCTGGGCACAATGGAGGGTGTTTGCCCAGTTCAGCGCGGAGTCGAGGGAGGTGCCCGCGGTGGCCGTACCCGAGCGCGACGACACCCGCGCCCTCACCGTCGTCATGCACACGGCGTTCTTCGTGCTGCTCTCCGCGTCCGTCGCCCGCTATCTGGCCCGGCACGCCGACGGACCGCACACCCCCTGGGTGATCGCCCTGTCCGCGCTGCTCGCCGTGCTCTACGTCCTCGGCCCCGCCCTGGGCACCCGGCCCACCCCGCGCCGCCTGACCTGGCTGGGTCTGGTCGTGGCCGCCTGGGCGATCCTCGTCGTCCTGGCCCCGAGCTTCGCCTGGTGCGCGGTCCCGCTCTTCTACACCGGCCTGCGCACGCTTCCGGCGCGCACCGCGATCCCGCTGGTGGCCCTGCTGACGGCGCTCGCGGTGGCCGCCCAGCTCAGCCTGGCCGGCTGGCCGGATCCGAACGTGCTGCTGGCGCCGCCCGCGGTGGCCGCCGTGGCCACCACCGTCTTCGTCGTTATGCAGCGCCAGGCGGCCCGCCGGGACGCGCTCATCGACGACCTGGTCCGCACCCGGCGCGACCTCGCCGCCACCGAGCGCCGCGAGGGCACCCTCGCCGAACGCGAACGGCTCGCCCGGGAGATCCACGACACCCTCGCCCAGGGCCTGTCCAGCCAGCGGATGCTGCTCCAGGCGGCCGACCGCCTGTGGGACACCGCGCCCGGCACGGCCCGGGACCACGTACGCAGGGCGGCGGCGATCGCCGAGCGCAGCCTCGCCGAAGCCCGCCGCTTCGTCCACGACCTGACCCCGGCCGACCTGGCCGAGGGCGGCGGCCTCCTCCAGGCCCTGCGCGCCGTCGCCGAGCGCGAGACGACACCCACGCTCACCGTCCGCGTCCACGCCGAGGGCAGCCCGCCCGACCCGCTGCCCGCCCCCGTGGAGTCGGCCCTGCTGCGCATCGCCCAGGGCGCCCTCGCCAACGTCCGCGAGCACGCGGCGGCCGGCACCGCCACCCTCACCCTGACCTGCCTGGACGACCAGATCGTGCTGGACGTCACGGACGACGGCCGCGGCTTCGACCCGCGCGCTCCGGCCGCCTCCGGGCCCGCCGCGGCGGCTTCGGCGGACGAGCGGCGCGGGCACGGACTGCCCGCCATCCGCGCCCGCCTGCGCCAGCTGGGCGGCACCCTCACCATCGAGTCGGCGCCGGGCGAAGGCACGGCTCTGTCCGCGTCGATCCCGCTGGAGCCGAGATGACCCACACCCCCGACACCCCCGACACCCCCGACACCGCCGCGCACCCACCGGTGCGCATCCTCGTCTGCGACGACCACGCCGTCGTACGCGCCGGACTGCTGGCGCTCCTGCACAGCGCACCGGACATCGAGGTCGTCGGCGAGGCCGGCGGCGGCGAGGAGGCGCTCGCCCTCGCCCGCAAGACCGCACCGGACGTCGTCCTGATGGATCTGCAACTGGGCGAGGGCATCGACGGCGTGGAGACCACCCGCCGACTGCGCGCCGCGCCGCGCGCCCCGCACGTGCTGGTGCTGACCACGTACGACACCGATGCCGACGTCACCCGCGCCATCGAGGCGGGCGCCACCGGCTATCTGCTCAAGGCCGAGCGTGCCGAGGACCTCTTCACCGCGATCCACGCCGCCGCCCAGGGCCGTCCGGCGCTCTCGCCCCCGGTCGCCGACCGTGTCATGTCCCGGCTCCGCAACCCCCGGCCCGCCCTCACCCCGCGCGAACGGGACATCCTCACGCACCTCTCCCAGGGCCTCCCCAACCACGCCATCGCCCGCGCCCTGTACATCAGCGAGGCCACCGTCAAGACCCACCTCCGCCGCATCTACGACAAACTGGGCGTCGACACCCGCGCAGGCGCGGTGGCACTGGCAAAGGAACAGCGCTTGCTGCCATGACAGAACCAGCGAACACACGCCGACAAAAGCCCCGTGAGGGGCGCGGGGAACGGCGCGAGCAACCACATGGCCCCTGCACTCGCCTGCCGGCAGAAGCCCCGTGAGGGGCGCGGGGAACGGCGCGAGCAACCACATGGCCCCCGCACCCGCCCTCCGGCAGGAGCGCCGTGAGGGGCGCGGGGAACGGCGCGAGCAACCACATGGCCCCCGCACCCGCCCTCCGGCAGAAGCCCCGTAAGGGGCCACGCGAGCAATCACATCGCCCCCGCCCCCGCCCCCGGACGGCCTCCCTCCCGAGACCCTGACACGCCCCGCCCCCTCACCCCCGCAGCACCTCGAACGCCTCCCGCCCCGCAACTCCGATCGCCAGGTCGACATCCGCGGCCAGCCCCGCGCAGCGGTCCGCGCGGGTCAGCGCCGCCATCGCCACCCGGTCCCCGGAATCCGCCTCGACCACTCCGATCTCGTGCCGGAGATGCAGAAACGTGCCGGTCTTGCCGCTCCACCGCAGCGTGTCCGTCCGCAGCTCGCTCGCCAGCCGGTGGGTGAAGACCTGGAGCCCCATGAGCCGGCGCAGCTCGGCCGTCGCCGGGGGACTCGCGATCTCGTCGCACCACACGCGCTGCAACAGCCCCACGAGCGCCGCCGCCGACCCGGCGTTGGCATGCGCCGGGTCCAGGGTCTCGATGGTGTGCCGCCCCGTCCGCTCGTCCCGCACGGCCAGCTCCAGCGCGAGGGAGAAGTCGTTGCCCGCGGCACCGGCGGCGCACTCGTACAGATGGTTCATCCGGTGCCGCATCCGGATCCCGTCGCAGCCCCACGCCCGCAGGCGCGCGTCGACGTCCGCCGCCGGCACCAGGTCCAGCAGCGCGTCCGCGGCGGCGTTGTCGCTGACCGACAGCATCAGCAGGAGCAGGTCGCCGACGGCAACGGTGGCCGGGTGCCGGAAGGCGGCGAGTCCGGTGGGACCGACGCTGCTGGTGCCCGGGTCCACCGATACCGGACGCGCCGGGTCGAGTTCCCCGGCCGCGACGCGGTCCAGCACGACCAGCGCGAGCGGGACCTTCACCACCGAGGCCAGCGGCGTCGACGCGTCGACGTCGAAGCCGAGTTGCTCCCCGGTGTCGATGTTGCGGGCGAGGAAGGAGCCGTGCACGCCGAGCGCCGCCCAGTCCGCGGCGATCGCCTCGGCGACGTCGAGGAGGGCGCCGTCGTCGCCCGTGCACACGGGGTGGTGCGGGGCCGGCGCGCTCATCCGCGTGCCGCCAGTCGCGCGGGGACGTCCTCGTCCCCGGCCCCGGGCTCCGGCCCGCCGCGCCGGGCGGGTGCGGCGCCCACGGCCGCCGCCAGCAGCGCGGCCAACCGGCCCGGCAGCTCGCCGGCGCCGTTCCGGTCGGGGGCGGCGCTCACGTCGTACCCCCGGTGCAGGGCACGATCGGCCAGCGGCGCCCAGTGTGCCCCGTGCTGCCGGGCGAACGGCTCGGTGCACAGCAGCAGTGCCCGGCCGGCCAGGGTCTCGGCGAGCGCGGTGGCCGCCGGCCCGGCCGGCCGTATCCGCGCCTCGGGCAGCCCGGCGCGAGCGGCGGTACGGGACAACCGGTCTTCGAAATACGGCACTTGGTCCTCCGTCAGGAGCAGCAGGGGGGAGGGGGCGGCGGATCCGGCAGTGCGAGGGCGGCGCGGCCGCAGCTGTTCGAGGTGGACCGTACGGCGCCGGGCCCCGCTCCCGGTGCCGTCCGCTCCCGGCGCGGACGCCAGGCCCAACGGCACCCGGAACGCGGCCTGTTCCGGAGCGGCTCGCACCAGGGCGTATCCGAGCGAACCGTCGGCCAGTCCGGAGACCCGTGCCAGGGGCGGCAGTTCACGCATGCCGAAGGTGATCCCGTGCTCGGTGCCGGCACGGAGGGCCCGGGCCAGCGCGGCCGGGGCGCAGTCCGCGGGCACCCCGACGGCGCACACCCGCGACCGCCGGGCCGAGCGGGCGGCCTGCCGCAGCCGCTGGGCGCGGTCCAGTACGTCCCGCGCGTACGGCAGCAGCAGCATCCCCAGCTCGGTGGTCGTGATCTGCCGCCGGGACCGGTCGAACAGCGGTCCGCCGAAGTGCTCCTCCAGGGTTTTGACACGGCGGCTGAGCAGCGGCTGGGCGATACCGAGCCGGTCGGCCGCCCTGGAGAAGCTCGTCTCGTCGGCCGTCGCCACGTACGCCTCTAGGTGTGCCAGGAGATCCACCCTGCACTCATATCAATAAGGCATGCGACCTTCAAAGTTCCCTCTTGGACATGAACGGGCCTCTGCTGTTTCGCTGTCCCCGTCGAAGATCGACGCCGCTGACGGACGACCACGGAGGACTTCGCCATGACCGGTTCCGACCGCCCCGCCCCGCTGCCGCGCCGCCGCCTGCTCAGGGCCGGCCTCGCGTTCACCGGTGTCGCCATGACCACGACGGCACTGTCCGCGCCTGCCGCGTCCGCCGCCCCCGACGCGGGAGCGCGCACCGGACGGGCCGAGCTGGCCGAGCTGGCCGAGCTGGCCGAGCTGGAGCAGCGCTACGGCGCCCGGCTCGGTGTGTACGCCCGCAATGTGCGCACCGGGCGGACCGTGTCCCACCGGGCGGGGGAGCGGTTCGCGATGTGCTCGACGTTCAAGGCGTTCGCCGCGGCGGCCGTCCTGCGCGACCACGCCGGCTGTGCGCCGCTGGACCGGGTGGTGCACTACCCGCCGCACGACAGCCTGCCCAACTCGCCGAAGACCGACGAGAACCAGGCGAACGGCATGACCGTCGCCGATCTGTGCGCGGCGGCGATCCAGTACAGCGACAACGCGGCCGGCAACCTGCTGCTGCGCGAGATCGGCGGTCCGGCCGGCCTCACCCGCTTCTACCGGTCGCTCGGCGACGAGGTGAGCCGGCTCGACCGGTGGGAGCCGGAGCTGAACACGGCGATCCCCGGGGATCCGCGCGACACCACGACCCCGGAGGCGATCGCCGCGAGCCTGCAGCGCCTCGCCCTGGGCGGGGCCCTGGCCGGTGCCGACCGTGAGCGGTTCGTGGGCTGGCTGAAGGGCAACACCACCAGCGAGCAGCGGTTCCGCAAGGGGCTGCCGCAGGGCTGGGTGGTGGCGGACAAGACCGGCACCGGCTCCTACGCGACCGCCAACGACATCGGCGTGGCCTGGACGACCCGGCGGACCCCCGTCGTGCTGGCCGTTCTGTCGAGCAGGCACGCGGTGGACGCTCCGGTGGACGAGGGGCTCATCGCGGACGCGGCACGCGTCGTGGCCCGCACCCTCGCCCCCGGCGAGTAGCTCCGGGACGCCTCTATCGATTCCGACGGCCGCCTCGTGGTGACCTTCGGCGGCACCGTGGTGACGCCGTGGTCCGTGCGCCACGGCGGGCGAAGGCGGGGCGCCGCACCGGGCGGCGTCCCGCTCACGCCGGCCGGCGACCGCGGTCGGTCCGGGCGGAACGCCGCGCGGCGGGCTCAGCCGACGGGAGCGTCCGGGGTCACGGGGTGCGCCTCCAGGTCCGCCGCGGCCAGCAGGTCGGCGATCAGCTCCGGCGAACCGCCGACATAGGTGCTGACCAGGTCCACGTCACCCCCCAGGATCCAGGCGCGGTCCCGCGGCCACCACAGATCGGGCAGCTCGGCGAAATCTTCCAGGGTCACCGGCGAGACGACGTCCTCCAGCCGGCCGGCCAGCAAGGACTCCTCCCGGCCCGGGGTCTCGAAGGCCGGGAAGCGGCCGAAGTCCCAGCGGCCGTATCCCTGCCACAGCCCGAACCAGCACTGCTCGGGGGTCCGGGTGTGCCGGGTCAGCACGGGCAGCAGCGCCCGGGCGACGTCCGGCGGGGTCGGGCCCTCGTCGGGGTGTTCGTCCCACACGCCGGGCAGGCCGTAGTCGGAGGAGTTGCCGTACTCCTGGTCCATTCCGATGATCTCGTGCCAGCGTGTGCGGGCGGTGACCCGGCTCCCGTGGGCGGCGGCCACCGTCGACCAGCGCACCGGACGCGCGTCGAGCCGCGCCGGGTGCAGGATCCGTGCGTAGGCGGGGAACCCCGGCGCCGCGACGCCCGCCACCGTGCCCAGGGGGGCCTGTCCCACCCCGTCCACGCCGAGCCAGTCGGCGGGGGAGAGGTCGTCGGCCTGCACCCGCAGCCGCCCGTACCACTCCGGGGCGGGTTCCTGGTCGACCGGGGGGAAGTCGTTCATCCCCACAGTGTGCCGTGCCCCCGCTGTCGGACGCCGACCGGGGCGGGCCGGGATCAAGGCCCCGGCCTGCCCTTTCACGGTCCTACGCCGGCTGGTCGCCGTAGGGGCGGGTCATGATCTCCATCGCGTGTCCGGCCGGATCCATGAAGTACAGGCCCCGGCCGCCGTAGTAGTGGTTGATCTCGCCCGGCTGCTTTCCGTGCGGATCGGCGTAGTAGGTGATCCCGGCCGCCCGTATGCGGGCGAAGGCGGCGTCGAACTCCTCCTCGGTGATGAGGAAGGCGTAGTGCTGCATGACGATCGACTCCGCCGGGACGGTGGCGAAGTCCAGGGTCACCCCGTTGCTCGTGCCGACGGGGACGAAGGGGCCCCAGTCGGGTCCGGCCTCCAGCCCCAGGACGCCGGCCAGGAACTCCGCGGACTCCCGCTTGTCCCGGGCGTGGACGATGGTGTGGTTCAACTCGACTGACATGGGTGGAATGCCTCCGCAAGCCAATCTCACGGGCACCTCCATGCCTCACCCGGCCGGTGACCGGCACGCGATGCCGTAAGACCATTCTAGCTTCCCACCCCCGCCGGCCGGTGCCGTCAAAAGGCGCCACGGTGCACGACATGCCCCCCGGTGACCGTCAACACCACCGTGGCGTCGGCGAGTTCGTCGACGGGTGCGTGCACCGGGTCCACGGACAGCGCGGTGAGGTCGGCACGGCGGCCCGGCGCGATCCGGCCGGCCACGGCGGCTTCACCGGCGGCGGCCGCCGCATGGCTGGTGCACCCCTCCAGCGCCTGCACCGGCGTGAGCCCCCGCCGGTGCGCCGCGGCCCCCTTGGGGCTGCGGGCCGTCGCCAGCACGGCCCGTACGTCGTAGTGCGCGATGGGCCAGTCCGAGCCGAGAGCGACCGTGGCGCCTGCCTCCCGCAGGTCCCGCAGCCGCCAGGCACGGGCGGCCCGGTCGCCGCCCAGCCGCCGCGACCACTCGTCGGTGCCGTCGTCGCGGGTGTAGCCGGTGTGCGGCGGCTGCAAGGAGGCCGCCACGCCCAACTCCGCGAAGCGGGGGAGGAGTTCGTCGGGAGACGTCTCGATGTGCTCGATCCGGTGCGCCCCGTGCCCGCCGGGTCCCAGGGAGGCCACGGTGTCCAGGACGTGCCGGACGGCGGCGTCCCCGATGGCGTGCGTGGCGGTACGGACACCGGCCGTGTGCAGCGTGCGGACGGCCTCGGCGTACGCGTGCGGGTCCGGCCAGAACGCGTCGGTGCCCTGACCGTGGCAGTCGGGATGCTCCAGCCAGGCGGTACCGCCCTCCACCGTGCCGTCCATGAAGAACTTCACCCCGCCGACCACCCAGTGCCGGCCGCCCCTGCCCTGCGCCTCGATCAGCTCCCGCAGGGCGTCGGCGTCCGCGCCCGGCATGCACCACGGGGCGAACCGCAGCCGCACCGGCAGCACCGTCTCCCGCGCCACCGCCTCCACCAGCTCAAGGTCCCCGCCGTCCATCACATGGGCGCCGGTCAGCCCCGTCGCGGCCATCGCGGACAGCAACTCCACCAGCCGCGAACGCCGTTGCGCGTACGAGGGCCGGGGCACGACAGGGGTCACCAGATCCATCGCCGCGTGCTCGACCAGGTGCCCGGTGGGCCGCCCCGAGGCATCGCACACCACCTCGGCACGCTGGTCGAAGGCGCGTGGCCCGGTCACCCCGGCGGCGGCCAGCGCCGCCTCGTTGGCGAGCGCGGAGTGGCCGTCGTACAGACGGAGGAAGGCCGGGGTGTCCCCGAGGGCGTCCGCCACCAGCTCGTGGTGTACGGGGCGGCCCTCGAACACGTTGTGGTCGAGGCCGAAGCCCACCACCCAGCCGTCCGTCCGTTCGGCTCCGGCGAGCGCGGCGCGCAGCCCGGCCAGGTCCGCCACGGCCGACAGATCGGTGCCGGTCGCCATGTCGAGCCCCCACACCGGGTGGCTGTGGGCGTCGACCAGGCCCGGCACGAGGTGCGCGCCATGCAGATCGACGACCTCGGTGCCGGGGCCGCGCCAGTCCGGTACCTCGTCCGCCGTCCCGACCGCGGTGACCACCCCGTCGCGCACGGCGACGGCCGTGGCGGCGGGACGGTCGGGGTCGAGGGTGCGGATCTGGGCGCCGGCGAGAATCAGATCGGCAGCGGACATGCCATGAACTCCTGTACGCGAGAGGGTCATTCGGTGGGTTCGGAGCCGAACGCGGCATAGACGCCGGGACGGCTGCGGCGCAGCCACCACGCCAGCGGCAGGCCGAGGGCGAACACGGCGGGCGCCACGGCGACGAGCAGGACGTTCACCGCGGGCGACGCGGCGGTGAACAGGTCGATGTGGGTCACCACCAGCCCGATAGCGGTCGCCAGCAGGACGGCGGCGAGGACCGGGGCCAGCAGCGTGCGCACCGTGCCCTCCGTGTGCCGCACCCGCCGGAAGTAGCAGGCGACCGCGATCGCGGCGAGCAGCTGGAGCAGCAGCAGACCGATCATCCCCGGGGTGTTCACCCACAGCAGCAGCTGCTGGTACGGATCGGCTCCGGCGGCCCGGAACGCGAGGACGACCACGGCACCGAGGACGGTCTGGGCGAGACCGGCGACGTACGGCGAGCGGTGCCGGGGATGGATGCGGCCGAGCCGGCGCGGCAGCACGCCTTCCTCGGCCAGGGCGAGCGCATAGCGGTTGATGGCGTTGTGGAAGGCGAGCAGGGAGGCGATGACGCTGGTGACGATGAAGACGTGCATCAGGTCCGCGGCCCAGCCGCCGACATAGGTGGTGATCGCGGTGAAGAACAGTCCGGCCGGGTCCTGGCCCGCCGCCTGGACGACCCGGTCGTCGCCGAACGCCTGGACGGCGATCCAGACCACGAACGCGTAGAACAGGCCCAGGAATCCGACGGCCGCGTAGGTGGCGCGCGGGACCGTGCGCTCGGGGTCGCGGGCCTCGCGGCGGTAGATGACGGTCGACTCGAAACCGGTGAACGCGGCGAACGCGAAGGCGAGGACGGCCGCCGTGCCGGGCACGAACACATGGGCCGGGTCGAGCGAGGCCAGGGAGAGGCCGTGCGCGCCGCCCCGCACCAGCACCCCGCCGGCGAGCAGGACGAGTATGCCGGTCTCGGCCACCAGCAGGACGCCCAGGACCTTGGCGCCGAAGTCGATCGAGCGGAAGCCGCCGTAGCCGATCAGTACCAGGCCGGCCAGGGACACCGGCAGCCAGGGCACGTCGGAGCCGAAGAGGGAGTGCACGGTGTCGCGGGTGGTGGTGGCGAGGAGGCCGTAGACGCCGATCTCCATGCCGTTGTAGCCGACCAGGGCGAGCAGGGCGGCGCCGATGCCGACCGGGCGGCCGAGGCCGCGGGTGATGTAGGCGTAGAAGGCGCCGCCGCTGGTGACATGGCGGCTCATGGTGGTGAAGCCGACGGCGAAGACGGCGAGGGTCAGCCCGGCCAGGAGATAGCCGACGGGTGCGCCGATGCCGCCCAGCAGGATGGCGAGCGGGGCGACCCCGGCCATGACGGTCAGGGGCGCGGCGGCGGAGACGACGAAGAAGGCGATGTCGGCGGTGCCGAGGGAGCCGGACCGGAGACCGGCCGCGTCGGACGACGCTTCCTCCTCCGGGAGTTCGGCGGTGGTCACGGACATACGGGGGAGCCCTTCGGACGCGGAGGGGAGGGGAGGGGGTCCCGGTGGTGGGGCAGCCGGGTGCGCGGGCACCGGCGGACGGGCCGGGGTGGGCCGTCCGTGCCGGCGTCACCGGGAGCACGAGGGGATGGCGGACGCCCGGAGCCGTAAACCTAAAGGCTTTCGGTTTCGGCAATGTAACCTGCCGGTGGGCATCCGGGAAGACCTCAGGGAGAGCACTGACCATGGGACGGCCGCGCACACCGCTCCTCGACCGCGAGCGCATCACCACCACCGCGCTCCAACTGGTCGACGAGACCGGTGACTTCAGCGTCCCGCAGATAGCCAGGCGGCTGGGCGCGCAGACCGGGTCCGTGTACCACCACGTGGAGGGCCGCGACGGCATCCTGGAACTGCTGCGCGAGCACGTCTGTGCCGCGATGGACCCGGCCACCCTGGACGTGACCCCGTGGGACGCGGCCGTCGAGGCCTGGGCCCGGTCCTACCGGGCCGCCTTCGCCGCCCACCCCCGGGTCATCCCCCTGCTCATGACCTCGCCCGTCCGCGCGCCCCGGGTCCTGGAGCAGTACGAGCGCGCGGTGAGCGTGCTGCTCGCGGCCGGCTTCGCCCCGGCCGAGATCATGCCGATGGTCATCGCCCTGGAGAACCTGGTGCTGGGCTCGGCCCTGGATCTCGCCGCCCCCGAGACCATGTGGGAGCTGACGGACAGCACCCCGACCCCCCGCCTCGCGGAGGCGCTCGCCGCGGTGGGCGACGGCCGCGCCGACCGTGCCTTCGAGGTCGGCCTGACCGCCTTCCTCGACCACGCGCGGGCGCTCCGCGCGGAACGCGACCGGTAGGCGGGGCCCCGGCCCGCCGCCGGCGTGTGGGGGCGGGAGTCAGGTCGCGTCGGTGGCGGTTCGGGGTGGTTCACCGTCCCCGGGCGCGTCCTCGGCCGCATCCTCGGTCCCGGCCGTGGGGGTGGCCGCGGGCAGGCGCCGCGTACCCGCGGGGAGGCGACGTTCGACGGCGGACAGCCGGTGCCGGGTGGCGGAGACCCAGGCGGCGGCGGGGGTGCGCAGACGGCGGCGGGCGTGGGCCCGGGCCATCAGCAGCAGGTTCTGCGCGGTGGTGGGGGGCGGTTCGGGCGGGGCGTCGGTCACGGCCACTTCGACACCGCCGCTGAAGTGCGCGGACAGGTTGTAGAGGAAGCTTCCCAGGGTCGCCAGGCAGGTACCCAGGACGACTTCCAGGACGACGATGCCGACCGCGATGAGCAGGGCGGTGGCCGGCGTCGGCAGAGAGTCCGGGGTCATGGCCTCCAGCATGATCCAGAGCATGCCCGCGGCGCCGAGCACGGTCACCCCGAGCCCGGTCAGGAACAGGAAGCTCGTCACCATCACCGACCAGGGGTCCGCCCCGGATATGCGCAGGCGTATCAGCCGTGGCGCCGGTGCCCGCGCACCCGGGGGCGGCGCAGCGAGTCCGGGGGTGTCGCGTTCCGGACCGGACCGGCGGGGCAGGATCCATCTCGGCCGGCGCACGGGGCTTCCGGTCGGCCCGACGGCCGGGGCGGCGGGCGCCGGGGAGACCTCCGGGACGGCAGGCGTGATCGTGGCGACCGGGGCCGGAGAGACCGCCCCGTCGGGGGGCACCGTGCGCCGGCCCTCGCCGGGCCCGTCGTTCCGCGTGCGGTCGGAGCCGTCCTCCTGCTCGGATGCCGCCTGACTGCGGGCGGTCTCGCGGGGCCTGCGCTTGGCTCGGCTCATGCCTGTCTCCCTGACTGGCCGGGCAGCCGTGCCCACTCCGCGAACGAACGGGCCTTCGTCGACCGCCGGGCGGCCTCTGGGGCCTGCTGGTCCGTGCGTCCGACGGTATAAACCGACGGGCGCTCACGCACCTCCGAGGGGCGGCGCGCCCGGCGCCGGGACGCCCCTGAACAGCGGCCTGCGCACCGTTCCCCCGGGGGGCCGCGGCGGAGTCGACGGCTCCCGGGGAGTGACCGCCGGACGGGTGACGGAACCCGTCGGACGGGCGGCCGGGCGCTGTCGGACGCACGGCCCGGCCGTCATCGGCCGACCCGCGCGATACCGGAGGTCGAGGCAGCGGCAGTACGAGTTTCCCAGTACCGCCAGTAACATGATCACCTTGTTCCGGGTATACCAGTCAGTCAACTCTGCGTCGTTCACCCGACGCGCCCTGCCCGGAGAAGTCCATGTCTTCTGTCAATGACGCGTTGGAAAACGCGCGCTTCACCTACGAGCAGCACATGCGGACCTGCCGCCAGTGCCATGCCGACGCCGCGCCCTGTGCCGTGGCGAAGCACCTCCTGCGGCTCTACAACCTCGCCCGCAGGGACCGGATGCGCGCCGCGGGGCCGAACACGCCCACGGCCTGACCGGCCGGGGGAACAGCCCGCCCGCCGCAGTCGTCAGCCGCTCCCGAACGGCGGTTCGGCCAGGAGTTCCAGCAGTGACGCGGCGCTCTCCTCGGCCCCCGGCCGGGTGCCGGAGGTGCCGGGGAACATCCGGCCCCACGAGGCGGCCCGGCCCAGAGCGCTCAGCCGCCAGGCCAGGGCCGCCGCGCGTCGTAGCTCCGCCGCCGTGCGGCCGTTGCCCGTCCAGGGTTCCAGGTAGGCGTCGAGCAGCCGGGGCAACACCCGAGGCCCATGGCGTTCGAGGGCCCGCTCGGCGGGAACGCGCAGGCTGCAGAACGGGTGGGAGACGGCGGCGTCGCCCCAGTCGAAGAAGGTGAACCGGCCCGGTGCCGGCCGGAACAGCTGACCGTCGTGCAGATCGGCGTGGTCGAGCGTGTCCGCGACACCGGCGGAGGCGAGTTCGTCACACCACTCGGCGAGCCTCGGCCGCAGGCCCTCCAGCCGGGCGCGCCGGTCCCCGTCCAGCGCGTGGTTCCCGGCGAGAAGCCTGTCGAACACCTCGGGCAGGTCGAGGGTCCGGGCGGCGGGGACGCCGAGCCGCTCGATCTCGTCCGCGTGCGGCACCAGGGCGCACTGCATACGCGCGTACTGGCGCAGCAGTGCCTCCCAGTCCCGCGGCCCGGCCGACTCCCGTGCGAGCACGGCCCGGAACAGGTCGCCTCCGTCGGGGAGCAGCGACCAGCCGCGCGTGGCGTCGACGGCCAGCGGCCGCAGCACATGCTCGGGCACCCAGCGGGCCAGCGCGGCGGTCAGCGGCCCCTCGAAGGCGCTGGCCCGCGGATTCGCCTTGAACCAGACGGCCGTCCGCCCCACGACGGGCACCCGGACCAGCACGGACCACGGCCGCAGCCGCACCTCCAGGGCGCCGTCCGGGCGCAGTCCGTGCGCGGCGAGCCGGCCGTCCACCCAGCCGAGGGCCGCTGCGCGCCAGGACTCCCGCTCCCAGGGAGTCACCGCGTCCTGGTACCGCCCGCGGTCCACGACGGTCGAACAGTCGATCTTCATCGCCCCATCGCAGCACCGCCGCCGCTCAGCCGGCCAATGGTTTTCCCGCGGCCGGCAGGGGACCGGGAGCCGATGTCCGGGTGCGGCCTTCCGGGGGTGCCACGGCCGAGGACGAACCCGAGCGCCTGGCGGGCGACGGTAACGACCCGCGGTCCCCTCAGCTCTCGCCGAGCCGGCGGACCTCGCCCGTGCCCAGGGTGATCAGGGCCCGGGGCCGCATGGGCTCGTCGTCGCGCCGGGACAGCAGGACCACCTCCTCGACCGCCGCCGACTGCGCGCCGAGCCGTCCGGCGCACTCGGCGGCCAGCGGTTTCGGGTCCTGGGTGCGGCCGAGCGACAGATGAGGGGTGAAACGCCCGCCGCGACCGTGGCAGCGTGGAAACCGCAGCGCCAGCTCACCGTGGAGACGGGCCCAGGGCGCAGGGTCGGCCGCGGCGGGGTCGAGCCACACGGTCGCGTAGTGCCGGTGCCGGAAATAGCGCACACCGGCCAGGCGCGCGGTGAACGGCGTGGTGTGTGCCGCCCCGGCGGCCAGCAGCGGCAGCGCCCGCGCGAACTCCTCCTCCGGTACGAAGCCGAACAGCAGGTTCACGTGCGGCGGCCATCGACGCACCTGCGGGTCGTGCTCCCAGCGGATGTCCTGGATCGGCGCCCAGAGTTCCCGCGGCGGCAGCCACGCCACCGCCGTCCGGGGCGTCGGCGTCACGTCGAGCGCGTCCACCGGCTCGGCCCCGCCGTACGCCGGATTCCCGTTCACACGGTCATGGTCCCAGACGGCCCCGGCCGGGAGCGGCGGACGGGAAGACGGCGCGCGGCCGGGGACCGCGGTGGTTTCGCTCTCCACCTGGCTCTCTTGTGGTTACCGGGGAACCGTAGGAGATTGATCCCTGACATGGAAGAACGCACTCTTCGATGACGGGGGAACCCCATGGTGCCCAAGCCGGTCGACGGCTCGCCCGCGGACGAAGCGGACCTGACCCGCGCGGACTCGCTGGCGCGGGAGATCTTCTCGGACATCGCCAACAAGTGGGCGCTCCTGATCATCGAAGCCGTGGGCGAGGACACCCGGCGCTTCACGGAGCTGCGCAAGCAGATCGACGGCATCAGCCACAAGATGCTCACCCAGAACCTCCGCATGCTGGAGCGCAACGGCCTGGTCGAGCGGCACGTGCACCCCACCGTGCCGCCCCGGGTCGACTACACCCTCACCGAGCCGGGCCGAGCCCTGCGGGCGACGGTCGACGGCATGTGCGAGTGGACCCGCCGGCATCTCGGGCACATCGAGACCGCCCGCGGCCGGTTCGGCACCTGAGGCCGCGGGCGCGTCGCGCCGATGGCAGGCGTCCGCGGTGCGTCAGTCCTTCACCGCGCCGCCCAGCCCGGACACCAGCCGCCGCTGGACGAGCACGAAGAACACCAGCACCGGAACCGTCATCACCGTGGACGCCGCCATGACCCCTCCCCAGTCCGGCTCGTCGGGCTTGTAGAAGACCAGCAGCGCCATCGGCAGCGTCGACTGCGAAGTGTCGCTGATGATGAAGGACTTGGCGAACAGGAAGTCGTTCCAGGCCGAGATGAAGGAGAACACGCTCGTGGCCACCAGGCCCGGCAGCACGAGCGGGAAGAGGATCTGCCACAGGAACCGCGCGCGGCTCGCCCCGTCCAGGTACGCGGCCTCCTCCAGGGACTCCGGTACGGCCTTCACGAATCCCCGCAGCATCCAGATCGCGAACGGCAGGGAGAAGGCGATGTGCGGCAGGATCAGTGACCCCAGGGTGTTCAGCTGACCGAAGTCCCGCATGAGGAAGAACAAGGGGATGGTGAGCGCCTCCACCGGCACCATCTGGGCCACCAGGAACATGATCAGCAGAGTGGTCCGGAAGCGGAACCGGAACCGGGTCACGGCGGTCGCGGCGAGAAAGGCGATCAGCGCGGAGGCGATCACGACACTCACCGCGACGATCAGGCTGTTGACGAAGTACCGGCCGAATTCGTGCTGTTCCAGCACGCGCCGGAAGGAGTCCAGGGTGGGGGACGAGGTCCAGGGGCGCGGGTCCGTGGACTCGATCTCCCCGGCCGGTTTGACCGCGCTCAGCAGCATCCAGTAGAGGGGAAAGGCCACGACCGCGGCGACCAGCAGTGCGGTCACCTCGGCGGCCAGCCGCCAGGGGCGCCGCACCAGACCGCGTACCCCTGACCCGCGTACCCCCGACCCGCCAGCCGCCGGACCATGTACGGAACTCACAGTTCCTCCCCTCGGCGGCGCAGCAGCCGCAGATACCCGAGCGTGACGGCGAGCAGGATCAGCAGCATCACGACGCCGATCGCCGAGCCGAGGCTGTACTGCGAGGACGCGAAGGCCTTCTGATAGGCGTAGACGTTCAGGACCAGGTTCTGGCCGGCGATGCCGCCGCCGTTGGTGATGACATAGATCTGGGTGAAGACCTTGAAGTCCCAGATCACCGACTGGACGGTGACGATGACGAGGATCGGCCGCAGGATCGGCGTGAGCACCGAGCGCCAGATCCGCCACTGCGAGGCGCCGTCCAGGGCGGCGGCCTCCAGGATCTCGCTCGGCACCGCACGGATACCGGCGTAGACGGTGACCATCACGAACGGGAAGGAGCACCACACCACTTCGAGCAGGACGAGCAGGAAGGCGCTGTAACGGCCGTACGTCCAGGAGTGGTCGCCGATCCCCAGGAGGCGGTTGACCGGACCGAAGTCGGGGTCGAAGAGGAACAGCCAGACCGTCGAGCCGGTGATCGACGGTGTGGCCCACGCCCCCAGCGCCGCCAGCAGCAGAGCGAGGCGCGGGATCGCACGGATCCGGGTGAGCAGGACGGCGAGCGCGCAGCCCACCGCCAGTGTGCAGACCACACAGGCCGCCGCGAAACCGACCGTCGCCAGCAGCACCTGCCAGAACTGGTCGTCGGCGAACAGCTCGGTGTAGTTCGCCAGGCCCCGGAAACGGGCCGGTTCGCCGCCGCTGACCTGGGCCTGCGTGTACTCCAGGAAAGAGATCAGGCCGAGCTGGTAGACGGGGTAGACCAGCAGCCCGCCGAGGCAGACGAGGGCGGGCGCGAGGTAGAGCCAGGGTGTCCAGCCCCCACGGGGGCGTGCTCCGCGCCGGGGACGCCCGGGCGAGGGGCCCGCCGGCCGGGCCGTCCTCCGTGGGGCGGGGCCGGTCGTGGGGGCGGCGACCGGGCCGGCCGTCCCCGGCGGACCGGCGGTGGTCACCGCTCCGCCCGGCTCCGGCGGAAGCGCCGCGTCCGTCATCCGCGTCACCCCGCGGATCCGAACGCGTCGTCCATCTTCTTCGCCGCGTCCTGGGACGCGTGCGCGACGTCCTTCTTGCCGCTGACGATCTCCTGGAACATCGTCGGCAGCACCAGCGAGGAGTCGATCTGCGCCCAGGCGGGGGAGGCCGGGACGAATTCGGTGCCGGCGGCCAGCGTCTCGACGAACGGTTTCACGAACGGCTCCCTGGCCGCGGCCTGCTGCCGTACGTCCGTGAAGGTCGGCAGGAAGCCCATCGCGTCGAAGAGTTCGCCCTGCGTCTTCTTCGAGGCGAGCCGCTTCATCAGGTCCACGGCGAGCGTGCGGTGCGAGGTGCTCTTCAGCACGCCGATGTTGTTCCCGCCCGCGAAGGCCGGGGCGATCGAGCCGGGCTTCACCCCCGGCAGCGGAACCACCGCGTACGTGCCCTTCACCTTCCCGGCCTCGACGGCGGCGTGGCTGAAGTCCCCGCCGATCGCCATCGCCGCCTTGCCGGAGGCGAAGGCGGTCACCGTGTCGTTGCCGCCCATCACCGCGCACTTGGCGGCGGGACAGTTGTCGTCGCCGAAGAGCGAGGTGTACGCCTTGATGCCCTTCCGCGCGTCCGGGCTGTCGATCGCGGAGGCGTACGAACCGCTCCTGCCGGTGGCCAGTTCACCGCCGTTGGCCCAGATGAACGGCATCGCGCCGTACGTGTAGGCGCCGCCGACGGCGAGGCCGTACAGGCCGGGCTTCGCGGCGCGGATCTTCTTCGCGGTCGAGATCAGCTCGGCCTGCGACTTCGGTACGCGCAGGCCGAGTTCACGCAGGACATCGGTCCGGTAGTACAGCGCCCGGACGCCGACGAAGTACGGCGCCCCGTAGACCTTGCCGTCCACGGTGACCGACTGCCGTGCGGTCGGGTCGGTGTCCTTGGCCTCGCTCCAGGCGTTGAAGTCCTTCGTGACGTCCGCGAGTCCGCCGTCCTTCACATAGCCGGCGGTGTCGGTGTTGCCGTACTCGATGACGTCGGGCGCGGACTTCGGGTCGTTGAAGGCGGCCTTGATGCGCTGGGCCCGGGTCTCCACGGGGATGTACTCGACGCTGACGTCGGTTCCGCCGTGTGCCTTCTCGAAACCGGCGAGGACCGCGTCGACGACGCGTTCCTTGGGCTGGTTGTCGACCTCCTGGAAGAGCCAGACGCGCAGGGTGCCGGTCTTCTCGTCCTTGTCGGAGGAGGCGTTGCCGGAGGTCTGCGGCGCGCAGGCGGTGGCCAGGGCGGCGGCGAGCGCAAGAGGCCCGATAAAACGGACGGACAGGTTCATGGAGTGCTCCTCCGATGAGGTGTTGCAACATGCGCAACGACTGTTTCGCTGTGCACAACACCCCGGAGGCTAGGGACTGCATGAACACGCCCACAAGAGGTCTCAACCACCTTGTGACCGGCGGACGCACGCTGTGCAACGCCGGAGCGGCACAAACCCCGCAGGGCTCGCAAAAGCCTCCGCTCACCGCCTTCGCGTGGTTCGGCGGCTCGCGGTGGGTCAGGCGACCCAGGTGGTGGTGAGGTCCTGGACCGCGGAGCCGTCGGTGTCGGCCAGCTTGGTGCCGACGAAGGCGCGCGCCCAGTCGGTCGTCTGGATCCGGAAGGCGGGCCGGTCGGCGTGGAGGGCCGTCATGACCGCCTCCGCCGCTCCGGCCGGAGTCTGGGCGCTGCCCTCCTTGAACTGCTCGACGGTGCGGTCGATGTAGCGGCGCAGGGCACCGGTGTACGGTCCGGCGTCGAGGCCGGCCTCCAGGTCGACGCCGATCTTGTTGACGAACTCGGTGGCCACGGCACCGGGTTCCACGACGGACACGCTCACGCCCAGGGTCCGGGCGACGGGGGCCAGGCTCTCCAGGTAGCCCTCGACGGCGAACTTGGCCGCGCAGTACGCCTCGTTGAACGGCTGGCCGACGACGCCGCCGACGCTGGTGACGGTGATCAGCCGGCCGCCGGTGGCGCGCAGGTGGGGGAGCGCGGCCTTGGAGACGTTCAGGACACCGAAGAAGTTGACCTCCATCACGTTCCGGATGTTCTCCATGGAGTCGTTCTCCAGAGTGCCCAGGTGGCCGGCGCCCGCGTTGTTGACGACGGCGTCCAGGCGGCCGTGGTCGGCGATCACGCCGTCGACGGCGGCGGTGACGGAGGCTTCGTCGGTCACGTCGAGCCGGCGGATGTCGAGTTCGACGCCCGCTTCGGCGGCGGCCTCGCGCAGGGCGCCGGCGCGGGCGGTGTCGCGCAGGGTGGCGACCGTGCGCCAGCCGGCCCGGGCGGCGGCGACGGCGGCGGCCAGGCCGATGCCGGAGGAGGTTCCGGTGATCAGGACGGTGCGGGGGGTGGTGGGCATGGGGGAGCCTTTCTCGGCAGCGGTCGTGTGGGTGTTCGTGTGTGCACACGCGACAGCTTTGTGTGCGTGCACACACAACATAGCTTTATGTGTGTGCGCACGCAACGCGCCTATAATCGGTTCATGCCGAAGAAGCTGCCCCAGGCCGAGATGCCCGCCGCGGACCACGCCTTCTACGGGCTGGTCTGGGCGGGCACGGTGCTGACCGAGCGCGTGGACCGGGCCCTGGTCAAGACGCACGACCTGCCGGTGTCCTGGTTCGAGGTGATGCTGTGGCTGGCATCCAGCGCCGAGCCCGTGCCCGCCTCCGTCCTCGGCAACAGCACCATGCTCAGCCGCAGCCAGGTCTCCCGGGTCGTGGACGCCCTCCAGGCCCGGGGACTGGTGGCCCGTACGCCGTCGGCGCGCGACGCGCGGTCGGTCGAGGTCGCGCTCACCGCCGAGGGGCGCCGTGTCTTCGAGGAGGCCGACACCACCCGCCGTGAGGTCCTGGCGCCGGTCTTCACCGACCTCCTCGACGAGCGCGACATCGAGGCCCTCGGCACGGTGTGGCGCAAGCTCAAGGCGGAGAAGGAGAAGCTGACGCAGGAGCCGGAGACCGGGTCACCCCGGTCCCGGCGGTGAGCCGGCGGCAGCGGCGGCCCGGACCCGGCCCCCGCCGCCCCCTCCGGGTCAGCCCTGTTCGCGCAGGCCCCACGGCGAGCCGTACGCGGTGAGCAGGTCGAGGAAGGGGCGGGGCGGGAGGGCCTCGGGGCCGAGGACGCCCTTGCCGGACCAGACGCCGCCGGCGATCAGCTCCAGGGCGACGACCGGGTTGACGGCCGTCTGCCAGACCACGGCCTGGGAGCCGTACTCGCGCATCGACCACTGGTTGTCGACCACGTGATACAGGTACACCTCGCGCGGAGCGCCGTCCTTCGTGCCCTTCACCCAGGTGCCCGCACAGGTCTTGCCGGTCATCCGCTCGCCCAGGGTGGCCGGGTCGGGCAGGCAGGCGGCGACCACGTCGCGCGGCGACACCCGCACGGGCCCGTCCGCACCGGGGACGGTGATCGGCGCGGCGGAGTCCAGGCCCAGCTCGTGCAGGGTCTTCAGCTTGGCGATGAAGTCGTCGCCCAGCCCGTACTTGAACGTCACCCGGCGAGCGTCCACCCAGCGCGGGATCAGCAGCACCTCCTCGTGCTCCACGTTCACGCACTCGACCGGGCCGATGCCCTCGGGGAATTCGAAGACCTCCGGCTCGCTGAACGGCGCGGTGGTGAACCAGCCCCGGTCCTTCTCGTACACCACCGGAGGGTTCAGGCACTCCTCGATCGTGGTCCAGATGCTGAAGGAGGGAGCGAAGTCGTACCCCTCCACGGCCAGGTCGGCCCCGTCACGGACGCCGATCTCCTCGATCTCGTCGAAGAGTTCGTCCGCGGCGTACCGGGCGAAGACGTCGGACAGCCCCGGTTCCACGCCCATGCCGACCAGGGCCAGCCGGCCGGAGTCCGCCCACTGGCCGGCCAGCTCGAACTGGCCGTCGCCGAGCTTGACGCCGCACTCCTCGTGAGGGCGCCGGGGATGCGGGACGGACAGGGACATCGCCATGTCGAGGTAGTGCACGCCCGCCGCGAGCGCCGCGCGGAACAGGGGCATCACGAACCGCGGGTCGGTGGCGTTGAGCAGGACGTCGCAGCGCTCCTCGATCAGCAGCCGGCGCACGCCGTCCTCGTCGGAGGCGTCCAGGCGCCGCGCGCCGAAGCGGTCCCCGTGCTCCGCCAGCGCGGCGACGGCGGCCTCGGCCCTGGCCGGGTCGTAGTCGGCCACGATCATGCGGGTCACGAAGCCGCGGCGGGCCGCGATCCGCGTGACGGCGGTTCCGACCCCGCCCGCGCCCACGAGCAGTACTCGCATGTCACACACCTTTCCCTCAAGCACACGCCGATGAGATGCCCCGATGGAACGGGACGGCTCCGGTAGAGTCAACAGTGTTGGCATAAGGATCGCCGCCGGGGCGATGAGGAGGAGTGGCGCGGCGCCCGCGCCGCGCGCTCGGCGCGGACGGGGCGAGCACGCCGGATCTGGAGTCCGTATGACCAAGCAAGTGGTGCCGGAGACGGCGCGCCGCAGGCGCCGGCCGACCCGGCAGGGCACGGTGCTGTCCGAGAGGCTGATCGTGGAGACCGCGCTGCGGGTACTGCGGGAGCACGGCACCGGCGGCCTCACCGCACGCCGCCTCGGCACCGCCCTCGGCGCCGATCCCAGCACCCTCTACCGCTACTTCGCCGGCATGGACGACCTCACCCGCGCCATCGGCGACGAGCTGATGGGACGCGCGCTGGACAACTGGTCCGCCACCGGGGAGTGGACGGCCGACCTGCGGTCCCTCGGGCTCGCCATCCACTCCTCGTATCTCGCCCACCCGCAGGCCGCCGCCCTGACCGCGAGCCGGGTCACCGGCCGGCCCCGGGAGATCGCGGTCGACGAGACGATCATCGGCATCCTGCGCACCGCCGGCTTGCCGGACGCCACCGCGATCCGCCTCTACCACGCCTTCATCGACCTGAGCCTCGCCTTCGCCGCCCTCGACGCCGGAGCGCTCGCCCTGGCGGAGGAGGCCCGAACGACGGACGAGGAGATGTGGACCTCCACGTACGCCCGGCTGCCCGCGGAGTCCTATCCCCACATCGCCGCGACCGCCGGCCTCCTGGCCGCCCGCATGCCCCACAGCGCCTACCCGGTCGTCCTGGACACCCTGCTGGCCAACGCCGCCGCACAACTGGCCGCCGTGCAAGCCGCGTCGACGACCGGCCGCTGACCTTCCGGCGGCCCGGCCGGCCCGGTAGGGCGCGGAGGCCGCCGCTTGCGAACCGGAGGCTGCCGCCTGAGAACCGGAGGCTGCCGCTCAGGAACCGGCGGGCGTCGCTTGCGAACCGGAGGCTGCCGCTCAGGAACCGGCGGGCGTCGCTTGCGAACCGGAGGCTGCCCCCCTACGAACCGGAGGCCGCCGCTTGCGAACCGGCGGGTGCCAGCCACCGGCCGGCGAGGCCGGCGACCCAGCGCGTGGCCTCGTCGGGTGTCGCGGGCGGTGCCTCGACGACGACGAGTTCGGTGACTCCGGCTCGGGCCAGCTCGGGCAGCAGGTCGGGGGTGGCGTCGGTCAGCGCGACCGCCACGACGAGGTCGTCCATCGGGCGGTTCCGCTCGGCGCAGTGCCCGGCGAGCACGGCGACGCGCTCCACCGCCTCGGCGGCCGACAGGTTGAAGCCGTACCAGCCGTCGGCGAGCGTCGCGGCTCGGCGCAGCGCCGCTTCGCCGTTGCCGCCCATGACGACGGGGATCCGCCGGTCGCGCACCGGGCGGGGGTTGACGCGCACCTTGCGGAAGCGCGTGAACTCCCCCTCGAACGTGGCCACGTCCTCCCGCCACAGGGTCCGCATCGCGGCGAGGTACTCCTCGGTCCGGCGGCCGCGCCCCGCGAACGGGACGCCCAGCGCGGTGAACTCGTCGGCCGACCAGCCGATGCCGACGCCGAGCGTGACCCGCCCGGCCGAGAGGACGTCCAGGGTCGCCGCTTGTTTGGCCACCACCACGGGATTGTGCTCGGGAAGCAGCAGCACTCCGGTGGCGAGGCCGATCTCGTCCGTCACGGCGGCCGCGAAGCTCAGGGCGAGCAGGGGATCGAGCCAGTCGGCGTCGGCCGGGACGGCGATCCGGCCGTCGTCGGAGTACGGATACCGTGAGGCGGGGGTGTCGACCAGGACGACGTGTTCGCCCGCCCAGAGCCGGCTGAACCCTTGCGCTTCCGCGGCGTGCGCCACGGCCCGGACGATCTCCGGACGAGCCCCGTCCCCGATGCCGAGGGCATGCAGTCCCACCCGCATGAGTCGCCTCCTGAAGCCCGTGCGGAATCCGCCGCGCCGGGCAGCCCCCGGGGCATGCGGACCAGCGGGACCGAGCAGGAACCCGACCGTAGCAGCAGCTTGCGTGAACGGCCGCGCGACGTGCCGCCGGCCCGGCCCGCCGTGCACCGCGCCCTTCGGAGAGGATCCCCTCGGACACGTGCCGGGCGGTGTGGTGCCGGGGTGTGACCGAGACACGCGCCAAAGGGAGAACAGGATGATCTCGAAGCCCTGAGCGCCCGTCGGCCGTCGCCCGTTCGGCTCAGTGTCGTCGGTGGTGATGTTGAGCGTCGTCTGGGGCCCGGGGTGGGTCGTGACATCGATTGAACGGACCGCGTATCCGATACTCGGCGTCGACTTCACCCCGCCGCGCGAGCAGGACCCGACCGCCGCCGGTCTCGGCCAGGCTGCCCGAGCAGTGAGGGAACTGGCTGGTGACGCCCTTCACGGGAGCGGGCCGGTACACCCCGGAATCCTGCTGTTCTGCCAGCGGCAGAACACCGGCCGGACCGGGCTCGGCGATCGCTACAGTCCAGTCTGGTGACGACGATTACGACGCGTACGGTCGAGTATCCGGCCGACGGTTTGACGATGATCGGGCACCTCGCGCTCCCGGCCGGTGCCGACCGCCGGCCCGCGGTGCTGCTCGGACCGGAGGGCATGGGGCTCAGCGACGTCGAGCGCCGCCGGGCCGATGCTCTCGCCGAGCTGGGATATATAGCGCTGGCCTTCGACCTCCATGGCGGGCGCTACTTGGGCGACCCCGAGGAGATGCTGGCCCGTTGCCTGCCGCTGCTCGCTGATCCCGAGCGGATGCGAGGCATCGGCCATGCGGCGCTCGATGTGTTGCGCAGCGAACCGCGGACCGACCCCGACCGGATCGCCGCCGTCGGCTATGGCACGGGGGGTGCCGTCGGGCTGGAACTCGGGCGCGCCGGCGTCGGCCTGCGCGCGATCGGGACAGTCAACGCACTGACCACGGGCCGACCGGGCGAGGCGGCGCGCATCCGCTGCCCGGTGTGGGCCGGGGTCGGGTCGGAAGACCCGATCATGCCGCCCGCGCAACGGAACGCGTTCACCGCTGAGATGCAGGCCGCGGGCGTCGACTGGCGCCTCACGGTCTACGGCGGCGCCTTGCACGCCTTCCACCACCCACCGGTCGGCCACCCCGCGGTCCCCGGCGTCGGCTACCACCCACGGCACGCGCAGCGAGCCTGGCGCGACGTCGTCGACCTGCTCGCCGAGTGCCTGCCCGTGACGGAGGATCTCGGGCATGACCCAGGCAAGCATGCCGGCCCCGGGCACTGACAGTCCGCTCCCCTCAAGTCCGCACAGCGGAAACGCATTCGGGCGGTTTCTCGATCCCGGAGACGTATCCACCACTGCCGCAGTGAACAACGGATTTACTGCGACAGAGCCCCAAGATCATCCCGTTGCCCCTTGGCGCGCATCTCGGCCGCACCCCGTGCCGGTACGCCGAGGGGCCCGCCGGCTCCGATCGAGCGGCGGGCCCCGTCGCGCGCGAGGATGACGGTGCGTCAGCGCACGGGGAAGCCGAAGGCGTATCCCTGCTGCTTCAGCCAGGGCAGCACGGTGCGCAGCGCCGCCACCGTCTGGGAGCGGTCGCCGCCCGCGTCGTGGAAGAGGATCGTGGGTCCGTTGGACAGCTGGCCCTTGACGGTCGCGATGATCGCGTCGCTGCCCGGCCGCTCGAAGTCCTTGGAGTCGACGTTCCAGCCCAGCGGCCGCATCCCGTGCGAGGCCGCCAGCTTCCGGCTGTACGGGGTGAAGGCGCCGCCCGGGGCGCGGTAGTACATCGGCCGTACGCCCCCCGAAGCCTTGGTGATCTGCTGTTCGGCGTCGAGGATCTGCTGCGACTGATAGGCCTGCGACTTGTGGTCCATGGTGGTGTCGTGCGACACCGTGTGGTCGCACAGCCGGTGTCCGGCGGCCACCACCTGCTTGACCAGATCAGGGTGGGCCTGCGCCTGGGGGCCGACCATGCAGAACGTCGCCTTCACACCGTTGTCCCGCAGCAGTTGGAGCACCTGCGGGGTCCAGACCGGGTCCGGGCCGTCGTCGATGGTGATGTTGACCGCGTGCTCGCCCCGGTCCGAGGCGTGCACGATGGTCTCCGACACCGGGGCCGCCTTCGGTGCCGCGGGCCGGGCGGCGGCGCCCGAAGCGGCGGACCCTCCGCCGGTCTGACCGGCCTGCGCGGTCCACACCGAGGTGGCGGCGGCCACCGCCGTGACTCCGACCGCCGCCGCGACGACCCGGCCGTACCATCCTCGCCCGCCATGCCGTGCCATGTCCGTCCCGCCCCTGGTAGTCGGTGAGTTCCGTGCACCTGGCAGGACGGTCGGAAGGGATCACGGGATCCCTCTGTTACAGATCACGGACAATTCCGGGTCGGCTTCGCGACAGTCGGCCGCCGCCCCCGAGGTCCGGCATGCGCCGGTCGTTCCGTCCGGCCTGTCGACGCGCCGCCGTCCCACCGCTTCCCACGGCCCGCCCGGCGGCGGGCCCGCCGCCGATGACGGGCATGTGAGTGCGGGGGCGGGAGGGCAGGCAAGGGGAAGGCAAGGCGGCGTTCCGGAACGCGCGCAGAGCATCCGGGCGGCGACACGGAGAGCGTCCGGAGCAGCCCCGGCGGCGTCCTGGCCGCCGGCGACACGCGCGGTCGGTGGACGGGCGAGCTGTCCGGCGCCCGCGACCACCGGCTTCAGGGGCGTGGCGACCCGGACCCGGGCCGTCGGGAAGTGCGCCTGGCCGCCGGCGGCCCGCCGGAATCCTTCCGGCGGGCCGCACAGACGGCCCTCCCGGCCCGCTTCGTGGAGCGGATGTGCCGGGAGGGACAACTTGGGGATTTACTCGTCGCTGGTCACGAGCAGCGGCTGCGGACCTCGGTCACCTACGGACCTCGGTCACCATGAGTGGTGACGGACCTCGGTCACCATGAGTGCGACGGACCTCGGTCACCAGTAGTGGCGACGGCCGGCGACCGCGTGCCCCATGGACCCCATGATCCACAGGATGGCCCCCACCACCAGCAGGATCACGCCGATGGTCCACAGGATCGATATTCCCGTGACGAAGCCGATGATGAGCAGGATGACGCCGAGGGCGATCATGACGTGCCTCCAGCTGGTAGTGGTGCTTCTGCTCTCCGAGTGCCCCCGATACGCCCGGACTATCAGGCGATCCACGTTTCAAAAGTTCTGTCGGCAAGGTTGACTCGGCGGTGCGGCGGCCTCACATTACCTATCGGTAGAACCACGCAGTAACCCTGCGGCCGGTCTCCCGTGCCCGCCCCGCACGTCCTGTCGCTCGATCGAGCCGCCCCACGACCGAGCCCCCCGTACCGCAAGCCGGCACACCCGTTCCCCCCCCGAGCCGGCACGTCCACGTGCACGCCCCACCTCGCGCACGTTTCACCTCGCACGCCCACTCGCGCACGCCCCACCACGCGCACGTGTCACCTCGCACGCCCCACCATGCCCGCGGCACCGCCATGCCCGCGGCACCGCCATGCCCGGCTGCCGCGCGTCCCGTCCCGAGAAGGGATCGCACATGCCTCTGCCCGCCCTGCGCCGTGTCCTCACCACGGCGTCCGCGGCCGTCGGCGCGCTGGCCCTCGGCCTCACCGCAGCCCCCGCCCAGGCCACGGCACCCCTGGAGTACGCCGCCCTGGGGGACAGTTACAGCGCCGCTTCGGGCGTCCTCCCCGCCGACCTGACCAGCCCGCTCTGTCTGCGTTCCACGGCCAACTACCCCCACGTCATCGCCGCCCGCACCGCGGCGCGACTGACGGACGTGACCTGCGGTGCCGCCCAGACCAAGGACTTCACCGAGGCCCAGTACCCCGGTACGGCCCCGCAGGCCGACGCCGTCACCGCGGACACCGACCTGGTGACCCTGACGATCGGCGGCAACGACAACGGCACCTTCGTCAACGCCATGATCGCCTGCGGCACCGAGGGCGTCCTCGGCGGCGGCAAGGGCAGCCCGTGCAAGGACAAGTACGGCTCGTCCTTCGACGACGCGATCGACACCCACACCTCTCCGGCGCTGCGGTCCGCGCTCCGCAGCGTCCGCGCCAAGGCCCCCCACGCCCGGGTGGCGGTGCTCGGATACCCGTGGATCACACCCGCCGAAGCCGACCCCTCCTGCTTCGCCCGGTTGCCGATCGCCGAGGGCGACGTGCCGTACCTGCACGCCCTCCAGGCGCACCTCAACTCCGTCGTCCGGAGCGCCGCCGAGGAGACGGGGGCCACGTACGTGGACTTCGCCGAGGTCTCCGCCGGACACGACGCCTGCCAGGCCGTGGGCACCCGGTGGATCGAGCCGCTCCTGTTCGGGCTGAACATCGTCCCGGTCCACCCCAACGCCCTCGGCGAGCGGCGCATGGCCGAACGCACCATGAGCGTCCTCGGCCTCGGCTGACCGGGCCGGGCCGCTCCCCCCGGAGGCCGCGGCTCAGGCGTCGGTGAACAGCGGGTCGTACGGAGTCGAGCGCTCCCGGCCCGACATGAAGGACAGGAACTCCCGCACGAACACGCCGCGCGAGTACGTGCCGTCGGCGCCGGGCACGTTCCGCCGGAAACCCCGGCGGAACAGTGTCCGGTACTCGTGCGCGTCCACACGCTGGTCGCCGTCCGCGTCGGTGACGTCGAAGAGCACCTCCGCGACCCTGATCAGGGCGGGACCGGCGAGCGAGGGTACGCCCGCGGCGTACTCCGGGGCGCTGACGCGGCCGTCGCCGTCGGTGTCGAGAGCGGTCTGGAGCTCCCGCCACCAGTCGGCGAAGGCGTCGTAGAGCCGGGTCTCCTCGGGCTCGTCAAGGTCGAGACGGCCGGCGATCTCGCGGGCCATGGCGGCGAGGTCGGGCCAGTCCACGTACCCGTCCCCGGTCTGGTCCAGGACCGCCGAGAAGAACTCCTCGGCGCCGCGCGGCGCCCCGGTCGCCCCGTCGGGCTCCGGCTCCGGCGGAATCGGCGTGAGCAGCCGGACCAGGGCACCGGCCCGTTTCATCCGCTCCCGCAGCGCGTCGACCGTCCGGGCCCGGGGATCGTCGCCGCCGGGGGAGAGGGTGAGCAGCTTGGTGAGGCCCTCCGTCTGGATCCAGCCGTCCGGGAGGAACCGCGCGAGGCCGGCGGCCAGATAGGCGCTCTGCATCAGGGTCTGGGCGCCGGGCACCTCGGGCAGTCCCGCCCGCCGGCGGAAGGGCTCCGGAAGGGACGCCACGGTGATCACCCCGATGAGGGGACCGGCGATCGCCCGGCCGGCCGCCCACATGGTCGGCAGTCCTTGCAGCAGCGGCGGCGCGGGAAGGTGGTCGAACAGCTTGTAGAGGATGACGCGCATCGCCTCCGTGTTCTCCAGCCTCTCCTCGACCACACGCTCGTAGTAGGTCCAGAACTCCTGCACCGTGGGCGGAAGGTGACCGGCATCGCCGTCCAGGGCGGCGAGGTAGGCACGGAATTCCGCGTACAGCCGCTCGATGGCGGTCTGCTCCAGGGGCTGTCCGCTGAGGCGGCACATCGTGACGCTGCTCTCGAAGATGGTCGCGACCACCCAGGCCCGGACTTCGGGATCCATCGCGTCGTAGGGCCGGTCGCGGGCGTCGGTGCCGGACAGCCGCGCGTGCAGCCGGTTGAGCCGCGCCGCCTCCCGCTGCCGCACGCCGTCGTCGGCGCCGAACATGCGCTGGAGGCTCACGAGCGTGTTGCGCAGCCGTCGCCACGGGTGCGTCACGAACGTCGAGTTGTCGATCAGGGCCGCGCCCACCTGCGGATGCGCGGCCTCCAGCACGGTCGCCCGGATGATGGCCAGCGCCCAGCGCGGATCGTTGAAGAAGGCGTTGAACCGACTGCCCGGTCCGAACAGGGGGGTGGTGTCCGTACCGTACGCGGACGGCCCCGGCTCCCGGTCGTGGTGCTCGCCGCCGCCGGTGGGGCCGGGCTCGTTGCTGCCTGTGTCGGTCACGGTCGTTCCGCTCCGTTCGAGTTCGGCGTCACGCCGCCGAAGCGGCGGTCACGCTGCTGATAGGCGTGCAGGCATGCCAGGAAGTGCGGTGCGCGGAAATCGGGCCAGAGCACCGGCGGGAAGATCCATTCCGCGTAGGCGACCTGCCAGAGCATGAAGTTGGAGATGCGCTGTTCCCCGGAGGTCCGGATGACGAGGTCCACATCGGGCGTGTCGGGAAAGGGGAGATGGGCGGCGAAGCTCCGCTCGTCGACCGCCTCGGCCGGCACTCCGCTGCGGATCAGCGAGCGCGCCGCCGTCACGATGTCACCGCGCCCGCCGTGATCGAAGGCGACGGTCAGCGTCATGCCCCGGTTCTCCTCGGTCAGCGTCATCAGATCGGCGAAGTCCCGGGTCAGTGCCGGGGGGATCCGGGGATCCGTCACTCCGAGGAACCGGCAGCGGATCCCGCGGGCGTGCAGCAACGGGGCGTGTTTGCGCACCACGCGGCGGACCAGCCGCATCAGGAAGTCGACCTCGGCGCCGGGGCGTTGCCAGTTCTCGGTGGAGAACGCGTACAGGCTCAGCCACCGCACACCGGCCCTCCGCGCCGCTTCGATGACGTCGATCACCGTCGCCTCCGCCGCGCGATGACCCGACGTACGGGGCAACGACCGCCGTGCCGCCCAGCGGCCGTTGCCGTCCATCACACAGGCCACGTGCCGCGGCACGCTCCGGGGCCCCTCGCCCCGCGAGCGCCCCCGGTCCGGATCGGGCGGCGGGGCCGAACCGCCGATGACTTCCTCGACCGACAACGCCTGCCCCCAGCCGCAACGAGCGGACTCTTCATCACGTCCCGCCCGCCGTCCGTCGGGCGGCGGGCTCGATCACGATCAGCAGCGTGTCAGCCCCCGGATCCGCGGGCGGCGCAATGCGCGCGCTTCACCCATGGCACTGCTGTCCGACGCCGTGGGACATGCCGGATCGCCGGCCGAAACCGGGCCGGGCGGACGGCTCCGGGGGGTTCGCCTCCGTCCGCGCGCTGGGGCTGCCCCCCGCACCGAATCGCCTGCCTGCCGGAGTGAGTGCGGCCCGGCCGGTGCCTAGCGTGATGCCACATGGCGATCTCACCGAGCAACTCGCTCCGCCGACGCACCGCGCTTCTCGCCGTGGCCCTGACCTGCCTGCTGACCGCCGCCGCCCCCGCCGCCGTCGCGCGGCCGGCCCCGGACGTACCCCGCTCCTGCGGACCGCACCCCGGGCCGGCCCGAGCGGTCCACCGCCTGGTGGCGCACGACCGGATCGCGGGCGCCGCGGTCCTGGTCACCGACGCCGGCCCGGACGCTTCCTGCGCCCGCTGGACGCTGGCCGACGGCGTGGCCGAGCTCGGCACCGGCCGCCCCATGAACACCACCGACCGGCTGCGCGTCGGCAGCGTCACCAAGACGTTCACCGCGACCGTCGTCCTGCAACTCGCCGCCGAAAGACGGCTGTTGCTGGACGCGCCCGTCGAACGCTACCTGCCGGGCCTGATCCGTGAAGGCGGACACGACGGCCGCCGGATCACCGTACGGCGGATCCTCCAGCACACCAGCGGACTGCCCGACTACCTCGACGCGCCCGAGTGGGAACACCCCGAGCGGGTGCGCGACCGCCACTTCGAGCCCCGCCGCCTCGTCGCCCGCGCCCTGCGGTTGCCGCGCCCGGAACACACCTGGCACTACGCCACCACGAACTACCTCGTCGCCGGTCTGCTCGTCCGCGCGGTCACCGGCCACAGCCCGGAGGCGGAGATCACCCGCCGTGTCATCGCGCCGCTGGGCCTGCACGACACCTACTGGCCCGGCGACGACACCCGCATCCGGGGCCCGCACTCGCACAGCTACTTCACCGCGGAGGACGGCCGCCGGGCGGACGGCACCGACTGGAACACGACCTTCGGCGGTGTCGGCGGAGCCCTGGTGTCCACACCGGCCGATCTGACCCGGTTCGCCAGGGCGCTGTTCACCGGCCGGCTGCTGCCCGCGCCGCAACTCGCCGAGATGCGGCGGACGGTGGCCGCCGACCCCGACCGGCTCTGGCCCGGCGCCCGCTACGGGCTCGGCCTGATCTCCTCACCGCTGTCGTGCGGCGGCACCTGGTGGGGCCACGCCGGGACCGTGCCCGGCGGCCACCGGGCGCTCGTCGCCGTCGGTCCCGGCGGCCGAACCGTCGCCCTCGCCCTGAACGAGGTGCCCGCCACCCTCCGGGCCGAACTGGACTTCCTCGACGTCGTCGACAAGGCCCTCTGCGAGGGCAGCTCTGCCGAAAGGACATCCGCATGACCGGCTCCACCTCCCCGGGCGGCGGGCGCCGTCCGCGTCCCGGCCGTTCGCGCCGTTTCACCGCGCGGGCCGCGGCGGCCGTCGCCGTCTCCCTGGCGGGCGCGCTGACGCTGGGCGCCGCGCCCGCCACGCCCGCCGCCGCCGGCCCGGCCACCGGCCCTCTCGACCGCTTCCACCACCAGCACCTGCACTGGAAGAGCTGTCTGCTCGGCCCCGACGACACCATCGGCAAGGACCTCGAACAGGCCGGTGCGCGGTGCGCCGACGTCACCGTCCCCCTGGACTACACCCGCCCCGGTGGCCGTACGATCAAGGTCGCGATCTCCCGGATCCGGGGCACCGACACCGCTCATCGCGTCGGCGCGCTGCTCCTCAACAGCGGCGGCCCGGGCGGACAGACGCTCGGCGACCCGCCCTGGGTGCGCAGCGCCATGAAGGACGTCGCCGCGCGCTACGACGTGGTGGGCGTCGACCCCCGCTTCGTCGGCCGGAGCACCGGGCTGGACTGCGGCTGGCCCACCGGCAGCATGATCCGCGGGGCCGGCACCGGCCGCGCCGGCTTCGACCGCTCGGTCGCCTTCTCCGCCGACCTCGCCCGCCGCTGCCGCACCCACGCCGGTGACCTGCTGCCGTACGCCACCACCCGGAACACCGCCCGCGACATGGACGTGGTCCGCGCCGCGCTGGGCGAGCGCAGGATCTCCTACCTGGGCTACTCCTACGGCAGTTACCTGGGCCAGGTGTACACGACCATGTTCCCCGGCCGCGCCGACCGGGTCGTCCTGGACGGCGTGGCGAACCCCGCGGTCTACGGCTCGCGGCTGCTGCGGGGGAGCGAGCAGGCCAACCGGCACGCCCTGCGGGACTGGGCCGACTGGACGGCCGCGCACCACGCGACGTACGGGCTGGGGCGCACCGGCAGCGCCGTGCTGGCGGCCGTGCGCGCGGCTCAGTCGGCCGCCGCCCGTTCACCCCTGCGTGTCGGCGCCTACCGGGTCGACGAGCACACCGTGCCCGTCGTGGTCTTCAACGGCCTCTCGCAGGACAACCCCGCCGCCTACGGCGACTTCGCCCAGGGCGTGCGGGACCTGCGGCGCGCGGCGGAGGGCCGGGCGGTCACGCCGTCCCCGTGGCTGGCCTCGGTGCTGGAGTTCCTGCTGACCGGGCACGAGTCCGGCTACGGCAGTGCGCAGACGGCCATCCTGTGCGGGGACGTGCCCGCGCCCCGGGACCCGGAGACGTACTGGCGCGACCTGCGGCGCGCCGGGAACCGGGACCCGCTGTTCGCGCCCGTCACGAACAACATCACCCCGTGCGCGTTCTGGGATGCGCCGCGCGAGCGCCCGACCACGATCCGCGACGATCTGCCGGCCCTGCTCGTGAACGCCACCGGCGACCCGCGCACCACCTACCGCAACGCCCTGGCGGTCCACCGCGCCTGGCCCGGCTCCCGCCTGGTGACCCTGCGGGGGGCGGACCAGCACGGCGTCTACGGCGCGTTCGGCAGCTCCTGCGTGGACGCCACGGTCAACGCCTACCTCGCGACCGGCCGCCTGCCGGCCGAGGACGCGGACTGCCCCCGGCCCGCCGCGTGACGGACCCGCGGCACGCGGGACGCCGCCCCGGGGCGCGGGGAATTCCGGGGCGGCGCGCGGCGCTGTGATCAACGGTCTCGGCAGACGCGCTGTCGCCCGGCAGCCACGCATGATAGTTTCAAGTTCAACAAAGTTGCCGCGTGGGGAGTCCAGGTTGACCAGTCCCGTTCCGGCCGGTGCCGACCGGCGGATCTTCATCGACAAGCAGAGTCCGAAGGCGTACCACGCGCTGGTGCAGACGTCCGAGGCGGTCCGCGGGGTCGCCGCCGAGGCCGGCCTGGACCGCGTCCTGGTGGAACTGGTCAACCTCCGTGTGTCCCAGGTCAACGGCTGCGCCTACTGCCTCCAGGTGCACACCCGGGCCGCGCTGCGGGCGGGCGACACCCCGCAGCGCCTCGGCGTGCTCGCCGCCTGGCGCGAGACCGAGCTGTTCACCCCCGCCGAACGGGCCGCCCTCGCCCTGGCGGAGGCGACCACCGCCGCGGCCGACTCCGCCGCCCAGGACATCGCCTACGCGGCGGCGCGTGCCGTCCTCACCGACGACCAGATCGCCGCGGTGATCTGGGTGACCGTCACCATCAACGCCTTCAACCGGGTCTCGATCATGAGCAGGCATCCGGTGCACCCCGAGCAGTGAGCGCCGCACGTCGGGAGTGACCCGGTCGGGACGTCCGTCCGGCGGCGGGTGGGGAGTCCGGCCGGGCTGGCCGGCCGACCGCCGCCAGCAGCCGGCCGACCAGCGGATCCTCGTCGTCCCGCCGCCAGGCGACGGCGACCCGGGTCTGTACGGATGCGGGCGCGATCCGGCGGAAGACGACTCCCGCGAGGCGGATCCGGCGGATGCTCGCCGGGGCCACCGAGACCCCCAGACCTGCCTCCACGAGGGCGCACACCGTCTGCCACTCCACCGCGTGCTGGGCGACGCGCGGGGTGTGGCCCGCCGCCTCGCACAGGCCGGTGATCCGGTCGTACAACCGCGGCCCCGCCGCGCGCGGCAGCAGGACGAACGGCTCGCCGGCCAGCTGGGCCGGCCGTACGGTGCGCCGGGCGGCCAGTGGATGCGCGGACGGCAGTACGGCCACGAACGGCTCGCTCAGTACGGTGCGGAACGCCAGCTCCGGGTCCCGGTCCGGAGGCTCGCGCAGCAGACCGATGTCGATCGTCCGCTCCCGCAGGGCGTCGAGCTGCGGTGCCGTGGTCATCTCGGTGATGTCCAGCCGCACCTCCGGAAACCCCTGCCGGAACTCGCGCAGCAGGCCCGGCAGGACGGTGAGGGCGAGCGAGGCCGCGAAGCCGATCCGCAGGCGCCCGGCCCGGCCGTCGCCGACGGCCCGCGCCGCGGCCAGCCCCTCCGCGAGCCCGGCCAGGGCCTGCCGGGCGGACGGCAGCAGGGCCTGCCCGGCCGGCGTGAGCGTGACCCGCCCAGGCGCGCGACGGAACAGCGGATGGCCGACCCGGTCCTCCAGCCGCCGGATCTGCTGGCTCAGGGGCGGCTGGGCGATGCCGAGCCGGGCCGCCGCGTGACCGAAGTGCAGTTCCTCGGCGAGCACGACGAAGGCGTGCAATTGGGGGAGGGGAAGATCGGGACGGTCCATATCTCCAGGGATATCACTCCATGACGATGCGTGTATTAGACGTATCGATCCTGGTCACCTAGCGTTCCGCGCATGACGGAACGACGTGCGATCCTCAGCGGGTCCACCTTCGAGGAGCAGATCGGATACGCCCGCGCCGTGGTCGACGGGGACTGGGTGCATGTCTCCGGGACCACCGGCTTCGACTACACCGCCATGACGATCTCCGAGGACGTCGTGGAGCAGGCCGAACAGTGCCTGCGCAACATCGGGGCCGCGCTGGCCGAGGCCGGGTGCACCTTCGCCGACGTGGTCCGGGTGCGCTATCTCCTGCCGGACCGCGCCGACTTCGAGCCCTGCTGGCCGGTGCTGCGCCGCTGTTTCGGTGACGTCCGGCCGGCCGCCACCATGCTGGAGTGCGGCCTCGCCGACCCCCGGATGAAGATCGAGATCGAGGCCTACGCCCGCCGCCGGGCGGAGTGACATCACCGAACGCGGACACCCGTTCCGGTCACGGGTCGCGCGGGTGTGCGCTTCCGGCCATTCTTCGGCCGCCGGGTCGTCGCCCGGAGGTACGACGAGTGTCCGCTCCCGGCGACCGGCCGTCCGGCATCCGGGCAGTCGGCACGTCTTGCCACCAGTGGGTGAAGCTCCGGCAGTCGTAAGGCGCCGATGCGTCGGGGCGGCGCGTCAATCCGGAGCGCCGATGACCGGCGAAAGTCCGAAACCGACTGGCCGACCGGACTGTTGACTGCTCCGGTGATTAAGCGATGAACGGTCGAGGGAAGGTTTCGAGCGTTGCCGACACGTGATCTTCACCGGTGCCCTGCGGAGTCGTCGCGTGTCACCCGTCCGTCCCCGAGGGGAGGTGCAGTGATGAAGCTTCTTTTCGCCATCCGCAACCGGGTTGCCGCCGCCAAGAGCCTCAAGGCCAACGCCTGGTACATCTGGTACTGATCGCGCGCCGCCGTGCGCGGGCGCGGTGACATCGTTGTCCGGCCGAACCGCCGCGATGCGGTCCGGCCGGACCGCGGTGTCCCGCCGTGCCGCGGCCTTCCCCGCCCCGCCCCGTATCGGAGGAGCCATGCCGCCGTCGTCCCTCGCGCGTGCGCGCACCACCGTGTTCGCCCCGCGGCTCGCCGCCCTCATCGGCGACCATCTGGGCCAGGACGTCTTCCGGCTCGAACCGGACACGGTCGGGGTCGCGGGACACGAGGTCGCCGACCGTATCCTGGCCGCGCGCCGGGCGACCGAGACGGAGCGCCCCACCTTCAAGCCGCTGAACGGGCGTTCCATCACCCGTGCCGAGGCCTCCACGGTCACCCGCACGATCGGCAACGACGTGCGCGACGCACTGGCCCGGCCCCTGCCCGAGGACGTGGACCTCGCCGGCCCCTGGCCGTTGACCGGCCACCTCTTCCTGCGCGACCTCATCCTGGGCCGCGACCCGTACCGGCTGCGCATGCTGATGAGCCGCAACCTCGAACTCACCCCGAAGCTCACCTGGTCGGTGATCGCGGTCGGCGCCGCCCTGCCCGGCTGGCCCCGGCCCGACGCCCGGCTGACCGGTCTCGCGGACCGCGCCGCGCGGACGCGGGGCTATCAGGAACGCCGGTACGTCATGGGCATGTACCGCAGGGCCGCGGCACCCGTGTGCTTCACCGTCTCGACGCTGGTGGCCAACGCCCTCTGGCTCGGCTCCCCGTTCGACGACGGGGTGTCCAACCGGAACATCGTCCTGGAGTCGCTGCGGCTGCTGCCGCCGTCGTGGAACATCCTGCGCAACGCGTCCGCCGAGTATCCGGCCGTCGACGGCCGGATAGGCGAGCGGGACGACGTGCTGCTGCTGCCGCTGCTGTCCCACCGGGACCCCGCCCTCTGGGAGGACCCCGAATCCTTCCGCCCCGAGCGCTGGGACGGTCTCGACCCCGACAGCACCCCGGGCTATCTGCCCTTCGGCCACGTGTCGGAACGCTGCTGGGGCCGGCACATGGTCATGCCGCTGGCCGAGCTGCTGCTGGACCGGATCCGCGGCGCGAAGCTGGTGGTCGACCCCGCCCAGCGGGTGGGCAAGGTGCCGCTGCTCGGCCTGCTGGGCGTCGAGGAGGTACGGCTGACGCGGTCGCGCCAGGCGGAACGGACCTGAAGAAAACGCCTTAGCGAGGTATTAGGCGGACCGCAACCGCAGGCAACAAGTGCACCCGAATGGAGTAATCGGCGACTCGTAGAGAAGGCGCGTTTACGCCGAAGGGGTGACGCTGATGTCGTCGTCTGGACATACACGTCGAGGTGTGCGATGAAGCCGAACTACTTCGCAACGGCGATTGCGGCCATCTGTGGCCTCGTCTTCATGGGCCCGACGTCGACCGGTTCCGTGCTTCCGCGCGCCGACTCCGCGCCCGCGGCCGGCGAGAGCTCTCCTGTGTGCAGGTCCGGTCCGCCGCCCGGCACCGGATCGCAGATAAGTGCCGCGGACGCCGCCGATATGGTCCGCGCTCATAACGACGCGCGTCGCGAGGCCATCAAGAAGTACAACCCCGGCCTTCCCATGGTCTCCGTCGACTGGGACCCCAAACTTGCCTGTGACGCACAGGCCTGGGCCGATGACCCTGCCTCCAGTCAGGACGGCAAGCGCCATCACAGCGACCGTGCCGACAACGGCGACGAGGGTGAGAATCTGTTCAGTGCCTATCCGGGGCCGGCCCGTCCCATGAGTGCTCTGGACCCCTCGCTGTCCTACAGCTGGATCGCCGAGAAGCCCAAGTTCGACGCCGACAACAACGCTTCGGTCACCCCGGACAACCGGAACGTGTGGGGTCACTACTCCCAGATGATCTGGATGTCGCCCGCGTCGCCCACCACCGCGATCGGATGCGGTGTGAAAGAGGGCGTACCCGTGGCGGACGACACGGGGCAGATCCATACGGGCTACATTCTGGTGTGCCGGTACTCGGCCGCGGGCAACATCGACGGGCAGCGGGCCGTTCCGACCGGCGGAGGTCCGGTCGTACCGACCGTCTTCGCGGACGACTGGACGGCGAAGGGCAAGGTCGCCGCCGACGCCGTGGGTGATCCGGCCACCTTCGTGTGGGGCAACAGCCAGCAGCATGTCTTCTACCGCAGCAAGAGCGGGGCGATCAAGCATCTGTTCTGGGACGCCCCGAGCAACAAGGTGTACGCGGACGACTGGACGGCGAAGGCGAATGCCGCCGCCGACGCGGCGGGAGATCCAAGCGCCTTCGTATGGGGAAGCACTCAGCAACACGTCTTCTACCGCAGCACCAACGGCGCCATAAAGCATCTGTTCTGGGACGCCCCGAGCAACAAGGTCTACGCGGAGGACTGGACGGCGAAGGCGAACGTCGCCGCCGACGCCGTGGGCGATCCGAGTACGTTCGTGTGGGGCGGCAGCCAGCAGCATGTCTTCTACCGCAGCAAGAGCGGGGCGATCAAGCATTTGTTCTGGGACGCCCCGAGCAACAAGGTGTACGCGGACGACTGGACGGCGAAGGCGAATGTCGCCGCCGACGCGGCAAGTGATCCGAGTACGTTCGTGTGGGGTAACGCTCAGCAGCATGTGTTTTATCGGAGTGCGGGTGGGGCGGTGAAGCATCTGTTCTGGGATGCTCCGAGCAACAAGGTGTATGCGGATGATTGGACGGCGAAGGCGAATGTCGCGGCCGATGCCGTGGGTGATCCGAGTACGTTCGTGTGGGGCAATGCGCAGCAGCATGTGTTTTATCGGAGTGCGGGTGGGGCGGTGAAGCATCTGTTCTGGGATGCTCCGAGCAACAAGGTGTATGCGGATGATTGGACGGCGAAGGCGAATGTCGCCGCCGACGCGGCAAGTGATCCGAGTACGTTCGTGTGGGGCAATGCGCAGCAGCATGTGTTTTATCGGAGTACGGGTGGGGCGGTGAAGCATCTGTTCTGGGATGCTCCGAGCAACAAGGTCTATGCGGAGAACTGGACGGCGAAGGCGAATGTCGCGGCTGACGCCGTGGGTGATCCGAGTACGTTCGTGTGGGGCGACGCCCAGCAGCACGTCTTCTACCGCAGCAACAGCGGTGCCATCGAACACCTCTTCTGGAACGCCAAGTGAGCCGGGACGTTCCGGCAGCGCCTGGACCCTGCCCCGGCGGCCCTCACGTCGCCAGGCGCCGCTCTTCCGCCGGTACCGGCAGCACGATGATCCGCTGGACGGCACGGCTGAGAACCAGCACGCCCCCGACGATCAGCAGGGCCCCGCACACCTCCGGCACGAGCCACCACCCGGTGCGGATCCGCTCGTCGAAGAGGACGATGCCGAGCGTCAGGCTGACCACGGCGTCGCCGATGGTCAGCGCGGGCTGTGCCGCGGCCAGGGGGCCGGCCTGGAGCGCGTTCTCCAGCAGGAGCACCGACACGACGCCGGCGAGGGCGAAGCCGTACGTCTGCCAGGACCGCAGAAAGGCCGCGAAGCCGTGGTCGGCGAAGGTGCCGCTGGCCGACTTCAACAGGGCCGCGGTCAACGCGTTGCCCGTGGCCGAGGCGGCTGCCAGCAGCGCGGCGCGCCGGGCCGGTGGCCGCCCCCTGCCCGCCAGCAGCACCGCCACGGCCATCGCGCCGGTGCACAGCAGCAGTGCGGGGATCCACCGGGTCAAGGGGGCCTGATCGGTCGCGCCGTGCGGAGCGGCCGCGATGAGCAGGACGGCGAGGCCCGTCACACACCCCCCGACACCCCACCAGCCCCAGTGCGGCAGCCGGCGGTGCATCAGCGGGGCGGCCACGAGCAGGGCGAAGGGCAGCTCCAGGATGAACAGCGGCTGGACCAGCGCGAGCGGACCGTTGACCAGGGCCAGGCTCTGGAACAGCGCGGCACAGATCACGCCGGCCATGCCGATCATCCAGTAGGGCCGGCGCACCAGCTCCGCGATCAGCCGGAGCCCGCCGCGGTCGCTGGCCGAGGCGGCTTTGCGCTGGAACGCGGTGCCCACGGCGTTGCTCGCCGCTCCCGCGACGGCGAACACCGCGGCCAGTTCGATCACGACCGTCTCCTGCCTGGGGCGGATCTCCCGGAGGGGATGTCGGGCCCTTTCAGCCTACGGAAGGCGGCGGCCTCGTGCCGCTGCTCCGGCTCAGCTGGCGCGTGTCCCGCCGCCCCGTCGGATGCGGCCCAGCAGATCCCGGTGATATGCGGCGAGGCGGCCGGCCGGGACCGGCGCGGGACAGCCGGAGAGGGTGTACCACGTGTCGCTGCCGGAGTGCTGCACGGCGACACGCACGCTGTGGCCGTCGGGCCGGAGAATGGTCGCGACGGTGAGGTCGCCCGTGATGACGCCGACTTCGTCGGTCATGGCTCCGCCGGGTCCGGCCGTGACCCGGTCGATGTACGTGTTGACGCTGGGAGGGTGGCTCATGGGGCGCAGGTTTCCATCAACCCGGCCGGCCTGCCCCGCACCGCGCTGATGTCGTACGGGCGTGTCCCCGGGTCGGACGTGCGGCCGGGGCCCGCGGGTGCTCAGCCGAACAGCGGGAACCGGTCCGCGGCCGGGCCCAGAGCCGCACGCTCGGCCTCGGTGAGCGCGGCCCGGCCGGTGCCCACGCGCGCGTAGCGCGCATCGCTCCAGTCCGGCGGGGCGGGCCTGCCGAGCAGACCGTCCAGGGTGGCGCGCACCGCGGCCAGCCCCTCGGGTGAGGGCCCCGGGGCGAGCGGCAGCCCGACGGTCAGGTCGAGATGGTGGACGGTCGCCTCCACCGCGAGCGTGGTGACCAGGTCACCGGCCGTCAGCACGTGCCCCTGGGTGGCCACCCGGCACGCGGGATCGGCCGCCTCCGCCGCGTGCACGGCCGCCGCCAGCGTCTCCAGACACAGCTCCCGCAACTGGCCGAAGTCCAGGAACATGCTGCCGTTCACCCGCGCCCAGCGCCGGCCGTTCGCGGCCCCCGCCGACCCCGGCCGCCAGTCCCGCCAGTACGTCACCGCGTCCCGGTCGGCGCGCCCCCGAGCCGGCGTGTGGAGAGCCACCAGGCCGCGCTGGGCGTCCTGGAGGCAGTGGAAGAGCAGGTCACGGACCGCCCAGCCGGTGCATCCGGTCGGCAGCCACGACTCCTCGTCGTCCAGAGCGGCGACGACCGTCGAGGCGGTCCCGTAGGCGGCGCGCAGGGTCCGCGCCGGGTGCGTGGTGTGCCGCGTGGTCATGGGTCTCCCTGTCCGTGGCGAACGGTGTGCCGTCGACCGACACCAGTGCCCCTCATACCCGGCTCGATGCCGCCGTGTCCGCGGACAGCCGCTGGGCCAGGTAGATCGGGACCACCGACAGCAGGACGAGCACGGCGGCCACGACGTTCACCACCGGAGCCTGCTGCGGCCGGGTCATGTTCCCGAAGATCCAGACGGGGAGGGTCTCGACGCCGGGGCCCGCGGTGAACGTGGTGACCACGATCTCGTCGAAGGACAGGGCGAAGGCGAGCAGACCGCCCGCCAGCAGCGCGGAGCGCACCAGCGGGAAGGTGACGTCCGCGAAGGCCCGGAAGCTGGTCGCGCCCAGGTCCATGGCCGCCTCCTCGTACGACCGGGCCGTTCGGCGCAGACGGGCCACCACGTTGTTGAAGACCACGACGATGCAGAACGTGGCATGTCCGACGATCACCGTGAACAGCCCGAGGCCCACGCCGAGCGGCGCCAGGACCGTGCCGAAGGCCGAGTTGAGCGCGATGCCCGTGACGATGCCGGGCAGCGCGATCGGCAGCACCACGATGAAGGACACCGTGCCCCGGCCGAAGAAGCGGTGCCGGGCCACGGCGAACGCGATGAGCGTGCCGAGAGCCAGCGCGATGGCGGTGGCCCCCAGCCCCGCCTTCACCGAGACCCACAGGGCCTGCCGGGCACCGGAGTTGTGCGCGGCCACGGACCACCAGTGCGCGGTGAGTCCGGGCGGCGGCCAGCTCGCGCTGCGGTCGGGGTTCAGGGAGTTGACGAGGACGAGCAGCAGCGGGACGTAGATCATCGTGAAACCGAGCCCGGCGCCGATGCGCAGGGCGATGCGCGCGGTGCGGCTGAGATGCATGACGCTCTTCTTCTCCAGGCGTGCGGGGCGGGCTACAGGCTGTTCAGGGCGCCCGTACGGCGGATCGCCAGCAGGTACAGGACGATCACGGCTACGGGTACGGTGCCGAGGGCGGCGGCCATGGGCAGGTTGAGCTCGATGTTGGAGTACACGAGGTTGCCGATCAGCTGCGTCTTGCCGCCGACGATCTGCACGGTGATGTAGTCGCCGAGGCTGAGCGAGAACGTGAAGACGGATCCGGCGGCGACGGACGGCAGCACCATCGGCAGCACGACCGACCGGAAGGTGCGGCCCGCGCGGGCCCCGAGGTCCGCGGAGGCGTCCAGCAGACTGGCCGGAAGCTGTTCGAGTGCGGTGTGGATCGGCAGGATCATGTACGGCAGCCACAGGTAGGTCAGGGTGAGGACCGTGGCGGGCAGGCCGTAGCCGGGACCGCTCAGGCCGAACGGCGCGAGCATCCAGTCGGCGAGACCGCCCTGGGACAGGATGAGCCGCCAGGCGTACACCTTGACCAGGTAACTCGCCCACAGCGGGGTGAGGACGGCCACCACGAGCAGCGGGCGCCATCCGGGCCGGGCCACCCGGGCGGTGTAGAAGGCGACCGGGAAGGCGATCACCGCGCACAGCACGGTCACCGCGAGGGCCACCCCCACGCTGCGCAGGATCACCTGGCGGAAGACCGGCGTGGTGAACAGCTCGTGGAAGTTGTCCGTCGACCAGACCTTCACCACCTGGGAGGTGAAGGAGTTCGTCGTCCAGAAGGCCGAGACGAACAGGACGGCGAGCGAGCCCAGGTAGAGGACGGCGAGCCACAGCAGCGGGGCGGTGAGCAGGAGGGTCAGGCGCAGCCGGGGCCTGCGGTGCAGGGTGCCGGCGAGCCGCCGGACGGTACCCCGGCCGGCGGCGGAGGGCACATCGGTCGTCACGCCTCAGCCCTTGATCTCGGTCCAGGCCTGCACCCATGTGGCGTACGGCACGCACTTCACGTCCCGGCGGCCGTCGAGGCACTGCTCGATGGGGGTGTTCCAGAAGGCGATCCGCTTCCAGTAGCGTTCGTCGGCGGCGTGGTAGACGGTGCAGAAGTTCTTGTCGCTGGTCTCGGCGCACGCCCTGGAGTTGGCCGGGGCCTCGCCGAAGTACTCGGCGACCTGGGCGTTGACCTTGGGGGACACGATCCAGTCCAGCCACTTGTAGGCGCAGTTCGGGTGCTTCGCCCGGGCGGAGACCATCCAGGTGTCGGACCAGCCGGTCGAACCCTCCTTCGGCACCAGCGCCTTGACCTTCGCGCCCTCGGAGGCGGCGAGGTTGGCGATCACCTGCCAGGTCGTGCCGACCACCGAGTCACCGCTCTTGAACGCCGAGACCTCCTTGAGGTAGTCGCTCCAGTACTCGCCGACGTTCGCGTTCTGCTTCTTCAGCAGCGCCACGGCGGCGTCGAACTGCTTCCGGTCCAGCGCGTACGGGTCCTTGATCTTCAATTCGGGCCTGGTGGCCTTGAGATACAGGGCCGCGTCGGCGATGTAGATCGGCGAGTCGTACGCGGTGACGTGTCCCCGGTACCGGGAGGCGTCGTCGAAGACCGCGGACCAGGAGGTGGGCGCGGGCGCCACCTTCGTGGTGTCGTACATCAGCAGGTTGGCGCCCCTGCCGTGCGGGATGCCGTACATCCGGCCCTTGACGGAGTTCCAGGCGCCGTTCTTCAGCCCGCTGAAGATGTCCTTGTAGTGGGGGACCAGGCCGGTGTTGACGGGGGCCGCGTCGCCGGAGGCGATCAGGCGCAGGGAGGCGTCGCCGGAGGCGGAGACCGCGTCGTACTCGCCGGTCTTCATCAGCTTGACCATCTCGTCGGAGCTGGCGGCCACCTTGGAGTGGACCTGACAGCCCGTTCGCTTCTCGAAGCCGCTGACCCAGTCGGCCTGGGGATCGTTGGAGCCGTCCTCGACATAGCCGGCCCAGGCGATGAGGTTGACCTGGCCTTCCGTCGCGCCGAGCTTCGTCGGCGCCTTGAGGTCCGGCGGGTTGAGCCCGGTGGCCGGCGAGCCGTCGGAACCGGAGGAGTCGCAGGCGGCGGCGAGCAGCAGTGCGGCGGCGCAGACGGCCGCGCTGCGCAGGGTACGGGTGAGACGCACGGGCGTTCTCCAGGGGGAGGGGGACGGGATCAGGAGGGGAGCCGGACGGCGTGCCGGCGGTGCCAGCGGAGGCGGACCCGGGTGCCCCGGTAGGCGGCGACGTCCGCGGAGGAGGTCTCCAGGTTCTGCTGGAGCGCGGTGAGCCGGCCGCCGCCGTCCAGGTCGACCAGGAAGCGGGTGGCGTCGCCCAGGTAGACGATCTCGGCGACGGTGCCGGCGACGGTGGCGTGCTCCGGCTCGTCCGCCCCGGCGGAGTCCTTCAGGACTCGGATCTTCTCCGGGCGGATGTTGTACGTGCCGGGGGAACCCGTGAGCCGGTGGGCCGCCTCCCCGTCCAGGAGGTTCGAGGTGCCGACGAAGGAGGCGACGAACGGTGTCGCCGGCCGTTCGTAGATCTCCGCGGGGGTGCCGACCTGGGCGATGCGGCCCCGCTCGAAGACGGCGATCCGGTCGCTCATCGTCAGGGCCTCCTCCTGGTCGTGGGTGACGAAGACGAAGGTGATGCCCACCTCCCGCTGGATCGCCTTGAGTTCGACCTGCATCTGCTCGCGCAGTTTCAGGTCGAGGGCGCCGAGCGGTTCGTCCAGCAGCAGGACGCGGGGCCGGCCGACGAGCGCGCGGGCGAGTGCGACGCGCTGGCGCTGTCCGCCGGACAATCGGGCGGGCCGCCGCTGCCCGTAACCTTCGAGACGGACCTCGGCGAGCGCCTTGCGGGCACGGACCAGGCGTTCGGCCTTCGGCACCTTGCGGATCCGCAGTCCGTAGGCGACGTTCTGCTCGACCGTCATGTGCGGGAACAGGGCGTAGTCCTGGAAGACGGTGTGCACGTCCCGCTCGAACGGGGCGAGACCGGTGACCTCCTGCCCGGCGAGCTCGATCCGGCCCCGGTCAGGGGTCTCGAACCCGGCGACGAGCCGCAGGACCGTCGTCTTGCCGGAACCCGAGGGGCCGAGCATCGAGAAGAACTCGCCGTCCCGGATCTCCAGATCGACCCCGGCCACCGCGTCGGTCTCGCCGAACGACTTCCGCAGGCCCTGCAGCCGGATCGCAATTCCCTCCATACGGGAACCTTTCTGGCGCGCTGTACGTTGACCGCAAACATATGAAGTCATAGGTCATAGCTCAAGAGCCCCTTAGGGTAAAGCTTGAGTCAACGCACGAGGTGGTGACCGTGAGGCAGCACGAGATCGACGGAGGCGCCCGCAGGGCCGTCTTCAGCCCGGTGGACAGCCGCGCCCGCGTGGAAGCGGTCGTCCGCCGCATCGGCGACGCCATAGAGCTGGGCCTGCTCGCCGACGGCGAGCAGCTCCCCGGGGAGAGCGAACTGGCCGGACAGCTCGGCGTCTCCACGGTCACCCTGCGGGAGGCGCTCATGGCGCTGCGGCAGCAGGGCCTGGTCACCACCCGCCGGGGCCGCGGCGGCGGCAGCTTCGTCTCCCTGCCCGAAGTCCCCGCCGACGACCGGCTCAGGGCCCGGCTGCTCGGCTGGAGCACCGAGGAGCTGCGCGACCTCGGCGACCACTGGGCCGCGCTCTCCGGTGCCGCCGCCCGGCTCGCCGCCCAGCGCACCGAACCCGCTGACCTCCAGCCGCTGCGCCGCACCGCCCGGGAACTGGCGCACGCCGCCGAGGCGGCGGCACGCGGCCGGCTGTACGGCCGCTTCCATGTCGAGCTCGCCGCCGCCGCCCAGTCCGCCCGGCTCACCCGCGAACAGGTCGCGCTCCAGAGCGAAGTGGGCGCCATGCTCTGTCTCGTTCTGGCCGACGACGCATATCGTGAAGAAGTTGCGGACCGGCACCGCTTTCTGCTTTCCGCCGTGCAAGATGGGGCGCACGAAACGGCCGGCACGCTGGCCGAGCGGTGCGTCCGGGAGTCGACGGCGCGGCTCGTCGCCGTACGCCTCACTCTCTGAGCGCCGCGTCCGGTTCCCGTCCGCTGGAGGACACCATGGGAGTCAGCCCCGGGCTCGCCACCGTCGCCACGGAGCCGGAGGCGTGGGTGGCGGCGCAGGTCGGCGGGGCGCTGGAGGCGGTCTTCGAGACGGTCGCCGCCACGCGCGCCGACACCGCGGCCGTGCTGCACCGCGTGGCCGCCGAGGGGCGCCGGCCCGCCAGCCGCGACCTCGCCGCCCTGCGCCCCGGACTGCATCTGCGGCTCCGTCACGAGCGGCTCGTCTCCGGTGTCGGCTTCGTCGCGGACCCCGGACTGCTGGCCGACGTACCGGCCTGGCTGGAGTGGTGGCAGTCGGGCGCCGACGACGCCGTACACCCGCTCCTGCTCGATCTCGACCCCCGGCGGTCGGCCTACTCCGACTACACGCACTGGGACTGGTTCGCGCTGCCCCGTGACACCGGGCGCCGGGCCGTGGCGGGGCCCTACGTGGACTACCTCTGCTCCGACGAGTACAGCCTCACGCTGTCCGAACCGGTCCAGGTCCAGGGGCGGTTCGCCGGAGTCGTCGCGGCCGACGTGTATCTGCGGCACTTCGAGGCGGCCGTCCTCCCGCTGCTGCGGCGCCTGTCCCGGCCGGCCCGTCTGGTGAACGCCCGCGGCCGGGTCGCCGCCTCCACCGACCCCGCCCAGCTGGCCGGCTCCCTCACCAGGGGCCCGGACTTCGGTGAACTGCTCGGCTCGGGGCGGCCCGGCGCGTACGAGGGTCTGCGGCTGGTGCCGTGCCGGGGTGTGCCCCTGGTGCTCGTCCTGGCCTGAGGCGGCCGTACCGGCTCCGGGCACGGACCGACCCCGGGCCGTCTGCGAGCCGGCCCGGGGTCGGTGGTGCGGGTGCCGCCCAGCCGGCGGTACCCGGGAGGGGTGGTCAGACCGCGAGGCGCTCCGCGAGCTCCCGCGCCTTGGCGGCAGCGGCCTCGAAGGCGCGGTCACGGGAGGCCTCGTACAGCGGGACCAGCTCGGCCATCGCCGGGTTCTTCGACGCCATGGTCAGCTCCGGGACGATGAACTCCAGCTCCAGGCCGAGGGCGTCGGCGAGCACGGCCTTGAGGTAGTTCTGCACGTACTCGTAACCCTCGCGGGGGGTGCCCGGCGCGTAGGAGCCGCCCCGGCTGGCGACGACGGTCACCGGGGTGCCCTTGGCGGAGGGGGTCTCGCCTCCGGTGCGGCCCATGAGGACCACGTTGTCCAGCCAGGCCTTGAGGGTCGACGGGATCGTGTAGTTGTACATCGGGGCGCCGATCAGGATCGCGTCGGCCTGCTCCACCTCCTCGATGAGCTTGACGCGCTCGGCGAAGAGCGCGGCCTGCTCGGGAGTGTGGACGGCCGCCGGGAGGAAACCGGCGAGGTGCGCGTCGGCGGTGATGTGCGGAACGGGCTCGGCCGCGAGGTCGCGGTAGATGACCGTGCCCTGCGGGTGCTCCTCCTCCCAGTGCTTGCGGAAGGCCGCGGTCACGGCGCGGGAAGCCGACGCCTCGGTCGGGAACACGGACGAATCGATGTGCAGCAGGGTGGCCATGGTGTCTCCATACAAGGGCTATGCAGCCTGACGCCGCAGCGGGTCGGCTGACGTTTCGTACTGGACTACTTTTAACACATGGACTTACTTTTTTTCAGCCCCCTACGGTGAAGTAGTACCCTGGAGCCATGGCGGCGGAGCAGAATCACGACAGCGCGGCGTGCAAGCGGGTGGACGACGGCATCACCCGTGTCTTCCAGCTGCTCGGCAAGCGCTGGAGCGGTCCGATCGTGGCCGTCCTGGTGGAGCAGCCCGCGTACTTCGCCGATCTCCGGCGCGCCATCCCCGGCATCAGCGAACGCATGCTGTCCGACCGGCTCGCCGAACTCGGGTCGGCCGGCCTCGTCCTGCGCGAGGTCGACGAAGGCCCTCCGCTGCGGGTCTCCTACCGGCTCACCGAGGCCGGCGCGGCCCTGGAGCCCGCGCTCCGCGAGCTGGCGCAATGGGCGAAGTCGCACCTGCCGGAGGCGGCGTCGGCGTATCCCGAGACGTCCCTGGAACGGCCGACCGCGCCGGCCTAGGCGTGCCCGGGGGTCTGCCCCGTGTTCCGGTTGCCCGGGGGTCTGCCCCGTGTTCCGGTCAGTCGACCGGCCAGGTGTGCACCGGGGCGTTGAGGTGCATGTAGTCGATGTACACCTGTGTCATCCGGCGCAGCGCCTCGTGCCGCCCTGTGTGCGTGGTGGCCTGAAGGTGATGGAACATCTCCTTCTGCCACACCGCCCCGTTGCGTGCCGTCACACAGCGCTGCTCGATCACGCCGAGCAGCGGCTCCCGCCACGCCTCGTCCATGCCGGAGTGCTCCAGGCCGCGGTGCGCGAGCGGCAGCAGCCGCCGCAGGACCAGCTCCGGCACCGGCACCTCGCCCATGCCGGGCCAGTACAGCCGCGCGTCGATGCCGTGCCGGGCGGCGGTGTGCAGATTGTCCTCGGCAGCCGAGAAGGACATCCGCGACCACACCGGCCGGTCCTCCTCCACCAGGGCCCGGGTGAGCCCGTAGTAGAAGGCGCCGTTGGCGAGGGTGTCGGCCACGGTCGGCCCGGCGGGCAGCACCCGGTTCTCCACCCGGATGTGCGGCCGGTCGTTGGCGACGGCGTACACCGGCCGGTTCCAGCGGTAGATCGTGCCGTTGTGCAGGGTGAGCTCGGACAGTTCCGGGACGTCGCCGCGGTCCAGTGTCTCCGCCGGATCCTGCTCGTCGCACAGGGGGAGGAGGGCCGGGAAGTAACGGAGATTCTCCTCGAACAGATCGAAGACGCTGTTGATCCACCGCTCCCCGAACCACACCCGGGGCCGCACCCCCTGCACCTTGATCTCCTCCGGGCGGGTGTCGGTGGCCTGCTCGAACAGCGGGATCCGGGTCTCGTGCCACAGCTCCTTGCCGAACAGGAAAGGGGAGTTGGCCGCGAGCGCGACCTGGACGCCGGCGATCGCCTGCGCCGCGTTCCAGTATCCGGCGAACTCCTCCGGGGACACCTGGAGATGGAACTGCGTGCTGGTGCACGCGGCCTCGGGCGTGATCGTGTCCGCGTACGTGCGCAGCCGGTCGGCCCCGTCGATCTCGATGCGCAGATCCTCGCCGCGGGCCGCGAAGACCTGGTCGTTGAGCATCCGGTAGCGAGGGTTCTCCGACAGCGCCCCCTCGCCGATCTCCTCCTGCCGCAGCGTGGGCAGGATGCCCACGACGATCAGGCGGGTGCCGACCGACCGGGCCCGCTCGTCGGCGTGGTTGAGCGCGGACCGGATCTCCGACTCCCAGGAGTCCGGACCGCCCGCCGTCAGCCGCCGCGGCGGCACGTTGATCTCCAGGTTGAACCGGCCCAGCTCGGTGGACCAGGAGGGGTCGGAGATCGCCGCCAGCACATCGCTGTTGCGCATCGCCGGCTCGGCGTCGTCGTCCACGAGGTTCAGCTCTATCTCCAGGCCGACCTGTGGCCGCTCCGACTCGAACCGTGCCTCGCGCAGCATCTGCGCGAGCGAGTCCAGGCACTCCTGCATCTTGATCCGGTACCGGCGGCGGTCCTCGCGGGTGAAGACGAGCGCCGGGACGTCACGCCCCATCGGCCCTCCAGGTCCCCTCGTCGGACACCTCTCCCCCCAAGCGTCGCATCATCGCGCGATGCCCACCAAAGGGAGGGACCGCGGGGGGCCGGTCGAGAGGGCGGACGCCGACGGCCCGCCGCATCGGGGCGACGCGGCGGGCCGGACGGTCAGGCGGTCTTGCGGGCCACCGCGCCGTAGAAGCCGATCTCCTCGGACCGGGGCGGCGGCGGGGTGTCCGGGCGCCAGAACGGGACCTGGGCCAGGCCGGGTTCGACCAGGTCGAAGCCGGCGAAGAACCGCTCGATCTCGGGGCGGGTGCGCAGGTTCAGGGAGGCGGTCGCCTTGGTGTAGACGGCCTGGGCGGCGCTGCGGTCGGCGAAGTCGCCGGTGGCGTGCGAGAGCACCAGGTAGCTGCCGGCCGGTAGCGCGTCGCGCAGTGTGGCGACGATCTCGGCGGGCCGGTCCGCCTCGGTGAGGAAGTGCAGGATGGCGACGAGGAGCAGGGCGACCGGCTGGTCGAAGTCGATGAGCTGGCGGACGTCGGGGTGGTCCAGGACGGCCTGCGGATCGCGCAGGTCGCCGAGGATGATGCGGGTCGTGCCGGACCGGCTGAGCAGGGCGTTGCCGTGCGCCGCGACGATCGGGTCGTTGTCGACGTAGGCCACGCGGACGTCCGGCGCCACCGACTGGGCGACCTCGTGCACGTTCGGCGAGGTGGGCAGCCCCGTGCCGATGTCCAGGATCTGGCGGACCCCGCTGCCGACGACGTGCCGCACGGCGCGCTGCAGGAACGCGCGGTTGGCGCGTACCCCGATCCGTGCCTCGGGCGCCGCGGAGGCGAGCTCGTCGCCCGCCCGCTGGTCCACCTCGTAGTTGTCCTTGCCGCCCAGCAGATAGTCGTAGATCCGCGCGGGGTGCGGTCTGCTGGTGTCGATGCTCACGGCCCCGAAGCCGTCCTGTGTCACGCTGAGCTCCTCTCCACGGCCGTCACGGCCTCGGCCCGTACCGGCCGGGCACAGCTTCCCACATCAACTTCTCTGACCGCGCGGGGAGTTCCCGCAGGCCGCCGGCCGAGCGGGGCACGGGCCGGGCGGCGGACACGGCGTGGGCTGCGGGCCGGGGACGGCCGGGGTTCCGCTGAGCTGAGGTTCGCGGTGGGCTGCGGCTCGGGCTGGGCTGAGGTTCGCGGTGGGTCGGGGTTCGCGGGGGGACGGTCTCGCCAGGGGGCGTGGGGCGTGGGGCGTGGCCTGGGCGTGGGGGTGGTGGGGTGCGGACCGGTGGTGCCGGCTCACCCGGCCGGACCCCTTGGGCTGGCCCTCGCGTGCCCGGCGTCGGAGGGTCTGAGCAGGATCGGTGGTTCGGATGCGTCCGCCGAGGCCGTGGCCCCCAAGGACCGGCACGCCGCCTCGACCCTCCGAGCGGCGGCGGGCCGACCGGCAGGGGCGGGGAACGGTGAATCCAGTGCGCTCGGGCCGTTCCCCGCCCCGTCGCCCCGCCGTACGAGGCGAGGGGGGCCGCTGTTCACCCGTCGTGCGGGGCGGAGGAGCCGGCGTCCGGGTCCGGGCGCCGCTTCGCGGGCGGGCGCCAGCCGCCGGAGACCTCCCGGGTGGGCTTGTGCGGGAAACGGCGCTCCGCGTAGCGCTGCGCCGCGGAGCCGGGCAGCACGTAGAGGGTTTCCGTCTTCTCCCGCAAGGGGCGCAGGACCGTGTCCAGGTAGTGCCGTCGGTCGTCGAGATACGGCCCGAGAACGTCCTCCCCGGCGGGGCAGACGGCCAGGCAGTAGCCGGACTTGTAGCTGGGCTTGAAGGCGAGGCTCTGCCACATGGAGGCGTTCTCCGGGTCGGTGACCCGCTCGCGGAAGTCGGCGGCGTCCTCGCTGTCGGCCACCGTCTGCGCCCAGTCGGTGAACCCGCTCATGAACTCCCGGTAGTTGTGGGTCGTGCAGGCCAGGGGGTCGAACGCGCCGTCCTTGCCGATGGCGCCGACCGGGCAGGCGGCCACGCACAGCTTGCAGTCCACGCACGGGTTGTAGTCCAGTGCCTGCCCGTACGCGCTCACCGGGGCGTCCACCAGGACCGTGGCCAGCAGGACGAAGCTGCCGAACCTGGGGTGGATGACGTTGCGGTGCAGGCCCATCACGCCCAGCCCGGCGGCCACGGCCACGGTCTTGTGGGCCACCACCCAGATCCGGCCCGGGAAGCGCTCCATCTCCTGGGGGAACCCCGCCGACGGGTTGAGCGCGCGATGGCCGGCGTCCTGGAGGGACCGGGCCACCGACCGCGCGGCGGCGTTGACCTGCTCGTCGGTCTGGTGGAACTCCTGGTTGGCCACGCTGCGGGCGGGCGAGCGGGTGTTGTCGCGGTTCATCCGCACCATGAGCGAGACCAGCGACCGGGCTCCGGGCAGGGCGGCCAGGACGTGTTCGCGCTCCCCGGCGAGGTCGGGATGGTCCAGGCTCACGGCCGCCGCGTCGTCCGCGCCGGCCTCCAGGCACAGGGCGCGCAGCCAGTCCGCGTCGATCACCGGAGGCGGGCCCGCCGGTTCCGCCGCCCGCCGGGCCAGCACGGCCCGCACGGAGGGGTGGGCGGCCAGCCCGGCAGGAAGCCTCCGACGCTCCGTGCCCTCGGTCGTGTACTGCTCGCTCATCCTGCCCCTTCCAGGTGGGTTGGAATTCCAAACTCACTATGGCGGGCGGGCGGCCATGGGAGCAAGGGGGGTCCGCCCCGGGGGGTCGAGGCGCGCCCCTTGCGCTTGCCGTGGGAAACCGATCGGTTTACCGTGAGAGGAAACCGATCGGTTTCACTTCTGGAGATGGTCATGACGTCGATCAAGAACTCTGTCGCACTCGTCACCGGCGGCAGCCGGGGTCTGGGCAAGGCGCTCGTGGAGGAGCTGTACGCACGCGGTGCCGCCAAGGTCTACGCCACCGCCCGCGACCCGCGCAGCGTCACGCACCCCGACGCCGTGCCCCTCGCTCTGGAGGTCACCGACCCCCGTTCCGTGGAGGCCGCGGCGGCGCGGGCCCAGGACGTCACCGTCCTGGTCAACAACGCGGGCATCTCGCTCGGCCTGCACTCCTTCCTCGACGCCCCGGTCGACGACGTGCGCCGGGAGTTCGAGACGAACTTCTACGGACCGCTGCTGGTCACCCGGGCCTTCGTGCCGGTCATCGAGCGCAACGGCGGCGGACATCTCCTGAACGTGCACTCCGTGCTCTCCTGGGTCGGCGTCGCCGGTTCCTACAGCGCCACCAAGGCGGCCCTGTGGTCCCAGACCAACTCGCTGCGACTGGAGCTGGGTCCGCGGGGCATCGGGGTGACCGGACTGCACGTCGGCTACATCGACACCGACATGGTGGCGGACGTCGACGCCCCCAAGTCCACCCCCGAGGGTGTCGCCGCGCTCGCGCTGGAGGGCGTCGAGGCCGGGGCCCACGAGGTCCTGGCGGACGACCTGAGCCGACAGGTCAAGGCAGGGCTCTCCGCCGATCTGGCGGCGCTGTACCCGCAGTTGGCCGCCTGAGGGGCGCGCGCCCGCACCGCGCGGCCGGAAAAGGGTGTGCGCCGGTGCGGGCGTCCGCGTTACCGTGTCCGCATGTCTACGCCCCGAATTTCCTAGCCGAGGACCCGCTTCCACGCCAGAAGTGTGTCCTCCTGCTTATTCGGAGCGTTTTCCCATGATCACCGTACGTGATGCCGAGCTGCGCGCGGGTGCCCGCCTCCTCCTCTCCGGTGTCTCCTTCACCGTCTCGCCCGGGGACCGGATCGGCCTCGTGGGCCGCAACGGCGCCGGCAAGACCACCTTGATGACAGCCCTCGCCGGGCGGTCCAGGCCCGCCGCCGGCGACGTCGCCCACACCGGACCGGTCGGCTTCCTCGCGCAGGACTCGCGCGCCGCCGACCCCGCCGTGACGGTCACCGACCGGATCCTGTCCGCCCGAGGTCTCGACAGCGCCCTGCGCGCCCTGCGGAAGGCCGAGGCGGCGATGGCCGCCGCCGACGCGCCGGCCCTGGAGGGTGCGATGCGCGCCTACGCCCGCGCCGAGGCCGCGTTCCAGGCGGGCGGCGGATACGCCGCCGAGGCCGAGGCGGCCCGGGTCGCGGCCGGACTCGGCCTGCCCGAGCGGGTGCTCGGCGACCCGGTCGGGGCCCTGTCCGGCGGACAGAAGCGCCGCGTCGAGCTCGCCCGCATCCTGTTCGCGGGCGCCGACCGCACCCTGCTGCTGGACGAGCCGACCAACCACCTCGACGCCGACTCGCTCGCCTGGCTGCGCACGTTCCTCCAGGCTCACCAGGGCGGTCTCGTGGTCATCAGCCACGACACCGCCCTGCTCGCCGACGTCGTCAACCGCGTCTTCCACCTGGACGCCACCAGGGCGACGATCGACATCCACAACACGGGCTGGCGGACATATCTGAGCCGGCGCGACGCGGACGAGCGGCGCCGCACCCGGGAGCGGTCGAGCGCCGAACGCAAGGCCGCCGCCCTGCACGCGCAGGCCGACCGGATGAAGGCCCGCTCCGCCACCGCCACGATGGCCCGGAGCATGGTCCGGCGCGCCGACCGGATGCTGGCCGGGCTGGAGCCGGCGCGGCGCACCGAGAAGACCGCGCGGATCCGGCTGCCCGAGCCCGCCCCCTGCGGGCGGACCCCGCTCGGCGCGATCAGCCTCGCGAAGTCCTACGGCGGTCACCGCGTCCTCGACGGGGTGGACCTGGCGGTGGACCGGGGCAGCCGGCTGGTCGTGCTCGGCCTCAACGGCTCCGGCAAGACCACTCTGCTGCGCATGCTCGCCGGCACCGAACGGCCCGACGCCGGGCGCGTGGTGCACGGTCACGGGCTGCGCCTGGGCTACTTCGCCCAGGAGCACGACACGCTCGACAGCGGGCGTACGGTCCTGGAGAACATGGCCCTGGCCGCACCGCACCTGAGTCCGGGCGAGGCACGGCGCGTGCTGGGCGCGTTCCTGTTCACGGGCGACGACGCCGACAAACGCGCCGGCGTGCTCTCGGGCGGGGAGAAGACCCGGCTGGCGCTGGCCGGGCTGGTCCACTCCGGCGCCAACGTGCTGTTGCTGGACGAGCCGACCAACAACCTGGACCCGGCATCGCGCGAGGAGGTGCTGGCCGCGGTCGGCTCGTATCCCGGCGCGATCGTGATGGTGACCCACGACGAGGGCGCCATCGACGCCCTGCGCCCCGACCGGGTCCTGCTCCTGCCGGACGCGGACGAGGACCTGTGGCACGAGGACTACCGCGGCCTGGTCGCCCTCGCCTGACGGCCGGCCCGCGCCTCGGCCCCGCGCCTCGGCCCCGCGCCTCGGCCCCGCGCCCCGGCCCCGCGCCCCGGCCCCGCGCCCCGGCCCCGCGCCCCGGCCCGCGCCCCGGACCGGGGCGCGGTGCCGAGGTCGTGGCAGGCCGTGGGCGAAGCCGTGGTTGAAGCCGTGGCCGCGGCCGGACCCCGAGCCGGACCCGCAAGCGCACCCCCGGCCGGACCGGCGGTCGCGTCCCGCCGTCAGAAGTGCGTGCCGCCGTCGACGCGGATCTCGGTGCCGGTGATGAACCCGCCGTCGCGCGAGCCGAGCATCGCGACCACGGACGCCACCGTCTCGGGGCCGGCGAAGCCCTGCCCGAGGGCGGGGGAGAGCTTCGCGAACAGGCTCATGTCGGCGTCGGCGGGCAGCCCCGGCCCCCTGCTCTGCCCGCTGACGCCGCTGCCGTCGGTCATACCGCTGGAGATGGAACCGGGCTGGACGGCGGTGAACCGGATGCCCCGGCCGGCGTACTCGGCGGCGAGCGCGTGCGTCATCGACTGGATGCCGCCCTTGCTCGCCGCGTAGGCCGCCATGTAGGGGTGCGCGAACGTGGCCGAGGTGGAGCTGAAGTTCACGACCGCCGCGTCCTGGCCGGCCAGCAGGGCCGGTATCGCCTCGCGGACGACGAGGAAGGTGCCGACGAGGTTCACCTGAAGGACACGGGTGAACTCCGCGAGGCTCGTCCGGTGGGTGTGCGAGGAGCGCAGAATGCCCGCCGCGTTGACCAGCACGTCCAGGCCGCCGAGCGCGGCGGTCGCGGCGGCCACCCCGTCGCGCACGGAGGATTCGTCGGCGATGTCGACGACGAGGGTCGTGAGGCGGTCCGCGTGCGCGGCGGCCTTCTCCGCGGTGTCCCGCAGGCCCCGTTCGCTGACGTCCGCGGCCACCACGCTGCCGCCCTCGGCGAGGATGCGCAGCACGGTGGCCTGGCCGATGCCGGAGCCGCCCCCGGTGATCAGCGCGCGGCGGCCTTCGTAGCGGTTCATGTGTCGTTCTCCTGCCCGGCCCGCCAGGGTGCGGCGCGGCCTGTGCGACGCCGGTTCTCTTGCCGTCCGACGCCCGATGGCCTTCACGTTACGCCGCAGTGGCACGTTTTGCCATCTGGTCATTACGTGCCTACCGGGGCTGACGGGCCGTACCCTTCTGGGGTGAGCACCAAGCCGCCGTCCTCCCTGACCGAGCGCCGCAAGGCCGCGACCCAGCTCGACATCGCCCATGCCGCGGCCGAGCTGTTCGCCGCGCAGGGGCCGCACACGACCACCGCCGAGGAGATCGCGCGGCAGGCGGGCGTGGCGCTGCGGACCTTCTACCGCTACTTCCGCTCCAAGCAGGACGCGGTGAGCCCGCTCCTCGCGGCCGGGGCCGACCGGTGGCGGGCGCTGCTGGAGGCGGCCGAGCCGGGGGCGGACCTGTTCCGGTCGCTGGCGACGGCGGTGGAAGAGTCGTTGGCCGCACCGGACGAGGAGGCCGCCGGCGCGCTGCTGCGGACGCGGGGACTGCTGCGGGCGGCCGAGGACGATCCCGCGCTGCGCGCGGTGTGGTACCGCGTGAACCAGGAGTCCGAGGAACGGCTCGTACCGGTCGTCGCCCGGCTCGCCGACGGGCGTCTCGACGCCTTGCGGGTACGCCTGGTCGCGGCGGCGGCCACGGACGCGATCCGCATCGCTCTGGAGACCTGGGCCGGTACGGAGGCGGGCGTCACCGGCGACGGCGCACCGTCCGCGCTGGCCCTGCGCTGCCTGCGCCAGCTCCTGGGTGGCATGGACGCGCTGTCTTTGGCGGCGGACGGCGAAACGCCGGGCCCCTCCTCCGGATGACCTCGCCGACCGGGCGACCGCGTGCCGAGAGCCCCGCGACCGGCCGGGACGGGGCCCGCGGGTGAGGCTCCGTCCCCGCGGACAGGGCACGCCCGGCGCCGACGAGGGGAACGACCTCCGTGCCGCGTGGCTGACGAGGGGGTGGTCCCCGCCGCTTCGCCGGCCGCGCCGGCGCACCGTTCCCACGAGGCGTTGTCAGTGGGTGCCCCTACGGTGAGGAGCAGTTGAGGACCTGCGGGAACGGCCACGGGTCCACCTGGGGAGGGGTCTGCCATGTCCACGGCGTCCACGGTGTCGACGACGTATCTGGAGCTGTCGCAGGAGGGCGGCGGCGCCCACAAGTTCTACGAGGTGACCGTCGACGGCCCGGTGGTGACGGTGCGGTACGGCCGGATCGGCGCCGGTGGGCAGACGCAGACCACGACGTTCCCCACCGTGGAGAAGGCACGGGCCGCCGCCGCGAAGAAGGTGGGGGAGAAGGTCCGCAAGGGATACGCCCCCGCGGTCCAGGGCCTGCGCGCCCCCCGCGCGGTGACCCGCCGTCAGGTCAGCTCCGCCCCTTCCACCGCCCGCGCCGTGGCACCGGTGCTGTGGCGGTTCCGCACCGGCTCCGCCGCGTTCGGCATCCACGTGGACGACGAGCGCTGCTGGGTGGGCAATCAGGCCGGCGACGTCTACACCCTGGACCACGAGGGCGCCGTCCTGGCCCACTTCAGCCTGCCGGACGGGGTGAAGTGCCTGGTCGCCGACGACTTCTGGATCTACGCGGGCTGCGACGACGGCAAGGTCTACGACCTGTCCGCCAAGATTCCCTTCGCCGCCTACGACATCGCCGCCGACGTCGACATCTTCTGGCTGGACATCCACGAGGGCGTCCTGGACGTCTCGGACCGGGACGGCCGGCTCACCGTCATCGACCACGAGGACGAGCACCAGTGGTCCCGCCGCAGCCAGGGCGAGCACGCCTGGATGGTCCGCGCCGACGACCGGGCGGTGTACCACGGTCACCACCGGGGTGTCACCGCCTACGCCCCCGACGGCGGCGGCGAACTGTGGCACACCCCCACCAAGGGCGGCGTGCTGTTCGGCTGGCAGGAGCAGGACGCGGTGTACGCGGGCACCGCGCACCGCGTGGTCCAGCGGCTGTCGAAGGCCGGCGGGGCCGTCGAGGCGACGTACGCGTGCGACAGCGCGGTGTACTCGTGCGCCACCTCGCCCGGCGGCCGGTTCGTCTTCGCCGGGGACGCGGCCTCGTCCGTGTACTGCTTCGACCGCGACGGCACGCGGCTGTGGAAGCTCGGCACGGGCGGCGGCTCGGCGCTGTCCATGCAGTACCGCGACGAGCGGCTGTATTTGGTCACCACCGACGGTTCCCTGGTGTGCGTCGACGCGAGCGAGGCGGCCGTCGCCGCGGCCCAGCAGGGCTCGGTGCCCGCGGTGCGGGACGTCAAGCTCGCCGCCGCCCTGCCGACGTACGCTCCGGCCACCGCCGCGACCGCGGTGGCCACGGTCGCCCAGGCGCCCGCCGGAGCGGTGGTGGTCGAGTGCGTCCAGACCGCCGGCCGGCTCCGGGTGCACGTGGTCTCCGACGGCTACGACACCTCCTGGAACGTCCAGTTCCCGCGCGCGATACGGGAGCCCGGAGCGCGGTACGTCGTCGACGCCCTGCACCCGGCGGCGGGCGGTTTCTACCGTGTCCGCGGCGACATCCGGCGCCTCCTCTGACACCGCCCGCCCGGGGCCGCCGCGAGGGCGGGCGGCCGGTCCGCCGGCGTCCCGTCCCCCGCGTCCGCCTTCCCGTCAGGAGTGCGCGTCCGCCTTCCCGTCAGGAGTGCGCGGTCGCCGGCCTCGCCAGCATCTCCCGTGCCGCGGCGAGCACCTCGGCGCGGTCCTCGGGGACCAGGCCGATGCGGGTGCGGCGGTCCAGGAGGTCCGATTCGTCCAGGGCGCCCTCGTGCCGGACCGCCCAGAGGAGTTCGGCCCGGGTGACGGGATGGCCGGGCAGCACCGGCTCGGCCAGGGCCGGGTCCTGGGCCGCGAGGGCGTGCACCGCCACGGCCTCGGTGCCGTAGCGGCGGATCAGACGACGGGGCGCGGGCAGCGCGCGCAGCCGTTCGGGGGCGGCGGCGCCGACCAGCGGCAGCCCGGCGGTGGGGGAGGGGGCCGCGCGCAGCCCCCGGGCCGCGGCGGCGGCGTCCACCGCGTCCTGCGCCATCCGCCGGTAGGTCGTCAGCTTGCCGCCGACGATCGTGGTGACACCGTCGGGCGAGGTCAGTACGGCGTGCCGGCGCGAGATGTCGGAGGTGCGCGGCGCGCCCTCCCCGCCGTCGTGCCCGGAGGTGTCCAGCAGCGGGCGCAGCCCGGCGAAGGCACCGACGACCTCGTCCCGGGTCACGGGGACGTCGAGGGCCGAGCCGAGCACGTCCAGCAGGAAGCCGATGTCGGTCTCCGGGACCTCCGGCACGTCCGGGATCCCGCCGTCGACCGGCTCGTCGGTGAGGCCGACGTAGACCCGGCCGTCGCCCTGGGGCAGGACCAGGACGAAGCGGTTGGTCTCGCCGGGGATCGGGATGTGCAGGCCGGCCGGCAGGGTGCCGAGCCGCTCCGAGCGCAGCACCAGGTGGGTGCCGCGGGACGGGCGGATCCGGATGCCGTCGGCGAGGCCGCCCGCCCACACACCGGTGGCGTTGATCACGGCGCGCGCCCTGATCTCGCTCTCCTCCCCGGTGAGTTCGTCCCGGATCAGGGCGCCCGTCCCGGTCAGCCGCAGCGCTCGTACCCGGGTCAGCACCCGGGCGCCGTGCGCGGCGGCCGTCCGGGCCAGGGCGGTCACCAGGCGGGCGTCGTCGGTGACCTTGCCGTCCCAGGACAGCAGCCCGCCGCGCAGCCCCGACGCGCGGACCGAGGGGGCCAGGTGCCGGGCTTCCGTCGCCGACAGCCGGCGCGGTGCCGGCAGGACCTGCCGGGGGGTGCGGGCGGCCAGCCGCAGCATGTCCCCGGCCCGGAATCCGGCCCACGCCAGCGAGGCCTGGGCCCGGGACACGAGTGGGGTCAGCGGCAGTACGAACGGCTGGGCGGCCACCAGGTGCGGGGCCGTACGCGTCATCAGCACCCCGCGTTCGACCGCGCTCTCGTGGGCGACGTCGAACTGTGCGGAGGCCAGATAGCGCAGCCCGCCGTGGATGAGCTTCGAACTCCAGCGAGAGGTGCCGAAGGCCAGGTCGTGGGCGTCCACGGCGACGACGTCCAGTCCGCGGGCCGCCGCGTCCAGCGCGGCCCCGGCGCCGGTGGCGCCGAGCCCGACCACCAGGACGTCGGCCACCCGGCCGTCCGCGGCCTCGGCCAGTTCCCGGCCGCGCCGGTGTGCGCCGAGGGACGAGCCGGGCGCGGCCTCGGTGTGGCTCATGGCGTCAGGGTCCTCTCCAGAAGGGTGCGCAGCTCGCCGAGGAACGCGGCGGAGTCCAGCTCCGGATCGTCCTCGTCGGTCATCGTGCGCAGGGACAGGGTGAAGGACTGCACGGTCAACAGCAGGGCGCGGGCCTGCCGTTCGGTGTGGCCGGGGCGTACGGACCCGTCCGCGTGCCCCTCGCGCAGCGCGTCGCCCAGCAGCGCCAGCAGCGCCTCCTGACTCGCGCCACGCCGGTCGAGCACATACGGCAGGAGCAGTTCCGGATCGACGTCGACGATCTTCCGGAAGAGCGGGTGCGCCCGGAACGCCTCCGCCCCGGCCACCAGACCGGTCACGATCCGGGCGCGCGTGCCGATGCCGGGCGCGGGCTGCGGTATGGCCCCGGTGGCCACGGCGATCCACTCCCGGGTCATCAGATCGCCCACCAGGGTCCGCAGGTCGGGCCAGCGCCGGTACAGCGTCATCCGGGAGACGCCGGCGCGGCGGGCCACGTCGGCGAGGGTGGTGCGCCGTACCCCGACGGCCAGTACACAGTCGCGTACCGCGTCGAGCACGTGATCATTGTCCGAACCGTTGTGACGAATAGGCGTCATGTGTAACAGTGTAACGCCCCGGGGGGCGGACGGAAGCGGTCCGGCCCCCGGGACGGCAGCCGAGCCGCGTGAACCGAGCACACCGACCTGTGAGGACGACCGTTCAATGGACATGCTGTGGAACGGCTGGGGCGACCCGGCCAAGGCGGCACCGCTGCCCGAGACGGTGACCGGGCTGCTGCGCGACCTGCTCGGAGTGAAGCCGCGCAGCGCACCCGCGCTCGGCCTGGCGGACATCCGCCCGCCCGCCACCACGGCCGCCCCCGCCGCCCTGGAGGCGCTCGCCGAGGCCGTGGGCGGCGAGGAGCACGTCCGCACGGACGCGGAGAGCCGCGTCCGCCACACCCGCGGCAAGTCCACCCCCGACCTGCTGCGCATCCGCGCCGCCGACGTCACCGACGTCCCCCAGGCCGTCGTCCTGCCCGCCGGCCACGACGAGGTCCTCGCCGTCCTGCGTGCCTGCGCCGCGCACGGCCTGGCCGTCGTCCCGTTCGGCGGCGGCACCTCGGTGGTGGGCGGACTCGCCCCGCAGCGCAGCGCGTTCGTCGCCCTGGACCTGCGCCGTATGAACGCCCTGCTGGAACTCGACCCCGTCTCCCGCACCGCCGTGCTCCAGCCGGGCCTGCGCGCCCCCGAGGCCGAGGCCCTGCTCGCCGCGCGGGGCTTCACCCTCGGCCACTTCCCGCAGTCCTTCGAATGGGCCACCATCGGCGGCTTCGCCGCCGCCCGCTCCAGCGGACAGGCGTCCGCCGGATACGGCCGCTTCGACGAGATGGTCCTCGGCCTCACCCTCGCCACCCCCGAGGGCACCATCGAGACCGGCCGGGCCCCCCGCTCCGCCGCCGGCCCCGACCTGCGCCAGCTCGTCCTCGGTTCCGAGGGCGCCTTCGGCGTCATCACCTCCGTCACCGTACGGATCCGCCCCCTGCCCGAGGCACGGGTCTACGAGGGCTGGCGGTTCGGCTCCTTCGAGGAGGGCACCGCCGCGCTGCGCCGGCTCGCCCAGGACGGTCCCCGGCCGACCGTGCTGCGCCTGTCCGACGAGACCGAGACGCTCATCGGCCTCGCCCAGCCCGACGCGATCGGCGCCGACCCGGCGCAGGGCGGCGCCGGATGCCTGGCGATCACCGGCTACGAGGGGACGGCCGAGGACACCGCGTACCGCCGCGAGCGGGCGGCGGCCGTCCTGACGGCCTGCGGCGGCACCCCGGCCGGCGCGGAACCCGGCGAACGCTGGGCGCACGGCCGCTACTCCGCGCCCTACCTGCGCGACGCCCTGCTCGACGTCGGCGCCTTCGCCGAGACGCTGGAGACCGCGGCCTTCTGGTCCCGCATCCCCGATCTGTACACGGCGGTCCGCACCGCCCTGACCGACACTCTCACCCAGGCCGGCACCCCGCCCCTGGTGATGTGTCACATCTCCCACGTGTACGAGAACGGCGCCTCGCTGTACTTCACCGTCGTCAGCGCCCAGGGCGAGGACCCGGTGGCCCACTGGGCGCCCGCCAAGCACGCCGCCAACGAGGCCGTGCTGGCCGCCGGCGGCACCATCTCCCACCACCACGGGGTCGGCACCGACCACCGCGACTGGTACGTCCGCGAGGCCGGCTCGCTCGGCGTCTCGGCCCTGCGCGCCGTCAAGCGCCGCCTGGACCCCGAGGGGCTGCTCAACCCCGGCGTCCTGCTGCCCACCGACTGACCCACCCGATCCGACCGCCTGCCTCGGAGGCACACCGATGCGCCAGTTCACCGCCGTCGTCAACCCCACCGCGGGCGGCTCGACCGGGGCGGCGACCCTGCTCCAGCTGGCCCGGCTGCTCCGTGCGGCCGGTGCCGAGCTGGAGACCGAGTACAGCCACAGCCTCGCCCACGCCCAGGACATCGCACGCAAGGCCGGCGAGCGCGGCCGGATCGTCCTGGCCGTGGGCGGCGACGGCATCGCGGGCGGCATCGGCGGCGCGCTCAGCGGCACCGGAACCGTCCTGGGGCTGGTGCCCGCCGGCCGCGGCAACGACTTCGCCCGCGCACTGCACCTGCCCGACGACCCCGGCGCGCTCGCGGACATCCTGCTGCACGCCGAGCCCCGGCCCGTCGACACCATCGAGGTCGAGTCGGCCGTCCACCCGCGCACGGTGGTCCTGGGCAGCGTGTACGCCGGAGTCGACGCGGAGGCCAACCGGCACGCCAACAACGCCCGGCTGCTGCGCGGCGCCGCCTCCTACTACGCGGGCGGCCTGCGCGCCGTCACCACCTGGCGGGCGGCCGACTACCGCGTCACCGTCGACGGCGAGGAACACACCCACCGCGGCTACACCGTCGTCGCGGCCAACTCCCCCTACTACGGCTCCGGCCGGCTCATCGCCCCCGGCGCGCGCGTCGACGACGGGCTGCTGGACGTGGTGATGATCCGCGACGCCCCGCGCCGGCTCTTCTTCACCCTGATGAACGAGCTGAAGACCGGTGCCCACGTCCGCCGTCCCGAGGTGCGCGTCCTGCGCGGCCGGGAACTGCGCATCGAGGCCGACCGCCCGGTCCCCTACGGCGCCGACGGCGAGGTGGAGGCCACCCTGCCGGTCACGCTCCGGGTACGGCCCGGAGACCTGCCGGTGCTGTACTGACCGTGCGCCTCCCCGCTCGTGGAGCGCGGGCGCGTGTGCCAAGCTCGGAACATGACTCCCGCGAACACGACGGGCGCTGACGGCACCACCGTCTACTACGGCAACCCGGACGCGCCCCATGTGCTCCAGGTGTTCCTCGAACTGCGCGACCGGGCGAGCCGGCGCATGGCCGAGAGCCTGCTCGGCACCATGCGCCAGGGTGCCGACGACGGCTCGTTCGTGCTCAGGTTCCACTTCGCGGCGACGCTGGACGACACCGTCGGCGGCAGCGGTTCCCGGCGGGCGCTGGGCGCGCTCGGCGCGGCGAGCGACGTGGGGCAGAAGCAGTTCATCGAGTATCTGGCGGTGCTCTTCGCCGAGCAGCCGTTCCCGCCGGACGACGACCGGTTCTCCGACGCCGCGGTGCTGCTGACGCTGGCCGGCCGGGTCGACGGACTGCGCTCCGCGGAGTTCGACCGGAAGGTCGCGGACGGCACCTACCTGACCTGGGCCGGGGAAGCCGTGGGCGACTTCGGCTCCTTCGGCCTCGTGGGCACACCGGTCGTCCGCTACGACGACACCGTCGTCCCCGTCGTGCACCCCGAGGGAGGCCCCGCCCTCACCCCGCAGGAGTTCCTGGCCCAGCTCAACGGTTAGCGGCGCCCCGCCGTCGCCGTACGGTGCATCACCTGTTCGTCCCTGGGTAGGCAAGAGGTGCCTGGGGAGGGGTGATGGGCCGGATGACGCTGGAGCAGGCCGAGGGTGTGGTGCGGGCGGTCGTCGTGTACGACGGGCGGCTGCTGCTGGTGCGGGAGGCAGACGGCTGGGGGCTCCCCTCGGGCACCCCGGAGCCCGCCGAGACGGCCCAGGCCACGGCGGCGCGTGTCGTCTACGAGGTCACCGGCTACCTCGTCGACGGCACCGAACCGCTGGAGCCGGGCGACGGCGCGGGGATGACGGCCGTGGTGTGCCAGCTGCTCAGCGAGGAACCGTCGGCCGGGGGCCGCCCGCCGGAGCGGCTGCGCTGGGCACCGATACCGGAGACCGCCGGCATACCCCTGCCGGGCACCGTGCGCGCCTACCTCCAGGGGCACACGCCCGTGTGAATCCACCCCGACCGGCCGGCCGCGGCCGAACCGGCCGGCCGCCGCCGAACCGGCCGGCCGCCGCCGCGCCGCCGATGGCGACGCCGGGCGGGCCGCCGGACACGGGGCGCGGCACCGGACACCGACCGGCGGCACCCGGACACCGATGCGGCAGGCCGCCGATGCCGCCTACCGCTCGGAGCGCGGTCGCCGCGCCAGCAGCAGGTGGGCCCGCCGCTCCAGCGCGGCGACCGTGCCGGGGTCGATGCCCGCGGGCCACAGCTCGCCCATCGCCGCGTCGTCGGCCTCGCGCAGTTCCACCACGGCCACCGCCAGCCGCATCTGGACGACCGGGTGCGGCGGCCCGCCGCCGTCGGCCGGTGCCCGCTCCGCCCGCTCGACGGCCTCGGCGCACGCGGCCACCGCCCGCTCCACGCGCACCGCCGCACGCCTGTGCACCACCAGCAGCGCGCAGCCCAGCCCCACACCGATCCCCAGGAGGCCGGCCAGACCGCGGTCGTGCACCAGGGTGCCGGCCGGTGAGGGCGCGGCGAGATCGCTCAGCAGCAGCGCCAGCGGGGTCAGGAAGACCACCCCGAGACCGTAGTTGCCGGCCACGGTGTACTCCAGCAGGAACTCCAGGACCACGATGACCAGCACCAGCACCGCGGGGTCGGGGTGCAGGGCCAGGACGCCGAGGGCCGGCAGCAGCCCGGCGGCCGTCCCCAGGGTGCGCTGGACGGCACGCTGCGCGGTGGTGCGGACGTTCATCGCGTGCAGGACAGCCGCGGCCGAGACCGCCGCCCAGTAGCCGTGACCGAGCCCGAGGACGACGGCCAGCCAGCCCGCCACCGCCGTACCGAGGGCCATCCGCAGGGCCGGAACCAGCAGCACCGAACGAGGGTGACGGCCCCCGCGCCCGCCCTCGACCAGGGCCCAGGCGCGCCGGGCCGTCGGATCGTCCGGCGCCGGCCGTACGGCACCGGAGCCGGCGGCCGAGGGAACCGGCGGCGGGAGTTCCGGCAGCCGGCGGCGCCGGTCGGCGAGCACGTCCGCCTGCCTGCGCAGCCGCCGCGCCAGACCGGCCGCGTCCCGGGGCGCCCCGCTCGCCGAGCCGACCAGCAGCGACCAGCTCAGATCGGCCAGCCGGACACAGGTGCTCCGGGGGTCCTCCCGGGCACCGCCCGTCGCCGGAGCGACCCCCAGACAGTAGTACGCCTGGAGGACCGCTGCCGTGGCCCGGTGCCGGGCCGGCCCCACCGTACGGTCGGCGGTGTCCAGCAGCGCGCCCAGCTCGCGCAAGGCCGACGCCACGGCGAGACGCTGCGGACGGTCCGGATGCACGAGGCGGCCCAGCAGCGCCAGCAGCCACGCCACCAGGGCGCCCGCCGCCGCGAGCGCCGTCCGCGGCAGCACGTCGGCGGAAGCGGGACCGCCGTTGGCGGCGACCGCGAAGGAGAACAGCAGCAGTACGGCACCCAGCCCGCCCAGCCCGGTCCGGTCGCAGGCGAACTTGGCGAGCCCGGCGACCGCTGCCGTCGCCGCCACCACCGCCACGGCGCCCGCTCCGCCCTCCTGCGGACGGGCCACCGCCGCGAGTGCCGCCCCCGCGCCCACACAGGCGGTCATGGCCGCCGCCACCACCGCCAGCACGCGCGCCCGGCGCGGATAGGGCAGGTTGCGCCCGAACGTGGTCGTGAAGGAGCCGAGCATGGCGTACACGGCGAGGTCGGGACGTCCGGCCAGTACCACCGGCAGTGCGACCAGCGCCATCGCCAGCGCCGCCCGCACGGCGAACAGCAAGGCGCCGTCCACCCGGTGCAGGGTCAGCGCCCCCCGAGGCGAGAGCACACGCAGCACAGCGGCCCCCGTACCGCGGCGGCCACTCCCGGCCCGGCGGCCACCGGGCGGGCCTTTCCCTTTCCGTCCGTCTCCGGTCCGTCCGCTCCCGGCCTCACCGAGCGGCTTTCGTGTCCTCACCGTCCGGGCAGCCTCGGCATCCGTACGGCGGCCCCGTCCCGGTCCGCCGCGGCGGTGGCGAACGGCGGTGGTTCTGCCGTCGCCCGAATCCGCCGTAGCGAGCCCCGCGCTTCCCGAATCCCAGCCATCTCGCCCTCCGGATTCCCGCCGTCGCCCGCGAATCATCGTTCACCCGTACTTCCGGGGAGTCAAAGAGGCTGCGTTTCCCTGACGACAGGCCGGGTTTATCGGCGGCGCGCCGGCGGCCTCCGACAGGCGGATTCCATCAGGCCGGCGAGAAGAACTCTTCGCATTCCTCCGCGGGAGGGTCCGAGGCTCTGCCGCTGCGCGGCACCACCGGCAGGCCCGGCGCCGGCGTGTGCCCGGTGCGCGGCCACGGCGACGTCCGGGACGACCGGACCGTGGGCGTGGGGGAGCGGACGTCCCGCGCGTTCCTCGGCGCGCCGGGCCGGAGCGGGTGCCGGGAGGGTGCGGCCGACCGCCGAGCGGTCACCGCCGGCGTCCACGACCTGCCGAGCGGGCGGAGCCGCGCGATGCTGGTGCGGGAGGAGGCGGCCGGAGGAGAGCACCTCCCCCGACGGAGACCACCCGCGGGCGACCACCTTGCGGACGTCCTTCGCGGGCGACCACCTTGCGGACGTCCCCCGCGGGCGACCACCTTGCAGACGTTCCCGCAGGCGACCGGTTTGCGGTCACCACCCCGCAGGCGACCACCCAGGAGGAAGACGCCCGTGTCCGAGCCGCAGCCCGTCATCGTCCCGCCGGCCAGGGCCGCGATGTTCCTCGTCCTCACGATCGACCCCGGTGGCGAGGACCGGGTCCGGGACCTGCTGGAGGACGTCTCCGGCCTGCGCCGCTCGGTCGCGTTCCGGGAGCCCGCCGAGGAGCTGAGCTGTGTCGTCGGTATCGGATCGGCTGCCTGGGACCGGCTGTTCAGCGGGCCCAGGCCGCGGGACCTGCACCCCTTCGTGGAGGTGACGGGCCCCCGTCACCGGGCCCCCGGCACCCCGGGCGACCTCCTCTTCCACCTCCGTTCCCACCGCATGGATCTCTGCTTCGAGCTGGCCCGGGTGCTGGGCGAGCGGCTCGACGGCGCGGCCACGGTGGTCGACGAGGTGCACGGCTTCAAGTTCTTCGACGAGCGCGATCTGCTCGGCTTCGTCGACGGCAGCGAGAACCCCGAAGGACGGCTCGCGGCCGACGCGGTGTTCATCGGGGACGAGGACCCGGAATTCACCGGCGGCAGCTATGTCGTCGTCCAGAAGTACCTGCACGACATGACGGCCTGGAACGCGCTGCCGGCCGAGAAGCAGGAAAAGGTCATCGGACGTTCCAAGCAGTCCAATATCGAACTCCCCGACGACGTCAAACCCGCGGATTCCCATGTCGCGCTCAACACCATCACCGACGAGAACGGGAACGAACGCAAGATCGTACGGGAGAACATGCCTTTCGGTAGCGTCGGGAAAGGCGAGTTCGGCACCTATTTCATCGGTTACGCCCGTACCCCGGACGTGACGGAGGAGATGCTGAGGAACATGTTCCTGGGCCGGGAGCCGGGGCAGCACGACCGGATTCTCGACTTCTCGGCGGCGGTCACGGGGTGTCTCTTCCACGTGCCGACCGTGACCTTTCTCGACGATCTGCCGCCGTCTGCCTCCGCTTGCGAGGCCGTCGGCACCGGGGTTGAGTGATGAGTGATTACTGACCTCTCGCGGATGCCCTTCGTGGATCGCTGTCCCTTCGCGCGCCTGGAGCTGTCATGTCGATGTCGTTCGGTGCACCGTTCAGCTCGTCGGATCCTTTCAGTGAGATGCTGAATCGTTTCTTCGGAATGTCGCCGGCGTCGTCGCCTCCCGCGGTGCAGCGCGTACCCATCGGGCGGCTGCTGACGGAGTCGTCGCAGCAACTGCTCAATCTGGCCGCGCGGCGTGCCGTCGAGGACGGCACTTCCGACCTCGACACCGAACACCTTCTCTGGGCGGCCACCCAGGTCGACTCCTCGCGCCGGCTGCTCTCCCAGGTGGGCGTGGACCCCGACACGCTCGCCGCCGAGCTGGCCAAGGTCCTGCCGCACGAATCCGGTGAGCCCTCCGCGCAACCGGGACTCACCCCCGCGGCCAAGCGCACCCTCGGCGCCGCCTACGCCCGGTCCCAGGCCGCCGGTGTGTCCTACATCGGTCCCGAGCACATCCTCAGCGCCCTGATCGGCGACAGCGACTCGGGAGCCGCCCGGATGCTCCAGGCCGAGGGCCTGGACACCAAGCGCCTGACGAACCTCGCCGAACAGACGCCGGCCCGCTCCGAAGGAGCCCCCGCCGAGCGGAAGCAGCCGACCACGACCCTGGACGAGTTCGGCCGCGACCTGACGGAGGAGGCGAAGGCCGGCAAGCTCGACCCCGTGGTCGGGCGGGCCGAGGAGATCGAGCAGACCGTCGAGATCCTCTCGCGGCGCTCCAAGAACAATCCCGTGCTGATCGGCGAACCCGGAGTCGGCAAGACCGCCATCGTGGAGGGGCTCGCCCAGCGCATCGTGGCGGGCGAGGTCCCGGCCACTCTGAAGGGCAAGCGGGTCGTCTCGCTGGACCTGTCGGGCATGGTGGCGGGCGCCCAGTACCGGGGGCAGTTCGAGGAGCGGCTGAAGAAGGTCATCGAGGACGTCCAGGCGGCCAGCGGCGACATCATCCTCTTCATCGACGAACTGCACACCGTCGTCGGAGCCGGCGCCACCGGTGAGGGCTCGATGGACGCGGGCAACATGCTCAAGCCCGCCCTCGCGCGCGGGGAACTCCATGTGGTGGGCGCGACGACCATCGACGAGTACCGCAAGTACGTCGAGAAGGACGCCGCCCTGGAACGCCGGTTCCAGCCGGTGATGGTCCCGGAGCCCACCGTGGAGGAGACGGTGCAGATCCTCGAAGGGCTGCGGGACTCCTACGAGGCGCACCATCAGGTCCGCTTCGACGACGCGGCGTTGGTGGCCGCCGCCGAGCTGTCCGACCGGTACATCAGCGACCGTTTCCTGCCGGACAAGGCGATCGACGTGATGGACCAGGCCGGTGCGCGGGTGCGGCTGCGCGGAGCCGGACGCTCCACCGAGATCCTCAGCCGCGAGGACCGTATCGCCAAGCTGCGGCGGGAACTCGAACAGGCGGTCTCCGCCGAGGACTTCGAGAAGGCCGCGGAACTGAAGCGCGAGATCGCCGAGGTGGAGGGCGAACTCGCCGGCATCGAGGAGCGCCGCGAGGGGGTCGTCTCCGTCACGGCGTCCGACATCGCCGACGTGGTCTCCCGCCGCACCGGTATCCCGGTCTCCCAGCTCACCGCCAGCGAGAAGGAGAAGCTCCTCCGGCTGGAGGAGGAGATGCACGAGAGGATCGTCGGTCAGGACGAGGCGGTCACCGCGGTGTCCCAGGCCGTGCGCCGCAACCGGGCCGGCATGGGCGACCCCAACCGCCCCGTGGGCTCCTTCCTCTTCCTCGGCCCCACCGGTGTCGGCAAGACGGAACTCGCCAAGACCCTCGCCGCGCTGCTGTTCGGCGAGGAGGACCGCATGATCCGCTTCGACATGAGCGAGTTCCAGGAGAAGCACACCGTCGCCCGGCTGGTGGGCGCGCCTCCCGGATACGTCGGTTACGAGGAGGCGGGCCAGCTCACCGAGAAGGTCCGCCGCCAGCCGTACAGCGTGGTGCTCTTCGACGAGGTGGAGAAGGCCCACCCGGACGTCTTCAACACGCTGCTCCAGATCCTGGACGACGGCCGGCTCACCGACGGCCAGGGACGCACCGTCGACTTCCGGCACTGCGTCGTCATCATGACGTCCAACATCGGCGCGCACCGCATCCTGGACCACAAGGGCGATGTGTCCGAACTCAAGGACGAGTTGATGGAGGATCTGCGCGGCCGGTTCCTGCCGGAGTTCCTCAACCGGATCGACGACATCATCATCTTCCACGGCCTGACCGAGGACGACCTGAGCCGGATCGTGGAGCATCTGCTGGACCGCAGCAAGCGCCGGGTGCGCGCCCAGGGCATGGAGCTGGAGGTCACGGAGGCGGCCAAGAAGCTGCTCATCGCCCACGGCCATCAGCCGGAGTTCGGTGCCCGCCCGCTGCGCCGCACGATCCAGGCGGAACTCGACAACCGCATCGCCTCCCTGCTGCTGGGCGGGGAGGCCGAGCCCGGCGACACCATCGTCGCCGACGTGCAGCACGATTCGCTCCACTGCTTCGTCCGGAAGAACGACGCGGAGGCACCGTCGGACGCCGGGGCGCCGTCAGGATCCGGCACCGCGGAACCGCCGAGATAGCGGCGGCCGGACGCCCGGCGGCGGGCCTACGCCCGCCGCCGTCACGACGACGCAGGCCCGCCGATCGACACCACGACCGCCGTCGCCGGTCCGTCCGGGGTGGCGTAGTGCACGGTGTCCCCGGACCGGCGGCCGAGGAGTGCGCGGCCGAGCGGGCTGTCGGACGTCACCAGCGTCTGGTCCAGCGCCTCGGCGACCTCACCGATCTGCAAGGTCTCCGTCGTGCCGTCGGAGAAGCGGACGGTGACCGTGCTGCCCACACCGACCTCGTCGGTGGGGGCCGGGCCGGCCGTGTCCGCCTGCCGCAGCCGTACGGTGATGTCCTCGATGCGCCGGTCCAGGCGCTCCAGCTGGTCGGCGCGCCGCAACTCGTCGGCCTGGTCGGCCTGGTCGCCCACCGAGGTGGTGTCCTGGAGCGTTCCGGCGACCAGCCGGCGCTCGTCCTGAAGGTCGGCCAGCTCCTGTTCCAGCGCACGGCGGGCCTGGGGGCTGATCGGCTCGGGGTCACCGGTCATGGTGTGTGCTCCTCTGTGACGGGCGGGTGGCCGGACGGGGGGTGCGGTGTCCGGCGGCACGCGGCGTGGGTCGGCTGGATGCTCTCATGGTTTGGGGTGGAGGGTAGGTAAATGCGGAGATAGGGTGCTTATGTCCATGTCTCTGGAGGCGCCCGCGCCCCGTTCCGGGAACGCCCGCGCTCCGCCCGTTTCTCCGTGGAGGCCGCATGTCCTCGAAGCGCCGCAGGAAGAAGAAGTCGCGCCGCAAGCACGCGGCGAATCACGGGCGACGCCCGCAGTGCTGAATCCGGATGCCGAAGGGCGGCGAGAGCCGTGAGCACATCCCCTGACGAGCGGGCGCGGCCGGAGTCCCTCGTGGGGCCCACTCCCGAGGGGGAGCCCCGGTATCAGCCGTACCACCACCCGGCCGCGGGCTGGGGGGCCGCCAAGAGCGTGACCAGGTTCCTGGTGCGCGAGGGCGCGCTGGTGGACGGTCCCCGGGCCATCATGAAGATGAACCACGAGGACGGCGGCTTCGACTGTCCCGGGTGTGCGTGGCCGGACGACACCAAGGGCCTGCACCTGGACATCTGCGAGAACGGGATCAAGCACGTCACGTGGGAGATGACCCGCAAGCGGGTCGGCCGCGAGTTCTTCGCCGCCCACACGGTGGGCGAACTGTCCGGGTGGACCGACTTCGCGCTGGAGGACCAGGGCCGGCTCACCGAGCCGATGGCCTACGACCCGGACACCGACCACTACGTCCCCATCAGCTGGCGTGACGCGTTCGAACTGGCCGGCCGGGCCCTGCGCGCCCTCGACCACCCGGACCAGGCCGCGTTCTACACCTCCGGACGGCTCGGCAACGAGGCCACCTTCCTGTACCAGTTGATGGCCCGCGAACTGGGCACGAACAACCTGCCCGACTGTTCCAACATGTGCCACGAGGCCAGCGGGCGCGCGCTCCAGGCCTCCCTCGGAACCGGCAAGGGCACGGTCGACCTCAAGGACTGGGAGACCACCGACGCCCTGTTCATCATGGGGGTGAACGTCGCCTCCAACGCCCCCCGGATGCTCACCGCACTGACCGAGGCCTACAAACGCGGGGCCCGGATCGTGCACATCAACCCGCTGGTCGAGGCGGCGGCCAGGCGCGCCATCATCCCGCACGACTTCCGGGACATGGCCACCGGTCACTCGACCCGCACCAGCACCCTGAACCTCCAGGTGCGGGTCGGCGGCGACATGGCGCTGCTGCGGGGCATGGCGAAGGCGGTGCTGGAGCGGTCCGCCACCGATCCCAAGGCGCTGGACCAGGAGTTCATCGACCGCCACACGGCCGGCTTCGAGGACTACCGCAAGCTGTGCGAGGCGACGCCCTGGGAGGAGATCGAGCGCCAGTGCGGCCTCGGCCGCGCCGACATCCTGGAGGCCGCCCGCGTCTACGAGGACGCCGACCGCAGCATCGTCAGCTGGTGCCTGGGCGTCAGCCAGCACGAGCACGGTGTCGACACGGTCCGCGAGATCGTCAACCTCCTTCTGCTGCGCGGCAATCTGGGCCGGGAGGGCGCGGGACCGTCACCCGTGCGCGGGCACAGCAATGTGCAGGGCAACCGCACCTGCGGCATCGACCACCGCCCCGCGGAGGAGTTCCTGGACCGGCTCGCCCGGGTCTGCGGGATCACGCCGCCCCGCGAGCACGGCCTGGACACGGTCGGCACCATCGCGGCGATGCGGCGCGGCGAGGTGAAGGTGTTCGTCGGCATGGGCGGCAACTTCGCCCTCGCGGCCCCCGACACCCCGCTCACCCACGAGGCGCTGCGCTCCTGCGACCTGACCGTCCAGGTCAGCACCAAGCTGAACCGCAGCCACCTGGTGCACGGCCGGCAGGCGCTCATCCTGCCGTGCCTCGGCCGGACCGAGAAGGACCATCAGCGCGGCGGCATCCAGAGCACCTCGGTCGAGGACTCGATGAGCATGGTGCACCTGTCCGTCGGTATGAAGCGCCCCGCCTCGCGGCACCTGCTGTCCGAGCCCGCCATCATCGCCGGCCTGGCGCGCGCGGCCCTGCCGGACAGCCGCACCCCGTGGGAGTGGTACGTCGAGGACTACGACCGCGTCCGCGACACCATGGCCCAGGTCCTGGACGGCTTCGAGGACTTCAACCGGCGGGTCCGCCTGCCGCTGGGCTTCCGCATCAGACAGCCCGCCCGCGAACTGGTCTTCCGCACCCCGTCCGAACGCGCGGAGTTCTCCACCGCCCCGCTGCCCGACGTCGTCCCCGCACCCGGCACCCTGGCGCTCGGCACGATGCGCTCCCACGACCAGTGGAACACCACGATCTACTCGGACAACGACCGCTACCGCGGGATCAGGAATCTGCGCACGCTCGTCTTCATGAACGAGGACGACATGCGGGAGCGCGGCATCGCCGAGTTCGACCCCGTGGACATCACCAGCACGGCCAAGGACGGCACCACGCGCTCCCTTAAGGGCTTCCTCGCCGTCCCGTACGACATGCCCCGCGGGTGTGCGGCCGGCTACATGCCGGAGATGAACGCGCTGATCGCGCTCTGCGACTACAGCGCCCAGAGCGACCAGCCGCTGATGAAGCACGTCCGGGTCACCATCGGCGCGGCCGGCTGACGGGCCTCCCGTCTCCGGCACCTGCCCGAGGAGCACTTGTCCGGTGAACACTTGTCCGGTGAGTTCCTGCAACCTCTGACGCCCCTCGTGTGTCAAGCACATGGCGGCCAGGCCGACACGGCCCGGCCGCCGCTCTTTTTGCCTACCGATGTGCAGACAGATGTGCATGACGACGAGGAGATCCACCGTGCGCGCACCCCTCCGTTCCACCGCCGCGGCCGTGGCCGCCGCAGCGATCGGCATCGGCATTCCCGCCTTCGCCGTCCCCGTGGCGCATGCCGACGACCTCGCCGCCGACCTGGTGATCTCCACGCTGCCGACCGCCTCTCCCAAACCGGGCGAGGTCTACGACAACTCCGTCACCGTCACCAACAAGGGCACCGCGCCCGCAGACGGCATCACATTCCGGATCCGGCTGACCCGGGGACTGGACTTCCCGGACCAGGTCGCCGGCTGCACCTACTCGACCGTCGCCGACCACGTCCGCCAGGCGCTCTGCGAGCTGGACACGGTCGTCGAGCCCGGCGCCTCGATCACCACGCCCGTACGGTTCAAGGCCCTGCCCCAGGCCCTGATGGAGGCCGTCGAGTACGGCACGAGCCGCACCGGCGAGGCGCCGGGGGAGGGGTTCGACGACAGCTACCGGCGGCTGGCCCTGACCGCGGACAGCACGGCCGACCTGGCGGCGGAGGGGGACCTCGCGGAGGGCGCGCCCGGCAGCCGGGTGACCGTCACCGCGACGCTGCGCAACGACGGCCCCGGCTGGATCCAGAACCAGGAGAGCGACGACCAGCCGGCCCTGATGGTGCGGATCCCCGCGGGCACCGTCGCCAAGGAGGTGCCCGAGGACTGCGCGCCGTTCGGGATCGACGGGCCGACCGGGCCGTCGGAGCCGGGTCACTCCCGGTACGTGTGCGGGCCGGAGAACCACACCATCGACGTCGACCAGTACCTCGACTACACCTTCGTCCTGGAGATCGGGAAGACGGCGCGGGACACCAAGGGCGAGGTGACGGCCAGCTCCGTGTACGGCATCCACCCCGCGTTCGACAAGAATCCGGCGAACGACACGGCCCACCTCGCCGTGGAGGTGTCCGGCACCGGCACCGGCGGAAACACCACCGGCGGAAACTCGGACAGCGGCGGCACCGGCACGGAGGACGGGGGCAACGACCCGCACGGCCAGTCGACCGGCGGCTCCGGCGAGACGGGCACGACCGGGACGACCGGCACCACGGGTGCGTCCGGCGGCACGTCCGGCACGACCGGCACCTCGGGCTCGGCGACCACCGGATCCACGGCGTCCACCACGTCCGGTGCGGGCAGCGCGACCGGCGGCACCCTCGCCAGCACCGGCAGCGACGGCATGCCGCTGCTGGCCACCGCCGCCGCGGGCGCGACGGCTCTCGGCGGCCTCGCCGTGGTCGCCGTACGCCGCCGGGGCGCCCGGAAGTGACCGGGCTCCCGGCCTGGCCGGGAGCCGCTCTCGAACCCTGACCCCGACGGGCAGTATCGTATGCCGGAAGAGACATGCCGCCATACGGAAAGTGGCGGGGGGTCGGGTGAGGGGGCGGGACGTGCGACGGTCGGCCGAGGGGCGGTGGTGGCGCCGGTGGCGCGGCGGGGGCGCCGGGCGGCCGCTGCTGCGCGGCCCGGCCCAGGTGATGTTCCTGGCCGACGCGCGGACGGGCGCCGTCTTCTGTCTCGCCCTGGCCACGGCCGACTGGCGGTACACCGCCTACGCCCTGGGCGGCGCCGCGCTGGGCACCGGCACCGCGCGACTGCTGCGGGTGGCCCCCGGCCGGGTGGAATCGGGGCTGGAGGGCTTCAACGCCTGTCTCCTCGCCCTGTGCCTCGCCGTGTTCCTCGGCGCGGGCCGGCCGTCCACGATGCTGCTCGCCACCGCGGGCTGCGTCGTGACCGCCGTCGCCACCGCGGCCGTGGTCCGGCTGCTGCGCGTGTGGCAGCTGCCGCCGCTGACCCTGCCGTACTGCCTGCTGGCGACCGCCGTCACGGTCGCCGCGCCCGCCTTCCGGCGGATCCGGCCGTACGACGGCAGCCTCGCCGCGCTGCCCCGCGCCGCCTCCGGCGCGACCGCGCTGAGCCCGGCCGACCTGGGGCGGGCGTTCTTCCGCAACGTGTCCCAGGTCTTCTTCCTGGACGAGTGGTACGCGGGAGCGCTGCTGCTCGCGGGTCTCTTCCTGGCCGGCCGGACGGCGGGACTGATGGCCTGCGCCGGCAGTGCGACCGGGATCCTGACCGCCTGGACGCTCGGCGCGCCGGCGGCCCGGATCGCCGACGGCACGCTGGGCTGCAACGCCGTGCTCGTCGCCGTGGCCCTCTGCGGAGTGTTCCTGGCGGCGGCCCCGGTCACGGCCGGGTACGCGCTGCTCGGCGCGGCGACGGCGACCACCGTGACACCGGCCGTCGCGCATCTGCTCGCGCCGTCCGGCGGACACCCCTTCACCTGGCCGTTCGTGCTGACGACACTGGGTTTCCTGGCCGCCGCCCGCTCCTTCCCCCGGCTGACCGGCCCGGCCCCGGCAGCGGACGAGGCACCCCCGCCCCCCGCCGGCGCCCCGGCGCCCGCAGCCTAGTCCCGCCGCGCGCTCGCGGCCCGCCTCGGCCGCGGCCGGGAGCCCGCGCGCGGCCGCCGGCTGCGACACCTCACGCGACGGGACCGGCGGAGCACTCGGCCAGGGCACGTAGACTCCGCCTGCCCCGTCGCTCCCGTGAGCGGGCGTGGTGCCGCGACGAGCCGTCCCACCTGTGAATCGTGTGTGTGTCTGTGCTGTTCCGGCGATGCGTTTGTTAGATTGCGCAACTACGCAATCGAAATGCCACAGGCCCGACCGTTCAGGGAGTGGGAGATGAGCGACCCGTGGGACGGGCCGGCCGGCCGGGCCACGCGAAGCCGGGGCACGCGGGTGCCCGGCCAGCGCACCGCCGAGCCGGACGAGGCGCCTCGTCCGGGCGGCCGGGCCGCGGCCCGCGCGGCCTCGCGGGCGCGCGGCGGCAACCGGTCCCGCAAGGCCCGTCCGGTGGGCCGCGGCAGGCGGGTGCTGAAGATCACCGGTATCTGCCTGTCCACCCTGATCGTGGTCACCGCCGGCGCGGGCTGGTGGTTCTACGAGCACCTGAACGGCAACATCCGCAGCGTCTCGCTGGAGGGCAAGGGCGGCACGGAGAAGGCCGACGCCTTCGGCCGGACTCCGATCAACATCCTGGTCATGGGCTCGGACGGCCGGACCAGCAAGACGGACTGCAAGCTCGGCGGCGGCTGCTCGGCCACCGGGGTGCAGACCGGCAGCAACGCGGACGTGCAGATGGTGCTGCACATATCCGCGGACCGCTCCAACGCCACCGTGATGAGCATCCCCCGCGACACCATGACCAAGGTCCCGGCCTGCAAGGACAGTGAGACCGGCCAGTCCACGCCCGGCTACTACGGCCAGATCAACGGCGCGCTCCAGTACGGCCCCGCCTGCCAGGTGGCCACCGTCCACCAGCTCACCGGCATACCCATCGACCACTTCGTCAAGCTCGACTTCTCGGGCGTGGTCAAGATGTCCGACGCGGTCGGCGGCGTCGACGTGTGCGTCAGCGACGACGTCTACGACACCTACTCGCATCTGAAGCTGTCCGAGGGCACCCACACGCTCAAGGGCGTCGCGGCCCTGGAGTTCGTGCGTTCCCGGCACGGCTTCGGCGACGGCAGCGACCTCGGCCGTACGATCTCGCAGCACATCTTCCTCAGCGCGATGATCCGCAAGTTCAAGAGCGCCGGCACGCTCACCGACCCCACCGCGGTCTACAAGCTCGCCGACGCCGCCACCAAGGCGCTCACCGTGGACGACGGACTCGGCACGGTGAACAAGCTGGTCTCGCTCGCGGACGACGTGAACAAGGTGCCCACCAAGCGGATCACCTTCGCCACCATGCAGACGGCCCCCGACCCGGCCGACGACGACCGCGTGGTGGTGGGCACCGGCGCGAAGTCCCTGTTCTCCGCCATCGCCGACGACCAGCCGCTGACCACCGGCTCCGGAAAGAAGTCCGCGGCGGCCTCCGCCACCGCCAAGGCCACGGCCTCCGCCGTGCCCGCGTCCGGGATCGCGGTGACGGTGGAGAACGGCACCGCCATCACCGGCCGCGCCTCCGCCGTCGCGACCGCGCTCACCGGCAAGGGTTTCAGCTCCGCCACGACCACGGCCAACGCTCCGAGTCCCGCGACCCGTACGACCCTGACCTACGGCACCGGCGAGAAGGGCGCGGCCCGGACGGTCGCCAAGGCGCTCGGCCTGCCCTCCGCCCGGCTGGAACAGGGCACGGGGAGCGGCCTGACCCTGGTGGTCGGCAGCGACTGGCCCAGCGGCAGCAGCTATCCGGGCGGCTCCACGGCCGCGCCGGCCCCCGCCGACACCAAGGCCGCCGTCGGCGGCGCCCACGCCTCCACCGCCGACCAGGCCAAGACCTGCGCCAAGGTCAGTCCCTACAAGACGGTCACCTTCGACGGCGTCCCCATGACCCCGGCCCAGGCATACGCGGCGGCACGGAGCAAGCCCGACTCCGACGACTGAGCGGGCCCGGGACGCCCGGCCCGCGGATCAGACGTCGAGCCAGCGTGCGGTGCACCAGGAGAAGACGCCGAACGCGGCCAGGCCGAGTGCGACCAGGGCGAGCAGCCAGGGCCCGGACGGCAGGTCCCGGAACGCCCGCAGCGTGTCGTCCATGCCCTTGGCCTTGCCCGGCTGGTGCTGCACGGCCGCGACGAGGGCGAAGACACCGGCGGCGGCGAAGACGACTCCACGGGCCGCGCCACCGGTCACGCCGAGGGGCTCCACGATCCGGCGGGTCCGCGCGGACATCGCGCCGACGCGCAGTCCCTTGCGGAACTTCTTCCGCGCGGCCGACACCGACATCCACACCCCGGCGATCACCACACCGACGGCCGCGGCCCCGACGAGCCACTGCCCGCCCGGCCACTCCAGCACCCGGGCGGTGACGTCGTCGGTGTGCCGGTCGGAGGAGCCGCTGCCGCTGCCGCGGTCTCCGGCGGCGTAGGAGAGCACCGAGTAGGAGAGGAAGCAGTAGAAGACGAAACGGAACAGGTTCGCCCACCGCCGGGACGCCTTGGACCCGTCGGGGCCCGACCCGCCGAACACCGCCTCCGACAGGCGCCACAGCGCCATCCCCGCGAGAGCGAGGCCCACGAGCCACAGCAGCACCGCCCCGAACGGCCGGTCGGCCAGCTCGCCGAGGGCACCGCCGCGGTCGGCCTGCCGGCCGTCGCCGTCACCGTTCAGGGCGATCTGGAGCGCGATGACGGCCACGAGTACGTAGATCAGCCCCCGGGCCACGAAGCCCGACCGGGCCGCCGCGGCCATCGCCGTGCTGTCCGCCACCCGGCGCCCCCGGGCCCGTTCGCGCCATGCCCACGAGTGTGCGTTCATATAGCGCCGATGCCCCCGAGTCCCCGTCCGACACCTGGCGCCGTTGAGTACCGGGCGGGGTGGTTTCCGTACCTCCGCATGACGACCGCGGCCGGGATGCGAGGATGGGGCGCCATGACAGCAGGGTGGGGTGTGCGCGCAGTACGGGCCGCGGTGTTCGCGGCCGTCTGTGTCGTACTCGCCGCCCTCGGGCACGTCCTGATGTCCGGCCGTGACGTCCCCGTGTGGGCGCTGGCCGCCGCACTCGCCACGACCGGTGGCGTGGGCTGGTGCCTCACCGGCCGGGAGCGGGGGCCGGCGCTGATCGTCCCGCTCGTGGTCGCCGCCCAGGCGACCCTGCACTCGGCGTTCTCCCTCGCCCAGTCCGTCACCGCGCCCACCGCACCCGCGCCGACCGGGCGTACGGGCATGGCGATGCACATGAGCGGTATGGACATGCACGGCATGGACATGGGAGCGATGCCGACGCACGCCATGGACATGGGACACATGTCCATGAGCCCCTGGCCGCACATGGGGCACTCCATGGGCGAGGGCGGCTGGTCGTCGTCCGGGATGCTCGCCGCCCACCTGCTGGCCGCGCTCCTCACCGGGCTGTGGCTGGCCCACGGCGAGCAGGCCGCCTTCCGCATCCTGCGGGCCCTGGCCGGATGGCTGGCCGCGCCGCTGCGCCTGGTGCTGGCCCTGCCCGTCCCCGCCGACCGCCCCGGCCTCCGCCCGCGCCGGCCCCGCTCGGACCGGGCACCGAGCCTCGATCTCCTCATCCACGCGATCACCTCGCGCGGGCCGCCCGTGGGGACCGCTGTCGTCTAGAAGACAGCCGGTACGCCGAGGCCGCCCCTGTGCGCCTCGGTCCACGGCCGTACGTCCACGCACGTGCCGCAGCGCCGTCATGCCCTCGCACTCCCGTGCCGGGGCGCCGTCCCACCCCCGTGCCGGGGGTGCCGTCGCGCTGCCCGTCCGTTCCGCGTAGGGCCGTCTCCTCACTCACCGGACCGCCCGCGCCCAGGCGCGCCCCGGTCCGGTCACGGTCGACCCCATAAGGACACCAGGTGATCACTCCTGTCCTGCCCGCCGCACGGACCCCGTACGACCAGGCGCCGGCCGCCGACGAGTCGATAACCGCGTGGGCGCTGGCCGCCCGGGGCGGCGACGCCGACGCGGTCGAGCAGTTCGTCCGCGCCCTGCACCGCGACGTCCGGCGCTATGTCGCCCACCTCTGCGCCGACCCCCAGGCCGTCGACGACCTGGCCCAGGACACCTTTCTGCGGGCCCTCGGCAGTCTGCACCGCTTCGAGGGCCGTTCCTCGGCGCGCTCCTGGCTGCTGTCCATCGCCCGCCGGGCGGTGATCGACAGCTACCGCCGCGCCGCCGCCCGCCCGCGGCTCTCCGACCTCGCGGACTGGCAACTGGCCGTCGAATCGGCCCAGCCGCGGGGCCTGCCCGGATTCGACGACGGCATAGCTCTGCTGGACCTGCTGGCCGCTCTGCCGGAGGAGCGCCGGGAGGCGTTCGTCCTCACCCAGCTGCTCGGCCTGTCCTACGCCGAGGCGGCCGAGGTCGGCGACTGTCCCGTCGGCACGGTCCGCTCCCGCGTGGCCCGCGCCCGGCTGAGCCTGATCGGCCTGCTCGACGCGGCGGAACAGCCGGCCGCGACACTGGTCGCCTGAGGTACCGCCCTTCCGGTCGCCGCCCGGAGCGATCCGGGCGGCGACCGGAAGGACGCCCCCCGGCGGCTTCCCCGCGCCCGCCCACCTGCCCGCTCGGTACGCCGTAATCCCTGCTGACCAGGCACGGGCGCGTGTGTCGGGAGCATGTGCCAAGTCCCCGGCAACCGCTCCGGCGCGCCCTCTCGTCGACCTTGCGTGCGGTATGGTACGTGCTGTTTGGTTTAATTTTCAGCTTGGGGGAGGGTCCGTGGCTCAGCAGGAGCGAGCTGTCCGGACCCGGCGCGCTGTTCTGGAAGCCGCCGCGGCCGTCTTCGCGGAGCGCGGATACGCCGCCGCCACCATCGCCGAGATCCTCAAACGGGCCGGCGTGACCAAGGGTGCCCTGTACTTCCACTTCGACTCCAAGGCGGCCCTCGCCCGGGGCGTGCTGCAGGAGCAGATGAGGACCGAGTACCACCTGCCCCGCGAACTGAAGCTCCAGGAATGGGTGGACGCGGGCATGACCCTGGCCAAGCGGCTGCCCCAGGAACCCATACTTCTCGCCGGTGTCCGGCTCTCGGCCGACCTCCAGGGACACGACGTCCTCGGCAGTGCCTGGCCGGCCTGGGCCCGGCTGACCTCGTGCGTCCTGACGGAGGCCAAGGAACGCGGCGAGGTGCTCCCGCACGTCGTGCCCGAGGAGACCGCCCAGGTCTTCCTCGGCGCCTGGATCGGCGTGCAGTTCGTCTCCCAGGCCGTGGCCGACTGGGCCGACCTGGACGAGCGCATGTCGGCGCTCTACGGCCACCTCCTCCCCGCGATCGCGGCCCCGGCCGTCCTGGTCCGGCTCGACACCGCCCCGGACCGGGGCGCGCGGGTGATCGCGGAGGTCCAGCGGAAGTCGGCGCCCCTCGTCGGCGTCGCCGGCTGACACGACCGCCGCGACCGTTTCCTTCGTACAACCGCGTCCCGTACGACGCGGCGGGCCCACGCGCGGGCATGTATCAAACCGCTGAGACGGTTTACGCCGGGAATGTGCGGAACCGAGGCCACCGCCCCGTACCGACGGCAGAAGGCCACCGCCCCGTACCGGCCGCGGGAGGCCGCGGCCCCTCCCGTGCCGGTGCCACTCGTCGGGTTCCCGTCCGAGAGGACCGCGCCGAGCGCGCGGGGCCCGCGGCGGGTCAGGCGACGTCCGCCAGGAACGTCTCCAGCAGGCCGTGCAGGACTTCGGGCCGTTCCAGATGCAGGTCGTGCCCGGTGCCGGGAAGGCTGACCGCGAGCGTCTCCGGCCGCTGCCCGAGCATCGCGTCGACGTCCGGGCCGGGGATGATGCCCGACTGCGCGAGCACGACCAGCGTGGGACAGCCGACCTGCCGCCAGGCGGGCCGGGACGAGCGCACGGCGTTCTCCGCCAGCGCGGCGACCATCACCCCACGGTCGAAGCGCGCGTGCCATCCGTCCTCGCGACGCTCCAGCCCGGCCGCCCAGCCCTCTCCCGCCGGCCCGCCGCCGAAGAAGGAGGCCGCCGCCGCGCGGGAGGGGAAGGGGACAGGCCACGAGTCGAGCCAGGCGCCGATGTCCTGCGGAGCCTGAGGATCCGGATCGCCGGGAGCGGCCTCGACCAGGACGAGCGCGCGGACGAGCGCGGGGTGCGCGGCGGCGGTGAGCATCGCCGTGTGACCGCCCAGCGACTGGCCGACCACGACGGGCCGGTCCAGCCCCAACTGCTCGGCGACAGCCACCACGTCGGCGACGAAGGCCGCGCGCGAGACGTCGTCCGGATGCCGCTCACTGGCACCGTGCCCGCGCTGATCGACCGCCACCACCCGGAACCGTTCGCTCAGCCGCCGAGCGGGCACGTCCCATTCACCGGCGTGGCCGGCCAGGCCGTGCAGCAGCACGACGGCGGGTCCCGATCCGCCCCAGTCACGACAGACCAGCCGGACCCCGTCCCGCACGACCACGCGCTCGGACCACGTCATCTCGACCCCCCGTACAGTGCTTTCCCTTTCTGATCATGCCGCACGGGTCCGGGCGCGCGCGAGCGGCCACCGTCGTGTGACAAGGGGGGACGGGGCCGGCACGACGCCGGGGTCAGGGGCGGCCGCCGCGCTCCAGCGGGATCCGCTCGCCCGCCTCGACCGGCACCGGCAGCCGGTTCTCGGTGGGCGGCAGCGGGCAGGTGGCCAGGTCGGTGTAGGCGCACGGCAGGTTCGCGGCGCGGTTGAAGTCGAGGACGACGCTGCCGTCGGGGCCCGGCGCGGCGATCCGCAGGGAACGGTTCGCGGCGTACGTCGTCACGCCCGAGGTGCTGTCGGTGAAGAGCACCATGAGAGCGCCGGGGGTGTTGCCGTTGAACGCGGTGAGGCGGTGCAGGGCACCGGCCAGCTCGAACTCGACCTGACCGGGGGAGTCGTAGACGTGCTCCAGTCCCTCCACGGAGGCGCCGACCGTGACCGGTCGGGGCTCCTCGAAGGGCAGGAAGCGGCCGGTGACGGCCCAGCGCGGGTCCGGGGCGTAGGCGGGCGTGTACCGGAAGGAGGTGCGCAGCGCGTTGCCGGGGTGGCGGGGCCGCAGGATGTCGTGGCCGCCGCGCCGGGCGATCTCCAGCCGGGCATCGCCCCAGTCGGCGTACCGGCTGTCCCGCTCGGGGACGACCCCGAACGCGTACCGGCCGCGCACCACCGCGCCGCCCACGGTCGGTTCCTCGCCCCCGGCCAGTTCGACCACCACTCCGTCGGCGGTGGCGGACCAGGCGCCGGGGGCGTCCTCGAAGCGGGCCGGTTCGGGACCGAGCCAGTGCAGGCCGGTGATGGCGAGGAAGCCGTGGGGTCCGGCCAGCGTCTCCTCCTTGGCCCGGTGCCACTCCTCCCACTGCTTGGCGAAGTCCACCCGGTCGATGTCCTGGACGGTCATGCCCACTCCTCGATACGACGCTGCCGGTCGGGTCCCGCGGTCCTTTCAACGGCCGCGCCCCGTACATTCATCCCGCCCGCCGGGGGTATTCCGCGCGGTGTGCCTTTCCGTTGCGGAGCGTCCGCGCGGCAACCGCCGTTTGCGGGCCGTTCACCGTCCGGCCTGGGAATTGTCCGGAAAAATGGCCGAGTTCGTTCCTGTGGCCCGGCAGGGCGCGTCTGGTGCGGGGAAGTGTGGGCGTGGTCACTAGGATGTGAGGCCAAGACAACCATTCGACCGGCCCGTTCGATGCGTGCCGGTCGGGGTCGCCGATGCCAGGGACCGCTCCCCGGGCTGCGGTGATCTTCCTTCCCAGGAGGACCCTCCGCATGTTCCGACGAATAGGCGCCACCGTCGTCCGTCATCCCGTTTGGACGATTGTGGCGTGGCTGATTGCCGCGGTGGCGATTGTCGCCACCGCCCCGAGTCTGCCCTCGAACAGTGACGAGAGCAGTTTTCTCCCCAAGAGTTATGAGTCGATCAAAGCGGCGGAGGTCCAGGAGAAGGCGTTCCCCAGCGCCTTCACTCCGTCCGCGATCGCGCTGTACCAGCGCACCGACGGCGGCAAGCTCACCACCGCCGACCAGCAGGATGTCGCCCGGATCACCACGGAACTGGGCAAGAAGCACATCGACCAGGTCCAGAAGGTCGTCCCCGGCCAGCCGTCCAAGGACGGCAAATATGCCCTGACCCTGGTGCAGATGGACAGCAAGAACGCCGGTCAGCCCAAACAGGCCGACGCGGCCGAGGTGTTGCGTGACGAGGCCAAGAAGCTGGCCAAGGGCACGCATCTCGACGTCAAGCTCGGCGGCTCGGCCGCACAGGCGCTCGACCAGCAGGATTCGTCCAAGCGTGGTCAGGCGTTGATCGGTATCGGTACCTTCGTAATCATTTTGGTGACGCTGCTGATCATCTTCCGGGCACCGATCCTCGCCGTACTGCCCCTGGTGCTGATCGGCCTGGTGTCCGCCGTCGCCAACGGACTGATCGCCTACGCCACCAAGCTGTTCGACCTCCAGGCCAACAGCTCGATCTCGTCCATCCTGATCGTCGTGCTCTTCGGCGTGGGCACGGACTACTTCCTGTTCCTGATATTCCGTTACCGCGAAGCCCTGCGTGCCGGGGACGAACCCAAGCAGGCCATGGTCAACGCCGTCGCCCGGGTCGGCGAGGCGATCGCGTCGGCGGCCGGCGCGGTCATCATCGCCTTCCTCGCCCTGACGCTGTCCACGCTCGGCTTCCTCAAGCAGATGGGCCCGGCGCTCGCCATCGCGGTCGGCGCCACCCTGATCGCGGGCCTGACCCTGATCCCCGCCGTGGTCTCGCTCATCGGGCCGAAGGTCTTCTGGCCCTCGAAGTCCTGGCAGAAGGAGCCGGAGAACGCCCGGTTCGCCGCCCTCGGCCGGAGCGTCCAGCGCCGCCCGGCGCTGACCGCCCTCGTCTCCGGTCTCGTCCTGCTCGTTCTGTCGCTCGGCACCTTCGGCTACAAGGCCACCTTCGACCTGGCGTCCGGCTCCATGCCCAAGACCAAGGAGTCCATGGTCGTCCAGGACGAGATGCAGAAGGCGTACTCGGCGGGCGCCGCGGCACCCACCGACGTCTACCTGTCCGCCGTCGACGGCAAGCCGCTCGACAAGTCCGTCTTCGACGCGTACGCGCAGAAGCTGGGCGCCGTGGACGGTGTGGCGAACGCCCGTATGAACCAGGTGAACAAGGAGGGCACCACCGCCGACTTCACCGTCACGCTGAAGTACGAGGCGTCGACGGACAAGGCGATAGACGCCGTGGGCCGGGTCCGCGACGTCGCTCACTCCTCGGCGCCCAACGGCACCGAAGCCCTGGTCGGCGGTATGTCCTCGATCTACAAGGACATCAACGCGGCGGTCAACCACGACTACCGGACGGTCTTCCCCGTCGCGGCCCTGCTGATCATGCTCATCCTGGGACTGCTGCTGCGCAGTGTGGTCGCTCCCTGGTACCTGATGGCATCCGTGGGCCTCGGCTTCGGTGCCACCCTCGGTGCCACCGTGTGGATCTTCCAGGAGGGTCAGGGCCACTCGGGCCTGATGTTCATGCTGCCGGTGATCATGTATCTCTTCGTGGTCGCGATCGGCACCGACTACAACATCCTCATGATCGCCCGGCTGCGTGAGGAGGCCCGAGAGGGCCGGAATCCGCGCGAGGCCGCCGGCATGGCACTCCGGCACGCCGGGCCGACCGTGGCCGCGGCGGGCTTCATCCTGGCGGCGACCTTCGCCACGATGATGCTGGCGGGCAACGCGCTGCTGACGGAGATGGGCTTCGCGGTCTCCTTCGGTATCGCGGTGGCCGCGTTCGTCATGGCGATGTTCTTCACCCCGAGCCTCACGGCCCTGATCGGCCACGCCGCCTGGTGGCCGGGCCACGGCGACCGGGCCGAGACGCCGGCCGTCGGCGCGGGCACCGACGGCTCCGCCCCGGTCCGGGGCGAGGGGGACCTCGACACCGCCCACGATCCCGCCGGGCGCCGCGGATAGCGGCATACGCAGTGATCGGTGAGTCCTGCCGGGCCGCGTGGCCCGGCAGGACTTTTTCATGCCCGGACCGGGGACCGGACGGTACCGGTCACGCCGTGCCGTGGAAGTAGTGACCCTTGTCGAGGTCCGCGAGGAGACCGGGCTGGACCGGTTCCCAGTCCAGCAGTTCGCGGGTCAGGGTGTTCGACGCCGCGACGTCCAGACCGATGAAGCCGGTCAGCCAGCCGAAGTGCTCGGCGGCGGCCTCCGGGGCCACGGAGACGACCGGCACGTCGAGATGGCGGCCGATCACCTCCGCGACGTCACGGATGGCGACACCCTCCTCCGCCACGCCGTGCAGCACCGAACCCGCGGGTGCCTTCTCGGCCGCCAGCCGGAACAGCCGTGCCACGTCCAGCCGGTGTGCGGCGGGCCAGCGGTTGGCGCCGTCGCCGATGTACCCGGAGACGCCCTTGGCGCGGGCGACGGCGACCAGGGTCGCCATGAATCCGTTGTCCCCGTCGCCGTGGCAGGTCGGGGAGAGCCGCACCACGGAGGAGCGGACGCCGCGCGAGCCGAGCGCGAGCACCGCCTCCGCGGTGACCCCACGGACCGCGACGGGCGATCCGTGGGTCGCGGGCATGTCCCGCTCGGTCGCCACCCGCCCCGGCGGGAGACCGGCAAGGCCGGAGGCCAGGACGAAGGGCCGGTCGCTGCCGGCGAGGGCGTCGCCGAACACGTCGACGGCCCGGCGGTCGGCCTCGGCGGCCTCCTGGAAGCCGCCGCTGAAGGCCAGGTCGTGCTTGAAGGCGAGATGGATCACCGCGTCCGAGGCGCCGGCGGCCTCCCGCAGGACGTCGAGGTCGTCGATGGTGCCGCGGACGGGCTCGGCCCCCGCCGTGGTGAGCGCGGCGGCGGAGGCGTCGGACCGGGCGAGCCCGATGACGTGGTGCCCCGCCTCGACGAGGTCGGGAACGAGGGCGGAGCCGATCCAGCCGGACGCCCCGGTCACGAAGATGCGCATGGAAGAACCCCAGACTGTCGATGTCAGTGACTGCCATCGACAGTAGCACCCGATGTCAGTGACTGCCATCGCGTAAGATCTGCGCATGGGCAGATGGGAGCCGAACGCACAGGGGCGCCTGGCGGAAGCGGCATTGGACCTCTACAGCGAGCGCGGGTACGAACAGACCACCGTGGCGGAGATCGCCAAGCGGGCCGGACTCACCGAGCGGACCTTCTTCCGGCACTACGCCGACAAGCGCGAGGTGCTGTTCGCCGGCGCCGGGGAGTTGGAGAAGCTGTTCGTGCAGGCGGTCGCAGGAGCCCCGCCGGAGGCGGCGCCGATCGACGCGCTGGCGCGCGGACTCGACGCGGTGTCCGAGGTATTCGCCGACAGGCGTGCGTACGCGTGCAGGCGCCACGCCGTGATCACGGCGAACGCCGAACTTCTGGAGCGGGAGCTGATCAAACTCTCCTCGCTGTCGGCCGCGCTCGCCGACACCCTGCGTCGCCGCGACGTCCCGGAGCCCGCCGCGAGCCTGGCCGCCGAGGCCGCGGTGGCCGTCTTCAAGATCGGCTTCGAGCGCTGGATCGCCACGCCCGAGAACACCGGGGCGTGCGACCTGGCGCAGCAGGTGCGGGAGGCGCTGGCCGAGCTGAGGGTCGTGGCCGCGGGCGACGCGGCCGTCCGGGCCCGCACCTGACCGACAGGGCGGGGGCACCCCCGCAGGCGTGCACCCCGCCGCCGGTTCACGCCTCGACGGCCGGCTTGAGCACCTCCTCGCACCACTGCCGGAAGGTCGTCGGAGTCGTCGACTCGCCGGTGCGCGGCTCGGCGTTGTCGAGGCCCTGGTTCTTGGCGTCGAACATGTCGGTCATCGCCTGTGCCATCGCCTCGCTCGTCCCGAATCCGGTGAGCCGCTCCCTGAGCGCCGCGCCCGGAATCCGCCGGTAGCCGACGGGAACGCCGAGAACTTCGGAGACGATCCGGGCCATCTCGCCGGGGGAGACGTCCTCCGGCCCCAGACAGGCGACCTCGCCCGCGCCCTCCCACGCGTCGTCCAGCAGCAGCCGTGCGGCGGTGGCGGCGATGTCACGGGTGGCCACGACGGGGCTCTTCCGATCCGGGTCGAGCATCATGAAGAACCGGCCCTGCTCCCTGATCGTGCCGGCCTGGTGGAGCAGGTTGTGCATGAAGGACGGGCAGACGACCGCGCGGTAGGCGACCCCCGAGGCGGCGATCAGGTCGTCCATCGCCAGCGAGGCGGTCACCAGACCGGCATGCCCGGCCAGCGGCGTACCGCGGCCGAGCGCGGAGACGCCGACGACGCGCGCGACGCCGTGGCGGGCGAAGGCCGCGCACGCGGGGCGGGTGAAGTCGACGTAGGCGGCTTCGGCGCTCGGCGCGGCCGGGTCGTTCGGCGCGAGCCAGAAGACCGCCTCGGCGCCGGAACACGCCCGGTCGATCACCTCGGCGTCGCCGTGGGAACCCACGACGAGCTCGACGCGGTCCCGGACCCGGGGAGCGAGCCGGGAGGGGTCACGGACGACGAGGCGCAGGGACGCGCCGCGATCGAGTAGATCGTCCACGAGCAGACGGCCGATGGCGCTGGTGGGGGCAGTGATCACGATCATGGGAAAGGTGTGCTCTCTCTGAGGGGAGACGGAATTCCTGAGGTGAGATCGATTTCCTGAGGTGGGACGGGCCGCCGGCGACCGGACGGGCCGTTCGAGGTGGGACGGAGGTCCGGTGCGGGAGCCGGGACCGGAAGGCCGGCCGGGGGGACCGGGCGGCTCGGCGGGGGACCGCGGGGCGCGTCGGGATCAGGCCGGGCGCGGAACGTACGCCAAACCGTGCGCCCCGGGCTCGCCGCCCTTGGCGACGTCGAGCCGGCCCAGCCCCCGCAGGGTCTCCAGGTCGACGATGTCGACGGTGGACGAGGCGACGCACGCGACATAGGCGAGGCGGCCGTCGGGGGAGGAGGTGACGGTCAGCGGGCCGAGCCCGACCTCCAGCTCGCCGAGCCGCCGCCGGCTGTCGGCGGAGAACACCGTGAGCCGGCCCGGAGCATGCCGTCCGAGCCGGTACACCGGGTCGGACACCATCCGTATCTCGCCGGCCAGCAGTCGTCCCGTCGAGGTCAGATGCACCGGCAGGACGACGTGCTCCGTGGGCAGCGTGTCGACCACGGAAGCGGACAGGGCCTCGATGACCCGGATGCCCGCGGCCGGCCGTTCCCCGGCCGGGGCGGCGAAGGCACCCGCGTAGGGCGCGGCGACGAAGACGTGACGGCCGTCGCCGGAGACGGCGAGCCCCTCGCTGCCCGGCACTTCGACCCTGGCCGTGAGGGCGCCCCGTTCGAGGTCGACCACCGACACGAACGGCGCCTCCTTGTTGGTGGCGTAGCCCGTCCGGCCCGTGGGGTCGATGGCGAACCAGTGCGGACCGGGCGCGTCCGTGTCGATCCGGCCCACCGGCCGACGGGTCACCGTGTCCAGCACGACCACACCGCCCGGCCGGTCCGCCGCCCCCTCCACACTGACGTAGAGACGGCTCCGCGCGGGGTCCAGCGCCAGGCCGTGCGGGCCGTGTTCCGGCGCGAGGTCGACGACTTCGACGACACGGCGCGTGTCGGGGTCGATGGCGGTCACCTCGGTGCGCCGGCCGCCGTTCGCGTGGTAGTACCCCGAGCGGTACGCCGTGGTGCACCAGAGCAGCCGCTGCGTCGGGTCGAAGCACAACTCGTGCGGCTCGGCGGGGACGTCGGTCGTGCCGAGGAGCCGGTCGGAGACGGCGTCGAAGAACGAGACCGTCGCTCCGCTCTGACTGACGACGGCCAGCACGTCGCCGTCCCGCCCGGCACGGGCGGACTCCTGGGAGGAGGGGTGGGAGAACTGCATGGGCGGGTGCGCTCCTTGTCCGGGGGCGTCGGGATGCCGCACGTCCTGGCGGCCACCTCCACTCTCCGCACCCGCGCCCGCCACAACAATGCAAGGATAGGCACGGAATTATTAACGCATCCGAAAAGATGCAGGTCAGAAGCTTGAATGGGGCAGGAGTCAGGATGGATCTGAATCTGCTGCGTGTCCTGGACGCCCTGCTCCAGGAGAACAGCGTGACCCGCGCCGCGGAGCGCCTCGGTACGTCGCCCGCGGCGGTCAGCCGGATGCTGGGCCGGCTCCGCCGGGCCGTGGGCGACCCCCTGCTCGTCCGTGCCGGGCAGGGCCTGGTGCCGACGCCACGGGCGCTGGAACTACGGGACGAGGTCGGCCTGTTGCTGCGCCACTGTGACGACGTCCTGCGGCCCGGCGCCGGCTTCGACGCCGTCCACCTCCGGCGCACCTTCACCGTGCAGGCCACCGACCTGCTGCTGACCGGCCTCGCGGGCACCCTGACGGACCGCGTCCACGCGGAGGCCCCGCACGTGGACGTGGTCTTCCTGCCGGAGGCGATCGAGGGCGGCCCCGGACTGAGACAGGGCTCGGTCGATGTCGAACTGGGCGTCCTCGGCCATCTGGACCCGGAGATCCACACCCGGCAGCTCACCCGGTCGACGCTGGTCGGCGTCGCCCGCAGGGGCCATCCCCTCTTCGCCGGGCGCATCGACGCCCGGCGGTTCGCGGCGGCGGACCACATCGGCGTCTCCCGGCTGGGCAAGCGCCTCGGGCCCATCGACAGCGCGCTCGCGGAGCGCGGGCTGCGGCGCCGGATCGCGGTCGTCGTGCCCAGTCACACGAGCGCGATGCTGCTCGCCCGGGACACCGACCTGGTCGCCCTCACGATGGCCGACTGGCTCCCGGACACCGTCGCCGCCCTGGGGCTGCGCACCTTCCCGATCCCGCTCGAACTGGCCCCGCTCGACTTCGGCATGGCCTGGCACCCCCGCAACGCGGCCGACCCCGGGCACCGTTGGTTCCGCGACCGGCTGGAGGCCGCGGTCCTGGCGCCGTCCGGGACGGCGGACACCTGAGCGCCGGCACGGGATCCGTACGAGCTCAGCCGGCGGTGCCGGACAGCCGCCGCAGGATCTCCACCGCCCGCGGGGCCTGTTCGTAGGGCACGAAGAGGTGGTCGTGGTGGAAGCCCGCGACGACATTGCAGCTCAGGCCCGCGTCCGCGAGAGCGCGGGCGACCACGGCGGTCAGCCCGACCGCGTCCAGCGCGGAGTGGACGCGCAGGGTGATCCATCCGGCGACATAGTCGTACGCCATCCCGGCCGCGTCCGCGTCCGCCTGCGGAACCACGAGGGTGAGGCCCTCCTGCTCGGCGACCGTGACCACGGGGGAGACCCCGGAGGGCACGCCGCCTTCGGCCATGGTGAAGACATAACGGCCCGGGTTGAGCTCCGGCCGCATGCCGTCGAGCAGGGTGCGCAGATCGGTTTCGCCCGTCACACGACCCACCCTACGGGCCGTCCGGCCGGTCGGCTGCCCGTGGGCACCGACACGGCCGAGCGCCCAGGAGGACAGGCCCCCGAGGCGTCGTTCCGTTGCGGTGCCTGCGGGACGGACATGACCTTGCTGTTCGGCGTGGCGAGCGACGCGGGGACCGGCGTGGTCGTCGGCCGCCACGGCGAGCCGCGGATCTTCACCCGCCCGGCCGGCCACCGGCACGCCTTCCAGGCGGACCTGCACCGACGCGGGGCCGTCACGCGTGCCGCACGTCCGGTGGCGAGCGCACGCCGCATGCCCGTGTGAGCCCTGTACGCGCCCCCTGCCCTGCGGCAAGACTGCGCTGTCGCGGGCAGCCGGCCGGGCACCGCCCGTTCCTCGTCCGAGCCCCAGAAAGGCAGGTCGGCGCCGTGCTGTTGCGTCTGCCCACGTCCGTGACGGAAGCCCAGGAGTGCCTGGCCGACGGGGCTGTGCCCATAGGCGGGGCGACGCTCGTGTGGGCGACCTGGCAGCGGGACGGATTTCCCCAGCTCGCCATGTCCCTGCGGGAGTTGCCCGAGGCCAACGTCCTGGGCCGGGAGACCCTCGGCGCCGCCGTGGTCCTGCACCGCATGGACGGACGGCTGCCGGACGTCCTGCGGATGGCCGCCGCCACGGTCGGCACGGGCGCCGTCCGGCGGACGGCGACGGTCGGCGGCAACCTCGTCGGCAGTACGCTGCGCTGCCTGCTGCCCGCCGCGCTCGTCCTGGACGCGCGGGCCACGGTCCTGGAACCCGACGGCCTCCACGAGGCCGACCTCGCCGAGGTGGTCGCCAAGCGTCCGCTGCTGATCGGACTGCGCTGGCGCACGCCGGTCGCCTCGGCGTACCGCAAGCTGCCCGGCGAGGCGGGCGGGGAGCCGCCTCTCGTCGTGGCCTCGGCGCTGCACACCGGGGACGGGACTCCCGACCGGCTGCGGGTCGCCGTACGGGACGGCTACGACGTCATCAGCGGTACCACCCCGTGGGCCGGCGACGCCGACGACGCCCTCGGCGCGCTGCGCGGCACGGCCCTCGGCGAACTCCCGGCCGCCGCCTGGGACGTCGTCCGTCCGCAGATCGTCACCCTCCTGGCGGGCCGCGGCGCGGGTACGGCGCGGACGGGTGACGGCGCGGACGGGACTGCCGCGGGCTGAGAGCGCGGGGGAAGCGACCGAGAGCGCCGGGGACGGAAGAACCGAGAGCGCCGGGGACGGAAGGACCGAGAGCGCCGGGGACGGAAGGACCGAGAGCGCCGGGGACGGAAGGACCGAGAGCGCCGGGGACGGAAGGACCGAGAGCGCCGGGGAAGCGGAAAAACAAGGCCGGTACGGCCTACCGATCCGACGGCCGACGGGATAACCCTGGAAGGGCGGCCTCCGCCGAGGCCGCTTCCCCGTGGAAGGAGCCCGGCCGTGGACGGATGGTACGTGGACGACCGCTGCACGAACTGCGACGTGGCCCGGCAGTTCGCGCCCGACCTGATCGACGAGGCCGACGGAAAGTCACGTATCCGGCGCCCGCCGGCCGACGAGGCGGAGAACCGGCGCTTACACGCCGCGGTCTTCGCCTGTCCCACCCGCTCGATCCGGCCGGTGACCGGCCGGGCGGACCAGGCGCTGGACCCGTTCCCGCTGGCTCTCGACGACGGCGTGCTGATCTGCGGACACAACTCGACGCACACCGCCGGCGCGAACTCCTACCTGCTGCTGCGGCCGTCCGGCACCGCCATGATGATCGACACCCCCCGCTGGAGCCGGGAACTGGCCGAGCGGTACGCGGCGTCGGGCCCCGTCACCGATGTGCTGCTCACCCATCGCGACCACGCGGCACACGGCCGCCGCTACGCCGACCACTTCGGCGCCCGGCTGTGGATCCACGAGGGCGACCTGGACGCCGCGCCCGACGCCGACCAGGTGATCCGCGGACGGGAGCCCCAGGAGATCGCCGAGGGCGTCACCGTCCACCCGCTCCCCGGGCACACCCTGGGCAGCGTCCTCTATCTCGCCGACGATCGCTACTGCTTCACCGGGGACAGCTTCTACTGGTCGCGCACGACCGGTGATCTCGAGGTCGCCGAGACCGTGACGTGGTACTCCATCGAGGAACTGGCCGGCTCCCTGGCGCGGACGGCGGGCAGGCTGCGGTTCGAGTGGGTCCTGCCGGGCCACGGAGACCGGCGCCGCCTGCCGGCCGACGAGATGTCCCGGCGGCTCCAGGGACTGACGGAACGCACACGGCTGCTGCGCCCCCGGCCGATCGACTTCACGGGTGTCCGCTGGTGACGTGACGTGACGTGACGTGACGGGATGAGGTGTGACGTGACGTGACGGTCAGGGCGGTGTCATGCCCGCGGGATGTCCGCGGCGGCGGCTTCCAGGTCGGCGACGCTCCCCGACATGATCGTCCGCACATGCTCCGTGATGTGCTCCGCGGGCCAGTCCCACCAGGCGACCGCCAGCAGCCGGGCGACGTCCCGCGCGTCGTAGCGGGTGCGGATGAGGCGGGCCGGGTTGCCTCCGACGATGCCGTAGTCGGGTACGTCACCGGTGACCACGGACCCGGCGCCGATGATCGCGCCATGGCCGATCCGGACGCCCGGCAGCACCGTCGAGCCGTAGCCGAACCAGACGTCGTTGCCGACGACGGTGTCCCCTCGGTTCGGCAGGCCGGTGAGCAGGTCGAAGTGTTCCGACCAGGAACCGCCCAGAGTGGGGAAGGGGAAGGTCGAGGGGCCGTCCATACGGTGGTTCGCGCCGTTCATGATGAACCGCACACCCGTGCCCAGCGCACAGAACTTGCCGATGACCAGCTTCTCCGGCCCGTAGTGATAGAGCACGTTGCGCGTCTCGAACGCGGTCGCGTCGTCCGGGTCGTCGTAGTACGAGTACGCGCCGACCTCGATCAGCGGGGACTTCAGCAGCGGCTTGAGCAGCACCACCCGGGGCTGCTCGGGCATCGGGTGCAGGACCGTGGGGTCGGCGGGCACAGGCATGGCTGGCGATTCCTCAGGTGTTCCGAGTCGGCGAACGGCCCATGATCGCGCAACCGAGCCGCCCCGTACACTGGATTACCGCCGGCCGCTCCCGAGCCGCCCCGTACACCGGACTACCGCCGGCCGCCCCCGAGCCGGTCCGGCACGCCGGCGGGAACGGGCCCGGCGCTCACCGACGTCGATGACGGCCCGCCCGCCCGCCCGGCCCCGCCGCCGCCCCACTGCCCCCCGACCCTAGTGCGGCGGATCCTGCGAGAGCGCGTCGCGCAGCTGCGCCCGGGCGCGGATGCCGAGCTTGGGGAAGATCTTGTGCAGGTGGTAGCCGACCGTCCGGGGCGAGAGGTAGAGCCGGGCCGCGATGTCGCGGTTGGTCAGGCCCTGGGCGGCCAGCTCGGCGATCTGCCGCTCCTGCGGGGTGAGTTCGCTCGCCGGGCTCGGGGACGTCCCCGCCGGGGCCCCCGCCGCCCGCAGTTCCGCCGCCGCGCGCTCGGTCCACGGCCGGGCGTCGAGCCGCTCGAAGCATTCCAGCGCCGCGCTGAGGTGCGGTCGCGCGTCGGCGCTGCGGCGCCGTCGGCGCAGCCACTCACCGAAGTCGAGCTGTATCAGCGCCTTCTCGAAGGGCCAGCAGTCGGTGACGGAGTCGGCGAGGGCGGCCCGGAAGTGCTTCTCGGCGTCCTCGGTCTCGGTCAGCAGAGCGGCGGCCCGGTGGAGTACGGCGGCCAGCCGGGGGGACCTGTCGGAGGTCAGGTCGTGCTCCACGGCGTCGATCACCGTGCGCGCGTCGTCCGCCCGGCCGGCGCGCACGGCCGCGGCCGCCAGATCGCCCAGGTAGTAGAGGGAAGCGTGGTAGTGCACGGGAGCCGGGCGGAAGTCGCGGGTGAAGGCCGCGCGCAACTGGTCGTAGGCCTCCGCGTGGTCGCCCGCGACGAACGCGGCCATGCCCATGGCGTGCCGGTGACGGACCTGAAGACTCCGGGATCTGCGCAGGTCCACGCCGCGTACGGCCTCCATCGCCTGGGCCCGCCCGGCGGCGTGGTCGCCCTGCAGCGACCGCAGGGTCGCCCGGAGGATGCAGGCGCCCACGGTGACGTTGTCCGCCCCCGCCTCCGTCGCCATCCAGAAGGCTTCGTCCGCCGCGGTCCGGGCCGCCGTCCAGGAACCGCTCTCGAACAGGGCGAGGGCGAGCGCCTGGGTGACCGTGGCGTTGGTGCCCGCGCTGCCGGCCCGCCGGATGACGTCCATGGTCCGCCGGAGAATCCGTACGGCCTGCTCGGTCTCGTCCAGGATCCAGGTCGCGCCGCCGAGCGCCGTGAGGTCGCCCAGCGAATCCTGTGACATGGCGGCCAGCCCGTCCTGCAACAGCCCTACCAGTCGCGTCCGTTGACGATGTGGTTCGACGACCGCCGCGGCCCAGGCGAGGGCGGCGGGATCGCCCGGTGCGTCGATCAGCGTGCTGATCCGCTCCAGCTCGGCCCGGTAGTACGGCGCCCCGGAGTTGTAGACGGACGTGGCGGCGGTGCTCAGGGTGTCGAGTGCCAGATCCGGAGCCGAGGTCGCGGTGGCCTCGGCGACGCCGAGCAGCAGCCGCAGCGCCTCCTCGTGGTGGAGCGTGACCCCCAGGGCCCAGCCGCCCAGAAGGGACGCCTCGGCCCGCAGCCGTCCGTCGCCGGTCAGGTCGCCGACGCGTCCGCTGATCTCACCGACCCACTGCGGGTGACCGGCGAACATGGCCGACTGCGCGGCCGTCAGCAGGCGCCGGGCGCGCAGCTCCGGGGCCGGGGTCAGCTCCGCCGCGCGCTCCAGCGCCGCCGCGGCCGCCGCGTAGCCGCCCCTCGCACGAGCGCGTTCGGCGCTCTCGGCCAGGGCGTCGGCGACCTCCGCGTCCTGACCCGTCGCCGCGGCTGCCAGATGCCAGGCGCGGCGGTCCGGTTCCCCGGTGAGCACCGCGGCCAGCGCGAGATGGGCCTGCCGGCGCTCGGCGAAGGACGCGGCCTGGTAGACGGCCGAGCGGACCAGCGGATGACGCAACAGCACCTGCCCGGCCTCTATCCGCACCAGGCCGAGGCGCTCCGCGGGGGCCAGCGCCTCGACGACGTCCGACGAGGGTGCGGCACGCAGCAGGTCGGCCAGCTGTCCGCTGCCCGCGGCGGCGACCAGCAGCAGGGCCTCACGTGTGGACTCGGGCAGACCGGGCAGGTCGGCGGCGAAGAGATTCACCAGACGTGCCGTCAGCGGAACCGCGGTACCACCGTCCCGGCCCGCGCCGTTCCGTCCCTGGGCGAGGGCCCGGGGCAGCTCGATCAGGGCCAGCGGGTTGCCGGCGGCCTGCTGGAGGATCTGCGTGCGGGCCCGGCCGCGGGGCGGAGCGGGCTGCGCGTCCAGCAGCAGCCCCGCCGCCGCCCGGCTCAGCGGGCCGACGGTCACCTGCGGGAAGTCCCGGTCGAACCGGGCCGGTACGGCCTCCTCACGGGCGGCGAGCAGCATCACCACGGGCGTGCCCTCCAGCCGTCGGGCGAGGAAGCCCAGCACGTCCACCGAGCCGAGGTCGAGCCACTGGGCGTCGTCCACCAGCAGGAGCAGCGGCTGCCGCGCCGCGGCGTCGCCGAGCAGGGCGAGCACGCTCACGCACAGTGACAGCTGGTCGAGGGTCACCGCGCCCGGCACCGCCGCCGGCCCGAAGGCGCGGTCGAGCGCCTCCCGCTGCGGGGCGGGCAGCGTGTCACCGGGCAGCAGCGGATGCAGCAGCTGGTGGATGCCGGACAGGCCCAGACCTGCCTCGCCCTCACTGCCGCGCACCCGCAGGGTCCGCAGTCCTCGGGCCCGGCCCTGCCCGGCCGCCCAGTCGACGAGGGTGCTCTTCCCCGCCCCCGGCTCCCCGGTCAGCACCAGCACCTGCGGGCCGGTGCCGGCCACCGCTTCGAGCAGCTCCCCGACCCGGGACAGCTCGGCAGCTCTGCCCAGGATGCCCGGATCGGCGGGGTGCTCGGCACCAGCGTGCATCACTCTCGTTCTCCCTCAAGCCGATGATCATGCCGCTGGGAATCTTGTCAGCCGCGACCGGCCCAGCGCGCGGCACCCACGGTACGGCCGGCCGCTCACCCTCCCGCTTCCGCCTCCGCCGCCGGCCGGGACCGGGAACCGCGCCCGACTGGTCATATGACAGAAGCGCCGCCGCTCCGGCCCCCCGAATGATGGCCCTGGCCAGGGAAGACGCCCACCGCCATGGGCAATCGAGCAGGTCCGGAGTTCGTGTATGACGGTCCATCCACCCAAGCCGGCGGCCAGTGAGGCGGCCGGCCGCCGACCGCGCCGTGCGAGGGAGGCGCACCTGCTCGGCCGGGACAGCGAGACCGAGCGCATCCTGCGGTGCGTCACGCGCGAGCCCGGCAGTCCCCAGGCGCTGCTGCTCCTCGGGGAGGAGGGCATCGGGCGTACGACGCTGCTCCACCACGCCCGGGAAGCGGCCGCCGACAACGGCATGCTGGTGCTGTCGGCCCAGGGCTGGGCCGCGGACGGGCGACAGGCGCGCGCCTGCCTCCAGCAACTGCTGACGCCGGTCCTGGACGTCGTGCCGGCCCTGCCCGGCCCGCACGGCCAGGTGCTGCACGCGGCCCTGAACCCCGGCTCCGGGGACGCCGGGCCGGACGACGCGCAGGTGCAGGCGGCACTGCTGGCGATGCTGGACCGGCTCGTCGCCCTGCGCCCCGTGCTGGTGTCCGTCGACGACGCGCACAGCTGCGACCGCGCCTTCCTCGACGCCCTCTGCGCGGCGACCCGGCTCCTGACCGGCCGCGCGCTGACCGTCCTGCTCACCGCACGCGGCGACGCGCCCCTGCCCGGCCCGCCCCCCGGCATGGAGATCCTGCACCTGGGCCCGCTGAGCGTCCCGTCGGCGGCGGCGCTGCTGGACCGCCAGCCCGCACCGCCCACGGGCCGGCGCCGGCTGGAGATCCTGGAGGAGGCCGAAGGCAATCCCCTCGCCCTGGTGGAACTGAGCCGCCGTACGCCCCCGCCCGCCCGGGCGGGACTCTACGGCGCCCTGCCGGCGCAACGCCCGCACACGGCCCAGGCGTTCGCGGCACGGCTCGACGCGCTTCCCCCGCAGACCGGACGGGCCCTGCTGTACGCGGCCGCCGCCGGACCCGGCGAGACCGTCGCCGCCCTCATGGCGGCCCTGGGCACCGACGACCTGGCGGTGTGGGCCCCCGCGGAGGCGGCCGGCCTCGTCGCGCTGGTCGAGGACCGCCTGGTCTTCCGGCATCCGCTGGCCCGGTCGGCCGCGCTCTCGCGGTGCCCCGCGGACGCGCGGCACCAGGCGCACCGGGACCTCGCCCGCGCCGCCGCCGACCCCGAGGCCCGCGTCTGCCATCTGGCCGCCGCCACCCTCGGCACCAGCGAACCCGTGGCCGCCGCCCTGGCGGACTCCGCCTGGCGGCGCCGGGACGCCGTGGCCGCCGCACGCGCCCTGGAACACGCGACCCGGCTCAGCCCCCGGACCGGGGAACGCATCCGCCGGCAGTCCGAGGCCCTGGTGGCGGCGCACACCGTGGGCGACCCCGGCTGGGTGCGGGACCTGTACGGACGGTTCGTACGGGACGCGGCCGATCTGGAACGTGTCGCCCGCGAGTCGTCGGACCCGCGACCCGCCTCGGCGGACGCGGCGGATCCGGATGCCGCCGCTCGGAAGCCGTCGGACCCGCGACCCGCCGCGCGGCACACGGGGGATCAGGAGCCCGCCGTCTCGGAGGCGTCAGCTCCGCGACCGTCCGCGCGGGACGCGGAGGGGCCGGATCCCGCCCTGCGGCGCTCGCCGGAACCGCGACGCCCCGGCGTCCACACGACCGAGCCGGAGCCCGCCCGTACGCATCCTGACCTCGCCTGCGCCGCCGCCGCTTCCCTCGCCTCGGTCCTGTCCCAGGAATCCTCCCAACGGGAGGCCTTCGACGTGCTGACGAACGTGTCGGGGGACCTGCACGCGGCCGGCCGGCCCGTCGCGCTCACCATGGCCGCCCTGGCCGCCACCATCGCGTTCCAGTCCGGCCTCCCGGAGCACCGGGCGGCGCTGGCCGGCCTGCTCGACCGAGCCCGGCAGGCAGGCCGGCCGGGTGCCCGCCCGGCCCCGGTGAACGGGCTGCTGGGCCGCCTGGACACGCCGGACGCGGAGGGGGCACTGGACGCGTTCGTCACCACGGTGGTCCGCCCGCAGGCCGCCGCCCAGCTGCTGCCCGGCCTCGGCCGCCCGCACAGCGCGCTGCTGGACGCCCCGGACACGCTGGCCCGCCGGATGGCGGTCGCCTCGGTGGCCTACCACGCCGACGAGGCGGACGTGTGCCTGGCCCAGCTGCGCAAGGCCGACGCCCACCTCCGGGCCGCGCGCGCCTTCGGCATCCGCGGCTGGTCGGTCCTCGCCCTGCTGGACACCCTCGTGAACACCGGACGGTTCACCGAGGCCGAGCAGCTGATCCGGGAGGCCGGGGCCGAGGCCGCGGTACTGCGCCTGCCACGCCTCCAGGCCGATCTGGAAGCGCAGTACCTCACCCTGCTGGCCCTGCGCGGAACCGTTCCGGGGGAGCCGTGGCTCACCCCGTCGGTCTGGCGCGCCGTCTCCCTGGACGAGAACCGGGCCACCCACGCCCGTCTGCTGCGCGCCCGGGGACTCGCCGCCATCGCGCAGGGCGACTGGGACGCGGGCTGGCGGCACCTGCGCGCCCTGTTCACCGCCGACGGATCCCCGCTGCACCCCTTCCTGTCGTCCCGGAGCATCACCGAACTCGCCGTCGCGGCCCAGCGCACCGGCCGCGCGGCGGAGGCCGCGCCGATCCTCGCCCGGGTCCGGGCGGAGCAGGGAGAGCGCCCCACCACCAGGATGACGCTGCTCCTGCACCATGCCACCGCCCTGGTCGACCCGGACCACGACGCCGAACAGCACTTCCACCTCGCCCTGGTCAACCACGAGGCGGAGCACTGGCCGTGGGAGCGAGCCCACGTACGCCTCAACTACGCCATCTGGCTGCGCCGTCGCCGCCGGCCCCGGGAGGCGCGCGAGCAGCTGATCACGGTGCTGGAGACCGCCGAGCGCCTCGACGTCGGCGCCCTCGCGGCGGCCGCCCGGCGCGAGCTGCGCGCCTGCGGAGCGGCCGCCACCCCCGAAACCGGAGACCGGCTGGAGCAGTTGACGGCTCAGCAGCGGCAGATCGTCCAGCTGGCCGCCCGCGGCCTGTCGAATCGTGAGATCGGTGAACAGCTCTTCCTCTCGCCGCGTACGGTGGGCTCGCACCTGTACAACGTCTATCCCAAGCTCGGCATCAGCCGTCGCCATCAGCTGCGTGACCTCCTTCAGGAGCGGTGAGCCGAACGGCCGTCTCCCCGTCGGCCCGCTGACGGCCGGCGCGGCCCGGCCAGAGGAGAGTGCGTGATGCCGGGAGCCTTCGGACACCGCGCGGGCGGTGACTCCCCCCACGCCGAGATCGTCCTCGATGCCGTCGTGCAGCGGCTGGTCACCGCGTCCGCCACGCCGCCGACCCTGGACGACCTCGCCCCCGAGGCCGGGCGGCAGGCACTGCGCGAGACCCAGGTGGACCGCATCGAGGACTTCGACGTGGACGCGGTCTTCCGGGTGGCCTCCGTCGGCCCTTCCGGGCTGCTCGGCTTCTGGATCGTGCGCCCGGCCGGCACCACGGGCCCGCTCCCCACCCTCCTGTACGTCCACGGCGGCCGGTGGATGCTCGGCGACGCGCAGACCCACGCCCGCCTCATCAGCGAACTCGTCATCGGCGCGGGTGTGTGCGCCGTCGTCCCGGAGTACAGCCGCACCCCCGAGGCCCGCTATCCGGTGGCGCTGGAGGAGTGCTACGCCCTGCTGGAGTGGGTGGTCTCCCGGGCCGGCGGACTCGGTCTCGACGCGGACCGGCTGGCCGTGGCCGGCGACTGCGCCGGGGCCACCCTCGCCGCCGCCGTGACCATGCTGGCGAAGGCCCGGCGCGGCCCGCGGATCAACGCACAGCTGCTCTACTATCCGCTCACCGACCATCGCTGCGACAGCCCCTCGCAACGGCAGTTCGCCACCGGCTACCTGCTCACCCGCCGCGCGCTGCGCGCCTACTGGGGGCGGTACGTCACCGACCCGGCGCTGCGGGACGAGCCCACCGCGTCACCGCTGCGGGCCGGGACGGAGGAGCTGGCGGGACTGCCGCCCGCGCTCGTCGTCACCGCGGAGGCCGACGTGGCCCGGGACGAGGGGGAGCAGTACGCCCGCCAGCTGCGCGCGGCCGGGGTCGACGCCTCCGCCGTGCGGTTCCTCGGTACGGTCCACGACTTCGCGGCCCTGCACGCCCTGCACGGCAGCGCGCCCACCCGGGCGGCGCTGGCGACCGGCTGTGCCTTCCTGCGGGCCCGCCTGTCCTGACGCGGCACGGTACGCACGCGGACCAGTCGACCGACTGATGCGCCGAAGGGCCCCGGCACAGGAGGCTCACAATATGCCAACCGTCATCGGATCCTTCGAAGACAGACGCTGGTGCACCACCGCCGTCACGAGCCCGCGAGCCCGCGTGCTGACCACCCGCTCGGTGCCGCCCCGGGAGAGCCTGGACTTCTGGCACGACGCCGTGCTCGCGACGCTCGTGGGGATGGACATCGCCACCGAAGGCCGCACGTACGACGCGGCCATGCGCACCGACCACCTCGGGCACCTCCAGATCACCACGGTGGAGTGCGACCCGGGCCGGGTCCACCGCACGCCGCGCTTCATCGCCCGGGGGGACGGGCGGCAGGTCTTCGTGGCCCTCCAGCGGACCGGCCGGGCCCAGGTGGAGCAGGACGGCCGTACGACGGAGCTGCGGGCCGGAGACATCGGGTTCTTCGAGACCCTCCGGCCCTTCCGCGCCACCTTCCCGGAACGCTTCCGGATGCACATCTTCGCGGTCCCCCGGGACCTGATCGAACGGCCGGAAGCCGACCTGGAGCGGCTCACCGCCCGCGCCCTGGGCCCCCACCACGGTCTCCCCGCCCTGCTCACGCCGTTGCTGGAGCGGCTGGCGGACGACTCCGAGACCTATGCGACACCGGTGGCCGAGCGGCTGGCCCAGGCAGTCATCGACCTGACGGCGGCCACGGCGGCCCGTCAACTGGACGCGGACGCCACAAAGCTGCCGGGCGCCGACCGGGTCCTGCTGCTGCGGATCAAGAACTTCGTCGGCTGGCACCTGTCCGACCCCGGCCTGACCCCCCAGCGCATCGCCGCCGTCCACGGCATCTCCGTCCGCTATCTGCACCGGCTGTTCGAGGCCGAGAGCACCACCGTGTGCCGGTGGATCCGCGAGCTGCGCCTGGACCAGTGCCGCCGGGAACTCGCCGTACGGGAACCGGGAACCGTCAGTCTCGGCCAGGTCGCGCGACGCTGGGGCTTCCGCAGCCTCGCCGGGTTCAGCAGGGCGTTCCGCGGCTGCTTCGGGCTGTCCCCCACGGACTGGCTCGACCGGGAGCGCGGCACCGGCACGGGGGAAGGAGCGCCGTGCTGACGGGATCGCCGGCCACCCCCGCCCAGGGGCTGTCCCTCTCCTCCGGGGACCTCGCCACCCGCGACCGCGTCGTCGCCTGGCAGCGCACGCTCTCGCGAGCCTTCGTGGACCTGGAGGTCGCGGTGGAGCGCGGCCGCCCGTGGGCGGGCGAGCTGTCCGTCGAACGATGGGGTCCGCTCCAGATCGCCACGGAGAAGTCCGGCCCGGGAACGATCGTGCGCAGCGCCCGGTCGGTGGCCGCCGACCACCGCACCCACATCCTGATGCGCCGGCAGCTGGAGGGCACCGCGCTGCTGCTCCAGGACGGCCGCACCGCCGAACTCCTGCCCGGCAACACGGCGTTCCTCGACGCGCGGCGCCCGTTCCGGATCGTGCTGCCCGGGCGGCAGCGGGCCCGGGTCCTCATGCTGCCCCGGGCCCAGCTGCGCCTGGAGGAAGGCCAGCTGTCCGCGCTCACGGCCACCGTGGTGGACGAGTCGGGGGAGGGCGCGGCGGCCCTGCTGCTGCCGGTGCTGTCCGGGCTCGTCGAGGAGGTCACCAGGGCCCCCGCGGCCCGCCGCGAGCAACTCGCCCGGGTCGCCGCGGAGATCCTGGCCACCGTGGCGCTGGAACAGGCCGGCAGCGGGCCCGCGCCCGCGCTGTGGGAGCGGATCACGGAGTCCGTCCAGGAGCGCCTGGGAGAGCCCGGGCTGGCCCCGCAGGACATCGCCGATCAGCACGGCATCTCGCTGCGCTATCTGCACCGGCTCTTCCAGCAGCACGGCACGACCGTGAACTCCTGGGTGCGGGCCCGGCGCCTGGAGGCAGCGCGCCGGGAACTCGCCCGGGCCGGTGCGGTGCACAGGTCGATCGCCGCGGTGGCCGCGCGCTGGGGGTTCACCAGCCCCTCCCACTTCAGCCGGACCTTCCGCGAGACGTACGGCATGTCACCGGCGCAGTGGCGCAACGCCGCGGCCGGCCCGGACGCCCGGCCGCAGGACCCCGCGGGAGAGCGCACTGTTCCCTGACAGGCAACACCCGGGGCGCTGTCGGCATGATCGGCGCATCCCCCGTTCCCTACCTTTCGGTTCAGATGGTTCCGGCGGAAGGGAACGGGAATGAAGCGCAGGGCGATGGCATGGATGCTGCCGGTGTTAATGGTGGCGGTGAGCGTGGTGGGCTCCGGGGCAGCGTCCTCGGCGCAGAGCGAGGACGGCGCCGTGCCGGCCTCGACCACGGCGGTCGGGCCCCAGTACGACACCACCCACGTCTACGTCACCCCGGGCGACGTGGACGCCTTCGTCGACAGCTGGCAGGCGACCTTCGGCGGCACCCACACGGCCAAGGTCGTCACGACCGTCACCCCGACGCCCAGCAGCACCGAGTCGGAGCTGGTCCTCTCGCCCGTCGGCACCCTGTCCGTCTTCGACTTCAAGACGCCCGTGCCGTACCCGTTCGGCACCGAGCGCACGGGCTGGCTCATGAGCGACTTCGACAAGGGCGTCCGGCTGGCCCGGAAGAGCGGCGCGCACGTGGTCGTCGCGCCGTTCGACGACCCCATCGGCCGGGACGCGATCGTGCAGTTCCCGGGCGGCGTCAACGCCCAGTTGTACTGGCACACCAAGGCGCCCGCGTACGCGCCCCTGGACAGCGTGCCCGACAACCGCGTCTACCTCACCCCCGACGCGGTGCACGACTTCCTCGGCTCCTACCTGCGGTTCACCGGTGGCCGGATCGTCTCCGACCTGCGGGCGGCGGACGCCGGTGACATCGGTCTGCCCGGGCAGACGTACCGCCGCATCGCCGTCCGGTCCCCGTTCGGCAACACGGTCGTGAGCGTCACCGACGGCCATCTGCCCTACCCGTTCGGGCGCGAGACCACGGGCTACGCGGTGCGGGACCTCACGGTGACGCTGCGCAAGGCCGAGGCGGCGGGGGCGAAGGTGCTGTGGGGACCGTACGCCGCCGACGGCCGTGCCGACGCCATGGTGCGGTTCCCGGGCGGCTATGTGGCCGAACTGCACGAGGACGGCCGCCACTGAGCCGCCGGCCCGGCGGCGGGGCGTCGCGGTGAGCGTCCCGGCAGACAGATGAATCCGGGAGGGACGGCGATCCGTCCCTCCCGCCAGGACGACGAGGAAACGCAGTTGAGGGACGAGATGATGGGTGACGACGTCTACCAGCCGGACGGGGCGGAGGTGCAGGACGACGTCGGCCTGCTGGACGCGTCGGACACGCTGGACTACCGGGGCGGCGAGGAGGCCCTGGACGAAGGCTACTCGCCCCCGGAGAGGCCCTGGGGCGTGAACCGTACCGGCGTCACGGCGTCGGAGCGGTGGCGGGGCGAGAGCCTGGCGGAACGCCTCGCCGAGGAGCAGCCGGACATCGGTGTCCCCGAGGGCGACGGTATCGGCGACACCTGGGACACGGACGGCGAACTCATCGACGACGAGGTGGGTGACGAGCGCGCCGGACGCCTTGTCGCACTCGACGAGGGCACCCACGAGATCACCGAGTCCGCCCTGTTCGCCTCGGACCGGGGGCTGGACGGGGCCGGGGCGTCGGCGGAGGAGGCCGCGATCCACGTGATTCCCGACGGCTGGACCTACTGACGTTCCGGCCCCGCGCTCTGCCACCACCCCGCGCCGGCCGGGTGCACAAGCGCGCCGGCCGGATACACGAGAAGGAGGACGACCGTATGAACACCACCGGACCGGGTCCGGACCACGACAGCCACCCGCACCTGCGCCACCTCAAGGAACGGATGGCCGAGCATCACCGCCGCGCGCAGGCCGCGCGCGAGGAGTCCGACCTGGAGCACGCGGTCGACGGGGCGGCCTTCGACCTGGGGACCGACATCGCCCGTCCCACGGCCGGCGGTGCGGAGCCCGGATACGACGTCGACACGGACCTCGGCATCGAACCGCGGTAGTGGTGACGGCAGTCCGAGGCCGCTGAAATCCGGTCGGCAAAGCCGCGGCGCGAAATGTACATGGAGGACAACGGGCCCGATTCCCGGCGGCGTTCGACAAAAGTTAAGTAAATAATTGTGCGCGTCGGTTGCGAAAGGGTGCGCGGGTCATTGACGAAGGCCGGAAAGCTGGCCACCTTCATGGCGACACGTATTTCCTTCGGCCATGAGAGCAGAGGGTGCCCATGAGGAGAATCCGGCACTGCTTCACCTTCGTCCTGGCTGTCGCAGCCGTCGCCGCCGCAATCTTCGTCTGGCCCGCGACGGAATCGGCGCAGGCCTTTCCCGCGACTCCCAAGCAGACCGTGCTGAACTACTTCCGCTCCATTTCCGGAAATCACATCGTCTCCGGACAGCACAACAAGGAACCCGCCTCCGCGCCCGGGCAGTACACGCAACAGGTCAAGGACGTGACCGGGCAGTACCCCGGCCTGTGGGGCGGTGACCTTATGTTCGACGCCACCGACGTGGCCAACCGCCGGCGCGTGATCGACCAGGCGAAGACCGAGTGGGCCAACGGCTCGCTCACCGCGCTGACCTGGCACGTCTGCCCGCCGACCGGGGGAAGCACCTGTGCGTTCGAAGGCGGTGTGAAGTCGAGCGTCACGGACGCGCAGTTCGCGCAGATCCTGACCGAGGGCAGTGCCCTCAACACCGCCTGGAAGCGGCGCCTCGACGAGGTCGTCCCCTACCTACAGCAGCTGAAGAACGCGGGTGTGCCGGTCCTCTTCCGCCCGCTGCACGAGATGAACGAATCGTGGAACTGGTGGGGACACCGGCCGGGACAGAACGGCAGCGCACGCCTTTATCAGATAACGCACGACTACCTCGCCAAGAGCAAGGGACTGGACAATCTGATCTGGGTGTGGAACGTACAGGACAACCCGGCGGGCGGCTGGAGCAACTACTATCCGGGCGATCAGTACGTCGACGTCGTCTCGCTGGACGTCTGGTACAAGAGCTACCCCAGTTCCGCCGACTACCAGCAGATGCGGAGCATCGCGGGGACGAAGCCCATGGCCCTCGCGGAAATGGGCAAAGTACCGACTGCCTCACTGCTGGACAGCCAGACACAGTGGGCTTGGTTCATGATGTGGTCGGAGCAGTTGCGCGGGAACAACAGCAACGCGGAAATACAGGCCGCCTACTTCCACCCCCGGGTGCTGAATCAGGGCGAGGTCAGACTGCCCTGACCCCTTCGCACGGGCTGCGCGCCCCACCGCTGCGCGCGGCTCCCCGAGACGGGCCCCGCGCAGCCGGCGGGCGTCGGTCACAGCCAGCCGCGCAGACCGCGCAGGAATCCGGCCGGGTCGTCGCGGTGGACGGTGTGCCCCGCACCGTCCACCGTGCGCACCCGCCAGCCCCGGCGCCGCAGCTCCCCGGCCTCCGTCGGCGGGATCCGCTCGCTGGGACCGGCGAGCAGGACCAGCGAGGGGACGGCCGGCGCCGGTGGGAGGCCGGGCAGGTGCCGGAGCGCGGTCACCGAGTCCGGATCCCAGCCGGCGAGGGCCCGGTGCTCTGCGGCGATGTCGTCGTCGGTCCAGCGGGGATGCGCGGCGGACAGCTCCCGCCGGCCGGCGTGCTTGACGGCGCGCAGCGCGTCCAGGTCCCGGGGCCGGGGCAGCCAGGCGGGGTCGCAGTGGACCGCACGGGCACAGCGCAGTTCCGGTACGGCGAGCAGCAGCGCGGCCGAACCCAGCGAGTGGCCGATGGCGAGGTCGGGGGCCGCGGGCAGGGTGCCGAGCAGGGCCGCGGCAAGCGTGGCCGGAGTATACGTCCCGGCGGGGCCGCTGGCGCCGTGGCCGGGCAGGTCCACGGCCACGACCCGGTAGCCGTGCCCGGCGATCTCCGGGGCCACCCGGCTCCAGCTGCCGGAGTCCGTCATGATGCCGTGCACCAGTACGGCCGTGCGGGGACCCGTCCCCCAGACCCGGGTCGCGAGTCTCATGAGACGTCGTCCAGGAGTACCCGGACGCGGTGGAGCACCGCTCCCGCGCCGGACACCGCACACGGGGAGCCGGCCGGGACGAGCGCGGCGGGACCCGGGAAGTCGTCCGCCCGGGAGCCGCGGAGTACGACGGGGGCCGGAAACGAGGGGGGTACGGGCATGGAGGACTCCGGTTCCGCGGTCGGACCGCCGAACGGCTCGGCGGCAGGCGTCGGACGGCAGGCAGCAGCCAGCAGCCAGCAGCCAGCAGGCAGCAGACAGCTGGCAGTAGGGGGCAGGGGCAGGCGAGCGGCAGGGGGTAGGCGGCGGGACGGGCAGGGGGCACGAGGCGGGGGCCGGGCGGGCAGCGGGCGGCCCGGCCGGGGGACGCGCTCTCCTCGGCCGGGCCACGGGTTCGGCGGTTCGCCGTCAGCCGGTGAGCCGCGGAGGCGCGCTGCTGCCCCGCGGCAGCAGGACGGGCGTCGCGACAGGACCGGACGAGGGGTTGCGGCGATGGACGACGTCGAACAGCCGGCGGGTGACGTCGGCGCCGAACCCGAAGACGTCGTGACTCATGGCGGACAGGTTCGGATGCGTGAGCCGGCACAACTGGGAGTCGTCCCAGGCGATCAGGCTGACGTCCCTCGGGACGCTCAACCCCATCTCGGCGGCGACCGACAGACCCGCGACAGCCATGATGTCGTTGTCGTAGACGATGGCCGTGGGCCGCTTCGAGGAGGCGAGCAGCGAGCGGGTGGCCCGGGCACCCTGCTCACCTGAGTAGTCGGTGGTGACACTGCGGGCCGGCTCCAGGTCCAGTTCCGCCACGATCGCGTTCAGCGCGGTGGTGCGGATCATGGTGTGACCGAGTGTCGGATGACCGCCCACCCGCGCGATCCGTCGGTGGCCGAGCGCGGCCAGATAGCGGACGGCCTCGTGCACGGCGGTTTCGTCGTCCGTCCACACCGAGGTGAACTCACCGGTCAGGGACGGATGGCCGACCGCCACGGCGGGCAGCCCGATCGCCGCCAGTTCGGTGATCCGGGGGTCGTTCTGCCGGATGTCGACCAGGATGGAGCCGGCGATCCGGCGGGACTGCCACCACTGGCGGTGGACGGCGATCTCCTGCGCGGTGTCCCGCACGAGGTGCAGCAGCAGCGAGCACCCCTGCTCCTCCAGAACCGACTCGGCGCCGGAGATGAACTCCATGTAGAACGGCTCCAGTCCGAGCTGCCGCGCGGGCCGGGCGATGACCAGGCCCACGGTGTCCCCCGCGCCGGTCGCCGAGCCGGACAGTTTGATCGCCGCCTGGTTCGGCACCCAGCCCAGCTCGGCCACCGCCGCCATGATGCGTGCACGCGTGGCTTCCGAGACCCCGGGGCGGTTGTTGAAAGCCAGCGACACCGCCCCGCGGGACACACCGGCGCGGGCCGCCACGTCCGAGATCGTCACGCGCCGCGACCGGCCCGCGTGCCCGTCACTCACGGACGACTCCGACGCCGTTGACGCAGAACAGCGCCGCACGAGCGGCCTCCTCGTCGGGCCGTGCCCAGCCGGTGACCCGCCATGTCGCGCTCTCGCCCGGCAGGAGCGTCACCCGGCCCCGGTCGGTGCGGGCGTCCAGGTCCAGCCGGTCCGCCTGGAGCAGCAGGTCCCGTACGAGCCCGTGGGCCGTGACCGTGACCAGCGCGCCGTCCCCGCCGTCCGCGCCCACCCTCACCTCGTAGGAGGCGGCGGGGTAGGCGAACGCGCGGTCCGCGCAGGCGAAGTGCACCGCCCGCAGCCCTCCCGCACGCTCGGCACCGGGCGAGCGGGGAGCGTCCCACGCGTCGGCGACCACGAACTCCTCGCGCACGTCGCCGAAGCGCGTGACCGACTCCGGCAGCCGCTCCAGCGCCACCTCGCGGCCGCCGGCCTTGAGCGCGACCTCGGTGCTCGCCAGCACCGTTCCGTCCGCCCGGACCCGGCGCACGGTGACGGTGGTGTCCCAGGTCGCGGCAGTCTGGTTGCAGCCGGCGAGCACCAGCTCGCCGTCGCGGTCCTGGATCGTCAGCAGCCGGTCGGCGTACAGGCGGCGCATCTCGAAGTAGAGGGGCTTGAGCCGGCCGTCGCCGTCGATCGCCGCCCAGGAGGTGACCGGCCAGCAGTCGTTGAGCTGCCACAGCACCGTGCCGGCACAGCGAGGCCAGTGGGAGCGCCAGTGCTCGACGCCCGTGGCCACGGCCCGCGCCTGGTTGAGCTGGGTGAGGTAGTGCCAGGTGTCGAAGTCGGCGGGCGCCGCGAAGTGCGGGGCGAGTCCCCGGTTCAGCTTGCCGTTGCCGTCCTCCGCCTTCTGGTGGTGCAGCATGCCGGGCGAGTCGGCCGTCAGCGGCCGTTCGGACAGGGCCCGTTCCAGCGTGGCGAGCGTGGGCGGCGCCTGCCAGCCGAACTCGGCGACGAAGCGCGGCACCGTGGTGAGGTAGTCGCCGTAGTCACGGCGGTTCCACACCTCCCACGAGTGCGCGGTGCCGTGGTCGGGGTCGTTCGGCGTGTGGTCCCACGATCCCGACCAGGGACTGCCCGCCCAGTAGGGACGGGTCGGATCCGTCTGCGCCACGACACGAGGCAGCAGGCCCAGGTAGTAGCCCTCCCCCCAGGAGGCGCCGGCGAGGGCCTCCTCCCACTCCCAGTCGGCGAAGCCCCACAGGTTCTCGTTGTTCCCGTTCCACAGGACCAGCGACGGGTGGGGCATCAGCCGGACCACGTTCTCCCGGGCCTCGGCCTCGACCTCCGAGCGCAGCGGCTGCTCCTCCGGGTAGGCGGCGCAGGCGAACAGGAAGTCCTGCCAGACCATCAGGCCCAGCTCGTCGCAGACCTCGTAGAAGGCCCGGTCCTCGTAGATGCCACCGCCCCACACGCGCACCAGGTCCACACCCGCCTCGGCGGCCTGGGTGAGGCGGGTGCGGTAGCGGTCGGCCGTGACCCGGGCGGGGAAGGCGTCGTCGGGGATCCAGTTCACCCCCCGCGCGAAGACGGGAGTGCCGTTGACGACCAGGGTGAAGGCGCTTCCGTGGGCGTCCGCGGAGGTGTCCAGCCCGATCGTGCGGAAGCCGATACGGCGCTCCCAGGTGTCGAGGGCCCGGCCGCCGTCGGGCTCGCTCAGCACGACCGCGCACCCGTGCAGCGTCTGCGCGCCGTAGCCACGCGGCCACCACAGCGCCGCGTCCGCCACCCGCACCGTCACCGTGGCGGTGGTCTCCCCGGGAGCGACGACGACCTCCGCGGACGTGTCGCCGACGGTGGCCGCCAGCCGCAGGCTCTTGTCCCGTCCGGTCGTCGTGCGGTCCAGGTCGACGGAGAGCTCGACGACACCGGTGCCGTCCTCGGCGACGGTGACCAGCGGACGGACCGCGGCCAGCCGGGCCGTGGACCACTGTTCGATCCGCGCCTCGCGCCACACCCCGGCCGTCACCAGCGTGGGGCCCCAGTCCCAGCCGAACGAGCAGGCCATCTTGCGGATGTGGTGGAACGGCTCGGGGTAGGAGTTGGGCCGCTCGCCCAGCGCGGCTCGCACGGCCTCCGCCTCGGCGTAGGCGGAGGTGAAGGCGACTTCGAGCGGCGCGGGCCCGCCCGACAGCACCTCGGTGACGTCGAACCGGTAGGACCGGTGCATGTTGCGGGTACGGCCCAGCAACCGGCCGCCCACGTGGACGGCGGCGACCGTGTCCAGACCGTCGAAGACCAGATCGGCGCGTTCGAAGGCGTGGTCCCGGCGGGGCAGTTCGGTCGCGTACGTCCAGTCGGCACGGCCCACCCACGCGGCCTCGTCCTCGTTGCGGTCGAGGTACGGGTCGGCCAGCCATCCCCCCTCCATCAGGTCCGTGTGGACGCAGCCGGGCACCCGCGCCGGCACGGCGGTCCCGGCCAGCCCCGAGGGTGCCTGCCCGGGAGTGTGGCGGTCGGTGTTCAGGCGCAGCGTCCAACCCTCGGACAGCGGGCTGCGGACCTTCATACGGGACTCCTCGTGAGACGTGGTGCGGGGCGCGGTGAGCAGGCCGGTCATTTGGTGGAACCGGCGGCGAAGCCGCTGTAGATGAAGCGCTGCAGCGCCAGGAAGACGATCAGGGTCGGCACGATCACCAGCACCGTTCCGGCGGAGATGGTCTCCCAGTGGGCGCCGAAGGGACCCTTGAACCGGAACAGGGCGGTGGAGACGGTGCCGAGTTCGGGATCGGGCATGTAGAGGAAGGGGACGTAGAAGTCGTTGTAGACGGCGATCCCCTTGACGATGACGACGGTGGCGACGGCCGGCCGCAGCATCGGAAGGATGATCTTCCAGTAGATCGTCCAGGAGTTGGCGCCGTCGATGCGCGCGGCCTCGTCCAGAGAGGTGGGGATGGACCGGATGAACTGCAGGAAGATGTAGATCGAGACGATGTCGGTGCCGGTGTAGAGCAGGATCGGTGCCCAGCGGGTGTTGAAGGCGCCGAGGCCGTCGATCACCCGGAAGGTGGCGACCTGGGTGGTGACACCGGGTACCAGTGTGGCCAGTAGGAAGAGTCCGGTCACCAGTTTCCTCAGACGGAACCGGAATCGGTCGATGGCGTAGGCGGCCATCGAGCCGATCAGTACGGTCCCGGTGGTGGACACCACGAGGATCAGCGTCGTGTTGCCGAACGCCCGCAGCATCTCGCCCTGTCGGAAGGCCGTCGAGTAGTTGGCGAAGTGGAACCAGTCGCCGGGCAGCGACAGCGGCCCGCCGTTCGCCACCTCCGACTGCGTCTTCAGCGAGGTCAGCAGGACGACACCGAGAGGGACGAGCACCACGGCCGAACCCAGCAGCAGGGACAGGTACTTCAGGGCGACGGCGGTGCGGGACAGTGCGCCGCGTCCGGAACGGGCCGGACGCCGGCCGAGGGCGTCGGTGTCGGTGGTCACGACAGCTCCACCCTCTCCTCGGGGATCAGCCGGCGCTGGACCCAGGTGATCAGCAGGATCAGAACGAGCAGGACGACGGCCGAGGCCGAGGCCAGGCCGACCTTGTCGAACTGGAAGGCGAGCTTGACCGTCTGGATCACGAACGTCTCCGTGCCGTTGGCGCCGCCGGTCATGATGTACGGGATCTCGAAGACGGCCAGCGAACCGGACACGGCGAGAACGAAGCTCAGGCTGATGACCGGCTTGATGCCGGGCGCGATGATGTGCCGGAACTGCTGCCAGCGGTTCGCCCCGTCCAGCTGCGCGGCCTCGTACAGGTGCGGCGGGATCGACTGGATGGCGCCCAGGAACAGCACCATGTTCAGCCCCGTGAAGCGCCACACCGACACCCCCGCCAGCGAGGTGTTGGCCAGGTCCGGATCGCCCAGCCACAGGTGATTGCCCTCCACACCGGCCAGGCGCAGCAGTGTGTCGAGGGTGCCGTCGGGCTGGAAGAAGTACAGGAACACGAATCCGACGGCGACGCCGTTGATCAGGTAGGGGAAGAACAGCAGTCCCTTGAACAGGCTGCGGAACCGGGTGTCGAAGCTGAGGACCGTCGCGAAGTACAGGGCGACCGCGATCTGCACGACCGAGGCGGCCAGGTAGAAGCCGCTGACGAGGAAGACCTCGAACCGCGCGGGCCGGGTCACCAGCTCGGCGTAGTTGTCCGCGCCCACGGAGGAGCGCGTGGGACTGATGCCGTCCCAGTCGGTGAAGCTGTAGCCGATCATGTCGGCCACCGGCAGGTAGGTGAACATCACCAGCAGCGCCAGGGGTGCGGCCAGGAAGAGCCAGGGGGTCACGGCGGCGCCACGGCGGCGTCCTGGGCCGGCGCCCGGCGGGGGTGCGCCGGCCTCGGGCGGCGGAGCGCTTGGCCGGCCGTCGGCTTGCGCCGCGGCTCGGGTCTTCTGCACAGCGGTCATCTCATGGTTCCTCGTGGTGGGTTCGCGGACGGACGGACGGACGGCTGCGGAGGCGGCGGCACGGCGAGCGACCGCTCGTGTCGGGTCCCGGCGGCGCCGGGCCCGGGGGGCCCGGGGGAGGGAGTGAGTCTCACCGCGCCGCGCCGCGGTCATCCGCCGAGGGTCTGCCGGGCCTCGGACCACTTGCCGTCGAGGGTCCCGAAGTAGCTGTCCATGTCCCCGTCGGCGGCCCCGCGGGCGACGTCGACCAGCTTCTGCCGGTAGTCCTGCGCGGTGATGCCGATCTCCGACGCCTTGTCGATCGCGTTGACCTCGGCGAGGTTCTCCTGGCGCTGCGGAATCATGGTGACATCGTTGTCAGAGAACGCCTTGAGGGTGTCGGGCAAGGGGGCGCCCTTCACGGAGGAGAGGGAACCCTCGGCCGCCGCCTGACCGGACTTGGTGATGTACCAGTCGATCCACGCGCGGGCCGCGGTCTTCTTGTCGGAGTGGACGTTGACCGCGTACTGGTAGTCGGGGCGCAGGACGGAGCAGAACTTTCCGTTCTTCTGCTGGGGGAACGGCATGAACCCGATGTCGTCGGGGTTCTTGCCGGCCGCCTGTGCCGCGGCTCGCATCTGGGAGATCGCCCAGGAACCGAGCCACATCGAAGCGATCTTGCCGGTGCCGATCTGAGCCTTGGAGTCCTCCCAGTTGGTCGTGGTGGGGTCGGGCTCGGCCAGCTTCTTGTCGACGATCGTGTAGAGCAGCTTGTCGATCGCGTACAGGTCCGACCCCTTGCTCCAGGGTTTGTCCGTCTTCGCCAGCGCGTCGTAGGCGCCGGGGTCGCACTCGGGGGAACCGATGGCGTTCGTCCAGTTGGTGAGCGGCCAGCCGTCCTTGTAGTTCGTGTAGTAGGGGATGGCTCCGGTCTTCGCCTTGATCGTCTCCAGGTCGGCGACGAACTCCTCGGGGGTGGCGGGCCAGTCGGTGACGCCGGCCTTCCGCCAGACCGCCTTGTTGTAGACGAATCCGTTGGCCACGCCGATGTCGGCCAGACCGTACACCTGACCGTCCACGGTCGCGTGGTCGGTGTAGTCGAACTTCGCCGACAGCTCGCCGGCCTTGCCCAGCGGGGCGAAGAAGGTCGGGTACTGCGCGACGGACAGGGAGTTCGGGATCAGCAGGACGTCACCGTAGTTCTCCGTGCTCATCCGGATCTTGGTCTCGCCCTCGTAGTCGGTCAGACCCTCGAACTTGACCTTCACGCCCGGGTACACCTTGCCGAACTCGGCGGCGTACTTCTTCAGCGTGCCGTCGGCTATCCGGTCCGTCCTGTTGGTCAGGACCGTGATCTCGCCCGACACCTTCGCCGGATCGCTCGGGGGAGCCGCGATCTCGCCCTGCCGGCCACTTCCCTGTCCGCTACAGGCTGTGGCCGCCACCATGATCGCGGCCACCAGACCCACCCGTTTTCTCCGCATCCCCGCCACCTCTCGTCGCGTACGTTTCGACGCCGGGCCGAGGGGACGCCACGTCGGCTCACGAACCCCCGGCCTGATGAGCGCTCAACGTAGACGTAACTTCGCGGCGATGTCCATAGACCGGTCTAGACGAATTCCGCTCGACTTCAGCGCTCTGACCTGCTGCTTTACTAAACGTTGACTAAAATGGACAGGTGCTGCGGGCGTCGTCGCGCGCGGATGTCCGGCAAGGTCGGACAACGTTGTCAGAAGGCCGGCTCGGCGGTAGGGTCGCGGGGCGGGTCGCGCATGCCGCCGTACGGAGGGCCATGACCAGGAGTAGTCGGCGGTCTGGTCGTGGCCCCGGCCGTTGCCGTGCGCGGCCGCCTACCGGGCCGGTGTCCTGTCCGTGAGGTGGTAGCCGCCCTTGATCACCTTGGCGTCGGCGGCCGGCGCCATGCACGTGCTCAGCAGCGGCTCGCCCGCCTCGGTGCCTCCGGACAGCCCGATGCGGCTGGGTCCGCTGCCCTTGCCCGCTCCCACGTAGAAGCTGACCCCCATGCGGACGTGCCGCTTCAGATAGTCGTCCCAGCCGCCGGCATCGCCCCCGGTGCCCACGATGCGCCCGGTCACGGTGGCGGTGGGGCCGCCGGTGGTGAGGCAGTCGACTTCGAAGTCGCCCCAGTTGACCGTCTCCGGCCGACCGTCGGCGCCCGGCATCCGGTGGTAGACGCGGAAGGTGCCCCAGGAGGTGTCGGGCTTGGACCAGCCCACGCCCTTGAAGACGGCGTGGGCGTCGACGGTGACCTGGATGTCGTGACCGGGGTCGGGGTAGTCCATGCGGCCCCAGCCCTTGAGGCTGGAGGTGACAGGCCCGGAGGGGGCGGTGGCTCGCGCGGGCTCGTCGGGCTCGGAGGCGGGTGCCGTCGACGCGAAGGCGGTCCCCGCGGCGACCGCCACCGCCACCGCGAGCAGGGCGAGGGAGCGGTGGGACGGTTTGAATCCGGACATGGTGGAACTCCGTTCGGGAGCGTGGAGGCGAAGCGCCGGAGGGGAAGGTCCTCCGAACCGCCGCGACCGATCCTGCTCAACGCCCGCCCCGCGCACGTCGGTCACCGGTCGCGACCTCCTTACGCCGCGCGGATGAGCCGGCAGGCGAAGCGATCCCCCTCGCGGCGTACGCGACAACGGCCGTGGAGCCGACGCGGACATCCCGGGCGAGCGTCCAGGGCGCCGGCCGAGGTGCGACGCCCACACCGGAGAGGCCGCGTGGCGCGCGGCGCGCGGCGCCGGACGTCCTGGCGGGGCGCGGCCGGAGGTGTGGGAAAGTCGGAGGCCGTTGCCCACACCGGCCCTACGCGCAGAAGGCGGGCTTCGTCAGGGAGGGGGTGCTGCGCTCCGCGCAGTGGCGCGGCGGCCGATGGCACGATCAGGTGATCTACTCCATGCTCCGCGCGGAGCGGCCCGGCGGCGACGCGGGGCGGTGATCGAACGGCGGCGGCCGAAAGGTGACCGGGAGGCTTACTTGACCGCCCCGCCGGTCGCTCCCGCGGTGATGTGCCGCTGAGCGACGACCAGCAGCGCGGACGCCGGGAGGGACGCCAGCACGGCCGTGGCCATGAGGGCGTTCCACTGGTTCGTGTGGGCGCCGATGTACTGGTAGAGGCCGACGGTGACGGGGCGTACCGCGTCCGTGGTGTTCAGGGTGAGAGCGAAGAGGAAGTCGCTCCAGGCGAAGAGGAAGACGAACAGGCCGGCCGTGATCAGCCCGTTGACGCTCAGCGGCAGCACCACGGACCGGAAGACGCGCAGCCTCCCGGCGCCGTCCATCCGCGCGGCCTCGATGATCTCCCCGGGGATGCTCCGCATGAACGCGCGCAGCACGATGATCGCGAAAGGCACCCCGGCGGTCGAGTCGGCGAGGATCAGCCCGAGGCGGGAGTTCAGCAGCCCCAGGTCGTTGTAGGCGCCGTACAGCGCGTTCGCCACGACGATGCCCGGCACCATCTGGGTGACCAGGATGCCGAAGACCACGACGCCGGTTCCCCGGAGCGGCAGCCGGGCCAGGGCGTAGGCCGCCGGCGCCGCCAGCGCGAGACTCAGCACCACGCTGCCCGCGGCCACGACGAGGCTGGTGACGAGGCTGCCTCCCTGATCCCGCAGGGCGGTGGTGTAGCCGCTGAAGTCCGGGTGGAGGGGGAACCAGCCCGCCCGCAGGACGTTGCCCGCCGGTTGCAGCGAGGCGTTGACCATCCAGTACACCGGGAACAGCATCAGCCCGAGCAGGACGATGCCCGCGATCGTGGACGGCCAGCCGCGGGTGCGCTTCACCGGACCGCCCCTCACGCGTTCAGGGCGCGGCGGTTGGCGCGCAGGTGGACGAGGGCGAACGCGAGCGAGACGAGGACGAGTACGTTGCCCATCGCGGCCCCCCGCCCGAACTCGAACTGCTCGAAGGACAGCTCGTAGGAGCGGGTGGCGAGGGTCTCGGTGGCGCCGGCCGGTCCTCCGCCCGTCACCACGAGGATGATGTCGAACACCTTGACCGTGTACACCACGCCCAGGAGCAGCACGACACCGGCCACGGGCCGCAGCAGCGGCCAGGTGACATGGCGGAACGTCGTCAGCGGGCCGGCCCCGTCCAGCTTCGCCGCCTCGTGGAGATGGGCCGGGATGTCCTGGAGCCCGCCGTACAGGAGCGCGGTGTTGAAGGGGATCCCCACCCAGATGTTGACCAGGATCACCGACACCAGCGCCTGGGAGGTGCCGGTCAGCCAGGGGACGCCCGACGACAGCAGGTGGAGGTCGCGCAGCGCCCGGTTGACCACGCCCGAGTCGGTGTCGAGCATCCACCTCCAGGTCGTTCCGGAGACGACCAGGGGCAGCAGCCACGGCAGCAGCAGCAGCGACCGCAGCAGGCCGCCGAGCGGGAACTTCCGGTGGAAGAACAGGGCGAGGGCCAGCCCCGGCACGAACTGCCCGAGGAGCGAGGCGACGGTGAACAGGACCGTCGTCAGCAGGGCCGGACCGAACAGGTCCGAGGACAGGATCTTCGCATAGTTCCGCAGCCCCACGAAGGGCGCGGAACCCGTGTAGAACGTCGCGGCCGTGTACTGCTGGAAGCTCATCACGACGTTCTTGACGACGGGGTAGCCGAAGAACAGCAGCAGATAGGCCAGGGCGGGCAGGAGGAACATGCCGTGTACGACCCGCTCCCGCAGGCGCGCCCGGGCCACGGTCCGCGCACTGTCCGCCCGCGGGGGAGCCGGACGGTCAGGAGTCCGTCGCGATCCGCTGCGCATGCCTGAGTGCTTCCTCCGGTGTCTGCTCGCCCGTCAGCGCGGCCTGCACGGCGGTGTAGATCCCGGTCGCCGCCTTGGGCCACTTGACCCCGAGCCGGCCGGTGCGGGCCCGGGACCGTTCGACGCTCTGGACGAAGGCGGCCATCGAGGGCACCTCCTGGGCGTACCGGGCGGCCGTCGTGGAGCGCGAGGGCACGGTGTAGTACTGCCGGGCCAGGGCGAGCATCTGCGAGGAGCTGTTCAGGCAGGCCAGTACCCGGGCGGCCTTGGCCTGCCGGGCCTCGGAGGAGTTCTGCGGGACGGTCCACACCTCGCCGCCGAGCGGTGTCACCAGGGTCTGCCCCGGCCGGCGGACGGGAAGGGGAGCCACGCCCCAGTGCAGCTTCTCCGTCTTGTTCAGCTTGTTCAGCGCGGATATCCGCCAGGGGCCGTTGACCATCATGGCCGTCCGGCCCGCGACGAACTGGTCGTGGACATCGGCCTGCGTCCAGTTCAGCACCGACTTCGACATGGAGCCGCTCTTGACCAGGTCGACCCAGAGTTGGAGCGCCTGCGCGGCCTGCGGGGTGTCCAGCCGCTTCTCGTCACCGCCGTTGGACCACAGGAAGGGCAGGAACTGCCAGGTGCCCTCGAACGTGGGGTTGGCGTCCACCGCCATGCCGTAGCGCCCCGGCCGGGTCAGCTCGGAGGCGGCCTTCTTCAGGTCGTCCCAGGTCTTCGGCACGGCGACACCGGCCTCGGCGAGCATGTCCTTGTTGTAGAAGAGGGCGACCGTGCTGACCGTGGGCGCGAGCCCGTACACCTTCCCCTGGTAGGTGCCCGCGGACAGGATGCCCTCGGCGTAGCCGCCGGAGTCGATGCCGTAGCGGTCCAGCGGGGTCAGCGCGCCGGTCTGCGCGATCTGCTGGAGATCGGGGTTGTCCAGCATCAGCAGGTCGGGGAGGGTCCGCGACGACGCCTGTCGCAGCACCGTGGGGACGAGCGAGGCCCCCGGGATGCTCCGGTGCTCGACGGTGACACCGGCCGCCTTGCCGCAGGCGCTCAGCCGCTCGCTCCACTGGGCGTGCTCTCGCGCGTCGGTGTAGTAGTCGAGCGCGGTGATGGTGGTGACCTCGCGGCCGACGGACGCGGAGCCGGTTCCGCCGCAGCCGGTGGCGGCCAGCGTCAGGGCCAGCGCCGCGGAGAGGATGGTGGCGCGCCGGGCCGATGGTCTGGCCGCTGAGGTCATGAAGGGTGCCTTCCCGAGTGGAGTGTGCTGCCGGGGCGTCGATCTCGGGAGGTCAGGGCGAGACGGCCCGTACCGGCATCTTACGGTCCGAGCGGGCATATTACCGTATTCAACCGCTCGGACGATCAACGGTTCGGGAGGGCCGGTGAACTCCCTTGTCCGTAGCCCTCGTCACCGCTCTGTCCCGCGGCTTCCCGGATCATCGACGCCACGGCGCCGGGCTGCGAGAGGACCACGGCGTGCGAACCGTCCAGCACGTACTCGGTGGCCGCCATGCGCTGGGCCATGAAGCGCTGAGCGGTGGGGTTGAGCATCCGGTCGGCGGCGGCGATGGCGTACCAGGACGGTTTGGCGGCCCAGGCGGGCGGCCCCGATCTGGCGGTCAGCGCCCTGGGGGCGATCGGGCGTTGCGTCACGGACAGCACCCTGGTGGCGCGGGGTGACAGATCGGCGGCGTACACCGGAAGGAAACGATCCCTGTGGATGTACAGCTCGCTGTCCGGATCCGTGGGCACCGCGGGGGCGACGGCCTCGTCCGCCTCCGGCATGGGGGGGAATCGTCGGGTGATGTCCAGGAGACACTCGCCGGCGTCGAGACCGAACGCCGCGACGTAGCACAGTGCCGTGACGTTGTCGGCGTCGGCGGCGGCGTCGGTGATGACCGCGCCGCCGTAGCCGTGGCCGGCCAGCACGACCGGGGTGCCGATCTGGCGGACCACGCTCCTGAGGTAGGCGGCGTCGTGCGCCAGTCCGCGCAGCGGATTCGCCGGGGCTTGCACCGCCAGTCCGGTGGCCTGTAGGCGCCGGACGACCGCTGCCCATGACGAGGCGTCGGTGAACGCGTCGTGCACGAGCACGACGGTCAGCGGAAAGGGGGTGGAACCGTGCACGCCGGCGACCTCCGAATGGGTGGGGTTCCCAGCCAAGCGCAGCAAGATCGCCTCGGCATCGCGTGAACGTACCAGGAACAGCCTCAGTCCTCGGGCAGCGCCGTGACCACGTTGGCGAGCTGGACCCGGGAGTTGACCGACAGCTTGCGGAAGGCCGAGGTCAGGTGGGTGTTGACGGTGTGCGGGGAGACGACGAGCGCCTCCGCGGCCGTACGGTTGGAGTGGCCCTGGGCCACCAGACGCGCGACCTTCTTCTCCGAGGCCGTCAGGGACTCCCAGCCCTGAACGGGCCGCTGCGCGCTCGCCGCCCGGCGGCTGCGGTCGCCCGCCCCCCGAAGATCACGCTGGAGGTGGGCCGCGGTGGCGTGCGCGCCCGCTGACAGAAAGGCGGCATGGGCCCGCGTCAGGACCGCCACCGCCTCGGTCTTGCGCCCCGCCGTCCGGAGCGCTCGCCCGAGATCGGCCTCCGCCCCCGCCCGCACCAGCGGACGCGGGCTCGCCGCGAGCAGATCGACGGAGCGCTCCAGCAGCGCGGGATCGCCGGTCACCAGCCCGCGGGCGTGCGTCGCGATCCCCGCGGCGGTGGGCACCGCCGGATTGCGTGCGGCATGGGCCTCGGCCTGCGCGGCCAGGTCCTCGGCCAGCGCACGGTCCGCGCCCCGCAGCGCCATCCGGATCGCGGAGCCGACCCAGTTGCGCAACAGCCGCCAGCGCAGGAGGGGCCCTTCCTCCTGCACCAGGCGAATCCTGGCGACGGCAAGCCCGAATTCCCCGTCCGCCTCGGCGTGGACGGCTTCCAGGAAGCGCACCGCGGCGGTGTTCCCCGGGTTCGGTTTGACCGCCAGCCGCTTCCGGGCCTGGGCCAGATGGTGCCGTGCGGCGTCCCGGTCGCCGCGCAGCAGGGCGATCCGGGACCGGATCACACGGGCGTTCACCTGCTGGACCGGCACCTGGACGTCGTCCTCCAGGCGCTCCATCGTCATGAAGTCGGCGTCGGCGTCGTCGAGCCTGCCGAGCCCCAGCTGCTGCTGGCCCTGGGCCCACAGCAGCATCGCCTCGCGGATCCCGCCGGCCTCGTCCGCGGCCTTCGCCAGCAGCCGCTCGCTGGTCTCGAAGTCGTCCACGTGCTGGTACGCGACGATCTCCTCCGGGAAGAAGCCCGAATCGACGGCGTTGAGCGCGGTGAATCGCTCCAGCGCGACGGCGGTCTCGCCCGCGTTGAGCGCGATCTCACCGAGCGCGAACAGCGCCTGGACATGGGCCTCGCGGTCGCCGACGGCCACGGCGGCGCGCAGCGCGTCCTCGCCCGCCGCCCGCGCCGGACCGAGATCGTGCGCCCGGGACAGGGCCAGCGCCCGCAGCGCGGCCAGCCGCGCCTCGACCTCGGGGGAGGCGCCGCCGACCGCGAGGGCCGTCTCGGCCCGGCGGCGCAGCTCGTCGGCGAGATCCATGTTCCACAGCGTTCCGCCGAGAGCCGCCTGCAACCGGCCGAACGCCTCCACGGGCGGCCGGCCGGCCAGCAGCCGGTCGCCGGTCGACAGCGCCTCGCGGTTCCGGCCGGCCCGGGTCAGACAGACGATCGCCTGCTCACCCACCTCGAACGACAACGGGCGCGGGGCCGGCACCAGCTCCAGGGCGCGCGTCACCAGGTCGGCCGCGAGGCCCGGCGTGACCGGCAGGACGTCGTCGGCGGCACGCCTCAGGAGCGCCACCGCCTCCTCGTCCCCGGGGAGGGCGCCCCTGAGGATGTGCGACACCACGTCGATCGGCCGGTGACCGGTGGCGACGAGCCGGCCCGCGGCCTCCCGGTGCAGAGCCTTCCGGGCCGAGGGCGGGATGTCCACGTACACCGCCTGGCGCAGCAGATCGTGCCGGAAGACCAGCTGGTCGCCGTCGTCGTCGAGGAGTCCCGCGCCCACTGCCTCCTCCAGCGCCGTGATCAACGAGACGGACGGCCGGCCGCAGAGCGCCGCGGCGTCGTGGAAGCCGAAACCGCGTCCCAGCACCGCCCCCATCTGAAGGAAGCGCAGTGTGTCGGCGTGCAGGGTCCTGAGCCTGCCGCGGACGCCCGTCACGAGTCCGGGGGGCACCGGCTCGCCCGAGGAACCGGTGGTCCGCAGACCCGCGAGCATCTCGACCGCCAGGAACGGATTCCCGCCCGCTCCTTCCAGCAGGCCGCGTATCCGCTCGTCCACGCCGGCCCCCAGGGTGTCGCCGGCGAGCTGGCCGATGGCGGCTCCGGACAGCGGGCCCAGTGACACGGTCGTCACCGGGAGTTCACCCCGTGCGGACGCGACGGCCTCTTCGGCCGGCCCGCCCACGCCCCGCCGCTCGGTCAGGATCCACAGCACCGGCGAGGTCCGCAGGCGTTTCGGCAACTGGTTCAGCGCGAACCGGCTCAGCGGGTCGGCCCACTGCGCGTCGTCCAGGGCGATCAGCACCGGCATGCTCCCGGCTCGCTCCTCGATCACCTCCGCCAGCTGCTCGACCAGCCAGATCCGCTGATCGTGGTTCTGTGCCAGATCGACGAAGGCGTCGTTGGACAGCAGTGGCTGATCACCGTGCAGGACGCAGGTCGCCAGCGACGAGAGCGGCACGAGATGGTGGAGTTCGTCGGCCTTGCCCAGGCCGACGGAGAATCCCGCCGCTTCGGCCCGGGCGACGGCTTCGGTGAGCAGCGTCGTCTTGCCGATGCCCGGTTCCCCGCGGATCAGGGCCAGTGCGCCGCCGCCGGTGCGGGCCACCGAGGCGATCAGCATCTCCAGCTCTTCGAGTTCGGCCTCCCGGCCGCGCAGACCGCTCCGGGACAGCGATCCGCCTGACCCCGCCACTTAGGCCCTCCCTGCCCGCACCCGCCGGCGACCCCGGCTTTCCGGAGGCCCACTATGACAAAAACGGCAGCTCAGCGCACATGCGCAGGTCCGCCCACGGGTCGGCCCGGCGGCGGCTGAGACACAACAGCCCCGCGCACGGCGGAGCTTCGCCACTCGGCGGGGGATGTGCCGTAAGCGGCCCGGAACACCCGGCTGAAGTGCGAGGCGCTGGTGAAACCCCAGCGGTGGGCCACCGCGGCGATGGTCTGGTCTCCCACCCGTCGGCGGGCCAGGTCGCGTCGGCACTGCTCCAGCCGCCGCTGCTGGATCCACCGGCTGACGGTGAGGTCCTCCAGCTGGAACAGCTTGTGCAGGTAGCGCACGGAGATGTGGTGGGCCCCGGCGATGGTCTCCGGGGTCAGGTCCGGATCCGCGAGGTGCTGGTCGATGTAGGACCGGATCCGCAGCAGTGACATACGGGCGGCGCTCGGCGTGTCCGCGGAGCCCCGGCCGAGCCGCTCCTCGGCCAGCGCCTGCACCAGGTCCACGACATTGCGCGCGATCTGGTCACCCGTCCGCTGCGGATACGTTCCCGCGGTGTCCACGAGCCGGGACAGGAAGGGGGTCAGCAGTTCGCCGAGTGCCGAGTCGGTGCCGAGCGGGGACGCCGTGATGCGCTGGAGGTCCGACTCGCTCAGGCCCAGTACCTCGCGAGGCAGCACGAGCGACTTGGTCTGGAAGCACTGGGGGAGGGTCAGCCGGACCGGCCGTGCCATGTCGTAGACGAAGAGCTGGCCCGGCCGCAGGAACGTGTCACGGGTGTCCTGCTGGATGCGCGCGACCCCCTTGGCCAGCAGTTTCACCACCACGAAGTCGTCGTTGTCGCTGCCCGCGATGAGCCGCTGGGTGCGCAGGGCCCGCAGCGGATCACCGTCCACGGTGACCACCTGCATCGGGCCCAGCAGCGACGCGCGGATCCGGCCGCGGTCGACCTCGTCGGGAACGCCCATGTCCACGGCACCGAACGTCTGGGACAGCGCCTCGCGCCAGTAGGCCCGTCGGCGGTGGGCGGGTACCGCGTCCGTGGTGTAGAGGGTGCCTGGTGGTCCGGGGTCCGTTGTCGATGAATACGGCGACATGAATTCCGCCCTTCCGCAAGTACGCTTTCGGACACACCGTGCCAGCGCGTCCGGGGCGGCCACATCGCGTGAACCCGCGAGATCGCGAGTACAGCAAGACAGCACCGACCTGCTGTGATGTCGCCCACGTGTACTTGTCGTGGCGGGGAAGGGCTACCTACGTTCGGTCATATGTCCGCCCAGAATGCGCCCCTTCCCGACGAGCCGGTCGATTTCGCCGTCGATCTCACCGGCCATGAAATGACCCGACGTGCCCACGTCATGGAGGCGCTCGGCCCCGGCTGGGACCCCGTCAAGGTGATGCGTGACGAGGAGAAGGCGTACGACCTGCTGTATTCCGGCCTCGACGAGGAACAGCAGCGCGTGTACGACACCCTCGTCGCCGCCGGTGTCCTCCCGCGGCGCGGGGAGGGTCGTGCTTCCGCTTGATCCCCAGGCCGACATCGGGCGCCGGGCCTGGGTGACCTGCCCGCACTGCCAGGACCACCGTGGATGCCCTCGGTGCGAAGAGGGCGGCAGGTGCCCGGACCACTGGCGCTACCTGCTGTCGAACACCGGCAGCCTGCTCCACCTCCAGTGCCCTTCGTGCACCCGCATCTGGGACCACGAGACGGGCTTCGGCGCCACCCGCACCCGCTGGACACGCCGGACGAGCGGCCTGCAAGGGGAGTGATCGGGCCGGGGCCGGACGCGATGCGCCTGCGCCCGGTCCGTCCCGGCGGCGCGCGGTGCGCGGCACGGACGCGGGGCGCTCGGCGGCCGGCGTCCGTTCCCGCTGATCAGCGCGATGCGAGCAGACGGTCGTCGTCCGCGCCCCGGGCATGGGCGGCGGTGTCGCGACCGAGGCGGACGACCGTCGTGGGTTCCCGGTCCAGCAGGCCGGCGTCCTGCTCCTGGAGCGCGAGCACCACCGAGGTCTCGGGCAGTGCCCGGGGCAGCGCGGCCAGCAGGGCCTCGGCCGTGGGGCGGTCCAGGCCGGCGGTGGGTTCGTCGAGCAGCAGCACCGGGGGACGCCTCAGCACGGCTCGCGCGATGGCGAGGCGTCTGCGCTGCCCCTGCGACAGCCGACGCCCGCCGGAGCCCACCGCGGTGTCCAGCGGCAGGGCCGAGAGGCCGACGACGCCCAGTGCGGCCCGCAGGTCGGCGGCGACGGCCGAGGGTGCCGCCTGCCGCAGATTCGCCGCCACCGTGTCGTCGGCCAGCCAGTCGTCGGCCTCCACGAGCGTGACGGCCTCGGCGACGGCCCCGGCCGACAGCTCGTGCACCGGCGCGCCGTCGAGCAGCACGGTGCCGACGGGGGCCGGCAGCCGGCCGGCGAGCCGGCCGAGCAGTGTCGACTTCCCGCTGCCGTTGGGACCGGTGATCAGCATCAGAGCGGGACCCGACAGGGTCGTGGCGAGAGGCACGGCCGAACCGGGCAGCGGCAGGCCGGCGACCTCCAGGGACGGACGGCCGACCGTTTCCACGGAGGGAAGACCGGTCGCCTCCGCGGACCCGGGGTCCGTCGTTCCCGCGGCTGGGAGGGCGGCCGTTTCCACGGAGGGAAGACCGGTCGCCTCCGCGGACCCGTGGTCCGTCGTTCCCGCGGCCGGGAGGGCGGCCGGTTCCGCGGCCGGGCGGCCGGGCTTCTTCGCGCAGCGGTCGGCCGGGCGCCGCCGGTCCGTGAAATGCTCCTCGGCCGCCAGCGGTGCGAGGCGTACGGCCGCGTCACCGGCCTGGCCCAGCTGCTGGAGCAGCCGGGGCAGTCGCTCCAGCAGCTCCCAGCCGGCGGCCACCAGCAGCACCTCGCCCACCGCGACCGCGATCGGCTGGGCCGGGGCCGCGCGCAGGGCGAGCACCAGCACCGATGCCTGGCCCAGGGCGCCGAGCAGACGCAGCGCCAGACGGCCGCGCCGTTCGGCTCGGGCGGCGGCCCACTCGGCGGACTCGACCGCCGCCATGGCGGTCGCCGCCGTCCGGCGCGCCCGGGGCACGGCGTCCAGGCACCGCAGTTCGTTGAAGGCGGCCCGGCTGCCGAGCAGCGCGGTACGGAGTGCGGCCCTGGCCTCGGCGGCGGTGGCCAGCCGGGCCCGGGCACGGTGATGGGCCCGCCGGGCGCAGCAGAGTCCGGCCGCGAGGACGACCAGCTCGGCCGCCCCCAGCAGGGGCATCGCCCACAGCAGCAGGATCTCCACCAGACCGGCGGTGGTGACCGCGGCCGCCAGGGGCGCGCAGACGTTCGCGGGCAGGCCCGCCACGGTCTCCACGTCGGTGGTGAGCCGGGTGAGCAGCGTTCCGTCGCGCTGTGCGCGCAGCTCGCGCGGAGTGAGCCGGGCGGCGCCGCGGGCCAGCCGGGCGCGCAGGGCCACCTGGGCGGAGAGCAGAGCCCGGTGGTTGACCAGGCGTTCCAGATAGCGCAGGCCGGTGCGGCCCAGGGCCAGCGCCCGCACGGCACCGGACGGATACATCCAGGACCAGGTCGTGTTGGCCTGGAGCGTCACCACGGCGCAGGTCGTCAGGAACCACCCGGACACGCCCAGGAGCGCGGCGCCGGCGAGTTCCCCCGCGACGGCGAGCAGCATCCCGGTCGCGAGGGCGCGGCGGGGAGCCACCGTACGCAGCAGCCGCCAGGCGTTGTCGGGTTTCATCGGGCTCTCCCGTGGTCCAGCGTGACGACCTGGTCCGCGAGGGCCAGCAGCGCGGGGCTGTGGGTGGCGAGCAGGACGGTCCGGTCGCGGGTCAGGGTGCGCAGGGCGGAGACGACGCGCCGCTCCGCCTCGGGGTCGAGATGGGCGGTGGGCTCGTCCAGGCACAGCAGCGGCGCGTCCCGCAGCAGCGCCCGGACGAGGGCGAGTTGCTGCGACTGCCCGGAGGACAGCCCGGTGCCGCGTTCGCCCAGTGGCGTGTCGAGCCCGTGGGGCACCGCGGCCAGGATGTCGGTGAAGCCGAGCGAGGCGATGGCGTCGAGCAGCTCGTGGTCGCTCGCGCCGGGACGGGCCAGCAGCAGGTTCTCGCGCAGGGTGCCGGGCAGCAGGTGCGCTGGCTGGCTCACCCAGGCGACCCGCGCGGGATCGGCGGGAAGGGGCCGGCCGTCGAGGACGTGGCACGCGTGTCCGCCGTCGGGCGGGTGCAGCCCGGCGGCGACGGCCAGCAGGGTGGACTTGCCCGCTCCGCTGGGGCCGGTGACGGCCAGGCACCGCCCCGGCGCGAGACGCACGGTCACCTCGTCGAGCGCGGGGACGCTCCGGCCGGGGTGACGGACCGTCACCGCGTCCAGGCGCAGCCCGAACGGTGTCGTGGCCGCCCGCACCGGCGCGGTGGCGGGCACCGCGGTCTCGCGGGGCGCGTCCAGGAGCGGGGCGAGCAGGCCGGCGGCGGCGTTCGCGCGGGCGCGGGCGTGGTAGCCGGCGGCCAGGTCCCGGGCCGGCGCGAAGTAGGCGGGCACCAGGACCAGGACGAACAGCGCGGCGGACAGGCTCATGTGGTCCGGTACGAGGGGCAGCCGCAGATAGTCGAGGAGGACCAGCCCGCAGTACGTCGCCACGACCGCGAGGGTGCCGGTGATGAGCAGCTCGATCCACGCCGTCGACAGGAAGGCGATCCGCAGCACCTTCTCGGTGCGCGCGGCCACCTCCCGGTCGTAGCCGGCCAGGGCCTCGGCCGCCTCGTCGTGCGCGCCGAGCCCCACCAGGGTGGGCAGGCCGCGCAGATGGTCCAGGAGCCGCGCCCGGTGCGTACGGACGGCCGACAGCTGAGCGCGTACGGCGGTCTGCGTCCCCAGGCCGATCACCTTCAGGTTGGCCGGCAGCAGCGGGGTCGCGGCCAGCACCAGCAGGGCGACGAACCAGCTGCGCCAGGCGATGGCGGCCAGGACCAGACCGCTGCCCAGCAGCATGGTGGTCCGCGCGGGCAGGTAGTCGGTGAGCCAGTCGCTCAGCTCGTCGACCTCACCGTCGACGGCCTGTGCCAGGGCCGCGTCGTCCGGGTCGGCCGGGGCCGGGCCGCCGGCCGGCAGCGCCGACTCGACGAGCCGGGTGCGCAGGGCCTGACGCACGGTGCGGGCGCCGCGGGCGGCGGCGGCCTCGCCCGCGGACAGCAGCGCGGCCCGCAGGGCGATCCCGCCCGCCGTCACCAGGGCGGGCGCCACCGCGCCGGACACGGGGGCGCCGTGCAGCGCGTCCAGGCCGCGCTGCGCCGCCCAGGCCAGGCCGCCCGCCCAGACGACCGTGCCCGCCTGGGCCGCGCCGCGCAGGAGTCCCGCGCGGCGCAGCTCCGGGAGGCCCTCGGCCGCCCACTGCCGTAGTCGCTCGGCCACCGGGGCGTCGCCGCGGTCCTCGGCCAGCTCGTCCAGCAGTGCGGTGGCGGACGTGCTCACGAGGTGCTCTCCGCCCCGGCGTCCACGTCGAAGCAACCGTCCCGCAGGTCACGGCGGTCGCCGGCGATCCACGCGGCCAGCGCGGCCGCGGCGAGCACGGCGACGCCCAGGGGACCGATCCATTCGGACACCCCGCCGAACACGTCCTGCGACAGGGCCGTCGCCAGGATGCCGAGCACCACCAGCAGGACCCGGCGCAGCACCGTCCGTGCGGTGCCGGAGTCCGCGGGAGCGGCCGGCACGGCGCGCGGCACGGCCCGCAGGGGCGGCAGGGCCTGCTCGACCGGATCGGTGTACTTGCCGCGGAAGCTGCGCCAGGCGTACACGTTGTAGGCCAGGACGAACGGCATGCTCAGGCCCACGCCCAGCACCAGGAAGAGCTGGGAGGAGTGCGGGCTCGCGACCTGGTGGACCGTCAGGCCGGGGGGTACGACGACCGGGACGGTCAGGACCGCCAGGCCCAGCAGCCCCGAGGTGATCAGCGTGGCCACGGCGGCGAACGGCCGCCAGTCGGGAGCGCGGCCGAAGCCGGACCACGCGACGGCACCGGCCGCGACGGCGACGGCGACCGCGAGCCAGAACAGCACGGCCCGCACGGGCTCGTCCAGGTGCGTCTCCTGCGGGTCGGCACCCGGCAGCAGCAGGCCGAGGACGACCGCGACCACCGCGGTGGCGGCCAGCAGCGACCGCCCGGCGCGCCGGGCCCGCGGCCGTGACCAGCCCTCGGTCTTGTCCTGCAGCCAGGCGGCCCCGGCCAGCAGATAGACGACGACCAGACCGAGCGCGCACAGCGCGCTGTACGGCGTGAGCCAGTCGAACGCCCCGCCCGTGAAGATTCCGCCCCGCTGCCGCGGGCCGCTGAGCACGGCGCCGAGCACGAGTCCCTGGCAGACGGCCGCCGCGAGCGACGCCCCGCCGAACAGCAGCGCCCAGCCGCGCCGGTAGCCGCCGGCCGCGCTGTGCATCTCCAGGCCGAGGCCGCGCAGGATGACGGCGATCAGCATGCCGATCAACGGCAGGTAGACGGCGGGCAGGACCACGGAGTAGGCGCCCGGCAGACCGGCCCACAGGACGACTCCGGCCAGGATGATCCAGCTCTCGTTGGCGTCCCAGGCGGTGGCGACGATCTCGCCGTACTCCCGCCGTCGCTCGGGCCCGGCCGCCAGGCTGAGCATGCCCACCCCGAGGTCGTAGCCGTCGAGGACGACGTACATGCCGATCGAGAACAGGACCAGGGCATAGGCGGCGTACTCAAGCAACGAGGGCCTCCGATACGTCGGGCGAGGCGGGTCCGGTGGGCAGCGCCTCGGGACCGGCCTTGACCGTGCGGACGATGTAGCGGGCCCAGACGGCCAGCAGGGTGACGTAGAGCAGGACGAAGCCGGCCAGGGTGGTGGCGACCTCGGGGGCGCTGAGGTGGGAGACCGCGTCCGCGGTGCGCAGCTGGCCGTACACCACCCAGGGCTGGCGGCCGGTCTCGGCGACGATCCAGCCGCCGGTGACGGCGATGATCCCGGCCGGGGTCATCCACACCATCCACTTCAGGAACCGCGGCGAGTCGAACAGGCGCCGCCGCAGGCGCAGGACCACGCCCGCGAAGGCCGTGCCGAACATGAGGAGCGCGGTGAAGTACATCGCGCGGAACCCGTAGAAGGTGGTCCACATGTTGGGGCGTTCGTCGGGCGGGGTCTGGAGCAGTCCGGGTGTCGTCGTCTTGCCGCTGAGGTCCTGGGCGATGACCGAGCCGAGGTAGGGGACCTCGACGTGCAGCAGGTTCTCGCCCTTGTCGGTGTCGGGGACGACGAGCAGGTTGTAGCCGTTGTTGTCGCTCTTCCAGTTGCCTTCGAAAGCCTCCAGCTTGGGCAGCTGGTGCTGTCCCATGAAGACCGCGGTGCCGTCGCCCACGTACAGCTGGATCGGCATCAGCACGCCGAGGACGCCGAGGGCGATGGACAGGCAGCGGCGGGCCATGGGCTGGGCGTGCACCCGGTTCTTGACCAGGTACCAGGCGGAGATGCCGCCGACGAACCAGGCGGCACTGATCAGCACGGCCAGCAGCATGTGCGGGAAGCGGTGGGCGAAGGCGGGGTTGAGCAGGATGTCGGCCCAGTCCGTGGCGTGGAACTGGCCGTCGGTCTTGCGGTAGCCGACGGGGTCCTGCATCCAGCTGTTGGCCGACAGGATCCAGGTGGTGGACAGCAGGGTGCCGAAGGCGACCATCCAGCTGGCCAGGGCCATGGTGCGCGGACGGATCCGGCCGTCGCCGTAGAGCATGAGGCCGATGAAGCCGGCCTCCAGGAAGAAGGCGGTGATCACTTCCATGCCGATGGTGACCCCGATGACGGGTCCCACCGCATGGGCGTAGGTGCCCCAGTTGAGGCCGAACTCGAAGGTCATCACCGTGCCGGCGACGACACCGAGGCCGAAACCGACGGCGAAGATCTTCTTCCAGAACCGGAAGATCTGCAGGTACAGCGGATTTCCCGTGCGGACGTACGCCGTGTACACCACGGCGAGGAGCACGGAGAGCCCCACGGTGAGCGCGGGGAAGGTCATATGGAAGATCGCGGTGATCGCGAACTGCCAGCGGGACAGCTCGACGACGGTGGACGAAGCCATGAGTACTCCAGGGAGCAGGGGACGTGACGGGGCGCCGGGCGGGGGCCGCGGGGAGACACCCCCAGCGGGATCGCGGACGTCCCGTCCCGTTCCGCCGTCGGCGGCCCCGCTGGGCTCAGGAGCGGACCAGCGGGGTGTCCACCAGGTGTTCGGCCAGGAACCAGGACTGCAGTTCGCCGGTGCGGATGATCTGCGAGACCAGTACGTCGTTGGTGCCGTCGTCGCCCAGCTCGGCGGTGCGGGCGGCGGCGTCATGGGCCTCGGTCAGGATGGTCTCGTGGGCTTCCAGAAGCCGCGAGAGCATCGCCGGGACCTCCTCCACACCGTCCGGCGGGCGCGGGATCGACGTGATCTCGATGACGTGACGGGGGTCGCCCACGGCGACACCGCCCAGGGTCTGCACCCGCTCGGCGAGGGTGTCGACGAGCTCCAGCTGCTCGCCGGCGTGCTTGTCCAGGAGCAGATGCAGCTGGTAGAAGGTCGCGCCGCGCATGTTCCAGTGGTGCTTCTTGTAGAGGCCGTAGAGGATCTGAGTGTCCGCCAGGACCTTGTTCAGGCGCTGGCAGGAGTACATGCGCGCCTCGTAGGACAGGGCGAGCGGGAACTGCTTGACGGTCCCGAACTCCTGGATGACGGCGCCCTTCTGGTGCAGCCAGGGCTGGCTGCTCGCGGGCGTGGCGCTGGTGGTCATGGTGTGTCTCCTGTGCAAGTAGTGCTGTGAGTACGGAGGTGACGCTAGGGGCTGAACGGGGAGCCGCGTTGCCCGGTAGCGCACGCGTAGGTGCACGTCAGCGCACCGGGCGCCGGGCCGGACGATCACTCGCTGCCGGCGGTGAGCTGTTCGACGATGCTGTCCAGATCGATGTGGTGGTGCTCGGTGCCCGGCGGCACCAGCGCGTCGGTGCGGTGCAGGAACGCCACGACGGGGGCGCTCGCGACCTCCAGGACGGCCTTCCCGGTGCGGGTCCTGAGCAGGATGCGGAGCGCGTCCGGGTGGTGCCGGCGACGTGGGTACACGACCACGTCCCCCGACCCGGCGGGGCCGTGCAGTCCCTGGGCGAGGAGCGACCGGGCGAAGACCCAGTCGACGGAGAGCGCGGACGGCGCGCCCACGGAGAGGCACACGGCGTACGGGTCCGTGGCCGAGTACCGCAGCTCGGCCGGAAGCGGTACCGGAATTTCGCCGGCCACGGTGACGCGGATGCTGGTTGTGCATACGATCGGATCTTCGTCCGTGGTCCCGGCGGGATCACATCTCATGCCGCCCCCCTGTTCTGCGACTGTTCGGCAGGCGCGCCGGTGCGGGCACCGGCGGGCCATGGTGCTGACGACCGTAGGGCGGGGCCGGGGGAGCGAGTAGCCGAAGCGTGCACGAGGTGTTGTCCGCGGAAGAAGTGCGATGGACCACACGCCTGCCCGGACGCGTGATGGTTGAATGTGAAACAAGTAAGGTCGCAGAGTGGCCTGAGAGGTGATCCACGATGAGCAATACCGAGACGGAACCCGCGCACGTGCGCCCCGCCGGCGAGACGGACGGCGAGCCGCCGGCCGGGACCGTGCGGGTCGACGTGCTGACCCCGCGGGACGTACCCCTGGGCGGCCCCCGCGCGATGACCGTGCGGCGCACGCTGCCACAGCGCTCCCGGACCCTGATCGGTGCCTGGTGCTTCGCCGATCACTACGGTCCCGACGACGTCCGCGCGACCGGCGGCATGGACGTGGCCCCGCATCCCCACACCGGCCTGCAGACCGTCAGTTGGCTCTTCAGCGGCGAGATCGAGCACCGGGACAGCCTGGGCAGCCACGCCTTCGTCCGGCCGGGCGAGCTGAACCTCATGACCGGCGGCCACGGCATCAGCCACACGGAGGTCTCCACCCCGCGGACCACGATCCTGCACGGCGTCCAGCTGTGGGTGGCACTGCCGGAGGAGCACCGCGGCACCGCACGCGCCTTCCAGCACTACGTCCCCGAGCCCGTACGGACCGGCGACGCCGAGATCAGCGTGTTCCTGGGGTCCCTCGCCGGGGCCGTCTCCCCGGTGCCGACCTTCACGCCGCTGCTCGGCGCCGAGATCCTGCTCCGGCCGCACACGGCCGTCACCCTCGCCGTGGACCCCGGCTTCGAGCACGGTCTCCTGGTCGACCAGGGCACCGTCCGCCTCGCGGACGCCGTCCTCGCCCCCGCCGAACTGGGCTACGTCCCCCCGGGGCCCGGCACGCTGACCCTGGCGAACGAGTCGGACGACCTCGCGCGGACGGTCCTCCTCGGCGGTACCCCCTTCGAGGAAGAGATCGTCATGTGGTGGAATTTCATCGGCCGGAGCCACGAGGACATTGCCAAAGCCCGCGAGGACTGGCAAAACTCTTCCGATCGCTTCGGCGTCGTAGAGGGATATCCGGGAGACCGTCTTCCCGCGCCTGCCCTGCCGCATGCCATCATCACTCCGCGCCGCAATCCGCCGCGTCACTGACTTCATCCGAAAGGCACCCCATGAGCCAGCCTTCCGTCGCTCCGGTCGTCGAGCGCGTAGATGCCAAGAACCGCTATGAGATTTCCGTCGACGGCAAGCGCGCCGGGCTGACCGCCTACCGCGACCGCGATGCGCAGCGCGTCTTCTACCACACCGAGATCGACGACGCCTTCGCCGGCCAGGGCCTGGCCTCCGTGCTGGTCCAGGAAGCGCTCACCGACGTACGGAACTCCGGGAAGCGGATCGTGCCCGTCTGCCCGTACGTGGCCAAGTTCCTCAAGCGCCATGACGAGTTCGCCGACCTGGTCGACACCGTGACCCCCGAGGTCCTGCGGTGGCTGGAGGGCGAACTGGGCTGACGTCCGCCCCCGTCCGGCCGTCGCCCCCCGGCGACGGCCGGCTGTGCACACGGTGCACGACTTCTGTTCCGGCCGTGCACCGTGCGCGTCCGTCCCACGCGCTCCGCGGCCGCCGCCAAGCCGGATGTACGGGCCTTTCCCATTTCACCGGCGCGGCTTGCCGCGCGAAGGGTCACGAATTCGGTGACCTGATATTCCGCATGGCCGGCGGCGCCGTTCCCGGATTTCACTCGGTCAATTCCCGCGGACCACGAACGCGACCCGGACCGTACGGCGCCGAGATGAATCGGTGCGCTCCCGGAACCGATCTCGTGCGCGGACGGACAAGTGCTGCGCCCGCTCCTCATTAACGTGACCGGGACGCGAGGCGGACCCGCCGTGCCCTCGCCCGGAGGGCCGTGCGCGATGCCGGAATCCGAGGAGTGCCATGGCCAAGCAGACCATCGCCGAACAGTACGTCGACCTCATGGCGCGCGCCGGTGTGCGCCGCATGTACGGCGTCGTCGGCGACAGCCTGAACCCCGTCGTGGACGCGGTCCGACGCCATGCCGACCTCGAGTGGATCCAGGTCCGCCACGAGGAGGTCGCGGCGTTCGCCGCCGGAGCCGAGGCCCAGCTCACCGGCCGGCTGGCCGCGTGCGCGGGTTCCTGCGGACCGGGCAACCTCCATCTGATCAACGGACTGTACGACGCCCACCGCTCCATGGCGCCCGTGCTGGCGCTGGCCGCCCACATACCCAGCGGCGAGATCGGCACCGGCTACTTCCAGGAGACCCACCCCGACCGGCTCTTCGCCGAGTGCAGCCACTACTCCGAGCTGATCTCCTCACCCCGCCAGATGCCGCGCGTGGTGCAGACGGCGATCCAGCACGCCGTCGGCCGGCGCGGCGTCTCGGTCGTGGCACTGTCCGGCGACACCGCCGCCGAGGACTCCCCGGACTCCGCCCCCGAGCTCGCCATGCCGCTGGACCGGCCCGCCATCCGCCCCAGCGACCAGGAACTGGCCCGGCTCACCGAGCTGGTGGACGCCGCCGAACGCGTCATGGTGTTCTGCGGCCGGGGCGTCGCCGGAGCCCATGCCGAGGTCATGGAGTTCGCCTGCAAGGTCAAGGCCCCGGTGGGCCACGCGCTGCGCGGCAAGGAGCACATCCAGTACGACAACCCGTACGACGTCGGGATGTCCGGTCTCCTCGGCTACGGAGCCGCGTACGAGGCCATGCACGAGTGCGATCTGCTGCTGCTCCTCGGCACGGACTTCCCGTACAGCGACTTCCTGCCCCGCGATGTGCGAACCGTCCAGGTCGACGTGCAGCCCGAACGGCTGGGGCGGCGCACCCCGCTCGACCTCGCCGTCTGGGGAGACGTGCGCGAGACCCTGCGGTGCCTGACGCCCGCCGTGCGGGAGAAGCCGTCGCGCCGGTTCCTCGACCGCATGCTGGAGCGGCACGCGCGCGCCCTCGAAGGCGCCGTGAACGCCTACACCCATGACGTCGGCCGGCACACCCCGATCCATCCCGAGTACGTGGCCTCGGTGCTCGACGAAGAGGCCGCGGACGACGCCGTGTTCACCGTCGACACCGGCATGTGCTGCGTGTGGGCGGCGCGCTATCTGACGCCGAACGGCCGCCGTCGCATCCTGGGCTCGTTCGTGCACGGTTCGATGGCCAACGCGCTGCCCCAGGCCATCGGCGCCCAGTTCCTCGACCGCGGCCGGCAGGTCGTCTCGCTCTCCGGCGACGGCGGGTTCTCCATGCTCATGGGCGACTTCCTCACGCTCGTCCAGTACGACCTGCCGGTGAAGGTCGTCGTCTTCAACAACTCCTCCCTCGGCATGGTCGACCTGGAGATGATGGTCGACGGCCTGCCCCCGCACGGCACCACGTATCCGCACGCCGACTACGCCGCCATCGCCAGGGCGGCCGGGGCGCTCGGTATTCGCGTGGAGAAGCCGGACCAGGTGCGGGACGCGCTGCGCGAGGCCTTCGCCCACGACGGACCCGCCCTGGTCGACGTCGTCACCGACCCGGACGCGCTGGCCGTGCCGCCGAAGATCACCGCCGAGCAGCTCAGCGGCTTCGCCCTGTCGGCGAGCCGGACCGTCCTCAGCGGAGGCGTCGGCCGCATGGTCCACCTGGCCCGCGCCAACCTCCGCAACATCCCCCGCCCCTGAGTCCCCGGGCGCTCAGCTCGGCACCGCCGGCCCCGCCGACGAGTCGAAGGCATGGACCACCTCGGGCCGCGTGCCCGGGGTGAGCAGCCCGCGGGCCTCCTCCTCGAAGCGGCGGTCGGTGGCCGTCAGCCGGACATGGTGCTGGGCGCGGTGCTCCGCCCAGGAGGAGACGAGGTAGTTCTCGATGAAGCGCTCCGGGTCGTTGCCGTCCTGGTAGAGACCCCAGGAGAGGGCTCCGGTACGGCGCCGGGAGCGGGCGACATGGTTCATCCGGTCGGTGAAATCGGCGCGGTGGTCCGCCGGTACGCGGTAGACGACCGAGACCAGGACCGGGCCGTCGGCCTCCCCGGGCTCGAACACCAGGGGAGGAGCGGGCCAGTGGTCGGACGGCGCGGGATCGATGCCCGCGGCGTCCCGCAGCGGCCAACGGCGCACGCTGGCCGCGCTGAGCAGCATCACGCCGGCGGCCGCCAGGAGACACGCCCGGAGCCCGGCCCAGTCCGCCACCGCACCCCACAAGGGGGCCGCGAGTGCCTGGCCGCCCTGGAAGACCAGGAGGTAGACGGCGAGCCCGCGCGCCCTGACCCAGCCCGGCAGCCGGGTCTGCACGGCCGCGTTCAGCGTGGACAGCACGGCGATCCAGGCGAGGCCCGCGGGCAGCAGGGCGACCGTGACCAGCCACGGCGAGTCAACCGTCGCCAGCACCGCGAGCACCCCGGCGAACACCAGCGCACCGGCGGCGAGCATGCCATTGGCACCCAGCGCCTTCCGGAGGCGGGGCAGGGCGAAGGCCCCCGCCACGGCCCCCACGCCCACCGCCGCCAGCAGCAGACCGTAGCCGCCGGAGCCGAGGCCGAGGGTGCGGCTCGCGGTCAGGGGCAGCAGCGCCCACAGGGCCGCGCCGCCGGGAATGAACAGGAGCGTACGCAGCAGGACCCGGCGGACGCCGGGCGCGTTCCACACATAGCGGCGCCCGGCGTGCAGGGCCGCCAGCAGCCCTTCGCCGCCCGCGACGGGGCCGGTGGCCGGCTCCGGGCGCCGCCAGGCCACGAGGACGGCCGCGATGCCCAGGTAGGAGGCCGCGTTGAAGGCGAACACCCAGCCCGCGCCCGCCGCCGCGACCACCGCCCCGCCGAGCGCCGGGCCGACGGCACGGGCCAGGTTCATGTTCACCGCGCCGAGCGCCGCCGCCTGACCGAGCCGCCGGCGCTCCACCAGTTCCGGCTGGATCGCCTGCCAGGCCGGGCCCATCAGCGCGGTGCCGCAGCCCAGCAGGAAGGTGAGGACGAGCAGCACCGTCGGGGTGAGGGCGTCCGCGAACGCCAGCGCGGCCAGCGTCGCGGACACCGCGAGCATCGTGAACTGCGCGGCCAGCAGCACCGATCGCCGGTCGAAGCGGTCGGCGATCACTCCGGACGGCAGGGCCAGGAGGACGACGGGCAGGCTCGCGGCGGTCTGCACGAGCGTCACCAGCGCGGCACCGTGCCCGACCAGCAGCCACTGGGCGCCCACCGTCTGCATCCAGCTGCCGATGTTCGACACCAGTTGGGCGATCCACAGCGCCCGGAAGACACGTGCCGCCAGCGGCGCCCACGGGGAGTCGGTCGCGGCGGGCGCGGGTGAGGGTGCGGGTGATGACGGTGCGATGCTCATGCTCGTCCAGACCGGGTGCGGGGGAGCGGCGACGGTCCGGACGGTCCGGGGACGCCTGCTCCCTGGGTGCAGTCGCTCATGACCGTAGGAGCCGTCGGCGGCCGGGTCTTGCCCGTGAGCGCACGGGGTGTGATCCGGTGGCGCCGTGCCGGCCGGTACCGGCGCGCCCGTCCCCCCGGGGGGACCGCGGGGGCGGCCGGGACCGCCGGGTGACGAACGGCACCGGCCGAGGCTCCCCCGGACATCGGGAAGCCTCGGCCGGTGCGGTGTGGCCGCGCCCTCGGTCGCGCGAGGGCCCGGCGGGTCAGGACGGCGGCCGGGTCCAGGCCGCGTCGGCCGCGGACAGACGGTGTGTCACCACCGAGACGACCGCCAGGAGCAGCAGCATGAGCCCCAGCGTGAGCACGAGGTGGCCGTGCAGCACGAGGACCGCTCCGACGAAGGTACCGAGCAGCATGGCGAGCACGGACAGGATCCGGCGGCCGGGCCTCGGTGCCGCGCCGCCCGCCGCCGGGGAGTCCGCCGCCAGACCGGTGAGGGTCAGCGTCAGCACGGTCGTGGTGAGGTCCGGGACCCCGAGGCGCCGGGCGACCGCGTTCTGCAGCCCCATGCCGATCCCCAGGCACACGATCAGCGTGTACTGGACACCGGTGGTCACCCGGCCGTCGGCGATCGCCGCGACCAGGACGCCGACGGCGACCAGGACCGTCTGCGCGGCGGTGGCCGTCGTGAGCAGCCGGCCGCGGTGCCCCGCGAACCGCGTGCCCAGCCTGCCGCCGGCCAGCGCGCCCAGGAGGAACACCGCCAGCGCGACGACGGAGGCGAGCGCGGACAGGCTCTGGGCACCGCCCAGCGCGAACCCCAGGAAGACCACGTTGCCCGTCATGTTGGCGACGAAGACATGGCCCAGGGCCAGATAGCTCACCGCGTCGACCAGACCGGTCACCAAGGTCAGCGTCAGCATCAGCGGAGGCAGCGGCCCATGGCGGTCGCCGCGGGGCGGCACCAGCGTGTGCGCGGCGTCAGCCAGCAGGTTGCGCATCGGGCTTCCTCTCGACGGCCGTGGGGGCGCGGTGCAGCACCAGGCGGGTCAGCAGGCCGCTGGCGGGGCCGATCACGATCGCCGCCACGGCGATCCACACCGGCCACGGGGTGATCCCCAGCGCCCGGTCGAGAGACCACCGGCCGGGCCCGGTCAGGGCCAGCGCCACGGAGACGACGACGAGCACCAGGGGGTACTCGTAGCCGTCGTTCTGCACCCACAGGCCCTTGGGCCGCTTGACGGTGCCCGCGACGGTCATCACACCCATGGCGGCCATCGCCGCCAGGGGCGTGAGCAGACCGGCGGTCAGGAACAGGCCGGCCCCGATCTGACTGGCGCCCGCGACGACCGCCGTCAGCCGGCCCCCGCGGAAGCCGTCGTTGCGGAACTCCTCGGTTCCGCCTGCCAAGCCGTGGCCCCCGAGCCGGAAGCTCACTTTCTGCACTCCGTGGCCGGCGATGAGAAGTCCCGCCACCAGCCGGAGGATCAGCAGTCCCGCATCCATCTCTTCCTGCCTGTTCCTGACTCAGTTCTCTACCGTTGTGCCGGGGGAGGGATCAGCCGGCCGCGTGGGCGCCGATGAAGGCCTGCGCGTAGACCAGGCCGAGGCCGTAGGTGCCGCCGTGCTCCTTCACCACCTCGGTGACCGGGACGTACGTCTCGCCACGGGCCCAGTCGCGCTGGAGCTCCAGGAGGACCTGCACCCAGGTGACCGGGACGGCACCGGCCTGGATCATGCGCTGGACAGCGTGCTCGTGCGCCTGCGGGCTGACGCCGCCCGACGCGTCGGTGACCACGTAGACCTCGTAGCCCTGGGCGAGGGCGGAGAGCGTGGGCAGAACGACGCAGACCTCGGTCCACAGACCGGCGATGACGAGCTTCTTGCGCCCGGTCGCCTTGACGGCCTCGACGAACGCCGGGTCCTCCCAGGCGTTCATCGTGGTCCGGTCGATGATCTTGTTGTCGGGGAAGACGGCGGACAGCTGCGGCATGATCGGGCCGGAGAAGGACTCCGCCGCCACGGTGCTGAGCACGGCGGGAACGTCGAAGACCTGGGCGGCCTTGGCCAGGCCCACGGTGGCGTTGATGATCGCGGTGCGGTCGCCGCTGCCGGTGCCGAAGAACATCTGCGGCTGGTGGTCCACGAACAGGACCGCACAGTTGTCCGGCGTCAGCAGGTCGGGGCTGGGAGCGGAGGTGACCTGGGCGATGTCGACCATGATGGTGCCTTTCCATTGCAATGAGTAGCGGCGCGGACAGGCGTCCGCGTCGGATGAGAACCGTCCGGTGGACGGGGTCTTTCGGTGCACGTCCCGGCGCGGGCGGGAGCGGGCGGGCCGCTCCCGCGGGCTCAGAGGACGAAGCAGGGATCGAACGGTGTGTCGGCGACGCCGGGGGTGAGGCCGCGCCGTGCGCGCCAGGCGCGGTGCTGCTCCGACTCGGCGACGGCTTCGCCGAGCTGCTCGGCCTGGCGCACACCCGCGGGCCGGGAGGCCTGGTAGCCGCCGAAATGCGCCACCGGGCTCCAGTCGGGGCTGATGACGGGCAGTTCCTCGTCGAGGCCCTCGTACTCGCCGGCGGCATAGACGATCCGGCCGCCGGTGACCGTGAGCAGCGACTCGATGTGGGCGATCTCCGGCTCGGGCACGGTGAAGTAGTCCGCGGACAGCACCGTGAGGTCCGCGAGGCAGCCGGGGCGCAGCACGCCCTTGATCTGCTCCTCACCGGTCAGTTCGGCGCCCGCGACGGTGAACATCCGCAGCGCGGTCTGCCGGTCGACGCGGTTGCCGCGCGGGCGGAGCACGACGTCACCGACGGTGCGTCCGCTCACCAGCCAGTGCAGGGCGACCCACGGGTTGTAGGTGGACACACGGGTGGCGTCCGTACCGGCGGCCACGGTCAGTCCGCGCTCCAGCATCGCCCGGATCGGGGGCGCGTCCGCGGCCTTGCCCGGGCCGTAGCGGTGCAGGAACGCCTCGCCCTGGAAGGACAGCCGGTTCTGCACCGACATGGCGCCGCCGAGCGCGGCGACCCGGTCGAGGCTCTCCGCGGACACGGTCTCCGCGTGGTCGAACAGCCAGCGGTTGCCGGCCGGGAAGAGTCCCTCGGCGGCCAGCTTCTCGAAGACCGCGAGGTCCCGGCGGATGGTCTCGTCGTAGGTGGCGTGCAGGCGAAAGCCCCAGCCGTTCTCCATGAGGAGACGGACCGCCTTCTCGAACTCCGGCTCGTAGTCGCCGAGTTCGGGACGCGGCTGGGCGAAGTTCTCGAAGTCCGCCGCCGCCCAGGTGAGGTTCTCGCCGGCGCCGTTGAGACGGAGCCAGGTGTCCCCGTCCTCGGGGCGGGCCATCTCGATCCAGCGAGTGAGGTCGGCTATCTCCTGTCCGGCGGTCTGCGGGAAGAGGTGATAGGCGATGCGCAGCGACAGCTGACCGGCCTCGGCCAGCTCGACCACGGTGCTGTAGTTCTCGGGGAAGTTCTGGAAGCCGCCGGCGGCGTCGATCGCCGACGTCAGACCGAACCTGTTGAGCTCGCGCAGGAAGTGACGGGTCGAGGTCTTCTTGTCCTCGCCCTCCAGGACCGGCGCCTTGGCCAGGGTCGAGTAGAGGATGAGGGCGCTGGGCGCGGCCAGCAGCATGCCCGTCGGTTCCCCGTCCCGGCCGCGGACGATCTGTCCGCCCTTGGGGTCGGGCGTGTCCTTGCCGAACCCGGCGGCCCGCACCGCCGCCCGGTTGAGTACGGCCGACTGGTACAGGTGCAGGACGAAGACCGGGGTGTCGGGGGCGGCGGCGTTCAGCTCGTCGACGGTCGGCAGCCGCCGCTCGGCGAACTGCTCGGCCGACCAGCCTCCCACCACTCGCACCCACTGGCCCTTGGGCGTCCGCGCGGCCTGTTCCCGCAGCATCGCCAGGCCCTGGCGAAGGGTGGTGACCCCGTCCCAGCGCAGCTCCAGTACGTAGTTGAGCCCGCCGCGGATCACATGCAGGTGGGCGTCGTTGAGGCCCGGCACCATCCGCCGGCCGAGCGCGTCCACCACCTTCGTGGCCGGCCCGACGTGCGGGGCCACGTCCTTGTCGTCGCCGACGACCGTGATGACACCGTTCCGGACGGCGAGTGCCTCGGCCTGCGGGCGGCCCGGGTCCCCGGTGTGGATCTTCGCGTTGCGGACGACGAGCTCTGCGGCATCGTCGATGGCCTGGGGAACCAGCCCGCCGACCGGCATTGCAGACACGTGTGCAGGACCTCCTCCGGGATGAGCGTCTTCGCTGCCCGCTGCGTTCGAACTCGGCGGACGACAGAAAGCGGACGAAAAGCGCGGTGATGGCGCGAGTGTTCACCGTCGTTGACCGGGCGAACCGCGACCGCTGTGCCCTCACGCTAGGCCGGGCGGATGCCGTGCAGTGTCCCCAGCGCGCACTGGAATGTTCCCGACAGCGCACTGGGCGTCCCGCGGGGCACGGCCACGAGGAGTCCGTTCCCCGGCCGGGACCCGGCAGGACCGTTCTTCCGTGCACTGTGAGGACGTCGGACGTGCACTGGCGGGCAACCGGCGCGGGCCCACCGGTCCTACGCTGCGGTCAGCGGCGCCGGAGTGCCCAGCACAACGATCCGGGTCGTGCGCCGGAACGACCGGCGTCCCCCGATGCAATTCCAGGAGATACCCATGTCTGAAGCCTTCACCCCGGTGCAGCCGGTGCTCGAACCCGCCGCAGCCGAGTTCGCGGCCGCGACCGCCAACCCGCCCTACCTGTTCGACCTGGCTCCGGCGGAGGGGCGCAAGGCGGTCGACGAGGTGCAGTCCGGCGACATCGAGAAGCCGGCCGTGGACGAGGAGTGGATCACCGTCTCCGGCGGCCCCACGGGCAGCGTCCGGGCGCGGATCGTCAAGCCCGCCGGTGCCACCGGCACCCTCCCCGTCATCATCTACATCCACGGTGCCGGCTGGGTCTTCGGAAACGCCCACACCCACGACCGCCTGGTGCGCGAACTCGCCGTCGGCGCCGAGGCCGCGGTCGTGTTCCCCGAGTACGACCTCTCCCCCGAGGCCCGCTACCCCGTCGCCATCGAGCAGAACTTCACGGTCGCGAAGTGGGTCGTGGAGCAGGGTGCCGACAAGGGCCTGGACAGCTCGCGGCTGGCGGTGGCCGGTGACTCCGTCGGCGGCAACATGACGGCTGCCCTGACCCTGATGGCCAAGGAGCGCGGCGGCATCCCGCTGGCGCAGCAGGTGCTGTTCTACCCGGTCACCGACGCGAACTTCGACACGGCGTCCTACCACCAGTTCGCCACCGGGTACTTCCTGCGCCGTGACGGCATGCAGTGGTTCTGGGACCAGTACACCACCGACGAGAGCGAGCGCGCCCAGATCACCGCGTCGCCGCTGCGCGCCACCACCGAGCAGCTCCAGGGCCTGCCGCCGGCGCTGGTCATCACCGGTGAGGCCGACGTGCTGCGCGACGAGGGCGAGGCCTACGCCAACAAGCTCCGTGAGGCGGGTGTCGCGGTCACGGCCGTCCGCTTCCAGGGCATCATCCACGACTTCGTGATGCTCAACGCCCTGCGTGGCACGCACGCCGCCCAGGCCGCCATCGACCTGGCGGTCCGCACGCTGCACGCGGCCCTGCACACCGCCTGATCCACAGGAGACACGCAGAGATGTCCACCTCCACGCCCACCGTCGTCCTCGTGCACGGGGCCTTCGCCGACGCCGCCAGCTGGTCCGGTGTCATCGAGGAGCTGCAGAAGGACGGCATCCCCGTGATCGCGCCGCCGAACCCGCTGCGCGGCCTGGCGTCCGACTCCGCGTACGTCGCGTCCGTCGCCGCCCAGGTCGACGGCCCCGTCGTGCTGGTCGGCCACTCGTACGGCGGTGCCCTCATCACCGTCGCCGGCACCACCGACAACGTCGTGGGCCTCGTCTACGTCGCCGCCTACGCCCTGGCGGAGGGCGAGAGCCTCGGTGAGCTGCAGGGCCGCTTCCCGCTCTCGCCGCTGGTGAGCAACCTCAAGCAGTGGACGTACCCCGTCGCGGACGGCGACCCCGCCGTCGAGGTCACCATCGCCGAGGACGCCTTCCCGTCGGTCTTCGCCGCCGATGTCCCCGCCGAGGTGACGAAGGTGCTCGCCGCGGCGCAGCGTCCGCTCGCCGCCTCGGCCTTCGAGGAGAAGGCGTCCGCCGCCGCGTGGCGGACCAAGCCCTCCTGGGCGCTGGTGGCCGGGGCGGACAACGCGATCAACCCGGAGGTCGAGCGCTTCGGCGCGGAGCGGGCCGCCGCGACCGTGGTCGAGCTGGAGGGCGCGTCGCACGCGGTCGCCGTCTCCCAGCCGAAGGCGGTCGCCGACCTGATCCGCGAAGCGCTTCGCGCGACGAGCTGATCCGGCGAGCAGGCCGGCCGCGCGGACGCCTCCCCGCATCGCGTCCGCGCGGCCCCGGCCCGGCACCCGCATGCCGCGTGCGTGTCCGGCCGGGACCGCCTCGGGCGTGCGCCGGTGTCCGTCCGGGGGGCGACGAAGCTCATCGGCGGTAGGCGGTGGCGGCGACGGCCGGCAGGAGGGCGAGGGAGAGGACGCCGCCGGTGAGGGCGAGGGCGGGGTACCCGGCGGCCGCGACCATGACGCCGGAGGCCATCCCGCCGGTGGTGCCGGCGATGGCTATGCAGACGTCGACCATGCCCTGGGTCCGGGCGCGGGTGGCGAGCGGCACGGTGTCGGTGATGATCGCCGTACCGGACACGAGACCCAGGTTCCAGCCGAGGCCGAGCAGGACCAGAGCGAGGGCGAGCAGGGCGACGGAGTCACCGGGGGCGGACGCGGCGAGGATTCCGGCGGCCAGCAGGGTGACTCCGGAGGCGGCGGCCACCCGCATACGGCCGTAGCCGTCGACCAGCCGGCCCGTCAGCGGCGACGGCAGGTACATGGCGCCGATGTGCAGGGCGATGACGAGACCCGTGGCGGCGGTGCCGTGCCCGTGGTCGTGCATGTGGACCGGCGTCATCGTCATGATCGCGACCATGACGAGCTGGGTGAGCACCATGACGAGCGCGCCGAGGACCACACCGCCGCGGCCCTCCCGGGCGCCCGGGGTGCCGGGGGCGGCGCGGCCGGGGGCGGTGTCGGCCGCGCCGGCCCGGGCGAGGGCGCGGGCCAGGAGGAGCGGGTCGGGCCGCAGCCGGACGGCGAGGACGAGGGCGGCCAGCGCGTAGGCGAGACCGGACAGCAGGAACGGCCCGGCCAGCCGGGGGACGCCGAGGGATTCGGCGAGGGCACCGGTGGGGGCGGCGAGGTTGGGGCCGGCGACGCCGCCGAGGGTGGTGGCGACCAGGACGGTGGACACGGCCCGGGCGCGGTGGTCGGGGCGGGCGAGGTCGGCCCCGGCGTAGCGGGCCTGGAGGTTGGTGGCGGTACCGGCGCCGTAGACGAACAGGGCGAGGAACAGCAGCACCGGGCTGTCCAGGACGGCGGCGGTGATGACGCCCGCCGAGCCGACGGCCCCGGTGAGGTAGCCGGCGGCCAGGCCGGGGCGACGGCCGTGCACCTGGGAGACCCGGCCGACGACGACCGCCGTCAGCGCTGATCCGGCGGTGAACAGGGCGCTGGGCAGTCCGGCGAGGCCGGTGGAGCCGAGCATCCGCTGGGCCAGGAGGGCGCCGACGGTCACGCCGGCGGCGAGCCCCGCGCCGCTGAGCACCTGGGAGGCGACCAGCACGCGCAGGATGCGGCGCTGCGCCTGGCCGGGGTCGGGTATGGCGGCCGGGGCGTCGGCGGGTCGCGTACGGGGCATGCCTCTCCTGCTCATCTGCTCGTCTGCTCGTCTGCTCGTCGTAGGTTCCCGGCGTCGGATGGGGGCCGCCCCGGTCAGCGCACGGTGGCCGCCCGGACGAGGGCCGTCGCCGCCGTCTCGACGTTCCGTGCGGTGGTCCAGCGGCCCAGCGAGAGCCGTAGTGCCCCGAGGGCGCGGTCGCGGGCGAGGCCCATGGCGGTCAGCACCGGGGAGGGGGAGTGGCGGCCGCTGTGGCACGCCGAACCGGTGGAGGCGGCGATCTCGTCGGCGGCGTCGAGGAGTTCATGGCCGAGGGCTCCCTCGACACTGACGTGGAGGGTGTTCGGCAGACGCCGGTTCTCGGGGCCGTTGAGGCGGACGCGGCCGGGCAGCGCGGCCGTCAGCCGCCGGTGGAGGTCGTCGCGCAGCGCCGCGGTCCGGGCCGGGGCGCCCTCGGCGAGTTCCTCGCCCGCGAGCCGGGCGGCGACGCCGAGACCGACGGCCAGGGCGACGTTCTCCGTCCCGGCCCGCAGCCCCTTCTCCTGGCCGCCGCCGTGGACGACCGGCTCCAGACGCACGCCGTCGCGTACGTACAGGGCGGCGATGCCCTTGGGCGCGTACATCTTGTGCCCCACGACGGTCAGCAGGTCGACGTCCGGCTCCCGGACGTCCAGCGGGATCTTGCCGGCCGCCTGGGCGGCGTCGCAATGGAACAGCGCGCCGTGCGCGCGGGCCAGCCGGGCGAGTTCGGTGACCGGCTGGAGGGCGCCGGTCTCGTTGTTCGCCGCCATCACCGACACCAGTACGGTCTCCTCGGTGAGGGCGGCGGCCAGCGCGCCCGGATCGACCAGTCCGTCACCGTCGACCGGCAGTACCGTCACGCGTGCGCCGTGCAGGCGGCGCAGGGCCCGGGCCGTCTCCAGCACGGCCGGATGCTCGGTGGCCTGGGTGATCATGTGGGGCCGGGAACGGCCGGAGGCCAGTACCGCGCCGCGCAGAGCGAGCAGGTTCGCCTCCGAGCCGGAGGCCGTGAACACGATCTCGGCGGGCCGCGCGCCGATCAAGGCGGCCACCAGAGCGCGAGCCTCGGCGAGGGCCCGGCGCGGTTCGGCGCCGTAGGAATGGCTGCTGGAGGGGTTGCCGAAGTACCGCGTCAGATACGGCGTCATCGCCTCGGCGACGCGCGGGTCGACGGGCGTGGTGGCGTTGTGGTCCAGGTAGACCGGCGCACCGGCCGGCCCGGGAAACGACGGAAGCGCTCCGGCCGGGCCGGTCACTCCGACTCCGCCGCGACGACGGGCGGTCCGGCCGCGCGACGCCGTCCGGGCAGGCCGTCTCCGCACCGCATCGCGCGCCGTCCGGGGGCGGTGGGCCACCACATCGTGCGCCGTCCGGGGGCGGTGGGCCGTCGCACGGCGCCACGAGCGCGCACGCGGTACTCGTCACGGCAGTACACGACGGTCTCCGCTTCTTTCCGGCAACGCGTGGGCCCGGTTCTTTCCGGCAACGCGTGGGCCCGGTCGGCCAGGAACACCGTAGAGGAGCCATGACGTGCGCACCACATACGCCACGCGATACGGCTTGGCCGTGGCCGTGGCCAGGGCCACGGCCAGGGCCGCGCCCCAGGGCCCCGGCGCCTCCGCCCCCCGGCCGCCCCGGGGGCCCGGTCAGCCGGTCCGGTCGGTCCGGTCGGTCCGGTCAGTCCGGTCGGACCGGCCGAGGAACCGGAAGGCGTCCCCCTTCGCCTGGTACAGGAAGTAGACGGTGTCCGGTTCCGGGGTGGGGCCGCTGCCGGAGGTGAACCGGAGCGTCTTGGCGAGGCCCTGGTAGGTGATGTCCCGCAGGCGCTGCGACACGGCCCCGGGGGTGACGGCGGCCGTGCCGTCGAGTGACTCCATGGCCCGCGCGACCAGCCCCACCGCGTCGTACGCCTCCGGCGCCCAGCGGCCCGGTGCGGTGCCGTAGGCCGCGCGGTAGGCCGACCGGAACGCGCGGGACACGCTGCCGGGGTCGGTGAACGGGGTGCCGAACAGCCAGTCCTGGGCCGCCCGTCCGGCCTGCCGGAGGAAGGACGGCCGCATGATGTGCCAGGTGCCGAGGCGCGGTCCGGTGAAGCCCGCGTCGGCGAGGGCGCGGGCGCAGCGCGCGGCGCGCTCGGGTGACGTTCCGCTGTAGACCACGGCCTGACCGCCGGCGGAGAGCGCGGCGCGGACGGCGGGAGCGAAGTCGTCGCTGCCGGCCTCCACGGGGTGCACGCTGGTCCTGCCCTCATGGGGCGGGGACTGCGTGAGGAATCCGGTGAGATCGGCGCCCGCCCGGCCCGCGGCCCGGTCGTCCACGACGCAGGTGTGGTCGACCGGTCGCACGGCGGTCAGATACGAGATCAACGGGAGGGCCAGGAGCTGCTCCGCACCCCGGGTGACGCAGAGGTTCCGCAGCCTGCCGCCGTCGAGTCCCGCGTCGTCCACGGAGATCAGGACCATGGCGGTGCGCGCGGCCTGGTAGCGCGCGGCCGCGGCCGCCGCGGTGGCGGACGTGCCGGGCCCGAGCACCGCGACCGCCGCGGCCTGGGTGAAGTGCCGGGCCGCCTGCTGCGCCCGGGCGGCCTCGCCCCGGTCGTCGAAGGTGTCGAGCGCGAGGCGGAAGGTGATGCCCGTACGCGCGTTGTGGTGCGCCACGGCGAGGCGTGCCCCGCGTTCCTGCGTCAGGCCGTCCGCCTGCTGCGCGCCGGTCAGATCGGCCTGGAAGCCGAGCGTGTGCACGGGCAGGCCGCTTCCGGGACCGGAGTCCCCGCGGCCGGCCGCCAGAAGGGCGGCGGCCCCGCCGCTCGCCACCACGCAGGCCGCCGCGCCCCCCGTGAGCAGCACCCGGCGGCGGGTCGCCGGGCGGCCCGCCGCCGGATCCGGGGACGGCCCATCGGCGGGCGTGTCACCGGCGGCCGGCCGCCGGGGGTATCGCCGCGGAGCCGGTACGTCCAGCGCCCGCGCGGACCGTTCGGCGACCAGACGGAGGACGGCGGGCGGCAGCCAGTCCTCGTCCCGCTCCTCCGGAAGCCTGCGCGCCAGTGCCGTGCGGGGGTCCCCGAGCGCCGCCCCGAGCCGGGCGGCCGTCGGCCGCCGCGCGGGGTCCTTGGCGAGGCAGGACCCGATCAGCGTGCGCAGCGCGGCGGGCACGTCCGTGAGGTCCGGTTCCTCGTGCACCGTGCGGAACAGGACCCCCGCCGCGTGCCCGCTGCCGAACGGACGCCGTGCCGAGGCCGCGTACGCGAGGACGCAGCCCAGCGAGAAGACGTCGCTCGGCGGTCCGACGTCCTCGGTGCGGGCCCGCGCCTGTTCCGGCGCGAGGAAGCCGGGCGTGCCCACGACGGCGTCCGGCGCGGTGAGCGCGGTGGCGCCGGCGGCGTGGGCGATGCCGAAGTCGATCAGCCGGGGGCCGTCGAGGCCGAGCAGGACGTTCCCCGGCTTCACATCGCGGTGCACGAGTCCCGCCGCGTGTACGGCGGTGAGCGCCTCGGCCAGCCGGGAGCCCAGCGTCCGCACCGCCCCGACGGGCAGCGCGCCGTGGCCGTCGACCGCCTCGGCGAGGGCGGGGCCGGGCACGAACTCCGTGGCCAGCCAAGGGGTGCGGGCCTCCGGGTCGGCCGCCACGACCGGCACCAGCCACCGCCCGGTCAGCTCCCGCACCGCCGTCACCTCGCGCCGGAACCGTGTGCGGAAGGCCGGGTCCGCCGCGTGCTCGGCACGGATCACCTTGAGCGCGACCAGCGTCCCGCCCGCGCCGCGCGCGAGGTAGACGACGCCCATGCCGCCGGCGCCGAGCCGGGCCAGCAGCCGGTGGCCGCCGAGGTCTTCGGGGTCGTCCGCCGTGAGCGGGCGCATCAGAGGGCCGCCTCGCCCGCGTAGGCGTACCGGCCGCCCTTCACCTCGTAACGGAAGACGTCGTACCCCTTCAGCAGCTGGTCCTCGTCGAACGCGTACGTGCGTACGAGCCCCCGGTAGGTGCCCTTCGCCAGCGACTCGTACAGCCCGGTGCGGGAGGGCCGGCCGTCCGTGCCGGCGAGCCGGGCGAGGACCATCCGGGCCACGTCGTACGCCTCCGCCGCCCAGTACGGGGGCGCGGAGCCGTAGCGCCTGCGGTAGGCCATGGCGAAGGCCCGCACGCGCGCCGCCGACGGGTCGATGTACGGCGCGAAGACCTGCCAGCCCTCGGCGGCGGGACCCGCGGCGGCCAGGAACCCGGGGCCGGCGGCCGGGTAGCCGAGGACGCGCACGCCGGGGAAGCGCCGTCGGGCCAGAGCGCGCGCGACGGCCGCCGCGCGCGCCGGTGTGCCCGTGTACACGAAACCGTCCGGCTCGTGCGCGAGCATCTCGTCGACCACCGGGGCGAGCCGCCGGGCGAGCCGGGGCACCACCCGCGGCTCGCCCCGGATCTTCGTGGCAGCCAGGAATCGGAACGTGGTGTGGCCGAGCTGCCAGGCCGCGATACCGCCCTGGCGGTCGATGAGGACTCCCGCGCTCTCGGCCCCCGCCGCACGCAGGTGGAGGGAGATCAGGGCGGGGGACACCGGGTAGCCGGGGACGGCCTGGAGGAAGTGGCGGGGCTTCGAGACGCCGTACACCGCCTGTGCGGAGGAGGCCGTCAGCTGCGGGACGAGCCGGGCGTCGTAGGTGTCCAGGACGGCGCCGGTGGTCCTGTCACCCGTCGAGCCGATCACGGCGAGCAGGTCCCGGTCGGCGGCGAGGGACTCGGCGGCCCGGCGGGCCCGGGCCTCGTCGCCCCGGTCGTCGGCGACCCTGAGGGCGAGGGTGAAGGGCGGATCCCGGCGGGCGTTGAACTGCTCGACGGCCAGGCGCACGCCGCGTTCCTGGGCCCGGCCGACGGTTCTCTGCGGGCCGGTCAGGTCGGCCTGGACGCCGAGCACCCAGCGGCGGGCGGCGGCCGTGGGACGGTCGTCGCCCCGGGCGGCCCAGAACGCCGCCGCGCCGCCCGCCGCGAGCACGGCCGCGCCGCCCAGGAGCAGGAAGCGGCGGCGGCCGGCGGGGCGCTGTGACGGTTCGCCGTCCCCGGGAACTTCCCCTGTCCGGCCGTCCGTCGTCGCGTCGAGGGCCGTCGCCTCGATGCCGGGCAGGGCGAGCAGGGCGGCGGAGCGTTCCGCGACGAGTCGTACGACGTCGTCGGGCAGCCAGTCCGCGGTGCCGGGAGCGTCCTCGGCGAGCGCCGCGTCCACCTCCCGGGCGGTGGGCCGGGCGGACCGGTCCTTGGCGAGGCAGCGCTCCAGCGGCGCGCGCAGGCCCTCGGGGAGGCCGCCGAGGTCGGGCTCGTCGTGCACGGTGCGGTAGAGGAGGGCGTCCACGGCTCCCGTGCCGAAGGGCGGCCGCCCGGTGGCGGCGTACGAGAGCAGACAACCGAGGGCGAAGACATCACTGGCCGGGGTGGCGGTGCGGGCCTGTGCCTGTTCCGGTGCCAGGAAGCCGGGGGTGCCGACGACCAGGCCGGCCGAGGTGAGGGTGGTCTCCTCGGCGGCGCGCGCGATGCCGAAGTCGATGAGCCGTGGGCCGTCGAGGGTGAGGAGGACATTGCCGGGCTTGACGTCGCGGTGCACGAGTCCCGCGTCGTGCACGGCGGTCAGTGCCCGGGCCAGCATCCGGCCGAGCGCGCGCACCGTACGCGGGGGCAGCGGACCGCGGGTGGCGACCGCCTCGGCGAGCGAGGGCCCCGGCACGAACGCGGTGGCCAGCCACGGAGCGGGCGCGTCCGGGTCGGCACCGGTCACCGGCACGGCCCACGGGCTGTCCACCCGCCGGGCGGCGGCGACCTCACGGCGGAACCGTGCGCGGAACTCGGGCCGGTCGGCGTACTCCGGCAGGACCACCTTGACGGCGGCCAGGTCCCCGGACTCCGCCCGCCCGAGGTAGACCACGCCCATCCCGCCGGCGCCCAGCCGGGCGAGCAGACGGTGACCGCCGATCCGGGCCGGGTCGGAGGGGGCGAGCTTCCCGGTCACCGGCGGCCGTCCCGCGCGACGGGGGAGGGGGACACCGAGGCCGCGGTGGTCCCGGCCGGGGTGTTCCGCTCCACCGCGCGCCGGAGGCGGGAGCGCATGGCGGCATAGGGATTGCGCAGTTGCTCGAACAGGGCCGGCCGGGACCAGCCCTCGGCGCCCCTGGCCGAGACCGCGAGGGTGAACGGGCCGATGCTGGTCTGCTCCCAGACATAGGGATGGGGGCCGCCCAGTTCGTCGCTGGTGTAGGTGCCGGTCTCGGTCAGGGAGTCGTCGGCGAAGCCGTTCCCGGAGTCGCCGAGGGAGGCCGGGACGTCGGTCAGGCGCCCGAGCGTCTCGCCGGGGCGCAGCAGCTGGTCGGGACAGCGCATCATCTCCTCCAGGACCTCGGCGTTCTCCCAGTCGGCCTGCTCGGCGCTCCGGTGCACCGTGACGACGGCGCCGAGCCGCAGCGGACCCTTGCCGCCGCTCGCCGGGATCTCGTAGTGGCGGGTCAGGCTGGCGAGGACGTCCCCGGGCAGCGACCGCTGTCCCCAGACGCAGTCGTCCCCGAGCACCGCCCAGCGCCGCGGATCGCTCTCGTACGGGTTCCGGCGGACCGCGGCCGGGCCGAAGGCGGAGGGCCGCGCGATGACCTCGCGGACCAGCGCGGCGGCCTGGTCCCCGGTCCTCGGCAGCTTGGCCGGGTCCATGTCGAGCACGGTGGTGGGCGAGGGGCCGGAGCCGGCGGCGCTCTCCGGCCCCGTCCCGGCCGCCGGCCCGCCGGGACCGTCGCCGCCGGAGGTACAGCCGGCCAGCATCAGGCCGCACACCACCACGGCACAGCCGAGGCGCGCCGCTCCCCCTCGCACCACCACGGACTTCCCCCCGGGATCGCCGGACCGCCTGCGTCGGTCTCATGCTAGGCGGCAACTCGCCTGCGCCGAACGGTGGTTGACGCTCACGTGGCGGGGCTGTGCCACGACTGTCACACAGTCCCGGCCCGCCCCGGCCCGGGTGGTCCGCACTCCGGCCACCGGGCGAACCGGCCCGCGCGCGGGTGTCCCGCTCCGGCCCGGCGGGGCGGCGACGGCGTCGGGCCGCCGTGAGTCCGCCGGTATCGATCCGTGTATCCGAACGATGACTCTCGATAACGATCTCGGCTCAGCCCTTGTGGGTGGTGTGATCCGTTTTAGCCTCCGACCATGGGATTTCTAACACGCCGCCGCAAACGGGCCATTCTCGCTCCTGAACTCGACGACCAGGAGCTGGGCAGGCTGCTGAAGTCCCTGCGGGCCACCGCCAGGACCGGCACCATCGCCACCACCGACCTGTGCATAGCGCAGATGTCCCGGCTCCTGGATCAGGACCCGGACGACTGGGACCGCCGGACCCACCGCGTCAGCGTCCTGGCGGACTTCCTCGCCGCGTCGCATCTGCCCGGGGCGTGGGCCGCACGCGAGCCGCGCAACGCGACCGCGCTCGTGCTGCACGCCTGGGCCCAGGTCGCGCAGGCCCGTGCCGAGGACCGGCGGGGCGAGACGGCCGACGCCGTGGAGAGCTGTCTGCGGGCCGCCGACCTCGCGCCGGACGACCCCGCCCCCTGGGTGGCCCTGCTCCGGGTGGCGCGCTGGGAGCGCTGGAGGCAGCCCCAGACGTTCGGGGTGTGGAACGAGGTGCTCGCGCGTGACCGGTGGAACCGCGAGGCGTACATGAACATGCTGGCCTACCTCTCCCCGGAAGAAGGGGGCTCCCGGCTCCAGGTCCTGGAGTTCGTGGACGCGCTGGGCGCCCGGATGCCCGCCAACGCGCCCTGCGCGGCGACGGAACTCACCGCCCAGGTCTTCCAGTACCAGGCCATCCTCGGCCGGGGCGGTTACGAGGCGCTGGTGGCACGGACCCACTGGTCCCAGGGGATGGCCGCCCAGGCGCTCGACCGGGTGGCGCACACCTGGGTGCAGCCCGGCTTCCTCCGGCACGCCAAGGCGGTCGCCGACCTGAACCTCCTCGCCTACGCGCTGATGGCCGCCGACCGTCGTGCCGACGCCCGCCCCGTGTTCGAGGCGGTGGGCGGTCTCGTCACCGCCTGGCCCTGGCAGACGGGCGGCGACCCGCTCACGGAGTTCGAACAGGCGCAGAGCAGAACCGCCGTCGGTCTTTGAGCGGGGCGCTCGGCTCGACCGCCGCAGGCGACGCGTGCGCACCCTGGTGCGGGCGAAGGCCGGAGCGAGGCCGAGGCGAAGGTCTAGCCGAAGGCCGAGGCGGTGGCCGTTCCGGGGCTGGGCAAGGCCGGTACGAGCCGCGCATACGGGTATGGGGTATCCGCAACGACCGGTACGGGGTATCCGCGGCGACGCTTCCCGGGGAGCCGGTGCCCGGTGTCGCCCGGGTGATGCGCGGTCGCCCGGGCGGGTGACCCGCACCGCCGACGATATGACACACCATCACCACCTGATTACGCTGCGCATGTGATCAGGTCATGGCGCAGCGGAGGACGGCGCGCGGAGCGTTCCCGTCGCGCCGCCCTGCTGCTCGGACTGGTCCTCGTGATCGCCGCCCATCTCACCGGGGCGGTGCACGCCTGCGCCTGCGCCGGGCCCGACCCGAGCCCCGTGCTGGCGCAGGAGGCCCCCCACGGCGCGACCGGCACCGGCGGCACCCCACCGGGCCAGCCGCCGCCCGCCCACCGGCACGCCACGAACGGTCACCTCGACCACACGGCGGACCGGCCGCGTGCCGCCCTGGACGACACGGGGCTCGGTGGCGAAGCGCACCAGCCGCTGCTGCCCACCGTGTCCGGCGGGCGCTTCGCGCCCACCCCTCGGCGTCCGGCGTCCGGTGCCCTCCCTGCCTGCGAGAACGGCTCCCCCTTCGCGTTCACCTGCGTACTGCGGCAGTAGGACCGCCCCCGCACGCCCCGGCCCGGTCCGCGGTGTGCCCGCGCCCACCCGCCCATTCGCACAGCGCCCGCCGCACCGCCGCCGGGTGCGAAGGAGCCGTACCCCCATGCCTGTCTCCCTGCCCGAACCGCCCGCGGCGCGTCCGCCCCGGCTGCTCACCGCGCGACGCCCCGCCCATCTCGTCGGGAACACCCCGGTCCTGTGGGTGGACGAACCCTTCGCCCCGCCCGGCCGCGGCTTCTACGCCAAGCTGGAAGGCGCCAATCCGGGCGGCCTCAAGGACCGGCCCGCCCTGCACATGGTGCGCGAGGCCCGGCGGCGGGGCGACCTCGCGCCGGGTGCGCCCATCGTCGAGTCCTCCAGCGGCACCCTCGGGCTCGGCCTCGCCCTGGCCGGGCTGACCCACGGACATCCGGTCACCGTCGTCACCGACCCGGGTATGGAACCGCCCATGGCGCGCCTGCTCACCGCGCTGGGCGCACGGGTCGTCCAGGTCACCGCGCCGCACCCCGGGGGCGGCTGGCAGGAGGCGCGCCGCGAGCGCGTCGCCGAACTGCTGGCCCGCATCCCGGGCGCCTACTGCCCCGACCAGTACCGCAACCCCGACAACGTCGCCGCGTACCGGCCCCTGGCGGCCGAGCTGATCGCCCAACTCGGCCGGGTCGACGTCCTGGTGACGGCGGTCGGCACCGGCGGCCACTCCGCCGGTGTCTCCGCCGTGCTGCGCGAGGCGTTCCCGCGGCTGGCGCTCATCGGCGTGGACTCGGTCCGCTCGGCGATCTTCGGCCAGCCGGCGGGGCCCCGGCTGATGCGCGGCCTGGGCTCCAGCATCCATCCGGACAACGTCGACTACGCGGCCTTCCGCGAGGTCCACTGGGTGGCTCCGGCCGAGGCGGTCTGGGCCTGCCGCCGGCTCGCCCGCCGGCACTACGCCTCCGGCGGCTGGAGCGTGGGGGCGGTGGCGCTGGTGGCCGGATGGGCGGCGCGGACGTATCCCGCCGGGACCAGGGTCGCGGCCGTCTTCCCCGACGGCCCGCACCGCTATCTCCAGACCGTCTACGACGACTCCTGGTGCCGCGAGCACGCGCTGCTCGGGCAGGCCCCGCCGGCCGAGCCCGACGACATCGCCGAGCCGGACGCCCGCGTGGTGACGCGATGGACCCGGTGCGCCCGGGTCCGCGATCCGCTCGCCCGCCGGCTGGCCGGGGCGGGTGCCCGGTGAGGCGGCTGCGGGCCCAGGTGGCCTCCTTCGACCGGCCGGCCCGGCTACTGATGGTCAACCAGTTCGCCATCAATCTGGGCTTCTACATGCTCATGCCCTATCTGGCCGACCATCTGGCCCACGGCCTCGGCCTCGCCGCCTGGGCGGTCGGACTGGTGCTGGGCGTGCGCAACTTCTCCCAGCAGGGCATGTTCCTCGTCGGCGGCACCCTCGCCGACCGCTACGGCTGCAAGCCGATGATCCTGACCGGATGCGCCCTGCGGTCGGTCGCCTTCGGGCTGCTCGCGGTGGCGAGTTCGCTCCCCGCCCTGGTGGCGGCCTCGGCGCTGACCGGTCTGGCGGGCGCGCTGTTCAACCCGGCCGTACGGGCGTATCTCGCGGCGGACGCGGGGGAGGAGCGGCGCGTGGCGGCGTTCGCCGCCTTCAACGTGTTCTACCAGGCGGGCATCCTGGTCGGCCCGCTCGCCGGACTCGCACTGCTGGCCTGGGACTTCAGTGCCGTGTGCGCGCTCGCGGCGCTCATCTTCGGCGCCCTGGCCGTGCTCCAGGCCCGTGCCCTGCCCCCGCGGCCCCCCGCCGGCCGTGGCACCGAACCCGCCTGGAAGGCGGTCGCCGCCGACTGGCGCACCGTCGCCGCCAACCGCCCCTTCGTCCTCTTCGCGGCCGCCATGAGCGGCTCCTACGTCCTGGCGTTCCAGGTCTATCTCGCCCTTCCGCTGCACGCCCGCGCGCTTTTCGGCCGGCAGGCCGGGCCGGTCACAGCGGTGGTCTTCGCGGCCTCGGCGCTGGCCGCCCTGGCGGGGCAGCTGAAGCTGACCGCATGGGCCCAGCGCACCCTGTCCGGGCCGCAGGCCGTCTCCTGGGGGCTGGCGGTCATGGGCGCGGCCTTCCTGCCCCTGCTGCCCCCGGCGTACGGCGCGCCGGCCGGGGTCGGCGCCCTGACGGGGTGCGCGGTCCTGCTGGCCTGGGGCGGGGCGTTGCTCTATCCCTTCGAGATGGACACCGTCGTGCGGCTCTCCGGCGACCGGCTCGTCGCGACCTACTACGGCGCCTACAACACCGCCTCCGGCGTCGTGGTCTCGCTGGGCAACCTGGCCGTCGGGGCGCTGTTCGACACGGGTGTGCGGTGGCTGCCGTGGGCGGTGCTGGCCGCGACCGGACTCGGCTGCGCGGGTCTCGTCGCGCGGCTGCACCGGGCCGGACACCTGCGGGAGCGGCCGGTTGCGGTGCCCGGATGACTTGTCACCGCATAGGGGTGGGGGGTATACCTATGCCTCGTTGCCGCACGTTATACCCCAACCCCCTAGGGGTATAGCGCGCGTTCAGTGTCCTTTCGACTCTCTGGAGGAAGCCCATGTCGTCCTGCTGTGCCCCTGACGGGAGCTGCCACTCCGGCGCGGCCACCGAGGTCGCCGTCGCCGGCACCGCCATCGTCTACGCGGTGTCGGGCATGACCTGCGACCACTGCAAGTCCGCGGTCACCGAGGCGGTCGGCGGGGTCGACGGCGTGCTGTCGACCGACGTGGACGTGGACGCCGGCCGGGTCACGGTGATCGCCGAGGGCGGCCTCGACGACGCGCTGATCGCCAAGGCCGTCGACGAAGCCGGATACGAACTGACCGGACGCGCTTCCTGACGCCGGTCCTCCGGTTGTTCCCCGCCGCGTGCGGGGAACAACCGCTCGGCGGGCATGAAGGGAATGTCCATGACGTGGATGTGCCGGCTCGGGACCGGCCCCGAGGGAGCCGGGCGATCGCACCGCACGGCCACGGCCCGCCGGGGCCGGTGCCGCCGGCAGGGGCGTGCCTCCCCAGGGCGCCCGGCATGACGGATGACGACAGAAGGGCACTTCATGTTCGACGACCTCGACGTCCGCGCGCTGCACCGCCGCCCCGGAGCCAAGTGGAACCGCGCCGCGCCGGACGTCCTCCCGGCATGGATCGCGGAGATGGACTTCCCGCCCGCCCCCAGTGTGCGTGAGGCGCTGCTGCGCTGCGTGGAGAACGATCTCGGCTATCCCTCCTGGGACGGACGGCACGCGGACAACCCGCTGCGGGCCGCCTTCGCCGAGCGCATGCGCGACCGCCACGGCTGGATCCTCGACCCCGCCCAGGTGCGGGAGTTCACCGACATCAACCAGGGCCTCCAGGCCGTGCTGAACGTCGCCACCCGGCCCGGGGACGGAGTCGTGGTGCACACGCCCACCTACCCGCCGTTCCTGGAGACGATCGCGGGCATGGGCCGGCGCCTGGACCCCCTGCCGTACACACCCGACGGAGACGGCTGGACGTTCGACGCCGACCGGCTGGACCGGGACCTCGGGGAGCGGGCCTCCCGGGTGCTGCTGCTGGTCAACCCGCACAATCCCACCGGCCGGGTGCTGCGGCGCGACGAGCTGGAGACGCTGGCGGAGCTGGCCCTCCGCCACGACCTGCTGGTCGTCGCCGACGAGATCCACTCCGACCTCGTCCACGCCCCCCACCGGCACATCCCGTTCGCCTCGCTGTCGGCCGAGGTGGCAGCCCGCACCGTGACCCTGACCTCGGCCACGAAGGCGTTCAACGTGCCCGGGGTGCGCTGTGCCGTCGCCCATGTCGGCGCGGCCGGGGTGCGCGAGGCGCTGGCGCGGCCCAGTCACCTGTACGGCGAATCGAACACCTTCGGCGTCGCGGCCACCCTGGCCGCCTGGCGGGACGGGGACGCCTGGCTGTCGCGGCTGCGGCCGGTGCTGGCGGACAACGCCGCCCTGGTGCGCGAGGAACTCCCGTCCGGCGTGGGCTACCGGATCCCGCAGGCCACGTTCCTCGCCTGGCTGGACTGCCGCGATCTGGCGCTGGACACCGACCCGTACACCTTCTTCCTCGACAAGGCCCGGGTCCTGCTGAACGACGGCCGCTCGTTCGGGCCGGGAGGCGAGGGCTTCGTCCGGCTCAACTTCGGGACCTCACCGGAGATCCTGCGGGAGATCCTGGGCCGGATCCGGGGCTGCCTGGCCTGAGCTCCTCGCCCCCGTGCGGAGCGCCGAGCCCGGTGCCCGGAAGCCCCTCCGTCAGGGCAGCGTGCGGCACAGCAGGGCCGCGGGGCCCGGGCGGCTGCCCACGCGGGTGGTGAAGGCGATCCCGGCCGCGTACTCCTTCGTCGCGCACTGCCCCTTGTAGGCGCCGTTCGCGAAGTCCCCGCCGGCCGCGTCGGCGGGGCGGTTGTCGGAGCGGTCGAACCACACCGTGCGCCCGGTGCCCGACAGCGGCATCCGCGCCGGGACGCACAGCCCCGCCGACACGCGTGCGCCGCGCAGGCTGTAGCCGATGAGGAACTCCCCGGCGGGGCACTGCAACTTGGTGTAACCGGACGCCCAGTCGCCGCCGGCCGGGACATGGCGCTCGTCGGTGACGACCGTTCGGCGTGTGTCGGCGGCACGCAGATCCCCCGCGCCGGCGTCGGTGCACAGGCCGCGCCCGCCGGTGTGGCTCAGCCCGGCCAGCCGGGAACCGTCGGGGCAGACCGCCTTGTACGCTCCCGCGTCCCAGTCTCCTCCGGCGCGCGTGCGCAGCGACTCCACCGCGTCACCGTGGTCGGTGCTGAGCATGCGCCACACGGGAACGGACGCCACGGGGCCGGTCCTGCCCGGCGCCGACACGAGGTGCTGCCAGGCGGCGGCCCGCCAGTCGCCGGTGTCCAGGAGGCCGGAGCGGTGCCCCGCGCCGTCGTAGCGCAGCAGGGCCCAGTCGTCGTGGCCCTCGAAGCCGACGAGCGGCCAGAAGGCGAAGTCGGCGTCGTGGTCGGCGAGGTAGTCGGTGACATTGCCGAACCAGGTGCGGGCCGCCGCGTTCGTCTCGTTCGAGCCGATGCCGAACTCGCTCACCCAGACGGGGGCGGTGTAGTGCCTGCCCGTCTCCTCCACGAAGAACGCCTCGTCGTCGAGGGCCGCGGCCAGTTCGGCCCGGGACAGGTCCTGGTAGCGGGCGTCGTGGGTCTCGCCGATGCCCGTGGCGCCGCTGTGGTGCGGGCCGGTGTAACCGTAGAAGTGGGCGGAGTAGACCAGCTTGCGGGAGTCCACGAGAGTGTGCGAGAGGGTGCGGGCGGGGGTGAGCACCGGGCGGCCGTGCGGGAGCCCGTCCACGGGCACGCCCGTCCAGTTGATCCCCTCGACCACGACGAGGAGGCGCGGGTTCGCCTCGGTGAGGATACGGTCGGCGGCGAGCTGGGCCGCGCCGTACCAGTCGTGGTCGTCTCCCAGGCCCCAGTTGGGGTCGTCCAGCACATCGCGCCGGACCTCGTTGTACAGGTCGGCGCCGACCACCCGCGGGACGGAGGCGTAGCGGCGCGCCATGAACACCCAGTCGTCCGCCCATCGGGTGGTGGACTGCCCGCTGTTCCACCGCTCGTTGCCGTCGACGCCGCAGCACCACCGGGACGTGTTGGTGTGGTTGTTGAGGATGACGGCGAAACCGCCCTGGCTCAGCGCGTCCACCACGGCGTCGTAGATCTCCAGCGGTGTCCTGCCGCGCAGTTGCGGGTTGGCCGTCACGGCGCTGTCGGGCACCGGCGTGGTGCTGTGGATCATCTCGTTGGAGAACGGCAGCCTGATGGTGTTGATCCCCAGCTGACGGAAGTCCGAAAGCAGTTGGGTCAGCGGAGCGCGGTCCAGCCCGAGCGGTATGCCGTGGGAGTCCTGTCCGGCGTGGTGGTTGGCGGGGTCGGCGGTGCTGCCGCTGCCGTTCCACGAGCCCTGTGCGCCGTCCCAGTTGGCGCCTTTCAGCCGGAACCGGTCGCCGTGGGCGTCGACGATGTAGCGGCCCTGGGTGGACAGCGGCGCGGACCAGCCGGCCTCGTCCTGCCCGGCCACGGCGGTCCGGGCGGGGGCGGAGCGTGGGGGCACGGCGGCGAAGGCCGGAGAGGTCGCGGTGGCCGCGGCTGTGGTGAGCAGGAGACCCGCGGCGGCGACGGCGAGCCGCAGCACGGCTGGTGACTTCGGCATGAGGGCAGCCCTTGGGGATTCGGAGGCGTGGGGGAGCGGGGCGACCGGTCGACGGCACCGCCCGGCTGGGCGGAGTCTCCACCACCGGACACGGGACAGGGAAGAGCCGGAGCGGCCGGTTCTGCCGTTGTCGGCCACACCCTCGACGGCGACCGCCTGGCCGGCGCGGCCCCCGGCGGGGAGGCGGCGGGACGCGGCGCGGCGCGCGCGGAGGGGGCGCCCCGGCCTCCCGGGACGCGCAAGCCGCTCCGCGCCTCTTGACGGCCACTTGGTCCGTACCTATGGTCCTCGGCAATCGGACGTTCAAGAAGCCGCATGGCGTTCACATATGAGGACGGACCAGATGCAGGACAAGGACACACCCGCCCGGCGCCGACGCACGTCCCCGCGTTCCGCTCTCGCCCTCGCGGCGGCGGGCACCCTGCTCGCCGCGGGGTTCCTCTCCTGGCCGGGCACCCCACGGGCGGAGGCCGCTCCCGCCGCGTTCGCGCACCCCGGAGTCACCGTCTCCCGGGCCCAGCTCGACTTCGCCCGCACCAAGGTGCTCGCCGGCGCCCAGCCCTGGAAGAGCGCGTACGACCAGATGATGGCGAGCAAGTACGCGTCCCTCGGCCGCACGCCCCAGCCCCGCGCCGTCGTCGAGTGCGGCTCGTACTCCAACCCCAACTACGGCTGCACGGACGAACGCGAGGACGCGATAGCGGCCTACACCGACGCGCTCGCCTGGTACTTCACCCGTGACGAGCGCTACGCCAAGAAGGCGATCGAGCTGATGGACGCCTGGTCCGCCGTGCTCAAGGACCACACCAACAGCAACGCGCCGCTCCAGACGGGCTGGGCGGGCTCCTCCTGGCCGAAGGCCGCCGAGATCATCAAGTACACGTACACCGGGACGTGGACCAACTCCGGCCGGTTCGCCACCATGCTCCGCAACGTCTATCTGCCCGAGATCATCAACGGCTCGAACTCCAACGGCAACTGGGAGCTGTCGATGATGGAGGCCGCCGTCGGCATCTCCGTCTTCCTGGAGGACAAGGCGTCGTACGACACCGCCATGGCCAAGTTCCGCACCCGCACCGCGGCCTATGTGTACCTCGCGTCCGACGGCGACCTGCCGAAGACCGTGCCGAGCCAGAACCTGAACACCCGCGACAAGATAGTCTCCTACTGGCAGGGCCAGTCCACCTTCGTCACCGGACTCACCCAGGAGACCTGCCGCGACTTCACCCACACGGGATACGGTGTCTCCGCCATCTCGCACATCGCCGAGACCAGCCGGATCCAGGGGCAGGACCTCTACGGCACCGACGTGGGTGAGCGGCTGCGGCAGGCGCTCGGTTTCCAGGCCAAGTACGAACTGGGCACCGCCGTACCGAGCTGGCTGTGCGGGGGGACCGTCAACCGGGGACTGGGGCCGGTCACCGAGGTCGGCTACAACGCCCTGCACAACCGCCTGGGCGTCGCCATGACCAACACCCAGACGCTGACCGAACAGAACCGCCCCGCGGGCAGCAACAATCTCTTCGTCGCATGGGAGACCCTCACGCACGGGGACAACCCGAACTGACCGGCCGGCGCCGGTCCCCGAGGCGCCGCGGCGGCCGGCCGCGGCGGACCGGAACCACGCCCGCGGCGTCGGCTCCGGTTCCTGGGCGCCGCTCCCTCGTTGTGCAGGGCGTGAAACGCGAACAGGCGCCCAGACGACGCAGGTTGGGACGTGGTGCGCCGCACCTCCAGGACCAGCCGCCCGAGGAACCCGCGGGACGTCCCCTGTCGTTGCGGGAACGCGCGCGCCGGCTGGAGAACCCCGCATGGGGCGCGTCGAGCCCGCGACGGCGCACAGCGGCCGGCGGCTCCCGGCCCGGCGGGCCGGTCGAGTGACGTCGTCGCGGGGGAAGGCCGGGCGGGGCACCCGAGGGCGCCGCCGCCCGGCGGCGGATCAGATACCGAACGGCTCCGCGTAGCGGACGGTTCCGCTGGGGAGCGGGTGGCCGGCGTCGAGGGACAGCGCCATCAGGGCCTCGTCCGGGACGTCGACGGTCAGGCCGATGCCGTGGGCGGAGGCCCGGGTGAAGCCGAACCGCGGGTAGTACGCCGGATGCCCCAGGACGACGACGTGGTGCTCGCCCCTGTCCCGGGCCGCCGCCAGCGCGGCGCGGACGGCCGCGGACCCGGCGCCGGTGCGCTGGTACGCGGGCAGCACCGACACGGGAGCCAGGCACAGGGCCGGGGTGTCACCGATGTGGCAGCGCGTCAGCAGGGCATGGCCGACGGGTGTTCCCTCCTGGTCCGTGGAGACGAGCGACAGGCCCGCGATCCAGGAGGGGTCGGCGCGCAGCGCGTCGACGAGGCCGGCCTCCGAGGAGGTGTCGAACGCGGCGAGAACGATGTCGTGGACGGCGGGGATGTCGGCGCCGGTCTCGGCGCGCGTGATCCAGTTGCGCATGATGGATGAGGATCCGTTCCGGGAATGTGCACGTGTGGGTCCCCGCGAGCTCACGCTCCCGGCGAGGACGGACAGGACGAGGTCAGGCCACGGCCCGGGACGTGAGGGAGACCCGGGCGCTGCGCACGGTGGCCCTGAGCGCGGTCATCAACCCCACCTCCCTCTTCTCTCTGCTCCTCATCGGCACGTACGCCCCCGATCCTACCGGACCCCGCTGCGCGTACGGTCCCGGCCGGCCGCGCGGGGAACGGCACGGCGGACCCGCCCCGCTCACCGCTCGACGACGGCCATCCACAGGTCGATGTCGGACAGCAGCAGCCGGCCGGGCCGCTGAGCGGCGCTGTCGGGGACAGCGGCCCGCACCAGGGGCTGCTCGCCCTTCTCCACGGTCACCTTCGCGCCGTCGTACCGCGGCGACTTGTCGCGGACGACCGAGCGGAGCCGGCCCGACAGGCGCCGGGCGGTCGCCTCGTCCTTCACCACGACGCACAGCACCTCGGTGTTCCGGCCCGTGGAATCGGCCTGCTGGCCGAGCGCGGACAGCCGTACCGGCGCGGAGGCGGTGAGCGGGTTGAAGTCGGCCCGGTAGACGTCGCCCAGACAGCCGGCCGCGCGCCGGTACTCCCGGGCGTCGGCCAGCGAGGAACCCCGCTCGGGGTGGACGGCCGACATGGGGGCGGTGCCCGGGACGGCGTAGGAGACGGTGTCCTTCGAGACCTCCAGGGCCGCTCCCTTGCCGTGCGGGCGGGTCCACGTCCGCCTGCCGTCCTCGTCGCCGGGGGCGTAGCCGTTCGCCTTCAGTGCCGCGGTGATCGCCGCTTCGTCGAACGAGCCCTCCCAGCGGCCCGCTCCCTTGGCGTCCACCGCGGTGTCGATCTGGTCCCCCGTGAGGTGCCCCTTCCACGGTCCGGGGCTGTACGCGTTCAGCAGGCTGTTGTTCGGCTGCCCGATCGCGGCGAACCGCTCGGTGTCGTCCTTGTCCAGCCGGCGCACGGCGGCGGCGTCGAGATAGGTCACCTGGCCCTTGCCGTTGTCGTCGGCCAAGGTGCCCAGTCCCTTCAGCAGCGGTGAGTCGCCCTCGTGTTCGCCCTGTCCGGATCCGGAGGAACAGCCGGTGACGCCGGCCAGACAGGCGACGAGGAGAGCAGCGGTGCCGACGACGGAACTGCGCGTTGCTGTGGACATGCCGGGCAGCCTATCGGCGGGCCGGTGAGGAGCAAGGGCCCGTCCGTCAACCGTCCCGCGTCGGTGCCGGCTTGGTCCAGTCCGGATCGGTCCAGCGGGCGGACTCCGCGGGATCGGGCAGGTCCGGACGGTAGTGGAGATCCCGCTCCCGGCGGAGCCGGACACTGGCGTGCACCACGGCGTCCGCGGGCAGGGGACGCGAGCGCCGGCCGACGATGACCCACAGCGGGCCGTTGGGGTGCAGGGCGGCGTCGGCGAAGTCCTCGGTCACCGCGCAGGCCTCCGCGTACGCGCCGGAGCGGAACACCAGGTCCTGGGCGACGCCGTCGGTGATCCACTTGAGCGTGATGGCCGAGAGCAGGGGGGCGCCTTGAGCGTGCGGAAAGGTGCCGCCCACGTCGGAGTGCACGCCGGCGAACCAGACCTCCCGCGCCGTCTCCCGCAAGGGCTCCGGACGGCGCGCCACCAGGAACTCGCGGTACGGGCGCCGCTTCTCGTCCAGGGAGACGGCGTGCCGGATGCGGGCCGCGTTGGGGAGCTGGTGCGTGTACGGCCAGTGCAGCGTGCCCAGGCGCAGGATGCCCGCGGCCTTGACGGTGTCCCAGACGCCGAGGTAGGCGACGGGCAGCGCGTGATGGGAGACCTGCCGCGGAGCGTTGCGCTTGACCTCGGCCCACAGCGGCTCGCGCTCGGTGCGCCGGCAGAACGCGTGCGAGAAGCGCGCGACTTCCCGTTCGCTCCGGTCGATGTCGTGGTTGAAGGCGTACTTGGCGACCGCGTAGGGGACCAGGTTCTCCGAGCCCGGTCGCATGAGGCCGGGTTTGTTGAGCATGCCGACCAGCGCGCGGGCGGTGTAGGCGCCACGGCTGAAGCCGAAGACGTACACGTGGTCTCCGGGCTCCCAGTGCCGCATCAGATAGGTGTACGCCTCGGCGAGATTGGTTCTCAGCCCGGTGCCGAAGGCGAGACCGCAGAGCCGGGAGAGCTTGCGGCCGACCGGGCCGCGGGCCCCGGCCGACGCCATGGTGCCGACACCGGGGTCGTAGTACAGCAGCTGGCGAGTGGGGTCGTCGGCCTCCAGCATCTCGAACAGCCGGACGACGTTGGTCGGATACGAGGCGCCGACCTGGTTGCTCGTCCCGTCGAGGCAGAGAACGATGTTGCGTGGCATGGGAACCTCTCAACGGGTCGGGCCGCTACGGCCGTCGCCCCGCGCACGGTGCTTCGCCGGCGGCCCGGACGCGGTGCGCTGCCCCGGCTCCAACTGCCCGGCGAACGCCTGGAGCGCCGCCGAACTGTTGGGCGGCAGGACCGCCATCAGCCCGTGCTCCTGCGCGTCCGCCAGGGTGTCCGCGGCCCGACTGCCCTCCGAGGCGAGCACGAGTCGTACGTGCCCGTCACCGGAGCCGCGCCGGTCCACCGGCGTCACGGCGCCATGCGTACCGTCGGGCAGCGTCACCCACAGCTGGAAGTCGTCGTACCGGAAGAAGTCCGCGCCCTTGACCGGCCACGGGTAGTGGTGCTCGCCGGGCACCTTCGGCAGGATCCCCTGATGGTGCCCACGGCTCATCGGGACGCACGCGTTGAAGAGCGAGTCGGTCCACGCCTCCACTCCGTCGGCGTCCTCGATGGGTGTGCGCAGCAGGTCCTCGGCCTCGTCGTAGCCGAGTCGCGCCAAGGCCCGCAGTGTTTCGGGGAAGCCCGCCAGCAGGTCGGCCGCGTCCCGGCGCAGCCGGTCCACCCGCGAGGGCTCGGCGCAGAACTGCATGCTCCACTCGATGCCCGCCCGGGCCCGGTACATCCGCCAGCCGCTCCGCGTCATCACCCACAGGCTGCCCCCGTGGTGCATCTCCCAGTGATCCGGCTTGACGGGCCGGGGACCGTACGGCAGGTCCGCGTCGTCCATTCCGTCGAGGATCTCGTGCGCCGTGCGTTTCGCGGCTTTGAAGAACGACGACTCGAAGCGCTTCGGATGCTCGACCAGCCGGATCCGCCAGGGATGGTTCTCCGACTCGATACCGCCCGGTGTGAGCGTGTCGGGCATCCGCGAACTGGTCATGGTGCCGGCGCGGGTCATGATGGCCTCCTCGTGCCGCCCGCGGCCCGGGGCGCGGCCCACGGTGCCGAGTCACCCCCTGTGTTCATCGTGCGCCTCGGGACGGGAGTGCGCGAGCCGGGACCGTGAGCCACGGCCCGGACGTCGCGGGGTGCGAATCCAGCCATCGGACTCGAATTCCGGCCACCGCCCTGACGTGGTGTTTTACAGTGGCTGCCACCAGTTCCGGCGATAGGACCTATGAGGTATTCGCGAACATGTCGACTGAGACGTTTGAGTTTCAGGTAGAGGCCCGTCAGCTGCTGCAGCTGATGATCCACTCGGTCTACTCGAACAAGGATGTCTTCCTGCGGGAGCTCGTCTCCAACGCTTCCGACGCGCTGGACAAGCTGCGTCTGGAGAAGTTGTGGGACGACTCGCTCGACGCAGACGTGTCCGACCCGCACATCGAGATCGACGTCGACAACGACGCTCGCACCCTCACGGTGCGGGACAACGGCATCGGGATGACGTACGACGAGGTCGGTCGGCTCATCGGCACGATCGCCAACTCGGGCACCGCGCAGTTCCTCCAGGAGCTGCGGGAGGCCAAGGACGCGGCCGGGGAGGAAGGACTCATCGGCCAGTTCGGCGTGGGGTTCTACTCCGGCTTCATGGTGGCGGACGAGGTCACCCTGCTGACCCGGCGCGCCGGCGAGAGCCAGGGCACCCGCTGGACGTCCCGCGGCGAGGGCACGTACACGCTGGAGCGGGTCGACGACGCCCCGCAGGGCACCTCGGTCGTGCTGCACCTCAAGCCGGCCGACCCGGAGAACCAGCTCCACGACTACACCTCCCCGTGGAAGATCCGGGAGATCGTCAAGCGGTACTCGGACTTCATCACCTGGCCGATCAGGATGGTGCCCGGGACGCCCGCGCCGGCCGGCGAGAGCGACGAGAGCGACGAGGCGCCCCAGCCCGAGACGCTCAACTCCATGAAGGCGCTGTGGGCGCGGCCCCGCGACGAGGTTTCCGACGACGAGTACCACGAGCTGTACAAGCACATCGCGCACGACTGGCGCGACCCCCTGGAGACGGTCCGGCTCCAGGCGGAGGGCACCTTCGAGTACCAGGCCCTGCTGTTCCTCCCCGCGCACGCTCCCCACGACCTGTTCACGCGGGACTCCAAGCGCGGCGTGCAGCTGTACGTCAAGCGCGTGTTCATCATGGACGACTGCGAGGCGCTGCTCCCGCCGTACCTCCGTTTCGTCAAGGGTGTCGTCGACGCGGCGGACCTCTCGCTCAACGTGTCCCGCGAGATCCTCCAGCAGGACCGCCACATCGAGATGATGCGACGGCGGCTGACGAAGAAGGTCCTGTCCACGGTCAAGGAGATGATGGCCAAGGACCAGGAGCGGTACGCGACGTTCTGGCGGGAGTTCGGCACGGTCCTGAAGGAAGGACTGATCACCGACTCGGAGAACCGCGACGCGCTCCTCACCGTCGCGTCGTTCGCGAGCACGCACGACGACTCCGAGCCCACCACGCTCAAGCAGTACGTGGAGCGGATGAAGGAGGGTCAGGAGGACATCTACTACCTGACCGGAGAGTCCCGGCAGAGCATCGAGAACTCCCCGCACATGGAGGCGTTCCGGGAACGCGGCATCGAGGTGCTGCTGCTCACCGACGCCGTGGACGAGGTGTGGGCCGATGCCGTCGGCGAGTACGAGGGCAAGACGCTGCGGTCCGTCGCCAAGGGCCGGATCGACCTCGACGCCAAGGACGAGGACACCTCGGACGACGAGCGGGAGAAGCAGACCGAGGAGTACGCCGGGCTGCTCGGCTGGATGAAGGAGCAGCTGGACGAGGACATCAAGGAGGTGCGCCTCTCCTCCCGTCTCACCGTCTCCCCGGCCTGTGTCGTCTCCGACGCCCACGACCTGACCCCGGCCCTGGAGAACATGTACCGCTCGATGGGCCAGGAGGTGCCCCGCGCCAAGCGGATCCTGGAGCTCAACCCCGACCACCAGCTGGTGAAGGGCCTCAACGAGGCGTACCAGGAACGCGAGGACCGCACGGAGCTGGCGGAGACCGCCGAGCTCCTGCACGGCCTGGCCGTGCTCGCCGAGGGGGGCCAGCCGAAGGAACCGGCCCGGTTCGTCAAGCTGATGGCGGACCGTCTGGAACGCGCGCTGTGACGCGATCCCGCTGACACCGGCGGCCTGCCCGCCCGGGACACGTTCCGGGCGGGCAGGCCGCCGTCACCGGGGTACGCCCCCTGCCGCCGTCCTTCGGGTCACCCCTCGTAGCGGGCCGCCAGGGTGCGTACCGTCTCGGCGATGCGGGCGCGGAGTTCGGCCGGCGCCAGGACCTCGACCTCGCCGCCCAGCCGCAGGAACTCTCCATGGGCGTGGTCGATCGATTCGATGGGCACCCGGGTCTCCGTCCATCCGTCGCCCGCGGGGGTCACGCCGAGGCGGCGGGCACCCTCCGCGGTGAGCCGTACCAGAGCCTCGCCGGTGTGCAGCCGGGCCCGGAAACCGGCCAGCGAGCCGTGCCAGTGCGCGGCCAGCTCGAATCCGTCCGGGACGACGGACTCCTCCTCCAGCACCTGGAGGCCGATGATCTGGTCGACCCGGTAGGTGCGGATCCCGGCGGGCCCGCCCGCGACCAGGTACCAGCGGCCGGCCTTGAGCACGAGCCCGTACGGCTCGACCCGCCGCTCGATCTCCTCGGGCGCCCGCCATCGCCGGTACCGCAGGACCATCGCCCGCGACTCCCACACCGCGGCGGCGACCGGGGCCAGGTGCGGTGTACGGTCGTCGGCGCCGTACCAGCCGGGGGCGTCGAGCAGGAAGCGTTCCTGGATCCGCCCGGCGTGCTCGCGCAGCTCCGCCGGAAGAGCGGCCCGCAACTTGAGCTGGGCGGTCGCGAGCGCCTCGCCGAGGCCGAGTTCGGCGGCGGTGCCGGGCAGCGCGGCGAGGAACGCGGCCTGGGCCTCGTCCGCGGTCAGACCCGTGAGACGGGTCCGGTAGCCGTCGACCAGCCGGTAGCCGCCTGCGTGTCCCGCGTCGCCGTACAGCGGGACACCGGCGGCGGCGAGCGCCTCGACGTCCCGGTAGACCGTCCGGACGGACACCTCCAGTTCCTCGGCCAGCTGCTGGGCCGTCATGCGGCCCCGGTTCTGGAGCAGCAGAAGCAGAGTCACCAGTCGGCCGGCGCGCATGGCGCTCAGTATCCACTGACAGAGGATGTCAGGGGAGTGCCCCTAGCCTGCGGCGCATGAGAATCGTCGAATTCCGGCAGTACACCCTGCGCCCGGGAGGCCGGGAGACGCTGATCGAGCTGTTCGAGCGGGAGTTCGTGACCGGTCAGCAGGCGGCCGGCATCACCGTCGGCGGTCGTTTCCGGGACCTGGACGACCCGGACCGGTTCGTCTGGCTGCGCGCCTTCCCCGACATGGCGCACCGCCGACGTGCGCTGGAGGCGTTCTACACCGGTCCGGTCTGGCTCAGGCACCGCGAGGCGGCCAACGCCACCATGGTCGACAGCGATGACGTCCTGCTGCTGCGGGGCCCGGGCTTCGCAGCGGATCCGGGCGGCCGCGAGGTGACCGCGACGATCTGCCGGCCGCCGGACGCGGCCGCCTTCGCCGCGTACGCCGGCCGGCACCTGGGCCCGGTCCATGCGCTGCACCGCACCGAGCACGCCGAGAACGACTATCCCCGCTTGCCCGTTCGCACCGGGGAGGACGTCCGGGTCTGGTTCGGCCCGGCCGAGCCACCCCCCTGGCCGGTCAAGCGGCTGCGGCTGGCACCCGTGACGGACCGGCCTCGCGGGCACCTCGAAGAGGCAGGTCGCGGCGGACAGCGCGCGCCTGCGTCTCCAGGGCGGGGGGCTGCCTCCGGCGAACGCCGCGGCTCCGCCGTCACGACGGCGGAGCCTGCGCGTCGAGGTCGAGGGCCGCTGCACGGAGGGCCGACGCCACGCGGGTGACCGGCTCGGTCGGCGGGTGGGGGAGCCGGGCCAGCAGCAGACGCCGCTGTTCCTGCGGTCCGCCGCGGACCGGGAGGACCCGGACTCCCGGCGGGGCGGCCGAGGCGAGCGCGGCGGGCACCGTGGTCAGCCCGCAGCCGGCGGCGACCAGACGGAGCTTGGCCAGCCAGTCGCGGACGGTGTGGGCGATCTCGGGCCGCTCGTCCAGCCCCGGCCATACGCCCATCAGCCGGTCCTCGCCCGAGGAGGAGCCGGCGATCCAGCGCTGCCCGCGAAGGTCGGCCACGTCCACGAAGTCGCCGCGGGCCAGCGGGTGGGCGGCGGGCACCGCCAGGCACAGCGCGCGTTCGGTGAGGGTCCGCAGGGCGAGCGGGGGCGACTCGGCGTCCGGCGGCCGGAACGGCGGCGCCGACGCGAGCAGGGCGATGTCGAGGCTGCCGGCCCGCAGCGCGCGCACCAGCGCCGGGGTGGTGCCTTCCCGGCCGACGACCTGGAGGCCGGGGTCGGTGTGGCGCAGCGCGGCGAGGGCGCGGGGCACGAGGACGGCGCCGGCGCTCGGGAACCAGCCCAGGCGGACCGTTCCGGCCTGCCCGGGCAGGCCGGACAGCTCTCGCGCGGTCGCCTCGATCTCGTCCAGCACGATCGTGGCGCGGCGCATGACGACGCGGCCCGCCGTCGTGAGCCGCACTCCGTCGCGCCGCCGCTCCAACAGCTCCGCGCCCGCCGCCCGTTCGATCGCGGCGATCTGCCGGGACACCGCCGACTGGGTGTAGCCGAGTGACGTGGCGGCGGCGGTGAACGTGCCCTGCTCGGCCACCGCCCGGAAGACGCGCAGCGCGGTCAGTGACACATCGGTGAAGTCCATGATGACTGCGCATATTAGTCTCGCCGGAGTCTCGTCGGACTCATGGAGGCGGCGGGTTCCGGCGCGGCGGGCGTGCATGTCTCCCACGGCCGCCCCCCGTGCCGGGCGCGGGGCCGGGGACTCGGGCGCGGCCTCGTCGGAGGGCCGGCCGGCCGTACGGACCCCGCCGGCCCGCTCCCGCCGGCCGGCCCGATGACCGGCACGTCACCGGCGTCGCCCACCACGGCGCACCGGTCCGCTTCGACAAGAGGCTGACGCATTGGCATGGACCTGACGCACGGCAGGAGCTAGGCTCTGCCCCGCCACGCCAGAGAGCGCTCTCAGAGTTCGGCTGTTCCACCCCCACCCCTGGAACGACGAAGGGCAAGTCCCATGAGACGCAGAAGAATCGCGCACGCCGCCGTGGCCACGCTCCTGGCCCTCGGCGGACTGAGCGCGGCAGGAACGATCCCCGCGGCGGCGACCGGCACCGACGGAGGGGCCGTGGGAGCGACCGCGACCGCCACGGCCGGCAAGCCCGCCGCCGACGGCATCGTGAGCGCGATGCGGCGCGATCTCGGCCTCACCCGTGAGCAGGCCGAGACGCGGATCGCGGCGGAGCGGGCCGCCGCGACGCTCGCTCCGAAGGTGCGCCGGGCGGCCGGGAACGCCTACGGCGGCTCCTGGTTCGACGCGGCGAAGGGGCGCCTGACGGTGGCGCTCACCCCCGCTGCCTCGACGGCCACGCGCGAGGCGATCGAGGCGGCAGGGGCCGGCGTCCGCACGGTCGCGCACAGCGCCCGGCAACTGGACGCCGTCAAGACGCGCCTCGACCGGCTGTCCGCTCCCTCGGGAGTGAGCGGCTGGCACGTGGATCCGGCGGCCGGCACCGTCGTCGTCGACGTCGTGCGGAGCGACCGTTCTGACAACGATGTCCAGCACTTCGTGGCACAGGCCCGCGCGGCGGGCCCCGTCACCGTCAGGACCGTATCCGCCGCCCCGCGGACCTTCGCCGCGGGAACCGTGGGCGGCGACCCCTACTACACGGGCAACGTCCGCTGCTCCATCGGCTTCTCGGTGTACGGCGGGTTCGTCACCGCCGGGCACTGCGGGCAGCCGGGCGCCGGTGTCAGCGGCTGGGACGGCTCCTACGTCGGCACCTTCCAGGGCTCCTCGTTCCCGGACAACGACTACGCCTGGGTCAGCGTGGGCAGCGGCTGGTGGACCGTGCCGGTCGTGCTGGGCTGGGGCACGGTGTCCGACCAGCTCGTGCGCGGCTCGGCGGTGGCCCCCGTCGGCTCCTCCGTCTGCCGCTCGGGATCGACGTCGCACTGGCACTGCGGCACGGTGCTCGCGACGAACGAGACCGTCAACTACAGCCAGGGGGCGGTGCACCAGCTGACCAAGACCAGCGCCTGCGCCGAACCCGGCGACTCCGGCGGTTCCTTCATCACCGGCGACCAGGCCCAGGGCGTCACCTCCGGCGGCTGGGGCAACTGCTCCGGCGGCGGCGAGACCTGGTTCCAGCCGGTCAACGAGATCCTCAACCGGTACGGCCTGACCTTGCACACCTACACCGGCTGACCCGCACTCGCACCGACCGCACGCGGTCACCGGGGGTCCGTGCGCACAGCGCCGGACCCCCGCCCGCGACGCCGCACCGGTCAGGGAGCGGACATCGTGCCGAGACATGTCTCACGACACCTCCCGACCGGCTCTCCGGCGTCCACCGACCCGGTGGGGCACCGGCGCGGCTGGATCCGCGCCTGCGGCGCCGCCGCCGTCACCTGCACCGACTGGGTCCACGCCGCGGCAGCGACGCGGCGGCCTGCGACGGTGACGACCCCGCCGGCGCGGCAGGCGACGACCGCCCGGTCCCCCCGGCCACCCTCTTCGGCCGCACGATCACTCTCCACGTCGACCAGCGGAACGGCACGGCCTGGGGCGTCATCGAGCACGGCGGCACGGGTGACGAGATCTGGCTCGACCGCTCCTGGGACGGGGGCGCGACCTGGTCCGACGGCTCCTCCCTCGGCCGTACCGGCGTGCCGTCCGGTGTGACCACCACCCGCACCGCCCTGTTCGCCACCCGGGACCCCCGCGGCCTGATGTTCGGCGGAGCCGTGCGCGCCTGCGGTCGCGAGGCCGCCCACCAGGAAGGCAGTTGCACCGCCTGGGCCAGACCCGCGCCGACCCGGGCGCGCGCCGCGGCCGACGCGCTCATGGCGTCGTACCACACCTACGAAGGGTGGTGGCAGGGCAGCCGGTGGAACTCCGCCGCCGCGCTCACCGCGCTCGTCGGTTTCGCGGAGCGCACCGGACGGCACGACTACGACTGGGTGACCGCCCGCACCTTCGACCGGAACGACGGCGTCTTCCCCGCCGGAGCCCGCGGCTCCGACCCCGTCGAGGGGCATTTCGTCAGCCGGGCCGTCGACGACGCGGCCTGGTGGGCGGTGGCCTGGCTGACCGCGTACGACCACACACACGAACGGCGCTACCTCGACGAGGCCGTCACCATCACCGACTACGTGCGGCAGTTCTCGGACCCGGACAGCTGCGGCGGCGTGTGGTGGGACCGGAGCGCACCTACAAGAACGCCGTGACCAATGGACTGTACGTGTGGCTGACGGCCTCGCTGCACCGGCGGATCACCGGCGACACCGTGTGGGCGCGCGGGCCGGGCCTCGCCGACCTGGCGGACGCGACCGGCTCCGCCGAGTACTGCGCCTGGCTCGCACAGCAGGCCGACGCGGTCTGGAGCAGCGACCGGGACGCCCTCAACCGCCTCGGCCGGCGCTGGGCGGGCACCGCACCCGACCAGAGGGACCGGCGCATCCAGGCCAGTGCTCTGGAGGCGCTCACGGCCGCGGCCGGCTGACCGGTCCGGCGCGGCGCGTACGCCCGGGCGAGTACACCGGGTTACTCCCGCCACCGGACGCCTCCGCCGGTCCGCTCCGGCACCGTGGTGCCCATGAAGCTGACCCGACCCGCACGCCGGGCCTTTCTCGTCGCCCACGTGACCGTCTCCGCGAGCTGGCTCGGACTCACGCTCGGGCTGCTCGCCCTGGCGGTCACCGCCACCACGACCGGATCGGCGGTGACCGCCGAGGCCTCCGTGCGCGTCATGAAGCTCTTCGCGGACTGGCTGCTGCTGCCCTTCGCGTTCCTCACCCTGCTCAGCGGCGTACCGCTGTCCTTGGGCACGCAGTGGGGCCTGGCCCGGCACCGGTGGGTCTGGACGAAGTTCTGGCTGTCCCTGGCCGCCACCGCCGCCACGGCGTTCGCGCTGCGACCGGGGGTGAATTCCGCCCTCGCCGCCGTGGCCGCGGGCGGGCCACCGCCCGGCCCCCGCGACCTCCTGCCCGGCCCCGTAGTGTCGCTGTGCGCCTACGTCTTCATGACGGCGATCTCGGTCCTCAAACCCTGGGGGCTCACCCGGCGCGGCAGGAACCAGCGTGCCGCGTCCCGCACACCGGCGCGGGCCGAGCGCGCGGGGGCCCGCTGAGCGGACCCGGTGGCGGGCTCAGCCCCCGGGCGGATGCCGACCGGCTCGCCGAACGGGTGCGGCCGTATTCCGCGCGGGCCGCGAGGAGAGCTGCCCGGCCGGCCCCGGATCCCGGCCGGCCCCGGAACCCGGCCGCTCCTAGCCGGTGCCGCGTTCCAAGACGCGGCGGGCCGCCTCGGCCTCCGCGGCCGCCGGGGACAGCTCGTCGAGGGTGTCCAGCTCGTCGTCCGCCTCCAGTTCCCGCTCCCATGCCGCCGCGAGCTCTTCCTGTTCCTCGCGCGGCCTCGCGCCGACGGTCTCCCGGTGGCCGGGGTCCAGCGCCGCCAGGAATCGTTCGACCGGGTCCTTCGGCATGCAGTGCTCCTTGTCGCCGCTGAGGGTGCCGCTCCGGGCCAGCATGGCCAACCGCGCCCGCGCAGACCGCTCGACACGTCCCGGGGCCACCCTGATGGCCGCCGAAGTGCGCGGGGGCCGGCACCGGGGGCGTGGTGACGACTGGTTAGGTTGTGGCCATGGTTGATGACTGGCGGACGGACCGGATCGGGGCTGCCCTGCGGGGCGAGAACCCGATGGTGCTGCAACGGCTCGAAGCGGGGTTCGCGGTGATCGGGGACGTTCAGTTCCTGCCGGGCTACTCGGTTCTCCTCGCGGACGAACCGGGTGCGCAACGCCTCTCCGATCTGCCGAGAGGCAAGCGGCTGGCGTTCCTGTCCGACATGGACCGGCTCGGCGAGGCGGTCGAACGGGCCTGCCGGCGCCTGGACTCCGCTTTCCGCCGGGTCAACCTGGAGATCCTCGGGAACACGGACCCCTTCCTGCACGCCCACGTCTTTCCGCGGTTCGAGTGGGAGCCGCCCGAGCTGGTGGGCAAGCCCGTGTGGCTGTATCCGCCGGACCGGTGGAGCGATGAGCGGTACCGGCTCGGCCCGGAGCACGACACGCTGCGGCGGGAGATCGGCGGCGAACTGGACCGGCTGCGCGGCGGTGCCCCCCCTGGGATGACGTGACGTCATATCTCCGGCTCGGCCCAGATGTCGGGCGGGACCACGCCGACGGACCGGCCGTACGGGTCGAGCAGACGGCCCAGAAGCTTGTCGTGGCGCAGCGTGATGACACGGTCCACGATGTCGAGGCCGGGGTGGCCGGTCGCGAGGCCGGTCTCCAGCCGCAGCGCGTCGTCCACGGAGTGCAGGCTCGCCTGCACGACGAGGTTGTGAGGTCCGCTGACGGCGGCGCAGTTGCGTGTCTCGGGCAGCCGGATCAGGGCATGACCGATCGACGGCAGGTCGGCGGGCGGGACCCTGGCCCAGAAGGTGATGGCGACGGGCCAGCCCCCGAGGGGGCGGGCGAAGTCGCAGCGGAACCGCAGCACGTCGAGCCGGATCAGCTGCTCGACGCGCCGCTTCACCGTGGACAGGCTGACGCCCAGGGCGGTGGCCAGGGCCTGGTAGGAGGCGCGCCCGTCGTGAGCCAGGCGGTCCAGAAGAGCGCGGTCGAAGGCCGTGACGTCGCTGGGGCCCGGCCGGGGCGACCGGACCACGGGCGGCGCGGTGAGCCGCGCCCGCTGCTCGGGAGCGAGGGCGGCGATACGCCATCGGCCGCCCTCGGTGAACATGTGGGTGACGATCCGGGCATGCACGGCGGTGACGCCGGGGACGTGGGGGAGCAGGTCGAGGGTGTACCGGGACAGCGCGGCCAGGTCGCGGGTGGCGACGGTGGCGAGGATGTCGTGGCCGCCGGCGGAGCGTTCGAGGGTGACCATGTGCGGATGACCGCCGAGGAGCCGGGCGACGGAGGCTGCGGCCCCCGGGGCGCAGTCGATCTGGGCGAAGGACAGACACACCTGGTCGAACATGCGCGGCCCGGGTGAGAGCCCGACCCAGGCCAGGCCCTGTTCCGTGAGGCGGCCGAACCGGCGGGCGACGGTGACCGGGTCCACCCCCAGGACCCGGCCCAGCTCCGTCCAGGAGGCTCTGGGGCGCAGTTGCAGCGCATGGATGAGCACGAGGTCGTCCTCGCTCAGCGTTTTCGCGGTTTCCGGCATTTCCCCCGGCCTCATGGCGAGAATCCTGCGTTCCGGCTGCGGCAGGTGCTCAGTCTTGCACCGTGGAGGTCAGCACGCCCGCACGCGGCGGGCCCGAGGCGCGAGGACGGGATCATGACGTTCGCCGACTACCAGAACGAGATCTACCTCAACGGACTGCACGGAGTGGTACCGCGGCTGCCGATGACCTACGCCGAGCTGGAGCCGCCGGCGCAGGCCGCGATGCCCCCGTCCGTCCGGTCCTACGTCGCCGGCGGTGCCGGGGACGAGCACACCCAGCGCGCCAACGTCACCGCCTTCGAGCAGTGGGGCCTCGTCCCGCGCATGCTGGTCGGCGCCAGGGAGCGGGACCTGTCGGTCGACCTGTTCGGCATGCGCCTGCCGTCCCCGGTGTTCATGGCCCCGGTCGGTGTGATCGGCCTGTGCGCCCAGGACGGCCACGGCGACCTGGCCACCGCCCGCGCCGCCGCCCGCACCGGCGTCCCGATGATCGCCTCCACCCTGACCGTCGACCCCATGGAGCGGGTGGCCGCCGAGTTCGGTGACACCCCCGGCTTCTTCCAGCTCTACACCCCCACCGACCGGGAGCTGGCCGAGAGCCTCGTCCACCGGGCCGAGGCCGCCGGCTTCAGGGGCATCGTGGTCACCCTCGACACCTGGATCACCGGCTGGCGCCCCCGCGACCTGGCCGTCAGCAACTTCCCCCAGCTGCGCGGGCACTGTCTGGCCAACTACACCAGCGACCCGGTCTTCCGCTCACGTCTTGCCAAGTCCCCCGAGGACGACCCGGCCGCCGTCGTGATGCACTGGGCGACGATCTTCGGCAATCCCCTCACCTGGGACGACCTGCCCTGGCTGCGTTCGATCACCGACCTGCCGCTGATCCTCAAGGGCATCTGCCACCCCGACGACGCCCGCCGTGCCGCGGACGCGGGCGTGGACGGCATCTACTGCTCCAACCACGGTGGCCGGCAGGCCAACGGCGGCCTGCCCGCGCTGCACTGCCTGCCCGACGTGGCCGAGGCCGCCGGGGACCTGCCCGTGCTGTTCGACTCCGGCGTCCGGTCCGGCGCCGACATCGTCAAGGCCCTCGCCCTGGGCGCGACCGCCGTCGGCATCGGCCGCCCCTACGCCTACGGCCTGGCCCTCGACGGTACCGACGGCATCGTCCACGTCCTGCGCTCCCTGCTCGCCGAAGCCGACCTGCTCATGGCCGTCGACGGCTATCCGACCCTGGCGGACCTCACGCCGGACGCCCTCCGGCGCGTCGGCTGACACCGCACGGTTCCGCCCGCACCGCCTCCGGCCGGGGCAGCGCCCAAAGACACCCGGGCGTGCGACCGGCCGTCCGCCGTGCCCCGGGACGCCGGGCCGTGCCGAGCCACGGCGCCCCGGCACGGCCCGGCGCCCCGGCACGGCCCGGCGCCCCGGCACGGCCCGGCGCCCCGGCACGGGCGGGCCGGTCAGCTCTGCCGGGCGTGCATGGGGTCGTTGGCGACCTCGTCCGGACACTTCCGGTGCGGCCGGCCGGTCCGCCGGTCGCGCCGCCAGTCGAACGTCGCGAGGGCCAGGGACGCCGCCATGCCGACCAGGGCGGCGCACAGCGCGGTGACGAGAGCACCGCGAAAGTCGTGGCCGCGGCCGAGCACCAGGTAGAACAGGCCGGGCAGGGCGGCGGTCCCCAGCGCGGCGCCCAGCCGCTGCCCGGTCTGCAGGGCGCCGCCCGCCGCGCCCGCCATGCGCACGGGCACGTCCCGCAGCGTCATGGTGATGTTGGGGGAGACCACGAAGCCGCTGCCGACACCGCCGAGGAACAGCACCGGGGCGGCGACCCAGGGAGCGATGTGCAGGGGCGCGAAGCGGAGCAGCAGCGCGGCGCCGCCCAGGCCGACGATCACGCCCGCGAGGCCGCACACGGTGAGCACCCGCCCGTACCGGTCCACCAGCCGGCCCGAGATCACGGCCGCGCTCGCCGAACCGAGCGCGAACGGGGTCACGGCGAGGCCGGACCGGAGCGGGGAGAAGCCGAGCCCCCGCTGGTAGAAGAGGGCGAAGACCAGCCAGACGCCGCTGAAGCCGATGAAGTACAGCGTGCCGATGCCGGCGCCGATGGCATAGCCGCGCACGGTGCTGAACAGCCGTGGATCGAGCAGTGGCTGGCCGCCCCGGGCGAGGAGCCGGCGCTGCCGCCGGACGAACAGGGCGAGGATCGCGGCACCGGCGAGGAACAGCCACCACACCCGGCCCAGGCCGCCGGAATCCGCCAGCACCAGCGGATACATGAGCGCGAGGACGCCGAGACCGAGCAGCAGGACGCCGGGCAGGTCCACATGGCCACCTCGCTCCGAACGCCGGGTGCGGGGCAGCAGGCGGCGGCCGAGGAGGACGGCGAGGATGCCGATGGGCACGTTGACGTAGAAGATCCACCGCCAGCCCTGTTCACCGGAGGCCAGGGCGAGGATGGCGCCGCCCGTGATCGGGCCGGCGGCGGAGGAGATGCCGACGGTGGCGCCGAAGAACCCGAAGGCGCGGCCGCGCTCGGCGCCGCGGAACATCTGCTGGATGAGCGCCGAGTTCTGGGGAGCCATGAAACCGGCCGCCAGCCCCTGGGCCAGGCGGGCCACCACCAGGAGCGTGATGTCCGGGGCCGCGCCGCAGGCCGCGCTGAACAACACGAAGCAGCTGAGGGCCAGCAGGAAGATACGGCGCCGGTCCAGGGCGTCGCCCAGGCGGCCGGCGGTGACGAGGGCCAGGGCGAAGGTCAGCGCGTACCCGGAGACCACCCACTGCACCTGCGCGGGGGAAGCGTGCAGGTCGCGCTGGATGGTGGGCAGGGCGACCGCCACGATCGTGACGTCGAGCAGGCTCATGAACCCGGCCACCAAGGTGACCCACAGGGCGTGCCATCGATTCGGATCCGGCTCGTAGGCGTCCTCCTGAGCGCCCGGCCCCGGACCGCCTGCCGCTGACGTCGACGCTGTCACCTGGGACTCCTCTCACCAGGAAGCCGCACCCGGGCGAACCAGGTTCCCCCGCCGGTCACCGGCACACATACCCCAGCCTGCTACGGAAGCCGCCCGGACGGCGGGCCGAGGAGGTACGGAGCGGTCCCCCGGCCGGCAAGGCGTCCGCGCCCCGCGCGGTTGGGCGGGGGTGCCGGTGGTTACTCCGGACCACATGGACGACGACAAGCCGCTCGCCCTGGTGACCGGGGCCTCCAGCGGCATCGGATACGCACTGGCCAGGCAGTTCGCCGAGCACGGCTACGATCTGCTGATCAACGCGGAGGACGACCGCCTGGAGCACGCCGCGCTGCGGCTCCGCGAGACAGGCGCCGAGGTCCGTGCCGTACAGGCCGATCTCCGGGAGGCGGCGGGCGTCGACCGGCTGGTCGCGGCCACCACCGGCCTGGAGATCGAGGTCGCCGTGTTGAACGCCGGGGTGGGCCGGGGCGGAGCCTTCGCGGACACCGACCTGACCGACGACCTCTCCGTGATCGACCTGAACGTGACCTCCACGGTACGGCTCGCCAAGCCGCTGCTGCGCGACATGCTCCGCCGCGGCTCCGGGCGCCTGGCGTTCACGTCCTCGATCGCCGCGACCATGCCGGGACCCTTCCAGCCCGTGTACAACGCCTCGAAGTCGTTCGTGCAGTCCTTCGCCGAGGCGCTGGGGAACGAGGTGAAGGACACGGACGTCACCGTCACCGCGTTCATGCCCGGACCGACGGACACCGACTTCTTCCGCCGGGCGGACATGGGCGACACCAAGGTCGGCACCGCCGACAAGGACGACCCGGACGACGTCGCCCGCCAGGCGTTCGCCGCGATCACGCAGGGACGCGGGAAGAAGGTCACCGGCTCCCTGAAGACCAAGGCGCAGGGCTTGGCGGACAAGGTCCTGCCGGACAGCGTCAAGGCCGCCGCGCACCGCTCGATGGCGGAGCCCGGGACAGCCGAGGACACCGGCGAACGCCCCTAGGACACCGGTTCGCCGTGCCCGCGGGAGCGCCGGCCGTCCGGTCCGCCGCGTGCGCGCCTCCGGGTGCCGAGTACGAGTTCGGGTCCGTCGAGTGCGAGCGCCGAGCCGCCTCGCGTGATCCGCAGCGGCCCCTGCGCACCGCCCCACCTTCGCGGACGGGCCCGCGCCCGGACCCCGCCGCACGGACGAGGTCCGGCTCAGCTCTCGCAGACGCGGTCCGGGGCAGGTCCCGCCGCGGCCCGGGTCAGGTCTCGCGGACGCGGTCCCGCCGCGCCCCGGGTCAGGTCTCGCGCAGCGGCGCGTACACGGACGCGTCCAGCCCGAACGTCCAGGCCACCCCCTGCCGAGCCGTCCGTGTCGTCGGCGGCACCCGCAGCCAGTACGTGCGGCGAGAACCGTCCGGCTCCGGTGTCGAGTTGAGCACCTCCACCATCACCACCGGCTCGTCCCCGTCGAGGTCGATCCGCCACAGCGTGCCGGTCCCGTCGGTGTGCACCGGGCGCGCGCCGGAGTCGGCCAGATAGCGGTCGTAGCCGTAGAACTCCAGCATCACCCGGCGCAGTTCGGCGTTCTCCTCGGCCCGGATGCGTTCCGGAGTGAGGGTGCGCAGCTCCGCCACGAAGGACGCCTGGACCGGCATGCCCCGCCACGCGTACAGCGCGAACCCGTCGGGGAAGGCGAGTGCCGGGCCGTCGCCGCGGTCGAGCCGGCCCGCCTCGTCCCGGTGCAGCGCCGAAGGCCGCTCACAGACGACGGCCACGTTCTCGAACGGCCACCACCAGCCCGCGCTGCGGCACACCTCGGCCAGCCCGTGCAGGGGCCCCCGCCGGCCGTCGAACGCCGCGAGCCACGGCGCGTCGTGCTGCCCCAGGACCGCGTCCAGCAGCGCGAGCCTCACCCCCGCGTCCTCGCCCAGCTCGTCCAGCACACCCGCCCGGATCCGGTCGACGAGCGCCTGTGTGAGGTCCCACAGCCGCCCACCGGTGGCCGCCCACTGCGCCGCCCAGCCGGCCGCGCCCAACTCGGTGTGCAGGCGCGCTCGTTCCCCGGCCCATGGCGCGCTGCGCACCGCCTCGCGCACACTCGGCCCCTTGTCCGGCAAGGCCCGCACCAACGCGACTCCTTCGCGGGGCGAGCCCGCCCACACCACGCGGTCCGGCCCGGGCAGCCCCGCCTGCCGGTAGGCCGCGCGGATACCCGCTTCCGCTCTCTCCCGGTCGGCGGGCGCCGTGGAGGCGGCCCACGCGCGCCACTGCTCGACCACGTCCCGCCCGGCCTCCCCACGCGCCGCCATCGGAACCCCCGTCCGCGCCTCCGTCTCCGCCTCCACCCGCGCCCCCGCCTCCACCTGTGTCTCCACCTGCGCCGTCGTCGACGTCTCCACCTGTGCCCCCGTCCGCGTCTCCACCCGTGTCACCTGCCGCTCCGCGACTGTCAGTCCGCCACGACCCGCACGGAACCGGGCACGTACTCCCGCTGTCGCACCACCCGGTACCACCCCGCGGGCAGCGCTATCGGCGCGTGCTCCTCGTGCACGACCCGGCCGCCCTTGGGCAGATGCAGCAGCATCGGTCCGAACGGACCCGGTTCCCGCACCAGATCGCCCGGTCCCACGACCGCGTGCGCGTGCCCCGTCACCTCGCCCAGGGCCAGGACCAGCCGGCCCCGCCCGTCCCTCCGCTCCCGCGGCGCGCCCGCCACATGAGCCGGAACCGCCTCGTCGGCCACGGGCACGAGCAGGACGTCTCCCTGCCGGTACATACATGCTCCCCTCCGCGGCGGCGCGCATCGCACCGCTCCCGTGACAGCGACGGTAGGGCCTGCCACCGACAACGGCTTCGAAGCCGCCCCGCCGCCCGGCGCTGTCAGTGCCTGTTGGTAGAACTGCGGACATCAGCCCGCGATCATTCAGCTCTGGGGAGCAGCCGCATGACCCTTGGTGACAACCCGCACGTCTTCCACGGGCTGCCCGTGTACACGTTCCCGGGCCCGGACCGGCAGCGGGACCTGCCCGAACCGGACGCGTTCGCCTGGCGTATCGCCACGGACGTCTACGAGCCCGACGAGCAGTGGGAGGCCGCTTTCGCCCGCTTCCTGGACGCGGTCGACACCACGCGGGTGCGTGCGCTGATCGTCGGTGCCTGGCAGGAGGCGTACGACACCGACCCGTCCACCGTCCTGGAGGCGCTGCTGGCCGCCCGGGACCGTCTCCCCGCCCTGCGCGCGATATTCCTGGGCGACATGGAGTCGGAGGAGTGCGAGATCTCCTGGATCAACCAGACGGACGTGACGCCGCTCCTGGCCGGCTTCCCCGACCTGGCGGAGTTCGGCGTCCGCGGCGGATCGGGCCTGAAGTTCCCCGCGCTGCGGCACACCGGGCTGCGCCGGCTGACCATGGAGACGGGCGGCCTGCCCGTCGAGGTCGTACGCGGAGTCGGCGCCAGCGACCTGCCCGCGCTGGAGCACCTGGACCTGTGGCTCGGCACGCCCGACTACGGCGGTGACAGCGAGGCCGCCGACCTGGAGCCCATCCTGTCCGGATCCCGGCTGCCGAGCCTGCGTCATCTCGCCCTGCGCAACAGCGAGATGCAGGACGCCGTCGCCGCGGCCGTCGCGTCCGCCCCGGTGGTGGCCCGTCTGGAGACGCTGGACCTCTCCATGGGCGTCCTGACCGACGACGGCGCCGCGGCTCTCCTCGGCGGCCAGCCCCTCACCCACCTGAAGGGGCTCGACCTGCACTACCACTACATCACCGACCCCCTGCTGGACCGCATCCGGCAGATCCTGGAGCCCGCGGGCGTCGCGCTGAACCTCGACCGCGACGACGCCGACGAGGACCGTGACGACGACGGCACCGTGTGGCGCTACGTGTCCGTGGGTGAGTGAGTGACCGCGCGACCCGGACACACCCGGGGGCGAGAGGCCGGCGCGGTGCGCTTCGCGGTGGTCGGCAACCCCGAGAACCGCCGCGTGGCACTCTTCGGCCAGGCGGTGCGCGCGGCGGGCCTGCCCGCCCCGCGCCTTCTCGCCTGGGCGGACGTGCTGCGGGCCGGCGCGGCCGAGTTCGCCGCCGACGAACTCGTCCGGCTCGACTCCCCGGGCGAGAACGCGGACGTCGACCGGCTGCTGCGGGGCGCCGAGGACCCCACCCGGGTGGAGGGCTCGGCCCGCTGGTACGCCGCGCTGATGTCCGCGCTGCGCGGCCTGCGCGGCGGCATCCGCCTGGACGACCCGGACGAACTCGCCGTCCTGTTCGACAAGCGCCGCTGCCACGCCGCGCTGGCCGCCGCGGGCGTGCCCGTTCCGTACTCACCCACCTCGGGGGCGGACGCGCCGCCCGTGCGCGGCTGGGACGACGTACGCACGCTGATGCGCGAGCACCGTATGCCGCGCCTGTTCGCGAAGCTCGCGCACGGCTCGTCCGCGTCCGGCGTGCTCGCGATCGAGTCGGCGGCCGGCGGCCGGATCCGGGCCACCACCTCCGTCGAACTCGGCCCGGACGGCCGCCTGTTCAACTCGCTCCGGGTCCGCCGCTACGACGACGAACGGCAGATCGCGGCCATCGTCGACACCCTGGCCCCCGACGGCCTGCACCTGGAGCGCTGGCTGCCCAAGGCCGCCCAGCGGGGACGCCCCGCCGATCTGCGGATCGTCGTGGTGGCCGGCAAGGCCACGCACGCCGTCGTGCGCACCGGAGCCTCACCGCTGACCAACCTCCACCTGGGCGGCCGGCGTGGAGACCTCGACGCCGCCCGCGCCGCCGCGGAGACGGCGGGCCTCCGCTGGACCGACGTCCTGGGCGTGTGCGAACAGGCCGCGGCCCGCTTCCCGCGCACCCTGTGCGTCGGAGTGGACCTGCTGCCGGCGACCCGCTGGCGCCGGGTGGCCGTCGGCGAGGTCAATGCCTTCGGCGACCTGCTGCCCCGGCTCACGGGCCTGCCCGGCAGCGGCGCCGAGGGCCTCGACACTTACGCCGCGCAGGTCGCCGCCGCCCTGGCCCGGTACACCCCACGGGACCATCCGTCCCACTCACACCATCCGCACCACCCGCACCACCCGCACGAGAACGAAACGGGGACCGCTCATGCGCTCGCCTGACCCGACGCCTTCGCACCTGCCCTCGGGCCACGCCGGGCAACCGGACATGAACCGGATCGTCGGCAGCCACGACCTCCTCCTGGTCACCCTCGACACCCTGCGCCACGACGTGGCGGCCGAGCTGGCGGCGGCGGGCCGCCTCCCCAACCTGGCCCGCCATCTCCCCGGCGGCCGCTGGGAGGAGCGGCACGCCCCGGGCAGCTTCACCTACGCCTCCCACCAAGCCGTCTTCGCCGGCTTCCTGCCGACACCGGCGGCGCCCGGCCCGCACCCGCGCCTGTTCGCCGCGCGCTTCGCGGGCAGCGAGACCACCGCCGACGGCACCTTCGTGTACGACACACCGGACTTCGTCTCCGGCCTGGCCCAGGCCGGCTACCACACGGTGTGCATCGGGGGAGTGGGGTTCTTCAACAAGCAGGGACCGCTGGGCTCGGTCCTGCCCGGACTGTTCCGGGAGTCCCACTGGGAAACGGACTTCGGCGTCACGTCGCCCACGTCCTTCGAAGCGCAGGTGACACGCGCCGAGCACGTCGTACGCCGGCTCCCCGCCGACCAGCGCCTGTTCCTCTTCGTCAACGTCTCGGCCCTGCACCAGCCGAACTGGTTCCACCTGCCCGGCGCCACCCGGGAGGCGGGCGACACCCGCGCGACGCACGCCGCCGCGCTGGAATACGTGGACCGGCACATCGGCCGCCTGTTCGCCGCGGCGAGCAGCCGGCGCCGCTGCTTCGCCATCGTCTGCTCCGACCACGGCACCGCCTACGGGGACGGCGGCTACACCGGGCACCGCCTCGGCCATGAATCCGTGTGGACCGTGCCCTACGCGCACTTCTTCCTCGACCCCGCGCGGGACCGGGAACCCACGGCCCCCGCGCACGACGAGGAACCCACGCCCGCCGAGGCCGCCCGATGACCCTCGCCCCCCGGCCCGCCGACGCCGGCCCGTACCAGAGCTACGTCTACGCCTACCCCCACAAGACCGCCTACCGCCGGCTGACCGACCGCCCCCTGCTCGCCGACCTGTGGGCGCGGGAGCCCAAGGACACGCTCTCCCTCTACCTGCACGTGCCGTTCTGCGAGGTCCGCTGCGGGTTCTGCAACCTGTTCACCCGGATCGGCTCCCCCGAGGGCCTCACCACCGCCTACCTCGACGCCCTGGAGCGTCAGGCGACGACGGTCCGCGCGGCCCTCGGCGACACGGCCGACGTCCGTTTCGCGACGGCCGCGTTCGGCGGCGGCACCCCCACCTTCCTCACGGCCGCCGAACTCCAGCGCCTGTGCGACATAGCCGAGCACCGGATGGGCGCCGACCTGCGCGCCGTTCCGCTCTCCGTCGAGGCGTCGCCCGCGACGGCCACCGCCGACCGCCTGGCGGTCCTCGTGGAACGGGGCGCGACGCGGCTCAGCCTCGGCGTGCAGAGCTTCGACGACACCGAGGCCCGCGCGGCGGTACGTCCGCAACGCCGCGAGGACGTCGAGGCAGCCCTCACCCGGATCCGGGAGGCGGGCGTCCCGGTCCTCAACATCGACCTCATCTACGGCATCGACGGCCAGACCGACGACACCTGGCTGCGCTCCCTGAACGCCGCCCTCGCCTGGCACCCCGAGGAGCTGTACCTCTACCCCCTCTACGTCCGCCCCCTCACCGGCCTCGACCGCCGCCGCTCCGGACCCGATCCGGCCTGGGACGAGCAACGGCTGCGCCTCTACCACCTGGGCCGGGACCACCTCCTCGCACACGGCTACGCGCAGCACTCGATGCGCATGTTCCGCCGCGCGGACGCCCCGCCGCAGGGCGCGGACGACTACGCCTGTCAGACCGACGGCATGATCGGCCTCGGCTGCGGCGCCCGCTCGTACACGGCCGGTCTGCACTACTCCTTCGACTACGCCGTCGGCATGCACGAGATCCGCGGCATCATCGACGACTACGCGGCCCGTCCCGCCGCCGACTTCGCCCACGCGGAGTACGGCCGCCGTATGACACCGGACGAGGCCCGCCGCCGCCATCTCCTGCAGTCCCTGCTCCAGGCGGAGGGCCTGACCGTCACCGACTACCGGGCGCGCTTCGGCAGCGACCCCGGCGACGACTTCGGCCCCGAACTGGACCGCTTCGCCGAGCGCGGCTGGCTGGAGCCGGAAGGCGAGCCGCGGCGACTGCGGCTGACGGCGGACGGGCTGGCGCACTCCGACCGGATAGGCCCGGAGCTGTTCTCCCCGGCCGTACGGGCCGCGATGGCCGCGTACGACCGCAAGTAGGCCGCGCATGGACCTGACCATCCTCTACCGCGGCCCGCTCGCCTCCTGCGACTACGACTGCCCGTACTGCCCGTTCGCGAAGCGGCGCGACAGCACGGCCCGGCTGCGCGCCGACCGGGCGGCGCTGGACCGCTTCACCGCGTGGGCCGCCGCCCAGACCGGCGACCGGCTGTCGGTCCTGTTCACACCGTGGGGCGAGGGCCTGGTCCGCTCCTGGTACCGGCGGGCCCTGGTGGACCTGTCGCACCTGCCGCACGTACGGCGCGTCGCCATCCAGACCAACCTCAGCTGCCGCACGGACTGGCTGGGCGAGGCGGACCCCGGCACCGTGGCCCTGTGGTGCACGTACCATCCGGGGCAGACCCCGTACGACCGCTTCCTGGCCAAGTGCCGTGATCTCGCGGAGCGCGGCATCCGCCACAGCGTCGGCGTCGTCGGCCTGCCCGGCCACCTGGACCTGGCCCGCCGGCTGCGCGCCGACCTGCCCGACCACGTGTACCTCTGGGTGAACGCGGCCGAGGGGCACACCTACACCGACGCGGACGCCGCCGCCTGGACGGACCTGGACCCGCTGTTCCCCTACAGCCGACGTCCGCACGCCAGCGCCGGACTCCCGTGCCGTACCGGCGAGTCGGTCGTCTCGGTCGACGGCGACGGCACCGTCCGCCGCTGTCATTTCGTACGCACCGAACTGGGCAACCTCTACGACGGCTCCTACCGGGCGGCGCTCCGTCCGCGCACCTGCCCGCTGGCCGTGTGCGACTGCCACATCGGCTATGTCCACCTCGAAACGCTGCCGTTGTACGACGTCTTCGCGGGCGGCGTGCTGGAACGCGTCCCGGCGGGGACCGGGGCACCGCCGCGTCCGCCCGTGCAGCCGTGGACGACGGGCGGCCCCTGACGGCGCCGGGCGCGGCGGCGGTGCGGACCGCGGGCCGGCGCCGCGGCCCGCACCGCAGGGACGGGCTGAGCTGTGGGGAAGGCGTCAGCCGGCCCCTGTCGCCGGGGTCAGCGTTCCTCGGCCACCCGGGCGAGGGCCTTGGCGAGGCCGTTGGCCCACAGCTGGTTGACCCGGGCGCGCTCCGTGGAGTTCGGGTACCGGTTGGTGCAGGAGGTGCCGGGGCCGCCGCCGGACATCAGTTCGCTGCACGGGCCGCTGTAGTGGTCGGGCAGGCCCAGCACATGGCCGGTCTCGTGGGCGGCGACCCGGATCGAGTCGTACTGCTGGTTCTGCGCGTAGTCCAGGAAGATGTAACCGCGGCCGTGGCCGTCGGTGGAGGCGTAGGACCCGCGCGAGTCGTTGCCCTCGTAGTAGGCGAAGTCGCCCGACCCCGAGGTCGCCTGGAGCTTGACGTTGGACACGGAGCTGTTCCAGATGGAGGCGGCGCTCGATATCTGGGAGCGGAAGCTCGGCGCCTGCCCGGCGTTGTAGTAGACGGTCACCACCTTGAGGGAGGGCTGGGCGGCCTGCCGCTTCGCGACGGCGTTCAGGACGGCGTCGTAGAACGCCTTGTTGCCGGCGCTCTCGGCTGTGCCGGTGTAGCCGGCGGTGGGGGCGTGGGCCGGGGCTCCGGCGGTGTCCTGGGCGCTCGCCGGGCTCGCGGTGCCGAGCGCGGCGGAGGCCAGACCGAGACCGAGCGCGAGGGCCAGGAGTCTCCTGGAGTTCTTCGACCCGGTGCTCTTGCGGAACGACGCCATGGGGGGCTCCTACTCGTTCTGTGGGGTGGAACGATCGGTTGCCAGTGAGTGTCGAACAGAGCAACGGGGCGGCGGATGATGGCAATCGGGGATAGCACCGGGCTATCGGCGGCCGACTCGTCCGCATTCGTTGGAACTTGAACATCTGGTGTCGTGCGGCGGGCCGCCCTACGCTCCCTCCATGGAGCTGGAGGTGAGGCACCTGCGCGTTCTCTGCGCCATCGCCGACACCGGCAGTCTGCACAAAGCGGCCCGGGAACTCGGCATGGCGCAGCCCTCGTTGAGCACCCAGCTGCGGCGCATCGAGAACACGCTCGGAGCCCAGCTCTTCGTGCGCGCCCGGACCGGCTGCCGGCCCACCCCGCTGGGGCTGGCGGTGCTGAGCCGGGCCAGGCCGCTGGTGGCGGAGTTCGCCGCGATCGTGACGGAGACCAGGGCTGCCGCCGCCCGTGCCGCGGGCGGGTTCCAGCTGCGCATCGGTGCCACGGCGAGCCGCGCGATCCCGGGCTGGCTGCGTCTGCTGAGGGCGCGGGTGCCGCGGATCGAACCCACGTTGCAGATGAACGTGTCGGCCAACATCCTGCTGGACATGGTCGCCGCGGGCCGGCTCGACATGGCCTTCGTGCACGAGGTCGAGGGCAGCCCCCTGCGCATTCCGGCCGGACTCCGGCTGCGTGTGCTCGTCGAGCGCGAACCGCAGTTCGTCACGCTCGCCGCGGATCATCCGGCGGCGTCACGGCGGCAGGTGAGCCTCGCCGACCTGGCGGGGGACCGCTGGATGGTCGACTCCACGGTGGACGGTGAATGGGACGCCCTGTGCCGGGTGCTGCGTGCGGCGGGCCTGGACGCGGAGATCCTGCACGGCGACTACCTCACGGCGTACTCGCTGGCCGCCATCGGCGAGGTGGTCACGGTCAGCCAGCCGACCGCCCACCCCCGTCCCGACTGCGCGATGCGTCCCCTGGAGGGCGACCCGATCGGCGTACGCCTGCTGCTGGCGGCCCGCACGGAGACCGACCTGGACGACGCCTACCCGGAGTTGGAGGAGGCCTATTGGGCGGTGGCCCGTGACGCGCCGGCCTACGGGGAGTGGCTGGACCGTGCGCGACTGCCCGGTGGACCACGCGAGCATGCCCCGCCGGACGGTCACCGCGACGCCCGGCCGCTGTGCGACGGCGAGCTGGAGCGGTTCCGGCACACCCTGAGCGCCGGACCGGGGCCGGAAGGAGAGAAGCGAGCGGACGCCGGGGCGGACGCGCGGGACACGGCGGGGACGGCACGCGTGCCGTGGGCCGCGAGCGGCGGCCGGCCCCACTGGGCCGGCACGGCTGCCATGGAGTCGTAGCCGCACGAGTCACAGCGGGCTCCGGTGCCCCGCCGGACTCCCGCGCCGCGGAGGAACGCCGACCGGCGTACGCGCGTACGACACCGTCCCGGCACGGCACCGGGCCGACCGGGCCGGCTGTCCGGACGGGCTGCCGGAGGCGAGTTGACGGCACGAAGGCGTTGCGTTTGCCAGTTGCCACGGACGGCAGGAAACTGGTGGTACCAGCGTGACAGCACCGCTGGAAATCGGGGGATGCCAACGCCTCTCCCCTTGCCGCCGCGCCGGCGGGCGTCCGTAGGTATGTCCGCGACCGGCCATGTTGAACGTCGAAAAACTGTCCTCGCGTCAATGGTTGAACGCGATGAGCGGTGATCTGAGAACAGTCGGGCACGCTGTCGGCACGACATGCCCGGCCGTCGGTCCTCTCGCTCAGGAGGTGCCCCATGAGCAGGACCCGCCCCGTCAACTGCATCATTCCCCCATACATCCTCGAGAAGCTCCTGGACAGCGAGGACAGGGAGGAACGCCAGGCCGCCCTGGACACCCTGCTGGTCACCGCCCGCCTGCGGGGCGAGCGAGCGATCCGGGCGTCCTTCTCCGGCGCGGCCGCGCCCGGCGTCGGCCGGCGTACCGTCTTCGACTGCGAAGAGGACGAGTTCCTCGCCAACGCCGTCCTGGCCAGGACGGAGGACGGCCCGGAATCCGCGGACGCCTCCGTCAACCGGGCGTTCGACGCGCTCGGCCTCACGCGTGATTTCTACAAGGAGGTGTTCGAGCGCAATTCGATCGACGGTCGGGGGATGCGCCTGGACGGATACGTCCACTTCGGATTCCAAGTCAAGAACGCGTTCTGGGACGGGCGGCAGATGCTCTTCGGCGACGGGGACGGCAAGGAGTTCAGCGACCTCACCGGATCCCTCGACGTGATCGCCCACGAGTTGACGCACGGGGTCACGGATCACACCTCGGGCTTCGAGTACCACAATCAGTCCGGGGCCCTGAACGAGTCGATCTCCGACGTGTTCGGGTCGCTGGTCAAGCAGTGGTCGTTGAAGCAGTCGGCCGAGGAGGCGGACTGGCTGATCGGGGCCGACGTGTACACGCCGGGAATCGGTGGCGACGCCCTGCGGTCGATGAAGAACCCGGGGCACGCGTTCAACAACCCGAAGTTCGGAAAGGACCCCCAGCCCGACCGGATGAGCAAATTCGTCCACCTGCCCGACACCTGGCAAGGGGACAACGGCGCGGTGCACTACAACTCCGGCATCCCGAACAAGGCGTTCTTCCTGACCGCTGTACGCATCGGCGGTTTCGCCTGGGAGGCGGCCGGCAGCATCTGGTACGAATCCCTCAAGGCGTCCGGCCCCGAGGACGATTTCCAGGACTTCGCGACCACCACCTTCCAGAAAGCCGGGGAACTCTTCACCGCAGGCAGCCATGAACAGTCGGCCGTGCTGTCGGCATGGCGGGAGGTGGAAGTCCCGGTCAAGGGAGTGCCGGTCGGAGTCGCCCGGGTACGGAGCTTCGCGGTCGACGGGAACGGCGGCGCGGGCCGGATGGACGGCTCGGCGGCCCTCGCCAAGCAGGTCTCGGCGCTGAACGACAAGGTCGAGACGCTGGCCAAGGACGTGGCCGCGCTGAAGGGTGCCAGGTGAAGGTGGCCCTGAGGACATACGGCGGGCTGGCGGCGGTTCTCGACCCCCGCCGCCCGCCCCAGGTACTGGACACGGATGCCCTGCCCGAGGCCGCCGCGGCCGAACTGGCGCGGCTGCTGGCCGCGGCGGGCTCGATGCCCGAGGAGGACACGGACGGCCGCGCCAGGGATGCGATGAGCTACACGATCACGGCGGAGGACGGTGACCGCGTGACGGTCCTCGAACAGTCGGACGCCGCCATGACCCCCGCGTTCGCGGCCCTGCTCACATGGCTGAGGAAACACTTCGCGCAGCGGTGACGCGCGACGGGCGGGTCCGGGAGCCGACGACCGCCCGGCGCGGCTCCGCGGTGCCCGTGTGCGGCGCGGGCCGGATGGCGGAATCCGTGCGGGGTGAGGGCCCTGGGGAAGGGAAGCCTGCTTCTGGAGCATTCCCGGCGCACCCAGGGTGCAGGAGCGGAGACACGCGATGGACACCGCGACGGGCGAGGCCCGGTCCGGCATCTCACACCCGGCGGGTCTCCGCTTGCCGGGCATCGTGCTCGGAGTGGGAATGGGCGGATTCGCCGACGGCATCCTGCTGCACCAGCTGCTGCGATGGCATCACATGCTCAGCAGCACCAACCACGACCGCATCGGCGTGAAGTACTACAACCCCCACACCGTCTCCGGCCTGGAGATGAACACCCTGTGGGACGGCATCTTCCACACCGTGTGCTGGCTCTCGGTACTGCTCGGACTCGGCGTCCTGTACTCCCGCGTCACCCACAGCCGGCTGCGCGTGTGGACCTCCCGGGTCCTGTGGGGCTGGATGCTCGTGGGCTGGGGACTGTTCAACCTCGTCGAAGGCGTGCTGGACCACCACATCCTCGGCATCCACCACGTCCGCGCCGGAGCCGGCCAGGTCTGGTGGGACCTCGGCTTCCTCCTCCTGGGCGCGTTGCTGGTCGCCGGCGGCCACCTGCTCCAGCGCGGCGGCCGTCCCTTCGACCCCGACGCTCCCGCCGGGCCGCGCGCCGGACGGCTCGCCTGATGGGTCACCAGCATCACCACATGCCCGCATCCGGGCACCCGTCGGGCGGCACCCTCCTGGAGACGCTGCTGCCCGCACTCGTCCTGACCGCCGCAGCCTGCGCCTATCTGGTGCTGGCCCGGCGGGCGCGCCGCGCCAACCCCGCCCGGGGCTGGAGCCGCCGGCGGACGACATGGTTCCTCACCGGCGTCCTGCTGCTCGGACTGGCGCTGCTGCCGCCCGTGGCCTCCTTCTCCCACGAGGACTTCCGCGGCCACATGATTCAGCACCTGCTCATCGGCATGTACGCGCCCCTCGCGTTCGCCCTGTCCGCCCCCGTCACCCTGCTCCTGCGCGCGCTGCCGCCGGCCCGGGGACGACAGCTGACCGCTGTCCTGCACAGTCCGGCCGCCCGCGTGATCGCCCGGCCCGCGGTCGCGCTGACGCTGTCCACGGGCAGCCTCGCCCTGCTCTACTTCACCCCCCTCTACAACGCGACCACGAGCGACCCGGCGGCACACTGGCTGCTCCACGCGCACTTCCTGCTGTCCGGCTTCCTGTTCGCCTACGTCATCGCCGGCCCCGACCCCGCCCCCGCCCGGCCGGGCGTTCGGGCACGGCTGGTGTACCTCGGTGTCGCGGTCGCGGCGCACGCCGTGATCGCGCAGCTGATCTACGGCGGCTTCTGGGCCGACATCCACGCGCCCATCAGCCAGGTCCAGGGAGGCGCGGAGATCATGTACTACGGCGGTGACATCGCCGAACTGCTGCTGGCCGCGGCTCTGGTCGCCACCTGGCGCCCCGACCGTCCGCGGGCCGCGTTCGGCACGGTCGTCCCGAAGGCGGCCCGCGCGGGCGGCACGGGCCCCGAGCCGCTCATTCCGTGACTTCCGCCGGAAGCACCATGCGCACTTCGTAACCGCCGTCGCTCGTCGGGCCCGCGGACATGGAGCCGCCGAGGAGCTCGGCGCGCTGGCGCAGACCGATCAGGCCATGGTGCGCGCTGGGCAGGGGGAGGGCCGGCTGGGTCGGCGCGGTGTTGGTCACCCGGACCTGGACGGCACCGCTGATGTGCGACAGCTCGACGTGCGCGGTGGCACCGGGGGCGTGTTTGCGGGTGTTGGTCAGTGCCTCCTGGACCGTGCGGTAGATCGCGCGCTGCACGGTGGCCGGCAGACCTTCGGGCAGGTCGGTCTTCAGCTCGGCCTCGATGCCGCAGCTGTCGGCCAGCCGCTGGATGTCGGTGAGCGCGGGCTGCGGCGTCAGTTCCGTGGGGCGGCCGGCGGAGGCGCGGAGGACGCCGACCATGTGGCGCAGTTCGTCGAGCGTCTGCACACTCAGCCGCCGGATCGTCGCGGCGGCCTCCTTGGCGTCCGGGTCGCTCGTGCCGACCTGCAGTGCGCCCGCGTGGACGGCGATCAGACTGACCTGGTGCGAGACGACATCGTGCATCTCGCGCGCGAGCTGCGCGCGTTCCTTGGCGAGGGCGGCCTGCGCGGTCAGCAGCTGCTGGTGGTCCCGGGCCTCCGAGATCTCGGTCAGCCGCAGCGACAGGTCACGGCGGGTCTGCACGAGCTGTCCGAGGAAGACCGCGGCGGCGGCGGTGGCGGTGCTGTAGCCGAGCGCGATCACCGTCGCGGCCTTGGTCAGATCGATGGTCGTCGACGGCAGGGACGTGACATCGCTGAACGCGAAGGCCAGGGCGCCCAGGACCAGCAGCGTCCGGGGGCGGCCGAGGGACGCGAGTGTGTACAGCGCGGCCAGGCAGGCGAAGACGGCATCGGACAGCAGGACGGCCGGCAGGGTGACGAGGAAGGTGAGCAGCGGTCGTCGCCGGCGCAGCAGCAGGGCCATGGCGGCGCCCAGTCCGCAGGCCATCCGGTACGGCTCGCCGATGTCCCAGTGGGCCCCGACGTCCAGCAGGGCCAGGGCCACCGCCACGCCGTCGAGGAGCAGTGGGGACGGCCGGCGGGTCATCCTGCGCCCTCCGCGAGGAGCCCCGCGCGCTGGGCGAAAAGGGCGGCCTGGACCCGGCCGCTGACCTCCAGCTTGGTGAGGATCGCGCTGACGTGGTCCTTGACCGTGCCGGTGCTCAGGTGCATACGGGCCGCGATGTCGGCGTTCGACAGGCCCTCGGCGATGAGGACGAGCACCTCGCGCTCGCGGTCGGTGAGCCGTCCGATGGCCTTCGGCAGGTGTTCGGGCGCCCCGGCGCTCAGATAGCCGTCGACCACCGTCCGCGTGACCTTGGGCGACAGCACCGTGCCGCCGAGAGCCAGGCTCTGCACGGCCAGCGGCAGCGCCTCGGGATCGGTGTCCTTGAGCAGGAATCCGGCAGCGCCCGAGCGCAGTGCCGTCTCCACGTACTCGTCCATGTCGAACGTGGTCAGCATGGCCACCACCGGAGGCTCCGGCAGGGTACGGATCTCGCGCAGGACGGTGAGCCCGTCCACGTCCGGCATCCGGATGTCCAGCAGGACGACGTCCGGGCGCGTCTCGCGGACGGTCCGCAGTGCCTGACCGCCGGAGACCGCCGCGACCACCTCGATACCGTCGGCGGCATCGAGGATGCGCTGGAAGCCCAGGCGGATCAGGGCTTCGTCGTCGACCACCAGTACCCGGATCACGTGTGCTCCAGCCTCTATCCGGCCCTGTTCGATTCCTACCACGCCGGGGGCGACTCTGCCGCCGGGCGCTCGCGGTGCGGGCGCCGTGGCCTGCCGTGGCGGTCGTTTCGGGGGCGGACGGCGAGGCGTCCTGCTGCGTACCGGTGTGCGGTGTCTCCTCGGTGCCGGCGTGCCGCGGCCTCCCGGCCGTGCTCACCTCACCGCGGTGCCGGCCGGATTCGAGGGTCCGGTCAGCGCTGCCCGGTGAGGCACATGTGCTGTCGGGTGACAGGGCGGGTCAGTACCGCGACCGGCACGGAGTCGTCGGCCGGCTGCCACTGCGGCGGGACCGCCAGGTGGCCGAGCCGGACGTGCCAGCGGCCGTCGTGCAGGGTGAGCGTGACCATGGCCAGCGGTGCCACGTCCAGATGCCAGAACGCGCGGACGGGCGCGGACAGTGCGTGGACCAGCGCGGCCCGGATGACGGAGGCTTCGGTGATCGCGAGGACGGGCCGCGTCTCCGCGGCCAGTGTGTGCAGCCAGGTTGCCGTCCGGCGGCAGAGCCGTCCGACGGACTCGCCGCCGTGCGGAGCGGCATCCGGATCCGTCAGCCAGGCGGAGAAGCCGTAGGGATCCTCGGCCGCGATGTCCGTGAGCGGCCGGCCGTCCCAGAGGCCGTAGTCCAGGTCGCGCACGGCGTTCTCGGGCGTGGCCTCGACCGCGAGGGCGTCAGCGGTCTGCGCGCAGAGGATGGAGGGCGCCCGGATGACCGGCGCGTACGACGAAAGGGCCGCTTTCGCGGTGGTCAGCTCACCCCGGCCGCGCTCGCTCAAGGCATCGTCCCCGAAGACCCGGTCACGGCTGTCTCGCGCGGTGGACGCGCACAGCATCGTCAGTCGCACAGTCACCATCCGACCTCCTTCTCCGATCGGGACGGCGCACCGCCGGCCCGGTTGTGTGATCGAGCGGGCAGGCTCGGCCGGGACGGCGGACCCGCGGAGCGCCGCCGCGGCGGCCGGGTCCTCCGTACCGCGGGTACCCCCTGGAGAGCCGGCGTCCCACCACCGGCCCCGAGCGGACGCGTACGGCGCCGGGGCCCGGGAGCGGCAGGCCGCGCGCGCGGCGGAGTCCGGACGTCCGGACCTTCGGCGGCGCGCGGAACAGTGCCGCCCACTGCGGTCGTGGGCGGCCTGGCCGGAGCAGAGAGGTGTCCCATCAGTCACTAGATTTCAGGAACGGTGCCGATTCAACCATCCGGCATGTGGCCGGATCACCCCCGCCGTCCGGCGGGGTTCGCACCCGTGGGTGGACGGGTGTCCGGCCGTGCCGTCCGCCGTCCTCGAACCCTGTGGTGATCTTCGAACGTGCGGGGTCAGCCGGCGCCCAGCGCGGTCAGCAGGCGGGCGCAGCGGGCCGACATCTCGGCCGCGCTCTGGTCGGGGTGGTCCGACCACCAGCGCATCACGGCGGTCACGGCGTGCTGCCAGACGTCGTTGAGGAGTTCGTGGTCGAGCCGGTCGTCGTGTCCGGCACGGGTGAGGAGCTGCGCGGCACCCGCGGCGCCCATGGCGGCGAGGCGTCCCCGGTACCGGCGCACGGCGTCGCGCAGCTCGCCCGTCGGCGGCAGGGCCGGGTCGTACAGGACGGACCAGGCGTGCCGGCGCTGCTCGACCGCGGTGAAGAGCGCGCCCAGGGTGTCCAGCGCGTGGCCGGTGGAGCCGCTGCGGGACCGGGCTGCGGCCACGGCGTCCACCAGCAGGCCGCCGACCTCGTGGACGCAGGCGAGGTACAGCCCGTCCTTGGAGTCGAAATAGCTGTAGACCAGCGGCTTGGAGATGCCGGCGCGCTGCGCGACGGCCGTCACGGACACACCCGCGTAGCCGTGTCTGCCGAACTCCTCCACGGCCACGTCGACGATCTGCCGCTCCCGCTCCGCCCGGGAGACGCCCTTGGTACCGGCCTTGCCCATGAGGTCCACTGTAGCCCACCATGTGACCCATCAGTAATTTACCCAGCGGTCAATTCAGGGGAGTGCTGCTTCATGACGCGGTCGTGGTGGGGATGGGGGAACGTCGAGGACGCGGTGCGCGGAGCGGAGCTCCGGGCGCTGCTGGCCCGCGTGCGGGCGCTGATGCCGGGGGACCTGACCGATCACGAGCCGCCCGCCGTCGCCTCGCTCGGCCTGCCCGCGCCCCGGGTGAGCGCACCGGCCTCCCTCGCCGGGCTGTGCTCGGCCGAACCGGCCGACCGCGCCGCCCACGCGCACGGCAAGGCGTTCCGGGACGTGGTGCGCAATCTGCACGGGGAGCTGCGCCATGTGCCGGACCTCGTCGCCCGGCCCCGCGACGAGCGCGACGTGACCGACCTCCTCGACTGGTGCAGCCGTGAGGGCATCGCCGTGGTGCCGTTCGGCGGCGGCACCTCGGTGGTCGGCGGCGTGGAACCGCGGTGCGAGGGCCACCCGGCCGTGGTCACCGTGGACCTGGAGCGCATGGACCGGGTGCTGGAGATCGACCGGACCAGCCGGGCCGCGCGCATCCAGGCCGGCGTGTTCGGCCCGCACCTGGAGGACCAGCTCCGGCCGCAGGGGCTGACCCTGCGTCATTTCCCGCAGTCGTTCGAGTTCTCCACGCTCGGCGGTTGGCTCGCCACGCGCGCCGGCGGCCACTACGCGACCCTGCACACGCACATAGACGACCTGGTCGAGTCGATGCGGGTGGTCACGCCCAGCGGGGTCAGCGCGTCCCGGCGGCTGCCGGGCTCCGGCGCGGGGCCGTCCCCGGACCGCCTCTTCCTGGGCAGCGAGGGAACGCTGGGCATCATCACCGAGGCCTGGATGCGCCTTCAGGAACGCCCTCACTGGCGCGCCGGGGCCGCGGTGCGGTTCGGCGACCACGCGGCGGCGGTGGCCGCCACCCGGGCGATCGCGCAGAGCGGGCTGCACCCGGCGAACTGCCGTCTCCTGGACGCCGCCGAGTCGTTGATCAACGCGGGTGTGGGCGTGGACGGCGGCCTCCTCGTCCTCGCCTTCGAGTCCGCCGACCACCCGGTGCACCACAGCCTGGAACGGGCCGTGGAACTCTGCCGCGACCACGGCGGGGAGCCCTCCGCCGGCACCCGCGGGGAACCTTCCGCCGGCACCCGCGGGGAACCTTCCGCCGGTACCCGCGGGGAGCCGGGCGGGGACTCCGGCGGAGGAACGGGCGCCGGCTCCGCCGCGGACACCTGGCGCTCGTCGTTCCTGCGGATGCCCTACCAGCGCGACGCCCTGGCCCGGCACTCGGTGATCGCCGAGACCTTCGAGACGGCGTGCACCTGGGACACCTTCCCCGTGCTGCACCGGGCGGTCACGGAGGCGGCCGGGCAGGCCGTCCGCGAGGCCACCGGCACCGAAGGTCTGGTCACCTGCCGGTTCACCCATGTTTATCCGGACGGGCCCGCGCCCTACTTCGGCGTGTACGCACCCGGCCGCTGGGGCGACATGGTGGCCCAGTGGGACCACATCAAGGCCGCGGTGTCCGAGGCGATCGAGACGACCGGCGGCACGATCACCCACCACCACGCGGTCGGACGCGACCACCGTCCCTGGTACGACCGCCAGCGCCCCGAGCCGTTCGCCGCCGCGCTGTCCGCGGCCAAGACCGCTCTGGACCCGGCCGGTGTCCTCAACCCCGGGGTGCTCCTCCCGGCGCGGTAGCCGGCCGGCCGACGCGGCCCGCGTGCCGGGATCGCCGCCTCGGCCGCGTCCCGAGCGCGCCGGGCGCGGCGGCCGGGCCCGGGCTTCCCGGTGCCTCTCCGCGCCAGGCTGTCGGCGACGGCAACTAAGCTCCCGCGCATGAGTGAAGCGGGCAGCGACAACAGCGGCAGACGGGTTGTCGACGGACGGTTCGAGCTGGAGAAACGGCTCGGCGGCGGCGGTATGGGCATGGTCTGGTCGGCACGGGACCTGGTGCTGCACCGGAGCGTGGCCGTCAAGGAGGTCCGGCCGCCCGATCCGGACCTCGCCGAATACGACCCGGAAGCCGCGCGGATGCTGCGGGAACGGGTCCTGCGCGAGGCCCGCGCCCTGGCCCGGGTCGACCATCCCAACGTGGTGACGATCCACCACATCGTCGACGGCGGCCCGGGAAGCTACCCCTGGATCGTCATGGAACTCGTCACCGGCGGCTCCCTGGCCGACCGGCTCGCCCGCGGGCCCATGGATCCGAGGGAAGCGGCGCTGACCGGACGGGAGGTGCTGGCCGCGCTGCGCGCCGCGCACGAGGCCGGCATCCAGCACCGCGACGTGAAGCCGGCCAACGTCCTGCTGCGTCCCGACGGACGGCCGGTGCTCACCGACTTCGGCATCGCGGCGATCCGCGAGTCGACGGCCCTCACCGCCACCGGCTCGGTCATCGGCACACCCGACTACATGGCCCCGGAACGGGTCTCGGGGCAGGACGGCGGACCCGCCTCGGACCTGTGGTCGCTGGGCATGATGCTGTACACGGCGGTGGAGGGCCGTCATCCGCTGCGCCGCGGCACGACGCTGGCCACGCTCGCCGCGGTCCTGAGCGAGGACATCCCGCCGCCGGTCCGGGCGGGCGCGCTGCGGGACGTCCTGGTCCGGCTCCTCGTCCGGGATCCCGCGGCCCGGCCCGGTGCGCCGGAGCTGGAACGGATGCTGGACGCCGCGGCCCGTACGGCCGAACCCCCCACCTCCTACCCGCTGCCGCCCCCGCCCGCCGCCCCGGTCGCCGGCGACGCCACGACGGTGCCCACCGCCCCGGCCGGGGGCGCGTCCGGCACGACGTCCGCCGTTCCGGCCGCGGGGGCGCCCTCGACGGCGCCCGCCGCTCCGGCCGCCGGCTACGCGACGACGGCACCGGGCTTCGGTCCCGCGCCCGAGATGCCCTCCGGACCGCACGACGCCCGCCCCGCGCACACGGTGCCACCGCGGCCCCGGGACGCACGTCCCCCGTCCCCGACCGTGCCCGTGCGGCCCGGCCGCCGACGGCCCTGGGCGGTGGTGGGGCTCCCGGTCGCGGGAGTGGCGCTCGCCGGTGCCCTCGTGTGGACGCTGTTGCCGGACGGGGACGGCCGGGCCTCCGGTGCGTCCGGGTCCACCGGCTCCGGGGATCCGGCCACCGGGGCACCGGCGAAGAGCGGATCGGCCCACTCCGCCTCGCCCGCGGAGCAGGACGGAACCCGGGAGACGGATCTCCTCACCCCGGCCGGCATCCGCACCGCCGTCGCCGCCATCGAGAAGCAGACCGGCCGGAACCGCTTCGGCGGCCTCACGGTGTATCCCGGGTACGTCAGCGCCGAGGTGATGGTCCAGGGCAGCGACAGCAAGTACGACACGTACACCTACCGCGCCGGGCAGGGCGTGGAGAAGGGCATCATCAGCGCGGCGCTGCCGAGCAGCAAGGCCCCCGTCACCCTGGACGGCTTCGACTGGGACGCCGTGCCGGCGCTGCTCCGCGAAGGCGCGGAGAAGCTGAACGTCGACCACGTGACCTCCCGCTACCTGCTGATCAACCCGCCGGACAAGGTCTTCGGCACACCCGCCGGGATGTCGGTGTACCTCGGCAACGACTACCAGCAGTCCGGCTACCTCCAGGCGGACCGCGCGGGCAAGGTGCTGAAGGTCATGCCCAGCGACGGCTGAGGGACGGCTTCGGCACCGGTCAGTCGAGCAGCAGGGGATCCGGCAGGGAAGCGGAGCGGTGCATGCGCAGCAGGGTGTGCACCACCCCCGAGAGCCCCGACATCAGGCTGGGGGAGAACGCCTCGCGGGCCAGGCCGCCGACCGGGCCGCGCTGCTCCAGCCCGGTGAGGATCTCGCCGTCGAGAGCGTCGGGATCGCCGTGGCCCAGGCTGGTGAGGAACTGCCAGAGACCGAGGTCGCCGTGGCACAGCGTATGGCTCCAGCCGAACCCCTCCGCGGCACAGGCCCGCGCCGCCCGCCGGGCCGTGTCCAGGCGGGCGGGATCCCCCGTGCGTCGATGGAGATCGAGCATGCCGACGCCGATCCCGGCGCTGCCGTGGCACCAGCTGGTGAAGAAGTCCTCCTCGGCGCCGATGCGGACGTCGAGCCAGTTGCCCTGGCCGGGCTGCCACAGCGACTCCTGGAAGGCGAAGGCCCTCTCGGCGAGGTGACGCCAGGCGTGCCGTTCCGCCACGGAACCCGCCTCGCTCAGCGCCAGCCGGGCCAGCGCCCAGCCGATGCCGGTGGCGCCGTGCGCGAAGCCGCCGATGCCCTCCGGATTGAGCCGGGTCGTCCAACGGGCCCCACGGGAATCGACGGTGGCCAGCCCGGTCAGCCGCCGGCCGATGTGCGCGGCGGCGGCCAGCCAGCGGTCCTCCCCGGTGGCCGCGGCCAGCCCGAGCAACGGGACGACGCCGCCGGCCGCGCCGTTGAGGAGGTCCACCTCGACGTCGTCGTCGACCAGGGAGCCTTCGAGCAGCGCGGCCCGTCCGGCGGCCCGCGCCAGCGGCCACTCCTCCCCGAGCACCCGGTGCAGCGCCAGCCACGTCCACACCTGCGACGCGGCGCCGCTGAACGCCCCGGCCGACGGTGTGGGGGTCCGCTCCTCGGTGCCGATCAGCACGCGCAGCGCGCCGTCGAAGGTCTCCGCGACACCCGGCACCTCCTCCGCCCGCCCGGCCCGGACCTCGCCGAGGTACTCCGCGAGCACCAGCGCGACTCCGCCCTGGCCCGTGTAGAGGTCGGCGGGCAGCACCCGGATGGACCAGCCCGCCGGTGTGAAGACGGGGCTGATCCAGGTGACGGTGCCGTCCCCGCCGCGCACCGCACCGTCGCACAGCCGCCGCACCATGCGTGCCGCCAGCCGCCGTCGGCGCCGCTCGCGGTCCCGGGCGTGCGGCTGCTCGGCGGCGGTCCGCACCCGGGCCGGCAGCGAACGCTCGTTCAAGTAGGCGCCGACCAGGGCGTCCTGGATCACCGACTCCTCCAGCGCGAAGTCGGCGGTGCGCCAGTCCTCGGCCGTCCTGCGCACAGCAGCCGGGTCCACGGTGAAGCCGAACATCGGCACGTCCCCGGCCAGCAGGTCGGCGATCTCACCGCCGATGGTCTCCGGGTCCGTCGGCGCCCCCGGCAGCACCTCCGCGTTGCGCCGCAGGATGTCCCGGGCGCGCTCGACGGCAGCGGCCTCGTCGTGCAGCGACGCCGGGTGCCAGAGCATCCGGCCGATGTCGACGTACGCCTGGGTCGGCCGCAGGATCCGCCGCGCCCACGCCCCTTCGAAGCGGCGAAGCAGCCGGGCAGGGTCGACGCCGGGCCGGCGCAGATGCGCGGTCATCTCCCGGAAGCCGGTCAGGATCCGGTCCCAGTACGTGCTCAGCACGGGGGAGGGGCTGGGGTGGTTGCCCGCGGTCGGCATAGCGACCATGTCCACCTCGAAGCGGGCCGCCGCGGTGCCCCCGCCCGTGATCACGGGGTTCGGGATCAACGGCTGCTGGCCGGGAAGCGCCCCCACACCGGAGATGTCCACCCCGCCGAGCGCGAACCCGGTGCCCCGCACGGGCAGCAGACCGGTGCGCAGCACGGTGCGGCGGATGGCCGCCGCCGCCACGTCCACCGCGTCGCCCCGGCCGCTCGCCGGGAAGGGAGCGGGGGCGTCGAAGAGCGTCTCGGCGTCCACGATCACCGGTACCGGACCGGCGGCGATCATGTTCTCGGCGTGCATGTCGGTGCCGCCGGCGAAGCGGAGGACGGCCAGCCAGTGCCCCATACCGCGGTAGAAGGCGGCGAGTTCCGTGTCGTCCGCGCAGTAGCGGTGGTGGACGAACTCGGCCCAGCCGTAACCCTCGCGCGGGAGGGTGCGGGGCACCCGGATCCGTCGGTCCGGTGCCGGAGCGCCGGGGAAGTCCGCGAACAGCTCGTCCAGCAGCGCGCCGAGAGCCACGTCCGCCTCGGACGAACGTGGCTTGTACATGACTGTACCGCCGGCCAGATCGACCCGGCTGACCGTCAGACCGCCCCGATGGCTGTCGCCCGCCCCGAACGTCACGGCACGGACGCGGCCGGCGGCCGTGCCGAGCAGTGGCTCCAGCAGCTCACGGTCGGCGGCGAGCCGCTCCGCGAACCCGGCCGTGGCCGCGACGGACAGGTCCGCCACCCCGGCCGTCCGCGAGCCGATGCACGGGTAGCGTCCGGTCAGCTTGGCCAGGTATCCCTCCGCGCCGGCCTGCTCGACGAACGCGGCCCAGATGCCCGGGTCCGCCTCCGCCGTGCCCGGTCCGGCCGCGGGGTCGACACCCTGCGCCATGCGCAGCGCGTGCAGCTCCACGAGGAACAGCCGGGCCAGCTTGGCGTGCAGCGAACGGAGCAGTGCGGTGTGGCCGGCCTCCAGCAGTACGTCCCGTTCCGCCCGGTCCAGGCCGTCCACGTCCGCGAGACGCCGGGCCAGGTCCTCCCGCCACGGACGCGCGAGGCCCCGTACGGGCCCGTCGAACCACTCCTCCTGCTCCGCCCTGTCCGGTGCCGATCCGCTCACCCTCCACCCTCCCTGCTCCCAGCCGCGGCACGCGCCCGCTCGGGCGCGCGGAGAAAGCGCGGGGAACGGCGCGGGCGGCCCCGGCACGGCCGCGCCCGGTGTGCGGGGCGGACGGCTCACGGCGTGGCGCGCGGTTCCCCGCGGGTCGGCCTGGCGCTGTCACGCGCGATCACTGGCACAGGCCGGAGAGCGAGAGGTCAGCAGCACCAGCTGCCGTGCGACCCGCTCGGGCTGGAACAGAAGCCGTACAGGGAGTCGCTCGGGTCGGTCAGCGCGGCCTCGGCGGCGGCCCCGCCGACGTACAGCGGCCCGGCGGGGTTGGGCTGGCCGTAGGCGCTCTCCGCGCCCGCCAGCCAGGCTTCGAGCACTGCGGCGCTGTGCGCACTGGTCTGAGACATCGATGGCCTCCGAACTCGTGGGTTGGGGCGGATTGCCCAGCCCGAGTATCACTGTGTTCGACGGCCCGTCAGACGACTAATCCGGCCACAGTCCCACGGCGATCCGGCCGTCCGGCGAAGGGAGGGCGCGGTCGCGTCCTGGCCCCGGCGGGCCCCGGCCGAGGGCACCCCGGCCCAGGCCGCGGCCGGCGCGTGGGCGGCCGTCACGGGGACGGCCGCCCACGGCTCAGCCGAGTGCCTTGACCGCCTGGTAGTAGGTCCACGCCGTGCCGTCGCAGGTGGTCTTCGTGGCGCCGGTGTAGGTGGCGCAGACGCGCTTGAGGTCTTCGTAGAGGGCGCTGTCCAGGCGCGCCTTGTTGGCGCTGAACGTGCCGGCGGCCTTGTAGTTGCGGTAGCCGAAGTCGTGCCGGGCGCAGGAGACGGCGAAGGGGAAGCCGAACGGATTGTCCGGCGAGGAGGAGCAGTAGTCGGTGGACCAGTCGAAGGCGTACGCGGACCAGGCGGCCTGGTCGCTCCGGGCGGTGGCCCAGAGGCTGTGGCTCGACGCGCTGGTCTGGGTCCAGCTCGAAAGGACCTGGGGCTTGTCGGCGGGGGCGGCGTCGGCGGCGGTGGCGGCGGCGATGGTGGTGACCACGGCGAGCGCCGAGGCGGACAGGCCGACGGAGACTCTTCGGAGCATTCCACACCTCCAGAGGGCTGCGACCCGCCGGTCGGAGGGTCGCAGGTACATGACAAATGATTGACGCGTGGACAACTCCTGTACAGCGCCCGGCACCTAACGGCCCGTGAACTCCCGGCTGCGCCGCCGGGCCTGCGGGACGCGAACGCGCGGTCCCTCGGCCCGTGCGCCCGCGGGACACTCCCGAACGGATGAATTGCCCGGTGACGCGGCGTGTCGTGAGCGTCGGTCCAGCACCCTTCGAAAGGACGTGGGGCGGATGTCAGGGAGCTGATGTGGTGGGCGGGCAGCAGTCGTCGTTACGGGACCGGGCGCGCTATCTGTTCGACAGACGGCTGGCGCGCAGTACGGGGACGCTGCTGGGCTGGCTGGCCCTCGGCTGTCTCGTGGTCGTCGTGCCCGTCAGCACCCTGCTGGTGTGGATGGACCCCAACGCGCCGCGCTCCCTGTCCGGCCGGCTCACCGCCGTATGGCGGACCAGCGCGGAGACCCTGCGCCTGGGCGTGGCGACCGGCGCACCGCTGCGGATGCTGCTCTCGGTGCTGCTCGGCCTGATCGCCCTGTTGTGCGTGTCGACGCTGGTGGGCGTGGTCACCACGGGGCTCGGAGACCGGCTGGCGGAGCTGCGGCGGGGCCGCTCGACCGTGCTGGAACGCGGGCACGCGGTCGTGCTCGGCTGGTCGGAGCAGGTCTTCACGGTCGTCGCCGAATCGGCCGCGGCACAGGACAGCCGGGGGCGGGGAGTCGTGGCCGTGCTCGCCGACCGGGACCCGGCCGAGATGGACGAGGCGCTCGCCGCCACGCTGGGGCCGCGCCGGACCCGTCTGGTCTGCCGTACAGGATCGCTGACGGACCCCGCGGCCCTCGCCCTGGTCGCCCCGGGCGCGGCGGGTTCGGTGCTGGTGCTGCCGGCCGAGGACGCCGACGCGGATCCGGAGGTGGTGCGGATCCTGCTGGCGCTGCGGCCGCTGCTGGGCGCGGCAGCGGGTCCGCCGGTGGTGGCCGCCGTGCGGGACCGCCGCTATCTGCCGGCGGCACGGCTGGCGGCCGGACCGCGGGGCGTGGTGCTGGACACGGACACGACGACGGCCCGGCTGCTGGTGCAGTCCGCTCGCCGGCCGGGGCTGCCGGCGGTGCTGCGTGACCTCCTCGACGTGGCCGGGGCCGAGTTCCATGTGATCGAGCCCCGGACGCCGGCCGGTCTGACCTTCGCCGAGATCGCCCTGCACTTCGCATCCGCGTGCGTGGTCGGAGTGCTGGGCGCCGACGGACGCCCCCTGCTCACCCCCGCGCCGGACAGCGTTCTCGCGGCCGGTGACCGGTTGGTCGTCGTCGCCCACGACGACACGGCCGTCACTCCCGCCGACTGCCGGGGGCTCGTCGACCCGGCCGTCATGGCCGCACGGGAGCCGAGCCCTCCGGGACCCACGCGGACACTGCTGCTGGGCTGGAACCGCCGGGCGCCGCTGATCGTGGACACCCTGCGCCGCACGGCCCGGCCGGGTTCCGTCCTCGACGTGGTCACCGGCCCCGACGACGACGTCGTGCCGCCACCGTCACCGTCCGAAAGCGGCGCGGACGCCGGACCGCTCCACCTCACCCACCACGTCGGTGACCTCGCCCGCCCCGAGACCGTGCGCTCCTTCGACGCACTCGGCTACGACAGCGTCATCGTGCTGGGACCGGACGCCGGCCCCGGTCGCGAACGGCCCGACGACCGGACCCTGGTGACCCTGCTGATGCTGCGGGCGCGGGAAGAGGAATCGGGGCGCGCGCTGCCCGTGGTGGCCGAGCTGTGCGAGCACCGCAGCCGGGTCCTGGCCCCGCTGGGCCGGGCCTCGGACGCGGTGGTACGAGGTGAACTCACCGCTCTGCTGATGGCCCAGATCTCCCAGAACCCCACCCTCGCGCCGGTGTTCGAGGAGGTGTTCGCCGCCCGGGGCGGCGCCCTCGGCCTGCGTCCGGCCGGGCAGTACGTGCTGCCCGGCCGCGAGGCGTCCTTCGCGACGGTGGTGGCCGCCGCGCTGCGACACGGCGACTGCGCGATCGGCTACCGCGCGCACACCCCGCACACCGCGCGCGGCGACGACGGCATCCGGCTGTGCCCCGGCAAATCCGAACGGCGCGTATGGGCGGCCGGGGACGAGATCGTGGTGGTGTCGGCGCCCCCGGCGGTGTCTTGCGGGGGCGCCGGCGTACGCGACGGACTGCCCGGCATGAGACGGAAGGAAGCGGGCGACGCCCCGGCGGCGCACCCCCCGGACCGGCAGTGACCCGCGGGCCAGGGAGTTCGACCAGACCAGGCCAGACCGGGCCAGACCAGGCTGGAACAGGCTGGAACAGGCCGGATCTGGCCGTGCCGGGCAGCGAGGATCCGGATGTGCCAGGACGAAGCCCCCGACCGCTGCCGTGGTCGCCCGCGCGGCGGTACGAGCGCCTCAGCGTCCCAGGAGGAGTCCCGTCCCGCGGACGTCTGCGTGGATGCCGTCCTCGCCCACTGTCACCCGGCGCAACCGCAGGTCGCCCGAGGGCGGCTTCGGAAGCTGGAAGGAGAAGGAGAAGCGGTCGGTGATATGGGGACGGGAGAGCTTGGTCAGGGCGGTGAGGAGGGACAGGTCGAGGCCCAGCCGCTCCATGAGCCTCGGATGGGCGAGCGCCGCGTCCACGAGGTTCACCCGGGTCAGATCCCGGAGGAAGCGCGGCGCCCCGGTGAGCCGGTGGAGCCTGTCCTCGTCGCGCAGCGCGGCACGCACCGCGCTGCCGGGCACGCCCAGGCGGCGCGCGATCTCCGGGACGGCCAGCATGGCCTTGATCTTCCCCGCCTCCCGGGTGAGCCGGCGTGCCGAGGCAGGCGTCAGGTGCAGCCCCTCGGCGGGCCCGGTGCCGGGCCGGTACGTCGCGAGATCGCCGATGTCCAGCCGCATCCCCTCCACGGAGGCGGCGATGCCCCGTTGCCCGGCGCGCCGGACGCGCGCGTCGGCGTGCACCCGCACGTCGTGTCCCGCGACGCGCAACGCGCCCCGGGCCTGGACCCGGCCCGGCCCCCGGGCGGTGAAGTTCACCTCCGAAGCGCCCAGTTCGCGGTTCATGTCGGCGAAGGACAGCAGGACCTGCCCGTGCATCCGCCGCACGAGCGCGCCGTGTACGGCGGTGGGTGCGTCGCCGTGGATGCTGATCCCGTGGGCGGCGGCGGTCACCTTGGTGAGGGTGACCCGGCTGGCCGGCACGTCCGGAACGGTCACCTCGACCGAGTCCAGGCGCCGCGCGGCGAGTTGCGTGAGGAACGGGAAGCCGCCGATCCGTACTTCGGGGGCGGCGGTGAGCCGCAGCTGGTCCTTGAGCCGCTCGGAGGCCTGGCGTTCGGCGTAGAGCAACGCCCAGCGGTCGGCGAGGGTGAGGAGGCAGGCGAGCGTGAGCGCCCAGGCCAGGAGCTTGACCAGAGTGGGCAGTCCGGTGGCGCGGTTGCGGCGGCGGCTCCGCCGCCGGTGGCCGGGAGGCCTTGCCGCCGGGGCGGAGGGAACCCGCTCGGGGGGAGGTGCGTCGGACTGGCGGGCTTGATGCGTCTGTATGTGGGGGGTACGCATCGGTAGATTTGATCACATACTCCCACCACGTGCGCAAGGCCCCTCTCCGATCCGCGGGTTGTGCCGGGTTTCGACCGCGTGACCTGCTTGCGGGTGGGCCGATCGGGTACCAGCGGGAGGTGGGAGGGGCGTCTTGATGGCCCGGGCTTTACGGAAAGCGATGTATTCGTGACCCGTCACGGCGGTCCCGGTGGCGACCGGGCGAGTGTGGGCGAAGGTGCGGAGTGCGCCGCGCGGGATCTCGCCGATGCCGTGGAGGGTCTGACGACGCTGTGGTCGTTGGCGGCGCAGGGCGCGGCGTTGCGGCTGTCGCTGCATCAACTGCGGGCGCTGCGGGCGCTGGAGTCGGCGCCGGGGCTGAATCTCACCGCCCTCGCGGAGCGACTGGACATCGGGCTGCCCACGGCCAGCCGGTTGTGCGACCGGCTGGAGGCGGCCGGTCTGCTGGAGCGGGTGCTGCATCCGCACAAGCGCCGTGAGGTGCAGCTGAACCTCACGACGCGAGCGCGGCGTGTCCTGGGCGATGTGGCCCGGCGCCGGGCGCGGGCCCTCGCCGCGGTGCTGGAGGGAATGGAGCCGGAGGACCGGTCGGCGTTGCGTCAGGGGCTGCGGGCGATGCTGGCCGCCCTGGAGGAGGCCGCCCCGGAGCCGGGCCCGCTCACGGAGTGACGGCTCCCTGCCGTACGGCCCCGGCCGGCCTCGTCAGCGTCCGCGCCAGTCCATGCACACGACCAGGGCGTCGTCGTCCGGGACCGGCCGGCCGCGGTGTCCGGTCAGTTCCCGCAGGATGGCGCGCGGAACCTCGGCGGCGGGGAGCAGACGAGTGGACTGGATCGCCCGCGCGAGGGCGACGTCCCCGTACGCCTCGCCCTGGGAGTCGGCGACGGCATACACGCCGTCGCTGACGAAGACCAGCCGGTCGCCGGGCTCGACCCGGAACTCCTGGGCCACGTAGTCGGTCTCCTCGAACATGCCGAGCGGCAGCTGGGCGTCGAACGGGATCCGCTCCACGGCGCCGGCGCGCAGCCGCAGCATCTGCGGAGATCCGGCGTCCACGACCGTCACCCGCCCGGTGGCGAGCTCAAAATCGAACATCAGTACGGAGAGGTAGGACCGGCCCCGGTAGTGGGCGTAGACCGCCTGGTCGGCCAGGGCCGCCTGGTCCGCGAGGGACAGGCCCGCCCGGCGGGCGTTGCGCAGGGCGTTGATCGCCAGATTGGTCAGCAGGGAGGCCTCTATCCCCTCTCCCATGCCGTTGGTGACGTACAGCATGAGGTGGTCCGCGGTCGCCGACCAGTCGAAGTTGTCACCGAAGATCGCGTAGGCGGGTTCGAGCTGTGCGCCCAGTTCGTACTCCGGGCCGGTGCACGAGCATCCGGGCAGCAGCTGCCACTGCATCTCGGCGGCCAGCGTGAGCCGGTCCTTGCGGCGCGCCCGCAGATACAGATCGGTGTCCCGGTCGGCGACGACCACCTCGTGGCCGAGCACCTCGGCGATCTCGGACAGCTCCGTAAGCCCGCCCTCGGTGAGCTCCCCGTCCGGCAGGGTCACCGTCAGTACCCCGAGCCGGTCGCCCCGTACGGTCACGGGGAGGTGTACGCGGGCCAGTCCGTCCCGCCGCGGCTCGACGAACGGCTCCTGCGAGCCGAAGGCACGGCCTGCCGGGCTGCCGTGGACGGGCAGCGGCTCGGGTGAGTCCGGCAGTGCGGAGACCGGCTGGAGCACCGCCAGGCCGTAGTCGACCATGAACAGCTCGACGGTCCTGGCCGCGTAGTGCTCGGTGAGCACGCGGCGGACGGCGTCGGGCAACTGGTGCGGTGCCGCCGTACGCAGGGCGCGTTCGGCGGTCACGAATCTGTTCACGATGAGGGAAACACCAATCCTTTGTCGGATCTCGGCCGCATGGCGACGCTGGGTTCGTCCGCGTCTGTCGTGCAGGACATCGCTCGTGGGCTCGCACCCCTAGTAGGCTGGCAACCGTCCCAGAGCCTGCGAGAGTGTGACTGTGACTGCCTTCCGAAACGTGCCCCGGCCCGACGAGGTCGCCCGTGTGACCTCCACGGCCGGTGAGCTGCTGGAAGTGCTCTGGGGTCGCGCTTCCACGGCGCCCGCCTCCGCGTCCCAGTTGCGCGTGCTGCTCATCCTGGAGCACCACGAGGGCATCAACCTGCGCACCCTCGCCGACTCCCTCGCCTCCACCCCGCCGTCCACCAGCAGGCTCTGCGACCGGTTGCAGGCCGCCGGCTTCGTCGACCGGGTGATCAGTCCTGCCGACCGGCGCGAGGTACGGCTGCACCTGAGCAGCCGGGGGCGTGCCTTCCTCGACGACCTGCGTGCCCGCAGGGAGAGGGAGCTGCAGGAGGTCCTGACGCTGATGCCGGCCGCCAAGCGGGCCGCGCTGCTGGAGGGGCTGGAGGCGTTCTGCGCCGCGGCGGCCACCCAGATACACGAGGACGACGCCGACAGTCGCGGCAGCCGGACGGCCTGAGGCGCAGAGCGCAAGGCCCGGGCCGTCGGCACCCTCGGGTGCGAGCGGCCGGGACACGCAGCGGCCTGCGTCCACCGGAACATCACAGATCCTTCCCCACGTCCGACCGACACGGTTACTTTGTTGTCTCGCGGCTATAGTTGTCAAACGGCAACTGCCTGCACGTTTGCGCGTGTATGACGTTCGGGCACCACGTAACTTCTGATACCCCGAGACCGCGGACATCCCGACGCCATGAGCGCCGTTTTGTGGAGGCGCCGTGTGTACGGCGTTCAGGAGAGGTTTCACAGCCGCGCGCGGTCCGGTGCGCGGCCACGGCGGTGGCGGCGTCCGGCGCCGGGGGACCGGCCCCCTCGCGTGGCCGGCCGCCGTGCCGCCGAAGCGCGCCGCAATCGCCTCGACGGCCCCGGCATGTACCGGGCGTCGGCGGGTAGACGTGGCGCATGAACGGGGGCACGCGAATGGAGCCGGTGGCGTCAGGGCCTGGCGGTGAGGGTGTGACCGGCTCGGAGCCGATCCAGGAGATCGTTCCACTCGACGGACAGGGCCCGTGCATCGCCGAGGCCCGGCAGCGCGCGGCGGTCTTCCTCGCCCGGGTGCAGAGCGAGTACGGGCTGCCGGTGTCGGAGCGGGCGATGGAGCTGACCCGACTGGTCGTCAGCGAACTGGTGACCAACGCCCGCAAGTACGCACCGGGGCCGGTGCTGATGGAGCTGCGGGTCGTGGGCGGACTGGTCGAGGTGGCCGTGTGGGACAGCGATCCGGCGCTGCCGGTGGCACGGGCCGCCGATCCCGGCCGGGTCGGACAGCACGGACTGGAGATCGTGATGGCGATCGTCCAGGCTTTCGAGGTGCGGCGGGAACCGGTGGGCAAGCGCGTCATCGCCCGTATCGCCCTGGCGGACGACCCGGGCGGAACCCTCGCCGGCCGCTGCCTGCGCTAGCCGGGCCCCACCGGCCGCCGTCGTCGAGGTGGGCGCCCGCCCGGCTTCGATGCGGAAACCTTGCAAGCAGCGCCACACCGTCGAGCGGTGCATCAACCGCCTCAAGCGGTGGCGCGGCCTGGCAGCACGAACCGACGAACTCGCGATCGCCCACCAGGCCGCACTTCATCTCGCCGCCATACTCGTCCGGGCCCGGCGCTGGCCAAGGAGACAACAGCTGCCGGAGTCCGCGGATGACGGCAGGGAACGCAGCCGCGATCTCGCGGCGGGATGGGATGGCGGACGTTGCGACCACCGGCCACCCCACGGGCGGTGCTATTCCGCGACGATCGGACCCACGTACTCCAGGGTCCAGGTCTCCTGGAACTCGGGCTTGGGTGTGGTGAGTTCGATCTGGGCGCCGCGGTGACCGGCGCGCAGGCTGAGGCCCTTGTCCGACAGGATCTTGACGCCGCCGATGACCCGTTCGAAGGTGAACTTCGTCCACTCGGTGCGCGGCACGCTGTTGACCCAGAGTTTGTCCTCGGGGACGATCAGGCCCGCGGCGGGATGGTAGGCGAGGTGGATCACGTACGGTGACCCGACTTCGGGTTCCTGCCCGGCCTCGGGGTAGTCGATGACCCACTCCTGCTCGATGGGGAGCGGGTTGAGGCGATCGGTGATGACAGGGGCACCGTGCTTGACCGCGTACTCGGTAGCGGTCAGCAGGCTGGTGGGGCCGATGATGTGGGCGTGGATCTTGTACTTGCCGGGCTGGACCGGGATCGAAGCCATGGCGGGACTTCCTCTCTCACGGAGGGCGTCGAGGGGTGGTTGTGCTACAAGGTGTCCCACCCCAAGGCGCGGTCGGCTACCGCAAGAGGGCCAGATGAGGCTGACCGGATGACGACGTGGACTCTCCCGGCACGGTTGCGAACGCGGCGGCCTGGAGCCGGACCCGCCGGCCTTCGCGGCCGGAGCCGTGCACGGCTCCGGCCCCGTCGGCCGGGGCCGACGGGGCCGGACGCACGGTGATCAGGCATGCCGTCGGGCCCACAGCGGGCTGACGAAGGCGATCAGGACCGCCGCCACTCCGATCTGGAGGATGTGGCGGATCCAGTCGATGCCTCCCGTGTCCCGCACTCCGAAGGCGGTGGCGAGCCCGTTGCCCGCGACGCCGCCGAGGATGCCGAGAAGGACCGTCAGCCACAGCGGGATGGGCTGGCGTCCGGGGATGACGAGCTTGGCCAACAGGCCGATGACAAGTCCCGCGATGATGGCCCAGAGGAACGACACGGCCTCTCCTTCCTTTCACCGAACATGCGTGCATCTCGCGGATGCCCGCGCTCGCCCGTCGTACGCCTCAGGTCTCGTCCGCGCGCATGGCCCGGGCGCGGGAGTCGGTGACGGTGAAGTGCTCCAAGGTGCCGGTGAGCGTGAAGAGCCGCTGGACCGTCGGATGGAAGGGACCGAGCAGAATCAGCTCGCGGCCGGCCGCGCGATGGCGACGCCGGGAGTCGAGAAGGGCGTTGAGCAGCCCGCTGTCGGCGAACGTCACCTGGGAGAGGTCCACCACGGTCACGGGCAGCGCCGCCTCCTCCACCTCGGCCCAGGCGGCCTGGAGCAGGTCGTTCTCCTCGTAGTCGACCTCGCCGCGCACGCTGATCTCGAAGACTCGGTCATGGCAGGTCACCTTCACGGTAGCCCTGCTTTCCCACTGCATTCCGTCGTCCTCGTGCCCTCGGTCCATGGCCACGCGGCGCCGTGCCGCCTCGCCCCGGCGGTTCTCCTACCCCGTCCGGGCCATAAGTTGCCTCTGGACAAGTATTCCTGACGTGGTGCCACGAGCCCGTCGGGGCCCCCTCGTGACGGCCTGTCCGGGCCCCTCGTGCCGGCTCGTCCGGGCCCTCCGGGCCGGCCCGTCCGGACCGCGGCTCAGGTCGCGTCCGCGCCGGCGGTGTCGTCCTGATCCGGCCGGGCCGTGAGGTGATCGAGGGTGCCGGTCTGGCGCAGGAGACGTTCCAGGAGGGCGGGACGGCGGTCCAGGAACAGCGCGCGGCCGGCGGTGCGGGCGCGGCGATGGACCATCAGCAGCGCCGAGAGGCCCCCCGAATCGATCCAGGACAGCTCGCCGAAGTCCAGCCGGACGGCCGGTGCTTCGGGATGCCGGGCCAGGTGCTCGGTCACCGTCTCGACCAAGTGGTCGCCGGTGTCTAGATCGAGGTCGCCGGAGACGTCGACGGTCAGTCCGAGGGCTCCGTGAGTGACGGTGAGGCGCAGGGCGGGTGGTGGCAGGTCGGTCATGCTTCTATGTCGGAGCCGGGGACAGGACGGCGGGGACGGTCGGCCAGGGCGGCGGTGCCGTCGTCGAGCAGGCGCAGGGCGCGGGGGAACTCACGCAGGTGCTCGCCGAGCACACCGAGCGCGGTGACCACCGAGTGCGCGGGTACCCGCCGCGCCTCCAGCACGTCGGCGGTCCAGCACAGGAACGTGGTGAGGAGGTCCGCGTCGTCGACGTACAGGGCGGTGGCCAGGAAGTCGACGATGTGGGCGAGATCCTCCGCCGTCCGCTCGCGCTGCGCGTCGCTGTAGGCGCGCATCGCGGGGAATCGATTCTCCAGGCTGGTCAGCGTCTGCCGGACGAGGCGGCCGCGGGACTGGGCGACGAACGTGTACTCCTGGTCGGTCAGGTGCGGCAGGTCGTCCAGGACCTGCCGGGCCGCCGCCGGATGAGGCCGGGCCAACTCCTCCTCCAGCAGGGCCGCCGCGGCACGGGCGTCGGGCGCCCACCGGTCGGCGCCCAGCGCGTGGGCGTAGCGGCCGTCCGGGCCGAAGGCGCGCCCGCCCGCCATGACGGGGACGCCGACGGCCTGGCACGCGGTGATGGCGGCGTGCGCGGTGGGCAGGTGCGTGGGGAGCGAGCCGGACAGCAGCACCGCCGCGGAACTGGTGCTGTGCAGGTGGGAGACCAGGTGAGGGGTGGGTGTCTGGGCGCCGAGGAAGTCCACGCGCCAGCCCCGCAGCCGCAGTACCTCGGCGACGAGGCGCGCGGGCATGGCGTGCCACTCCCCGTCGACGCAGCTGACGGTGACGCGCCCCTTGGGCACGCGGTCCGCGGCGTCGGCGGGCGGCCGGTCGTGCACGAGGGCGGTGATCACGCGTTCGTTGATGGCGGTCGCGGCGTGCTCCTGGGCCACGGTCAGACGGTCGGCGGCCCACTCCGTGCCGACCCTGCGCTGCACCGTGGCGATCACGTCGAGCAGCAGCGTCTCCTCGTCCGTCCCGTCCGCCCGGGCGCGGCGGACGACTTCGACGGCCGTGTACTCGTCACCGCCGGTCACGGCCTGCCACAACTCGTCCACCAAGGCGTCGGTACGAATCGCCGGGGGAGCGCTCACCCATTCCTCCTGTACATCGTGCTGCCGACGCGGCCCTGACCGCCCGCCATCGTCAGATCCGCGCCCCGGGGCGCGCTGATGGCGACAGTGGCGACATCGTCGTGGCTGCCCGACCCCACCCACTGGGCGGTCAGCATCTGGATCCGCTCGACGACGGCCTCGGCCGGCATGCCCGCGCACTCGGCCAGGACCCGCTTGAGCCGGTGGTCGCCGAAGAGTTCGTCGCCCAGCGGGCCTCCGCGGGCCTCGGTGACGCCGTCGGTGTACAGCAGACAGGTCTCCCCGGGCCGCAGTGTCACATTGGCGGTGGCGGAGGTGACCTTCGGCAGGGCGCCGATCAGGGATCCGCGCGTGGCCGTCTCCTCGACGGTGCCGTCGCTGCGGACGATCAGCGGGGCGAGATGTCCCGCGCTGGTCAGCCGCAGTTCCACCGTGCTGCCGAGGCGGCGGACGGAGGCCAGTACGAGGGTCGCGAAGCGGGTGTGATGGGAGGAGAGCAGCGCGCAGTTGAGCAGGGTCAGGGTGCGTTCGTGGTCGGTGGCCAGCGGCAGCAGCGCCTGTAGGGTGTTGCGGATCTTGCCGGTCAGGACCGCCGCGTCCAGACCCTTGCCGGCCACGTCCCCGAGGACCACGAGCGTCTCCTCGGTGGGACCGGTGCCGGGGTGGACGTCGTAGAAGTCCCCGCCGATCCGTTCGTTGTCCCGCGACGGGCGGTAGGCCCCCGCGTACTCCACTCCGTGCACGTTCTCCAGCCGGGGCGGCAGCAGTTCCCGCATCAGCGTGGCGGTGATGGACGCCTGTTCGGTGTAGAGCCGGGCGGCCGACAGGGCGGCCCCGGCCCGGGCGGCGAAGAGCCGGGCGAAGAGTTCCTCGTCGCCGCTGAACGCCTGCTCACGGCTGGACCGCAGGAGGATCAGCGCACCGGCGGGCACGCCGTGTCCGGGGAGGGGGGCGACGATGACGGAGCCGACCGGTTCGGTGAAGTCCGCCGGGCGTACCCAGCTGGGCAGGGACGCGGGATCGATCCAGCGCGCCGGCACGGGCGGGAATCCTTGCAGGGCCTCGGCCAGTCCGGGCACGGCGTGCACGTCGACCGGCGCGGTCACCTGGCTCACCGGGCCGCCGCGGTAGGCGTACGTCAGCTGGTGCCGGCGGCCCTGCGGGGGAGCGACGAGCAGGGCGGCCTCGGCGAGGTGGTCGGTGGCCATGCGTGCCGTGGCCTCCATGCACCGGGTCACGTTCAGCGTCGACAGCAGCTGGCTGGAGACGTCGGCCAGGAGGGCGGAACGCTGCCGGGCTCCGGCCAGGGCGGCCTCCGCCAGCCGTCGGTCGGTGTCGTCGATCAGCCACCACACCACGTCACCGTCGTCCGCGGGGGTGGGGTGGGCCTCGAAGAAGCGGTCGGCGACGGCGCCGGAGACCTCTCCGGTGCCGTCGGGAACGCCGTCGGCGAACCTCCCGTGGGCCTCGGCCAGCCAGGCCGGCACGGTGTCCCACAGTGCGTCACCCCGGACGGCCTGGGACCACAACAGCCGTGCGGCGGCGTTGAGTTCGACCAGGCCACCGTCCCGGTCCGCGACGATCACCGGGTACGGGGCATGAGCCCAGGCCGCGCCGACGCTGACCGCGGCGCTGCGAGGATCTACGGGCGAGCCGCTGGTACCGAACACACGCGGGGACGCGCCTCGGACGCGCCCCACCACCTCTCTGCGACGGACAACAGATGTCTTCCGGCAACAGTCCCGCATCGAGCCGTGCGACGCAAGCCGCTACCCAGAGTTGTCGGGAAACCGTGTGGTCAGGCTCACAAGAAGGAATGCCCGGCCGGGAATGTCCTGGGGGGTGATGCCGTTGTAGCCCTCGTGACTGACATGCACTGATCAATAAGTGGTGTCGGTCCTGGACAAGGAGGGCCCCATGGCACGCAGCACCGTGCGTCCCGTCGTCCGGCTGAAGTCGACGGCCGGGACCGGCGTCACCTATGTGACGCGCAAGAACCGACTCAGCGACCCCGACCGGCTGGTCCTGCGCAAGTACGACCCGGTGGCCGGGCAGCACGTCCTCTTCCGTGAGGAACGCTGACCGCGACCGCCCCGTTCCCAGGACAGCCCAGGAAGGACAACCCATGAGGCCTGGTATCCACCCCGTGTCCCGCCCCGTCGTCTTCCGCGACCGTGCCGCGGGCACCGCGTTCCTGACCCGTTCCACCGCCGGTTCGGACCGGACGGTCGAGTGGGAGGACGGCACCACCTACCCGGTGATCGACGTCGAGATCTCCTCGGCCAGCCACCCGTTCTACACCGGCACCACCCGCGTGCTGGACACCGAGGGCCGCGTCGAGCGCTTCGAGCGGCGCTACGGCCGCACCGCGCCCGTACGCGGCTGAAGCCGCCGGCACGCAGCACGTAGAGGAGGAGTCGGACATGAAGGTGCGTAAGTCCCTGCGGGCACTGAAGTCCCGCCCCGGCGCCCAGGTGGTGCGCCGACGGGGAGTGACCTACGTGATCAACAAGAAGGATCCCCGGTTCAAGGCCCGTCAGGGCTGAGCGGGGAGTCGATCCTCGTCCCGTCGGGCAGCCGGCCCGTCACCTCGACGGGCCGGCCGCGGGGAGCCGTGATCGCCAGGAGCCGGCCGCCGACGGTGCTCCGCACCCGAGCGGTCACCTCCAGACGCGTCACGGTCCGGCTTGCCGCGGCCAGCAGGTAGGTGGTGCCCGAGGGGGCCCGCCACTCGGTGTGCGCCAGCACGTTCCGGCCGGAACTGCTGCACTGCGCCGTGTCGCGGCCGCGGCCCACGGCTCTCGCGCGAGTGCCGCCCGGGCCGACGAAGAGATACTCCACGTCCCCCGTGCCGCGCCAGGTGTCGGCGCGGGCACAGACCCAGCGCGCGGTACCGGACCGCTCGGGCAGCGCCTGTGTGGCGAAGACCCAGTGGTCGACACCGCGTACGCCCTTCCCGCGCAGCCCGGTCAGACGACAGGCCGAGGCGGCCCAGTCGCGCACGTCCGCCGCCCCCGTCGGCGCACGCGGCGGCCGCTGCCGGACCGCCGGCCGGGTGGTGGGCAAGGATGTCAGACGGGCCGGCACCAGGCCGCCCAGATCGGCGAGCAGGAAGGCGCGGTCCTCGGCGATCCGGGGCGAGCTGCGCACTTGTACGACCGGTACACCGCGACACGGCCCGTCGCCCGCGGCCACCGCGACCGGCTCGGTGACGCCGTCGCCGTCCCGGATGAGGGCATGCGGTCGCACGGCCGGTGCCCGCAGGTCGCGGACGGCGGCGTCGGTGATCCACGGGGCCAGCAGCAGCCGTACGGTCCGTGGGGAACGCCCCACGACGACGGCGGCGGTCGTCACGTCCGCGCCCTCGGTGAGGGCTGCGGCCAGCTCCGGCGTGCCGCCGTGCGGGGGCTCGCTGTAGCGCACCGTGTGCGTCCCGTCCTGGAGCACGACCACCGCGCGTCCGTCGACGTCGTCCGCGAACAACAGCCGGGCCGAGGTCCCCGGCCCCCTGGCCGGTGCGCCCGGCTCCGCCGACCGGCGGCCCCGCCACCCCGGGTCGGTCCAGGCGCGCAGCGCGCGGGCGAGCAGCCCCGTGTCGCCGATGCGTCCGCCGCGCGCCGGCCAGGCGGCCAGACCGGGGCGTGTGACGTGGGTCCACGCGTCGGCGCGGGCCCGGCGCAGGTGCTCCGCGTGGGTTCCGGCCGCCGGACGCGGGGCCTCGCTCGGGCGCCCGGCGTCGGACGGAAGGGTAAGGAGCAGCGCGCCGGTGGCGGCGAGCAGGGCCAGAGCCGCCGTCACGGCCCGCGGCCGGCGCCCGCGCCGGATCGGACCCGGGGGAGAGGCGGGGGGCGGGGAAGGGATGGACACGGGCGGGGCGTACGCGGCGCGTGCCCCGGCGGGCTCGGCGTCGGCGACCGCTGTCGTCCGGGCCGCGCTGTGGCCGGAGAGCGGCGACCGACGCTTCGGCATGATCATGTGACTCTCAGGGGTGACGGGACAAGAAGCTGATCGTTCCGTCGGTTCAAACGAGTGATCGCCGCGCCCGTCACCGCCGGTCCGGCGGATTCCGGTGCCGGCCGCCGGCAAGACCGGGCTGACCGGCCCGCTCGCTGGCTTGCCGCGCCGGAGGGCCCGCTCTTCCGTCGCGCCGGACGGCCCGCTCGCCCGCCGCGCCGGACGGACGGCGTGGCGCGTCGCGTCCGGCGGGTTCCAGGTGGGTGCCGTGGCTCGCTCGGGTATCGGCCGCGGCACCCACCGTCCGGAGCGCGGGAGGAGGAACCGGCTCCGGTACGACGGCGGCTGCCCGGTGAACGCCCCCGCACACGGACCCGTCCGAGTGAATCCCGACCTCGCACGCGAAACCGGGCCGGTGCTGGAGCCGCGCGCGGGGCCTGCCTCGTACGGCTCGGACGACCTCGGAGCCGAGGCCGCTGCGGTGATCCCGACCTCGCACGCGAAACCGGGCACGTGCGGGAGCCGCGCGGAGCCTGCCTCGTTCCGCGCGGACGACCCCGGAGCCGAGGCCGCTGCGGTGATCCCGCGTTCTTACGCGAAGGCGGGCCGGTGGCGGGAGCCGCGCGGGGGGATCAGTGCCGTTCGGCGCGGACGACCACGGCGTAGGTGCCGAGGCCGATGAGGTCGTCCCCCGCGATGTCTCCGAGGGCCGTGTACAGGGTCAGGATCTTGCCCGTCCCCGGGTCGTAGCCGACGTCCTTGACGGTGCCGTGTTCCACGCCGTACTCGGTCAGCACGCGGCTCCCGACCGCGTCGCGGTGCTCCGGCACCTCGTCCGGCCCCGCCCCGACGGCGACCCGCGAGCGCACGATCACGGCGTCGTGCCCCACCGCCTCCACCGCGCCCCAGCCGAGGACCGCACGGTCCTTCGGCGCTCCCGACAGGCGCAGACAGGCGACGCTCCTGGTCCGGGCATCGATGGTCAGGGCGTCCACCGTGCCCAGGGTCGCCGCCTCCTCGGCGGTGATCACCGGCAGTCCCCGGGTCTGAGTGAAGAGCATCATGCGCGGTCTCCTTCGCCGCTCACAGGGATGTCCGAGTCCGGCGGGCCGCTCGGGGGGCTGTCCGCTTCCGGCAGCCGGGCGCCCGCCCGGAAGGCCTCCACCTGGGCACCGAAGCTCGGCAGATCGTCGGCGACGAAGTGGCGTGCCCGCGCGGGGACGACCAGGGCCTCACCGGAGACGGCCAGTGTCTGGCCGCGCGGGACGAACACCTTGCGCCGTCGGGCGTCGAAGTTGTCGTGCGCGGCGATCTCGAAGCCGATGACGTGCCCCGCGGTACCGGCCTCGACGACCACATCGCGCACGGTACCGATCTCCGTGCCCTGGTCGGTGATGACCGGCGCACCGATCACCGCGCCGCCACCGGCCGCGTCGGAGCCCAGCACCGCCTCCCGGCCGTCGAGGACGGCCGCACTCGGGATCATCACGGCGGCCGGACCCAGAGCGTGTACCGCGGAGAAGGGCAGACTCTGCTTCAGCGGTCCCGCGAGCAGTCCCCGGCCACTGAGGGTGAAGCCGGTGATCCGGCCCGCCGCCGCGTCGAAGACGGTGTCCTTGACCCGCGCCACCGCGTCGCCGCCGAGGGTCACGACCTCCCGTCCGGCCAGGTCCGAAGCGAGCATCAGCGTGATCACCTGGGACCTCCCCGGCCGGACCTGCGGCCTCCGCGCACCGCGATCACCGTCCCGGCACGGCGTTTGGCCTGGACCGACAGCGTCGCCGCGGCGGTCAGTCCGACCGCCGCGACCACCAAGACCACCCAGCCCCACCACACCATCGCAGACCTCCTCCATGGGCGTGCCCGCCCCGTCCCGGCGTTTCTCTGACCTCCGGTTGCCCGCAGGGCCGTCGGGACACGCCTGAGGCGGCGAGACGGTTGGGGCGCGGTCTCGCGGGGCACCCGGGGACGCCGGTGGGCAGTTCGCGACCCGGAGGCGTGCATGGCAGTTCGTCATCGTGTGATCAAGGCCGACCCCGCCACGGTGTGGCAGGTCCTCGCGGACGGTCACCGGTACGCCGACTGGGTGGTCGGCACCGGTGCCTCCCGGCCGAAGCAGGGTTCCTGGCCGCGGAAGGACGCGTCCATCGCGTACGAGATCCGGCTGGGGCCGCTCCGGCTCGCCAACGAGACCGTCGTCCGGCACTGCCGGGAAGGATCTCTCCTGGAACTGGAGATCATGGCGGGGTTCCTCGGTACCGCCCGTTTCTCGATCGAGCTGCGCGAGTGGGGCGAGCACTGCCTGGTCCTCGTGGACGAACACCCGTTGCAGGGAGCCGGCGGCGTGCTGCACAACGCCGGCGTGGAGGCGCTGATCCAGGTGCGCCACCGCTCCATGCTCGCCCGGCTCGCCCGCTGCTGCGACGACGCCGGGAACGGACGCCGGGAGACGCCCGCGCGGGAGGCACGGGAGGCGCCCGCGCGGGAGGCATCCGCCGCGGAGGGGACCGGCCGTGCCTGACGCCGTGGTGATCGGGGCGGGCCCCAACGGGCTGGTGGCCGCGAACCTGCTGGCGGACGCCGGATGGAGTGTCCAGGTACTCGAGGAACAGCCGGAGCCGGGCGGCGCGGTCCGTCATGACCGGGGGGTGCATCCGGACTTCGTCAGCGACCTCTTCAGCTCCTTCTACCCGCTGGCCGCGGCGTCCCCGATCCTCGCCACGCTCCGCCTGGAGGACCACGGGCTGCGCTGGAGCCATGCGCCGCGGGTGCTCGCGCATCCTCTCGGCGACGGCCGGTGTGCCGTGCTGGACCGGCGGATCGACACCACGGCCGCGTCCGCCGAGTCCTTCGCGGCCGGCGACGGAGCGGCCTGGCGGCGCCTGTTCGCCCTGTGGCAGTCGCTGCGCCCGGATCTGTTGAACGCGCTGTTCACCCCCTTCCCGCCGGTCCGGGCGTCGGCCCGGCTGCTGTGGACCCTGCGGGCCGCGGGGGGCCTGCGCGTCGCCCGGTCGCTCTCCCTTCCGGTGCGCCGGCTGGGGGAGGAGGAGTTCCGCGGCGAGGGCGGCCGGCTGCTGCTGGCCGGCAGTGCCCTGCACGCCGACCTCGCCCCCGAATCGGCGGGCAGCGGCGGCTTCGGCTGGCTGATGGCGATGCTCGGTCAGACGTACGGCTTTCCCGTGCCGGTCGGCGGTTCCGGTGCCCTGACGGAAGCGCTGGTCCGGCGCCTGCGCGCACACGGCGGGGAGATCCGCTGCGGGCAACGGGTGGAGCGCGTCACGATCCGCGGCAGGCGTGCCGTGGGAGTGCGTACCCGCGCCGGTGAGGCGGTGACCGCGCGCCGAGCCGTACTCGCCGACGTGGGCGTGCCCGTCCTCTACCGGGACCTCGTCGGCACCGAGCACCTGCCCGCGCAGTTGCTGGAGGACCTGCGGCGATTCCAGTGGGACTTCGCCACCTTCAAGGTGGACTGGGCCCTCGACGGCCCGGTGCCCTGGCGGGCCGAACAGGCCGGCCGGGCCGGGACCGTGCATCTGGCCGACGGCATGGACGAACTCACCCGCTTCGCGGCGCAGATCGCCATGCGCCAGGTGCCCGACCGGCCCTTCGCCCTCTTCGGGCAGATGACCCTGGCGGACCCCTCGCGATCCCCCGAGGGCACCGAGTCCGCCTGGGCGTACACCCACGTCCCGCGCGACATCCGGGCGGACGCCGGCGAGGAGGGGATCACCGGTGACTGGGGGCCGGCGGACGCGGAGCGCATGGCGGACCGCGTGGAACGGCAGGTGGAGCGCTTCGCTCCCGGCTTCCGCTCCCTCGTCCGCGCCCGGCGCGTACTCACGCCGCCCACGCTCCAGGCACTCGACGCCAATCTCGCGGACGGCGCCATCAACGGCGGCACGGCCGCGCTCCACCAGCAGCTCTTCTTCCGCCCCCTGCCCGGCACCGGGCGTCCGGAGACGCCCGTCCCGGGTCTCTTCCTGGCCTCCGCCGGGGCCCATCCCGGCGGCGGGGTGCACGGAGCCCCCGGCGCCAACGCGGCACGTGCCGCACTGCGGGCCCACCGGACCCCCGGCCTAGCCGGAGCACAGCGCCTCCTCGCCCGCCGGGACCGGACCGGAAACACCCGCTGACCGGACACCCGGCGGACGCCGCATCCGGTCACTCGGGAGAGAAGGAAGCGAGGGATGCGAGGGAAGCGAGGGACACACGGCAGGACCCGTGGGCGAGGAACACGGAACCCACGGCATCCGGCCACGGCATCCAGGGAGTGCCCATGAACGAGGACCGCGAGGGGCCCGACCGCCGGCACCGGCGCCCCGAGGGCGTCGACGACCGGACCGTCGAGGCTCTCGGAGCACTGTCGAAGGCGCTGGAGACCACCGAGCGCGCCCGCGGCCACCTGTACAGCTTCCACCAGCTCACCGGCGGTGCCGACCTCGAACTGGACCGGGCGGTACGGCTGCTGCGCGAAGCCGGACATCCCGAGTGGGCGGAGAAGGTCGAGGCGGAGATCCTGGGCCGCAACGTGATCCCGGGCCACTGGACGTTCCAGCTCGTCGAGGCCTACAACGACACCTACTACCGGCCCTTCCTGGAGCTGGAGCGCAGCGTGGTGAGCGAACTCGCCCAGGGCCGGGACCATCTGTACGAGGCGGAGATGAAGGAGGCCCGCCGCACCCCAGGGCACCCCGACCACACGGCGCGTCCGGGTACCGCCGGGGCCTGACCGGTGCCCCGGGAGAGAAAGGCGAACCCGTGCGAAGCAGCCCGCTGAGGAACCGGACCGTCGTGGTGACGGGTGCCGCACGCGGCGTGGGGGCCGCCCTCGCCGGCGAAGTCGCCCGGCGGGGAGCCCGCGTGGCACTCCTCGGCCACGAGCGGGGGCGACTGGAGGAGCTGGCCGCACGGCTGCCCACGCCGGCCCTGGCCGTCGGGGCGGACGTGACCGATCTGCCGGCCCTGGAGCGGGCCGCGCGCGAGGTACGCCACCGTCTCGGCGCCCCCTCCGTCGTCATCGCCAACGCCGGCATCGCGGAGGGAGGCAGACTGACCGACACGGACCCGGCCGACTGGCGCCGGGTCATCGACGTCAACCTCACCGGCAGCGCCCAGACAGCCCGGGCCTTCCTCCCGGATCTGCGGTCCACGGCCGGCTACTACCTGCAGATCGCGTCGCTCGCCTCGTTGGGCGCCGCGCCGCTGATGAGCGCCTACTGCGCCTCCAAGGCGGGCGTGGAAGCCTTCGCCCACGCGCTGCGCGCCGAGGTGGCCGGGCACGGCGTCGCCGTGGGCATCGCCTACCTGAACTGGACCGACACCGACATGGTGCGCGACGCCGACCGCTACACCGTGCTGCGCGAACTGCGCGGCCGCATGCCGGCACCGGCCCGCCGGGTGTACGACGCCCAGGAGATCGCCGCCCGGATCGTGCGCGGCCTGGAACACCGGCGCACAGCCGTGTACGCGCCGCCCTGGCTGCGCCTGGTGCAGCCGGTGCGTGCCGTCCTGCCGCCGCTGGTGCTGCGGCTGTCCCGCCGGCACCTGACGCGCCTGGAGGCCGAGACCTCGCTGACACCGACCGGACTGCTCGGCGCCGGAGGCGAAGCGGACCACGCGGCGACACGGCGAGCCCCGTGAGCCGGCGCCCGAACGGACACGGCCGGCCTTCCGACCGAGGGAGCAACACGACCGAAGGAGCAACGACCCGAAGGAACAACCCGAGGGAGCAACGACCCGAGGGAGTAACGACCCGAAGGAGCAACGCGATCCGGAGGAGGACCCGAGGAGAACGACGGCCCGGCGGCCGGGAAGCACCCGGCGACGAACCCACACCACCCGAACCCCTCCAGGACGGCGCCCATGCAGACGTTCCTGCCCGACTCCGACTTCCGGCGCTCCGGCCTGCTCCTGGACCGCCGTCGCCTCGGCAAGCAGCGCGTCGAGGCGCTCCAGGTCCTGCGCGGCCTGACCGTCCCGGGGTACGGCTGGCGCAGGCATCCGGCCGTGCGCATGTGGAGCGGATACGAGGAGGCCCTGGTCCGCTACGGACTGGAGATCTGCCGTGTGTGGCGGGAACAGGGGCACCAGGACAGCTGTGCCGCGTCGCTGATCGCCGGGTACGCCGCCGACCGGCCCGGCGCCTCCGTGCGCGACCAGTCCGCGCTCGCCGCCGCCGGGGAACTGCCGCCGTGGCTCGGTGACGAGGCGTTCCACCGCAGCCATCAGTCCGCGCTCGTCCGCAAGGACCGGGACACCTACGCGCACGTGTTCCCCGGCGTCCCCGACGATCTGCCCTATGTGTGGCCGTCCTCCGACCGGGAAGGGGCCCCCACCGCGTGACCGCTCAGGGGGTGAACTCCTCCTCCAGGCTGTCGATCGCCCCGTCAGCACCGAGGTGATAGGTGAAGACCAGACCGCTGTCCGGGTGCGCGTCGAGCCAGTCGAGGAACTCCTGTACGCCTATGCGCTGGTTCTCGGTGCTCTCCACGACGGGGTTGGTGACGGTGACATAGGCCGCCTGGTCCAGCGGGATGTACGTCTCCTTGCCCACGGTCTCGAACGGCGCGCCGTCGGAGTCCGCGGGCGCGCAGCCCCAGTTCCCGTGCTTCACGACGAGGCTCAGGGAACCGCCTTCCGTCGTGTAGCGGTAGACCGCGACCTCGTCGGGGGAGAGGGGCATCTTGTGGTCGCAGCCGCTGCCGCCGTCCGTGGCGCCGGAGGTGGCCGGCTTGGCCGGGGCCGGTGCCGTGGCACCGTCACCGGCAGCTGCGGGAGCCGACGTTCCGCCACTGCCACTGCCACTGCCACTGCCACTGCCCGTGCCCGTGCCCGTGCCCCTGCCCGTGCCCGTGCCTGCGCCCGTGCCGGGAGCACCGGCGGGCTCGGCCCCGGCCGTCGGGGAGCCGGTCTTCGTCGTACTTCCGCCCCCCTGTGCCGTCGAGGTGTGCCCACCGGTGGGCGACGCCGTGGGGGAACCGTCTCCGCCGCAGGCCGTGAGCGTCAGCGCCAGCACGGCGGCGGACGCGCTCACCACGGTCGTACGGAGAACGGTGCCGGGTCTGTGACGGTCGGGCGTACGGGGCGAGGTCATGGCGGATCCTGTCTGATCGAGGGTGCGGGAAGGTGAGGGACGGTGAGGGGCTGTGACTGTCGCAGGCACAAACGATTTCCGGCCAATCCGCGGTTGCGCCGGAGCAGGGTCCGTTGCGTGCTCGTGACACGAGCGGGACCCCGGCCGCCCTGACCGTGCCTCCCCGCCGTCACTCCGCCGACAGGTCCGCCGCCACCTCCCGGGCCGCACGCGCCCCCGACGCCAGAGCCCCCTGCACCGATCCCGTCGCCCGATGGTCGCCGCACACGTACCGCCCCGCTCCCCGGCGGGTGCGGCGACTGAGCGGCAGCCCCGGCTCCATCGCGGGCAGCGCCTCGGCGACCGTACGCACGGTCAGCGGCTCCCAGCCTCCGGTGTCGGTCGCGTAGCACTCGGCCAGGGCGTCCCGCACCGTCCGCTCCCGTCCCCCGGTGTCCGCGCCCAGTACGGACGTGGCCACCAGCGCGTACCCCCGGGGCGCGTGGCCGGGGTGCACCTCGGTCAGCACACAGCTGTTCGCGAAACGGCGTCGCGCGTCCGTCAGCAGGGTCGGCTCCCGCAGCGGAGAGCGGGGCGCGAGGTGGTAGTAGGTGGTGACGGTGCGGTACGGCGGCACGGTCAGTCCGGGCAGCAGACCGGCCGCGGTCGTGGGGCCCGAGGCCACGACCACGGCCCGTGCCGCGACGTCCCGCCCGCCGTCCACGAGGACACCGTCGTCCGTGAGGGCCGTGACGGACGACTCCAGGGCGACGGTGCCGGGCGGCAGCGCGGACGCCAGCAGCTCCGGCACGGCCGACACGCCCGCGGCGGGCAGACAGATCGTGCCGCGCGCCATGCTCCGCCAGACCAGGTGGAAGAAGCGGCTGGAGGTCGCCAGATCCTCCTCCAGGAACACCCCGGACAGGAACGGGCGGAAGAAGCGCTCGACGAAGCCGTCGCTGAACCCCGCCGCGGACAGCGCACGCCCCGTGGACGTGTCCCGCGACCGCCGGACCAGCGCGGCCGGGGCGAGCATGTCCCGGCCGGTGAGCGCGGCCAGCGCCGCGAGGTCACGCGGGCCGGCCACCCCGCCGGCCAGCCCGCGCAGCGCCTGCCGGGGCGCCCGCGTCGGATCGGCGAACCGCAGCCGCCGGCGGCCGGTGTGCACCAGGAAACCAGGCGTGAAGGGGCGCAGCCGCAGGTCCCGGAGCGGCAGGCGGCGTCGTACCTGCGGGTAGGCGGTGTTGAAGACCTGGAACCCCCGGTCCACCACACAGCCCTCCACCCGGTCGGTCCGCATCCGGCCGCCGACCCGGTCCCCGGCCTCCAGCACCCTCACCCGCAGCCCGCTCGCCGACAGATCCCGGGCACAGGCCAGTCCCGAGAGACCGGCGCCCACGACGACGACGTCGCACTCGTCCGTGCCCCGCCTGCTCTTCACGCCGATCCTCCTCCAGGCCGCGCGCCCCGCGCCGGGACGCTCCCGCAACCCTTCCCGCTCCTGTCCGCCGCCGGATGCGGCAGGGGGCCGGATGACGGCCGGAAAACAGCTGTTCGGGGCAGTGCCGGGCGCCGCGGGGCGCCTCCCCGCGCGCTTGCCGACGTGCTCGGGGGAGCCGGGGCGGGCCGACGAGCGGACCGGGGTACACCTTGCCGCCGGACGTGTGGTCACCACCCGGCGCGGAGCCCGCCCTCTCGGGGTTTACAAGTCCGCCGGCCCCTGCTCTCCGCCTCCTTCCGCGGACTCGGCCCCGGGGCCGCTGGCCGCGACCGCCCTGCGCGGCGCGCCGCCCGCCTGCGGGCGCCGTACCACCAGGCTGCTCACCTCGAAGCTCATCTCGGTCGTCCCGGGAACGGGCCCGGGATGGTAGCGCCCGGCGCAGACCGAGAGGTTGACGATCAGGTAGGCGTGCCAGGCGCGTCCCACGCCGCGGCCGTCCGAGAACACCCGCTCGCCGTTGAGCCACCAGACCACCGAGCGGGTCCCGAACTCGGTGCGCAGGTCCACCCAGGCGCCCGGCCGGACGGCGTCGTCACGGAGGTAACGGTTCGCGCCGTGCACGTGGTTGGTGAACTCCAGGAGGTCCTCGTTGTCCGCGTGATACTCGAAGACGTCGATCTCCTGGTCGCCGTCGCGCCAGGTCCAGATGGCCGGCCAGGCCCCGATCTCCCGGGGCAGCCGGACCCGTGCCTCCAGCACGTCCCCCGCCCGGACCATGAAGTCCTCCTCGCTGCCCTCGGTGGTCAGCAGGCCGGTGTTCCATCTCCCGTCCGGCCGGCGGGTGGCCCGGAAGGTGCCCGAGCGGCTGTACGCGGCGTCGCGTACCAGGTAGTCCAGTTTGTCGTCGCCCGGATTGACCGGGCCGCCTCCCGGATAGGCCCACGACCGACCCGCGACCCACTGCGCCGTGGAACCGAAGTCGGCGGTGAACACGAGGGCGGGCGAGGGCGGGTCGCGAGGGGCCGGCAGCGGGCCGCGCGATGTGGGTTCGTTCATGTCCGATGTCTCACCGGTGGAGGCCCGGTGATGCGTCCGGACGCGCTCCACGCGGCGGAATTGCTCCGTCCGGGTGAATGCGCCGGCCGTGTGGCCGTGCCGGAGGCTCCGAGACGCGCAGGCATGCGGGGCCCGAGCCGGGGTAAGCGCGGGATCATCGGCTGAGGAGCCGACGGAGACAAGGCCGATCGACCGGGAGGGCGCATCAT
>NZ_JAINRE010000079.1 GCF_020400595.1 Streptomyces naphthomycinicus | reverse complement strand
ACCAGAGGACCGGACTCGGCCGGAGACACGAGGGGGCCGGGCTCGGCGGTGAAGCCCAGGCGGGCGGCGTTGCGGCTCACGCTGCGGACGCGGGCGTGGGCGTACCGGACACGGAAGAGGGGGTTGCCCTCGCGCTGGACCAGGTGATCGGCGGTGATCCGCGGCCGGTCGTGCGCGGCCGGGTGGAGCAGGGCCCACTGGGCGGCGTCGGGGCCGAGCGGGGCGGGATCCTCCGGAGCGGGGACGGGCCGCAGGTTCACGGGCGCGCCGTGCTCGACGGTGGCGCGCCCGCCCTGGGTCCCCACGAGACGTACGACGGCGTCGGCGACGACCTCGGCCCGCACTTCGTACGGCACGCGCAGCGCGAGGACCTGTCCGGCGAGGGCGTCCCCGTACCCGTACCGGACGCCCTGCTCCCGGATCTCCCGGACGAGCCCGGCCACGGGATCGGCGTCCTCGTCGAGGCTGATGTTGAGGAACCCGGGTCCGGTGACGACGACGTCCCGGATGCCGTCGGCTTCGACAAGCCGGTTCCGCAGAATCTCGGCCACGCGCTGCGGGGGCCGTCCGGCCGGCCGGGCGAGTTGCAGCGCGATGGTGGTGGCGAAGTCCCCGCACCCACCCGGCCCGGGCTCGGTCACCACGGCCCGCTCGGGCACGGTCACGCTCAGCTCCCCGTCGTCGACAGCACGACGCACCGCGTGCAACACGGTGCGGGAGAGCTCGACGGGGGTCACGGGACAAGCCTAGGGGAGGAGGGGGGTGGGTACGCGAGGCGGTTATGCCTGCCGGGCCTACCCGCCGCAGGCCACCCGTCCGAACACCCCGCCCGCTGCCCGACGCTCACAGCCGGATGCCCGGCCGCCACAGGGCACACCGTGACGGCCAGAGTCTTCACCGCCCACGGGACAGACCACGCCCGTCGGAGTCCATCCCCTGCGGCGCCACGGGACGACGTTCAGAGCCCGCGCCCTGCCGGGCCCCGCCACGTTCGTCGGAGCCGCCGCCTCTCCGGGAGCCACCGCGGGAGCCTCCACGCCCCTCGGACGCCTCGCTTCCGGACCCACCGTGCCCGAGAGGCCCATCGCACCCGAGAGAACCGTCGCGCCCGGAGGAACCCCCACGCCCGGTAGATCCCCCGAGCCCGGAAGAACCTCCACCGCCCTCGACCCCTCCACCGGCCTCTCCGACCGCCGCGTCTCCGGCGACCTCGCCGACCTGGTCCCTGGCGGACACGTCTCCGGCGACGCCCCCACCGCCGAGCCCGCCACCCTGGCCTCCCCCGCGGCCGCCTCCACCATCTCCCCCACGGCCACCGTCACCTCCACGACCGTGCCCCTCTCCCCCACGCCCCTCCTGCCCGGTGTTCCTCTCAAGGAGGTCCTTCACCAGCCGCACCAGCTCGGCGGGTTCGAAGGGCTTGGCGAGAAAGGCGTCGACGCCCACGTCGAGGCCGGTCTCGACCTCGTACTGGTTGCAGGCGCTGATGATGGCGAGAGGCAGGTGGTGCGTACGGGGATCGGCCCGGAGCCGGGCGGCGGTGCGCAGTCCGTCGAGCCGAGGCATGACGACGTCGAGCGTCACGACGTCGGGGCGCACCTGGTGCACCACGTCCAGACACTCGGCACCATCGGCCGCGGTCACGACCTCCAGCCCTTCCAGCTCGAGGTTGACCCTGATCAGCTGCCGGATGACCTTGTTGTCGTCCACAACAAGCACCCGACCCGAAGCGCCTGGCACAACTTGAGAGTAGGTCCGGACCGGCCACCGCGTCCGGGTTTTCCCCACTTCCACCCCCTACAGGGGACCCGCCCACCCCCACCCGGGGAAACGGGTTCCTGATCACCCCTCCGGACCTGCTAGTGTTCTACCCGTCGCCGCGAGCGAGAAGCTCAGCGCCCGACACGCCCCCGTAGCTCAGGGGATAGAGCAACGGCCTCCGGAGCCGTGTGCGCAGGTTCGAATCCTGCCGGGGGCACCCACTATGAGGTGCCCAAAGACCCCGTCACCAGCGGAAACGCTGAGGTCGGGGTCTTCGCGTATGTGCGGGCGTATGCAACGCTGAGCGGCCCTGCGACGGGGCCCGTGGACTATTCGTGGACAGGATCTTGGGTCATTTCCCCTGGTCAGCCCCGCAGTTTTCCGAGTGTGCGTCAGCCGGCGTCCGGCCACTGCTCAGGGAGCGGCGGCGGCTCCGGCTCGTCCCGTTCCACCTGCCGCGCGTTCTCCCCACGCAGTGCCGTCAGCCACGGCCATAGATCCGGCAGCGGCTGTGCCGGGCAGGCAAGGCGGTGCTCGATACGACACCGCTGGAACTGATCCGGCGGACACACCTCGTAGACGGTCACGCGCCCATCGGACAGCTCGATCCACCGGTGCTCCGCCGGCACTGTGTGGGCCAGTGGAGCCATGTCCGGTTCCAACATCACCCAGTCATACTCAAGCGTCGCCACCCGGTCTTGCGGCAAGCCACAGTACGGGCAGGGCGACTGACCGCTACCCAGCCAGCGCGGTGTCTTCTCAAAAGCCCCCATAGAGCGAGGGTCGGCACCTCGGCGACCTGTGCGTAGAGCGCGAATCAGACGGGACCCATGGGGCAGTCGTGCGCTCATGAAATGAAACACGACCCGGCAGGTGCAGCTAGCAACCATTGGCCGAGATAACGCGGCCGAGACACGACGAAGCCCCTAGCCCGAAAGCCGGGGGCTATCGCCCTGTGGACCGATCACTCGTACTCGCGCAACAAATCTTCGATCTTGCGGTTAGCGATTTCCTGCCGCCCATCGATGCATTTGGCATAGCGGGACAGCAGAACCTCTACGCTGTTGCCCGCGCGCTCGGCGACCTCGGTGGGGTCTACGCCCGAGTTGAGCCAGGTTGACAGTGCCGAGTGCCGGAGATCGTACGGACGCGCGGCGAGCGGGGAGGCGACCGCGGCCGGCGGGAGCGCCAGCGCACGAGCCTCCTGCCAGACGCGGTAGTACGTGGACGAGCCGACCACTCCCCTACGTTCGTTGGTGAACAGCCGCCCGTCCTCGGCAGTCCCGAACGCATCGATGTGCTGCCTGAGGATAGAGACGAGCTGGGGCGGGATCGGTACGAGCCGGACCTCCTCCGCCGGCCGGTTCTTCAGGCCCCTGTCGTCGTGGGTCTCACCGGAGTCCGTCCACTGCTTGCCCACACTGGGGCGCGTCCGGTTCAGCAGGGCCGTCCCCCAGCCGACCTCGGGCAGCTTCAGGTCTGCGCTTGTGAGGCCGACGGTCTCAGCCGGGCGCAGGCCGCCGTAGTACATGCAGGCGAACAGGCCGACGAGCCGGCGACCACGCGCGCGGTCGTACCCGCCGATGTACGAGACCGCAGTCAGCAGGGAACGAGCCTGCTCAGGATTGGCGACAACCCGGGGGTCGACCTCTCCGGCAACTTTCGGCTTCTTCCAGCGAATGCCCGTGATCGGGTTCTCTTTGAACTCGCCGAGGTCTACCGCGTAGTGCATCGCGTTGACGAGCGTCCGGCGCTTGCGCCGAACGGTCTCGGCGGCCGCCGCCGTCCCGTCAAGCTTCAGCTTGAGCGAGTCCAGGACGGCCCTGCCGATCACGGCGTCACCGAGGTCCGAGAGCGGGCGCGACGCCTTGGCCACCCAGTGCAAGGCGTTTGCAATCTCGGTCGGCAATTCGCGCTCGTCCGGGCCAGGAAGGACAAAAGCCCAGTTGCGGAGTGCCTTCCTGATCAGTTCCTCGGACGGCTGCCCAGGGCGATCGCCGAGAAGTGCCATCGTCACGGCGGTCAGGGCCTCATTGATCCCGTTGCGCGTGTTCGGCGCCGCGTGAGGCCACTTCATGGCCAGGTACTTCAGAGCGAAGGCGTACCAGGTCATCGAGGTCGCTTTCTCGACCATCGAGTCGGGCAGCCCCGTCGCCGCGTCGAATTCTTCGCCGTCATGAGTGGCGCGGAGCAACTTGGAACGGTAGTGATCTGCGAGCGCCTTGGTACGGAATTGTTCGGAGAAGACGTTCCCGGCAACGGTCCATCGGACGTCATAGGACGGCTTCTTGGTGTTCCTCTTCCGTACGCCCCACACCTTCACGTCGAGAGACTTCACGCCGCTGCCTCCAGCCGCCGCAACCACGTCGTGAAGTCGCTGCGCCTCACGCGAAGTTCTCCATTCGGGAGCTTGAATGCCGCGGGCCCTTGACCGAGCTCGCGCCATCGGTAGAAGGTCCGGCGAGAGACACCACCCAGCTCATCGAGCACTTGGCGGACGGTCATCAGCTCGTCGGGAACACGCTGGGCCATGTCGGTTCTCCTTCCGTCTGCGGGTCGGTTGAGCGAGGGGCGACACCGTGAGCGATGAGGTGTTCCGCGCTCGTCCACCCGGTACCGGCGAAGCGCCAGTGGGAGAGGACGAGGACGGTGGCCGGGTCGGGAAGCGGGTGGCCCGCCTCGGCGGCGCGTTCGCGGGCCAAGGCTTCGTTGTGGTCGACGCGTTCCTGGCGGAGGGTGCCGAGCGTCACGGAGTAGGCCCGGGACTTGGTGGAGAAGTGGCCGCGGAAGCCGAGCATGTGGGCCCACTTGCGCAGGCGCAGGCCTTCCAGGTCGGGAAGCCCACCCAGGTGCCAACAGGTGAGGATCATCCGCCGGGCGTGGTCGGTGACGCCGGAGCCGATCAGGTCCGTGACCGGGTTCCGGACAGGACGGTCCAGGGTGCCGGCGGTCTCGGCGCCCTTGGTGGCGTACTTGGCGATGTAGGCAGCCACGGCCCGGCTGGACAGCTCCGAGCTGCCTGCGAAGTCGGCGGAGCGAACGGGACGGATGTCGAGCTGACCACCGAATCGGAAGGTGTACGTGCGGCCGTCGAGGGTGGGGCCGGGCGCTTCGGCGAGACTGGCCGCTGTGCGGATCGCGTCGGTGAGGAGTTCGGTCGTGGCCCAGGCCGGTGGGGCATCGTCGGCGCCGTCCGGACCGTCGAGGCGGATGACAGCGTGGAAGTGGACGGCGCCGCGCCGCTGGTACTCGGCGACCTTGGCATACGACACCTTGAGGCAGTCGCGCAGCGCGGTGCGGGTGACACCCGCGCGGGACGCGAGCTGTTGGCGCAGGTAGGTGGTGAAGCGGGCCCAGAGGGCGCCGGCGTGGGCGTTCCAGAGGACGGCCGCCCGGTAGTCGTACCGCTCCGCGTTCAGCGGTGTGCCCAGGGTGGGGTCGTCCTCCGGGTGAGAGCGTCCACAGCGACAGCGGCCACCCGCGGGGCGGTTGTGGACGGGTCCGAAGGAAGGGGCGGTGAAGGTGGCGAAGACGCGCGGGTGTTGGGCAACGGCCGGACCGATGCCCTTGCCACCGCTCAGGCCAGCGGTGACCAGGTGGAACGTGTCCTTGCGGTACGTCTCGGCGCAGGTGGCGCACCGGGTGGCGCGGCGGTTGTTGCAGCGGATGAGGAGCTGTCCGGCAGGAAGCTCGCGGTCGACGACTTCCCGGACGATCTCGCCCGTGGCGGCGTGGACGTCGAGCCGGTGGCCCTCCATTCGCACGGGTCGCTCGCAGCCGCCGAGGCGCTGGATCTGCCGGGCGTACGCACTCACGTCGCCGTGCCGGGCGAGGGCGGCCAGGTGGCGGATGGCTACCAGGGGAGCCGGTGGGCGCATGTGCGGGTTCCTCCTTGAGCGGTCGCGTGTGTGGGGTGGCCGCCCGGCCTGCCTGTCGAGGGGGCTAGACAGCACAGGCAGGCCGGGCGAAAGCAGCCGTCGACTCAGCGGCGGGTGAGCAGGGAGCGGGTGACGAGGGCGCAGACGGCGACCGAGGTGGCGGTCAGGGCGACGGCGAGGAGCATGGAGACGAGGACGGCACCGACGACCAGGACCACGGTGGTGCCGCCGCCGACGAGGGCGAGAACGGTTCCGGGGGTGAGCTGGACGGCCGGGCGGGATGCGGCCGGAGCCTGGGAGGCCGGCGGCGTGGTCGAAAGGGCCGGGGTGATCGGGGTCGGCTCGATGTTGGTGGGAGCGGTGACCAGGCCGGTCGGCTGCGGCATGGTCGGGAGCTTCGGCCGGAACACTAGGGCTCTCCTTTCGCGGGTTAGTTGACGAGGGAGTTGATGACGGGGGCCAGCAGGCTGTCGGCGAGGAGGTAGCCGCCGAGGAGGAGTACGGCGATGAGCCACCAGGGCGGGTGGATGAGCTTGACGCCGAGGACGCCGACGACGAGCAGGGCGAGCCAGAGCGGAACGTCCATGGGGTGGTCTCCTGTCAGGCCGAGCAGCGGTGGGTGCGGGCGGCGAGTTCGGCGGCGGCGCGGGAGTCGTACTCGGCGGAGAAGTCGCAGCGGGGCGCGGTGCAGGCGGCCAGGTGGCGGTTCCTGCCCCGGTCGACGTAGGAGGCGACGTTCACGGGGCCGATGCGGCGGACGTTGCGGAAGCGGCGGTGCATGGCGGTGCTCCTCTCAGAGGTGGGCGGCGACGGACGCGGTCATGGACGGGGGCAGGCCGAGCCGGGCGCGTACGGCGTCGGGGTCGGCGGGGCGGCCGGTGGCCGAGCGGTGTTCGTCGGCCAGGGCCCGGGCACGGTCGATGAGGACGGGTGGCAGCGCGACGGCGGGGCCGGGCGGCGAAGCCGGGACGGTTTCCGGCTCGGGGGTGGTGGGCTCGGGGGCCGGCGCTGGAGCGTCGACGCCGCCCGGTGTGGTGGCCTGTTCCTCGACCGGGTCGGCCGGCGGCGATGCCGGGACCGCCGACGTGTCCGGGCCGTGCGGTGTGTGAGCCAGGAGGGTGCCGCCGAAGAAGGCGACGGCGGGCCAGCCCGCGACGACGACGCGGAGCGAGGCGGGGACGTGGTCCAGGTCGAGAAGCCCGGCGGTGGCGACGTTGGCGCCAAGAGATGCGGCCAGTGCCACCAGGAACCACAGCCGCGGGCTCCCGGCCGCCTGGCCCGCTCGCTGCTGTTGCCTCATCCGTCGCCAGGCGGCGACGAGCAGCAGGTCCACGCTGATGGGATAGGCCCACGCCTTCCACCCGCCCTGTCCGGCCGCCGCGGCGAGATCGTGCAGGTGGGAGAAGGACAGGGCACCCGCGATGACGGCCTGGACGATCACGGCGTCCACGCGGATCAGGTGGGCACGCATCGGCTCCGGTTCCTTCCTGCTTTGGGCATGGGAGAGGTAGGGACATGGCGCGAGGCGGCCACGCCGGCCGTGAGGTGATGGAGCGGACTACTCGGTCACCGGGCGCGCGGTGGGCGCGACAGCGGTCGTGGAGGACGATCCGGCGGACTCGACGGCAACGGTGGGCCGGAAGGAGTCGAGCCGGGGCAGTTCCGGGACCAGGGCCGAGGTGCCACGGCAGACGGCCGCCGCGTCGGCGAGGGTGAGGTGGGGCGAGCGGACACGGGACCAACCGCCGGAGGAGTCGCCGACGACCGCGACACCAGGCCGTTCGGCGGGGATGGAAGTGGCGGCCAGCGCAGCCTCGGGCGAGATGTCGGCCAGCGCCATGTTCGCCGAGGCTTCGTCGTTGACGCGGTGGCAGACGCGGCCGGTCAGCTGAGCGCGCAGCATGGTCGCGCCCTTGCCGAGTTCGGCACCGAAGCGCTGCCCGCAGACTTCAAGGTAGATGTCGGCCGCGCGGCCGAGCTGGGCGAGGCGGATGAGCTTGGTGACCATGGCGTCCCGCCGCTTCTCGTCGTCCTTGCTCGCGGCGAGAAAGAGTTCCGCCACCTCGTCCACGACGACCACGACCGGCACCGGCCGCACTGCTTCCGGCAGCCCCCACACATCCGAGGTGAGGGCGGCGTCCGGACCGGTCCCGCCACTGAGACCGATCAGGCGGAACCGTGCCTCCATCTCTTCCACCAACACGCCAAGGAGTTCGTTCGCTCGGTCGGGGTCGTCGGCGAGCGCCGACAACCGGGGCGCGAACGGTGCCAGTTCAACACCCCATTTGCAGTCGATCCCGACGAGCACGACCCGTTGCCGGGCCAGGCCGCACAGCAGGTTGCGCAGATACACGGACTTGCCGGACTGTGTGGCGCCCAGAATCAGTTCGTGCGGCACGGTGCGGAAGTCCCGTACGTGCCAACGGCCGTCCTCTCGCAATGCCAAGGGCAGACAGAGGGAGCCGGCCGACACCCGACGGCGGCCGGGGCGTACTTCGGCGAGCACATCCCAGCCCACCAGCCGCAGTTCGAGCCACCCCGGTTTCGTGGGGCGCACGTACACGGCATGGGCTCCCCAGGCATGCCGCAGCCGGTCGGCCGAGGCGGTGAAGTCCTCGGGTGCCTGCCCGGTCGCCATACGCAGCCGCATCACGAGGCCGGACCCGGTCGGCAGCGGGAAAGTCCGCCGGGGCGGCACGGGCGCCGCCTGCCGCCCCATCATCCGGGCAGTGGCCCGGCGGACAGCCGAGGCCGGAACCGTCAGGCCGCACGCGTCCATCGTCGCCCGGTACGAGACGAGCAAGCGCAGCGCGACGACCGGATACCCGACCAGCCCCCAGAACAGCACCGGCACGCGGCGACGCACCACCAGGAGCACGACCAGGACCAGCAGGACCGGTAACAGCACTCGCACTGTGTCGGCCATGGCGATCAGCCCTGCGCCGCGACCGGAGCGTTGACCATGACGGCGTCGGCCCGGTAGGCGATGCCGTGACGGGCCCGCCCGCCGAACTCGCTCTCCCAGGGCCTGGCCACCAGTCCCGACAGGATGACCGGTGCTCCCATGACCAGACCGTCTCCGATGCCCTGCTCCGGAACGGTGACCTTGACCATGTCCGAACCGCCGGCCGCGATGAACACCACCTCCAGCGTCATGAGCCGCTGATTGGTCACCGGGTCCACGGCGACCTCACCGGTCTGCCGGTCCCTGACCTTCACCTCGGGCAGCTTGGTGACGAGCATCGTGGCGGCCGAGGTGTCTACGGGAATGACTCGCATCAGTACCTCACTGAGTTGTCGGCGCCTTCGGTGATCGGCGCCGCTCGGGCTGGATACCCCCCTAGACAGCACAGGGAGGCGACCGCCCAACTGTCTAGGGGGGTCGACAGTAAAGGTAACCGACGCCCCATCAACTGTCTAGGGGGGTATACGAGGTGACTCCTGCTCGCGCGAAGGCGCTACGGGAGGGCCCAGTGAAGGACGGTCGCGTCGTCGCGCGTCTTCCCGCGCGGCCAGCGGCGACCGTGCGGGTCACCGTCCTCGGCCTCGCGAACACGGCGGATCAGCTCATCCGGCCCGCAGGAACTCAGGACAGCCAACGCCTCTTCCCACTCCGCGAGTTCGAAGCGGTCGACAAGTCGCGTCGCCCCATCGCTCAGCAGCGTCGCCGACGCCAGCGAATCGAGGGGCACCGTCCCCGTCAGGGCATGCTCGGCGGCCTGCGGGTCGGGGCCGGCGATCCAGAAGCCGTCCGGCCGGTTGCGGAGCCCCGTCAAGGCGTCCCGGTACTCGGCGAGTGCGGCGGAGTGCTCGGGTGAGCCGGTCGGCAGTGCGTCGACCGGCCCGCGCAGCCGCTTGCCGACCTCGTCCAGGCGTCGGTCGGTGATGACGGTCGTACCGCCGCCCTTGTCCGCCAGGAGCAGGGAGGAGTCACCGAGGACGAGGTATTGCAGTCCCCCAGGGCCGACTCGCGCGGCGACGACCGTACTGGTCGGACTGGCCCGATAAGCCAGGTCACAGCTGTCCTCGTGCAGGGATCGGACGAGGCGAATCGAGTCGGCCAGGCACTCGGCGAGGGGCCGTGCGGGGTCCGCGGTGATGCTGCGCAACAGCAGGCCGCCCAACATCCCGGAGAACCAGGCGACCCCATGTGTGCACCCGGTCTCGGCCCCGGCGACACCGGCACCGTCGAGCAGTACGGCCGCGCCAGGAGCAGCGGCGGCGAAGTCCTCGTTCGCGCGACCGGGGCCGGCCGACAGCGTGGCGAGGTCGACCCTCACGCCGCTGCTTCCTCATCGTGCCGGTACAGGGGGCAGAGCAGTTCGACGGATCGCGGTTCGCTGGTCTCCGGGTCGTACTCGACACCCACCAGCGTCGAGAACTGGTGATCGCCGACCTGCCCCCACAGAGTGTTCAGGTCGTTGGCGAGCAACTGCACGACACCGAGAGAACCCTGAGTGTGGATACCGGCAATGGCGAGCAGCGAACCGTTTCCGTCCGGGCGCGAGAGCCGGCCGAGGTATCCGACGTCGTACGGCCGGGCCGGATCACTGTCCTGGCCCGAGCGGTGCACGGTACCGGTCTGCCGGTCCACCACCGTCCAGGGCCCGTCTTCCGCGCGCTGCCACTCCAGAACGGGGTCCTGGGCGTACGTGTCCCACATCGCCTGAGACATACGCGGACCGCAGACGACGATCAGGCCATCGCGGTTGAGGTCGATCTCACCGCTCACCGGCACATGCTCCGAGGTGACGTCGAGGCCGTATGTCCGCGCCAATTCCTCCAGCCGCTTGCCGGAACTGACGTCATCCACGGCGACGACCGTGCGACCGCGCTCGTCGTCACGCCGCAGCGGTGTGGCGACAGTGACGGCACCCCGCCCCAGGAAGGTCCCTTCCGGCGCAGGGCCGGTGTGCCGGATCTGGTGAATCCGCCCGCGGCTCAGGCCGGCCTTTGCAGCGATCTGTGCGTACGACAGTCCTTGCGCATGCAGGTCCTGCACCACCCGCCGACGGAGGCGGGCCAGCTCGGTCACCTCCTGCTGGGCGTCCGCCAAGCGGGTCGTGACCTCGCGCAGGAGCAGGTACGGATCGTCAATCGCCATGATCCGTTGCAGTTCGTCCGACATGACCTCACCTCCCAGCAGCAGTACCCAGGAGTCTAGGGCCCTAGACGGTATGGGCGGCAGGCGTCGCCCGGAACGCACGCCGATCACGTAGAACCGCGATCTCCTCCGGGGCACACCCTTTGGGCTCACACAGCACCGCCGCCGAAACAGCCCCCCGCACGCGCCGCACACTGCACGCTCATGCGCCCACCCGCACCAGTTCTACCCAGACTGAACGCCCATCGGGCAAGATCGTGTAGCCCCAGTTCTTCGCCAAGGCATCAATCAGCCGTAGCCCGCGACCCCCCTCTTCATGGCTGGTGGCGGGGCACAGGTGAGGTACGCGGTCGCCGCCCTGGTCGACCACTTGGATCCGCACGAGATCGTCGCCCAGGCCGACAACAACCAGGAACCAGCCCCCCAACACGCCGCTACGCGTGTGCCGCAGGGCGTTGGTTGCCAGCTCGCTCACGACCAGGAGGGCGTCCTCGACCGGGCCCCGATCCGCAAGCAGGGATGCGACGAAGTGACGAGCATGGGGGACCTCTTCCGGCAAGCCGGGGAAGACACGGCACCACTTGGTGAGCATGGGAACCTCTCCGTTCGTCTAGGGGGCTAGACAGCGTGACGGCAGAGTATTCCTAGTCCGATGCAGCAATCTAGGCATCTTGAGGAATTATTCCTCTAAGGGGTGAGAGCGTCTCCCAAGTCGCGGAACTCCTTCATCAACAGCAACAGCAGCTCACGCACCTCGGACCCGAAGACGGCAGCGCGCTCGAAGCGAGCGAAGGTCTGCTCGTAGGCGGCCACTTCAGCGGCGTCAGTGGACACCCGCTCGTTGTCGAAGGTCTCGATCACGACCGCCCGCTGGTCGCACAAGGTGAAGCCGTGCCGCGGCAGCGCCGGCACCGGCCGACGCCAGGGAACCACACCGAGCCGTACCGTGCTCAGGCTCTCCACCGCCAGCAATCGGTCGAACTGCGCGAGCATCAGCGCCGGACTCCCCGGCCAGGTCCGCAACACGGCTTCGGTGATCACGAACACCGACTCCCGCCCAGGCTCGTACAACATGCTCTGCCGATCCACACGGGCAGCGACGGCCCGACCGACAGCCTCAGGCGTCGCATGAGGAGCACTCTCGAAGACGTGCCGGGCGTACTCGGCGCTCTGCAACATGGCCGGCAGAACGACACACTGGAACGAGCGCACCGACTGAGCGGACCGCACCTCTTCATCAACGGTCGTGCCCGTGACGGCATCACCGACAGAGGACTCGGAGTCCTCGGCGGCGACCACGGCCGCCAACAGCTCCCGCACCTCGCGAGCGACCGACTCATCGAGGCCGAGGGCGCCCAAGAGCCGTTCGAGCACATCCCGGCTCGGAACCATGCGTCCCGTCTCGATCTTGGACACGGTCGGCTGTCCCACGCCGGCCCGCTGCGCCAGCACGGCACCCGTCAGGCCGGCCTCTCCACGAAGCACACGAAGACGCGCTCCCAGCGCCTTCAACCGCTCCCGCCGCTCACTCCCCATGTCCAGGGTTCTACACCACGAGCCAGTAGGCACCGGTACGACCGGGCACAAGATCACCAGCCGA